>NZ_JAALLS010000003.1 GCF_011059105.1 Fodinibius halophilus | reverse complement strand
GGCCAGCGCGTAGCGATCGATGGGACGAAGCTTAAAGCATATACGGGCTGGGATACCCCGGATGAGGAATCCCTGGATAAACGACTAGATCGCCGGCGGGAGCAATTACGGGAGTGGATGGACAAACTGGATCGTAATGACGCCCTTGAGGATGCCCGGCAGCTGTTAGAGGGGCAGTCCGAGGCAATGGGAGAACCGGAAATCATGGAAAAGATCGCCGGGTTACATGAGCAGATCGAAACCCTGGAAGCCGCCAAAGCGCGCCTGAAGGCAAGCAAGGCCAAGCGCCTGTCACTGTCCGATCCCGGGGCTCGCTTGATGCGTGCCCCCCGTAGCGGAAAGCAGCCATCCTATAACCTGCAAGCGGCCGTAGACAACAAATACAAGATGATTGTCGCCGCCCGGATGACCAACGATCCGACGGATTTCGAGCAGCTTATTCCCATGCACAAGGCCATCCGGGGCCAATTGGGCCACGTCCCGGATGAGTTGTTGGCTGACACCGGTTACGCCGACTTAGGCGACGTAAAACTGATTCAAACCGAAACCTCCACGCGTTGCTACATCCCCGAAAATGATGCGCCCGTAACGAACCGCTCGGTCCAGTTTACCTACCACCCCGAGGAGGATCGCTACCGCTGCTCGGCCGGCCGCTGGCTGGAGGCTAAAAGCAAAGGGCGCTATCGCAAAAGCAAAGACGCCTACGTGGATACCTACCGCGGGACGAGTTGCCGGGAATGTCCGATGCAATCGGAGTGCACCAGCGCGGCCGATGGGGTGCGCAATCTGACCGTGTTCCATGGGGCCCGGTGGCGGGCTGGCTATGCCCGGCAAATAGGCAGTCGGTACGGGCAGGCGCGCATTAAAGAGCGAAAGAGCATTGTCGAGCATGTCTTTGGCACCTTAAAACACTGGATGGGGAAGATTCCGCTGAAGTTGCGAGGCCTCAGGAAGGTACAAACCGAAATTAACCTGTATGCTGCCGCCTATAATATGAAACGATATGCAAGCCTGGGGCCCATCGGAGAAGGTATCGAAGAGGTTGCCAGTTGGAATCCGAGGAGAACAGCAACAACCGCCTAAAGCGAACGCAGATAACGATAGATTTTGCTCATTGATGAAATCCCTGTTGAAACGATATTTTCTCACAGCCTCTCCAAAGGGGGTTAGGGGGATTTGCCAGAATGTTGCTATAACCTCCCCAATTTTCCGGGCTGACGCCGGACTTAATCTGTAACCACGACTCGTACAGCGTTCAGTTGATACAGTCGGGAGCTATTGTGCAGCAGTAATCCATTTTAACCCTATTGTGTCATCCCATTTTTCACCGGTGTAATAATGGTTTTGGGAAAAGTTGATATCGTTTTATCAGTTTCATCAACCGGTACGGGCAACGAAATTGAAAACTGTGTCCCTTTTTCCCGGTCGACCGTTACCGAGGTGGTTCCACCTGCTTGGGTGGTCATCTGTTTGACATATTTAAGACCTACACCAAAGCTCCGCTCGCCATTGGTTCCGGCCGATCTTGGAACAGGTCTATCATTGTTAAAAGCATCGACCTGCTCAGTCGTCATATTGCACCCACTATCGGTAACAGTGATGTTAAGGTTACTGTTGTTCATATCGGTTTCTTGGGTTATTGTAACAGCAACAGTTCCGTTCTCCGGAGTAAACTTAATAGCATTCGATACAAGGTTACTGGTAGCACGCATCAATTTAATAGAAAAAGAATGGGATATCTTAAGGCTGGTATCCACCTTGTTAGTAAAGGTAAAGGTGAGTCCCTTTACTTTCGCCGGTGGGATATATAGACGCTGTAACTGTTTAATAATGTTGGTGAAGCAATTTTTCTCTCTCTCTTCTTGCCCGTTGCTGTTGGTGTTTAGGTTTTCCAGGACATCATCAATTATTTCGAGGATCGTTTCAGCCGATTCTTTGATCAATGTGAGCTCTTGAATAGGTTCCTTAAAGGATTCCTTTTCTTGATTTAAAAGGTCGGCAAGGCCTACAATTCCGGTTATAGGAGTGCGCACATCGTGATTGAGTTTATGGAAGCTGTCATCCCAAGAATCTAATTTATTAATAGCGTTGTTGTACCTGTATTCAGATTCAATGGTATTCATAACCAAAAGGGCAAGCTGTCTGAGTTGTTCCTTCTGTTCGTCTGTTGCCCGTTTTTCATCGGGATCCAGCACACAGATTGAACCGATATCCGCACCGTCAGAAGTGGTTAGCTTGGTTCCGCAGTAATATTCGAAATGTGGAGGGTCCTTCACATATGAATGATCCTTATAACGGCTATTATTACTTAGGTTTTCTACCTCGTATATCCCGTTTTGCCTGATTGTATCGAAGCAGAGGTTGTCTTTATAAGCAGTTTCATCTACCGTGCACGCTACGGCATGTTGATAATAAGAGTCAATGATATTGATTTTGCAAGCAGCTGAATCCATTGCGTGTTTAGCCAATGCAATACAGGGATGCAGGCTCAGATATTGTTTACCTACTTCGATAACGAGAGAACTCGGGTGCGGAAGTTGATTCAGCTCTTTATTCATCTTGTTAAGAAGTTTATACAGCAATTATAATGGACAGCAGTCCAATTAACACATTAGTTCATATCGTATCTCAGAAATGAGAGCGTAAATGAACCGCTCTTCGTTTTAAAAGTTGAACTTTTTAATAATCAGATATTCAATTAAAAAACAGGATACGTAGGGTTAGGCTTCCAACTTTAGTTGGTCTTTTGGCTCTTCATTTTTCGTACCCTTGCTGCTGAACCCTTTGGATGATGAGTATTTCTTCTTTTACTATCTCTGTTATTATGATCCATTTTAGCTCTATTTGTTCAGCTGACTCAACTTAAAGATACCATTTAGACCATTGTTTTTATTACATAAATCCGGTAAAAAGTTACAGATATCTCATATCTGTGTTTCAGAATAGGTGAATTCCGGGTCTCCGAATTTTTTGAGGGTGCGATAATGAGAAGCTACGGCCTCAAAGAAAGTATCGTGTTGATTATAGGGGATGCCATACTCTTTGGCCGTTTTCTCAACAATAGGGCTAATGGCCGGATAGTGAACACTGCATACCCTGGGGAAAAGGTGATGTTCAATCTGGAAATTTAGTCCGCCCAGGAACCAGCATAACGCCTTATTGTCGCGGGCAAAATTATTGGTGGTTACCATTTCGTGAATCATCCAGTGTTCATCAATCATATTTTCTTCGTCGGGCACGGGGTGGTCAGTTCCCTCAACCACGTGGGCCAGCTGAAAAACAATGCCCAGTATCAGTCCTGCTGTCAGGTGAAGCGTTGCGAATCCAATTAGCAGCTGTACCCAGGTAATATCGAGCAGAAGCATCGGCAGCACCAGCATATACGTATAATAGATGCTCTTGCTTACAAATAGGATGATCCATTCTTTTGTGGGATGACTTTTGTTTTCGTACGGGCCGATGTTTGTTTTAAGGAAATTCTTGTAATCTTTGACGAACACCCAGAAAAACATCGCCAGGCTGTAGGCAAAAAAAGCCAGAATATGTTGTATGCGATGGATCGGCTTATGTTCTGAATGTGGGGAGAGCCGGATAAATTCGGCAACTTCCAGGTCTTCGTCGTGCCCGTGAATATTGGTATAGGTGTGGTGAATAATGTTATGGGTTATTTTCCAGATATAACCGTTTGCCCCCAGTAGGTCAAAGGTAAAGCCCAGGGCACGATTGATATGCTTATTGGAGGAGTAAGCGCCATGCAGGGCATCGTGCGATATCGAGAAGCCGACACCGGCCATCCCAATACCCATCAAAAAGGTTAAAAACCACATTGTCATAAGGGAAAACTGTCCCGATATAATCAATGCATAACTGCCCAGGTAAAAGGTGAGCAGTACCACAGTTTTAACCACCATCTGCAGGTTGGCATGTTTTGAGAGATCGTGCTCTTCAAAATATTGGTCAACCCGTTTCTTTACAGTTTTGCTAAATCCACGGCTGGTACTATTATTAAAGGTTACTTTATCGACTGCAGACATATCAATGTTGGTTTTATTGCAAGCTTCTTATTAAAGATGACAAAACTTTGCCAAGAGTGTTTTGTAGATGTTTTAGGTTTTGTTACACATTTTTCAGACTTAGGGCTATCGGATCTATAAAGATTCATCCCGGCTGAAACTATTTATAGAGTGGTTTCGCAATACCCTTGTTGCAAGTTAGCATGATCCCGCCCGTTGTCGGCAGACTATCGCTGTAGATGTACATACCATTATGATTGTAGATGAGCAGTGTAAGCAACGTCTGTTGTAAGCCCCTTTCCTGTGATTTTTTAGCATGGTTAGTGCTTAAATAGGTCACACCCTGAAACCCGTAATTTATGCAACGTTTTCTTGCTAAGTGTGTAACGTTCTTTCCCCAAAGTTTACTGATATTCGTTATACAAGATTAACAGATGAGAAGAGCACATTGTAAAGAATAAGTATGCAACAACAAAAAAATCTTTAATTCTTGGCAATCAGTTAAAACCCCTCTAAGAAAATGGAATATTCAGAGCTCGAAAAATCAAAAGCAATGATTGTCGTCGAAATTATCGAATATGTCCCCGATTCGGTGGTGATTAAAACGATTATAAAGAAATCGACCGGGAATATTAATGCAGTTTCTTTTGATACCGGAGAGAAGCTGGCAGAAAAGTCCTCCCCCTTCGATACTTTTATACAGATTATAGACGGAAAAGCGGAAGTCATTATTGATGGAGACTCCAAACTTCTTGAAACCGGCCAGTCTATTATTATACCGGCCCATGCACGCAATTCATTCAAAGCGAACAACCGGTTTAAAATGATATCTACGGTAATTAAAAGTGGCTATAAGGAGATGGGCTTATGAATTACGGTAAGATTATTGATAAGCTTCAACGCAATGGTTTTGGAAAAGTAATGGCCGGCAGCTAAGCATTGCCTTTGCCCACGGACTCGGAAAGGATAGTACAACGTTAGCTCTCAAAATAAGGATGTAAGTATAAAGAGAGAAGGCAGTGTTGTACGACCTGCCTGGGATAGCGTAATGGGGAGACAGGATTGCGAGAGCCTGTCTCCCCTTTTTTATTTAAGAAGTATGGCAATCTCTAGAGCAGAAATAACATCCATTTACGGGAGAGTATCCATTGTTTCCAGCTTCCTCAACAGCATTTTCACAATTATTATAATAGCCTAAATAATCACGATGAGTTGGTTTAGGTAAAAAATCACATTCATCCGTATGAATTTCATGATCCCCATCATCATCCGTATATATGTGAACATAATAATGATCCATAACTGATATAGTTTAAAAATTAATATTCAGTTATTGGTAAGACTGTTGAGTAGTACAATCCTTACAAAAGAGATAGTCCAATAAAATAAATTACTGAAAGACTATGTTTTCTCGCTTAATAATATCGATAAATCTGATCCATGGAATTTCTTCCTCAAGGCATACATCAGGTATCTTAGGGCCATTTAAATCTCCGGATCTTCTTTCATTAGTAACTACGATACAATTATGAGCTTTTGCAACGGCAACAACGAAAGGGTCTGCTTCATTTTTGCCAGTAATTATACCAAAATTGTTGTAGGTATTGACAAGATATGAGACTTCTGAATTAATAGTATCAGAGGTAGGAATAACTAAATCAGTTTCTCGAGTTTTAGCCCAATCATAAAGTTCATCTCCTCCCCTTTGAAGTTCAGCAAGGATAAGTTCAGACATGCCAAGAGTATTATTGGCTCCCAGTTCCCCTAGTTTTTCCCAAACAGGAGGAAAGTTTTCAATGGGGTAATCTCTCCAAGCCTGTATTAACACGTCTGAGTCAAGTGAATAGGTCAAATGTATTTACCCTCCTCTGGCCAATCAAATGTTTTAGCTGCCAACTCATTTAAGTTTGGTACTTTCCAGGAGGTAATTTCAGTTAATTCAGGTAATGAAATGTTATCATTGAAATAAGCGTCAAACGCTGTTCTGACCAGTAGTTTGCCTTTGCGTGCTATTTGATTGTAATACGCATTTCCACCTGAACTACCTGATCTACTGGTATCACTAAAGCTAACTTCAGGTTTAATTCGATTAAATTCCTGAGTAGAAATTAGTGACAAATTTTTGAGTCTAATCAGTATTACATAACTAGATACTTTAAACTTACTTCTTAATCTATTTACCTCTCTGAGTTCATTATTTTGACTATTAAATAGTTCTTGTATGATTTCCGAGGGAACTAATATCTCAGCTGTTAATTTGTTGGAGAGCCTTTCCATCTCCTGATTGCCGGAACTGAAATAATTTTGAAGATCATCATTTACAAGTACTGAATCTTTTAATAGTATATGGCATAGTTCATGTATTAGTGTGAAAATCCTACCATTGTAAGAGTCTTGAGAATTTATACCAATTATCGGAATCTCAGATTCTGCTAATGCAAAGCCTCGGGCCTCATCGATATCGACCCGTGGATATTGAATAACATAAATATCCTTATTCTCGAGAATATTTTTCCATTCTGTAAGTGCATTGGATGATCCTCGCCAACTATTTTGTTTCTCAAAAGTTACTCCAAGCCAATTTCTTACCTCTTTTGCTACTCTTTCAATGCGATTCGAGATATTTGTGTATGAGGGAATACTTTCTGGCTCTTCATTTTGGAGTTGATATAATTCAAGTAAGGTTTTTCTATTCCTTTTTGCCTCTCTAATAGCTTGAATCAGTTTTGGAGAAGCATTTTCTAAAGGAATGTTATTTATAGTCCTGAATTCTGAAAGTGCTGGTTCCTCCTCTGGGGGGTTATTCAAATAGAAAAAAGCGGGAGACCTGTCTAATTTTGAGGCAATTTTTATTAGTTGTTTTGCGGTAGGTTTGATTTCCCCTTCTTCCCATTTTAGCCATCTCTCCTCATTTACCTGCAACTTTTTAGCTATCTCAGGTATAACATACCCAGAACGTTCCCTAGCGAATGATAATACTTCTGGATTTATATTTACCCTCGACGATGGCATATCCTATTATTATAAATTATATCTGTAATAGAAAATTTATTTTAATCTTCCATTAAGTAAAACCGATTTACAATTAGTCGGCGTTCACTATACACTATTTTAGATATATATAAACAATTTATTTAGCCTTTAATCTTATACTTCGTTACCCTGAGAAGAATTATAATCACTATATGAAAGGTATCTAATAAAATATAATTAGCCCATGACTCTTTACGAGTCATGGGCTAATAAGAGTGTACGCCCGAAAGGATTCGAACCCTTAGCCTTCTGATCCGAAGTCAGACGCTCTATCCAGTTGAGCTACGGGCGCATGTCAGTTGCATTTCAAAAGGAGCCATTTACTGTACCAAGGACAGTGCAGATCTATTTTTGTATACACTGCAGGCCCCATTTGAAAGGACTCTAAATATCTAGCTTCACAGGCTAAATAACAACCCGTTTTTTTAGGCTTCTTTCAGTATCCACATGAGGTTGTCGGATGTTTTTAGACCGTCTCAGCCGGTTCGGCGCCCTGTTCTTCCAGGTTATCCACTTCATCCACCCCTTCCAGTTTGAGGTAGTCGGTGAGTTCTTCGCGCATATCTTCGCGAATACGGTCGGGATGGGTAATCTTGGTATAAAAGACGGTAAAATAGGTTACTTTGACCCCGGTCACCGTTCGTTCGAAGAGGTTATTGAAGAGCTTTCCGAGCCAGAGCGCAAGAATAATGGGCAGCCAGCTGAAGGTAACCGGCTGTCCGTCTACGTCGATGGTCGAGGTGGGCAGAAAGTCGGTGCCAAAGTAGCCGGCGGCAGCAGAAAGGATGAAAAGTACAACATAGGTGGGGATGGTAACCTGACGGACCACCTTGCCCAGGAAGTCAATGCCAAAGACACCCACCAGCGATTCGGGAATGCGGTCTTTAAGTTTCTTCATCTCTTTAAAAGCCGGGGTGAGCTCCATCTTGTCCACGGCCACCGACGGTATCAGGTAGTGGTTGGCCAGGTCCCAGACTTCTTCTAGTCCCGACACAAAGAGACGCATCAACATTTTGACAATGCCGCCGCCTGCGAATTTACCTCTGTTCACAAAGGCCATCGCAATATCGATCCATGCAATTTTGCGCCTTTGTGATTTTAGTTCCTTATCTGCGGTAACGGCGCCCTTATACGATGGATCGTTGCCGATGAGTGTTTCATAGACGATCCAGCTCATCCGCATCTCCTGCTTGTTGTTGTAGAAGTGTTTGTATAGGAAGAGAAAGAACCCTAAGCAAAAGGATAAGATCCCATATCCATATTGTTCAAATTGCCAGCAAAGCAGTCCGCCAAAGAAAAAGCTGACCATAAAGGTGTGATAGATCGCCATCCGTATCCACGGCTTAATGATGTCAGCGTCTTTGCCTACAATTGATAGTGTGCTCTTTACGAGCTCCAGTACCGATTTAATGCGTTCCCGGTAAGGTAGTGAGTCAAACGATTGTGATGCTTTCTTGAAGTCCAAGTCCATGCTGATCCCCTTTTATTACTATTAATTTTACTAGCCTATGCGTAATGTACTTACCAAAAAGCCCAAATTGGTCGTTCGGAAAAGCTTTAGGCTTTGGTTTTAGGTCGCTCTCTATGAAAAATTTTATAAATAAATACACATTAATTTACTGTCTTGTGACAAAATATCAAGTGACATTAACTGCAGGCAATATATAGTTCCGGTCAACAATAAAAAGTCTCTTTTGAGGATGTGGTTGATTACTGCGGTAAGAGGGTTTGCTAAGTTCAATGAACTCGTCAACAGGTGGGGCAGCTGGAGGGAGGTTGCCACTGTTTATACCTTGTTCATACTGACTTGTGAGCCAATGCTAAAGATTATAAGTTCCTTTTCAGGTAGCGTTTCTTATAATAGAGATATGTTGTATTTAACAGTTGCGTATTATTTGGTCAACCATAATTAGGAATTCATTGTTATGTCACGATTAGTAATCCTCTTCTTGTCCTTCTTTGCCTTTGTATCATTTTCTTGTACGGCACAAAGTTCAGATCCGCCGACCTATACCGTTCAAACAGTGACTACAGAGATATCGGTGCCTTGGGGTATGGCGTGGCTGCCCGATGGAGATATGCTGATTACCGAGCGCGATGGAGCAATTTGGCGCTATAGTGACGGACAGCTGCTTAACGAACCACTTGATGGAGTGCCCGAGGTGTGGGCCCGCAGCCAGGGCGGCCTGCTCGATATTGCAGTTCATCCCAACTACAGCCAAAATGGTTGGGTCTATATTACCTATTCCAGTCCTAAAGGGGGCGGGGGCGCTAATACGGCCCTGATGCGTGCGAAGCTAAATGAGGATCGAACAAAACTTATTGATAAGGAACTGCTATACAAGGCAGAGCCCAATACGCAGCGCGGACAACATTTTGGGAGCCGTATCGAATTTGATGGTGAGGGCTATGTCTACTTTGGGATCGGGGATCGTGGTAACCGCGATGTAAATCCCCAGGATATAACGCGAGATGCCGGTAAAATATATCGCCTGTATGATGATGGGGGTATTCCCGAAGATAATCCATTTGTTGATATGGAAGAGGCTAAGAAAGCAATTTTTGCCTATGGCATTCGAAATCCGCAGGGCATGGATATGCACCCGCAAACAGGAGAGCTCTGGGAGCATGAACACGGTCCGCGCGGGGGCGATGAGGTTAATATTATTCGGGCGGGTAATAATTATGGCTGGCCGATTATCAGTTATGGAATCAATTACAGCGGTACAGAGTTTGCAGAAGATACAGCGCGGGCCGGTATGGAGCAGCCCGAGTGGTATTGGGATCCGTCTATCGCCCCGTCAGGGATGACCTTTGTTACCAGTGAGAAGTACCCCGATTGGCAGGGCGATCTTTTGGTGGGTTCGCTTAAGTTCGGTTATATCGTGCGCTGTATTGTGGAAAATAATACTATTACAAGAGAGGAGATCTTGTTTCGGGATATCGGACGTACCCGAAATATTAAACAGGGGCCGGATGGCTATATCTATATAGCAACGGAGGGTGATAATGGTATTGTTCGATTGGTACCTAAAGAATAATACAATGTTAACTAAATCCGGAAATCATGAAAAATATAGGATTGATCGTAATTGCGATGAGTTTGGCAGTTGTTATGGCGGCCTGTGGCTCATCAGAGGAAGAGGGTAGTTATGTAGATAGAATGTTAATAGAACATGAGGAGGATAAACCTGTAGAGAATGCATCTACAGAGTTAAAGCAAGCCTCTGGTGTACAGGGAGAAGAGGTGGTCTATGCTACCGTCAATGGCAAAGAAATAACGGGATATCTTGCCCGGCCCGAGGGTGCGAATGCCGATGCACCCGGACTTATTGTGATTCACGAGTGGTGGGGACTTAATGATAATATTCGCATGATGACCCAAAAGCTGGCGGGTGAAGGCTATACTGCTCTTGCAGTGGATCTGTATAAAGGGAAAGTAACGGAAAAACCTGACAGTGCCGGTACCTATGCTCGATCGGTAAATGAAAATGAGGCTATTGATAATTTGACCCAGGCATATAATTACCTGAAAGATCAGCATGAGGCTACGGCAATCGGAACCATAGGCTGGTGTTTTGGGGGCGGATGGTCGTTGCGTACGGCATTGACACACCCTAAAAAGATAGATGCTACGGTTATTTATTATGGTCGTTTGGTGACGGATACAGCGCAGCTTTCAAAACTCCAGATGCCCATTCTCGGAATTTTTGGCAGCGAAGATCAGGGGATCCCACCTAAAAAAGTAAAGGAGTTTGAGTCGGCCCTAAACGAAGTAGGAGTAGATAATTCCATTCATATTTATGAGGGAGCCCGACATGCTTTTGCCAGTCCCTCGGGGGGACGTTACCAAAAGAAGGCTGCTGAGGATGCCTGGAAAAAGACAATAACATTTCTTGCAAAACATTTGAAGTAAAGTAAGTATCTCACTGGTTGAGCCGGCATTATTTGTGGCCGGCTTTACTTTTGATTCTCCCTTTAAAGGAATTCAATTATTGATTGACAGTAGAGGTAATATGTGATATCCCGTCCTTTTTGGGCATGATATTCCTACTCCAATAATTGTTTTAATACTCTTGTTATATAAGGAAAAGTTATTATTTTATCGAAACGTCGATATCAAATTAAAGCATTAGTTTGCGCTATGCCTACTATCATTTCAAGAGTTACATACATTACTTTTATCGCTGCCTCTATAATTGTTTTGGGGTGTTCGCAAGAAAAAGAGTCGCATCAAAATGAAGTTTCGGAAAAGAAGATTGCTTTTGAGGAGCTAGAGCCTTTTTTAACGTTTGAAGAGGACAGTTTGGCCCAGCCTATAGATATTGACATACTAGATGATAATAAGATTGCAGTGTTAGATAATAAGCTGGCCTCAGTCTTTTTTTATGATAAACAGGGAGAACCCATTACAAAAGTGGGCCAAAAGGGAAAGGGGCCCGGTGAGTTTGGGCGACCTTTGGGATTGCAGGTGGCAAACAACAAGGTGTATGTACTGGATTTTGCGACTGTTACTATTAGTATAATCAGTAAAGAGGGAGAGTTCCTCGAAAGGTATCCATACAAAGGAGAGATGATGAGCTTTGCCCAACTTGCAGTAGAGGGAAAGGATAAATATTTAGTTCCTGCAAATGGAACCGAAGGGGCATTAATCCGTTATCAGCACTCGGCGGACAGTAGTTTGTACTTTGGAGATGCGCCGGGAGAAAAGGGTGAGACCTTTAACTTGCAAGAGATTAAAAAGACGATCAAAAACCGCGAGGTGCCGGATGTGTTTAAGAATACGGCACTTACAGCGTATGATGATGAAAGCTTTTATGCCTTTTTACAATCGTATGGAAAGGTACAGCGGTACAGCCGAGAAGGGGCACTATTGTGGGAAACTACTATCGATCTGCCCGTTAAAGAAGATATTTTTGATTACTATATCGAACGTAATAAAAATCAGCCTAATAATGCTGTTTATCCTTTGGCCTATGCGACAGATATGAAGGTGACCCCTCAAGGGATATTTATCTTGATGAATGTTCCCAACGGAAAAGAACAGGTTCTGCTTAAAATGGATGAGAAGGGACAGTTACAGACCATTTATCGCGTTGGCAGCGGCGATGGAGGGTTTAATGCTTTCTCCCTGATGCCTTCATCAGCTAAGCTTTTCTTGATGGACGCAAGTATGGGTAGTGTCTATGAAGTGACAATTTAACTCTGTGTTCTGTGTGCTAAAGTTTCTTAGGACTTGGCTGTGGAAATCGCATCCCGAAAGCCTTCGAGACCAGTCTCTCATTTTTAGAATCCACAAAAAGCAACGTCATCCCGAGCCCGGCGAGGGATCTCCCGGGATAGGTCCGGGTAGAATCTAAAGAGCAATAAAGAGTCCTTTTTTGGCACTATAGTTGAAAAGGTTGTCAGTGTAAACTGAAGGAGGTGCAGCTATGCGCCTCGAAGTTTTAACGTAGTGGCAGAGGATGGTTACTTCCTATTTTTACATATAAGCGTCCCGCTCGTGCTATGTTGATACCGCCAGGCCTTGCTCAACGTCATACGGTCAGGGATGACCGTGCTACAGTCGGCATCGTTTCTTTTGTGATATATGCTACGGCATCACCTAATGAAAAACATAAAAAGAGAATCTCCTTAAGAGGTTCGCGAAGTAGCACTAATACTCGAACTACTAATTGTGTATTGGGGGAGCGAGCAATAAATAAGCCATAAGTCATTTCTTACCACCGATAGGTGGTGAGAAATATCATCTGTTTACAGGAGAAGCGGATGTATTACCGAGCAATCCAGGCTTATCTTGTTTCGGTACCTTATTCACCGAAGTAATTGGTGTAGCAGAGCTACCTCGGTGTTGGGATGAACTTGCTATTGAGTGTATGTTCATTTTTTCAGTGACGATCCGCCGGTAGGCGGACCAGCAGAACTGGAAAGAACCAAAAAATTGACCGGCTGAGAATTCTGAAATTGGTTCTGAGCATTCAATTGGAGTGTTTATTACGGGTATTCATCTCCCTTTGAAGGGAGCGCCGCGAAGCGGGAGGGATGTTTACGGCTTATTTTGTTACTTCAAGTTGAATATGGAATAGAGTTACTATGTTTTGGGGGGGTTATCGGTTTCTGAGAAAGTAAGATGTTATCACCCTTTGTAAGCCTTACTCAATGGGTATAGGGTCAGGGATGACCGTGATACAGTTGGTATTGCTTTTTTTATATATGCCAGAAATCATATGTTGAGAAAAATATAAAAAGCAATTTCCGTGAATAGGTTCGCGAAATAGCACTAATACTCGAACCACTAATTTCGTATTGGAGAGCGAGCAATAAATATGCCATAAGTCATTTCGAACTGCCGAGAGGTGGTAAGAAATCTCATCTGCCTGCCTGAAACTCTCTCAACCCTAATGCAGAGATTAGTTTCAAAAGATTATTAAAAGCAACGTCATCCCGAGCCCGGCGAGGGATCTCCCGGGATAGGTCCGCGTAGGATCTAATGGGCTATAAAGAGTCCTCCTTTTGGAACTATAGTTGAAAGGGTTGTCAGTGTAAACCGAAGGAGGTGCAGCTATGCATCTCGAAGTTTTAACGTAGTGGCAGAGGATAATCAGCAATAACTCTATAATTCTTCTGTTCCTTTTTTACCCCCAAAATACCCTACTGTGCTAAAGCTTCGCAGACCAATAAAATATTGGCAGAATTTACCTTAGGTGCGTAGCAACTAAAGAGGTAACCTATAATAAAAAAGGAGTTGCCCGGAGATTAATCCGTCGGGCAGCTCCTTAATATGTAGGTCAGGTTTGCATTAACTTGTATAAAGAGTAACCGTTTCCGCAAGTGGTTTTCGTTTGTTGGGGGCTTGCTCCTGTTCTTGGAGATCATCATCAAGTTGCTCCGGTTCTCCACTGTAGCCTATGGCAAACATCGTCATGGGTTCAACATCTTCCGGGATATCATAAAGTTCACGCGCTTTGTCCGGATGAATTCCGGCCATCTGGTGCACGTAGAGATCATGGCGGGTTGCCTCAAAGGTGAGATGTGCAATGGCTTGTCCGAGGTCGTGCCCGGCATGGGGATTGGGGTTGCCATTCATGGCAAAGGTGTTTTGGGTGAGCCCCAACACCAGTACCGGGGCTTTCGATGCCCAGTTGCGGTTAAAGTCATTCATCACCTGCGATAGCTTTTCAAAAGCTTCTTCATCCTCTTTGCGAGCGGCAATGAAGTGCCAGGGTTGCTCATTATAGGAAGATGGGGCCCAGCGTGCCGCCTCAAAAAGTTGTTTGAGCAGTTCGGGTTTTACTGAGTCATTGGAAAATGCACGCGGACTCCACCGCTGTTGCAGTAAATTGTGAATGGGGTAATTCGTATCGTTTGTAATCTTTAATTTTTCTTGGGGTGCTGGCATAAAAGTAAAGTTGGTCTGGTGTTTTATTTAATTCAATGTTAAACTATTCAATATTTATTAAAAATCCAATATCGTTGACTATTATTGTTATGGAACAAATATTCGGGGTCACACATTTAAACACTGTTTTAATTGATTAATGGCTATATAAACGATATCCTTCGATGCGTTGTTCAATACGTGAAGTAATACTAAAACAAATAAAGATTTGATATGAAGTTAGTTGATCCTAATGGCAATGAAGTGACAAGCAAAGAAAATACTGATGCCAAGGAGCTCGAAAAGCAGATGTCTAAGAAGATTGAAAAACTGCTTGAGCCGGTTATGAATAAAGTGAAGCTTTCCGGCGCGCAGATTCCACAAGAGCAGTTAATGCAGCTAAGTTCTGCGGCTCAACAGATGCTGTTCAACCGCATGATCTATAACCTGTTGAAAAAGATTGGTATTGAAGATATTGATGAAGTGCTTGATGAAGATGATATAGAAGAGTTGTCAACATCGCTCAAGAATCAGATTAAGATGGTAGACGGTAGCCAGATGCAACAGCAAATGAAGCAACAGCAGAAAGATAACCCTGATAAGTAAAGTTATTTGGTAGCTGGTTATTGGGTGTATAGGGGGATAGTCCCCTTCCCAATAACTAGGTTCTAAAGAATCAGCATGGCATCGCCAAAGGAGTAGAATCGGTATTCTTTATCTATGGCATGCTGATATATTTTCTGCATCTCTTCGTACCCGGTAAACGCAGCAACCAACATCAGTAGCGTGCTTTTGGGCAGGTGAAAGTTGGTGATGAGTGCATCGGTGGCCTGGAATTCAAATCCGGGACGAATAAAAATATCTGTATCCATTTCTATGGCACAGAACTGCTCATTTTCTCTGAGGCACGATTCCAATACACGTACACTGGTTGTTCCTACGGCAGTGATATGATTGGCTTTGTTTAGCTGGTGTGCGGTGTCTTTAGTGATTTCAAACCATTCCGAATGCATGGTATGCTCTTCAATGGTCTCCGTTTTTACGGGGGCAAAAGTACCTAGGCCCACATGCAGGGTTACCTCTGCCTCTGTTATCCCCTTCTTTTCTATTTTTTCCAGTAGTTCATCGGTGAAATGAAGTCCCGCTGTTGGGGCTGCTTTACTGCCAAGATCTTGTGCATAAACAGTCTGATATTCTTCTGAAAGGGACTCATTTTGTTCAATATAGGGCGGAAAGGGTGTATGTTTGTGCTTATTGTAAACGGAATCGCCAAGAGCAGGACTGAGCTTTAATGTTCGTAATCCCTCATCATCAATATCCATAACTTCCGCTGATATATCCTTCGTAAGTTCAACAGAACGTCCCTTCTTGAATTTTTTTCCGGGACGAACCATGGCGCGTACCGTAGTATCATTAATGGCATCAAGCACAAAAATTTCTTTTTTCCCGTTATCGAAAAGTAGCCGACATTTTTCAACTTTGCTGTTATTGAGCACGAGAGTAGTATCATCGGGAAGGTATTGCGGCAGATTATAGAAACGATCATCAGTAATGCTATCTGTACTCCGGTCGTAAACCAGCAGCTTTGCATGGTCGCGAGGCTGTGCCGGTTCCTGGGCGATCATTTCATCGGGCAGTTCAAAGTCGAAATCTGAAAGTTGGTAACTCATGTAGAAAAAAGATGTCGGTTGTAAAAAGCGGTGGAAGTTAAGCACACAGATCTACAGAGGAAACTATTGATTAAAAAAAATTAGCCTGTTTTTGTACGCGAAGTTTCGTGAAATGGAATCTCCAGCTGCCTAAAACGCCCCTTTTCACTGAGGTTTAGGTTGGATAGGGTAATGCCCAGTAGCCGTACTTTTCGGTCACCAACTTCTGTTTCCTCAAGTAGTGAGATAGCAGTATTCGCTATATCGTCGGTTGTATTGATATAATGACTGTAAGAGTTGCTTCGGGTGATTGTTTCGAAATCATCATACCGTACCTTCAGGGTCACTGTTTTTCCGGCCGTTCGCTTCTCTTTCATGCGTTTGGATATTTTTGAAGATAGTTCGCGCAGAAAGTTCTTTATCCATCCCATATCTTCAATATCTTCCGAAAAAGTGCGCTCTTTACCAATAGACTTTCGAATACGGTCGGTTTTAACCTCTCTGGAGTCTATACCACGAACAATGCGATAATAGTAGCGCCCGGTTTTACCGAAGGTGTTGACCAGCTCGATTTCGGACCATTCTTTCAGGTCGCTTCCGTTGTAGATGCCCAACGATTTCATTTTTGATTCAGTAGCATCCCCTATTCCATGGAATTCTCCTATTTCTAACTTTTCTAAAAAGTCTTCGGCATCTTGCGGTAAGATCACGGCAAGGCCGTCCGGTTTTTCAAGATCTGATGCTATTTTTGCCAAAAACTTATTGGGGGCTACGCCTGCCGAGGCTGTGAGTCTGGTTTTTTCTTTGATCTGTTTGCGGATCCTTTTTGCTATAAGAGTAGCTGAAGGAAGGTTAATGTGATTCTCAGTGACATCAAGGTAAGCTTCATCCAGTGAGAGCGGTTCTACAAGGTCGGTATACTCAAAGAAAATCTCTCTAATTTTCTGTGATACTTTTCGATATACTTCGAATCTCGGCTTTACAAATATCGCCTGTGGGCACAGTCGTACGGCCTTGGCGGCCGGCATGGCAGAATGAACACCAAACTTACGAACCTCATAACTCGCTGCCGCAACAACCCCACGCCCTTCTGGTGAGCCCCCCACAATAACAGGTTTGCCACGATATTCAGGGAAATCACGCTGTTCAACAGATGCATAGAACGCATCCATATCGATATGTATGATTTTCCGGATATCCGCTTGTTCCATCAGTACTTTTTGTGAGTTAACTTCATATTAAAATACAGAAGATTTCCTTTTTATGAGAGAAGGAGAATTTCAATTCCAAAATCAGCTAAAAAAAGTTATTTTTGGGTCAATCAATTTTAAAATCCAAACAATATTTGACGAATGGAAGTTTTAGACGGTACTACAATTTTTTGGCTTATTGCGCTGGGTATGGTCGTAGGAGCTTTAGCGAAGCTTGCTATGTGGGACACTACCATTGATATGGTGCCTAATCTCGCAGCAGGTGTGGCAGGTTCGTTAGTAATGGGGGGTGTTACGGTATCGCTGCAACTACCGGGTGGCTTCTTATTTGCGATGCTGGGCAGTTTGTCAATTCTATTTATTCTTAATGTTTTTCACCAGCAGAGCGAAGAGGTCCATTAAGGCGAAAGGTTAATTTCTTTTGTGGATAAAAGACCTACTCTGCAACCTGTTAAGGGGTTTTAAATCTATTAAGATTTTTTATTGGGGATCAATATGAAAAGTTGGTTCCTTTTAATTACATTTCACTAGGGATTGTGATGAGATGTATGGGGTTCCGGTTTCTGCCGGGATCCCATTCTTATTTTGTAACTATACTGTTGTTTCATCGTGAAAAAGAACAGACATTCTTTTTTTGAAGCAACAACGTATTATGGCAGCAACAGATCCAAAGAAAAAATTATCCTCCCGGGAACTAAGCAATCTCAATAAAAAGCTTGATCAGCAGCTCGCAGATCTTAACGAAGGTGAAGAGAGTAGTTCGGCCGAGTCATCGGTATCCTCCTCTTCGAACATTTTTGCGAAAGCGCTCTTCTACATTGTGCTTTTAATATCCGGTTTAATTGCCCCTTTCTTTTTATTGGTGCGGACCTCTGTCTATATCTACAGTGAATATGATTTACACGGATGGCTGGCGTTGGGGGCCGGGGTATTGGCAACCATACTATTACTGTTGTGTTATGCTCTTTTTGTAAGAATTCGTTTTAGTAAAAGTTGGTTTTTAAACAGATATGTCCGTAGTGGTATTGCGGTACTGGTTGCTGCTTATACTCTTTATGGAGCATTTTACTTCTCAGAACTAAATGCCAAATCGGAAGAGATAAGCAGTTATTACCGGTCATTGCATCCCATTATGCGAGTGGCTCTTTCAACGGCGACATTGGCCGACAGCGATATCATAGTAACGGATATCCGGCGAAGTCCAGAAGACTATGAAAAGATGGGGTTGGCACAAAAGCAGCACTCCCTGCATTTTGTACAAGAGGATGGTTATGTGCATGCGGTAGACCTTCGTACAAAAGGGCGGGCAGAATGGAAAAATTGGTTGTTGGCTATAACTTTTGAAGGAGTGGGACTAGAAACAATCCGCCATGTGGGAACGGCTGACCATCTACATTTGTATCTGTCATTGAATGATTAATAAAACTCTCTTAGCTTCTCCATAGAGAGCAGTATATTCATTTTAATGAAATGGAGCGTATGATGACAGATTCAGCAAAATACTCATTATGGTTTGAGCCCACAGGAGATACCGCTTATAAGTTACAAGAACGCATAAAGAAGCTGAGTAAAAAACATGATACGCCTGTCTTTTCTCCCCATGTGACATTGCTTGGCAGTATTAAGTTGTCAGAGACAGAGTCGATAACTTTAACGAATACGTTAGCATCTTCGGTGCATCCCTTTGAATTAGAGCTTACAAGAGCCGGTTATCAAAATAAATTTTATCAATCGTTATTTGTGCATGTAAAGAAAACAGAACAGCTGGTTGATGCACGAAAAAAAGCACAGCGCCTGTTTAACATGAACAGTGAGGATTATATGCCTCATCTGAGTTTGTTATATGGTGATCTCACAAAAGAGGAAAAAGAGCGTCTATTAAACCTGGTGGGAAGAACATTTTACATACAGTTTTCCGTTAAAAGTATTGTGCTGATGCAAACCGATGGACTGCCAAAAGATTGGAAGCGTATTCATTCATCTGTTTTGAAGTAGTTGATTTGTACTAAATCTATTTGATACTCTGCAAGAATATTACGATTGTCTTTCATTCTAAATTCATTAAATAAGCGACAGTGAATAGCATATTCATTGTCCAACGAGGAACTTCACATATGTCTGATTATAAGTTTTTTGCCCAAGTCAACCGAGCCTTCGATATCGCAGCACAGTATTCAGATTATAAACAGGGCCTGTTGGACCAAATAAAAATCTGCAATAATATATATCACATTACTTTTCCTTTAGAACGTGATGACGGTTCTATTGAAGTAATTCATGGTTGGCGGGTTGAGCACAGCCACCATAAACTGCCGACCAAGGGCGGAATCCGGTTTAGTATGACTGTAAATGAAGATGAAACAATGGCCCTTGCTGCGCTGATGACCTATAAGTGTGCGGTTGTAGATGTTCCTTTCGGGGGTGCCAAGGGTGGAATAAAGATTGACAAGTCGCGTTTTTCTGATGAAGAAATTGAGCGCATCACCCGCCGATACACATACGAGCTTATTAAAAAGGATTTTCTTGGCCCCGGCACTGATGTTCCTGCGCCCGATTATGGAACAGGGGCTCGTGAGATGGGGTGGGTGCTGGATACCTATCGCCAACTCAAATCAGATATTAATGCTGAGGCTTGTGTGACGGGTAAGCCGATACCACAGGGAGGCGTTCGGGGTCGTACAGAAGCAACGGGTCGTGGGGTCTATTTCGGTGTTCGCGAGGCCTGCCGAAACGAGGAGGATATGAAAGAGCTTGGTCTTGAGACCGGTCTCGAAGATAAAACGTTTGTTGTCCAGGGGCTTGGCAATGTAGGGTACTATGCTGCCAAGTATATGATTGAAGGCGGTGCTAAGATGGTAGGCGTAGCAGAGATCGAAGGTTCCATTTATGACGAGAACGGGATAGACCTGGAAGAGTTGATGGCATTTCGTGAAGATACCGGTTCTATTATTGGGTTTGCGAATACAACAGAGCTGGAGAATAACACTTCGGTACTTAAGGCTAAGTGTGATATTCTTATACCAGCAGCACTGGAAAATCAACTTAATGAAGAGAATGCCTCAAAGATACAGGCTAAGATTATTGCCGAAGCTGCCAACGGTCCCACAACGGCTGAGGCCCACCAAACGCTAAAAGAGAAAGGAGCACTTATTATCCCCGATAACTATTTAAACGCAGGAGGTGTTACAGTCTCATACTTTGAATGGCTTAAAAACTTATCCCACGTTCGGTTTGGTCGTATGGAGAAACGTTTTGAGGAGAGTAGTTTTCGCAAGATTTTAAATGAGATTGAAAATATCTCAGACCGGACTTTTACTGAAGCTGAAATGGGGCAACTTGCTCGAGGGGCTGATGAATATGACCTGGTAGATTCCGGACTTGAGGAAACAATGATCAATGCGTATATAGAACTGAACGAGCTAAGAAAAGAGCATGATATCGATCTGCGTACAGCGGCCTTTTTGAGCGCTATCAATAAGGTAGGCATTATGTATGAGCAGATGGGTATTTTCCCATAGCGAAAAAAAGCCCCGATGGGTGTCGGGGCCTCACTTTAGGATATTTAGCTACAGGAATGTAAGTGTAGCTGTTGAGCCAGGTATCGCAGGAATAATCGTCTTTTGTGAGCCCTTTGATACCTGACCAGAAAAAGAATACGCTTCTAATTAAGTAAATGTTACATGTTTGGATTTTACTTGATGATGTTTGGTGTTCCTGTTACAATCCTCGCCCTGGTGATTGTGCTTTCCTATCGAATAAAGTTCAGGGATAATGGATGAGACCCAGGTTATCTCCATTGCTGCTAATGAGTATGCCATCGGAGCTTTTATCGGATATCTGGTACTGCTTCTTGGTATCGGGATATACTCCTCACGCTTTTCTTCTGAGGGTATTAGCGAATTCTTTATCGGTGGACGAAAAATAAATCGCTTTGTTATTGCCCTTTCTGCGGTGGTATCGGGGCGCAGTGCATGGCTGCTGGTGGGCGTTACAGGGATGGCTTATTCGCAGGGGGCTTCCGCAGTTTGGGCCGTAATTGGGTATGTAACTGTTGAGTTATTTCTTTTCTTGTACTATGCGCGGAGGTTACGCAACTATTCAGAAACGTATAATTGTATTACAGTCCCTGACTTTTTTGCTGAGCGATTTAATGATAAAAATGGAACGCTGCGTATCGCTTTGGTTGCCGTATTCTTGATTTTTATGGTCAGTTATGTATCGGCACAGTTCGTGGCCGGCGGCAAGGCTTTTGCTTCTAGTTTTGGCATTACGCAGACTTCGGGGATTTATATCTCGGCAGCAATAATAATGCTTTATACCGTATTGGGCGGCTTTCTTGCTGTAAGTTTAACGGATATGTTTCAGGCTATTTTTATGATCTTTGCTTTGGTGGTTCTGCCGTTTATTGCGGTATGGGAAGCCGGGGGATTGCCGAGGGTGTTATCAGAGCTTACAACAATTGAGAAGGGCCTGGCCGACCCTTTTGCCATTACTATAGGCGGTTTGTTTGGCTTTCTTGGGATAGGCTTGGGGTCGCCCGGAAATCCGCATATACTGTCGCGCTATATGGCTATTGACGACGCAAAACAGCTGCGGTGGTCGGCTATCGTGGGTACTGGTTGGAATGTGGTAATGGGATGGGGGGCATTGTTTATCGGTTTGGCGGGGCGTGTTTACTTTCCGGAAGTTGAGGTATTACCTGCAGCTGATACCGAAAATTTATATCCGGCATTAGCACAAGAACACCTCTCACCGGTAATTTTCGGGGTTGTCATAGCTTCTATTTTTGCCGCTATTATGTCTACAGCAGATTCTCAGTTGCTGGTGGCTGCTTCTGCGATTGTACGGGATATCTATGATCGCATTATCAAAAAGGGCAAGGAGATCCCACAAAAAAAGTTAGTTCTGTATAGTCGTATTATTGTT
Source organism: Fodinibius halophilus (assembly GCF_011059105.1). GTDB lineage: Bacteria > Bacteroidota > Rhodothermia > Balneolales > Balneolaceae > Fodinibius > Fodinibius halophilus. Next base: position 206,438 of record NZ_JAALLS010000003.1, on the reverse strand, counting down.
GTTCTGTTGGTAGGGGTTGCCCTTGGGTTTAGCCTGCTGGCTAAAGAACTGGTTTTCTGGCTTGTACTGTTTGCCTGGGCAGGATTGGGTGCAGCAATAGGACCTACTTCTATTTTAGCCCTTTATTGGAAAGGTACGACCAGAGCCGGGGTGCTCGCAGGCCTGTTTACCGGAACGTTGGTTACAGTAGTATGGTATTATATTCCTGTCTTAAAAAATAATCTTTATGAGTTGATACCTGCATTTTTCCTGAGCTTGCTGGCGACCTGGGCGGTAAGTCGGATTACCGAAAAGCCAAACAATATTGACGAGGCATTTATCGAATTTGAGAAATAATATCTGTTAGAAATTAAATATCTCTGCCGGTGGAGTATTACGATATTTAGACATAATCATCCCAGCATCAGCATTGATATAGGTGGGATCGGTGACGTAGTACTCCTTTCCTTCATAGCTAATTGGAGCATCCACTTTAGGGCCTTTGGGCTGAGTAGTGGGGAAGTGCACGGCTGGAGTCAGATGCCCCGGATACCGAATAACGATATAATCCAGATCGGTCAGATGTTCTATTAAATAAGAAAATAGGATGGTTCGGTCATCACAGTCACTGGCGGGATAATAAAGCGTTTCTGCGGGAAACATTTTTTTCTCAGTATTGAATTGCTGCTGATCGGTTTGGTATTTAAAGGCTTTTTGAACGAAGCTGAGTAGCAGGTTCGCTTTTTCAACAGCGTTTTTGTCTTCCAGTAATGGCCGAAGGGCATTGAGTAGGTTTTTATGAGTTGGGCCATCCATACGACTCTTAAAATAGAGGTCGAGTTTAGCCTTGGGGTAGTTTTTGAAGTAATTAACTACTTGTTTATCAACAGGGAGCTCAAAAGTATAGCTGGTATCTTGGTAGGTAAAACTGAAAGATCGTTGTTCTTGTTGCTCTGGTAATAACGGGCGTTTAGTAAAGAACAGGCTTAGTTCTTTTTCTTTGGACTTTGGATAACTGCCTTCATAGGTATATAGGTTAGATGGTAGATTAGATTGTGAGCCGTTAAGGTTAAGTCCATAATATTTGGAGCCGTCAATCGGAAAATAGGTCGTTTTAAAAACCTCAGGAGTTACCTTTATAAGCAGGTATACCTGTTGTTTGTTGTAGGCGATGCGCGTGCCAAAGCCCGATTGTGTGAGCATAAACCAGCTAAAGAGGGTCGACTCGGGCGTGTTATTACCATAAATCTGATTCCCGATGTTATGAAGAAGCTGGGCATACCCATAGTCATTAAGGGATATACCGGATCGGATCTCTTGCATTTGCTTCAAAAAAGAAGGGTAATCTTTTGTGCTCAAGTGTTTCCAGAAGTCGGAGATCGCTTTTTTGCCTATAGGTCCGTCTATGCGTTTTTTATAAGCTGCATAGTAACTGTACTGAATTGGGATATCAAAAAAGGTGAGTTTGCTTTTTTGTACTTTGGCTTTTTTGACGTTTGGCTCAAAGGAGGGGGTAATGCCCGACTTTGAGACAGCACTGTTTGTAATATTTTGTTCCTTCTGTTTCGAAGATGGTTTCTGCGGATATTCTTCCTCGGGAGCAGGTTTTTCGCTGGTTCTTGAGTTTGCAGGCTCGATTTTTTCCAGGTCAATTGTTGCCTTAGAAGGCTTTGGACTTTCTTCTTCAACGGTGGGAATAATATCGGGTTTGGGCGTTTCGTAGAAATCGGGGCTGTGCTCGGCAGAAAACTCTTTCCATTCCTGCTGTAGCATTTTGTGGAATTGTTTGTCGTATTTGTTTTGAAACTCTTTAAATTCTTCCAGATAGTTTTGTTTCCACTCCTCAAAGGTTTCTTGTGCCCTTGCATTATTCGTCAGTATTGATGAGAAGAGCAGGATGAAGAATAGAAGTCCTAAAAAACTATTATTGCTTGTCAATCTTCTCATGAAAGTAACCCCTGTATTATTTGGTGATTATTTTACTCCCTGGATGCTGCACCTATCATTAAATACGAGATAAGATGTATTCAGTTAACCACTGAAAAGTTCTATAAAGTGGAGATATTATTCAAATGAAAGTTTTAAAGCATAGGGTGATCTGTTTTGATCGTTGTAAATGATTTGTATTATTATTTGAAAAAAAGGTAGTTCTTGTGTTATTTTCTGAACGGGGTGAACATAAAATCTTAAATTCAAGAGTGTTTTATGAAAAATATAAAAATAGTAGCAATTCTGGCTTTTACTTTATTTGCCGTTAGTTGTAGTACTTCTAACAAGGTAACGAGGGTTGAAACCGATACCCAAACAGACCTTTCCGGGAAATGGAACGACACCGATGCCCGTCGGGTTGCAGATAAAATGACTAGCAATATCCTTTCTGCAGGTTGGCTGCAAAATGCAGGTGAGCAGCCGGTTCTTATCGTTGGAAATATCAGCAATAATACCATGGAGCATATCCAAACCGGTCTTTTTATCAAAGAAATTGAAAAGGTTATTGTTAACAGCCCCAAGGTTGGAATGGTTGCTGATGCTGAACAGCGAAAACAGATTCGGAATGAGCGTATGGATCAGCAAAAGCATGCTTCTTTTGAGTCAGCGGCTTCTTTAGCCAAAGAATTGGGGGCTGACTATATGCTGGTAGGTAGTATCGATGCAAATGTTGATAAGAGCATGGATGGGACCAAAGCAGCTAAGTTTTATAGAGTTACATTAGAGCTTATTGATGTAGAGAAGAATCAAAAAGTTTGGATCGAAGACAAAGAGATTAAGAAGTTGGTCCAGAGAGATAAAGTTAACTGGTAATATAGCAGTGGTTTAGGTTGGTACTCTGGGGGTACAGCCGTTAAACGCAGTATGGCATTTTTTCGTAATGTCTTCATGTAGTATGCTGCGGATTTTTTGGGGTTTGGCATTTAATGAATGCACAACCTGCTACTCGCAATATTGTCACTGATAATTGTCAGGTTTACAAACATTTAGGTTTATGAGGGGATTAAGCTTTTTAAGGGCGCTACTACTTTTATCTTGTATTGCCATTTTAATAACGAGTTGCACTTCGCAAAAGCTGGTAAGTGGACAAAAGCAGATGCGAAGTTACTTTACTGCGGGTGATTATGAGCGCGCAGAATTTATTGCAGATTCACTGAAAAATAATGAGATCTATAAAGACAAGGATAGAGTAGTATATGCTCTTGAGGCCGGTACTATAGATTACTTTCAGGGAGAATATGAAGAGAGTATAAAATCTTTTTCAAATGCAGAAGAGTATATTGACCAATTCTTTACAAAAAGTATGAAGATGGGGCTTAAGGCCTTCTTGCTTAATGATAATGAATTGGCTTATAATGGAGAGGTTTATGAAGATGTTTACCTAAATAGTTTTAAGAGTTTGAGCTATTTGGAGATGGATGAGCATGAGAGTGCTCTTATCGAAGCACGACGCATTGTTCATAAGCTTGAGCAAGCAGAAAGTAAATATGGTAACCTTGCCAGTTCAATGAGTAAGGCTGATACGACTGATAAAGAGATTGAGTGGAAGGCCGGTACTTCGCAGATCCATGATAGTCCCTTTGGGCGTTACCTTTCAGGGGTTTTATATGCCAAGTCAGGTAAAACGGATGATGCCCGCATCGAATTGGAAAAGTTAAGAAGGACTATAAAAAATCATCAGTTACTACCTGATTCGCGGGTTCACTACGATTCGACCTTTAATAAGGTTGATAATCCTGACTCTTATAATATGTTGCTCACCGCTTTTTGTGGGAGTGGACCAGATAAGGTGGATAATAGCATAGTTATCCCGTCTGTTGGCGACAAAACCGGGTTAAAAATTGCAATTCCCAAACTGGTTATGCAGCCTTCGCAGGTTAGCAGGGTCGAAGCAGTAATTAATGATACCGCCAGTGTATTGGTCCCGATTATTGAAGAAATGGATAAGGTGGCTCGCGAGACTTTTAAAATTAAAAAACCTATTATTATTGCTCGAGCTACTGTGCGCGGAATCCTAAAATCAGTAGGTGAGGATGTAGTATCTGATAAGGCTGAAGAGGAAGGAGGAGAATTGCTGGGAGATGCCGTTGGCTTTTTGGCAGGCCAGGTGCGCGAGGCGACCGAGCAAGCTGATCTGCGAGGATGGCAAACAATGCCCGGCAGAGTACATTCTACTCTGATTAAGTTGCCGCCTGGAAAACACCAGATAGTATTTAATTATTATGGTACAAGTGGACAACTGCTTTTTTCAGAGAAGAAAACAGTTGATATGGCTGAGAGTGATCGCCTGGAGCCGCTAACATCAATTTATTCTAATTAATGTCACAGATTTATGATTAAAGCTGTTCAAATATTTAGTTCGCGATTACTACTATCATTTATTCCATTATTGGTAATGGCAATGGTCGGTAGTTCTTGTGCCACAATGGCCCAAAGTGAAAGCAGTAATGAACTGCCCAGCTGGGTTAATAATCCGGAAGAACAATTTAGTGACCAACAATATTTGATGGCGGTAGGGTCTGCCCCGTCTCGGCAGGAAGCTAAGAATCAGGCACATGCTAACCTGGCTAAAATCTTTGTCTCTAAGGTAGAAGTAGATGAGAATACGGTGCAGGAATTCGAGGAGACCAATAGCTCAGACGGAGAAACCACAATCAAAGAGCGAACGTATCTGATTACTGATTCTAATATCCAGTCTGACCAGCAGATGAAGAATGTGCAGATTGAGGAGGTATATGAGGCTGATAATGGGACATTCTATGCGTTGGCTGTGATGGATAGAATGAAAACCTCTCAAATGTATACCGAAGAGATTAACAGAAGACAAAATGCTATAAAATCATATCAGAAAAAGGCAGAACAAACAGGCAGTAAACTGGAACAGCTGATTTATATGAAGCAAGCCCTTATGCATGCCCGGATGAATAAAATGTTGGCTAACCAGCGAGCCATATTAGTAGGGACTACAACGCAGGGTATTAGTGAGGATACTTCAGTGCCGGCAATATCCCAGGCATATCGTATGGCCAAGAAAGAATGCACCATTCGTATAAAAGGGGAAGAAATTCCCCGGGAGGTCAAGTTGACATTAGCGCGAGAGTTGCAAAATGAAGGGTTTACTATTTCGCAGTCAGGAGACAATGTTGTAGTTGATATTGCACTAAACCTAACGATGAAGCCGATAGATATGGGCCGTGAAAATGCTAAATTCTTCCAGTGGGCGTTGCAGGTAGAAAGCCAAAATAAAGAGACGGGCAGTTATTTTAGTACCTATTCGGTAAGAGGCCGCGAGGGGGGTATGAATAAAGCTAATGCTAAAGAACGTACTACACAGGCAATCCAAAAAAAGATATCTTCAGAATTTTATGACTTTATTAACGAAGAATTACTTTCGATAAAATAACATTGCTATTCTTCTTATTTAGTAATGTGTTGTTTTAATATTAGATTTGTTAAAATAATTTTCAAAGATCGCTTACTTAAGAACAACCTCAATCATCAATCAAACAAGGGACCATTATTATGAAGTTAAAAATAATACTAGCAGTTTTTATGTCGGGAATGCTACTTCTAGGATGTAGCAGCTCTAAAGAAGTATCTGATGATACAGAAATGGAGAGTAACTTGCCTAACTGGTACATGAATCCACCAAGCAGTGATAATGAGTATATGTATGCTATTGGAGAAGCTACATCGTCGAGACGGCGTATCGCGCGTACCTCGGCTATGAATAACGGTGATGCTGCTATAGCACAGAAAATTCAAGCAGAAGTGAGTACCATGCAAAAGAACTTTGCTGAGGAAACAACAGCTGGGGAAAACAGTAATTACCGTCAGGTTTTTACCGATGTTTCAAAGTCTGTGGCGCAACAGAAGCTTAGCGGTGTAGAAGTGTATAAGAGTCACTTCACAAAAACGGATAGCGGAACCAAGTATGAGGTGATTCTTTTAATGCGAATGCCTATTGGAGAGGCCGCAAATGCACTTGATCAGGCTCTGAAGAATACGCTTTCCAGAGACGAAGAGCTTTATACCAAGTTCAAGGCTTCTAAAGCTTTTGAGGATATGAAGAAGTCTATTGAAGAGATGGAGCAAGGAAGTATGCCATCAGAGAATTGATCATTTTGAGATAAGTACTTTAAAGTATCTCGGCCCGGAGGTTACCTTTCCGGGTGGAGTTACTTTTTTTAGGTTTCAACAGTTATTGCAAGAGAGTTCTAAATAAGAAGGTGTGCATTTCAGGAAAATAAAAAATACCATGATACAACTAGACTATAGCTATCGTTCAATAAGATTTATTCTAATAGCCTGTATGCTTACGGTATTTGGGTCTCCTACCCTTGTTGAGGCTCAGCAGGGTTTTCATGATTGGGCTGAGAAGTATGAGGAAGGATATGCAGAATATAGAGAGAACTTTGAAAATGGTGTGGCTAATTCTGAAGAGGCCTATGAAGAATACCGAGAAGCCTATGAAGAAGAGTTCCAGAAGTTCAAAGAAGAGATGCAAAAAAAATGGGGCGACTTTAGGGAACGCACTAAAAAAAAGTGGGTAGAATATAAGGAGAATGGAAAGTTATGTGTTTCTGCAGATTTCGAGAAAGGGTCGGCAAAAGTAGAAGTATTGGCAGATAGCAAGGAAGAAGCCGAGCGGATTAAGAAAGAGATGCCAGAAAAAACAGCGGAGGCTCTTAAGTCGAAGGGGACGCGTGAAGGTTTTGAAACAAAAAAATTGCCTAATAAAGAAGTTACCGAAGAGCCGGTCTTAGACGACCAGCTACCCAAGTCGGAGGATGAAACCGTCGATGAATACGCTAAAAAGGTTGCTGAAAAGGAAACAAAAACCAAAGAAGTAAAAGGTGATGATGGTAAGACTCGCTATGTTGTGTATGTAGATTTAAAACTAGCAAATAACCATGTGCAAAAGCGGGCTCAAAAAGTGGAAGACGATGTGTATAAATTTGCTGAAGAGTATAATATAGACCCGGCATTGGTTTTTGCTATTATACATGTTGAATCATATTTCAATCCAACAGCTGCATCCCATGCCAACGCCTATGGCTTAATGCAGTTGGTGCCCAGTACGGGAGGCCGAGATGCTTACCGTAGAATATTCAAAAAAGATGGTATTCCAACAAAAGAGTTTCTTTTTAAACCCGGTAATAATATACAGATGGGGTGTACTTTTATTGATATTCTTACATCAAATTACTTTTCGCGAGCTAAGGACAGTAAAACACGGCAATATTTGATGATTAGTGCATATAATACGGGGGCTGGGAATGTAGCTGTTGCTTATACTGGAGATACAAGTTTGTCAACTGCTTTCCCAAAAATAAATAAGATGAGCCCTGAAGAGAATTATGACTTCTTGAGAAAAAACTTAGAATATGCGGAGGCCCGAAATTATCTAAAAAAGGTTACAAGCCGTCGTAAACAGTACAACGAGTGGAAGGTAAAAGCTAAGGAGTAATATTTTCAAAGCGAGGTTGTAGATTGTAACATTACCTTGTGAAAAGTATCATATTTTTATTTCATCAGCCATTTTATTTCGTGGGGATGAACAGCAACAGTTACTTTTACTGAATCTGAATTAAATGATCTGTTCAACACACGAATTCGTTGAAAGGCAAAGATGGTAGAGAAATTGAAATAACGTCGTTGGGTATCGCCCTTTGAGTATGTTTCAGTTGTTATTTTAACTGATAGCTTCCGGGCCAACCGACGCAAGGCATCTTGTTTGGCTTTGGTAATACTCATAAACCAGTTGCTGTCAATTTTGGGGGTGGACCCAGTTGTGGTAAGCCAGTGCTGGCCAGATTCCTGCGATACGGCGGTATCTTTGCGAGTTTCTTTCAGGCGGTTAAGTTTATTGTCGGTATATATTATTGAGTCAGGGACTACTTCTTTGGGTTTGATCAGTACAAAGGCATGTCCCTTCCAACGTGCCGAGTCAATAACGGTAACTTGGGTAGAGTCCAACAGGTTACGAATGGCATATTTTGATCGGGTGCGAAAAGGGCCTCTACCTATTTGTTTTCCCCAATAATAGACAAGCATCGAGAGATTTGCATTAAGATCGTTAATGCTGTTCTCCAGAGCTTTTTGCCAGGCTTTTTCAGGATTATACGAGGAGTATCGGGCAATACCAATCCCGCTAATAGTATCTATGGTATTGCCTGCAATCCACTTTTTGGGAGTAGTATCTTTCTCTGTACGAGGTGCTTGCCCCCGTCCGCAAAGAGGCAATGAAACAAATAAAAATACAGTAAAGAGATATGAAAATAGTTGATTCGTATTCATTATTATGGTGCTATAAACAGATTGCCCCCTGTTATTTTGCTCTTAATGTTGTTTTATAATGTAGGGATTTGGGATAGAATGTAAAACTATGTGTGACTGCAGGGAAAATTGTCAGAATACAACGACTTATTTCTTTAATTTAGTCAGTATGTCTTAATTTTCTGTACAATCGATTAAAACGGACGAACAAAGTATGGATGCAATATATGCCGAAATGGATAAAGAGGATTGGCAAGCCGGCCAGTTGGATACAGCATATAGGTTTTTGGGAGCTCATTTAATGGATGCCGGCACACACTTTGCCGTTTGGGCCCCGGCTGCATATAGTGTAAGTGTTGTTGGACCATTTAATGATTGGGATGGCCGCGACCATCGCATGAAAAAACATGAAGGAACCGGAATTTGGACTGTTTTTGTTCCGAAAGTTGATGAACGGACATTATATAAATATGAGTTGAAGACGGCTAAGGATGCCACTCCGTTCCTCAAAACAGATCCTTATGCCCGTGCTATGGAGTTGCGCCCCAAGACTGCTTCACTGGTATACGATTTGGATAGATATAGCTGGAGCGATGAGCAGTGGATGGCAGAAAGAGATAAACGCCAATCTTTCCGTAATCCTATATCAATATACGAAGTGCATCTTCCATCATGGAAAAGAAAGGAGGATAATGAATATCTGACATATCGTGAGTTGGCGAACGAACTCATCCCATATGTGAAAGAAATGGCTTTTACTCATATAGAGCTGATGCCGATTACTGAATATCCGCACGACCCTTCCTGGGGGTACCAGGTGATGGGGTACTTTACCCCTACCAGTCGGCTGGGAACTCCCAAAGACTTTATGTATTTCATTGATCAATGCCACAAGCATGGTATTGGGGTGATTATGGATTGGGTACCGGGCCATTTCCCCAAAGATGAACACGGGCTGCAAATGTTTGATGGTACGCCACTTTATGAGTATGCCGACCCCAAAAAACGAGAACAAAAAGAGTGGGGCACAAATATCTTTGACTATGGTAAGCCGGGGGTACAGAATTTTCTACTCTCCAATGCCCGATTTTGGTGCGAGAAATTTCATATTGATGGCTTCCGGGTAGATGCAGTAGCTTCAATGCTATATTTGGACTATTCCAAAAACGCAGGGGAGTGGTCACCCAATAAGCATGGCGGAAATGAACATTTGGAAGCAATACAGTTTTTAAAGGATTTTAATACCATCATCCATCGTGAATTTCCGGGTATTCTAACTTTTGCCGAAGAGTCGACATCTTGGCCGGGAATGACAACCCCTGTACATCACGGGGGAATAGGATTTGATTACAAGTGGAATATGGGGTGGATGAATGATACCCTCGCGTATTTTAAAAAGGGGGCGCGAGAGCGTGCCGAAGCCCCCAATAAGATTACCTTCCCAATGATGTATAACTATTCCGAAAATTTTGTGTTACCATTGTCACATGATGAGGTGGTGCACTTAAAAAAACCACTGGTTCGGAAAGGGACCGGCAGTGAAAGCCAGCAGTTTGCTAATCTGCGGCTGTTATTCACTTATATGTATGGGCATCCCGGCAAAAAATTATTGTTTATGGGCGGAGAGTTTGCTGAAACCAGTGAATGGTCTGAGGACCGAGAGTTACATTGGTCGCTGATGGACCAAGAGCGTCATCAGGGCATACAGCAGTTGGTCAAGCAATTGAATGTTTTATATCGATACGAACCGGCTATGCACCAGTTTGATCGCTCGGCCGATGGGTTTGAATGGATCGAGTTGGGAGAGAAAACGCCCTCTGTGTTTGCTTTTTTGAGGAAAGCAGAAGACCCGTCGGACCATCTGCTATTTGTGTTCAATTTTTCTGACCGTAAGATAGCTGATTATTCATTAGGCCCGTTTTTGGGGGTTCAGTATCGCACAATTTTCAATAGTGATTCTCATTTTTATGGCGGAGAGAACGGAGGAGGCCATTATGGGAATATGGAAGAGCAGTATATTTGGCTATCTTCCTTCTCTGCTCTTATATTAAAACCAGAGCGTAAAATGTCGGGTAATGAGAATTATTTATAACTCCTTTTTCTTTTATAACTATATCATTTTGAATTAAGATGCGTCTGTGCTTTATTAACAGCCTTCGTTTTAGTATCTTTGTTCGTTTAATTTGTCAAAATTATAATGCTCAATGGCTTTTAAGCTAAACCATCTCCCAAAGCGTACAGAAAAACCTCGAGAAAAAGGAATGGCGTTGGTCCTGGATAAGGGACTCAGCGTTCGAGAAGTTGAGGATTTTTGCAGATCTTGTTCCAATTATATCGATATTGTTAAGCTCGGATGGGGAACCAGCTATGTAACACAGAATTTAGAAGAAAAGCTGGCCGTCTACTCCAATGCTAATATTCCGGTATATTTTGGCGGTACACTATTTGAGGCCTATGTTTTACGAGATCAGCTCGATGCCTATATGGAGCTACTCGATAGATTTAATATTGAACATGCTGAAGTCTCAAACGGAACTATCTGGTTGTCTGATCAGCGTAAGGTTGAGATCATTCAAAAAATGAGTAAGCATTTTACGATTTTATCAGAGATCGGAAGTAAGAATCCAAATGATATTATCCCGCCCTATAAATGGGTGAAGATGATTGAGCGTGAGCTTGATGCGGGGGCTTGGAAAATTATTTGTGAAGCCCGTGAAAGTGGCACTGTAGGCGTATTTCGTCCTAATGGTGAGGTTCGCTCTGGTCTTATTGATGAGATCGCTGATCAGGTGCCGGTAGAAAATCTTATTTTTGAAGCCCCTCAAAAAGCCCAACAAGTTTGGTTTATTCGGAAATTCGGAAGCAATGTAAACTTAGGGAATGTCCAGCCTTCGGAAGTTATTCCTGTAGAAACATTGCGCCTTGGTCTTCGAAGCGATACGCTTTTCGACTTTTATTCGCTTGATGATGAAGAAATGAGCCAACTTTATGCCGACTCGGAAGACAGCGAGTCAAAAGAGTAAACAATAAAATACCAACGAATTCATTAGTACTTATCTATGAAAGTTTTATACGCTGCTGCTGAGATATCTCCTTTTGCCCGCATGACGCATACAGCCGACCTGTTGCGTTTTTTACCGGCATCCTTGCAAGATAAAGGATATGAAATCCGAATATTGCTGCCTAAGTATGGTACCATTAACGATCGCAGAAATCGTCTCCACGAAGTAATTCGCCTTTCCGGTATTGAGGTAGAAGTAGGAGAAAAGATCGAAAGTATGCGCATTAAAGTGGCTAGTATCCCGAATGCCAAGCTACAGGTATATTTTTTGGATAATGATACCTACTTTAACCGTAAGGCGATGTTTATGGACCCTGACAGTAATGAGCACTATGACGATAATGATGAGCGTATTGTCTTTTATAGCAAAGGGGTACTTGAAACAGTGGCAAAATTGGGTTGGGAACCTGACATTATTCATTGCCATGATTGGGCAGCAGGTCTGATACCATTGTTGGCTAAAGAGAAGTATAACGATCTTGATCTTTTTAAGGATACCGAAGTCATTTATAATATCCACCACCCCGAAAATAACGGAGTGTTTAATAAGAAGTTGCTCGACTTGGTTGGCTTGCCTGATTCAGTTGATCAAGACAATCTTACTGAGGGTGAAAACGTTGATCTGCGTACACTTGGATTGCAATATGCCGACCACGTGGTGACAGGCAATCATATTACAGATGAGCTCGATGACTTATTGGGAGAATTAGAAATTGAAGCCAAGAAGATTCAGGGGTCCCCTGAAGATGTCTCTGATAAGTTTGCAGCTTATTATGATGAGATCGCAGGTGTTGAAGAAGAAACTGAAGAATCATAAATAAACTTTTAGACGTATTTCGTTGCAGAACTTAATGACTAGTGCCTTTCGAAACGCAAGCAGGTATAGCCTTGTAGTTGTATTGATAATGTTCTTAGGATTGTCCGGATGTGAAAATCCGGGATCGCTGGATAGAAATATTGGTGACAACAGAGCCGAGGTTGTTGTCGATACCCTTGCTATAGGTGATGTTTCAACCCACAGTTTTAATTTCTATTCCGGTGGGTTTCAGTTTATCTCTGCCGGTGAGTTCGAGGATCCTTTGCTGGGTACATTGAAAGCTACAGGTCTGATTAAACCTGCCTTACCTTCCGGTAGTGAAGATACCCTGACTAATGATTCTGAAATGATGTTGCGGTTCAAGTTGGATGGGGGTATGGCCTATGGTGATTCGCTTGCAGAGCAAAGGTTTGATGTTTATGAAATTGATGAGGTGTGGCGTACTGAATCGATCAAATTACAAGATGATATTGTTCTTGATACTGAGGGTGGCCCGCTCACATCGTTTCCAATTGGTAGTACTGATTCGTTAGATGTTCCTTTGCCAGGTGAGTGGGTCGAAAAATACAGAGCTTTTGCCGATACTGCTGATGCAGATTCTGTATATGCCCGAAGTGCCTTTGGGTTGGCGTTGGTTCCAAGCAATAGTAAAAAGATTATAGCGCCAAATGTAGTTAATACAAAGTTTGTCATTCAAAATCCTGTTGAAGAGGATACATTTGCGGTAGGTCTGAATGAATGGGCATATTTGTTAGAAAGGAATGAAAAGAGTTTACCATCAGGGCTTGCAGCATGGCATAGTACTAAAGAGCAGATTTTGAGTTTTGATTTTGATTTTTCATCCCTAGATGTGGAAGGTACAGATATTTCAAGGGCAGAATTGGTTTTTTATCAAGATACAGAGTTAATGGACCAGTCCTTAGAATCTCAGTCGTCTGGAGTAAAGCGGCCCAAGGCAAAAGTTGCACAGCTTCACTTGGTTGACCCGGATCAACTTCCGGCTAATATTGCACCCGGTGATCCTCTCGCAAATGGTTTTTATTCAACTGATGATGATGCATTTCATTTTGAGGTTACTCCCCAGGTTCAGAGGATATTGGCCGGAGATTTGGCTGAGAATAAGAAATTTGTAATTACCTTAAATAATACCGGATTGATAAAAACCAGTATTATACACACTAGCACAGCTTCAACAGATAAGCAGCCGAAGCTTATCATAACTTCTTTAAAAAATAATAACAAGTAGTATTGAGAAAACTAGTATTAATAGCGGTTGTCTTTTGTTTCACAAGTTCTGTTTCATGGGCTCAGTCTGCCATTGGCAGTGAGGCAAGTAATGGCTCTATATATTCTAAACTGGGAGTTGGTTATCCTGTAAGCATAGCCAATACCTCTTCTAGTTCTTCAGGGCTCTTAGGCGTTTCTTTTAATGAGTCTTCAGTCGGTAATCTGGCAAATCCGGCGCATTGGGGTAGCACAGTCTATGGTTTAGGTGCAGGTGGGCTTGATATTACCTCTTATACCGCTTCATCGAATAATGCTGAAGTAACCAATGTAGAGTTTGGGGTTAAGCAATTTCAGTTGCAACTGCCCATTATTAGGGGAAAACTGGGGCTCTCCGGTTCTTTTGCTCCTCTTACAAATACCAGTTATCAAAATTTTGACTTGCGGCAGCAGATTATTGATCGCGGGGCTGCGCAGGATACCTTACAGTATGTCATCCAGAACGAAGGTACCGGAGGTGTAAATAGTGCAGAACTAGGTCTTGGGTGGAAGATAAATGAGAATATTTCTATCGGTTACGCTGCTTCTGCTGTATTTATCTCACATGAAGATGAATACACGAGTAACTTTATTAATTCCGAATACAATACTGTCAGCTATACCTATAAAACAAATGGTGTAGCTCTTGGAAACCGATTTGGTACACATATTCGATTGCCAAGTATTTTTACCAAGGATGATCAATTGGGGTTGGGACTTGCTCTGAAACTTCCTGTTTCAATTGATGCAAGTCAGGAAAAGGTATCGGAGCAATTTGTACAAACGCTGGATCCTGTGAAGCTAGGTGGCGGTACTGTTAAGATGCCTATGAAAATAAGTGGAGGGTTGAGTTATCGGCCAAATAATTTATTAATATTAGCAGCCGAGGGTCTTTATGAGGGATGGTCTGATTATGAGAATGATTTTGAGGACCTTTCTCAGACAGGTGCTGCATATACAGATCGTTATAAAATGGGTATGGGAGTGCAATATTTTCCTTATCTTTCTGGATCTGATAAATTTCTTTCAAATTTTAAGTACCGGTTAGGAGCCTCGTATGACACCGGCCATCTGGAGATTGATAGCAAAAATATTAGTACGTTAATGTTTTCGTTTGGGCTCGGAATTCGTTCTCCCAAATCAGGCTCATCTATCGATATGAGTTTTGAATACGGAATCCGGGGAACAAATTCCATGAATTTGATCAAAGAACAGATATGGGGCATTAAGCTATCAGTTAATCTGGCTGAGATCATGTTCTATCGACCCAAGTTGAAATAGTATAATAAAAGTTGCCCCAAATCAGTTTATAACCTGAACTACATGTATTAAACCCACAGTCTTATGAAGAAGTTACTACCCTTATTGGCTTTTCTTATATTTGCCAGTAGTGCAACAATGGCACAAGTTAAGCCACCTAATGGCATGAAAGAGCTCGGAGCTTATTCACTTTTCTACGAGAATTATAAAAATGAAGCTTATGAAAGGGCAGCTGAATTCGGTCGCTGGATTTGGAAAGGAATGCCTGAAAAAATTGAGGGTTATTCCCGATTTGAGCTTAAAAAGAATTTAAAACGACTTGCCAAGGTATATAGTGGCATTGCAGAAAAGAAACAAGATCCTTCTGTAAAAGAGGCATATATGGATACGGCACTGACCATCTATAACAAGATGTTTGAGAAGTATCCTGATGCCAAAGATGATCATTACAATTGGTATATCAGTCGAGGACGCTTATACCAAAAGCATGCCAGTGTTATCGAGAATGCTTCTGTTAAAGCTGCTGAAAATTATGAAAAGGCATTTGAGATGAAGCCGGAAGAGTTTACTAATTATGGAAATGGTTATTATATACGGGTAATGCTCCAGGAAATGATTGGTCAAGATAAAAAGGACCAGGCATTGGCTGTTATGAAAAAAGCCGAACCATATGCCTCTGAAAAAATTAAAAGTGCCTTCAATGATATGCGGAATCAGCTTTTTGATTCTCCCAAGGAGCGGATAACATTTTTAGAAGGGCAATTGAAAGATAATCCTGAAAATATTGAAGTCTTAAAAGCTCTACAAGATCTGTACAGCGAGCAGGAAATGGTTGATAAGGCTCGTAAAACGAGTCAAAAGTTATATGAGCTAAATCCCAATTATGAGAATACGTTAGCGCTTGCTGAATTTGCCATGAGCAATGCTAAGAATAAGATGGCAATTAAATATCTGAAAGAGGCGATGGGAAAAGCTAAAAAAGATAAACAGAAAGCAGAAATTTCTCTGGATATTTCTGGTGCATATTTGAATATGGAGAAGCTGCGTGATGCCCGTAAGTATGCGCGTTCAGCTAGTAAATATGATAATGATTGGGGCAAGCCATATATCCAGATTGCAGATGTGTATGCGCAAGCTGTTGGTAAATGTACCAGTGGCCGGGAAATGGATAGCAAAGATAAGGCAGTGTACTGGATAGTCCTTGATTATCTGAATAAAGCAAAACGGGTTGATCCTAATACTGCGAGTGAGGTTCAAAGAAAGGCAAAGTCTTACGAACCAGTTACACCAACAAATGCAGAGAAACACTTTTGGAAACCACCGCTTAAAAATGGTGAAGAATTTAAAATTGATTCATCCTTAAGAAAGTGCTATGGGTGGATTAACGAGACTACAAAAGTCCGATAAATTTTAAATATCGGCAAAGATTCTTATCTTACCTTATAGAATTCGACAGTGCAACAGATTTTTTGTTGCACTGTTTCTTTCTTCTCTTCTCAATGCAGAAAATTAACTACAACTCCTGCCTTCTGCGTGCAATGAATTTGTTATAAATTGCAACCAGAATGTGAGGTATCAAGCAAAATTTACGGATGTCATGGGACGTTCACGAAATAATAATCGGGGCCGAAAGAATAAGAAAAATGTTTTTGTCCCGAGGTTTAACGAAAATAATAATGTCGAAGTCGCCGGTCGCTATGAGGGCGTGGTTGAAATTAACGCCAAAGGGTACGGCTTTGCACGTGAAAAGGATCATGAGTTCAGTTATGAGCCTAAGGATCCTTTTTTAAAACCTGATGAGGTGAAGAAGAATAATCTCCGTCCGGGTCTTGAAATTGAAGGAGAGTACGAAGAGGATGGGCATGGTAATCGCCATATCTATTCTATTGAAAAAATTAATGGACGTGATCCGATGGAGTGGCAGCGTTCTACACGATTTGAGCTGCAAACACCCATTATGCCGGTCGATCATATTAAGCTCGGTGTTGATTCCGAGAATATTGAAATGCGGGTAATGGACCTTGTAGCTCCTGTCGGAAAGGGGCAGCGTGCGCTGATTGTAGCTCCACCTCGTACAGGTAAAACGGTATTGCTCAAGAAGATCGCAGAATCATTAACTGAAAATCATCCCGATATTAAAACGGGTGTATTGTTGGTTGATGAACGCCCTGAGGAAGTGACTGACTTTCTGCGCACTACGGATGCTGAAGTCTTCGCCTCCTCCAATGATAAGCCCACAGAAAGCCATATTCGGGTCACAGAGCTCGCACTGGGTTATGTGAAGCGTAAGGCTGAGATGGGAGATGATGCCGTACTGTTGATTGATTCTATTACCCGCCTGGGACGTGCATATAATAATGTGCAGGAAAGCAGCGGACGTACATTGTCTGGTGGTCTTGATATTCGGGCCCTGGAAATTCCCAAGAAAATTTTCGGTTCTGCACGTAAGATTGAAGGTGGCGGTTCGCTGACTATCATTTCTACTTGCCTTATTGAGACCAATTCTCGAATGGATGATCTTATCTTTGAGGAATTTAAGGGGACCGGTAATATGGAATTGGTACTCGACCGAGAGCTGGCTAATGATCGTATTTATCCCGCGATTAATATTAGTGCTTCCGGTACGCGTAATGAGGATAAATTTATTGGTGATTCCATGGAAGAGCGAAATATGGTACGTCGCTATTTATTAAAGAAATCACCTAAAGAATCGATGCAGAGTCTACTCAAAGTATTGAAGAATACGGACAGCAACGAAGAGCTGCTGAACCAGATTGCAGCAATGGTATAGAACGTGGATAGTCGATTAACGACCGAAATAGTCGCTTATAATATCGAATCAGCATTAAATGCCCAGGCTGGTGGTGCCGATCGAATTGAGCTGTGTGATAATCCTTCTGGTGGAGGAACTACGCCCTCAGTTGGAACGGTCGAGTTATTGAGAGAGAAGTTAGATATCCCGATCTTTGTGATGATTCGTCCAAGGGAGGGAGACTTTTGTTATAGTGACCTGGAGTTTGAGGCAATGAAAAGAGATATCAGCCACTGTAAAGACCGTGGTGCTGATGGCGTTGTATTCGGTATCCTCTCCCCTGATGGCAGTTTGGATTTTGATCGTTGTAAAGAGCTGATAGAGTTAGCCCGCCCCTTACAAGTAACCTGTCATCGAGCGTTTGATATGACGTCGGATCCTTTTGAAGCACTGGAAAGCTGTATTGAAGCTGGTTTCGATCGCATTCTCACTTCGGGCCAACAAACCTGTGCTCATGAAGGTATCGCTACAATAGCAGAACTGGTAGAAAGGGCCGGCAATCGTATATCAATGATGGCCGGCTGTGGAGTTAATGAAGATACCGTTCAAAAGATTATAGAGGAAACCGACGTACGAGAAATACACTTTTCAGCAAAAGATGATCGCCCGAGCAAAATGAAATATCGCAATAAGGCTATAAATGGTATGGGTGACAAATCTGGGAAAGAATATTCCATTCGTATAGCCAGCCAGAACCGAGTTGCCAGAATTTGCCAAATGGCGTTAGCGGCAGATTCATCAGTTTCTTCTTAATATACTGGCAGGCTGGTATCGATTTTTTTTGCCCATTCGTTAATGCCACCTTTGAGATTTTTGACGTTTTCGAATCCTTCTTTTTCAAGTAGTTTGCAGGCATCAGCACTGCGCCCGCCACTTCTGCACATACAGACTATTTCGCTATTTTTATGATCTTTGATTTCGTCAAGACGACCTTCGAGCTCCCCGACAGGAATAAGAGTAGAATTGTCATATGAGATTTTTGACTGGTATTGCTCAAAGGGTTCGCGAACATCCAGTAAAAAAACAGAACTGTTATCCGAATCTATCTCCTCTTTAAGCTCTTTTACGCTAATTTCTTCCATGGTTCATTAAAAAGTTTATTCTTCTTGTTCTTGTGATTTATAACGATCCAAACGGAACTGGCTGCCCAGGTACAAGCGCCGGGCTTCCTCATCGTCAGCTAACTCATCAGCGGAACCTTCTTTAAGAATATTCCCTTCAAACATCAGATAGGCCCGGTCGGTAATAGCCAATGTTTCGTGCACATTATGGTCGGTAATAAAAATACCAATATTACGATACTGCAGTTCTGATACGATTTCCTGAATATCTTCAACAGCAATGGGATCAACGCCGGCAAAGGGTTCATCCAATAAGATGAAATCCGGATCAGTAACCAGTGCCCGAGCAATTTCGGTTCTGCGGCGCTCACCACCCGACAGACTGTGCCCTTTATTATGGGCAACGCGCTCCAGCCCGAACTCCTCGATAAGCTGGTCTACACGCTGTTGTATCTCTTTGTCGGGCATGTTAAAGAACTCAAGAATAGATTCCAGGTTTTCCCGTACCGTAAGGTTTCGAAATACGCTAGCTTCTTGAGATAGGTATCCAACCCCCAGCCTGGCCCGTTTATACATCGGCATACCGGTAAGATTTGTGTCATCTAAGAATATCTGCCCGCTGTTAGGGGTTACCAATCCCACAAACATATAAAACGTGGTTGTTTTGCCAGCGCCATTAGGCCCCAAGAGCCCCACAATTTCTCCTTGGCTTACATTGATAGATACATCCGAAACGACCGTACGCTTTTTATAGCTCTTGGTTAGGCCTTTGCTAAAAAGCGTTTTATTCTGTTTGTGTTCGGGCATCTAATGAAGGTTTGTTAAAGCTTACGCCACAGCCAGCTCATTTAAGACAGATTCAAAGATCTTTTTCCCGTCATCAGACCCTATCAATTTTTCTACTGCACGTTCCGGGTGTGGCATCATGCCCAGTACGTTTCTGTTTTTATTACAGATACCGGCAATATTATCGACTGAGCCATTGAAGTTTGCTTCTTCAGTGACGTTACCATCAGCATCACTGTAACGGAAAACAACCTGGTCGTTATCTTGTAGAGCTTTCAGCTGATCCTCATCAGTAAAGTAGTTGCCTTCGCCATGTGCCACAGGAACTTGAAGTACTTCGCCTTCTTCAATATTGCGTGTGAAGAGGGTATCAGAAGTTTCGCAACGCAGGTGGGTTTGTTTGCACACAAAACGGAGTTCTTCGTTGTGTAGCATAGCTCCCGGCAGTAGTCCGGCTTCCAGTAAGATTTGGAATCCATTACAAATACCCAATACGGGACGTCCCTGTTCTACAAAATCTACGACTGATTGCATGATGGGTGAGAAACGGGCAATAGCTCCGGATCTCAGGTAGTCTCCATAAGAGAACCCACCCGGTACCAGTAAAAAATCGATGTCAGAAAGATCGGTATCTTTATGCCAAAGAAATTTAGTATTGGCATTCATCACATGAGCCAGTGCATGGTAGGCATCATGATCACAGTTTGAGCCCGGAAATACAATTACTCCAAAGTTAGCAGACACGGTTTATCCTTTTATTTCGGTGATAAGTTGAATTTCTTTAAGCACGCCGTTGACTTGAAAGCAATCTTCAAAAGAGCCTTCATAGACATTGGCTTTACCTTCGTTATGTACTTTATAGGTTAAGCTTTCAGCGTGCGATTTATTGCATTTTAGTGCTTTGATGAGTTGTGTAATAACCTCATCAAAGGTATGGATGTCGTCGTCATAAAGGATGACTCTCCACGGGGTGTTTTCTTTTTCATCTTCTTGTTCTTCTTCAAGAACATCGACCTCAATACCCGGCTTACTTTCTTCTTCGAGGTCGGGATCGGATCCCCAAATGCTAAAAAGCAGATCGTCCATAACAATATGCTTATTAGTTTTCGCTGATCGTTATTTCAAAGTCTTCCATTACTTCGTTAGCCAGCAATTTTTCACAAGCCGTTTCGGCGACTTCATGCGCTTTGTCTTTATCATCAGCATCAATATCGAGCTCAATAAGTTTGCCGATTCGAACACTGTTGATGTCGGTAAGTCCGAGATCTTCAAGCGCGTGATGAGCGGCTTTTCCTTTAGGGTCCAAAATAGATTTTCGAAGCGTAACGTTTACTGTTGCTTTATACATTCTGTGCAAAAATTATGCAGTTTTAAATGAGGGTAAAGTTAATCTTTATTTGACTTAGCTGCTAACTGTTGGCAGATAAATTTCTGTGCCCCGCTTTGGGTGGTTTCATCAAGGTCTATCCAGTTGATGAAATCCCAGCGGCGAAACCATGAAAGCTGTCTTTTGGCATATCGGCGGGTTTTGGTTTTGATATCTTTGATCATCTGTTCGCGACTGATCTCGTCATTCAGGTATGCAATGGCCTGTTTGTATCCCACGGTATTAAGTCCGGGATCGTCTAATGAGTAACCCTGCTGGAGAATAGAGCGCACTTCATCGAGAAATCCTTCTTCAAACATCTGGTCGACACGACGATTAATACGGTCATAAAGATTTTGTCGATCTCGTTGTAATCCAAATACCACAAGGTCATCTGGTACTGTAATGGTATTATCGTCAGAGTGGAATGAACTAAAAGGGCGATCGGTTTGCATCCACACGTCAAGTGCCCGAATGATACGCTGGGTGTTCATGCCATCCATTTTTTGTGCGTAGTCGGGATCAATAGATTCCAGTTTTTGATACAGTGTTTCAATACCTTCTGCTTCAATCTGTGCTTCGAGTTGTGCTATATTTTTTTCATTGGCTGCAGGCACATCATCCAAAGGTTGAATAACGCACTGCACATGCAGGGTGCTTCCGCCAACATAAAGCACATTCTTGCCGCGCGATTGAATCTCTTGTTGCCATTGCATGGCTCGTTCATAGAAATTAACGACACTGTCTTTCTTAGTGGGATCAATAATCGATAGATTATAGTGAGGTACTTCACCCTGTTCTTGTTTCGCAGGGGTGGCTGTGCCGATGTTCATATGTTGGTAACACTGACGGGAATCGGTAGAAATGATTTCGGCATCGAGTTCTTTAGCCAGATCTACAGAGAGTGCTGTTTTACCCACAGCTGTGGGGCCAAGTAAAAGTATTCTCACAAAAAGTTTGTTCGATTATTCTGAACGCTTATAAGGGCTAAACATAAGGAAATATCAGCTTTTTATGGGAATTCATTTGCAGAATATAACTTCTTTTGCGGATGCCTTGAGATCCCCAAATTTAGTTACAGAAAGCAGGGGTTATATGGTTGCTAAGAGAGCGAGTATTTATTAGTATATGGTACTTATTATTCGGACTAAAAATCGATGTCTGACGAACGTTTAGCTTAAAAAGGTTTATCTATGAAATTTAATGTCTCAAGTAACGAACTTGTTAATGCATTATCAGCGGTTTCGGGGGCTGTTCCCAATAAAGCCACACTGCCCATTTTGGAAACAATTTTATTTGAAAGTGATGGCAATCAACTTCGTCTGACAGCTACCGATCTTGAAATTTCGATTATTGAATCGATGGATGCTGATATCGATGATGGCGGGGCTGTGGCAATACCGGCACGACGACTGATAGAAACACTGCGTCAGTTGCCCGATATCCCCGTAGCCTTTGAGGTTGATGAGAAATTTAATATTAAGTTTCGTACCGATAAGGGTACGTATAAGCTGGTGGGTGAAGATCCCGATGAGTTTCCTGAGGTGCCGAATTTAAATGATGGGCAAAAGCTTGAGACGAGTAAAGATGTTATTCTCAACGCTATCGATAAAACGCTCTTTGCAGTATCAAATGATGATCTTCGTCCGGCAATGATGGGGGTTTATTTTGATATCGGTGCCGAGGAGAGCAAATTTGTTGCTACCGATGGTCACCGTTTAGTGAAGTATATCAAACACGACCTTACCAGTGATACCGAGGTCGACTTTATTGTGCCGGAAAAGGCATTAAACTTGGTCAAGAAAGCGCTCCACGACGAGGAGTGTGTGATGACTATTACGGAAGATCACGTGCGCTTTAAGAGCGGAAATACTATTGTTATTACACGACTCATTAATGAGCAGTATCCCAATTATGAATCAGTAATTCCTAAGGACAACGAAAAGGAACTGTTCATTAACAAAGAACAGATGCTGGCCACAGTAAAGCGTGTGGCTATATTCTCTAGCTCTACTACACGACAGATCCGCCTGCAGCTCAATCCCGATAACTTAACAATTCGGGCCGAAGACATCGATATGAGCAGTGAGGCGAAAGAAACCATTGCTTGTGAGTACAGTAATGATGAGATGGAGATCGGTTTTAACGCTAAATATCTGGCTGATGTATTAGGTAATGTTGACGGTGATGAAGTATATTTCGAATTTTCCACTCCCAATAGAGCTGGTATCGTAAAACCTTCCGAGGAGGAAGAGGATGAGGAGATTCTCATGCTCGTGATGCCGGTTATGCTCAATACATATGCGTAATGTAATTACTTTAACGACTGATTTTGGTCTGAAGGATTACTATGTGAGTGCCATGAAAGGGGTTATTCTGGGCATTGCGCCTGATGTGCGGATGATCGATATCTCACATGATATTCCTTCTCAGGATATTATGGCAGGATCATGGATCCTGCAAAACTCTGCTATGCTTTTTCCAAGCGGTACGGTTCATAACGTAGTGGTAGATCCCGGGGTTGGTACAGATCGAAATGCAGTAGCCCTGAAAATAGAAGACCAATATTTTGTTGGTCCCGATAACGGTATCTTTTCTCTGCTCACCCAAGAGCGTGATTATAAGGCTGTACGATTGACCAACGAAAAATATTGGAGGGATAACCCTTCGGAGACTTTTCACGGCCGCGATATTTTTGCCCCTGCAGCTGCTCATCTTAGCGAAGGGGTGCCGTTAGAAGAGCTGGGGGAGCCCCTCGATGAGCTTGTTACCTATCGGTGGACGGTACCTATTGCCGATAAGGATGGGCTGGAAGGTATGGTGATCCATATTGATAAGTTTGGCAATTTAATTACCAATATAACGGCTTCCCAGATCGAAGATGTTATTGGGGATAAGAGCGTAAAAATCTATGTGGGCAACACTATTCTTGATGAGATCGTCAGTACGTTTGGGGCCGTACCGGAAGGCGAACCAATGGCATTTATTGGGAGCTCAGGCATGTTGGAGATCGGCATAAATAAAGGAAATGCCGAAGAGATGTTAAGTGTTCAAAAGGGTGCACAAATCTCTTTGATTCTACAAAAAGAGAGTCAGATTTAGAGTGCAACACCGATAGGTACAATCCCGTACCATTGCACGTCGGCTGTGAATTTGTTGTGCCTTTTTTGGGCTATGATACTGAATATTTAAAAAAAGAAAGTTATGTCTCTTGAACTGCGTTCCCCAAAGAATGATCGGGCGTCTATTTCGGTACCCCGGGAAGTTGCAAATCTACAAAAGAGTTTCAATGGTACGGTCTGTTCTAACAAAGGAGACGAGTATGCTATCACCAATAACATTATTGACCTGTTGGCGGATGATCCGGTGAGCATGTCATGGGCACAAAGTTCTAATCACTGGAAGGTGACGGCAGCATTGTATGAGGATATCTGGCGTAAACGTTCTCTTTCAATCCTGACAGGAGAGACCTTCCCTATCGAAAAAGAACGGGAACTACTCATTGAGTGGTTAAATCCCCAGCCCGATAAATTGTATTTGGATATTGGTTGCTCAACGGGGTTGTACAGTCGCTTGGTTCAAGGCAAACAGCCGGAGGCAAAGGTGGTGGCACTGGACTTTTCAAAACAGATGTTAGAGGAGGCACGACTGAAATCAGAAGCAGAGCAGGCCAACCTATATCTTCTGCGTGCCGATGGTCGTAGGTTGCCGTTTTTTGGTGCTACTTTTGATGGGGCGATGATGGGAGGGACACTTAATGAACTGTCAGATCCGTTAAAAGTGCTTTATGAAGCTCGTCGCGTTATTAAGAAAGACGGCATCTTTTTTATGATGCACCTGGTAAATGCTGATGCCTGGTATATGCGCCTGCTCCAGGATTCAGCGGAGTTTGGCGGCATCAAATTTTGGACTATCGATGAGAGTAATACCATGTTTGAACGGGCCGGTTTTCAAATCGCAGAACAGTTTTCAAAAGGGATTGTTTGCTTTAGTAAGCTTATTCCGGCCTAAGTAATGCTACATGTTGCGGAACTGTTTTAAATAGGTTTTTGCAAATATAGAAAACAGTAGTATTTAGATTTTCGCCACTCGAATAAATTTAGTTACATTCCCACTTCTATAGTTCAAATATGCTATATCATAATACTAACTTTTAAAAGCAGCATTGTTAAAAAACTAGAACAATGACTAAAAAGCTATCGTATCCGAAGGATAAAATTAATGTTTTGCTACTCGAAGGCGTCCATAAAGATGCCGTAAAACTTTTCGAAAATGAAGGGTATAATGTGACCTATCAAACCTCGTCCATGTCGGAAGAGGAACTGCACGATGCCCTGAAAGGTACCCAAATTATTGGCATTCGCTCCAAAACCGATATGACGGAGTCGATCATCAATAACGCCCCCAACCTGTTGTGTATCGGTGCTTTTTGTATTGGCACCAATCAGATCGATTTAAATGCAGCAAGTAAAAACGGTGTTGCTGTTTTTAATGCACCCTACAGTAATACAAGGAGTGTAGTAGAGTTGGCTGTTGCTGAAATGATACTTCTGATCCGTAATTTGCCAGACAAAATAATGGCTATGCATCAAAGCCGTTGGCAAAAGTCAGCCAAGTACAGCCATGAGTTTCGCGGTAAAAAGCTGGGTATTGTAGGATATGGTAATATTGGCAGCCAGCTGAGTGTGTTGGGAGAAGCTATGGGGCTGGACGTGTATTATTATGATTTGGAAGATAAACTGCCCCTAGGCAATGCCACCCGTACTGCTTCTATGGAAGAGCTATTTAAAACAGTTGATATAGTGAGCGTTCATGTGGATGGTCGCCCCGCTAATAAAGGCCTTATTGGCAAAGAAGAGCTGGATTGGCTGCACGATGGAGCTATTTTCTTAAATCTGGCGCGAGGCAAAGTAGTAGATACAGATGCTCTGCGCGATGCTATTGATGCCAAACGTATTTTAGGGGCTGGTATAGACGTATACCCCCCAAGAACCCAAAAGCAATGACGAACCTTTTGAAGATGTGATGGCCGGTGCCCGAAATACCATTCTTACCCCACATATTGGCGGTAGTACGATGGAGGCCCAGGAGCATATTGGCAATTTTGTGCCCCACAAAATTATGGATTTTATTAATACCGGAAATACTTCGGGCAGCGTAAATCTGCCTAATTTAAAACTGCCTAGTTTTGAGGATTCCCATCGCTTTTTACACATTCACGCCAATAAGCCTAACATAATGGCTACTATCAATAATATTCTGGCTAAATACGACATCAATATCGACGGGCAGTATCTCAAAACAAATGAATCGGTAGGGTATGTTATTACTGATATTAACACCGATTACAACGAAGAGATAAAGGAAGAGTTAAAAAATGTAGATGATACTATTCGTTTTCGGGTGCTGTATTAAGGTAACGGCCCGGTGTAAACACCAGGTAGGATTCAGCCGAATTTTCCGACATATAATTTTTGACGGTTGAGGAGAGCAATCAACTGTTTGAGTGCGCCAGATTTATCGTATTAGATTAACTTTCAAAAGGGATTGTGTGTTTTGCGAAGTTTCGCCGGCATGAGAGTTACAGTATTTAAGATATAGGATATAAGTGGGTAACGTCTTGAACTTCTATCTTATTTGTATTTACATCAGTGCTTTGATGTTCAAAACTCGTTTCCTATTCTATTGTTTACACTAGCCTAAGTCCTTAACTATATTCTCCTGACTTACTTCCTGATCTATAAAAAAATATTTGACTATTTCTTTTTTTTTTTTTGAAATTAAAAAAGTTATAATCTATTTAATCAAAAGAGATGCAAGGTGTCATATCTAAATTTATCGAACTTATCATATCTAGGATTAGTTTTAATATCATTCATTTTATTTTCATCATGTAATGATACTGTTGGAACTGAAGAAGCTCAGAAAAATTATGATTTAAAAGAGAATTTAACAATTGAAAATAATCAGGACCTATTCTCTCAAGAGTTCGTTTCTCTTGGTGTTGTAAAAGCAGAAGTTAAAAAAAGAAAGAGCAGAACAGATATTAATTTCTTACAGCATAACGTAATTTCTGGGGATAAACATAATTCTAGGGAACAAAGTTTTTCTTTCTATATTAAGGATGAGGTTTTGCATCTAGATGGAAAACCTAGTTTAGGTGTAAGCCTAGTAAATAATTCCCCTTATATTATTACGGAAAACTATCAGGGACCATTAGAAGACTTTAGTAAAAATAACTTAAATAAAGATTTAACGTTATTATTATTTGCACTAGATGAAATAACTTCTAATTCGCAAAATAAAATTAAAGCTAATATGTTCCATAGGTCTACACTAAGTGGTTGTAGTTTCTGGAATACTTATTATTTAAATTCAGTCGGTTTTACAAGATCAGTTGCTGTGAGCACCATAAAAAGTGAGGGTGCCTCCAGAAAGGTTAAGGACCATGAGGAAGCAACCGGAGAGACATGTAGTAAAATTGGTGGAGTGGATACTTCTTGTGTTGGTGAAAATCATGGATGTTTATCAACACAAGCTTATTGTTGCAAATAAATAATTATTTATTATGATATTTTTTATAAGTGAACCAATGTTATTTTTGGTAATTATACTTTATTTCGTGATTACTATCTCAGCAATATTTTTAGTTGGAAAAGAACAAAGATATTCAACATTTGTTAAAATTTTCTTGGGGTTTATTTTCTTCTTTATTCCTTTTTCAGGGTTAGTTTATTTAATCTTGAATTATAAGAAAATGCCAGAACTTGTAAACTGATGTTGTAGGTTTCCTTGGAAGTGATTGTCGTATGGCTATAAATATACATGTGAGCAGCAGCTTTAATCTAAGTTAAGTTCTCAGTCAGTGTCATTGAGGATTATAGTGCCTGATTATTATTTTCGGTGTGTCGGGGTTGCTTATCTGGGAGTAATGAAAGGATGACTAATCCGATGAAGTTAAATAACAAGCCGAAGATAGCTCCTAAAGCAAAGCTGGCACCCTTTTTTCGGGCGGTAAATCCAGATAGCAAAATTATGACGACACTAGCAATGAAGGTTAGGATTAACTCAAGGTGTTCTAATAAAAATTCCATATCTCGGTTATATATTTTTTCTTTTAAAGAGAAAAAATGAGATTCCCAATAATATGACAATGTAGGGAATTCCTAAGGTGTTAATGGAAAGCTGGTATGGTTGCTGGGCAAATATATTTCCGGAAAACATAAGAAGGTCACCAAAATTTGGTAGAAAAAGATCTATAAAGTCTATAAGTCCTCTGTAGATATTATTATCCGCTAACGGATATAAAAACTTTTCTTTTTCTCCGAAGATAAAGGGAAAAATAAAGCAATATACTATTGTTGGAAAGACACCACTGCCCGAAATAAATGAAAAGAACGAAATCGAACTAACAATTAATAGGCAGGGAGCTAATAATCCAAGTAAGCTAAGCCATATATATGGTGACCATACTTGATCGAGGATCCCAAAATTAATCCAAAAACTAAGATGTAAAAGTACAAATGGGATCATTATTAAGAGCGTGGTACCAGAAATTAGATACAAAAAGAATTTTTCTCTTGATATCGGTTTTGAAAATAAAAGAGACGTGAATTCACCGGTTTTGTTTAGCATAAGGATAGCTCCACTTGTATAGCATAAACAAAATAAGATTACAAAATATCCAAAGGCCCATTGAGATATAAATAGATTCGGTTCAGACGTTGTAATATAATCTACTGCCACCAGTTGGTACGCATTCCATTGCAGGTCCATGAAAATACCGGTATAAATAAAAAGCGGTATCCCTAGTGCAAGCGCAGTATAAAATGACCGCGCTTGTTTTAACTCACGCCATTGAATTGATAAAACATTCAGTAGAGTACTCATAGTTACTTCAAATTATTTAGAAATACCTTTTCCAGATTTGCACTACCTGTTTGTATATTTTTCACGGCGATACCATTGTCGTTTAATACTGCTAAGAGCTCTTGAAGATTATCTTGTTTAACAGAAATAGTGATTCTCCCATGTTCTTCTGAACAATGATATTTTGTTGATATTTTTTGGGGTAACTCATTGATATCGTTGATTGCTAGTTGTACTTCCGGGTTGCTTTGAAAGCTATCCAGGCTGTCAAGGTTTTCGGTAAGGATAATTTGACCATCTTTTATAAGAAAAATAGCATCACAGATCATTTGGATTTCAGGAAGTTCATGGCTGCTAATTAGTATGCCGGTACCCTGGTCCTTATACTGGGTGAAGAGGCTTCTCATTTGATTTCTTTGTTTGGGATCCAGGCCTGCCATCGGTTCATCTAAAAAAAGCATATGAGGATTACATAAAAGGGCTTGGGCAATTAACAGCCTTTTTTTCATTCCTTTGGAATAAGCATTAATACTTTTTTCTTTTTCTGATTCCAGTCCTACTAATTGAAAAAGATCTTTTACCCGTTGGGTGAGATCTTTTTTGTTGATAGGATATAAGTTTCCCATTAATTTTAGAAAATTTCTACCTGTAATATTTTGTGAGAACGTTACTTCTTCGGGTACAAAGCCTACTCTCTGGAGCCATTTTACGCGGCTTACTTTTTTACCTTCGTTATAATAACTGATTGTACCGTCATGTTTTCTAAGTAAGCCGAGTAATGTTTTAATTAATGTGGTTTTCCCGGCGCCGTTAGGGCCTAGCAGGCCATATATTTTCCCTTTCTGTAATTTTAGGTCAATATTCCTCAGTACCTTGGTCTTCTGGAATATTGATTTCTTGTAGTATGTAGAAATGTTTGTGAGTTCAATCGATTTCATGACTTGAAACTTGTTTCGGATCTATTTTCCATTTTTTTATATGGTATCCGCCGGCCCCAAGAGTATAAAGTGACTGATTATTATAGGTTAAGGCTTGGGCCTTTTCCGGCAGTACAAATGTATGGATGTACTCTCCTTTTTTATTGAAAACATATATATCTTGAGCCGGATTTTTACTGAAGCTGCGGCCTACAACCCAAACTCTTCCATTTGGTAATGTCGTAATTCCCTGGATGACTGGTCCTTTAGGTAATCCGTCGTTGGTACGGCTGAACTTTGGAATCGAGGGGAGCCTGAATTCATCCAAAAGACCCTGTGAGATAGAAAACTTCTGGATTAAATTTTTAAATGGAAATGACACATAAAAAATATCGTCATTATAGAATTTAATATATTTGACCAGATCATAGATTTTCTTTTTATCAGTAATATCTACTTCTTCAATTGTTTTATGGTACGTGCCATCCAAGTCAAGGAGGTCAAGATTACCTGTTGCAAAATTGCTAACTAAAATATCCCCGTTGTTATTAGCTGCAAAGGTGGAGACTATTCCGTTATTAAGCAACACATCTTGGTGCTCTAAGGTGGATGAAAAGAGCTGTATTGAGACCTCTTTGACACTTGCGGACCCTACAGGATTTGGAAGTTTACTAACAGTGTAGTAATGTTTTTTAAATTCTCCCGGCCCGTCTCCTTTTCTTCCAGTTTTAGCAATTAACTCTCCATTTGGGTTGAACTTTTTTAACTGAAAATCACTGATATCAAGTGCGTAGATATTTCCTAGAGAGTCGAGGGTAAAATCAGTAATGTAGTTGGCGCTATTTGTACTATCGATAGTGAGTACATTTTCTATATCGTAATCAACAAACTGTACCGCTTTACCTGTTCTTTTATTAGGCTCTTTTTCACAGCTTACTAACTGAAAGATTAGTAGAGAAATTAAGGTGTAAAAAAAACAACTTTTCTTAGGGAACATTGAGAATAGAGTATTAAAGTAATAGGGATACAATATGGTATTGTACCCCTACTATGTTTAGTATTTAATTGTGTTATTCGATGGCAATTTCACAGGCTGCATAACCTGCACCACATCCTGTGTAACATGCTCCTTTTGCCCAGTCAGCATTCCAATTTTCATCACAATCATTCTTGCATTTTGCGAGCTCATCTTCACAAAGGTCTTCTCGTACTTTGGCAGATGCTGGAGATATTACACTTCCCATGAACAATAACATTAGACTGGCTATCATAATCTTAACTTTCATAATGAATAGATTTTTGATTACGAAGTTAGTTTATGTTATGTCTTGATGATAACTCAAGATGAATGCACATGTTAGAAAAAAATTTTTTTGTTTCAAGTGTGACAAGGAGGTGAGGCTGCCAAGTATGAAAAGTCCCCAGTAAATAAGTGAAGACAGTTTATTTAATAGTCTGTTATGGGTATACTATTTGGAAACTATGACCTTTTCTCGCATGTTACATCTCTTCCGGTGCAGAAATACCCAAAATACCCAATCCATTCGCCAGCACTTGTGCGGTGGCTTTGGCCAGTGCCGAACGTGCTTGTACTAATTCTTTTTCTTCGCCTAGAATACGGCAATCGTGATAGAATGAAGTAAAGGCGGAGGCCAGGTCATCCAGGTAGTTTATTAGCCGATGGGGTTCATGGCTGCGGGCTGCACTTTGGATCATCTCAGGAAAGCGGATAAGGCTTTTCATTAATTCTGTTTCTGACTCATGGGTAAGCAGGCTAAGCTTTGCTTTGGCATCAAAAGAATATTCTTGCTCTACCTTTCGCAGGATACTGTGGATGCGGGCATGCGCATATTGCAGGTAAAATACCGGGTTTTTGTCCCCGGCTTCTTTAGCTTCGGCGATATCAAATTCCAGGTGCGTATTGGGATCACGCATCTCAAAGAAAAAACGTGTGACATCAGAACCAACTTCATCCATGAGATCGTCAAGGGTTACAAAGTTGGCTTTGCGCGTACTCATCTTAAAGGGCTTACCCTCTTTGACAATAGTCACAAACTGGTAAACCACCACATCAACCTTTGATTTGTCATAGCCCATTGCGTCGAGCCCGGAAAGTACGTCGGGGTAGGTATCTATGTGGTCGGCTCCAAAGACGTCAATGCACTGGTCATAGCCCCGTTCAAGTTTGTTAACGTGGTAAGCAATGTCGGGCAGGCGATAGGTGGGTTCTCCACTGCTTTTGATCAGTACGGTATCTTTATCTTTGCCAAATTCAGTTGTTTTGAACCAGGTTGCCCCGTCTTCGTCGTAAGCTAGATCTTTTTCGCGCAGTGTTTCTACGACTTTGTCGATGGATCCGTCATCATATACTTCCTGCTCATTGAAAAAGGCGTCCATTTCAATATCCATACGCTGTAGAGTCTCCTGGATATCCTCAAAAATAACCTGTTCAGCTTTTTCTTTGAACGGGGTAATGTTATCACTATCAATGAGCTCTTCGCCGTGTTCGTCAATTAATGCTTTGGCAATGTCACGAATATATTCTCCTTCGTATCCATCATCGGGAAGGTCAACTTCTTGTCCCAACTCTTGCAGGTATCGGGCTTTGACACTCTGCCCCAATACCCGCATTTGGCGACCGGCGTTGTTAAAGTAATACTCGCGGTCTACTTCGGCCCCGGTCCATTCCAACAGGTTGGCAATGGTGTCGCCCAGTACGGCGTTACGGCCGTGGCCTACGGTTAGTGGTCCTGTAGGATTAGCACTAACATATTCGACAAGGATGCGCTGGCCGTCGAGCGCAGAAGATTTCCCAAATCTTTCTCCTTCTTCGAGGATATTATTGAGTTCATCAAAGAGGTAGTTTTCGGCATATCGAAAGTTGATAAAACCGGGTCCTGCAATTTCAACAGTATCAATTTTATTAGCTTCATATTCCAGGCTCTCTACAATCTGGTCAGCAATTTTGCGCGGACTGTTTTTTAGAATACTTGCGAGGTTCAGGGCAATATTGGAGGCCGCATCGCCATGCTCTGGCTGGTTGGGCTTTTCAATCTGGATTTCAGGGATATCCTCTTCATTGATATCAAACTGCGCCAGTGAGGTGCTAATAACTTTTCGTAGATAATCCTTCATTATATAATACCGTTGCATTTGCAGGAAATTAATAACCGCTAAATATAAGGAGTTGAATTAGGAATTGAGAATTAGGAATGAGGATTTTTTAGAGTTTTTATGATCGAGCCGAGTATTTTTAATAATTCATCACAATTTTCAATTAGGGAATTGGCAAGTTCAGGCTTTATAAGTTTAGAATCTCTTATCAATCTGAGCCAGTAATGCGTTTCCCTGGCTTCTTTGTAAGAAATTGAAAGTTTGGCTTTAAAGTCTCTTCTGGATTGAGCACCGATTGCTTCTTCAATGTTAGCGCCAATAGAGGTCCCGCTTTTTAGAATTTGTTTGGATATAACATATTCGTGCTCGTTTTTAATTAATGTTCGACTAAGTTGAATAACACGCAGTGAGAACTGATAACTTTTGTCTCTAACAATATTTTCCTTTTTCATAATCTTAATTCTCAATTCCTAATTCTTAACTCTTAATTCCTAATTTCCAATTCTTAATTAATAATCCCTTGAGCGCGGAAGCTGGTGTAGCCGTCGCCGGCGATGATGATATGGTCATCAACGGGAATGCCCAGCAGTTTGCCGGATTTTGAAATACGTTCGGTCAGTTGGATATCGGCTTTTGAAGCTTTGTTATTGCCACTGGGATGGTTGTGTAATAGTAGTATGCTGTTGGCCTCATTCATTACCGCCTGCCGCATTACCTCGGCTGGATCTACAATAGTAGCTGTTGAACCGCCGGAGCTTACTTTTTTATATCCCATTACGATTTTGGCATTATTGAGAAAGGCCACCATGAATACCTCTTTAGTGAGGTCTCGCAGCTTTGGTCCAAAATAGGCCACCGCATCCTCGGGTGATGTAACCTGCACCTGTTCGCCCAAACTGGCTACTTGTATACGTTTGGAAAGCTCAAACACCGCCTCCAGGGTTAATGACTTTACCTTCCCCATCCCCGGTATCACTTTAAGATCTTGCCAATCTTTACGTGCCAGGTAGCGTAGGCCATCGAAATGATCGAGTAGCGCTTGGGCCATCTGTATCACGTTCATTTTTCGGCTGCCCGTGCGAAGTAAAATAGCCAGGAGTTCAGCATCCGAAAGACTTTCACTTCCGTAATTCATTAGCTTCTCGCGCGGTTGTTCGTCTGGGCTCATCTCTTTGACGGTTCTGTTTAAAAAAGTGCCGGCTTCGAATTGTTCTTGGTCAGACATGGGAACCTCTCTTTTGATGTTGGTTTTATAAGTAAGACTATCTGAACGTATAATCCTTACAAAAGGGAGGCCAACCTCTTTTGTCTTTACCCCCAACCCCAAATACAACGCATAACTTAAGTTATAAGCATATACACCGATAATTAAATCTTAATCGTGGGCAAGGGGACAAAAAAAATGGGAAAAGTTATATCACTGTTTTTGCTGGCAAGCTTATTATTATTGCCTGCTACTTTAGTAATAGGTTTTTCGTATTTAGGTAATGCGCATCCCCTGGAAAATAAAACAGTAGCTGAACCACCGTTTCTTTCCCAGTCATCAAATTCAATAGAGGTACTATTTTTCGGATATGTTGGTTGCGAGTCGATATGTCCTACTTCGTTAATAAAACTGGCTAAGGTTTTTAAGGAAATAGATCAAAAATACCCTGACAGTAAGACAGGGGCAGTATTCGTAGATATTGGAGAGCAGGTTTCGGCAGACTTATCGAATAGGTATAGCCGTCAGTTTTCGGAAGATATACGAGGTGTTACCTTGGCAAAAGATGATATGAAACAAGTTCTCCGTGATTTTAATGTGCGCTTAAACAAGCCGAATGCAGATAAGCCAACAATTTTTCATACGGATCACTTTTTTGTTTTACAGCAGAAGCAGAATGAGTGGAAAGTGAGGCGGGTATTATCAAATAATATTGAGAAGGAAGCAATACAGCTTGTGTTAGAACAAGCAATACAATAATAGAACAATGTTAAAAATCCTCGGGAGGGGATAAAAGAAATTGGACAATGACCAATCAAGCTAGTTTCAAAGATACATTCTTTCCGATTTATAATGAGGGATTATCGGCGGGGGTAAAGCAGAATGTTAAAAAAACTTTTGAGAAAGCTGATGCTTTTATGTTCAGACTTGTTGTTGTGCACTGGATTGGTGCCTCCACACTAACAGCATTTACATACAGTACCTATTTGTTGGGATTTGTAGGTGGGGCCGTGATAACGGGCATTGCCTATGCGGTTTATAATATGAACCCGGGCACTCTATTAAGCAGAATTACCTTTGGGGCATCATTTATGGCCTTTTCTATGATTTTTATCCAGCAGCATATGGGTAGGATAGAAATGCACTTCCATATTTTTATCGCTATCGCCGTACTGATACGGTACAAAGATATAGCACCGGTATTGGCTGCTGCAGCAACAACAGCGATACACCACGCCCTTTTTAATGTTGCACAAACCTATGAAATGGCTGTTGCCGGGACTCCTATTAAAGTGTTTGATTATGGATGTGGTTGGGATCTGGTGGCTTTGCATGCAATTTTTGTGATTGTTGAAGCAGTGGTAATAAGCAACATTGTATTAAATCTTACACAAGAGTACCTGAACAACTCGAAGGTGTTTAATATTATGGATGAGCTGAGCGCTTCGGCTCATCAAGTTGGAGAGGTGACAGAATTTATTTCTGATTCCGGGCAAGATTTGGCTGCCAATGCTTCTGATAATGCCCAGGCAGTAGCAGAGTCCAATGAATCGATCGACAGCATGAACGAAAAAATATTGGAGCTTAACGATAAAACGAGTTCTGCCACTCAGAAGGTGAAGTCGATTGCCAGTGATACGGATCAGATGAATGACTCTATGAATAATTTAAAAGAGTCTAGCAGTAATATATCTACCATTACTGAAACCATCGACAGTATTGCTTCGCAGACAAATATATTGGCACTGAATGCTGCCGTTGAGGCTGCGCGTGCAGGAGATGCCGGAGCTGGTTTTGCCGTTGTAACTGACGAAATTCGAGTGTTAGCCCAAAAGACGGCTCGGGCAGCAGCTGATATTAGTAAGATGATTGAAACCAATGTGGAGAAGGCAGAAGCCGGGGTTTCTATTTCAAAGCAAATTTCATCACAGATTGATGAACTACAGGCCTGGATTGAACAGGTAAATACGGTGGGGGATGAGCAGATTGCTCAGCTAAAAGAGATTAAAAGCAGTATTGCCAGAATATCTGATACCACAGATAACACAGCAGATATGGCGGAGAAGAACGCTTCGACAGCCGAAGAGTTACAGAGTCAAACCCACGTGTTGACAAATGCGATTGAAAGCATCAATCAAAAAGTTGATATGAATGGAACTACAACTACCAATGGCACTTTTTGATTTCTAAAGTCGGGAAAAGACTCCATTGGTAGTTATAGAAGAAGTTTTGATATCAAATTTAAAACTCTTTTTTCCGGAATATATATAAGCTGAGCAGGCCCAAAGGCAGGCAGCTAACCAATATAAAAGCCAGTAACCCGCCGTCAAGTGCTGAAAAGCCACCGCTGTATATCTGCTTAAGCAGCTCTTCTACCCCGCCCGCACTGGGGATAATATAGCTGAGCGCTACCATAAAGTAGCGAAATAACTCTGACTCAATGCCAAACAGATCTATTAATTTTTCAATCTTTAGCAGGCCGGCGGACAGGCTTGTTATAAACCAGCCTAAAATGGCACCTGCCAGATAAGAGTTGGTAATAGTGAGAAATAAAACAATTGTTATATAATAGGTTAATATTAGCAGTGGCAGAAACAGCAGTATGCCGAGAAAGAACTGAAATGGAAATATAGCGGCTTTAATAGCCAGCATTATTGCCAGAAGTAAAAGGGTAATAAGGGTGTAGGCTACTGCTACAATAGAGACGGCCGCAAGATCAGAAAAGAAAAAATCGGAGCGAGAAATAGGTTTTGATAGAATCAATGAACTGCGTTCCGACTTTAAATTTTGAGAAAAGTGGTTTGGAAAGCCAATGATACAGACTAAGGTAATTAAGCCTATAATCTGCGACATAACCATAGCTGCAGAAAGGTTAAGGTCACCCACCTGAACTGAAAATGAGTAACTGTTTTGAGCAGCTGCTATATCTCCCCAGTACATAATGGCTAATACAAATAGGAGAACAATTGCAGGCCAGCTCCATAATGCTTTATTTTTAAAAATGGTGCGTGTAATAAAACGTATCATGATGTAATAGGTTCTTTGTTTTCAAAATGATGCAGGTAGAACGATTCGACGGTATCAAACTGGTCTTGTAATTCTGATTTCGAAGCTTCTTCGATAATTTGCCCATCCTTTATAAGGTGAAGATGGTCGCAGGTTTTATCAATATCAGAAAGAATATGGGTCGTTATCAGGATCGAGATATTTCGTTTATCTTGCAGGTGAAATATATAATCCATGATACCCTTTTTCTTTACCGCATCGAGTCCGTTGAACGGTTCGTCCAGAATATAAAATTGATCATCAGACAAAAAGGTATTCATCAGGGCTGTAATCTGTGTCATCCCTTTGGAGAGGCCTTTCACTTTTTTGTCCAGGTAGTTGACATCAAAGGCATCGGCCAGTTCTTCAATGCGTAGGTCCAGGTTCTCAGGGGGTGACTTTTTGAGCCCGGCAAAGGATTGCAATACCTCTCTGACGGTAAAATTCTTGGGGAGTGAGAAATTTTCCGGCAGATAACTGAGTTTAACCCGTGATTCTTTATTCTTGTGTGATTTTCCCATCAGGGTGATATGCCCGGTATCGGCAAAAAGAAGGTCGAGAATGACTTTCAAAAAGGTTGACTTTCCTGACCCATTGGGTCCCAGGATGGCGGTAAAACTGCCCTCTTCAATAACAAAGTCATCGATCTTCAGCCGAAAAGCATCTGCGCTTGATTTATATGCTTTTGTGATGTTTTCTGCTTTTAGAATCATAATTGGTATTCTCTTGCGATTGGTTGTTTCCGGTTGTTATGCTATGCTTTTATTGAGTAAAAGTAAATAGTGTTACTCTTCTCCGGTTATTTCATACTCTAAAATATCGCCCGGTTGGCAATCCAGGGCCTCACAGATGGCGTTAAGCGTAGAGAAACGTACGGCCTTGGCTTTGCCGGTTTTCAGGATCGACAGGTTTGAGATCGTCACTCCCACCTTCTCTGAGAGTTCGGTCAGGGACATATCGCGCTTTACCAGCATTAAATCTAAGTTTACTTTAATGGCCATAATAACCTAAATAGTTAAATCCTGTTCTTTCTGAAGTTTAATTGCGCGTTCCAAGAAGAGAAAAATGAATAGTAAAGCTACTGCAATGCTTAACAACGAGCTGGATACTCCGCCGGTAAGTGATTCGCCCAGGTAATATTCATTGTTTAGAAAGTGAACCATTCGTCCATAAAGAACAGCTTTTATAAAGAATGCAGTAATGAATAATGCATAGATACCGCCAAAGAAACGCTTAATTTCTTTTGTAAATAACTTTTTTTCTTGTCGAAAATTGATTTCGGTAACACCTATCAGAAAGAGCGCAAAAATTAGAAATCCACCAAAATAAAATGCGATCTGGTAATAAAATTGAGATTTCCAGAATGATTCATGTTCTTCGGTAACCAGGAATGAAGGATTGCCACTCAGCCCCATAATTTTTGTTAAGCCTGTTTGTGCCTGTAAAATATTAGCTGTCTTCTTTTGGGATGGAGTGTATGATAAATCATCGGTCGTGATATAGCGAACCGTGCGTTTAGTGTCTTGTTGAACAACGGTCGTTTTGGAGAGAGTTAAATCACCTATTTCATAGGTCGCTGTTTGTGCAGAGGGTGGGCTATTGTCATATACTCGGTGGAATGTTTGAATACTGTTGATACCCAGATAGATATAAAATAGAACCATCAAAGCTAGTATTGAGAGTACAAGCCACCTAAAATTGCTTTCTTTTATGATGTTTGATTGCAGGTCCATAGATGATTTAGGTATTAGTTATACCGTCAATTTGAGTTCTTGGTACATCTCGTTGCCTTTCTCGAAAACAGCGGCAAGCGTATAGAGCAATAAGCCGCCGATTAGAAATGTCCAGTCCGAGCCAATAAGTGGCATTTCTAATTTAAACTCACCAATGCCATGGGCTATAATCTCTGAGGCAGGTCCCAGAAAGTGTATGGTGAGATAATAGGCCAGCCACTCCAGCGGTTCTACCAAGAACACCAAAAGGGCGATTATTTTAAGGCGGCGGACGTTTTCTCCGGTGAAGATGGTGTTGTTAGTGGCAGATTTTAACAGGTTGCGCAGCTGGTATAATCCCAATAGAAAAAGAGCAATGGCGATAGCAATAAAGATCGCCCAGGTAATATATGCGTAAGGAGTGTGTTGCAGGATGTAGTCAAAATCGATCATCCCCTTTGCCGGACCGGTGGAGAGATATTCATATTGCTCCGGGTTTTTAAGAGTGATAAGGTCAGACTTTATGGGGAGTGTTAATCCAAAAATGGAGTTGGGATGACTACTCCCAAAGAATTCATAGCTCAAAAGCCCGGCAAACAGAATTCCCATTAGGCAAGAGAGGTACCACCAAACATTAACAATGAGATAGCAGAAGTAGGCCGTTGATTTTTCTCCAAGTCCTTTCATAGTGTGATAATTATATCGTGAGTTGTTGTTCTTTGTAGAGCCTGTTTCCTTCTTTGAATACATAGCCCAATACAAGTATAAAAATGCCTGCATAGGCATATCCATCCCCCATATATGTTAGCCCGGCAATTGATAAGTTTTCTGGGAGGTCTAGACTGGCGAAATAGGGATGGACGAAAAAATTAAGGGCAGGAATAGTAAATGGGGCTAAGAATAAAATCCAGCCAATAGTAAATAAGTACGTTGGATTTTTCTCGCTAAAGGGTTCCTTGTCAATAATCGTCTTGAAAAGTTTGCTGAACAGGAATAAAACGATGGCTAAAATGACGTACTTCAACAAGCCGACCAAGAAAAAACCAATAATAGGCCATTGAGAAGATTTGTCTGAGGTTGAAAGCCTAACTCTTCCATTCATCTCTTCATTTATATGCAAGGTAACCTCTCCTGCTTTGATATCACTTGCTTCCTTAAATTCCTGGACTTCTAATTGCACAGGAATTAGATCGGTACTTAAATGATTGTTCTGGCTTTGCATGAAAAACGTAAAGGTCTGTATTAGGATAAGTCCGCCAATTAGCACATAACCAATTTGTGAGATATAATATAGGAAGTGAGCGAGGGTCCAATCTTTGTTAAAAGTCATGAATACAAATCGCTTTATTGATGTTCAATCTCAAGTAAAAATAAAATTTACTGAATAGTAACAATTTTTTATTGATAAACAATAAATGATTGTTGTTTTATGGTAAATGGAACTAATAAAAAAGCCTGTCAGAGTTGTGGATCTCTGACAGGCTTGAAGAAGCGGTAATAATTTGTTGAACTTAGTCTTCGTCGGGTCCGCCCATCAATGGTTCGTTCATGGCGCGGATACTGGCGTTGGGTAAGCCTTCGGGATAGTTTTGTTTGCACATATTAAGCACGTCAATAGCCATCTCAATATGCATCTGTTTGGAATCTTGATAGAATTCCTGGGCATCGTCACTGAGCTTGGGTTTTCCATGTAGGGGTTTGTCACTAACACAAAGCATAGTGGCATTGGGAATACGGTATCGATAGCCGTTGGTAGCAACGGTGGCCGATTCCATATCTACGGCAATACTGCGGCTCATGTGAATCTGCTCTACCGTTCGTCCTTTAATAAACTCCCAGTTCCGATTGGCCGTGGTGAAGATGGTACCCAAACGGTGATTGCGATTATAACTGTCGAGCACTTCTTTAAGATATACATTTAGCAAATAGTTGGGCGTAATAGGAATATTGAGCGGTAAAATATTATCCAGTACCCCATCATCACGCATAAAGCCGGTGGCCAGTACAAAATCACCGATTTCCTGGTGGTTACGCAGGCCTCCGCAATGACCTACCATAATCATAGCATCGGGACGAAGCACGGCAACATGATCGGTAATGGTTTTGGCATTCGATGGACCTACCCCAATATTAATAAGGGTTACGCCTTTATGGTCATCCAGCTTATGGTGGTACGCCGGCATCTGTACTCCTTCGCGAGCCGGGCCAACACAGTCGGGAAACTTCTCTTTGAAGACTTCCACGTGCATATCGTAGTTGGTAAACAGGATATAACGTTGGAAATCTTCGGGTTGAGTACCGGTGTAATGCTCCAGGCGATTGAGTGAGATCTCTATTCGCTCGGGACTAAACAGGAACAGCTTTTTCTGGGTGATGTCCCAGTCATCTTCGTCGGTATTATCTAGTAGGTCGGGATCGTTAAGTGCCAGCCGCTCTCGAGAAGGGAGGATTTTTATGACAGCCCCCTTTTCGCCGAGTTTCTTAAGTTCCCGCAGTAGGTACCAGCGATACGATTTGGGTTTTGCCATCTCTCCCGTAATAATGGGATTATGTTTGGACCACGATCGTTTGACCAGTAATTTTGGGTATTCTCCATTTTCATAAATGGCTTCCATTGAATCACAGGCTTCTTCCATGCGTTCATGGAGTTCTTTTTGTGAGCTTACTTCGTCGGTATTAAATTCAAATCGTTCTGTCATAAATAGCGTGTAGTCTTATGAGTGAAAAATCTTTTCGTTTCTCAATAGAACCGTGGTCGGTTACCCACCAAAATAAGGAATATCAGACACCAATTTTCAATCTTTTACACCGAAAAATGAAATTGGAGTCGGAAGAAGAGGAGAACGAAGGTGATTTTTACGTATTAAAAGCACCGGAGTGGGTAAATGTACTTCCTATTACTTCGGATGATGAAGTGGTGCTGGTAGAGCAGTATCGATACGGTATTGAGGAGCCGACCCTGGAAGTGCCAGGTGGGATGGTGGATCCGGGAGAGCAACCACTGGAAGCGATACAGCGAGAGCTGGTGGAAGAGACGGGTTATCAGTCTGAGCATTGGCAGAGCTTGGGTAAAGTAAGTGCCAACCCCGCGATAATGACGAACTTTACCCATTTGTTTTTAGCTGAGAATTGTACATTTGAAGGCCTTCAGGAACCGGAGGGAGATATCCACGAGCGAATAAAGGTACATAAAGTGCCACTGGAGGAGTTTCTCTCTTTTGCGGCTGATGAGACGATCCATCACACAATCGTACTGGCGACCGTTGCACGGTATTTGCTATATCGGAATGAGATGGAATGAGCCGGAAGTGAAGACAGTATTATAGGTATTGCAATAAGTTTTACTCTCTGAACGTTTGTTGTCTTTGTTCTTACAAAAGGTATCTTCATCTAAGCTTCAAATAAAGCCCGTACCTTCGGCAATCAAAAAGTTTTATTGCAGTATCAGGGCGATAGCGTTATCATAAAAGATTAATTGATGATACTACAGAGAACGATTTCCCCTGCATCTCCCGTTACCAATACACGATTGGATTGAGAACCACAGTTAATTTGTGAACAGATATGATTGAGACAGGATCTAAAATTGATACCGATTTTACGCTTGATATCGTTAAAGACGGTGAAGAGCAGACTGTAGCCTTTGGTGATCTGTTAGAGCGCCCTACCATAGTTTCGGTATATATGCGTAATAATACCTCTGGTTGCGATAAGCAGAATAAGAGTCTGGCGGAGCATTCCGACTGGTTTAATGAGCAGGGGTATAATATTGTGGCTATCAGTAAAGATACCTGTGGCTCGCACAAGAACTACGCAGAAAAGCTGGATATCAATTATATACTGGCCTCCGATCCCGAATATAAGTTTGCAGAAGCAACCGATTCCATTGTGGAAAAGAATATGTTTGGCAATCAATATGAGGCTCCGTCACGTTCTGCCTATATCATTGATACCGACGGTACGGTAAAAGCTGTCATAGAAAAAGTAAATACTAAAGATCACGCTTCTGAGTTGAAGGAAGTGATCGAGAATTTGTAGAAAAGAATTTATATGAAGTCGCTTGTAATTGTAGAGTCACCCACAAAGATTAAAACGCTTAAGAAGTATCTGCCCGAGGATTATGTGATCGATTCGTCGATGGGGCATATTCGGGATCTTCCTGCCAATGCCAAAGAGGTTCCAAAGAAGTTTAAAGGTGAGGAGTGGGCAAACCTGGGAGTCAATACGGATGATGATTTTGACCCGCTTTATGTAATACCATCCAGCAAAAAGAAAGTTGTTAAGCGATTAAAAAAGGAGCTCAAAGATTCTGATGAGCTTATCCTTGCCACGGATGAAGACCGGGAAGGAGAAGCAATTTCGTGGCATTTGACGGAGATCCTGAAGCCCGATGTGCCGGTAAAACGAATGGTTTTTCGTGAGATTACCGAAGAGGCTATTAAAGAGGCATTGAACCATTTTCGTGAGATTGATATGAATCTGGTGAATGCGCAGGAAGCCCGCCGTATCATTGATCGGCTGGCGGGTTATACGATCTCTCCCCTGTTATGGAAGAAGATTGCCCCAGGGCTTTCGGCCGGACGTGTGCAGTCGGTAGCCGTGCGATTTATGGTTGAGCGTGAACGGGAACGAATGAAATTTCGCTCTGCCCGTTATTGGGATTTGAAAGCACAGCTCAGCAAGCAGGATGGTAGCAGTACTTTTGAAGCAGATCTTACCCATCTAGATGGAAAACGATTAGCTTCAGGTAAAGACTTTGACGAAAATACCGGCAAGCTCAAGAAGCCTAAGAAAGTTGTTCTGCTCGATGATAAAACAGCGGGCGAACTGCGCGATGATCTTGATTCTGCTGATTGGGAAGTTTCTGAGGTTAAAAAGAATCGTAAGAAACGAAATCCATCTCCCGCCTTTATTACTTCTACCCTGCAGCAGGAAGCGAACCGGAAATTAAACTTTTCGGCAAAACGGACGATGGGTGTTGCTCAAAAGCTGTACGAGTATGGGCACATTACCTACATGCGTACCGACTCTGCTCGGTTGTCGAGCCAGGCAATCGGGGCGGCGCGTAGTGCTGTTAAAGATGAATATGGCGAGGACTACCTTTATAAAAAAGTCCGAAATTATTCTGGCGGTTCCGGATCTCAAGAAGCTCACGAAGCTATTCGTCCGGCCGGCAGTTATTTTAAGAAGCCGGAAGAGGCAGGCCTCCGCGGTGATCAATTCAAATTGTATGATCTGATCTGGAAGCGTACAATTGCCACCCAGATGTCGCAGGCTGAGCTGGAGTTTACCAATGTGACGATTGAGGCAAAAGCTAATGGTAAAGTTGCTGAATTTAAGACCAGCGGCAAGAAAATTATATTCCCCGGATTTTTCCGTGCCTATGTAGAAGGCAGTGATGATCCGGATGCAGCACTGGCAAACCAAGAGAAGTTTTTACCTAAATTGAGTGAAGGGGAAGAGGTAGAGGAAGAAGGCATTGAACCTATCTCGCACGAAACAAAGCCGCCGGCGCGATATACCGAGGCTACACTTGTTAAGGAGCTCGAAAAACGAGGGGTTGGCCGTCCAAGTACGTATGCTTCCATTATTAGTACAGTACAAAATCGGGGCTATGTAGAAGCCGATGGTAAAACGTTAGTGCCTACATTTACTGCTTTTGCCGTTACCGAACTGCTAGAAAAGAACCTTCACGATGTAGTGGACAGTGATTTCACTTCGGGAATGGAAGCTAAGCTTGATGAGATTGCGCAAGGTGATCTGGATACAAAGCAGTATCTCAAGGAGTATTACAATGGGGATAATGGATTAAAAGCTAAGGTAGAAGAGCAGGAGGATGAGATTGATCCCCAGGATGCGCGTCATCTTGAATTGCCCCTGCCCG
This sequence comes from Fodinibius halophilus, assembly GCF_011059105.1. Taxonomy (GTDB): domain Bacteria; phylum Bacteroidota; class Rhodothermia; order Balneolales; family Balneolaceae; genus Fodinibius; species Fodinibius halophilus. Next base: position 162,020 of record NZ_JAALLS010000003.1, on the reverse strand, counting down.
ACCTTAATGGTATAAAAGTGTTTGTAGGCCGGTATGGTCCCTATATTAAGAAAGAACAGGGGGACGAAGAGTTAACGACTTCTATTCCTGACAGCTGGAAGCCGAGTGATATTACAGTTGAAAAGCTGGAAGAGCTTATTAAGGCGGAAGAAGAAGGGCCCAAGCCTATTGGGAACCATCCCGAAACCGGCGAATCGATCTTTATTCTTAATGGAAGGTACGGTCCCTATGTGCAGGTCGGTGAAGTGACAGATGATAATAAGAAGCCGGAACGTGCTTCGCTGCTAAAAGATATGAAGCCTGAAGATGTGGACGTAGATATGGCATTGCGCTTGTTGGAGTTGCCACGTCCGTTGGGTGATCATCCTGAGACCGGAAAGGTTATTCGAGCAGGAGTGGGACGATATGGTCCGTTTGTAGTGCATGACGGAACCTTCGCTTCATTACGCAAGAAAGACCATGTGTTGGATGTGAGTCTTGACCGGGCTGTGGAACTGTTGGAGAAAAAGAAGAATAAGAAATCACGCAAAAGTAACGTCATCAACGATCTTGGGAAGCATCCCGAAGATGGTAAGAAAGTGCGCGTAATGACCGGTCGGTATGGTCCATATATCAAGCACGGCAAAAATAACATCAGTTTGCCCGATGACTTTGATCCTGAGGATGTAGATATGGATATTGCCGTGCAGCTCATCACCGAGAAGGGATAATGTCCGATAGGTTGAGCTGCCTGGGTTGTTGATAAATTTGTGTTAGCGCCCGGTTTTAGTACCGGGACACACAAATCTTAAAATTCGTGAAATTTTAACATGACAATAAGGTTCCAGTTTTCTAATTTGGGGCGTCATGGAAAAATCATCAAATACATTTTTCAGCTATCCGCCAAACCTTCATGAGTTGGATTTGGCGACATTGGTATCAATGTATCGCGACCGGGGAATTCCCAAGAAAGCGAAGCCCGGCGAATACTTTGCCTGCAAGGTAACAGAAAAGCTCATCAAGGAAGGAAAATGGTGGTTTGGAGCTTATTACAGCCAAAAAGCCTGGGACGAAACGCTAACAGCCGGCTGTGAGGGATATCCCCTTACCGAGGTTGAGCTGAATGTTCTTGGGTTAGTATATTCTGCTGCTGATGAAGCGCCTCGCCGAGATTATGTGGAGCAGAACTCTGGTGCAGTGGGCAAGCTGGCCTATATGATTGTTAATGATCTTAAAGAGTTCGGTTTCCTTTCTATCGATGACCAAGATCGCTTGTTAATTACCCCTCGTGGTGAGAAGGCACTGCAAGGAGTTTCTAAGCAGATCTACGGCAAGAAGTTTAAACCGGATATGTTACGTGTAAACCAAGGTAAGATTGCCAATCCCAAGATGGAGCGCGCACCCAAAGATGATAGTGAGCAGGCCAATCTGTTTTAGTTGGTGTTTCTATCGATTATAAAATTGCCGCTGATGTGCCTCTTGTTGCTAAGCGGTCTGCGTTCAGTTTTTTAATATATATCCCCTTCCATCTGTCCCCGGTAATACAATTTTCATTGTTCAATTAATTTGTCATCGGAATAAAACCGAATGTCTTCAGTGACCTCCAGATTTCTACCTACCCTGCATCGGCTTTTGTATTGTTAACAGTCACATATCCTAAATTTTAAAAAGAGGATAATACAATGAGTGCCAGTGTTTTAAGGTCTTCAGTAATCATGGAAAATATCTAACTTCGTAGCGTGTTAGTTATTGCAACCTCTAAACGCAACTGATAAACAAATAGTTTTTCTTGTTCATAAATTATTTGGGGACGAACTACCAAAACTTCCAAGATCCTAGGCGGGCATTTAGCCAATCTATAAATTCCCGTCCGGAAATCCATCCTATCACCCCGCATATTCCCAGGTAAACCCAGAAAATAATACTGTCCATATAGATTATTACTGATATTCCAGCATTAAATGCACCTGTTCTAAAAGCAAACCAAAATATAATCATTTGAGCTAGTAGTACCCCGTAAAGAATACCCAATAAACTGTACTTTACGTTATCTTTTAAACTGGCTGCTTTCTTGTGGTTGTTTTCATCTATCTCAATATGAGGACTTTTTTTCTTTTTTTAGTCATTTTGTTTCTTAACTATTTAATTAATGCTATGTTCAACCCATTCTTGTTTAAGAAGGGGTTATCGTAGTTCTTTGGTCAGGTTGTTATAAATACGCTCGATAAATCGCATATCCTGGGTAATTATCTCAGCACGGCCCTGCATGCCATTGGTCGGATTCAGCTGCCGGTCATAATTGGTAGTAAAACCGTTGGGAAAGGTCACTTTGGCAACGAACAGACTATCCTTTACCGGGAATTCGGAAAGGTAATCAACTTTGCCCGATACCGAACCAAACTCTTTGGATGGGAAACCGCTAAAGCGGACCAGTACTTCTTGTCCCTCTTGGATTTTGCCATACGAACGTTGTGAAATAACAAGCTCTCCAAAAAAGTGGGTATTCTCAGGTCGCACATATGCTATACGTTCACCGGATTTAATGGTTTGATTTTCCTGGAATACCCCGGCATACACCAGCTTGCCGCTCACCGGTGCCTGAAGCAAATATTTTTGTTTCCAATCTTTAATAGCATTCTGTAATGTATGCAATGCCTGACGGAAGTCAGCTTTCTGTCTGTCCAACTGTTTGTTTAACTCTATCAGCTGCTGCTTTTTCCCAACCAGGGAAGCACGGTTATTGATAATTGCTGTTTCTGTTTGTAAAAGGGGTAATTGGCTGGCTGCCATTTTACTTTTGGCCGTAGCTAGCTCCAGAGGCGCCGATAACTCTTTTTCTCGCAGTTTCTTTTGTATATCATATTTCTTTTTAGCCAGTTCACGATCAACTTTTTTTACCTCTTTCTGCTCTTTTAGGCTCTCCAGAAGCTGGTTCTTATATGCAATCTCTTGCTGAAGCATCGCTCGTTTTTGGCGATACAATCCCCCGGGCAGAAAAGTGATGAATTCATTATATACTTTATAGAAGGACTGGTACTGTGTTTGCAACCCTCCTAAATTCGTAAATTGTTCCATTTCCAGTGCCTGGATCTTGTTGTACTCTTCTTCATTAAACCAGCGATCGATTTTTTCAAGATTCTTAGACAGGTCCAGAACCTCTTGATGATGGGCGGTACTTTCCAGCCAAGCGATAATAGTGCCTTGTTCAACGTCGGCTCCATTTGGTGATAACAGCTTAACCAGTTTCCCATTGACTTTACTCTCCATCGGCTTGGGGGCATTAAGGGCCGTTACCTTGAGGGGAGCTTCAATAACTTCCGGATATTGTATAACTGCAGCAACGATAAAAACCATGGCTAGTACCCCTATAAAAGCGGCAATACCACCACGGACGAGCCAATGGGGTGGTCGCCCTATTATTTCTTGCACCTCGTTACTGCGTACCTCTAACTCATGGCTGCTGTTATTCTGCTTGGGTTCAGGTGCAGCCAAAGCTTCTTCTTGCTCGGTACCGTTTTGTGAAGAATATTCGTCCATAATTATCTCAATTTCCCAGTTCCAGCTGATTTTTTACCAACTTGAAATAGTCTCCTTCCAGATTCGTAAGTTCCTGATGCGTGCCCTGCTCTACAATTTCCCCGTTACTGAGAACAACAATATTGTCTGCATTTTTTACCGTACTCAACCTGTGGGCCACCACTACCACTGTACGCTGTTCAAAAAAGGCTTCCAGGCTTTCCATAATTGCTCGCTCGTTATTGGCATCCAGCGAGTTGGTAGCTTCATCAAAAAAGATAAACTCCGGATCCATATAGACTGCCCGGGCAATTAAAATACGCTGTTTTTGTCCCATACTGATGCTATTGCCCTCGGAGCCGATCTTGGTGTTGTAGCCCAATGGCAGTGACGCTATAAAGGGATGAATATTAGCCACCTGAACGGCGTGCTGCATCTTTTGCATATCCGGGTGATCCTCTCCCACTGCAATGTTTGCAGCAATACTATCGGAGAAAATAAAACCGTCCTGCATTACCACTCCGCAATGCGACCGCCAGCTGCGGTGCCCCATATTTGAAAGATTTACGTTCCCCAAATGAATACTTCCGTTGTCCAACTTATAGAATTTAAGCAATAGCTTCAGCAAAGTTGTTTTACCGCTGCCACTCATCCCAACTATAGCCGTTGTCTTCCCTTCGGGAATGCGCATATTAATATTTTTCAATACCTGTTCATTTCCCGCTCCCGGATACGAGAAGCTCACATTTTTTATTTCGATATCTCGTTGTTCTGGCAGGGTATAAATGAAGCTTTCATCTTCCGGTTCTTCATCCTCCTGTTGGTGGATTTGATTCAGGCGCTCAAGACTTAAATGGGCATCCTGGGCTGACCGTACAAAAGTAATGAGCTGCTCAATAGGTCCATTTAGCTGACCAATAATATACTGCACCGCCATCATTGCCCCCAATGTGAGCTGGCCATTGACTACCGCAACAGCTGCAATAAAAGTGATCCCGATATTTTTGCCTTCATTAATAAAAAAGGCGCCGGCCTGCTGGTACTGGTTAAGAGAAAGGTTGCTGACCTTATATTTGAACAGACGTGCCTGCAGGCGCTCCCATTCCCAGCGTTTCTGTTTTTCACAGGTGTTCAACTTAATCTCCTGCATGCCTTCAACAAGCTGGATCACTTTACTTTGGTCATTGGAAGAAATACCGAAACGACGATAGTCGAGCTCTCTTCGCTTTTTAAGAAAGAGCATCACCCAAATTACATATAACACGCTACACACTAAGAAAATGGTAAAGATCATCATATGGTAGTAAGCCAACACAATGGCGAAAACAAAAAGGGTAGCAAAAGAGAACAGCGTACTCAGGGTTTTACTGGTCAAAAAGTTTTGAATACGGGCATGGTCTTCCATCCGCTGCATAATATCACCGATCATGCGCGTATCAAAAAATGCCATAGGCAGCTTCATCAGCTTGATCAGAAAATCGGATAGAATAGAAATGTTGATACGGGTACTCATATGCAGTAAGATCCAGGATCGTATAAATTCGACAGCCGTTCGCCCAATAAACAACATCACCTGGGCAATAAGAATGAGGTAGATAAAGTTCAAATCCCGGTTTTGGATCCCGATATCTACCACTGACTGGGTTAAAAAGGGAACCACAAGCTGGAGGGCACTTCCCACGAGCAAGCCCAGTGCCAACTGGAACATCAGATTCTTGTAGGGCAGCACGTAGCGCAACAGACGGCTAAAGTTCAGCTCGTTGTTTTCTTCCCCTTCCAGATCATAAAACTTGGGGGTGGTATGCAGTAGTAACGCTATTCCAGCAGCCTGCTCATCCACTTTTGAACTCAGCCACTGCTGCAGAAAATCATCTTTTTTATATACTACTTTTCCTTTGGCCGGATCGGCGATATATACCTTTTGTCCGCTTATTTTATAGACGACCACAAAATGCTCTTGGCCCCAGTGTATGACACAGGGGAGTTCCGCTTCCTTTTTTAGCTGCTCCCAGCTAAGTTTTGCCCCAATAGTGCGGAAACCGATCTCTTCGGCCGCTTCGCTCATCCCCAACAGGGATACCCCCTCACGATTGATGCCGCTTTTCTTGCGAAGCGTCTGCAGGGTATAATTCCTGCCATAATGTTTGGCAATCATACGCAGGCAGGTGGGCCCACAGTCCATCTGATCATGCTGGCGGTAAACTTTGAATCGTGCCATCTACTGTTTCTTAAATTTAATTTTGTTGTTTATGCCAGCGAAACGACATTGTGTAATGTTAAGATTTGATGTAGAAAATAATTGTCAATAGTATTCACATGGATTTACCTTCCTGGCCATAACTATATCTGAGAAGACAGAGATATAGTTATGGTATGCAGCTAATAAAATATAACGCAGAAAACATAACAGGATGAGGGTTTATAGATGTCGGGAGAATGGGACGAATGGTTGGTTGTTTTTTTCTTGTGATGCTTCTATTAATCCTGGTATTAATCTTTTAAGATCATTTATTTGATAGCCATCAGGAAGTTGATGATCTTGAATAAAAAAACTAGGTGTGCTTTTAATATCATACATATCAAACCATTTGGCTTGTTGGTATGAAAGATCTTCTATTAATTTATCATCAATATTTTTATCCTGCTTATATTTTTCTTTAAATGTATCAGATGACAATGTAAATTTATCCTGAATAAGCTGCTTGGTACGAGGAATCTCTTCATTGTCCTCATATATTTGCAGCAGCCAATAGCCCCAAAAGGTTTTTGCAAGAGAACCTTTATTGTTTAATTCTTTATCAGGTAAAAACCTAAATACTAGATTTAGTTGACCAGGATATAATTCATTTAGTTGAGTAAATTTTTGGAAGCTTTTTTTACAATGTATACATGAAAAACTGGCTGCCATAACTATTTTGATTGAGCCAGTTGGAGATCCAACCTGTAACTCCTTATCAAACGGTGTGATATTTAGTTGCTTTTCTTGTGAAAGAAGCCAAGAAAAAACAGAGGGATTGTATTTTATACGATTCGCTTTGATTTCAGCCTGAGTAGCCCGTTTTCCTGCGGCCAATTTCAATTTCAGCAAAAAAATAAGGGAACTTACTACAGTGAATAAAAAGATTGATACACCGATAGCAAAAAAACTATAATCAGCCACAGTAATTGTAGCCATACTGTACATTAATCCCCCCAAAACTGCTTGTATCATAAGAATTCCATCTACAAACAGGCACAGCTTGCACCAATATTGGAGCTTAAAAAATTGGGAGTATAACGAATAACCTATAATCGGTAGAGCTGGAACACTAAGCATAGACAAAACCCATAAGAAACCAACTGGGTTTTCATAAACCGGAGCAATAAGCCCAACTATGATTAATTGAAAGCTGAAATAACTCAACACGGCGTCCGAAAAAGTTACCCTGCCAAAAATTTTGGCATCTTGAGACCCTAATACTTGATCACAGCTTGTTCGCATTCCTCCCTTGTTGCAAAAGGACATTACAGCTTTATATTCAATACCTAAATCTTTTGCCACAAGGATGTATCCTAATACTGTGCCGGCAGCAGCAGTAATTAAAAATGAAAAATAGACCCACGATATATTCTGGATAAATAGCAAAAACAAAAGAAAAGCCACCGCTGCAACAAATAAAACGGAACTAATTTTTGCATCCCGTTCTTTCGAAATATGGGACTGGTTTTCTTCATCGCTTATTATTGGGGTTGGTTCTGCTTTAAGCACAACACCATCCCAATCCTCTAAAAAAGGTTGTTTCTCCTCCAAATCTTTGCTATCCATAATTGCTATTAACTCACCACTATCCGTGTTAAGATGCAATACATATGGGAAGGATATGTTTTCAAGCTCTTCCCTCTTAATACGAAAAATCTTATTTGGAACTCCTAACAATTTTAGAGTATCAGCAATGCTCAGTAGCGTAGTATGATGGGGGTGTGAGGCAACCAGTTTTTCGCAGTAACTACTTGAAACTGGTATATCCAAATAATTGAGGTATTGAGAAAGGACTTTTTCTTTAGATACAAGTTTTTGCATGATAAATAATTAGTTTAACGAAACGATTTTTGATGAATAATCTAAAAAGATATCCCCTCATTATTTTGGGGGGTATTTAAGATATTAAATGAAGTGCATTATTATTTAAACATATCTTACGGATCCCACCAATCCATAATTTTAGCATATAAAATATTTCTTGTTTGTTTACCGTAGAACCAACCCACCAACAAGCATGTGGCCAAATATAAACTCAAAATCACATAAATAATACTATTATCTAAATGCATATGGATAAGGCCTATTGGCGCTATGAAATATATGACTATACCCATAAGTAGAGCAGCAATGGAATCCTTTATCCGCTGCCAAACACTTGTCGTTGTTTTTTTTTCCTCTTTTCTTATGGAATCAGCTAATTCCTCTTTCATACACAAGTCTGTAACATTATTGATGATTAAATTACATTTATTGAAACTTTTCTAAAGCCAGGGGGCATGTATAATAATTATTAACACAACCTTAATAAATAAGCCAATAAATGTACTCATGGGTAATATGAAATCTGTCTATAAGTTAATAAACAGACCTGAGTATTATTCTTATGTAACTCAGGTCTGTAATAAATCGTTATAAAGAATTGGTTATCATGGGTGGCACACAAAATTCTGGCAATGGAGTTCATTAAATTGCACGCAGTGTGCTAAATATCCGCCACCTAGCTTACATTCATATTTATTAGTCCCCACCACATAACAAGATTGTTGATTGCAGGTTGAATAATTACCAGCCGTGATCTGCTTCATTTCTGATCTCCCGAGTATATTATCTTGATTTTCCATATCTATCTGTATGTTTATTTTAATATTTATTTAACCACACTTAACTCAGTGTAGCTTTATTACCATCTATAGTCATACTATAACATTTATCTATTTTGCAAAAATAAATATACCCTCATTATTTTAGGGGTGCTTTTAGAGATTAGATGAAGTGCACTATTATTTAAACATATCTTGCGGATCCCACCAGTCCGAAATTTTAACTAATAAAAATTGATTATTTTATCATCGGCTAACCAGCCTAATAGTAAGCAAATTGCCATGTATGAATAAAAAATTATATAAATAGTATTATTATCTAAAAATACAATAAAATAGTTTGTTGGAATTATGTAGATATAGGAATATACCTATGAGTGCAGTAATAAGGGAATTCTTCAGCCGCTGCCATACACTAGGCTGCTCCCATTCTCTCATATTTGTTTTATCTATATTCATTCCAATTATTATAAGTGAAATTATAGTTTTCGGGTTTTAACGCTGTGTATAATAGTTTCTGTAAAAGTAGATAAGTAGAAAAAAGAAAGGCCATGGCTAGGTTTTGGTTGATTCACCAAAAATCATAACCAAAACCATTATTGCCATGATCTCTAAGGAAAAGGATACGAAGGAATCATCAGAATTTCAGCTAGAAGATCTGCTGGGGTCCGGCAGCGAGAACCTGCTGGCAGAGATTATACAATTAGGACTCCAACAACTTATGGAACTCGAACGTGACCAACATATTGGGGCGGATCCCTACGAGCGCAGCGAAAAAGCCTTGGTAGCGGCCCTGGCCGAGACCTACGTACAGGGCGTGTCCACGCGGAAGATGGCCAAGGTGACCGAACGGTTGTTTGGCAAAGAGTTCTCTGCGAGTACCATCAGTCGTTTTTCCGAGCAACTGGATGCGGAACTGGAGGCCTGGCGGGTCCGGCCACTGAACCAAGACTTTCCCTACGTAAAGATCGATGCCCGCTACGAGCGGTGCCGGCGCGACGGGATCATCGTCGATATGGCGGTTCTGGTAGCTATCGGAGTGTCTGAAAAGAGGGCCATCGTCACGTGCTGGCCGTGGAGACCGGATGGGGCGAATCCAAAGCAGTCTGGAGCAGGTTTGTCGGTGGGCTTAAGAAGCGTGGGCTTTCCGGGGTTCAGTTGTTTGTCAGTGACAATCATCCCGGGATCAAGGCGGCCTTGCGTGAGCACTATTCTGGAGTCCCGTGGCAACGCTGCCAATACCATTTTCGCCAGAATGCCCTTGATCAGGTCCCCAAAAAGCGTGAGGATCAAATGCTCCAGGCACTGGAACACATGTGGCGAAAAGAGAACTCCTACCGGAAAGCCACCCTTGAGGAGCTGGTCGATGAGCTGGCGGATCCACTGCCGGATGTGGCCGTCTGGCTAAGCGAGCAGGCGCCCCAAACCTTAACCGTCTTCCAGGTGGCCCCAAAGGCTCATCGCCGAAGAATGCGCACAACCAACGCAGTTGAGCGACTTCACCAGGAGTTAAAGCGTCGCAGCAAACCGGTGCGGATTTTTCCCAACCCGGACAGCTGCCTGCGGCTGTTTGGAGCGATGCTTAAAGAACAGCATGAGGATTGGATCACGAGTCAGCGATATCTGAAGATTCATCAACCTGCTATGGCTAAGTAACTTTTACAGAAAAAAGTTGCACAAGCGGTTTTAACTTAGCTTAGAATCCTTTAACCACTTCCTTAAACTTCCCACTCCCTTTATATTCAGTTCGTTTCCAATATTGGTAATATGATTTTCCACTGTTTTTTTACTGATAGAAAGTTCTTCAGCTATTAGGGCGTTTTGCTTACCCTCTGAAAGTAATTTTAAAACTTGGCACTCTCTCTTACTTAAATCACGATATGCTATTAGCAAGGTTAGGTTTTTATTTGCATTACTAATATCTCTCATAAATTTTATCATTTGTTAAAATGATTTAGTGCATTTAGATAATCTTCACTGCTTATTTATTTAGGATTCAATTAAGTAAAGCATAATCTCATTTTGTGAGATATTGTTGTGTAAATAATGAATAAATAGGTTCTATCTTGAATGCTGTGGGGAGTCGAATGTGGGTTTATTGCAGGTGGAGTAAATAATGTTAATAAAATTAGTTGTGTTTCGGTGACCTGAGTCCTGTGTTCAATCAGTTATATTTTCGAGTTGATCTCTTCAAGAATCCCATTGGTTATCCTAGATTTAAGATAGTTAAGGATTTCATCCTTATGTGAATATAAAAATTTGGAAAAAAACTACAAAAGCAATTGTTATATTTGTGAGACGAAATGGTTAAGGTGAAATATATTTGAAATTTTTGGAGATCATGGTTTTGGGTAAGGGGAATATAGTCACTTAGAACGTAATGGAATCATTTTCTGCATAGAGATTCTCTACAATCTCTGCTGCTTGTTAGGCTACACGTTTGTTAAAGACGCTGAGGATATTTTTTGGGATGATGTGTTGTCTTTTGTCGGTTGATTGGGGCGGCGAATTATATAAGGGAAGGTAAAGTCCCCTTAGGGGGGACAGGATGGGGTTATTACATTAGAAATGGTTGCCTATACTGGCGTACGGCTGCGACTTGTGAGATTATATTGAGATATAGTTGATACAAGTTATCAGTAGGTGTGGTGCCCATTTTTTGTCAGCAAAAAATATACGAAAAAACTGCTGGTACTACTACGCCAAGGTGAAATCTGCCAAAGCCCATAGGCGTAGGTATGGCTTCGTAGCACGCAGGGAATCGTATCCCGACAGCTGTCGGGACCAGAACCCTGATTGGAAAACCATATTATAAAAATACCTTGTCATCCCGAACTTGTTTCGGGATCTCGTTTTTAATGCTCTGCGTTGGAACGCATGTACTGCTTTTGACCCACCCTTGGTCTCACCCTACGATCAGGTAAGGAAACTCCGTTCTCCAGCAGAACCACTGTTATCCTGAGCGCAACGAAGTGAAGTCGAAGGATCTCCTTGAAAAGGTTCCCGTAGAATCTAAAGGAAATCTTCATATTCCAGCCCGTTTCTTCAGAGAGATTGCTTCACGTCATTTTGAACGATTTTTTGCCCTCCGTCGGGCGACTGGGTTTGGCGTCCGGCGGAAGATAAGATAGTTTGAATGGTCTTTCTGACCCACCCTTGATCCCTCCCTGCGAGCAGGGAGGGAAACTCCTTTTCTCGAGAAAAAAACACTAGATCGACATGGAGGGTGTTTAAGTTCTTTTCTGGAACCCCCGATGATAGACTTAAATAGTAATTGTAGTCATTGTTTTATTAGCTTATCCATGGAAACAAAGATCTCTCCCGTTGGTCGAGATGACTGCTGGGCTGACTTCTTATTTTAGCGCCTATATTTTCAATATAAATAGTATTATTTGCAGAGCATTGCTTACATTCCTGATAATCTGGTTTTGAACCAAATCGCTGTCTACATAAGATAGGAGGGGTGAGGGTTTTCTAATGGTGTGCTTTGAAAATAATTGTAGTCATTGTCTTTCCATTTTGATCGGACGAGATTTTGAATAGTATTTTATGAACAAAGACCTCTCGCTATACTCGAGGTGACTTTAGGGAGTAGTAAGGGGCAGTTTGCTACAGTAAACAAACAACGAGTCATTTCGAACGAAGTGAGAAATCTCTGTTGTATACGAATCTTATAAAGCAGGGATTTAACTGTAGAGAAGGCTAACTAATCCCCAAAAAGAAAATGGCACAAGCAGGATGCTTGCGCCATTTTAATATCATTTAATGGGTGAAGTAAAAAGCCCAGAATCTATTTAGTAGCAGGCTCAAACTGCTTCAGGTATTCACTCATCTCAATCACATTGTTGTCGCGATTGATATCAGCCATACGCATTGAAGGATCAATCTCTATACGCTTAATCTTCGACGAGGGGGCATCAATTTCGAGCGTATACGTTGGGTTAACCCATGGCCAGTCCGGTTTAATGGTACGCTGCATATCGGAACTGTGATGTGGTTTGGTGTTACGCATAATGCGCAGAGGCATATAAAAAAGCTCTTTACTGCCATCCTTATAGGTAACCACCAGGTCAACCGGCATTGGCATCAGATCATGTCGTTTCAGGGTTACATAGGTCGATCCGTTATTCCCTAAAACAGAGGTAATACCATAGTCTATATGCTTGGTGGTCTCAATGAAATATTGATAGTACCAATCCAGCACCATGTCGGATTCTTGTTCCATAACTCGTAAAAAGTCGCGTCCGTCGGGATGCTTGAATTTCCACTCTTCAAAATAACGTTTCATACCGCGGTCAAAGTTTTCCGCGCCAATGATGTAACGTAATTGGTTCAGGAATACAGCGCCTGTAGAGTAGGATGCCGTACCGTACGCCCTGTTAGTATGGTAGTGGTCAGCATGGGTATCGAGCGCCTCTTGTTGTCCATTCTCAGCAATACTAAAGTACGACTGGTACGAACGTTTGTGAGGTCGTTTGTTATTCCCATTGCTGAAAAGATGATCCATAATAAGAGCCGAAGAGTAGGTCGTAAAGCCTTCATCCATCCATGGGTAGCGACTTTCGTTCGTAGCCAGCACACCATAATACCAGTTGTGAACAAATTCGTGTACCGTAACCCCTACCAGGCTACCAAATGAGCGGTTACCAGTAATAAGGGTAGACATTGGGTATTCCATGCCACCATCGCCTCCCTGGATAACAGTAAACTTATCATAGGGATATTTTCCAAAATGCTTACTCATGAACTGGAATGCTTTAACCGTAGCTTGAGGCAGCTTTTCCCAATTTTTTCGCAGCTGCTCCTGAGTGCGGCGCTTAGCATTAATGGCAACAGTATCGGCTTGATAGAGAAAATGAAGTTTCGGTCCATTGGGAACCTGGGCCGTAGTATGCGTAAAGTCAGGATCGGCACCCCACATAAAGTCGTGGACTTTATCAGCCTTCCAGTGCCAGGTTAGTTTCTCGGAGTCGGGACGATCATATTCATCAGTATAGCCGTGGCCAATCTCATCCGCATTTTTCAGGTACCCTGTTGCGCCCATCACATAAGAGCTGTCGATAGTAATTTTAACGTCGAAACTGCCCCAAACGCCGTGGAATTCTCGTCCGATATAGGGGTTGGGATGCCACCCATCTTCATCATATTCAGAAAGCTTGGGATACCACTGGCTCATTGAGAATTCTACGCCCTCTTTATTCATCCAGCCCGAGCGGCGGATTTGGCGGGGGACCTGGCTCTCAAATTCCATATTAAAAACTGTTGATTCTCCCGGGAGGATAGGTTCCTCAAGTGTTACTTCTAAAATGGTACCGTCTACGGTATAATCAACCTTTTTGCCATCCTGTTTTAGGCTGTTAATGTGATGGTAGCCGATTTCATCTTTAGGTAGTTTCTGGATGCGATCGCGGACCCTTCCGTCGGGGTCAGCAATGGTACGCGAGCGTACATCCATCATACTGTTCGGTTGGAATGCGTTGAAGTACAGATGGTAGAATACCCGGTGCAACGTATCCGGAGAGTTGTTGTGGTATGTTAACTCTTGCGTGCCGGTAAATTGATGATTCTCGGCATTGACGTTGATCTCCATTTTATACTCTGCCTCTTGCTGCCAGTAATATTTACCCTGGCCAAAGCCGGCCACAGAGAGCAGCAAAAAAAGCGTGCAAAGACTAATAGTTTTAAGTTTCATAGGGTTTCTTGTTTAATTATGGATTTGAGATATAGGATCAGGAATAGCGTCTTATTTCTTAGTACCTATTCATAAAGTTTAAAAACTAAAATGTGTTTCGGCTTGCGAAGGCACGTCCCAATGTAGCTTCATCAATAAATTCAAGCTCCGTACCCATGGGAATCCCATAGGCAATACGGGTAACTTTAACATCATCGAAAGGTTTAATCAATTTATTAATATAGTAGGATGTGGCTTCGCCTTCGGAATCGGGGTTGAGCGCCAGAATCACTTCTTCGGTTTGCTCCTCTTCATTATTGATGCGCTCCATAAGCTCTTTAACGCGCACGTCATCGGGACCAATATTATCCAGGGGAGAAATAACGCCTCCCAGCACATGGTAGCGTCCGCGAAACTCATTGGTTTTTTCGATCAGAAATACATCCTGTGATTCTTCAACCACGCAAATTTGGCCTGTTTGACGCTTAGCGTTACTGCATATGGAGCAGGGATCGCTGTCACTGATAACACCACAAGTATCGCAGCGCGTAATCGATTTTTTGAGATTGACAAGCGCTTCTGCCAGTTTTAAAACAGACTCCTCGTTTTGTTTAAGTAAATAGAGCGCAATACGCCGGGCCGATTTTCGCCCTGTGCCGGGGAGCTTAGCCAGCTGTTCTATTGCCTGCTCCAGTATTTCCGAAGTTCCTTCCATGTAGTTTTGTTAAAGGTTAATAGTTATTAGTGAATTAGGATTCTCTTTTTAGTGCTGAGAATGGCCTAATAACGAATAACAATTAACTAGTGTTACAGTCCCAGTTTGCTCATGTCCATGCCTGGAATTCCACCGCCGGGCATCATATCCTTATAGGTTTCTTGCATGCGTTCCTGGGCGGTTTCCTCTGCCTTGTCGAGCGCTTTATTAACGCCGGCTACGATGAGGTCCTCCATCATTTCGGCATCATCAGGATCGATAACATCTTCATCAAGGCTGATGCTTAAAATTTTACGCTGGCCGTTGGCTTTTACTTTTACCATGCCGCCACCTGCTTCTGCTTCAACTTCAAGCTTCGAGAGTTCGCTTTTTGCTTGCTTCATCTTTTCTTGTAGCTCGGAAAACTTTCCGAACATATCTGCCATATTCTGATTCATAATCTTATGTTTTAGGTGTTAAAAAGTACTAAAAGTTCAATTTGCTGATTCCCATGAGTCCTTTGGGAATATTTGATTTCATTCTGTAAAGTCTATAACCCAAACGGGGAAATCCCCGATTCATTGTCGGTCTATTGGTTTAAATTGTAATCCAGTTCGGCTCCAAAAAGTTCAACTAGTTTTTTTATGGTTTGATCTCGTTCCTGCAGTTCTTTAAACCGTTCATAGGGACTTTTTGAAGCTTCGGCATCGCTCTCATCTTTTTGCACAACCGACTCGAACCCCAGGTAAGCCCCAATTTTATCTTCCAGGAACTTTCCCAGTCGTCGGTTATTTTCATCCACAATTTTCTTTGCGAAATCGTCGTTACAGCGCAGTAACAGAACCCCATTTTTAAGCTGCATGGGTTTCACACGCTGCATCTGAAAATATAACATCTCGGGCACATGTTGGCGAAGATCATCCAAGTACGAATCCCATACTTCCTTCACTTCGTTTAAGCTAACATCTTTTGGGGCTCGCTTGGGAGCAGTTTTAGTAGCAACTTCCGTGGTATCTTCAGTTTCATCAACTGCAGGTTCGGGGCTTTTTTTAGCATTGCCCAAAGAAGATCCGCCGAATAGATGACTAAATTCATCGTCTTCATTTCCAGTTTCTTTTGGGGATGTTTTGCTTTCTGCCTGAACTACCGGAGTTGGAGAAGGTGCCGGTTCTTGGGCTGTCGGTTCTGGTTGTGATTCGGAAACTGTACCATCGGCTTTATCTGAATGCTCCGGATCAGGGTCCTTTGGTTGCTGTGCTACCGTTTCTTTTTTAGGATTGTCCCCCCCCCCGTTATCAGGGGTAGAGCTGTTTTGTTGTCCATTGGTAGATGGGGGATCGTTTTCTGGTTCAGAAGAGGGCTCGCTGCCAGAATCGTTCTGCTCTAATTGAGGCTGATTACTGAGCTTTTTTTTTAAGTCTTTAAGCCCGGCTAGCAATTTATTGAGATTTTGTGTGCGCTCCATATGGATCAGCTTCAGGAGGGTGAGCTCAAACTGTATCTTAGGCTGATGCGCTTCCTTTATTTTGTATTGGGCATCACTGACGATATGGAGCATGCGCATCAAGTCATCTTCTGAAAATGTTTTTGATGCTTCTTTGTAGCGTTTTTTGGTGTCGGGTGATGCTTCGACTAAGTGCATCTTCGCAGAGCTTTTTGCTACGTACAGATTTCGCAGATGTTCGGTGAGCCCCACCAGGTATTCCTGGATGTCATAGCCTTCTTGCAGCAGTTCATTGATAAGCTCAAGTCCTTCACTGGCATTTTGTGTTTCCACCGCATTCATAAAGGCAAACATGCGTTCGGTGCTTACCACATTGAGTGCCCGAAGAAGTTCTTCATGTTGGATATTGTTGCCACAAAATGCAATAGCCTGATCCATAAGCCCAAGGGCATCGCGAAGTGCACCATCCGCTTTTTTAGCAATGACGTGGAGCGATTCTTCATCAATGTTGATGTTCTGGTCGCGTGCTACATTAGCAAGTCGTTCTACGATCTGGTCAACACTGATACGTTTAAAGTCAAAGCGTTGAACCCGAGATAATATTGTGGGCAGCACTTTGTGCGGTTCTGTGGTCGCAAAAATAAAAATGACATGATCCGGCGGTTCTTCCAGCGTTTTCAGCAGGGCGTTAAACGCCGACTTACTAAGCATATGAACCTCGTCAATAATGTAGATCTTATATCGGCCATTTTGAGGAGGGATACGAACGCGCTCTCTCAGGTCTCGAATATCATCTACACTGTTATTCGATGCCGCATCGATCTCAACAACATTGAGAGTTTGATTGAGCGATTCTCCATCAACTTGCTGATCAATTTTATTAACGGTACGGGCCAACACACGCGCCATAGTTGTTTTGCCCACCCCGCGCGGACCGCAAAACATATAGGCATGGGCCAGCCTGTTCTTTTTGATGGCATTTTTTAACGTACTGCTTACGTGTTCCTGGGATACAATATCGTCGAAGGACGTTGGCCGGTAAGTACGAGTTAATGCACGGTAATTGTCAGACATCGGAGGCTCTGGTTGAGCTGGAAGTTATTCATATAAACAACGGATTAATCTACAAAAAATGAAGGCCAATTTCGTGCTAAATTTGTAAACCTTCCTTATTGAAGACCGATATTAAGATAGGGGAAACTTCCAAGTAAATAAGGCAATACAGGAATAGGTTAATTAATACGAATTTTATGCCACATCAGCAGAATCAAGTGCATTAAATACCTTCGACTCTCCCTCGTCAAGTACATTGAATTCTTGTTCGTTGACACTAAGTTCATCGAGGGCATGTGCTAAGTCTTCGACGGGTTCATACATTCCATCATCAGCCATAGGAAAGGTGCCAAAATGCATGGCAAAACTCTGTTGAGACTGGATATATTTATGTGCTCTAACTGCTTCTTTGGGCGACATATGGATCTTTTGCATAAACCAGCGCGGCTTATAGGCACCAATTGGCAGAAAAGAGGTATGTATGGGGCCAAAACGATTGCCAATATCCCTGATAAAATCACCATAGCCCGTATCACCGGCAAAGTAGATATTTCCTATTGAAGCGTGTAAAACATAGCCACACCATAATGTTTTGTTACGGTCAAAAAGGCCACGTCCCGAAAAGTGTTGAGCCGGAACAGCGGTCAGCGACAGGGATTCTGAGATGGGATGGTGATCCCACCAATCGAGATGTGAAGTGCTAAAAATACCATGGTCGTGAAGGAGCTTTTCAACACCAAGTGGGACTATAAATTTCGGATCATACTTTTGATACAGTTTTTTTACTGTCGGTAAATCAAGATGATCGTAATGGTTATGGGTAAGCAGTACGACATCAATATGGGGGAGATCTTCAAAGGCAATACCCGGTGGACGCATACGCTTGGGGCCAATCCATTGGTACGGGCTGGCACGAAAGCTCCATACGGGATCAGTTAGGATATTGAGGCCATCCAGCTGAAGCAGGTAGGTCGCATGGTTTACAAATGTAGCTTTGAAACTGTTTTGCCCTTCTTTTGGAGCTGGAGGAGGATATTGGGTTATTTGATCTTCATCCAGTTGGTGCCATTCTCCCCTGTCATAGCCGCTAAACCACCATTTGAGTACTTCCCAGTAACGGTGTGTATCCCCTGCATTGGGGTTCACAAATTTCTTACCATCAAAGTGATCAGAAGTTTTCTCCAGGTAGGGAGGTGCAGCAATCTGTAGTTCTACTACGAAAAGGGCAACGATTAATGTAGTTATGGCAATGACAATCCAAGCCATAAATTTTCACAAATTATGATTATTGGGATCAGTCTTGAAAAGATAAGAACCTAAGAAAAAAAAGGAACATTCCGAGGTTTTTTTGCTTATTTATTCTTGCATACGATTTTTCGGTTCGTACTATCTTTTTTAGGAAGGTGAAAAAAATCCCCGGGGGAATACCGGTAGTTATAAAAAATCAGGTATTATCCCCGAGAAGAAATCGAAGCAAAAGCTTATAATTACTTTAGTTCCTCTTCGAAGAATTCGTAAATACGGCTGTATTCATCATACCAGGCATCGGGATCTTTAAAGCTATGTCGCTCTGAGGGATAGACCATCATATCGAACTCTTTGTCGCCGGACTGCACAAGTTTATCTATGTATTGTGCGGCATCCTGGAAACCCACATTGCTGTCTATGAGTCCATGTAAGATGAGTACAGGTTGTTCCAGCTCATCCACGTAATTGATAGGAGAGCTTCGGGCATAGTTGGCAGAGTCGGCCTTGGGTTCTCCCAATCGTGGCAAAGTGTACCAAGGGTTGGTGTGATAGTAATTATCCCAATTTGTGACGGCACGTAAAGCAGCTGCAGCATCAAAATAGTCAGGGGCTACGCTGGTGGCATACAAGGCCATGAATCCCCCGTAACTTCCCCCATAGATACCCGTCTTGCTGGTATCAGCCTGCGGATAGTTATCAGCAAGATAATTGATGCCGTCTATGATATCTTGGGTTTCGTACTTACCCATCCAGTTGGTTACATCTTCTCGAAATTCACGTCCGTATCCGGTGCTATGTCGATAATCGACCTCAATCACATAATATCCCTGCGCTGTGAGGTACTGATGAAACATATACTCACGATAATAGCTTGATGACCATCCTTTGTACACATTTTGTAGCGAGCCGGCACCATGCACAAACACTACAACAGGATGAGAGCTGCCCTTTTGTTTGTTCAGAGGTTCAAGAACAGACATCGAGAGCTTGGTCTCGCCATCGCGACCGGTAAACCGAATGTAATCCTCCTTTTGCCAGTCGATTTTATTGAAACGATTTGGAATAGTCTCGCTTAATCGAACTTCTTCTTGAGGATTTTGAAGGTCGAGACTGTAAAGTTCAAACGGCTGATTAAAGTAACTGTACTTATATACCAGGTGATCTTTGTCAGGACTTAATCGAAAGCCCTTGCGATATCCTGTTTTGTCAGTAAGTTTTGTGACTTTACTATTACCAATATCGAGGGTATAAATATGTCGTTCACCGGGATCTACTTTGGTAGAAGCAAAAACCATAGACTCTTTGCCGGTCCATTGTACCCAGGGGATTTCAAATGAACCCTTTGTATGTTGGCTGAGATTACTTCCATCAGGGTTTATGGTGTATATATGGTTCCATCCATCCTTTTCTGACTGGAACATCAGCGTTTGTCCTTCGGGAGCAAATTCCATCTCGGTACCGTAAAGCCATCCGTCAGTAGAATCTTTAAAAACCGTTTCCCAAGCTGATTTCTGTAGGTCATATACCTTTATTTCACGATGTTTCATGGGAGCATCCATGATATCAAGAGCAAGGTATTGGCCATCCGAACTAACGCTAGGGCTGATATATCCCTTTTTTTCAAGGATCTGGTCGATTTTACTGGAATCGAGATAGGCAATGGAATAGGTTCGTTTTGCTATACCTCGGCGTGTGGCACCCGTTTCAACGTAGTGGCCAACATACTCAGGAAAATAATACTCTTCATAGTCAGAAGTGTCGTATTGAGATAAAATAAGCTTGTCATTTCCCGCCCAGTCGGTGATGCTGTATCGCAGATCATCTTTTGAGATGTTTGTCACTTGTTTGAGCTGGGCACTTTTGATATCCAGAATCCAAACATCGCCATCCATGACAAAAGCAATACGCCTACCGTTGGGAGACCAGATAGCATTGTATTCCGGGACCTCAGAGTCAGTAAGCTGCTTTTTGTTTTCAAAGTTTAGGTCGGCTATCCACAGGTCTCCTCGTTTATTAAATAGGAGTTTATTCCCTGTGGGGGCAACCTTAAATCGCTTTTCAATATCTTTGGGGGCAAGCTTTCTGTCGCTGCCATTAAGGCTTACTTGGAATATTTCTTCTTCAGTCATTGCCGAGTCATTGGCCTGGTAATAGATATGTTGGCCATCAGGAGAAAAAGTATTTAGGTCGGGGCGATTGCCTGCCAATAACGGTTCATAGAAGATTGATTTTAAGCTCAGTGTATCAAGAGATGTCTGGGCTTTTGTAAATCCCGGTATGAGCAGTAAAAGGGTAAAAAGTGTTAAAAGTGGCTTCATTATGAATGATTCTGAAAGTTATTTTTCGTTCGATAATAAAGAAAGGATTTAAGAGAGGGGCAAGAGCGGTACATTTTTTTACGATTTTGAGGCAGGGTATTACTCTAATTTTTCCAGGTAGGTATCATTGCCCAGGTAATTCATATAGCGCATAACCCAGGCGCTGCGGCCTAACATATATTCGGAGGGGTTATCAAGATTATAACGTTTTGGGGCCGGAAGAGCCGTTACCATAAAGGCACTTTCCCATTTTGAGAGTTGTTTCGCAGATTTGTTAAAGTAGCGCTGGGCGGCAGCTTCGGCACCATAAACACCATCCCCAAATTCCACAATATTTAAATATACTTCGAGGATCCTTTCTTTCGACCAAAGGAGCTCAATCGTGAGAGCAAGATAGGCTTCGACTCCTTTTCGCAGGTATGACCGGCTTGGCCATAAAAAAAGATTCTTGGCAACTTGTTGCGTGATAGTACTGGCGCCCCGGAGATCTGCTCCTTGTTTATGTTCATTAATCGCCTTTTGGATAGAGTTGACATCAAGTCCCCAGTGATTGGCAAAGCGTTGATCTTCTGATGAGATAGCTGCCATTTTGAGGTGTGGCGAAATCTCATCATCAGATATCCAGTGGTATTGAATATCCAGCGATTGGCTATTTTGCCTTGCTTCATACTGTCTTTGTAATATGAAAGAAGTTGTGGGAGGAGGAATCCAGCGAAGCAATAAAACGATAAATATCGATAACAAGAATATTCCTGCAATTAAGCGGGAGAGATAATGCCCAAACTGAGCTGTATAAGACCGGTATTTGAAAAGTTCTGTTTCTTCAACTTCTCTGGAAAGCTGTTGAAAGCTATAGTAGTCATCCATGGTAGAGTATAAAGACGACGATTGCTTTATATATGTCGGCATTTATGGCACTAACATCAGAGCTAGCGATAGAATACTTCGTTACCCTTGTTGCTGGCAACCATAGCCGCACCAACGATACTGGCCTCATTTTGAAATTCCGCGGCCTTAAAGGCGGTGTTTATTTTAATATATGGAAATGTTTTTTTGGCCTTTTTGCTGAGTTGTCCGCCCAGAATAAACAGGTTGGGGTGAAAGATCTTTTCGAAATGTTCCAGCACGGTTTCTAAACGTTTGGCCCAGATTTTTTTGCGGAGATTTTCTTCTTTTCGGGCTTTGTTAGAGGCATGTTTTTCAACGGTGGTGCCATCAATCTCAAGGAGGCCCAACTCTGTGTTTGGCACCAGTTTGCCATCCATAAAAAGGGAAGAGCCGATACCGGTACCCACCGTGAGCACGATGGTAAGCCCGCTTTGGTTTATACCTGCTCCAAAATGCATTTCTGCCAAACCGGTGGCGTCGGTATCATTTATAATAGTGACAGGATTATCGGTGATATCAGAAAAAAGTTGCTCAGCATTGGCATCTATCCAAGATTTGTCGATACGTCTTGCTGATAAAACAATGCCGTTATTGACAGGAGCAGGGAAGGCACATCCTACAGGACCATCCCACTCAAACTCATTGCTCACCATATGATGCATCTGAGCTAAGACTTTGTGTGGGGTACTATCCTCGAGTGGGGGAGTGCTTTTATATTCCGATATTATTTCACCTTTTTCGGTATCAACAATGCATCCTTTGATACCATAACTCCCGATATCAATTCCCAGTATTTCCATATTGCCGAATATAGGTTAATGGTTAAAGTTATTGGTTGTATGCCATCCATTAACCAATAACGGTACGCTATTTTTCGATTAGAACCCAGCCGTCTTCTTCAACTTTGCGTTTGGCCTTTTTCCATTTGATATCGATGACTTCGCCGCTGCTCATGTTCTGAATTTTGACGTAGTCGTTACGTCCCGGTTCTTCTTCAACGGTTACCGGTTGTGGCTTTTGGTCGCTCCGTTCCTGTTGTCCGCCGTTTGGCTGTGCCTGTCCGGACTTGAAGCCCATATTGGTAGCATCGGAGTGCTTGGTCTTGGCTTGGTTCATATCCACTTTGGCACGCTCTTCGGGTGCTTGTTGTAGTTTTTCCTGGTCAGCTTGCATCTCAGGGATCGCCTTCCAGATCAGAGAAATGGCCTCTTGGTTAACATCATCAAGCAGCTGCTTAAACATCTCAAATGCTTCGCGCTTGTATTCTAGGAGGGGATCTTTTTTCCCATACGCACGCAGGCCAATACCTTCTTTAACGGCATCCAGCTCGCGGAGGTGGTCCATCCATTTATTATCAATAGTAGAAAGAACCGCCGTACGCTCAAGGGCACGTGCAATTTCATGCCCTTCATTTTCGAGTGCCCGGTCTACATCTACCACTACTCGCATGCGGCGAATTCCGTCAGTGAAGATAACCTGCACCTTGGAAGGCTTGTTTTCGGCTTCCGACTCTTCAATATTTTTGATCACCTCATAGATAGGTTCAGAGATCATCTGTTCTTTTTGATCATAAACCTCGTATGCTCGCTCAATAATGTGATCAATGAGCACGTCAGGTCCCATTTGGCCCATCTCTTCGCGATCAAGTTGGATATCAACAGCTAAGAATCGAAGTATGGTATCTTTTATTTCATCGAGCTCACCTTCAGGATAGTGTTCATCAACTACATTTTCGACGAGTTCTTCAAGCATGTCGTAGAGGTCACTACGTAGCTCATCACCTTCGAGGGCGTGTTTACGTCGTTTATAGATAACTTCACGCTGATTGTTGAGCACGTCATCGTATTCCAGCTGTTTCTTACGAATGCTGAAGTTGTTTTGCTCAACCTTTGATTGTGCCCGTGCCAGTGATTTGGTAATCCAGGAGTGGGTAATAACTTCGCCTTCTTCAAAGTTGAGGCGATCCATTACGCTGGCAACACGATCAGAGCCAAACAGCTGCATCAGGTCATCTTCCAGAGATACAAAGAATTGGGATTCCCCGGGATCTCCCTGACGACCGGCACGTCCGCGAAGCTGCAAGTCAATACGTCGAGATTCGTGTCGGGCAGTACCGAGGATAGCCAACCCGCCTTTCTCTTTAACACCGGGAGCCAGTTTAATATCGGTACCACGGCCCGCCATGTTCGTAGCCACGGTAACGGCACCGGGCTGGCCGGCATTTTCTACAATTTCACTTTCCCGTGCGTGATGCTTGGCGTTTAATACGTTATGAGGAATGTCGGCACGTTTGAGCATTCGGCTGATGGTCTCAGACACATCAACGCTGGTAGTACCTACGAGTACGGGTTGCCCTTTTTCGTGATATTCACGGATTCTTTCAATGGACGCATTATATTTTTCACGCTTGGTGCGGAATACGAGATCCTCTTTATCATCCCGGATTACCGGTTCATTAGTGGGGATGATTACGACGTCAAGGTCATATATCTCATTGAATTCTCCCTCCTCAGTTGCAGCAGTACCAGTCATTCCGGAAAGCTTATTGTACATCCGGAAGTAGTTTTGCAGCGTAATGGTAGCGTAGGTCTGAGTAGAAGCTTCAACACTCACATTCTCTTTGGCTTCAATAGCCTGGTGCAAACCATCAGAATATCGGCGTCCCGACAGTACACGACCTGTATGCTCATCTACAATTTGGACTTTGCCTTCTTGAACAATGTATTCTTCTTCGCGTTCAAAAAGGGTATAGGCTTTTAGCAGCTGGTTGATAGTGTGGATGCGGTCGCTGCGTTCGGCAAACAGGCGGTGAAGTTCATTGAAACGTCGTTCGCGTTCCTGTGCTACTTCCTGCTTGGCTTCTTCAATCTTTTTCTCTTTATATTCTTCGCTAAAGTCATCGTTTTGTTTGATCTCTTCGATTTTTTCTTCGCGAAGCTCATCAATTTCTTCATCAATAATAGTGGTTTCGGTACCCAGGTCAGGGATTACGAAAAACTCTTTATCTTCATCATCCCGCAGAATAAACTCTCGACCCTTTTCGGTCATTTCCAGGTTATTCATCTTCATATCTACCGAATAGTATAGCTCTTCATCTACTTCCGGCAGGCGGCGGGCATTGTCCTGCAAGTAAAAAGCTTCGGTCTCTTGAACAAGCTTTTGGTTCTGTGGAATCTGCATCATTTTGCGGAACTTCTTGTTCTTTGGAAATCCACGCTGTGCGCGATACAGTGCGAGCCCCGCTTTCTCTTCATTCCCTTTTTCCATCTCTTCCTGGGCTTCTTTGACAAGGGAAGCAACAAGTTTTTTCTGAGCTTTAACCAGTGATTCTACCCGGGGTTTCAGTTCTTCATATTTCTCAGAGCGGTTATCTTCCGGTACGGGACCTGAAATGATAAGTGGAGTACGGGCTTCATCAATAAGAATAGAGTCAATCTCATCAATAATGGCGAAGTTATGATCACGTTGCACAAGCTGGTCGGAGTTGACGACCATATTATCGCGCAAGTAATCGAAGCCGAACTCATTATTTGTGCCGTAGGTGATATCGGCTTGATAAGCTTCGCGACGAGGTTCGGAGTTCGGATCATAGAGGTCAACACAATCAACTTCGAGACCGTGGAAGTTAAACAGCGGTTCATTCCATTCGGCATCACGTTTTGCCAGGTAGTTGTTAACCGTTACAATATGGACACCGCGGCCACTTAATGCATTGAGGTAAGCCGGCATAATAGCGGCCAGTGTTTTACCTTCACCCGTTTTCATTTCAGCAATTTTACCCTGGTGCATGGCAACAGCGCCGGCAAGCTGTACGTCGTAGGGCACCATACCCCATTCGTTCATGCTGCCGCCGACCATCCATTTTTCGCCAAGGAAGCGCCGGCACGTATCTTTCATTACGGCAAAGGCCTCGGGCAGGATCTCATCCAGAACATCTTCAATGATGTCTGTTTGTTCTTGTTCAAGCTCTTCGAGTTCTTCGGCCAGTTCACGGCGTCGGTTTACCGAGAGTTCATCGCTGCTGTTCAGCGTGTCTTTAATAGAGGCGATCTCCTCTTCCACTTCGGCAGTGGCGTCACTAATTTTCTGCTTGAAGGATTCGGTCTTCTGTTTGAGCTCTTCATCCGAAAGCTCTTCCATTCCCTCATAGTGCTCATTTATTTCTTCCACTATGGGCCAGATCCTTTTGAGGTCACGCTCGCTCTTGGATCCGAAAATACTCGTTAAAAGATCACTAACTTTATCACCTAATGTGTCGAACATAGAAAAGTTTTGTCTCGTGCAATTAATATGATTTGTGAAAGTTACAGTTTACGCAGAGCCTGTTCAAATTAATTAACGGTATAATTCCGCATTTTTTACCAGTAGACCTCTACATATGCATTAAATGTAACCGATAAATTATGGTTCTTATTGTCTAAATTTATTTTTATTTTATGGGTCTGTATCAGAAGCGAATTCTCATAAATCGATTTTAGTCATGAAACGTACGTATCAACCAAGCAGTCGTAAACGAAAAAACAAGCATGGTTTCCGAAAGCGTAATAGTAGCAAGAACGGAAAGAAAGTGTTGAAGAAGCGTCGTCAAAAAGGACGCCACAGTATCACTATTAGTGATGAACAAGGGCCGAAGTAACCACTCTTCGACCTCTGGCAATGATTTAGGCTTATCCAAAGCTAAAATCCTGAGGGGCCGAAAGAATTTTAAGCGCCTTTTTGAAAAGGACGCTTATATTTTCCGTCATAAGTATGTAAATCTACGGTTTCAGATTGTTGATAATACTTCTTTCGGCTGCCTTATGGGCTTTATTGTACGGAAAAGTTTGGGTAAAGCAAATAAACGAAATAGAATGAAACGGCTTCTTAAAGAAGCTTATCGGCTTCATCAACATACGTTATCGGCCTTCCTCCGGGAGACAGAGCTTACTTTTCATGGAGCACTCATGGCCAATGCTGTTGATGTGCCCTATAAAGATGTTGAGCAAGATGTAGTAGTATTGCTCGAACAAGTGCGCGATCAACTTCCTACCATTTTGTCCGCCCATTCATGAAATACCTGTTTATTGGACTTGTCCGCTTATATCAGCTAGTTATTTCTCCGTGGATGCCAAGCAGCTGCAGGTATCATCCTACATGCAGTCAATACAGTATTGAAGCTTTTCGAAGGCATGGGGCTATTAAAGGGTTTTGGCTTACCGCAAAGCGTATTGCACGTTGCCACCCCTGGACCGAAGGAGGTCATGATCCTGTACCCGAGCACAAAAAGAATTCAAAAATTTAATTTAACTGAGGATTTCTCTTGGATCGTAATACCGTAACCGGCTTAGTGTTAATATTTATAGTGATGGTTGCCTGGGGCTACTTTAGCATGCCATCAGAACAGGAATTGCGTGAACGTCAGGCACAAGCGCGTCAAGACAGTATTGCTGCTGCTCAGGCAGACAGCCAGCGAGCAAAGACGATGGCACAAAATGAGGATAGCCAGCAGCAAGATGTGGAAGAAGCACAGGCTTCACCAGAACCACAGCAGCAAACGTTGCGTTCTGAACAGGAAGAACCACAAAATATGGGAGCATTTTCAGCTGCCAGTGTCGCTGATACTTCTGAAATTGTAGTTAAGACTCCCCTGTACCGGGCAACATTTACAAATCTCGGAGCAGGGCCTTCGCAGATAACGCTCAAAGATTACGAGACGTGGGATCATAAGCCTGTGCATATGATTAAAGATACGACGCAATCTGCGTACTCCATGGGCTTTCTGACCAGTGAAAATTATAATGTTGAGACGAATGACCTGGTGTTTGAACCCCTTACCAATGCTGATTCGCTGACTGTAGCAAAAGGTGATTCGGCACAGGTTCGGTATGCTCTTAACATCAGCGACAGTAAGCGCATAGTTTATACGTATACCCTGTCGGGAGATTCTCACCAGTTCGGGCTCGATGTTACTTTTGAAGGATTGGAGCGCGATATTATTGGTGGTACAGTTGATTTTGGATGGACCTCTCCACTTAATTTCACCGAGAAAGATCCCACACTGGAATCTACTTACTCTTCGGCCTATGTTTATACTGGGGGAGAGATGGAGCGGTTAAAGCTAGATGAAGCAGGACGCAATACCCAAGATTACAATGGTACTATCGATTGGGTGGCAACTCGCACAAAGTTCTTTACGCAAATTATTAAGACTCCAAATTCTACACAGGGCGCCCATCTTGTTGGTGAACAGACGGGAGAAAGCGGGAAGATGACGACTGATCATAATTACAAGTCGTTTATTACAACGGACATCTCTCCCAAAGGAAAAGCAGCTTTTAGTTTGTTTGCCGGTCCAATGGACTATCACGCATTGTCCTCTTATGATGCCCAGACATATGGGATGGTAGATACCGGGTACTCTTGGTTAAGCTGGATGTCGGACCCTCTCGTAACGTATCTTATTATTCCGTACTTCGATGCAGCTGAAAATTATATGAGCATCGGTTTTGCGATTATCTTATTTGCTATACTCATTAAGATGGTTCTGTACCCGCTTACAAAGAAGAGTTACCGTAGTATGGCTGCAATGAAAGAGCTGCAGCCTAAGATGCAGGAGATTAAAGAGAAGTATGAAGATGACCCGGAAAAACAGCAGAAAGAAACAATGAAGCTGTATAAAGAGGAGGGCGTAAATCCGCTGGGTGGATGTTTGCCCAACCTGTTACAGTTACCAATTTTAATTACTCTTTGGCGTTTCTTCCAGAACTCGATCTTAATTCGTCAGCAGGAATTTCTGTGGGCAGGTGACCTTTCAGCACCGGATTATATATTAAACCTTCCTTTTGAAGTTCCGTTTCTTGGTGATCAGCTTGCCGGTTTTGTACTGTTGATGACAGCAGCAATGATGGCACAAAGCAAACTTACCGGCGGTATGGGACCCGGTGGTGGCGGCGGTGGAGCAGCCGGCGGACCGAATATGAAGGCACTGCAATATATTTTCCCCTTCATGCTGTTGTTTATTTTTAACAACTTTGCTGCGGGATTAAGTCTCTACTATCTCATATATAACGTAGTATCTATTGGGCAGCAGCTGATTATTTATCGCCAAATGGATAAAGAAAAAGAGATGGCAAACGCCTAAACAGCCTAACGTGTATGAAGCAGAAAGGCTCCGGATTTCGGGGCCTTTTTTGTTTGAGAGGGCTTTGCAAAACCTTTGATTTCGTCATCCTGAGCTTGTCGAAGAATCTCCAGTATCCATCTGCTGCCGTTGAAAGGGAGATCCTTCATTACATTCAGGATGGCTGCCTGGTTTTGCAAAGGTCCCTTTGAATGATTATGGCCAACGTATTGGCTATGCAGTTTTTTCGAATTGCCTTTAAGCCTATTTTAAAATTTCTATATTTGTAGCTATGTCTACTATTGTTGAACATGCATATCCCCGGGTGGCGTGGCGAAATCGCCAGAAGATGTTATGGAATCCTATCCATAAGAAAGCCTTAAAAAACCTACCGGAAGAGCGGGTACGTCTGCGCGTTATTGAGGCTCTTATGCAATTTGGATGGTCAAAAAATCGTATGTCGACCGAAGAGTCTATTGGCAGTATAGGAGATACGGATATGCGGACGGATATTATTTGCTATGACCGGCAATTTGAACCGATGCTGTTGGTTGAATGTAAAGCCGAACATATTCCTATATCCGAAAAAGCGGCAGAGCAAGTTGGGCGATATAACAGGAATGTGAATGCACCCTATTTGTTGCTAACAAATGGGATAAGTGACTACTGGTATGCCATTGACAGCGAATCGGACAAAGTTATGCAGAGAGATGAGCGTCCACCGTTTCTGGATGACAGCAGTGAGGGTATGAAGCCTGACTTCACGTATTGGAAAGATCGTGGATTTGCCGGTGAAAAAGCCTCCTCAAAATTGCAAGAGTGGATACAGAAGGCTTATTCTCAATTTTGGCTTGCAAAAGATCAGCAGGTTCAATACTTAAATTTTGGGGATGGTCCTTCGGATGTGGATTTAAGTCACTATTATCGAATTAATGCGGTGGCCGAAGATCGTCGTATTGCTGTTAGTACCCTAAATACGGCATTTGGAGGCAACCGAATGATCATCATTTTAAACGAGGAAGATGAAAATAAGGCCGTGTTAGAAATTAATCTCGATCTGCTTGATGATGAAAAGAAGGGTAACAGTGGCCTGTATTCCAAAGATGGTATTCGAACCTTTGATCTCAATGACTATTGGGAGTTGTGGCAGCTAAAAGAGATGTCCGAAATTGCAGAACAGGCCAATGATATTTTCTCTGAGTATGTAGAGTAGATAACAGGTGATTTAGTTTCTTCGATACGATTTTTCTCGTAAGTTCCAGATTCCATTTTCATTAAACAATTTCTTATGCATCATTTACACCGCGAAAAATTATTTTCACTACTTGACGATGAAGAATCTGCCATTGTTTATATGAAGGGGGCTGATCTCATGTATCGGTACAATACCGATTATGAGTTCCCTTTCCGGCAGGAGTCGAATTTTTGGTACCTAACGGGAGTAAATGAACCGGATTTCCATCTCGTTTTGGATCTCCAAAAGCAGGAGTATCACCTTTTTGCCCCGAAACGTGATGCACAATATGCGGTTTGGCACGGTCGGGTGAAATCCAAAGAGCAGCTGCAAGAAGAATACCAGCCTGATCACTTGCATTATGAAAATAAACTGCCCCAGGTGCTTAATGAAATTGATCCTGATAAAATATACTGTATTGAAGAGGAGCAAGCTGAGTTTATCGAAGAGTTTGAACGCAAGCTTCCCATTGATCTGGATACGCTTGATGATGCCATTACACATTGTCGGGTATTTAAAACAGAGTGGGAGCTGGATCAGATGCGAGAAGCTGCACGGGTGAATAATATTGCTCACCGAGCGGTACTTGATGCCCTGGAGCCGGGGAAATATGAGCATGAGCTGAAAGCCATTTTTGATTATCATCAGATTAAAAATGGATTGATGCAGGATGCCTATAACGGCATTTTTGCGGCCGGTGAAAACAGCGCTATTCTACACTACGTAGAGAATAACCGCGAAGTGAAAGACGGTGATCTTTTCTTGATTGATGCCGGTTATGAATGCAATGGTTATGCTTCGGATTATACAAGAACCTATCCCGCGAATGGGAAGTTTACAGCTACCCAAGCCGAGATTTATGAGGCCGTTCTTGAAGCTCAAAAGCAAGTTATTGAGGGTTCCGAACCGGATGCTAAGATGGAAGATCTGCATATTTTGGCGGCGCGCGTGATGATGCAGGGACTTAAAGATGCTGATATTGTCAGTGGCTCTATTGATGACCTGATGGAAGAGGATATCTTTGCACTATTTTTTCCCCATGGGCTGGGACACTTCCTTGGTTTGGATACGCATGATGTAGGAGGCTACCCCAAAGGAGTAGAGCGGATTGAACGTCCCGGGATTAAATACCTGCGCATGCGGCGGACGCTGCAGCCCGGTATGGCACTGACTATAGAGCCCGGTCTCTATTTTGTGCCTGCGCTGTTAAAACCGGCGCTGGAAGATGAGAAGTCTTCTAAGTTTTTGAATGCCTCAAAGCTTAATGAGATGATGGACTTTGGTGGGGTACGCATCGAAGATAATCTGATTATTACCGAGGATGGGTATGAAAATATGACCGATGTGCCCAAAGAGCGAGATGAAATCGAAAAAGTAATGGCCGACTAAATTCATTTCACGGTGCTGCCACTTTTAGTGGCGGTACTTTTTTATTTCTTTCGCCCGAAAGTAGGTCTTGAGCATTGAGGGATTAAATTATTTTTATTATCAAGCTGAGTGACAACATTTATCGGGATTAACCGTCTGATTGATAAGCAGCTTTGATAGGTTATTCAATAACCTTTTATCCAAACTAATTATTAAAATTGTATTACAATATGTTTAGAGACAAAAAAGTATTTTTTAGTAACGTACTAACCCTTTGTGGATTTCTTCTTTGTACCTTAATGATAACCCCAACTGTATATAGCCAAGAAACAGATGATGTAGAAATTACCGGATCAATGAAAATAAGCGGTATTTCTCCCATGGTAGGGGCAAACTTTAATTTTGGAGAGAATAATACCATTCGGACACTTGGATTTTTCCATGTTAACCGATCTGGTGTACGGGATAACTTTTTTCTGGATGTGAGCTATCTCAGGAAGTTTGGATTGACCGATACGGAAGACGTAAATACATATTGGGGGATAAATCTCCATTTACAATTTGAAGATCCCACTATTGGTCCTGGTGCTATATTTGGAACCTCCTATAGCCTAAGTGAGCACTTTGCTATTTTTGGGGAAGCAGGACTAAATGTTTTTATCTTAGATGATAGTGGTTTTGGAGGGTTTGGGATGTTAAACTCAGGCTTGGGGATAGAAGTGAAATTTTAAATCTGAGACATAGATACCATCGCTTTGAGCGATGGTATCTATATTAAAATATGTTTACTCGTTAAAACTATCAGGTAGATCATTTTCGTAGAGGATGATATCGCCGTTCTGGGCAAAGTCTTGAACCTTCTCATTAGCTTCATTTAAGCTATTGACGGTTTGTACTTTTTGCATGTCGAAGTCGGTAGAGGCAATCCCTTCTTTAATAGGTTTGGTTTGTTGTTGCCCTACAAGAACGGCCAAGTCTAAATCAGCTTCGCCAATTTGCACGCCAAACTGGTAGTTTTTCTCTGCCTGAAGTTCACCAAGTTCAATCATTCCCGGCGTGATGATGATACGCCTGCCGGTATCAAATGCGGAGAGTGTTTCCACAGCATTGCGTGCCCCCACGGGATTAGAGTTGAAGGCATCATCAATAACAGTCAGCTCTCCCTGTTTCTTAAGCTCCAGCCTATGTTCTACCGGTGCTATTCTGCTCGCAGCCATCGCCATGGTAGTTAGGCGGATATCTAATGCTCTCGCAACACCGACAGCCAATAGCATGTTTTGGACATTATGGGAGCCCAGAAGTTTCATATTAAAAGTTTCGCTATCTCCATTGGAAGTAACGGTAAACTGCATTCCATCGGGGCCATACTGAATATTGGTGCCCCGTATGTCGCCTTTTTCAAGCCCTACTTTGGTGATCTCCAGATCATCCCGGAGTTCAGCCATAGCATGCACGCGTTTGTCATCTGCATTGAGTACTGCTTTTCCGTTGGGCTGGGTTCGGCTTACTATCGTAGATTTTGTACGTGCTATAGCATCCTGAGATCCAAAGGTTTCTAAGTGTGCCACGCCCACATTGGTAACTACCGAAATATCCGGTTCAGCAATATCACAAAGTTCATCGATGTTCCCTTCATAGCGTGCTCCCATCTCAAGTACCAGCACTTGGTGTTGAGCCTCCAGATCGTTGTTGATAACTTTGCATATCCCCATAGGAGTGTTGTAGCTGCCCGGTGTGGAGCAGACCGCATAGCGTTCACTAAGCAGATCGCGGATCATGAATTTCGTACTGGTTTTACCATAGCTGCCGGTGATAGCAATGACCGTAAGTTCGGGCATTTGGGAGAGCTTTTTTTGGGCCAGCTTTATGAAATGACGATGCACATACGCTTCTATCGGTTTTGTTAGGGTCCCTGCTATAAATATAAGGAAGGGAATTAAGGCATTGGCAAAAACCCATCCGAATCCCAGAAGGTACATGTCAGCGGCATACAGCCCCTGGTTTTTGAGTCCATAGCCGGTAAAGGGAATACGACCGCTATACGAGATATAAGTAACGAGTATAGGAAGCAGTAATGATAAAATTACAAAAGGCACGGTGAGGCGAATCATTCGCGGGGTGAAAACAAGAGGCTTTTTAACCTCCTCATTTCCGTAGTAGTTAAAGGGGGCAAACCAGAAGATGCCGAATAGGCTTAAAATAACTATCGCGGTACTTCCTGTTACGGTATTCGACATAACAAAGAGCAGAACTACGATAACAATATTGTACAATATATGCTCCGGGGTAACTACACGCCTATTCCAATTGTCGAAGAGCCAGTGCCAGTACTCATTAAGTTTATAACCGTGCTGCTGAAAGATATGTAAGAAAAAACGTCCTCTTAGAAAGGTATGTCTCGCCAGTACAATTACGAAGGCGAGAATGAGGAGATCAATAAAATGTAAATACCAATTCAAATTGAAGCTGTTTATTAAAGAATTAATAAGTGACAAGTGGTCGCTAAAGTATGGAACTTCCGTTATATTAACGCGCTAAACAAATTAGATAATCTTTCATCTAAAATTCGTTGAAATATATGAAATTAATAATCCCAATGGCAGGTCGTGGAACAAGAGTTCGGCCCCATTCACATACGGTTCCCAAACCTTTACTTCCCGTAGCAGGAAAAATGATTGTGGAGCGTATTGTAGAGACATTTGCGCGAACATTAGATCGTGATATTAATGAAATTGTATTTATTCTGGGGCCTGATTTTGGGCAAGAGATTAAGGATGCTTTGCAAGCGATGAGTGATCGTCAGGGAGCAAAGGCGACCTTCCGCGTGCAGGAGACTGCCGAGGGAACAGCCCATGCCGTTTATTGTGCAGAGGAGGACTTGAGCGGAGAATGCATTATTGTTTTTGCAGATACTATATTTGATATGGAAGGTTCCGTTTCTATTG
Source organism: Fodinibius halophilus (assembly GCF_011059105.1). Lineage (GTDB taxonomy): Bacteria > Bacteroidota > Rhodothermia > Balneolales > Balneolaceae > Fodinibius > Fodinibius halophilus. The sequence continues at coordinate 127,721 of NZ_JAALLS010000003.1, read as the reverse complement.
AGGATGCCGATAGTGTTGTTTGGCTGAAAGAAGTGGAAGATCCCTCCCGCTTTGGCGTGGCCGTAGAACAAGATGGCAAGATTACTGATTTCGTCGAAAAGCCGGATGAGCCGATCTCAAATCTCGCTATCATTGGGGTGTATTATTTTAAAGAAGGAGAGCAGCTCAAAAAAGAAATTGAGTACCTGCTTGATAATGATGTTCGTGGTCATGGCGGAGAGTTTCAGCTCACCGATGCCCTGGATCGACTACTTAAAGATGATAAAATATTTCGCAAAGCCACGGTTGACCAGTGGTTGGATTGTGGAACACTGCCGGCATGGCGCGAAACTTCCGGTATCATTGTTGAAAAAGAGTATGAAGAGATTGATGAAGATCGCTTTCCCGGTACAAAAATTATCCCTCCGGTGTATATTGGAGATGATGTAGAGCTTGAAAACTGTATTGTCGGTCCTAAAGCAAGTATCGCTGAAGGAAGTACGCTTAAGAAGTGTACCGTTAAAAACAGCCTCATCCAGGAGCATGCAACCCTTGAAGACTGTACAATCGAGGATTCAACCATCGGTCGACATACCGAGCTGAAAGATGTTGATCAAGAAGTACATCTGGGCGACCATACAAAGATTGGCGTTGAGGTTTAACTTATTGAGTAGTGAGATATTGAGATATGAGTATTGAGTAAGGGAAAGTAATTCCTGATATCAGAAGAAATCAGCTTGCAGCGTATTGAAAAAGCGGTGGAAGAAAAGATGCTCGATGGATAGAATTGCTCATGCCAATCTCAATACTTTATACTCACTACTCAATATTATCTCTCAAATAAAATCTTTCAGCGGGCGCTGTTGGTCGGCGTCTTTTAATGTATCGTGCACCTCTTCGTGATGTCCTTCCGGTTCTAAATGGATGGTGACAATGACATCTCCGTTTACCGCATTTATTAGATTCTTTTCAAGCATTGTTGAATCGTCATGCGCTTTTTTTAGGCTCACTTCTTCTTCAAAAACAGCATGCAGCTCTATCCAGGTCGTGTTGCCGGTTGTACGATGTCGTAAATTGTGAACATCGATCATTGATCCGGGGAAATCCTTGGAAAGCTCTTGGCGAATTGAAGTATCGATAGCGGGATTTCGGGAATCCATCAACCCATCGATTGCATATTTTAGTAGCTTGCCCCCCTCATATATAATATAGAATGCCAGCAATATTGCGACCAGGGAATCCAGAATTATAAAGTTAGTGAACTTTATAATTAGCAGAGTTGCCACGGCTCCGGCACTGGTCCATACATCGGTAAGAGTATGTTTGCCGTTGCTGATTACCATCATATTTTCTTCGCGGCGACCTACTTTTAGCAAGTAGGTTCCAAGCACAAGATTGATGATTCCTGCACCGCCGATCAGGTAAACACCGCTCATAAGTTCTTTAAGATGGTGGCCAAATAGGTAGTTCTCCACCGACTGATAGATAATAGTAATACCTGCTATGGTGATGACGGCTCCTTCAACGCCAACCGATAGAAATTCCACGCGTTCATGCCCATAAAGGTGCTTGTCATCAGCAGGTTTGTTGCTCAGCATTAATCCATAATAGACAAAAGAGACCGCCAGAACGTGTATAACGGATTCGGCAGCATCAGAAAGGGCGGTGGTAGAACGGGTAATCCAGAAGCCGCTGAGCTTTAACCCTAACGACACAAAGGATACCAATAAGCTAATAAGTAACGCTTTTTTTGCCGGTGATCTTTCCACGGTAATATGTTGGTGATCAGTTGGCTAAAAGATTAAGCAAAGAATACCTGAAAGCAAGCGTTTTTGTTCTTATTTTTACGCTCATTTTCAGACTAGTAATTATTGAACAAAGAAAGGGCCCGTGGAAGATATCCCTGAGCAACACCAAGAAGTATTTGAAGTTATATCCGAGGCCGGAGAAGCCGTAGGCCAGGATGTGTATGTGGTAGGTGGCTATGTACGTGATTTTTACCTGAACAGGACTAAAGATGCCGACGAGCAGGATATCGATTTCGTGACTATAGGGTCGGGAATCGAGCTGGCAAAAGAGATTTCTGAACGACTGGGTGCCGATAATTTATCTGTTTTTAAGCAGTTCGGGACCGCACATATTCGATATGAGAATATGGATCTTGAGTTTGTTGGCGCACGCAAGGAGAGTTACAGCCGCGACTCTCGCAAGCCTATTGTGGAAGATGGTACGCTGGAAGACGATCAGCTGCGCCGTGACTTTACTATTAATGCCCTTTCATGGTCGCTCAACAAAGACAACTTCGGCCAGCTTATTGATCCCTTTGAGGGAATACAGGATCTGAAAAAGCAGCTCATCCGAACCCCGGTAGATCCGCTTAAGACCTTTGATGATGATCCGTTGCGCATGATGCGGGCCATTCGGTTTGCCACACAGCTGCAGTTTGATATTGAGTCGCAGACCTATCGCGGCATTGAGGAGATGGCCGACCGCATTGAAATTATTTCTAAAGAGCGGATTATCGAAGAGCTCAATAAGATTGTGATGGCCCCGAAACCTTCTATCGGCTTTGCTCATCTGTTTAAGACTGGATTGCTACATCACTTTTTCCCTGAACTGGTAAAGCTGCACGGGGTCAAAGAGGTGCGTGGAGTTCGTCATAAAGATAATTTTTGGCACACCTTAAAGGTGCTTGATAATGTTGCCAAAAAGGGCGGTGATTTATGGCTGCGCTGGGCGGCAATCATGCACGATATTGCCAAACCGGCTACGCAAAAGTTTGAGCCGGGCACCGGCTGGACCTTTCATGGACACGATGCGCTTGGGGCACACTGGGTTAAAGGAATTTTTCGTCGACTGGGGTTACCGTTGGATGAGCGGATGCGTTACGTGCGAAAGCTCGTGCGGCTACACCTGCGGCCTATTGCGTTGGTTTCTGATGAGGTGACCGACAGTGCGGTACGCCGCCTTATTTATGAGGCGGGTGATGATATCGAGGATCTCATGCTGTTGTGCCGTGCCGACATTACCAGCAAGAACGATTACAAGGTAAAACGGTATAACCAGAACTTTGATCGCGTGGAAGAGAAAATTCAGCGCGTAGAAGAGAAAGATCGCATGCGTAATTGGACCAACCCGATAAGCGGTGATGAAATTATGGATGCACTGGATATCTCTCCCGGTCCTGTTATTGGTGATATTAAGGATGCAATTAAAGAGGCCATATTAGACGGGGAGATTCCAAACGAGCATGAGGCTGCCTATAATTATATGCTGGAGATTAAAGACGAGTATGTTAGTTAATAGTTATTTGTTATTGGTCAGGTAACATTAAAAATGTTGGTTAACATAGTGTAGATAAGTCATAAGGCTTGATGTCATCCTGAACCATGTACTGAGTTTATCAGCCGAAGCCATACCTACACCTAAGGGTTTCGGTAGATTACACCTTAGCATAGGTTGGCTTGTCGAAGTATCTCTTTCAGGATCTCGAGATTCCGCATCAAAGTGCAGGTTTTGGAGCCAAAATAATTATACAATAACTCCAGGTATTTTTTGATTTGTTGCAAACATAATTTCTACTATTTAACCACGAGACCCTCAGGGTTTCAAAAGAATGTATAAAGATGTCTAACGAAATCTGGATTGCTGATTCGTACGCAAAAATAAACCTAGGTCTGCATGTTTTGGATCGCTTGCCAACGGGCTATCACGCTATTGAAACGGGCTTCTGTTTTCTGGAGTGGCGCGATCGTTTTGAGGTTCGCCAGGCACCGGAGATGAAGCTTGAGCTGAGCGATGAGGAGATCCCTACCGATGGCAGTAACCTGATTAATAAAGCCATTGCGGCCCTGGATCGGTATGTGGGGCTCAAAAACAATTACCTGATTCGGGTTGATAAACGTATTCCAACAGGAGCAGGGCTAGGAGGTGGAAGCAGTAACGCTGCTTTGACGCTGCGGATGCTTAACAAAATTGAAGAGATGGGACTCAGTGATGATGAGCTTATTGACCTGAGTCGTAATATCGGGGCGGATGTGCCCTTCTTTATTAAGGGTAAGACGGGGATTGGCAAAGGTATTGGCCATGAAATCGAAGAGCTGGATATCCAGCCCAATCATTGGATTGTGGCATGTTATCCCAATAAACAGAGCAGTACGGCTGAGGCCTATAAATATTGTGTGCCCAACCCGGATCCCGATTTTGATCTCAAAAAGACGCTTACCGAAGAGCCTATTGATGAGTGGCAGTATACCTTGTTCAATGACCTGGAGCAGGCGGTGTTCCCTCGCATTCATGTATCGGGAAATCTTAAAGACCAGATGTATGAGTTCGGTGCCATCTATGCTTCTATGACGGGCAGTGGTTCTGCAGTCTACGGTATTTTTGAGCAGGATTTTGTTGCAACCAACGCCTACCAGGGATTTCTTGAGCTTGACCTGCCTGCGAGTTTAACCCGTCCCGGCTTTGAACCGGATTATGGAATCTACCGAAAGGGATAATAATTGTTTCTCTCCGTTTTGAGCTTTTGAAGTCGCCCGGCTTTCAATAGTTATAAACGTACCAGGCAGTAAAACTTTACCACTTTCCTCCCCTCCTTTTCGATTTGGAAGAGAAAAAATATCTCATCCGGATGAAAATGAGGGATTTTTTATTCCTATCACGTATATAATAACAGAGAGCGATTAAAACTAGTCTTGAACAGGAATTACCAATGCCTTTTCAGTAAAGTTTACAGACTAATTTCGAAAGTGTCGGCGAACTTTAAGTTATACTAAAAATAATATCATGATGAGACGACTAACCACACTACTTATCCTACTTGTATTTACAGGATTCATGTTGGCCGCATGCAGCGATTCGGGCACGGGACCTGATCCCGATGAAAATAATGGGAATAATGAAAAGGAGGAAGTTGCAACTTACGCGGTTTCGGTCGAAACGACCCCAACAGATGCCGGAACGGTATCCCCATCGACAGAAGGAAAGTATGAAGAAGGAAAAGAAATACAGTTATTGGCCAACCCGGAAGATGGCTATGTTTTTGCCGGCTGGACCGGAGATATGGAAGGGAATGTAAATCCACTGCCGTTGACGGTGGACCAAGATTTTAATCTTACCGCAAACTTTGAGCCCAAAAATTATGAGTTGAGTACCAACGTGGAAGGAGAAGGTTCAATCCAGGAAAAGGTGTTACAGCAGAAGTCGAATGAATACGAAGACGGTACGGCAGTAGAACTGGTTGCCACACCGGCCAAAGGGTATAAGTTTGTTGAATGGAAAGGAGACACAACAGCTACTGAAAACCCCACTCAAATTACGGTTGATGATCCCAAAGAGATAACGGCGGTTTTTGAGAAGAAAAGTTATGAACTGGCAGTAACAACCGAAGGAAGTGGGGCCGTTTCTGAGAAGGTGGTATCGAAAGCCAAAGCTTATGAATATGGGGATGTCGTAGAATTGACTCCCAATGCGGCCGAGGGGTGGGAGTTTGTGCAGTGGAAAGGAGATTTAACAGGCTCCAGTATCCCTGCTCAAATTACCGTAGATACGGCCAAGGCAGTAACAGCCGTGTTCGAAAGAGAGACGTTTTCTTTGAACTTAAATACGGCGGGCAAAGGATCTGTTGCCAAAGATCCGGACCAGACTGAATATGAATATGGCTCAACGGTTACCTTGACGGCTTCACCGGCAGATGGTTGGGCTTTTAAGGAATGGGGCGGTGAGATTTCAGGTTCTCATCCCACGATGGAAGTTACGGTGAATTCAGAGAAAGATATCATGGCGGTATTTGAAGAAAAAAGCTATGATCTGACGGTGAATACCGATGGAGAAGGTTTGGTAACCGAAGAAGAAGTGAAGTCCAAAAGTTATACGCACGGTACTTCGGTGCAGCTGACGGCCGAGCCTGCAGACGGTTGGCGATTTGTGGAATGGCAGGGGGATTTGACGGGTAGCAGTAATCCTGCCGAAATTACGGTGGGTTCTTCTAAAACGGTAACCGCCGTCTTTGAAAAGAGTCCGGTACATCTGTCCCTATCGACAACAGGTCAGGGATTGGTGACCAAGAATCCGGACCAGAGCGAATACGAACCGGGGACAACTGTGACGCTGACGGCAGATCCTGCGGACGGCTGGGAGTTCGTCGAATGGACCGGCGATCTGTATGGTACGCAACCGACGACCGAATTTACGATGGATGCGGACAAAAGCATTACAGCAGTCTTTGAGGAAAAAAGCTATGATCTGACGGTGAATACCGATGGCGAAGGTTCGGTAACCGAAGAAGAAGTCAAGGCCAAAGGTTATACGCACGGTACTTCGGTGCAGCTGACGGCCGAGCCTGCAGACGGTTGGCGATTTGTGGAATGGCAGGGGGATTTGACGGGTAGCAGTAATCCTGCCGAAATTACCGTTGATAACCCCAAAGAGGTGACGGCGGTTTTTGAGCCCCTGTTCTATCTGGCGAAAAATGGGGTGACCGTTGTATGTCCCGAAGCCGAACCCGGCCAGAAAGGTATATTAAACGGAGATTCATACGGCAAAGAATATGAAGCCGTGGACCGAACGTTGCTGGAGCAAAAGATAAGCAACGGCGAAGATCTAACTGCGGTATGTACCACGCTTATAACTGATATGAGTGATTTATTTGGTGGGAGTTATAGTAATCCAGTTAGGTTTAATCAGGATATAGGAAGATGGGACGTGAGTAATGTGACCTCTATGCGAGACATGTTCTCCTACGTAATCAATTTTAACCAAGATATCAGTGGATGGGACGTGAGCAATGTGACCTCTATGCGAAGTATGTTTTATGAAGCTACAGCCTTCAACCAAGACATTGGCAGCTGGGATGTTAGCAGTGTCACCTCTATGCGTACTATGTTTTGGGAAGCTAAAGCTTTTAATGGGGATATTGGCAGCTGGGATGTGCGAAGCGTCACGGTAATGAATAATATGTTTAGTGATGCCTCATCCTTTAACCAGGATATAGCCACCTGGGATGTTAGTAATGTTACCGATATGGTGGGAATGTTCAGTGGTGCTACATCATTCAACCAGGATATCGGAGACTGGAATGTCAGCAGTGTGGAAAATATGAGTAACATGTTTTGGGGCGCTACAGCTTTCAACGGGGATATTGCTGATTGGAACGTCAGTAGTGTAACGAAAATGAACCGGATGTTTGTTGGTGCCAGTTCATTTAATCAGGATATCAGAAGTTGGGATGTCAGTAGTGTAGAAAGTATGGTTCGTATGTTTGACGGTGCCAGTTCATTCAACCAAGATTTGGGAGGCATCTTGGGCTGGGAAGACATCAGTAACGTAACAAATATGAGGGGCATGTTTAAAAATGCTACAGCCTTCAATGGGGATGTTGGTCACTGGGATGTTAGCAAGGTAGAGAGTATGTCAAGTATGTTTGAAGGTGCTAGTTCGTTCAATCAAGATTTAGGAGGCTTCTCTGGCTGGGACGACGTCAGTAATGTTACAAGTATGCGGGATATGTTTAAAGATGCTACGGCCTTCAATGGAGATGTCGCCGATTGGGATGTCTCCAGTGTCACGAATATGGATGGAATGTTTAAGAATGCCTCATCCTTTAACCAAGATATCAGTGATTGGGACGTCAGTAATGTTGCAAGTATGGAGAGTATGTTTACTGGTGCTACATTGTTCAACCAGGATATCGGAGACTGGAATGTTAACAGTGTGGAAAATATGGGTAACATGTTTAGGGACGCTATAAACTTCAATACATATATAGGAGCCTGGGATGTGTCAGGCGTAAATAATATGGATAAAATGTTTAAGGGCGCTGTAGACTTTGATCAAAATCTAAACGGTTGGTGTGTGAGTCAGTTTGGTACAAAGCCCACTGAGTTTGATGCCGGTGCCGGTTTTGAAGGCAGTGTCAAACTCCCGAATTGGGGGAGCACAAACGCATGTTCCAATAAGTAGAATATGCAAACAGGATGACCAACCAATCAAGGATTGGTCATCCCGGAAAAAAATTTAAAAGGAATGAAAAAAAATCATGATGAGACGACTAACCACACTACTTACTACACTTGTATTCACAGGATTCATGTTGGCTGCGTGCGGCGATTCCGGCACCGGTCCCGGCAATGACGGTAATGGAGACAACGATGGAGGTGAAACAACCACCTACAGCATGGATATCACCGTAACGCCATCAGAAGGGGGGGCTGTTTCTCGGTCAGCCGATGGCCCCTATGATGAAGGAGAAACTGTAGAACTAACCGCCGAGGCCGCCAGCGGCTGGATCTTTGTGGAGTGGCAAGGAGATATGACAGGAACAGAGAATCCCCAACAGATTACCATTGACGAGTCTAAAGAGGTAACGGCCGTCTTCGAAGAGGAACAAGCAAAATTTTATATGGCCGAAAACGGTGTGACTATCAAGTGTGAAGACGCCGGCGTTGGCGATACCGGTACGGTAGATGATGTCACTTACACTAAGCGCATTGCCGATCAGATTACCACAGATAATGCCTCTACCACTTGCACAAGTGATATTACGGATTTGAGTTATGTTTTTCGGGACTCTGTGGATTTCAACGAAGATATTAGCAGTTGGGATGTCAGCAGTGTTACAACTATGACTGCTATATTTCATGATGCTAAGTCTTTTAACCAGGATATCAGCCACTGGGATGTGTCTAGTGCTACGAATATGCTTAAAATGTTTCAAGGTGCCGAGGCCTTTAGTGGGGATATCAGCAGTTGGGATGTCTCTGGTGTTTTGTATATGGGATCTATGTTTATGGATGCTACTGCCTTTAATGGTGACTTGAGCAACTGGGATGTCAGCAGCGTGACGGATATGAGTGCGATGTTTTGGAATGCTACTTCTTTCAATCAGGATATCGACAGCTGGGGAGATGATGTAAGTAGTGTAGAAAGTATGAAGCGCATGTTTCAAGGTGCCGAGGCGTTTAATCAGGATCTCAACAGTTGGGATGTATCCGGTGTGGAAGATATGAGTGATATGTTTCATGATGCTATCAACTTTAACGGGGAGATCAGTAACTGGGATGTGTCTAATGTAACCGATATGAACACTATGTTTGCCGATGCTGAGGGCTTCAATAGAGATATAGGCGATTGGGATGTCTCGGGAGTTACAGATATGGAGACGATGTTTTATAATGCTACATCTTTTAACCAAGATCTCAGCGGCTGGTGTGTATCAAATTTCACATCAGAGCCCGGTGGTTTTTCATCATTCAGTGCGCTTGAAGATAGTAATGAACCGGAGTGGGGAACTTGTCCCGGTACATAGAAAACAATTGATAATTATTTGCCAGCCGTAAAAAGGCCGGCTTAATCCACTAAAAAAACTAAGAATATCATAATGAGACGACTAACCAAACTACTTATCACACTTTTATTTACAGGATTCATGTTGGCCGCGTGCGGCGATTCGGGGACCGGTCCGGGAGATGAAGGCGAAACAACCACCTACACGGTTGATCTGTCTTCTACCGAAGGGGGATCGATCTCTCCCTCAGGTTCAAACACCTATGATGAAGGGGAAGAAATTGAGATTGATGCCAATGCCAACGAAGAATATATGTTTACCAGCTGGACCGGCGATGTAGAGAGTTCTGACAATCCGTTGTCATTGACAGTAGATCAAGATTATTCTATTACAGCCAACTTTAAAGTAAAAAGCTATGAGCTTGCCGTTACCACAGATGGTGATGGATCAGTAAATGAGGAAATCGTTCAACAAAAATCCACAGATTACGAGCACGGTACTGTTGTGAAATTGACGGCCAATCCTGCTACCGGCTGGGAGTTTGTAGAGTGGACCAAAGATCTAACCGGCAGTGAAAATCCCCAGCAAATTACGATGGATGGGGCCAAAGAAGTAATGGCTGTGTTTAAAGAGCAATCTCCATTTTATTTGGCTGAAAACGGAGTGACAGTAAAGTGTGAGGATGCCAGTGTGGGTGACACCGGAGAAGTGGATGGCGTTACTTATACCAAACGCAGCAAATCCCAGATTACTACTTCCAATGCCGAAACAACCTGTACGAGTGGAGTAACGGACATGAGTGGTATGTTTGGTAGTGAGGATACTTTCAATGGTGATATTAGTCATTGGGATGTGAGCAGTGTAACCGATATGAGTGCTATGTTTTTCCGTGCAACTTCCTTTGACAGAGATCTCAGCAACTGGGGTGTGAGTAATGTAGTAGATATGAGTGAGATGTTTTATGAAGCCACAGCTTTTAATAGAGATCTCACCAGTTGGGATGTCAGCAGTGTAACGAAAATGAGTAGAATGTTTGAGCGAAATAGTACTTTCAATGGAGATATTAGTAGCTGGAATGTCTCGTCTGTTACAGACATGGATAACATGTTTAATCAGGCTTCAGCCTTTAATGGAGATATTAGTGGTTGGAATGTAAGCAATGTAACGAATATGGAGAATATGTTTAGTGAAACGTCTTCCTTTAACTCAGACATCAGTGGCTGGGATGTGAGCAAAGTAACGGATATGCAGGATATGTTTTATGGGGCAAATTCATTTAATAGAGATCTCAGCAATTGGAATGTTAGCAGTGTTACAGATATGCGGTCAATGTTTGCTGGGGCTGATACCTTCAATGGAAATATCAGTAGTTGGAATGTAAGCAGTGTTGAATTTATGAGCAGTATGTTTGAGCATGCAGATTCCTTTAATAGAAATATTGCCAACTGGGACGTGAGCAATGTAACGAGCATGACTTCAATGTTCGAAGATGCAGCATCTTTTAATCAGGATATTAGCAGCTGGTGTGTATCTAATATTTCTTCAGAACCTTCTAACTTCTCCGCAGGAAGTCCACTTACAGAGAGTAATAAACCTGAATGGGGTACCTGCCCGGGCTCGTAGTAATAAACTGGGTTACTGAATTTTAACAGTCCCATTGTATAGCTGGTGCAATATTGAGTTTGCACCAGCTATTTTTTAAAAAGGGATTTGCACTTCTTTTTAAGCTCGATTTTTATTTTTACTGTATTCGCATTTAATTACCCAATTAACAAATACAATAATTGGGTTTACAGACAATGCCTTCAGACACCTCGCACAACCCCCGTACGGGAATGGATGTGGATGCCTTTCGCGAAGATATCCATCAGCATCTTCATTATACATTGGCTAAAGATAAGTTTTCATCCACAGAGTGGGACCATTATAGAAGTGTGGTAATGGCTGTTATGGATCGCCTGCATGATCGGTGGATTAACACCCAGCAAAGCTATTATGCCCAAAAGTCGAAGCGGGTGTACTACCTGTCGATGGAGTATCTTATTGGGCGGCTGATGGATAATATGCTCATTAATCTGGGAGTGCAGGATGTGGTGGCCGAGGCGATTGAAGATTTGGGGCTTGATTATGATAAGGTGCGCGAAGCCGAAGCTGATGCCGGGCTCGGTAACGGGGGGCTGGGGCGGCTGGCCGCATGTTTCCTGGATTCGATGGCTACCCTGGGCGTACCGGCGCTGGGCTATGGCATTCGATACGACTACGGTATTTTTGATCAGGATATTGAAAACGGTTGGCAGGTAGAGAAGCCCGACATGTGGTTGCAGTATGGATACCCGTGGAGCGTAGTGCGTCCCAAGAAGAAATACCGGGTTCGTTTTTATGGAGAGGCTACGGCCCATGAGGATAGCAACGGGCGCCTCCATTTTGACTGGGTGAATACCCATAACGTGACAGCACTGGCCTATGATACCCCTATTCCCGGTTATCAAAATGATGTGGTTAACCACTTGCGTCTGTGGAAGGCAACGTCTGATGAAGGCTTTGATCTTAAAAGCTTTAACCAGGGAGATTATATTGATGCAGTACGCAACAATCTGCTGGAAGAGAATATCTCGCGCGTGTTGTATCCCAATGACAAGGTATTCAAGGGACAGGAGCTGCGGCTGAAACAGGAGTATTTTTTAGTCTCGGCTTCGCTGCAGGATGCCATGGTGCGCTTTAAAAAGCAGTTTTCAGACCTGTCTAAGATTCCCGAACAGATGGCGATTCAATGTAACGACACGCATCCGAACCTGGCGATTCCGGAGTTGATGCGTGTGCTGATGGACGAAGAGGGTTTGGAATGGATACCGGCCTGGGAGATTACGACAAAGACGATCAACTATACCAATCATACGTTAATGCCGGAGGCACTGGAGAAGTGGCCACTGTCGTTGATGTCAAATTTGCTTCCTCGACATACACAGATTATTCGCGAGATTGATCGTCGTTTTTTGAATACTATTGAGGTAAGCGGTGATCGTAGCGCGAACAGCAAGAAGAACGATATGCGGATTATTAGTAATGAGATGGAGTCGCGCGTACGGATGGGCCACCTTGGAATTGTGGGGGCGAAAAAAGTAAACGGGGTCTCGAAGTTGCACAGCTCGCTGATGAAGAAAACTATTTTCAGTGATTTTAGCGACCACTTTCCCCAAAAGTTTACCAACGTAACAAACGGCATTACCCCCCGCCGATGGCTGCGGCAGTGTAACAGAGAATTATCGGAACTTATTTCTGATAATATTGGCAGTGATTGGGTTACAAATTTAGAACAGCTGCAGCAGCTGGAGAAGTTTGCCGGCGATGAAGAATTTCAGGAGCAGTTTAAAGAGATCAAACTTCGTAATAAGCAACAGCTGGCCGGCTATATTAAAAAGACGATGGGCGTGCAGGTAGATCCCCACTCTATTTTTGACATCCAGATCAAAAGGATCCATGAGTATAAGCGTCAGTTAATGGCTATTATGCATGCCATCGCGCTATATAACAGGCTGAAGAAAAATCCCAATGCAGATGTTGCGCCACGAACACTGCTTTTTGCTGGTAAAGCGGCTCCGGGCTATACGATGGCCAAGCTGCATATCAAATTGATTAACAGTGTAGCCGAGGTTATTAATAATGATCCGGATGTGGCACCTAAGCTAAAGGTGCTTTTTCTACCGGATTATAGTGTGTCGCTGGCCGAAAAGATGATTCCTGCCGCCAATCTTTCTGAACAGATCTCTACAGCAGGAATGGAAGCTTCGGGCACGGGGAATATGAAGTTTGCCCTCAACGGCGCGCTAACGATTGGTACACTGGATGGGGCAAATATTGAAATCCGTGAACAGGTGGGGAATGAAAATATTTTTATTTTCGGGCACACCGTGGATGAAATTAAAGAGGTGCGCAACAGTGGTTATCATCCACAGGAGATATACGAGGAGGATGAAGAGCTAAAGAAGGTGGTAGACCAGATACATGAGGGATATTTCACCCCCGAAACTCCGGACCTTTTTCACCCTATCACCAATGCTTTACTTAGCCAGGGCGACTATTTTATGGTACTGGCAGACTTCCGACAATATATCGACAAGCAGAAGGAGGTAGAAGAGAATTACCGAAATAGTTTCGACTGGAATAAAAAGGCAATTTTAAATGTTGCGAAGATGGGACACTTTTCTTCTGATCGTTCCATTCGTGATTATTGTGAGCGGATCTGGGATATCGATATAGAGTAATAGGTGCCCGGGATAGAACGGTTGATCCGTTTTTTTGTACAAAGGAATCGGTTTGTAGTGGGATTTGTTTTTAAAATTCTCATGGATCACTATATTGATTTGCATGCACAGCCAAAATAATTGTTATGGCAGAAAACAACGATGACATTCTTGAAGGGAATCTCTTTTTCTTAGCAGCAGCTTTTTCCCGAAAGCTTACGCGACAAGCCGATGAGGTCTTTGCTTCGGTAGGGTTATCATCGTCGCATGCGCTATTATTACTATTGGTTCAAAATGATCCGGGGATACAGCCGAGCAAATTGGCAGAGCGCCTGCACCTTAAGCCTTCTACCATAACACGACTGGTGCAAAAGCTGGAGCGGCGCGAACTGGTTGAGCGGGAATCGAAAGGACGTGCTACATCCGTTGTTTCAACAGCAAAGGGGGGACGCGTTGCCCAGGAAGTTAAGGATAAATGGAGAAGCCTTAATAGTCTGCAGAGCGAGCAGTTGGGAGACCGTTACGTAAAAGTACTATCAGAGATGATCGACAAAGCCCTGGAAGCCATGGAGTAGGTTTGATCAGAATTTTTATTAGGGAGACATTATCAAAATGTTTTTTATACATACTCTTTATTAAGAGTGTATTTTTAATTTGTAATCAAAGTTATTTGTCATGGAGTTAATTAGTTTTAGAATCTTTAATTTTAAATCAATTATTGATTCAGGGGAATGCTATTTGTCAAGGGATTTAACGATTTTAGCAGGAAAAAATGAGTCAGGAAAGTCTAATGTTCTTGAAGCATTGGAGTGCTTTAACGTAGATAAAGAATTCTCTGAAGATCATATACCGGTACATAAAGATGGAGAACCGAGAATTGAGCTTACCCTAAGAATTGGTCATGAAGAGCTTCCTACCTTTAAAGTAACAGAAGAGATTAAAGAGTTGTCCAAAAATGAATTGGAGCTGACTTTGACAAAAGATTTTTCATCAAATTATTTTTTGGATGAAGAATTCTTGCGCCAAATAGGATTATTAGAAATTAAAAAGGCACGATATAAAGTTAGGGAAGATATAGAAAAGAAAACTAGTGAGATTAACATATTGCATGATGAAAATGTGTCAAGACAGGCTGAAGTTAAACTTCCTGAGGTCATTTATAACAATCTTGAAGATTCAATAAAGAGATTCAAGCAATATACTAATCAATTAAATAACAATAGTCATGTTAGCAATGTAAATACTTTAACCCAAGAAGTTAATGAGTTGATTAGCTTACTCAAGATTAATAAAAATGATAACGATGATTTAAGATATGCGACTGAGCTTGCGCACTATGTGCCATATTTCGTTTTATTTAAATCTTTTGATGATATCTTACCTAATGAGATTGAAATCGATAATTTATCAAATAGTAAATGGATTAAAGCATTTGAGAAAATTTCTGATATTGATACAAGTTTAATAAAGTCAGGAGGGAACCTACAGAAGGTTAATCATAAAAAAAGATTAAATATAGAATTCAATGAAGAGCTTCAAAAATATTGGAAACAAGATCAGTCAGAGGTTTTAATAGAATGGGATAGTGATACAGTCTTGTTCTTTATTTCTGAAGAAAATGAGCATTTTAAGCCCAGCATGAGGAGTAAGGGAAAACAGTGGTATTTATCTTTTTATATTTTGGTATCTGCGAAGACAAAAGAAGAGTACGATAATATAATTTTGATAGATGAACCTGGTCTTTATTTACATGCTAAAGCACAGAAAGATATCATCAAGAGATTGAATGATTTGCCTTCACAAATTCTTTTTTCAACACATTCCCCTTATTTGATTAGTAATGATAGGTTGCATAGAGTTAGAGCTGTTTTGAAAGAAAATAATAATACTACAATATCTAATAAATTACATAAGGTTTCGGATAAAGAAACATTAACGCCAGTTTTAACAACAATAGGGTTAGGTATAAATGATGGAATAAGTAATGTTGATAAGATTAATAATATAATTGTTGAAGGTCCTTCTGACTACTATTATTTAAATGCTTTTATGAAAATTATGAATGAGAATTCAGTCAATATAATTCATGGGGGTGGGGCTACTAATATGCCACATGTTGGAACTATTCTCCAAGGCTGGGGTTGTGATATATATTATCTGTTCGATAATGATAATGGATATAAAGAAGCAAAAAAGAAGTTAGATAAGGATTGGGAGTGCACAACTAAAGATATGATAGGTAAAATACCATTGGCAAATGCAGCAATTGAAGATGTTTTAAGTAAAGATCTATATCATTCGGCAATATTAGAGACAGGCAAATATGATAAAAGAAAAAAGAATTCAACGATAGCAAAAAAAACGGATAAGGTACTTAACGCAAAGTTATTCTATGAGAAAGTACTAAATGGTGGAATTGATATAGATGATGAGTCCAAAGAAAATATTAAAAAATTGATAGATATACTTAGAAAGAAGTTCTAAGATAAAATGAGTAATTATACAGTATGTAAACTATATGCTTTCTAATATTTTGTTTACTTCTTTGATCTCATCCTCATTGACCGTATGGCCCATTCCCTTGTAGATTTTCTTTGTTACATCTGCATTCAACTGCTGTAAGATGCGGGCGGTATCTTCCACTCTTTTTTGGGGGATATGGGGGTCAACGTTGCTGCATCCCAGGAAAACCGGTGTTTCTTTTAAGTCTCCTTCATAAGCGGCCTCGTCAATCATGTCGCCAATTAATCCACCGCTAAATCCAATGATTGCCCCAAAACGTTGTGGGTGACGGGCCGCAAATTCGGTGGTAAGGCAAGCACCTTGTGAGAATCCCAGCAGGGCGATATGGTCAGTATTAATTCCAGCTTTATTGAGTTCGCTAATTTGATTATAAATAGCTTGCAGTCCGCTGGAGATTCCGGGCTGATTGTTCTCCCGGGGTGCCAGAAAAGATCGGGGATACCAAGTGTGACGCCTTGCTTGTATGGCCCGGTAGTGGATATCATCTCGTTCAAATTCATCAGCAAAGAGCATCATACTTTGTGCCGATGCTCCCCGTCCATGGGTCAAAATCATTGCCATGGAGGCATCGTTAGGAGATAGGCCGCCCGTAACTACCTGCATATTTTGTTGGTGAGGCCCGTTGAATGGGTTGTCGGGATCTACGCGAAAAAGGGACATAGGATGCTAGGTTTTAAGAGTTGGCAGGGCCGCTTCTATCTCGTCTCGTTGCGAGCGATACCACGGGGGCAGTTCTAGTTTTTCGGCTTGGTCGGCATCAAAATCAGAATTCACAAAATAGCCCGGTCCGCTAGTAGCCATTTCAAAAAGCAGTCCGTTTGGCAGTCGAAAGTAAACAGACTTAAAGAAATGGCGATCAGTAATTTCTGTCGGTTGAAGGCCATATCGCAGTACCTCGTGACGCAGCTTTTTCAGATCTTCTTTATCCTCAGTTTGGAAGGCCAGGTGGTGGACAATGCCCGCCCCATTTTGTCCTTGCCTTGCCGGGGTTTGTTTGAGAATGATGGTTTTTCCGAGTGTGCTCTTGCTTTTATAGAGCGTTGCGTTCTTTTCAGAGCTATCTTTTTCAAATCCCAAAATGGAGGTCAATACGTTTTCTGTATGCTCAGTGTTAGCTACCTCCAAGGTAGTGCTCCAGAATCCTTGTATCTGATGTTCGGTAGGGACCGGTGATTTCTCCCAGCCTTTGGGATCTGAGAGAAGGTCATCAAAAACCAGGTGAAGCTGTAGGCCATCCGGATCTTTAAAAGAGAGGTGCTGTTTATTATAGCGGCTAATAGGACCGCTGAAAGGAATCTTCTGTTCTTTAAGATGTTCTTGCCAATAGGATAAAGAATCTTTTGGCACTGCCAGCGATATAGCAGTAGCTTCCCCGGTTCCGTTGATCCCTTCCCGGGCATTGGGCCATGGAAAGAAGGTCAGGCTAGAGCCCGGGCTCCCCTCGGCATTGGCATAGAAAAGGTGATATTTCGTGGGGTCATCTTGGTTTACCGTTTTCTTAACCATTCGCATCCCCAGCTTTTTTACATAAAAATCATAATTGGCTTGGGGATCGCTGGCAGTGACAGAAATGTGATGAATTCCGCGGTGTTCAGACATGGTAGCAATAAGTTAAGCAGTTAAAGAGGGTAGATCTTGCTCAATATCAGTTCGTTCATGTTCCAGCCAATCGGGTAATTGAAGTGATTGTCCCAGCTTAGCAACATCTTCATCGCAGGTAAAACCGGGTGGATCCGTTGCAATTTCAAAAAGAATGCCGCCCGGTTCGTGGAAATAGACCGATTTAAAGTAATCTCGATCTTTCACTTCCGTGAGGTAATATCCTTTGTTCAATAACTTTTTCCGGTACCGTTCCTGTTCTTCTTCATCTTCGGCGCGAAAGGCAATATGGTGTACGGTGCCTTTGCCCGGTTTGCCATTGAGGGGAAACTGATCAATAATCTCTATCGTTGATCCAAATTCAGCTTTTGATTCATATAGGTACCGGTTTTCAAACTGATTGGTGAGTTCAAAACCCAGATCCTCTTCAAGCAATCGACCTGTTCCTGCATAATTATCTTCGGCCAGGGTAGCGCCGTGGATGCCACGAATGGTGTGTCGAGCCGGAATGGGTCCATCTTCCCAGCCCTCTGCCTTATCTGCCACGGGATCCAATACCAGTTCCAAGTGTAAACCGTGTGGATCTTGCAGTCCAATTACTTCTTTGCCAAATCGTTCAAAAGGATCTTCAAAGTCGATTTTCTGTTCTTCGAGATGGTGCAGCCAAAATGATTTTGAAGTTGTTGGAATAGAAAACGATACAGCCACCACCTGTCCTGCATCCGGTTCTCCGTCTTTCAAGTGTTCCCAGGGAAAGAATGTTAGGATGGTACCCGGTTCGCCCGTTTCGTTGCCATAGTAAAGGTGGTAAACCGAAGGATCGTCAAAATTGACCGTTTTTTTAACCATTCGCAAGCCCAGCACCTGTGTATAAAATTTGTGATTTTCTTTGGGATCGCCGGCCACGGCAGTAATGTGATGGATGCCTTGGTGAGACATAGAGAAAGTTCAGTTTAACTTTTTATTTATAAATTGAATTACATTTTGCACCTTCTTGGTACTACTGAAATTCGGTACCTTAAAGTAAGTGTAATATTGAAAGTTATCATCTTAAATTGGAACAGAATTTGGACTAAAAAGAATTCAGATAAAGAGAATATTATTTATGACTGAGAATGACAGTTCTATTGGTTTGGCCTTGGGAGGCGGTGCTGCGTTGGGCGCAGCTCACGTGGGAGTGCTTCGTGCCATGGAGGAGTTAGAAATAAACATTGATTACCTGGCAGGAACAAGTATCGGGGCTATGGTCAGCGCTTTATATGCCTTTGGGATGCCGGTGGATGAGATTGAAAGTATTGCTCTGGACCTGGACTGGCCGGATGTGTCGGGTATTGCCCTTTCAAAAATGGGATTGTTAACCAATAACGAACTGGGAATGATGCTGGATAACCATTTGGGAAATGTTACGTTTGAAGAGGCTGATATCCCTTTGGCTGTTATTGGCACCGATATTTCCACAGGTGAGAAGCTGATTATTGATGAGGGGGATGTCTCGGATGCGGTGAAGGCGAGCACTTGTATTCCGGTGCTTTTTGAGCCGGTTCGGTATCACGGTCGCCTTTTGGTTGATGGTGGGTTGAAAGAGAGCGTACCGGTATCTGCTTTACAAGCTTTTGAAGCGGATTATATTATTGGCGTAGATTTAGGTGCCAGGCGGGAGTATGAACAACCAAATAATATTTTAGGAATACTGAATAATACGCTCGAGATCGCCCTTTCTCACTTGGCACATGTAAATCCCCTTGATATTGATCTCATCATTCAGCCTGATTTGGGAAAGTTCAGTCGAACTGATACTGAAAACACAGCAGAAATGATCGAAATTGGATATCGCTCTGCCAAAGAATCTTTCAGTACCCTGAGTTCAACTAGTAAGTGAAAGATGAAGTAATATCCCAGGAAATTCCCCGAGGCCTTCCACCAAGCGGTTCATATTATTTCTGTGCAGTTTAAGCCATTAAGCTCGGGTAGCTGGTATTTCCAGTGCTTTAGTGATGGTTCTTAAATTGCCATCAAAAATTTCTCCTCTTTATAAAGAAGTTCATAGAGTTGTGGTTTGGCAACCACCCGTGTCCCCGGCCTATACATGATAAGGAGGGGGACTTTACTATGAGTTAGGTGCTAAATTTATAACCCAATACATCTAAAGCAGGGTTCTATATTTTATTGTTGTTGTAGCCTATGAAGATGGCACATTCATTTCTCCTCCTTATGAAGGAGGAGACCAAGAGGAGGTTGAAAAATAACGGGGAATTGGGCTGGTTAAAGGTCGAAAATCCCAAGTCTTTACTACCGGCGTGCTGACCCACATCTGGCCTATCCCAGGGACGCCTGTCAATAATATGTGCTGATTTTAAAAGCTTCATAACCTTTCTTAGAATCCCAGCCGAACTTCCAGCTGTTACTTATAGAAAGGGAGCTTTGCAAAACTCGGTAATGTCATCCTGAATTCAGTTCAGGATCTCGGTTTTAATGCTAATAACTGTATATGAGATGCTGAAACAAGTTCCGCATGACAAGATGTGACTAGTTTCGCAAAGCCCCCAAAAAAAGTCTTTTCCCCTATGGACAGCCTCAGAACAAGATGGGGCCAGAACAGAGCTACAACAAAAAAATGTGAGCTAACTTTTACCGTAAACAGGAATAACGCCCCCGCGAGTCACTTCATTTTCCGGCGATACCAAGTAAGCAATCTGTTGTGCCAGTTGGTTGGGTTTGGGCCAATCTTCATAGTTTGCGTTGGTCATGTTATTGCGGTTTTGTGGGGTATCAATAATAGATGGAGCAATAGCATTGACGGTAATATCATCTTCAATTACTTCGGCAGCGAGGGATTGGGTAAGGGCGGCAACGCCGGCTTTGGATACGGTGTAAGCGGTCATCCCCTTTCCTTGGCGCGGTTCCACTGCAGGTCGTGCAGCAATATTGACAATGCGTCCCCCGGTATAATTTGATTCCCTTATTCGTTGCACTGCAGCCCGACAACTATTGTAGCAGGTTACGGTATTGAGTTGCAGCTGTTTGTTAAAATCACTCATTGGTGTATCTTCAATATTCCCCATTCCAAATCCGCCTGCAATATGAATGGAAGCCCAAAGGGGCCCTTGCTGTGCTATAGCATCATCATAAAAAGTTTGGGTTTGCTCTTCATTGGTAAGGTCAATGTTCGCTTTGGTAAAAATATTGGCGTGATTACGCAGTCTAAAAGTTTCTTCTTCGGTTGTATTATAGCAGGGTATACTACATTTAGCCCCCTCATTAAGTAACAATTGTACGACGGCTGAGCCCAGGGCACCCGCTCCTCCGGTGACGATGATATGTCGATTAGTAAAGTCAGAATTCATACTAAAGCAGATGTTTTTAAGATTAATAGATTTATTTTCATCTGAGGTTATAACATAAGCTACTTACAGGAAAATCATAGTATTGATAATCTTACATAGCCTAATAATAATTTGTACTTTTGTTAATTGTAAGTTCACAGGATTTCTGATCATATATATACCCTATAGAAGATGAATATTTTTGCAATCATCATATTAGCAACGCTGCTTATTGATTTCGTGCTTAACCTTGCAGCGGACTTTTATAACCTAAAATCGTTGGAAAAAAGTTTACCGGAGGAGTTCAGCGATGTCTATGATGAAGAGACGTACGAAAAGTCGCAAGAGTATACTAAAGTAAAGACAAAGTTTGGGTTGTTAACTTCCAGCTTTAACCTGGTTTTGTTGCTGGTTTTCTGGTTTGCCGGAGGATTCAACTGGCTGGATGAAATTGTTCGTGGCTGGGAATTGGGCACCATCTGGACCGGTTTAACTTATATCGGGATGTTATTGTTGGCCAAAAGCATTTTGTCACTTCCTTTTAGTCTGTATTCTACTTTTGTGATTGAGGAACGCTTCGGATTTAATAAGACAACTCCTAAAACGTTTGTTCTGGATCTTTTGAAAGGGTTGGGATTAGGAATTCTACTTGGCGGCCCGCTGCTTGCCGGCCTGTTGGCGTTCTTTACCTATATCGACCAGTATGCATGGCTCTATGCCTGGGGAGCAGTAACAGCCTTTACGTTGTTTATACAGTTCGTAGCCCCCACCTGGATAATGCCTCTGTTTAATGATTTTGATCCCCTTGAAGAAGGTGAACTCCGACAGAAGATTCGAGAGTATGCCGATAAGGTGAACTTTGCCCTTGAGGGGGTGTACGTAATGGATGGTTCAAAACGAAGCAGTAAATCCAATGCCTTTTTTACCGGTTTCGGTAAGAATAAGCGCATTGCACTGTATGATACCCTGATTGAAAATCATACGGAAGATGAGCTGGTGGCCGTGCTGGCTCATGAGATCGGGCACTATAAGAAAAAGCATATTATTAAAAATATGGTAATCAGCATTGCGCAGACGGGCATTATGTTCTTTCTGCTTTCCATTTTTCTTAATTCGGAAGGCTTGTATGATGCTTTTTATATGGAGCAGATGTCAGTGTATGTCGGACTTATTTTCTTTGGGATGCTCTATGCCCCTATTGACATGATTGTGTCGATATTTATGCAGGTGCTTTCGCGCAAGTACGAATTTGAGGCAGATAATTTTGCAGCTACGACCTTTCGCAAAGAACCGATGGTTGAGGCTCTCAAGAAGCTATCGAAAGACAACTTGTCGAACCTTACTCCACATCCTTTTTATGTGTTCTTGAATTATTCGCACCCGCCGGTGTTGGAACGGATTAAAGTGATAAGGGCCACAGATTAGTACAGATAAAAACTGATAGAGTTGTGTTTATAATCTTGTTTTGCCGCTCTACTATGCACAAGGCTTTGTAGTGCAAGCTAAATTCCTCTTACCACCGGCAGTCGGTCACGGCTCTAAGAGGGACTTTGGTTGAAACCTAATTTAAGGAGTTCCTTCTTGGAGAAGGAGGACAGGAGGATTAGGGCATAGTAGTAGGATAAAGGGCACCTTTCATGCATTAGTCAGTTTCTTCGGGGAGATTGCCGTGTCGTCCCGCCAACCCACGGCACTTCTCGCAATGACAGCCGTTGGTTTTAATGATTTAAAAGCAGCGTCACTGCGAGGGATTCCGGTGATTTTTCGGAAGACCGCGGCAGTCTCCCTTTTTAGTTCGCGTAGTATCTAAAGAGCAAACTTCATACATCAGACAGATGCCTTTCTAGTATTCGAATTATGTTGTCTAGGTCGTTTCGGACTTCTTTTTCAGAAATTCGTACAACGATATACCCAAGTTATGACAAGTTCTTATCCCGAAGTTTATCTTCTTTGTGTTTAAATCTATGAGAATAACCATCCACTTCGATAATTAGCTTAAGTTTTCGAGATATAAAATCAACGATATAATTATCAATACAGAATTGTCGATTAAACTGATATCCATGAATCTTTTTGGCTTTCAAAACCTCATTCCAAAGAATAGTCTCCCCTCTGGTGCCGTCTTTCCGAAGTTTTCTGGCTAATTCTTTATGGTCCTTGTTGTAGTGAGATCTGTTTTTACTCATTTCTCTTAGATGCATGTTAAAACTAATAAATAAGTTTTTCTTGATAAAAGGAAGGTGAATTGGCTGTAGTGGTTCATTAGTCAATCTCCCTAAATCCCTCTTCTCCAAGAGGGACTGTGGGGTTAGTTGCCTTAAAAAGTTCCTCCTTGGAGAAGGAGGACAGGAGGATTGAATAGATCTTATCAATTTTTCTCAACTGTGGTAACTTTTTGTTGAGCATGGCTAGTATCTAATTGTCGAGAGGGAGTTGGGTAGTCAAACTTGGCCTAGGTTTTTTATTTGCACGAGCAAGGGTGCTTGTGCCACAGCTTTGCAATCATATTTACTTTGCTACTGCCGCTGATTTATGAAGCCAAAAAAGACAGTATGTGGGACGATTTGCCAAATCGTCCACTATATTTATCCTTAAGGTTCCTTCTGCCTTACCCCAAAAGGGCCAAAAAGAGTATCCACAAGCCAGCCCAGAGGTTTATTATCGGCAGGCGAAATTTCCGGGAGGTCTGCGTAGGTGCAGTTCCCTTTGGCCGAGAGAACTTTTGCAACAAAACCTTTTGGGTCACTAATGGTGTTTCCTCTCCCATATCCAACTTATCGTTTGACAATAGTTATGTTGCTGGTAGTCTAAAAACTAGCAAAGATTGTGTGCTGGACGATTTGCCAAATCGTCCCACATATATATCCTTAAGATTCTTTCTCCTTTATCCCAAAGGGGTTAAGGAGGGTACTTTTCATCAGCTAGTTCATTAGTGTTGACGAACCACTTAGTTTTGATTTGTATTTTTGAATGTCCCATCCAATCAGTGGAGAACCGATAATGGCGGGAGCTAGCCAGACAAGCAGTTGGGGTAAAAATGGACGTTAACCACAAGAAAGGCGGTTACCGTTGCTATAAAAGCTCCTCCCATTCTTCCTATATGTTGATACAACTACCAAAATTTACTGTTGTGAGCAGGACGATAAAGATTAATCAGATCAAAAGCCGACATGGTGGTATTGATAAGGCCAAAGGCCAATAATACGGTGTCGAATCTACTAATAACTGATGGGAATTCCATTCCTGACCAAACGGCGACCGGGAGTCCTATCATAGCGAGGCCTGACAGAGCTACGGCTCCGGTTAATACCAGGTTGAAGATATAAGGAATGGTGCCCATCGGTTTGTTCTTCCAGTGAATTGCCCGGAAACCACTCCACGTCAGATAGAAACTGAAGATACTTATGAGCAGCAAAAACATATTGGGGCGAACAATCGATAGATATAACGAAGTGGCAGTAACGGCCGTTATACTTCCAACATAGAGTTGACCTGCCATCACATGACGCTTTCCACCTTTTCTTGAAAGAGGGCAAATACTCCGCTTACCAAGGCAGTGAATCCCGATAGAATATGAGTTGCTAAAAAGAATGAAGTCATATGGTGTGGATTTTCAGCGTTAGTGTATGATATTTATAATATTCTCTGCGGATATATGACGACCTGAATAAAATCTACTTCCAGGTGATCGAACCAAAGTTGGCTGCCAACCTGTGTTGGAAGTGATAAAAAAGGAGTGTAACGCAGATTAGTTCGGAGCACAAAGGAAGGTGAAGGCGTGGGGCGAATATCCCAGCCAAGAGATAACCCCCAACTCCATTTTTGTTGGATGAAATCTGATCAGCATAAGAACGGGAGACCGGAACAAAAAAATCGGTGCCACGAAGTTTTAAAGAGTAGCCTTGAGCGTTCCCCGAAATATTGACGACTTGTGAGAGATATAACGATATAGGAACGATGGCATCGGATGACTCCCGTTTCTTTGAGTTGATCTTCAAAACCTTTTAATGTACCGCGTAGCAGGCTCCTTTTTAAATCCGAATTTATTCGATATACAATCTCTACATAATTGTCTGCGGAGGTCAGATACAGAAGCTCATCTGGTTTTAGTTGAAGCCGTTCGTTTTTATTTTCAGAAATGAATGTCAAAGTATTTCCATTTGCAGAGGAAAGTGCTGAAAGTTTATGCTGCAGCTCTTCGGCGCGGTTGGCATGTTTCCGGTACAGCCGTAAATAGTCAACTAGAATAAGAGCAGTAACAGGAAAAATGCCGACAAGCGCGACATAAAAAATTGATATTAGTAATTGGGAAAAGGAGAATGGAGCAGTCTCGACCCAGGCCGAATAAATACTATTGAAGATACTGATAGTGAAAAGTATCCAACCGATCCATAAGATTTGATACCCGACTGTCCATGTTGATTCTTTAAAAAGGTTGGGGAGTACGGGTTGAATTAGATAATAATTAAGAGCTATTGCAGCTGCAGATGTACAACCGTATCCCAGGCATATATAAAGTCGATAGTTAATGTCCAGCTCGGCAAGGCCAAAAGGTGCAAAGAGAAACAAAAAGGCAAAAACAAAAAATGAAATTACGAAAGTTGACTTTGCCTTTTGGGTATGGGAGAGGTCACAAGGATATGGCTGGTAAAAAATGTCCGGAAATATTGTCTTCAATGGCTAAAATCGTTTAATTCACATCAGTAGTGATATTAGTAACTTATTTTTGGTTTATAAACTAAATTAAGCCCCAACATACAATGCATACCAAGACCAAAGCTATTCATGCTGCCATGGAGGTAGTTAATCAGAATCCCGATATCGTGCCGCCCGTTCATCGATCCACAGTATATGAACTTGATAAAGAGGGACGGTCTGAGGATGACTGGCACTATACCCGGTTGGATAATCCCAATAGAGTACAGTGGGAGCATGTGTTAAAGGTGATGGAAGATGGAGAAGCGGCAGCAGCTTTTTCATCAGGAGTAGCAGCAGCTTCAGCGGTTTTTCAGGCGCTGGAGCCGGGTAATCATATTATTATTCCGGAAGATGTATATGCCGGAAATCGTAAACTGGTTAAAGAGCTGATGCAGCCATGGGGGCTAAAGGCGGATTTTATTGATATGACGGATCTGCAGAATATAAAAGCTCATATTACCGGTGATACGAAGCTTATTTGGGTAGAGACGCCTTCAAACCCGATGATGAATATTATGGATATTGGAGCGATTACAAGTCTGGCACATGAAAATGGAGCATTAGTTTGTGTTGATAATACCTGGCCAACACCCATCAACCAAAAGCCTCTCGACCTGGGATCTGACCTTGTATTGCACTCCACTACAAAATATTTTGGAGGACACAGTGATATCCTGGGAGGTGCGATTGTAAGTGCTGAACAAGACGGTATTTTTGAGAAAATAAGAATGGTCCAGCGGGTAGGGGGCGCGGTGCCTTCGCCTGATGATTGCTGGATGCTGGCTCGTAGTACGCGGACGTTGCCTTATCGCATGCGAGGCCACAATGAAAATGCAGAATTGTTGGCTCGCTTTTTACAGAATCATCACAAGGTAGAAAAAGTATTTTATCCCGGATTAGCTACCCATGCCGGGCATGAAGTTGCCGAAAAGCAGATGACTGATTTTGGGGGTATGATCTCTTTTTTGGTTGACGGTGATGCCGATGATGCAATTGATATCGTGGGACGATCAAAGCTTATCGGTCGTGCTACGAGTTTGGGAGGAGTGGAAAGTACCTGGGAGCATCGCCGAAGCAGTGAGGGAGAAGATTCCATCACCCCTAAAAACTTAATTCGCATTAGTGTAGGATTGGAACACGCCGATGATCTGCTGGAAGATCTGGATCAGGCTCTTGTATAATCTCGTAAAAAGAAGTTAGGCAGTATATACCAGACGTAAAGAGCGAAAAATGTCAAAGACCGTCTTCTACATAAAGTTTATTCATTCCTTGCTCTTCTTTCTGATTGGCATCAGCACCATCTATGTATTAATTACCGCAATATTGGATCATATTACCGTGTTAACATGGATCGCATTTGGTATTGCTGTAATCGAATTGCTGGCACTCATGCTTAATAACTGGCGCTGTCCCTTAACCGTTTTTGCCGAAGACCAGGGGGCAGAGGTTGGTTCTGTAGCTGATATATTTTTACCGGATTGGCTGGCAGATCATATTTTCCCAATTTTTGGCATTTTATTTACCGCAAGTTGTATCCTTCTGCTCTGGCGTCTCTTGGCATAGTAACATGCTAAAAGCATTAAGAAGAATATCTAGTGTTAACTAATTGGTTATTTAAATTGTTGTTTGCTCTTGCTAATCATTTTGATCTAATCCCATTTATTGTGATCTTTGAGGGCTGTTTTGCACAACTTAAACAGCACTATTTTTGATAAGGATATTCTATCCGGAAATTTTAATGATTTAATCTGAGTAACGATGGCCAGAGTTGAAGTAGAAATGCCCCAAATGGGCGAATCGGTAATGGAAGGAACTGTCATCGAGTGGTCGAAAGATATCGGTGATACTGTTGAAGAAGATGAAACTCTTCTGGAAATTTCCACTGATAAAGTGGATTCTGAAGTTCCCTCGCCCCAGGCTGGGACGCTCGTAGAAATGTTAGCCGAAGAAGGCGACACTATTGAAGTAGGACAGGCAATTGCAATTATTGAAACAGATGCTGATGCTGTAGATACTTCTGGCGGCGGTAGCACACAGGAAGCTGATGAAGAGCCTGCCGAGCAAGAAGCAGAGCAGCCTGCTGCTGACGATAGCTCTGAAGAAGAGGGCGAGCGTATTGAGGTAGAAATGCCCCAGATGGGTGAGTCGGTAATGGAAGGGACCATTATTGAATGGACCAAAGAGATCGGTGATAAAGTAGAAGAGGATGAAACCCTTCTTGAGATTTCAACGGACAAGGTAGACTCTGAAGTTCCTTCGCCACAGGCCGGAACGCTTGTAGAAAAGCTGGCCGAAGAAGGCGATACTATTGAGGTGGGACAGGCCATTGCCGTTATTGCAACAGGAAAGGTCGCTTCAGGTTCGTCTGCTACTGCGTCAAGCGCAGGTACAAAACAAGAAAGTAAGCAAGCAACGGCTGAAACCGAATCCACTTCTCAGCCTGAGCCGACTTCTACTTCTTCTGATGGTGCTCCATCAGGCGGCGGAACGGAACCGCAGCGAATTGGTAGTGACGGACGGTTTTATTCTCCACTGGTTCGATCTATCGCGAAGGAAGAAGGGATCTCCCAGGAAGAACTGGAAAGTATTGAAGGATCCGGGCAAGGCGGGCGCGTATCCAAAGAGGATGTGATGGCCTATCTTGAGGATCGTAAAGCCGGAAAAGCTCAGCCAGCTGCAACACAGCAAGCTGCAAGTGAACTTAGCAAACCAAGTACAAAGAAAACACCTTCTCAAGGTGAACAACGTTCTATTTCTGCCGGGGAGCTCGATATTCAACGTCCCGCCGAAAATGTAGAGCGTATCAAAATGGATCGTATGCGTAAGATGATTGCCGAGCATATGGTTCGCTCTAAGCAGACATCTGCACATGTAACCACTTTCTCTGAGGTCGATGTCACAAACTTGGTCCGCTGGCGCGAAGCAAATAAGCATAAGTTCCAGGATCGGGCAGGCATTAAGTTGACCTACACGCCGCTCTTTATTGAGAAAATGATCCAGGCAATTCGTGAATTTCCATTAATTAACAGTTCTGTTGATGAGGAGAATGATGAAATTATACTGAAGCGCGATATTAACTTTGGTCTGGCGGTAGCGCTGGGCGAAGGCGGAAAAGGCGGACTTATTGTTCCCGTAATTAAGCATGCACAAGAAAAGAACCTGGTAGGCTTGGCCCGATCAGTTAAGGATTTGGCTATCAAGGCACGGAATAAGAACTTGAGTCCGGATGATCTGGTAGGCGGTACCATAACGCTGACCAACTACGGAAGTGTAGGAAACCTTATGGGTACTCCTATTATTAACCAACCCCAGGTTGCAATTATTGGAACGGGCGCTATCGAAAAACGCCCTGTTGTCCGTGAAACGGATGAGGGCGATGTTATTGCGATCCGTCATATGATGTATCTCTCCATGAGTTACGATCACCGTATTGTTGATGGCGCGCACGGCGGAGCATTCCTCAATCGCGTAAAAGAACTGCTTGAGAACTTTGATCCCAATCGGGCAGTATAGTACAGCCGAAATATAATTCTGAATTATTATGAATAAGGGTTTAGTTCGCTAAACCCTTATTTTTTGGGCTATTATGGAAGCAATAAAAAGCATCGATGACATACGTAAGAGGGTGAAATCCCTAAAGCAAGATGGTAAAACGATAGGCTTTGTCCCTACGATGGGAGCCCTCCATGAAGGGCACCTTTCGTTATTTCGTCTCGCACAAAAACATGCCGATGAAGTTATTGCTTCTATTTATGTGAATCCCGAGCAGTTTGCTCCTGACGAGGATTTTGAAGAGTATCCCCGAGAATTGGAAGATGATCTGGTTAAGTGCAGAGAAGAAGGTATTTCTGCTGTCTTTGCTCCTTCTGATGATATTATGTATACAGGTCGACAATTTTTGAGTATCGAAGTTGATGAGCTTAATAAATATATGGATGGAGGTTCACGGCCCGGCTTTTTTGAGGGAATCCTGCTTATCGTAAATAAGTTATTCAACATCATAGAGCCCGATATAGCTGTATTTGGGCAAAAGGATATCCAGCAGTTCCGCATTTTGCAGCAGATGGTTAAGGAGTTTAACCATGATGTAGAATTGGTAATGGGCCCGATAAAGCGGGCTAATGATGGATTGGCACTGAGTAGCAGAAATGCTTATCTGGATGCTGAACAGCGAAAGCTAGCCCCCGGTCTGTATCGTTCGTTACAATATGTGGGTAAACAGATTAAGGACGGAGCAACTAACATCCAATTGTTGCTGGAACATCAGAAAAATGAATTGGAAGCAAAAGGTTTTAAAATTGATTATCTTAACCTGTTTTCATTCAATACAATGGCTCCAGTGAAGAATACTGAGGATAATAATAAATATATATTGGCCGGAGCCGTTTATTTGGGAGAAACACGTTTAATAGATAACTGTATTATAGAAAAGTAGATACGACCATGAAGCTTACAATGTTTAAATCGAAGTTACACCAGATGAAGGTAACAGAGGCAAACCTTCATTATGAGGGAAGCATAACTATTGACAAAGAACTGCTGGATAAGGCAGATCTCCTTCCCTACGAGAAAGTTCAGGTCGTAAATATTACTAATGGAGAACGTCTTGAAACGTATACTATTCCAGGAGAGGCGGGATCGCGTGTTTGTTGTTTAAATGGTGCAGCTGCTCGTAAGACAGAGATCGGTGATCGTGTTATCATTATTTCCTATGCCGAAATGACCCCTGAAGAAGCGGAAGAGTTTAAGCCAACGGTTGTTATTGTTGATGAGAATAATGATCCCAAAACAGTGGTTGATGAAACCGAATATGCAACCAAGTATGATCTTGAGACAGGAGTAGCAGACAATACTGTTATTACCGATACAGATAATGATTAAATAGTGTTAGCGAGTCGTAAACAAATCAAGTTATGAAGCTTACCGTACCTGATCGTAAAAAAGCTCCCAAGTGGGTTCGTTTAACCAATCTTCTGAATTTATTTCTCGCAGGAATTGCTATCGGTCAGTTTTGGGCTTTAGGATATGATACTCCCTTTGTAATGGGGTACTTTATTTGCGGTCCCCTTCTTGCATTAATCCTTGATTCTCATTTTACCCCAAAAAGGAAAGTTGATATTCCGGGTGGTCTTCTAGCATATATCAAGGACCATTTTTCAGCTGTTTAACTATTAAGTGGGCTTGGGAATATTGTTCTGTTAAGTGATTTCATGGTCTTACTTATCGATCGGGGTTAATACAAGTTTTAACCAGATTGTAAAAACTCTTCAAAAGAGAGCCTATTGTATAACAACCTCTTTTTATTTTCGTAATTACTTTATCAGTGTTTGTAAGTAAGCAATACTATCACGATAATATGTGGTTCTGTGTCGTGGTAACTTAAGATGATAATTGCCTGCGTACAGAATCGTTTTACAGTATTTTTAAAATTGGAACAGTCATAGTATATGAGTTTTATCAAAGAAAGAAAGTTTATCTATTTGGGAGGCGCATTAGTATTTTTAGTTACATTCTGGTGGTTTTTTGGGAGTGAATCAGGAGAAGAAAAAAATCTTTTCGCATCACCTAAACGGGGTCCCTTTACCGTAGAAGTTTCTACAACTGGGGAACTTCGAGCTAAGAATTCGACCAGTATTCGCGGTCCTGAAGGCATGCGTGAGTTTCGAATTTTCAGTGTGCCTGTTCAACGATTGGTTCCAGAAGGAACTATGGTTGAAAAAGGAGATTTTGTAGCTGAGTTGGATCGTTCTGAAATTACCAGTAGCCTGCAGGATGCTCAGTTAGAGCTGCAAGAGGCCGAGTCGGAATACGAAAGTTCCCAACTCGATAGTACGCTTACTCTTTCAAAAGCACGAGATAACCTGATCAATCTTGAGTATGCTTTAGAGGAGGCAGAAATTGCGGTAGAGCAATCAAAATATGAGTCCCCCGCTGTTCAGCGTCAGGTTGAGATCGATTATGAACGAGCTAAGCGAAAATTAAAGCAAGCCCGAAAGAACTATAAAACAGAAGTACGGCAAGCCGAAGTGCAGCTCAAAGAAATTGAGGCGGATCTCAAACAGGAGGAACGTGAAGTACAGCGTATTCGTGATATTATGAAAGATTTTACCATTTATGCTCCGGAAAAGGGAATGGTAATATATAAACGGAGTCGTCGTGATGGGTCTAAAGTAACAGAGGGGAGCTCCATTAGTGCCTGGGACCCGGTGGTGGCGAAACTTCCTGATTTTAGTGTGATGAACTCAGTGACCTATGTAAATGAAGTCGATATTCAAAAAGTGCGTAAAGGTCAAAAGGTGGATATTGGCTTAGATGCTATGCCGGATAAAAAGTTAACCGGCACTGTTACAAGTGTTGCGAATATTGGGGAGCAGCGACCCAATGCAGATTCTAAGGTTTTTGAAGTAATTATTGAAGTGAATGAGTCTGATACGACGCTGCGCCCCGCCATGACAACCAGTAACACTATTCGTATCAATTCTGTGGATAGTACTTTGTATGTTCCGCTGGAAACTATTCATACCCGGGATTCTACTAATTTTGTATTTAAGCGTGAGGGCTTAGCCCCTGTTATGCAACAGGTGGTATTGGGACTAATGAATGAGAATAGTGCAATTATCCACGAAGGAATTTCTTCTACCGATCAGCTGTACCTGTCCACGCCTGCTGATACGACCAATATTAAAAAAGAGTATTTGTCACAGGAGGTATTGAAGAAATATAAACAACAAAAGGATGAGGCAGAATCCGGGGATAATTCGGCGAAGAAGAGAACCACCCGGCCAGTGAAAGGGAGCAATTAATAGGCTATTTAATTAATAATAAAGACAGATATTTTGCTGCAGATCATATTATATAACCTGGATATCGCTCTTGATGCGATTCGCCAAAATAAAATGCGCTCCTTCCTTACCTCTTTGGGTATCATATTTGGTGTGGCTTCTGTTATTGCAATGTTGGCAATTGGGCGTGGTGCACAAGAAGAAGTGTTGAGCCAGATGAAGCTGCTTGGTACTAATAATGTGATTGTTGAACCGGTGGTGAAACAAGTTGATGAGGAGGTCGGGAATCAATCGACAATAAAAAAGAAGCAGAATAAATTTTCGCCGGGACTTAGCCTGGAAGATATGGCAAGTATTAAACAACAGATTCCACATATTGAGGCTGTGAGTCCTGAGATAATTTATGAGACTTCTTTTATCCGTGACGGTCGCTTGCGATCGGGAAAATTGGTAGGGGTTAATGAGACCTATTTTGGGATCAATAATTTTCAGGTCGATTATGGAAGTGGCTTTTCAGAGATCCATATGAAAGAATCTAACCGGGTTTGTGTGATTGGTTCTGATGTGAAGACCAAGTTTTTTGCAGGACAAAACCCTATTGGCAAAAAGATTAAGGCCGGTAATGTTTGGTTAACTGTGATCGGCGTTCTTGAAAAGCGTGAGGTTAGTACAGAAAATATTGAGAATTTGGGGATCAGAAATTACAACCTCGATATTTTTGTCCCTGCGACTACAGCCCTTCTTCGTTTTAAAAATAGAGCAATGGTTACCGGACAGGAGATAAAAAAAGCCGCAGCCGAACGTAACGACAGAGATAATGACGAACAATCTAATGGGACGACCCAAGCCGTAAACTACCATCAGATCGATAAACTAATAGTACAGGTTAGTGATACTAAATATAGTGTGCCTATTGCTGATGTCGTACGACGGATGTTAAAACGACGTCATAATGCAGTAGTCGACTTTGAGGTGGTTGTCCCCGAATTGCTGTTACAGCAGGAACGACGGACCCAAGAGATCTTCAACATAGTCCTCGCTTCAATAGCCTCCATTTCGCTACTTGTCGGAGGTATTGGCATTATGAATATTATGTTGGCATCAGTGGTTGAACGCTATCGAGAGATTGGAGTCCGTCTTGCCGTGGGAGCTCAAAAGCAGGATATCCAGCTCCAGTTCTTAACCGAAGCATTAGCAATAAGTGTAACGGGAGGTGTTATTGGGATTATCGTGGGAATTTCCTTCAGTTATATTATTGAGCTGGCAGCAGGTATTGTTACAATTGTCACATTAATGTCCATTTTAATTTCATTTGGTGTTGCAATGGCGATAGGTGTGGTTTTTGGTTATTTCCCCGCCCAGCGTGCAGCAGAACAAGATCCAGTACATGCTTTACGACATGAATAATATTATTACACGATTCACATACGTTTTTGTAATCCTACTTGTAATTTCCATAAGGGCACGAGCACAATCCTCAAATGATCTGGGTAGTTTAACATTGGAGCAGTGCATTGAAATTGCCCAAGAGCAGAGCGCGGTGTCCAGTGCTGCCCGTTATGCTTTAATATCGAATAGGTGGCAGTATAAATCGTACAAGGCCGACCTGCTGCCGAGTATTTCATTGACGGGTGATGCCCCCAATTATGACAAGTCAATTTTTTCGAATGTGCTTGACAACGGGGAGGTGACATTTTCTTCTCGGACACAGTCCGAGGCATCGGCATCCATTGCGGTAGAGCAAAATATTTTGCCAACGGGAGGTACTCTTTCGTTGTCTTCAGGGCTAACCCGATTAGGCATTTTCGAAGGTGAAAACACCTACCTTTGGCAAAGTACGCCCATGGTAGTAGGGTTACGCCAGCCGATATTTCAATTCAACAACTTGAAATGGCGCAAGAAAACGGAGACGCTCCAGTACGAAATCGCTCAAAAAGAATATGTTGAAGAGATGGAGAATATTGCCAAAACTGTTACACAACGATTTTTTGATGTGTACCTGGCAAAAATAAACCTCCAGAATGCTAAGCTGAATGTCACGCAGAACGATTCGGTATATCAGATATCCAAAGGGCGGTATAAGGTGGGGAGTATTGCTGAAAATGACTTGTTGCAGACTGAGTTAGCTTTGCGAAATGCAGAGTCGAACCTAACAACGGCGCGTATTGAATACGAACGGACGCTAAATGAATTTAAAATTCTGCTGGGATATTCCACAGATACCCAATTGAAACTGCGTGATCCTAAAGAACCACCTAAGATTTCAGTTAATATTGAAAAAGCGAGACAACTTGCCCTTAAGAATAATAGCGAGTCACTAAATTATAAGTTAAACGAGATACAAGCAGATCGCTCGTTGGCGCAAGCAAAGAGCGAAGCGGGGCTCAGTGCTACACTCAACGTAAACTACGGTCTGAATCAAACAGCCAGAGACTTTGCTGACTTGTATGACAGGGCTGAAAACAGGCAGTTTGTGACGCTTGGTTTCGATGTTCCTATCTTTAACTGGGGTAAGCAAAAAGCGCAGGTTAATGCAGCCCGCAATCAACAGCGCGAAGTAGCAAATAGTGTGCAATTTCAGCGCAGGCAGTTTATGCAACAGGTTGATTATACCGTTAGCCAGTTTTTACAGCTGCGCGGGCAGGTGTTGCTTGCCGCCAAGGCCGATACCATTGCACAACGCCGGTATCAGGTTGCCCAAAATAGATATAAGATTGGCAAAATTGATATTACCAACCTGTTTATAGCTCAGGATGAAAAAGATTCTGCCCGACGTGCGTACATTCGTGCACTCCGATCATTTTGGACTGGGTGGTATAATTTGCGTGAACTGACCCTTTACGATTTCAAAGAAGATGAACCGATTAGCTACGAGCTGTAGATAGAAGCGTTTTAGTTTGGGGCTATGTTTTTTGCTGCAAGATGAAGTTTAAAGGGATTAATAAAAAAAGTGCCGAAGAGCTTTCGCTCTACGACACTTTTAATATAACGAGTTAATATTTTATGAGGTATGTTCGGGCAGCAGTTCAAAGAATTTGGCGGATGTATGAATGCCCCGATAGAAATCTTTGAGAGCAAACTTTTCGTTCGGTGAATGAATTGCATCACTATTAAGCCCAAAGCCCATTAAGATAGACTGCGCTCCCAACACTTTTTGGAAGTCGGCTACAATAGGAATAGATCCGCCTTCGCGTGTAAAGAACGGCTCTTTGTCATAAATGGCTTCAAAAGCATCAGCCGCAGCTTGCAGTCCGTAAAAGGACAGGTCAGTAATAGCCGGATGCCCACCATGATGTTCTTCGACTTCAACCGTTACCGTATCGGGGGCTAGTGATTCTACTTGCTTTTTGAAGAGCTTTGCAATTTTCTTTGGGTCTTGGTCAGGGACCAAGCGCATACTTACTTTTGCACCGGCTTTTGCAGGTAGTACGGTTTTAGCTCCTTCGCCCTGGTATCCACTCCACAGGCCGTTAACATCCAGAGTGGGGCGGGCCGAGGTGCGCTCCAGGGTGTTGTACCCCTTTTCTCCACGGAGTCCATTAAGACCTAAATTCTCTTTGTATTCTTCTTTGTCAAAAGGCAGCTTTTTATACGCTTCTCGTTCTTCTTCGGTCAATTCGATTACGTCATCATAAAAGCCGTCGATCTGAATTACCCCATCGTCATCTTTGAGCTGGGCAATAATTTCTGTAAGTACATTTGCGGGATTATCAACGGCCCCGCCGTACACACCCGAATGTAAATCTCGATTTGGCCCTTGAACATGGATTTCCATATAGGCTAGTCCGCGAAGTCCATAAGTAATTGAAGGGGTATCTTCTGCAAACATGGCCGTATCGGAGATCAGTACCATATCACATTCCAGCAGATCTTTGTGCTCTTCAATAAATGGTACCAGGTGTGGAGAGCCAATCTCTTCTTCGCCTTCAAAAATGAATTTAATATTGACAGGGAAATCCGTATCAGTCTGTTGGTAAGCTTCCAAGGCTTTTACATGGGTAAAGGACTGTCCCTTGTCATCACTGGCTCCGCGTGCATAAATATCGCCATCCCTTACCGTGGGTTCAAAAGGCGGTGTGTCCCAAAGGTCCAGCGGATCGGGCGGCTGTACGTCGTAGTGCCCATACACCAATACCGTGGGTTGCGATTCGTCGGTTGTTAGTTCACCATATACAATGGGGTTGCCATCTGTTTCAAAGATTTCCGTACGGTCAAGGTCTAGTGAACTTAATTTGTTGTGGATATAGTTGGCCGCATCCTTAACGTCATTTTTGTATTCAGAATCAGTGCTGATGCTCGGGATGCGAAGGAAATCGAACAACTCTGATTTAAAATGTTCTTTATTGTAATCGATGTAATCAGCTACGTTGGACATAGATATATATCAAATTTAAAATGTTAGCATATTATCGTTATGCCTACTAAAAATTCTTACTACTACTAATAATCTCTTGTACTGCCATTTAAGGCTAGAGTATACGTATCTCACTGTTGGGAATCCATCCATACAGCCCATTGCTCATACGTACATACGACCAGCCCTCTGTTGATTGGCTGCGATAGTGGTCAACAGTAAAGGTATAGCCTTCAAAGGCCTGGCTCACTAATGGGGCATTATTGTCGGGTTGCTCAACAACCGGTACCTTATCAGTTACCATAACAGCTTTACTGTACCGGTTACTCACATAATCAGTATAAAAGCTGCAGGTAATAAGTAAGAGTGATAGGATAAGTGTTGAGAGACCGGAAAGACGCAGATAATTTGGGTACCAGTCAAAAAACCAGTGACTTACAAATGCAAGTATCCCCAGGTTAAGGAAAATAATGCCGATAAGGAGAATGGTTGAAGCCCCGATATTATGACGAAGCCAATCGGTTGCGACATCCCAGGGAAATTTTGGAAGCACTGCAGACTGATGACTGAACTGGGATTCTAAAAATTCGAGTGATTTGATCGCTTTTTCCTCAGTCTCTTCAAAACGAGAGGCTTTAAACAGGTAGTACTTAGACATCCCCAAAGAGTCTATTCGCTGATATGCGATGCCCATATTTAAAAATAGAGCACCTGAATAATCATTTTGGGCTTCCAGGGTTTTATATAGTGAGAGGGCTTTAGAATAATTGCCATCGTTTAATTCATTGTTTGCCCGGTCAAAAATAGCCTGTGGACTCTGTTGTGCGTGGGAGACTGATAGCGTGCAGGAAAATAAAAGTACCAGTAATAAGTATGTTCGACAGTTTGCAGTGATCACAGTTATAATACTTTTTTCAATTTTTCGAGGGTGCTCTCGGCAAGGCCCACATGAGACTTCAGGTATTCATGGGTTGTATCAGGTGCATAGCTGATAGACGCACACTTGTCGAGCAGCATGCGAATATTTTTGATCAGGTTTTCATCAATATCTTCCTCCTTTAACGCTTCAATATAGTCGGCATTTGAAAGGCCGGCTTCGGGCAAGGTAAGGCGATCACTGATAAAACCGGTAAGGGCTTTTTGAAGCATGTTGTAGGCTTGTTTGATGTTGCCCTCTTCTGATAGTGTAATAGTTTTGTCGAGGCGTTCCATCGCTTTGTCGGTGGCCTTTTGAGAGCGGGCGAATGCCTGATCGTTATTCATTTTTTCGATATAAGATTTCTGCCAATATGCAACGCCTAAGACTGCGAGGGGTAATATAATTCCCATCCAAAACCACCAATGAGATATTAAAGAAGAGGATCGCGGACTAACCCATGAGGCAAGACCGGTAACAGGGCGTACGGGAAAGGCCTGTGTATTACTTGCTGCAGTTATTTTATTTGGGTTCTCTTTTACATTAAAGCTTAAAGCAGGAAGGGTCTTAGTGATAAAATCATTTTGGGTGGGATTAAAATAGGAGACCGTTTTTTCGGGGATGGTATAATCGCCCGGAGAACGCGCTACAAAGACATCAGTAAATGTTTTACTTCCGCTAATACGACTATTGCTGCGGTTAAGTGCAGAACCCTGTTGTGGATCATAAACTTCAAGGCCATCGGGAAGTTCATATTCCGGCTTAGTAATAAGTGGTACATTGCCGGTTCCTTCGATGTTGGTTGTAAGTTCTATGGATTCACCAACAGTAGCTGTATTAGTACTAATTTTTCGTGATATATTAAAAGAGCCTACGGCGCCCAGGTAATCACTGTTTTCGGTACTGGGCAACGATTTTACGTCAACTTCAAGAGGGTCGCTGGTTAGTTCTATTTGGCGTTGATTATTGCCAAAGCCGCTAAAGAAACTGCTGAAAGGATCGTTACGTGATTTGGTAGATCGTACCGAGACTATAATTTTGTAGGGACTAATTTCGAGTTTTCCTGCTTTGGTAGGGAAGAGCGAAAACTGTAGCAGTCGTGCTTTGCGATACCGGATACCATCGATAATTGTTGAGGTCGCTTTTGGGCGGCGGGTGTTTTGAAGCTGTTCCTTCCAGAATCCTTCCGCTTTCCAGCCGGGTACTTGCTGGTAAGAGCTTACTTCGAGACCATCCTTAAAGAACAAAACCACATCCGTGATTATCTGCTGTCCGGTAACCGGTTTTAGGTCAGAGACCTCAAGTTTTAAAAAAATATCAGGCTTCTCCGATTTCGAAGAGTTTGCAGACGTATTACGGTCTACAATTTTTACATTAATGGGATCGGTGTTATACTCTTCACCATCAATAGTGACGGTGGCGGGA
The DNA here is from genome assembly GCF_011059105.1 of Fodinibius halophilus. Classification (GTDB taxonomy): domain Bacteria; phylum Bacteroidota; class Rhodothermia; order Balneolales; family Balneolaceae; genus Fodinibius; species Fodinibius halophilus. The sequence continues at coordinate 88,595 of NZ_JAALLS010000003.1, read as the reverse complement.
GGGATACGCTGTTGCCCTTTGTTTTGAGCTACTAAATAATAGCTGTAGGTATAGGTAGTACTACTTTTGCCATTAACAAAGCTGTAGCTGCGCGAAGTGGAGGGATTATTGCTGAGTAAACGGAGGCCTTCAAATTCCGGAAGCTTGGGCCGGGATACGTTATTAAAGCTACCGCTTATCTCTATGGAGAAGCCGACACGTTCACCGGTATAAATAGTCGTTTCCGAAACGCTGGCATCAACAGAGACATCAGATTGGGCTAGTGCCTGTTTGGGGAGTAGGCCCAGCAGTGGAAGCAGAAATACTATTACGCTAAGTTGCTTACCAATCTTTTTCATTCTTACTCTTACTGGACTTCGTTTTCTTTTTCCTGAATTTTTTTAGCAGATCTTTCTCTTTTTGTTCCAGGGCTTTAAGAATCTTCTCGGCCTCGGCTTTACTCACTTTCTGAGGGCGCTGCTGTTTCTTCTTTTGCTGCTCTTGGTTCTGTTGATTTTGCTTATTTTTTTGCTGTTGATTTTGTTGATTGTTCTGGTCGTTATTCTTGTTCTGCTGGTTTTGTTTGTTTTGCTGCTTTTTATTCTTGTCTTGGTTCTTCTGGTTTTTCTTATTCTGCTTCTTTTGTTGTTTCTTTTTTTCGTCCTGCTCTTTTTTCTTCTTTTTAGCCAATTCAAAATTATGTTTGGCATCAGCATCATCGCTCATGTAACGAAGCGACTTTTTATAATAATCAACAGCTTTATCCCATTTCTTCATCTTTGAGAGTACATTGCCGATGTTATAATTTGCTTTGGCTCGCTCTTTGGGAGTATCTGTCATCGACTTGTATTGCTCAAAAGTGCGTATAGCCTCTTTTGTTTTACCGGCTTTGGCTTGGGCATTAGCCAGATTAAAGTAAAGCTTTGCGTTTTCAGGGTTGGCATCAATAGCCTTTTTATACAGTGTTATAGCTTCTTTGTAGTTTTCATTTTCATAGGCCTCGTTGGCTTTTCGAGCATCTTCAACGGAGGCTGCTACAAGGAATAGTGCAAGTACAAAAGTGAGAAAATATTTCATAGCAACGTCATCTGATTTCAATGAGATAGCATAACGAAAAATGACAATCGAAATTGTAAAATTTAGTCCATTTGTTCAGCAATAGCCAATGTCTCTTCATCCATCTTCATATTAGTAAAAACATTAGAGACATCATCGTCGTCTTCAAACTTATTCATAAGCTTAAAGTTAGACTCTGCCACATCAGGTTCAACCTTAACTTCGGTCATGGGGATACGAATAAGTTCTGCAGATTCAATTTCGTAGTCAAGATCTTCTAACTCATCTCGCACCTCGTACATCGACTCGCGGCCGGTCGTTACATTAAAGAACTCGCCATCGGCATCGATATCTTCGGCACCGGCATCAATAGCTTCAAGCATAAACTCTTCTTCGTCCACATCGTGCTCATCCTTTTTAATACGGATCATTCCTTTTTGTTCAAAAAGGTAATCGACTGAGCCATCCGTCCCGAGATTACCGCCGAGGGAAGTAAAGATATGTCGAATGCTGCCAACGGTACGGTTGTAATTGTTCGTAGTAACCTCAATAAAAAAAGCAATGCCGCCCGGCCCATAACCTTCATAGGTGGCATCTTCATAAGCACCGTCGCCTTCGTCAAGTTCACCGGTGCCCTTTTTAATAGCTCGTTCAATATTATCTTTGGGCACGTTATCGCTCTTTGCGTTCTCAATAGCAGTATCGAGACGTGGGTTCATTTCAGGGTCACCGCCACCTTCGCGGGCTGCTACAGAAATTTCGCGCAGATGCTTATTAAAAAGTTTGTTCCTTTTTTTGTCTTCTTTGGCCTTCTTATGCTTTATATTTGACCATTTGGAATGACCTGCCATAGGTAAAGTGCTATTTTTAGGTTAAGACAACTAAGCTGTTATCGGTACTCTTTTAAGCAAATACTTAAAAGCCTATAATATAATAGATAACTCCCTTTGCACCTAATATAGCATTGTCGGAAATGAGGAGGTTCATTTTTTTGTTGCTCATAACATCTGACAATATTTACAGGTAAAAGGCGTTTTAGAATTAAACGATTTAAAAAAATATAAAGCATGAATATTGGAATTGTTTGTTACCCCACCTTTGGCGGTAGCGGAGTGGTTGCTACTGAATTAGCAAAAGGTTTAGCACAACGCGAACATAATGTTCACATCTTAAGTTATGACAGGCCGGCCCGGCTCGATACGTTTCGAACTAATATTTCGTATCACGAAGTGAACATGAATACCTACCCATTGTTTGAATATCCGCCTTATGACTTGGCGCTGGCCAATCAGATGGCTAACCTTATCGAATATGAAAAGATCGATGTGCTGCATGTACATTATGCTATCCCTCATGCCACCAGCGCATACCTGGCGAAGCAAATTTTAGGTGAAAAGGCAGTTGATGTACCCTTAATAACCACGCTCCATGGTACCGATATTACGATTGTAGGAAGTGATCCCAGTTACAAAAGTGTGGTCGATTTTTCTATTAATCAAAGTGATGGAGTGACGGCCGTCTCGGAGTATCTGCGTGATGAAACCTACGAACGCTTCGATATCAAGAAAGATATTGAAGTTATACCCAACTTTATTGACCTGGATCGGTTTAAGAAATCTGATAAAAACCATTTCAAAAAAGCGATCTGTCCCAATGATGAGAAAGTGGTAGTCCACGTATCAAACTTTCGGGAGGTAAAGCGAGTGCCAGAGGTCGTAAGTGTTTTTGAACGGGTACTAAAAAACGGTATTGAAGCAAAACTGTTACTGGTGGGGGATGGTCCCGATCGCCAACGTGCCGAACAACGCTGTCGTGAGCTTGGGATCTGCGGACATGTTCGTTTTCTTGGCAAGCAAGATCAGGTTGAAGATATTCTTTCCATTGCAGATCTGTTTTTAATCCCTTCCGGATCCGAGACTTTTGGGCTGGCGGCACTGGAAGCGATGAGCTGCAGCGTGCCGGTTATCAGTTCTAACATAGGCGGCTTGCCCGAAGTGAATATTCACGGAGAAACGGGCTACCTTTGTGATCTCGATGATATCGATTGCATGGGCTCATATGCGGTTGATATTTTATCTAATGAAGAGTTGCACCAAAAGATGTCGCAGCAGGCACGTAAGCAGGCCGAAGAGTTTGAGATGAGTAAAATTATCACGCAGTACGAGAACTATTACGAGCAGTGCAAAAGTGAGATGCACAAGCAGATAGCATAATTAATAGGCGATTTTACTCCTGGCTTTTTACTAAATGAGATCATCCAATATTCATGCACTCGCCTATATTATTTTCGGCGCGGCAATGGTCAGTTTTACCTCGGTATTAGTGGAATTGGCTCACGTAGGGCCTACTGTTTCGGCCTTTTACCGCATGCTTTTTGGCGGTATTATTTTGTTGGGGGTCTCCCTTATTCGCAGAGAACGATTGTGGTATGGGATAAAAAGCCTGGCTATTCCACTTCTGTGTGCCTTTCTGTTTAGCTTAGACCTGTTTTTCTGGCATCGAAGTATTCTTTTTGTAGGTCCCGGGTTGGCTACGATCCTGGGTAATATGCAGGTTTTCTTTGTTGCCGTGCTGGCTGTGTGGTTCTTGAAAGAGCACCTTGGCTGGCGCTTGATGGTGGCTATTCCAATAGCCGTTATCGGGTTGTTTCTTATTGTAAGAACCGGATGGGGCGAGCAAGGTGGGGCTGTAAAGTTAGGTGTTGTATATGGACTACTGACGGCTCTTTGCTATGCTCTATACATTTTGACGCTCAGAAGATCACAATCAGAGGAGCAAAAATTGCGCTACTCTCTTTTTGCCAATATGACCTGGATCTGTTTGCTGGCCTCTGTGTTTTTAGGAATTACGGTTCTGGTAGAGCCCGAGGCCCATTTTAGTATACCGGATCTTCAAACGTGGGCTGCCTTGCTGGGGCTGGGCATAATGGGCCAGGCTCTTGGGTGGGTTTTTATTTCTAAGGGATTGCCCCAGGTGAATGCCTCGGTAGCGGGATTAGCCCTGTTACTACAGCCGGCCTTAGCGTTTATGTGGGATATTCTCATCTTTGATCGCCCAACAACGGCCCTGGAATATGTAGGTGCGGCTATTGTATTAGGGGCAATTTACCTCGGTTCCTCCAAAAAAAAGAAATAAAAAAAACCTGCCGGGAAATGAATCCGACAGGCTTATATAAGTGTGATAAACTACCTTCTGTTAGGCAAGTACTTTAGAAACTTCTTCAGCAGCTTCTTTGAGTAGTACTGCAGAGATTACATTCAGATCAGAATTGTCGATAATCTCTTTTGCTTCTTCGGCATTGGTACCTTGCAGACGTACAATAATGGGTACATTTTCAACCTTCTTAGCAATCTCAGGATCTTTAACAGCTTCAATAACACCGTTGGCAACACGATCGCATCGGACAATACCGCCGAAGATGTTAATGAGAATGGCCTTTACGTTCTCATCTTCAAGGATAATGCGGAAGCCGTTTTTGACGGTTTCAACATTGGCGCTACCGCCTACATCCAAGAAGTTTGCTGGTTCACCACCGGATAGCTTAATGATGTCCATCGTAGCCATGGCCAAACCAGCACCATTCACCATGCATCCGACATTTCCATCGAGCTTAATATAATTCAAGCCAAATTCAGAAGCTTCCAGCTCAACGGGATTCTCTTCTGACTTATCGCGCAGTTCTTCAATTTCGCTGTGGCGATACAATGCGTTATCATCGAAGGTCATTTTTGCATCCAGTGCCATTACATCACCACCGGGTGTTAGTACCAGCGGGTTGATCTCAACCATGTTGGCATCGGTTTCCAGGTAGCAGTTATACAGCGCCATGATAAATTTCACAGCCTTTTTAAAAGCATCGCCTTCAAGACCGAGTGCAAAAGCGAGGTGGCGAGCTTGGTTGTGTTGCAGGTCCATGCCCGGCTCAACCCATTCCTTAACAATCTTTTCAGGAGTCTCTTCAGCAACTTTTTCAATTTCAACGCCGCCTTCTGTCGATACCATAATTACATTTTGGCTTCGAGAGCGGTCGAGCAGGATTCCGAGGTAAAACTCCTGTTCTATATCCACACCGTCTGTTACGTAGATACGCTGAACCTTTTGACCTTCTTCGCCGGTTTGAACGGTAACAAGCGTATCACCGAGCAGAGATTCAGCTGCTTCGCGAACTTCTTCAATAGTATCACAGAGAATAACACCGCTAACGCCGCTTTCTTTTGTTTTCCCTTTACCGCGTCCCCCGGCATGGATTTGGGCTTTTACTACAAAGAGAGTAGCGCCATTTTCTTTCATTTCTTTTGCCGCCTGTACAGCTGTATCAACTTCTGTTGCTGCAACGCCGGCCGGTACCGCTACGTTATACTCTTTTAAAATATCTTTCGCTTGAAACTCGTGGATTTTCATAACAACAATCTGTGTGGTTAATAATTACAACAGTTAAGCTCGTAAAACTCAGGGCGTATTACTAAAGCCCATAACAAAGTCTGAAGTACTTCCTAATTTGAGCGCTTAATATAACAAATCGATGGCAAGAAATTCAGTCTATTAGCTGAATTATTTACGGGCTTGTGATCGCCGTAAAAATTACTGGTTTTATAACAATTTAATAAGAGGGTAACTGTGGTGTATTTGGGAATGGTCGTTTCTTTTGGTTGACTTACTGCGTTTGTGGTTAGTCCTGACCTGAAGGATCAGGCTTTTCCAAGGTATCTAGCAATCCCCGCAGTTCATCACGGCGATTTACGTAGCATTGATGTTCCCATTGTGAAAACCAGTACGTGGCGGCAAATACAACTACAGCCAATGAGAAGAAAAGGATGTTGAAGACATTGCTAAGGCCAAGACCTAACAGAACTAGTATACTGATAGGCAGAAGATACCACCGCAAAAGTTGTGATAGCTGAACCTGGGATTGGCTGTCGGCTAACGCTTCTTCCAGTTCGCCAACTATTGTTTGGTCAAAATTATCTGCTTTGCGATTTCTTTTAAATCTGCTGAAAAATACAAACATCCCCATTGCTACCATCATGCAGCCGAGAATTAAAAAGGGGGTATTAAGATTTTTACCTATGAGCGTCATGTATAACATAAAACCACCGGCGCCGATATTTGCCAGTATATTAGCCCATTCGCTAAAATTTAAAATATTCCGGCTTTTATGTTTTTTTGAAATAATCAGGTCATGTAAGGCTTCTTGGTTTATGGCGTACATCGTTTCCTCGTTTTGTTGGTCCCAGATTTGTTGTAGATTTTCAAATTTCATGGTGTTCATAATCCTCCGATAGGCTTATAAGATGTTTTTTGATGCGATGGATCTTAACCCCGATATGTGAAACACTTAATCCCAGAATGTGGCTCATCTCTTTATAGCTGAAGCCGTCAAGCATCAATAATGTTATTGATCGGTCAATTTTATCAAGTTGTGAGATCTGCTCGTACAGCCAGTCGAGCCGGGGATCTAGGTCAGTCTCCTTTTTATGGAGGAGGTGCCAGAAATCATCAAAAGAGGAATGACCATCATGGTGCTTGGTTTCCTTGCGGGTCCATTTCATAGCAGTATTCAAGGCAATGCGATACAGCCAGGTAGTAACGGCAGAATTTTTTTTGAAATTCGGAATCGATCGCCACACCTGAATGGCGATCTCTTGAAAGAGATCGTCATGGTCTTTCGGGCTAAAAGCATAAGCACGCACTACTTTAAAGAGTAGGGCTTTATGGTTATCCAGCCAGTGCTTAAATATTTTTTCCTGTTTTTGTTCAGTCATTGTATGGGTTGTTTACCCTATTAGTACCAAAGCATACCCCATTTATTACAAGAAAGGACAAATTTAAAAAAACAGGAAAAATACGGCTTAGAATGTTCATAGCCGGGATTACTGGTGCCGAAGTATCTGTATTTTTCGCATGTTTTCCCCATTATGATCCATAATATAGATTTTGCTGGTGCCTGACCTGTTGGAACAAAAGATGATTTTACTACCATCCGGGGACCATGAGGGGTAAAAGTCTTTTGCAGAATGATAGGTTAATTGGGTGAGATCGCTACCGTCTTTTTTTATGGTATATATATTAAAGTCCCCTTCGCGGTCAGAAGTGAAAACCAATTGATTGCCGTCAGGAGACCATTGAGGGCTAAGGTCAAAGTGCGAATCGGTAGTTAATCGAGTTTGGTTAGACCCGTCTGCATCCATAATGTAGAGGTCAAAGTTTCTGTACCGATCAGAGGCAAAGGCGATCTGTTTCCCGTCCGGCGACCAGATAGGGTCAACTTCATAGGAATGGGGCGAGTACGTAAGGCGGGTTTGGTTCCGGCCATCCGGTTCCATGGTATAGATCTCCATATTCCCATCCCGGTTAGAGAGGAATAAGATTTGATTGCCATCGGGCGAGAAAAATGGGTAGACATCCGTAGAATCACTAAAGGTGAGTTTGCGCATGTCATTAGTAAAATGGTCGCGTAAATAAATGTCCATGTCACCATCTTCACTTGAATGGTAAAGTACATTTTGGCCATCCGGCGACCATGAAGGTAGATCACCACTGCGAGCCGAGCTAATGGGAAATTGTTCACCCTCTTTACCGATGTAGCTCATATCATAATGGTGTTCACGTTTGCGTTCCGAAAAATAAGCGACGTGCCGTCCGCGGGGAGACCACGACGGGTAGTAATCGTTAGCGGGGTGTTTGCTTATGTTTTCAATTTCAAATGTGTTGAGGTTAAAAACATATATATCAAAATTTCCATTGAGAGATGAAGCAAAAGCAATCTGGTTGCCGTCTGGTGACCAGTACGGATGCAGGTATGTTGCCGAGTCTGCTTTAGTAGATTGGCAGAAAGCCGTACTTTGAAGTACGAATAATAGGAAGATCGTGAATATCCGCTTCATAATGCACTCCCTTTATTATGATTACGTTTTAAGGGTAATCATTTTTTGGGATTATCGCATAATTATTGTGGGTGCAAATCTTTAAGAGGGATTTAAAGAAGGGTTTCGGCTATGTCCCCCCAACTTTTGCAGATAAAATCTGGCTGGGGATTTAGGGGAGCATCTCCATAGCTTTTAAAGCTAGTGAAAAGAATAGCCTTCATACCTACCTCTTTGGCTCCGGTAATATCCGTTTCTATTAAGTCTCCGATATGCCAAGATCGGGCAGCAGAACTTTCTGTTGCTTCTAAGGCCTGAAGATACGCTTTGGGATTGGGTTTGCTAAATCCTGTTTCATCACTAAATACAAAGTGGTCGAAATAGGGGAACAGCCCCTGTTTTTTTAAATATGCACGTAGAACCCGGCCGGGCGAGTACATCGTATCCGAAATGAGAGTTAAAGGATAATGTTCAGCAAGCTTGGGTACAATTTCTGAAACACCGGTAGCTAAGTTGGGTGGTCCCTGCCATAGCGATTCTTCAAACTTTTTTGTTAAGTACTGTTGTTCTTTTTCGGTTGCAGGGATTTCAAGGTGCTTGAGAATGTTGGAGACTAATTCATCAGTTGTCGGGGTACGTTGCTGGTTAAGCCAGATACGATCAAACTCTTTGGCCGCTGCGTTTTTTGCATCATCAAATGATTGCGAGGAAAGGCTATCAGTATAATTTTGAGCTATCTCCCTGAGAGCATTAATGCGTACCTCACGCCGTTTACTGCCGCCGGTTTCGGCCTGTACCAAGGTATTCCAAAAGTCAATTGAGATCATATCGATATATTTAAGAAAGAGTATTTATTACATTTTGAATGTTATCAAAGGTTGAAATATGGTGTTCTTTTAACCATCGTTTGTCTTGGTTGGGCTCGTGCCGCGACCGGATAAAAAATGGGGTAATTCCCAATTCAATAGCGGGCTTGAGGTCACTGACTTTGTCTCCTGCCATATATGATTTACTAAAATCAATATTATGCTTTGTAGCTGCTTTTTCAAACATGCCAGTTCCCGGCTTTCGATCATTGGGCTCAAATTGACGGTTGGGGTCATGCTTGGGATGGTGGGCGGCATAGTACCAGTCGTCGATAGAGATATCTTTCTTAGCCAGCTCAGCATCAACCCACCGGTGGAGTGTTTGTACTTTTTCCTCGGTATAGCGTCCCCGTGCTATTCCCGATTGGTTGGTGACTATAATAATTTTGAAATCATTAGTATTCATCCACCGTAGCGCCTTTATGGCTCCATCACACCAGGTCCATTCCTCGGGGGTGTGCACATAGTTATAATCAACATTGATGGTTCCGTCGCGATCCAGAAAAAAAGCTTTGTTCATACGGTCGATATAGTGCGAGTAGATGTTATAAAATAACTCACAAGAAAATGAAATGTAGCAAGGGGTGCAACGATTGTCCCCGAAATAACGCGGTTGTTACTCAAAAAGTTGTGAGTTATCCTGTTCGTCAGCTGACAGATCAGAATCTATAAAGCCCGGTAACGTTTAGCAGAACATTAGCATTGATATCACTACGAGATGCCGGATTAAGTCCGGGATGACAAGGGAGTATAGATTGTTTATTAGTGAGTGAATCCAATGACTAAATGCCTACTGGCTATTTGTACCGTAAATTTTGAATATATTGGTCAGCTTATAGACGCATTGGAGCCCAGGCACGAATGGATAGTTGTAATAAGCTTTTTATGGCTTTCAGTATTCTTTTTAACTACGGCATCGGTATATCGCTGAACTCTTTCAAGTTCTTTGCTTTTCAATATTTTGCCGGTATAGATAATGATAGGGATATGCGAATATAATTGATGGTTTTTAAGGTATTTTGCCATTTCAATACTATCGGAATCTACTAATATATAATCGAGGATGATACAATCGATAGATTCACGTTTTAATATCTGATATCCCTTGGTTTTTGAGGTGGTAGTGATACAGTTGTTAAATGTAAAGCTGAGTAACTCTTTGATCGCAAGGTTATGCACCATGCTGTCATCAATAATAAGAATGGTTTTATCTGACTTGTTGCCATTCGTGAAAAACTCTGATGTCTGGGTAATGGGGCTTTTTTTGCCGGGGTAATCTACTACTTTGTCTAAACGCAATGGTTTTTTAACAGGCAAGTAAAGGGTAAAGGTACTTCCAATACCCACTTTACTCTCCATATCTATTTTTCCATCTAAGGCTTGGGTCAATTCTTTGCAGATGCTTAAACCCAGTCCGGAACCGCTTGATATTTCAGAAGCATTAGGGTGTTCACACCTGGTATAGCGTTCAAATATTTGACTTTGCTGCGATTCCGGAATACCGATTCCGGTGTCTTTTACTTTAAAAGCAACGGCATGTTCGCCACTGAAGTTTATTTTTTCCAGCTCTTGCCGGGTGGGGGCATATACCGTAAAGCTGACATTGCCCTTTTCGGTATATTTAAATGCATTGGATAATAAGTTCTTTAAAATGCGTTTTAAATATGTCGGGTTCGTGTTGAGTTTTTCATGGTTGAAGTCTGATACTTCATAGTTAAAGTTCATACCTTTTTTGTCTGCAATAGCAGCAAACGTCTGGTAAACATTGTTACTGAAAGAGGGGATATTTACCGGTTCTTTCTTGACTTCGCTTTCATCCAGTTCTTTATCCGGCGAAGCAAAAAACTCATCTATATAATTAAGTAAGTGACTCCCTGAGTGGTATATAGCATTAATAAATCTATCAACACCTTTTTCGGGATCTTCGGAGTTTTGCTTTGCCAGTAGTTTGTTAGACAACATGATAGAGTTAATACTGGTTCGCATATCATGAGCAGCGTCGGCCAGAAAGTCGGCTTTGCGACTGTTTTTCCGGATATATTTTTTTGTGAGATTTCGTTGTCGTTTCAATTTTTGGATTTTATACCATAAGCCACTGATATCTTTATTGGTAGAGAGTATAAACCGGCTTCCTGAGCTCTCAATAAGACGGAGGTGTGTTTCGGCCGGATACACAACCCCTGCTTTTCGTTTGATATTGGTACAGATTGAAATAGATTTTTGTCGCTTTTCGAGCAGGGGTACGATTAGTTGCTTAAAATACTCGGGCGAATATTCGGCATATAGGTCAGATGGAGTAATTTTGTGAACTTCCTGCTCAGAGTAGCCACTCTTTTGTATTGCTCTGTTGTTGGCATAATAACAGAGAAGTGTTTTGCTGTTAAATAGGTATACCTCTTCGGTGCTCGATTCGATAATGGAAGAGAGAATCTCTTTCCGTTGTAGAGCTTGCACATAATTGTTGTGCACTTTTTTTCGAGCCAGCTCTCGCTCAATAATGGGGAGCAGCCGTTCAAGGTCGTGGGGAGATACGCAATCTTTTGCTCCCTGAGCCATTACATGTTGAACCACATCGGTTATATCGGCAGTAGTAAAAAATACAATGGGTATTTCCGGATGGGTGTCTGCTATTGAGGTTAGCGTGGGAAATTGATGGCTGTCATCGATTTCTGAAATAATAATCAGATCCCACGCCTTATCTGAGTTCAATGCCAGGTTTATTTCCTCTTCTCCGTTAGCAGTATGGCAAACAGGTTCAAATTCTCCACTGCCGAGTACCTCTGTAATAGTAGAGAGGTAGCGGTCATCAATATTAGTAATAAGCAGTTGGAGTGTTCCAAGCATAGAATAAATATCCCTACTTAGCGCCGTCATTTAAAATACGAGAAAAATGTGGGAGTATAACAATTATTTAGACCTAGCCATTTCTTATCCCTTTAGTATTTATTTACCGAAAGCACAAAACCTTATTTTAAAAGTAGAATAAGGTGTTAGGGGGAAGGAATCAAAATTAATATTAAGATTTTTTAATGTTAAGAGAAATTAATATATTTTTAGTAAGCGTTTAGGATAGTGCAGAATCAGGAAATAGTTCTGCTCATTTTAATATTAACTAAGGGGTAGAAGTAGGAATTGTTCAATATATCCAAAGAAGGTTTTACCAATGGAAAGTACACACGAAGAATCGGTTACAGTAGCAGAAAACAGATCTGACATATATAAAAAGGGGTTAGGTAATGAGGGCAGTAATATTTACCCGGTGCTTGCACCGAAGGCAGTAGATGGGGAGAAAGATAAGCTAGAAGCGGTATACAAGCTACAGAAACGGCTGGTACAAAAGAATATGCATAAGGCGATGTCGCCGATAAGTGCAATTTCAGGGTATTTGGAGCTTATGAAGCTTTTCCTTGAAAAAGGCGGTGATACTGTTAAGCTTGAAAAGTATAGGGCCAAGATCGAAGAAGGGGTAGGAGAGTTAAGCGAAATCATTGAAGATCTCTACGAAGCGTTTGAAGAAGATTCAGATCAAAATGATATCGATGAGCTCATATTAGAAGAGATCAAGAAAAACCGTCGTGCAAGCTAGTAATGAGGTAGCCTTCGAGGCTATGTAATTCATTACAAGACCATATCATATTGATCTCCTTTTGGAGTGTTATGATATACAATTTGCAGTTGGTAACGGTGTTTTCGGAGGGTTTGTATTTTGTTTGCGCTGGCCTCCGTTAGCGCATCGAAAGATTCTGTTTCGTTTTTCTTGTTATTTCTTATTTCATATTGGGCATCAAAAAGTTGTTTGTGGCTCGTTACAAATAACTCACCTAAGATCTCTTTAAATTCACTATTGGGAAGTAATGCAGTAAAATCGGAACTGCTGTTACTTTCTGTATTGCTAAAGTGTGTTTGCGCGTCATCTTTTCCATGTTCACTGTTATTATCAGACTCATCTTTGTCAATTTTCGGAAACGTGGAGTTTTCAGAGGAAGCTTCGGGTCCGTACTCCTGAAGATGCCGTATACTTTCAGCAGGAGTAACTCCGGTTTCGATATTTGTTTGTGATGAACGCGGTAACATAATGTAGTTGGCTATGGCATAGTGCCATGAAAATTATCTACTATAATATTTATCGGTTTCAAAGAGACAAACTTTAGTATATCGTTTTTTTTGTAATGTATTCCTAAAAGCTTCCTTTATATACTACAGTAAGATACCCTGTAAATATGTGCCGGAAAATTTATCCGTTATCATTGGGCCGGCAGTATTCCGCTTTTCTAGAAGAAAGAATCATGCATATAAGGTAAAATTGCATGTATACCCTCCAGGGCAGGATGCCTATACTATAATTGTCCATTCTCTTTCGATTACCGGCAGTTCAGAAAAATAATAACACAGGTACTTAAGAAATATGGTTTTATGACGATAAGTAAATCGGTCAGGCGCACCATGTACAAGATAGTACGTGATAATGGGACTGATGGTGAGTTGTTTCAGGGTTTTGAAAATTTTACCCCAAAAATAATGTGGTGCGCGCCACCATTGTTCACATTTCATTACAAAAACAAAGAAGATCGGAGTAAGTAATGGCTAATATAAAAGCGCTGGTTGTTGACGATTCAAAGATAATGAGAAGTGCCGTAAAGCGGGCCCTCAATCAACTAATGATCGCGGATTTTGAATATGTCGAAGCAAAGGATGGAGAAGATGCTTTGAGCAAGTTTAATGAAGAGATCGAAATCATGTTTGTTGATTGGAATATGCCCAATATGACGGGAGTTGAGTTTTCACAGGCTGTACGAGCCGAAGGGAATGAACATATTCCCATTATTATGGTGACGGCTGAAAAGTCCATGGGTAAAGTAGATAAAGCTCTAAACGAAGGTGGGGCAAACGAATATATAACAAAGCCTTTTACTGCAGATAAAATGCATAAAGCGATTAGCGATTATTTTGATGATGATGGTAATATCGCTACAGAAGGTGAAGACGAGGAAGAAGACAAAAGTTTCTTTCAAGGTATTCTCAACTCTTAAAAACAATAGATAAATGAGTATTGAAACATTAGATAGGATAGATGATTTAGATGAGATTCCTGCTGAGATGGTAGAGAAAGTGCAGGAGTCTGTTATTAACACATTTGGATCGATTATCGGGGAAGAACTTTCTTTCGTAGATGAGGCCAGTGATGATAGCGCGCTAAATGGGATAATAGGAAATGTAACAGTTTTTAACTCAGAGCATACGCTTTCGCTCATGTTGGCTATTCCAAAAGAAACAGCCCTCTATTTTTCTGAGGTTTTTATTGGTATGCCTTTGCCGTTTAAAAGTGATGATATGGGGGATCTTATTGGAGAGATCTCAAATATTCTTGCCGGTGATGTGGCAGCAAATGTAGAAAAAGTTGGTTTTCGGGGGCAGTCTTCGCTTCCAACAGCAACCAGGGGTAGTGATCTTACTTTGTTTATGCCCAATAAGCCGCCAACGAAAAAGATGAAGTTTGTGAGTGCAAACTCAGAATTTTGGCTTACGATGGTACTGAGTGAATCTAAATAAAAGTGTATTACAATGAGTAGCTTAAAAGAAGAAAGAATACAAGAGTTAGAAAAAATTATTCGGGCGCTGGCTGATGTTTGGCCGGCAGACAGGGATAATGTTGCTGTGGCCGGAGCTCAGTTTGAGGAGTTTATTTCTACTTTTGAGGATGATCCCGGTCAGCTCCAAAGGCTCATAGACGTTGCCTGGAAAGGGTTACGTTATCTCTATGAAGAAGATGAATTCTTCATGAGTGTAAAAACCTCAACAATGCAAGCTGTTAATACCATCCGTGAATATTTGGTTGAGGATGGAGATATAGAGGTTGAGGTTTTTGAGAAGGCCTATGATGATCTTGACGAAGCATTATCGGGAGGCAAAGAGTCCGCCGATACGTTGATTGAGTTAGAAGAAGAGCAGGCCGCCGAAGATGTTGATGACGAGAAAGAAACAAAGCCTCGTACGCTTAATGATCTGGCATCATACATTTTAGGACTCAACGAAGAAGATGTTTCTGAAGAATATGTAGAAAAATTAAGCGCCTTAATAGAGGGAGTTAAGGGGAATATCCCTGACGAAGCTATGCCGCTCTTGGATAAGGCTCAAGATATTGTTGATCAGCTAAAATCCGGAGATGCTGAAGAGGGATGGCTTGCAAAGTTGGCTGACCTTACCGAGAAAGCTATAGAAGTTGAATCTGATGAACAGTGGAATGAGTCTACTGAAGAGGTAGAGCAGGCTGAAGCGGCCGAAACAGGATCGGAGCAGGAAGAGAAAACGGAAGAAGTATTTACGGTACCGGAATCAATAGACGGGGCAATGGTCGGTGAGTTTGTTACCGAATGTACTGAGTTGTTAGAGATGGCCGAAGGTGCGCTGCTTGACCTCGAGGAGTCGCCTGATGATGAGGAGCTTGTAAATAAAGTGTTCCGGGCATTCCACACCATAAAAGGAACATCCGCTTTTATGGGATTGCAGCCCATTTCAGAGTTTACGCACCATTTGGAAACGGTGTTGAGCATGGTCCGGGACGGAGATATCGATTTCGATACTGCTTGTGCCGACATCTCATTAGAAGCTATTGATATTATTAATAGCATGCTCGATGTGATTGAGACTTCTGAAGGCGGTGAAACTTTTCCAAAGCCACTGAACTATGAGCGTTTAACCAGTGTGCTAGAGCATATCGCAGATGCAGAAGTTGCTCCAGAAAAAGCGCTGGAAGAAGCAGGTGGTATACAATATGAAACGCCTACAGAAGTAGAAACCAAGCAAGGAGCTGGTTCTTCCGATGATGGAGCAACAGTTAAAGCAGCCCCTAATTCTTCTGACGATTCTCAAACAGAGTCATCGGTTCGGGTAAATGTAAGCCGTTTAGATCAGCTTATTGATATGATTGGAGAACTGGTTATTGCACATTCTGTAGTAGCCCAGGACGAGAGTATTCCTGATCATTCCAATCTGCAAAAGAAGATCAATCATACAAGTAAGATTTTACGAGAACTGCAAGATACAAGTCTTACACTGCGGATGGTGCCCCTTAAGGCTACGTTCCACAAGATGAATCGCCTGGTTCGTGATTTAGCTCGAAAGGCCAGCAAGGATGTGAAGCTCAAGACGTTTGGTGAAGATACCGAGATTGATCGTAATATGGTTGATATTATTAATGAGCCGCTGGTACATATGGTTCGTAATGCTATCGATCATGGGATCGAAACAAAGGAAGAACGTGCAAAAACAGATAAGCCAGATCAGGCCACTGTTTGGTTGCGGGCTTCCCAGGAAGGCGGAAAGGTTGTCATTGAAATAGAAGATGATGGTAAAGGTATTAACAAAGAGAAAGTACTCGAAAAAGCAATCAACAAAGGGTTGGTTGAGCCCGATCAGAACCTGACCGACAAAGAGATCTACAATCTCATTTTCTTGCCCGGTTTCTCTTCTACCGATCAGGTAACCGATTTATCGGGGCGAGGAGTAGGTATGGATGTGGTACGTAAATCCATAGAAGAGCTGAAAGGCAAGGTGGATGTTGAATCTGAAATTGGAGAAGGGACCAAAATTACTATTGAGCTGCCCTTTACGCTGGCAATTACAGATGGAATGTTAGTACGTGTAGGCAATCAGCGGTTTATCGTTCCTACTCTTAATATCGATCGCGCCTTTAGAGCACAAAAAGATGATGTGTTTACCGTAATGGGGAACTCGGAAAAGGTTTCTATCAGAGGCGAAACAGTACCTGTTATCCGATTGCACGATCACTTTAACATTGATGAAGGTAAAAAATCATTAACCGATGGTACGTTGTTGGCTATCAGAAATGCCAATAAGAAATATGCACTCTTGGTTGATGAAGTAATTGGACAGCAGCAACTCGTAGGTAAGTCTATCAATATGGTTGCAGAGATGAATCATATTTCTGGTGGAGCAATTCTGGGAGATGGGACCGTAGGGCTGATCCTGGATACAGCTGCATTGATGATGAATTAAAGCAAAGAAATTTAATAACCAGTCATAAAAAAAGGGGAGGAGGTAGCTTTCGTTTATCTTCTCTGTACAAATATAGGCTGACTAACAGGGTAGTAAAATGAAGTTAAAAGAGTCAGAATTCACCACAATACGCGAGAAGATCTACCAGTATTGTGGTATTAATTTGCACGAAGGGAAACAGGCCTTGGTACGATCCAGGGTAATGAAACGGATTCGAAAGC
Organism: Fodinibius halophilus; assembly: GCF_011059105.1. Lineage (GTDB taxonomy): Bacteria > Bacteroidota > Rhodothermia > Balneolales > Balneolaceae > Fodinibius > Fodinibius halophilus. The sequence goes on along the minus strand of NZ_JAALLS010000003.1, from coordinate 71,594 downwards.
TGGGTATGTCGGATTTTGCACAATACATTAATTACCTGGAGCAAGATGGGTCTGGAAATGAGTTTCTGGCTTTGGTAGATGTGCTCACGACAAATAAAACAAGTTTCTTCCGGGAAGATCAGCATTTTGAGTTTATTAGAGATGAGGTAATTCCTCAGATTAATGGTCAAAGTGTAAAGTGGTGGTCGGCGGGCTGTTCTACAGGAGAAGAGCCGGTTACCTGTTCAATGGTATTACAAGAAGAAGGCATATCGCCCGGAAGAGTAAAGATTTTAGCAACTGACTTGTCAAGGGAAGTTCTGCGCATAGGAAAAAGAGGGGTATATGCAGCTAAAAAAGTAGCGGATATCCCCCCAGAGTTTCGCAATAAATATTTCCGACGTGTCAGTGAGAATCAGTTTCAGGTTACCAGTGATATACGGAAAATGATTACCTATGGGCGACTGAATTTAAAAAAGAAATGGCCGATGAATGGACCGTTCCACATTATCATGTGTCGAAATGTGATGATCTATTTTAACAGAGAAACACAGCGCCGATTGGTATCTCGATTTCGGGATATGCTTAAGCCAGGAGGTTATCTGTTTATAGGACACTCTGAAAGTGTGTCCAGTGAAAATAAGGGGCTCAAGAATGTGTGTCCGGCTGTTTATAAAAAGATATAGGAGGATAATTGTTCATGAAAAAAGTAGTAGGTGTAAGCGATCTTAAAGTTTCTTCTAATGCCAATGAAGTAATTATTACTTATGCACTGGGAAGTTGCTTGGGAGTCGCGTTATATGATCCGGTTGCAAATGTAGGCGGCATACTACATGCAATGCTTCCTTTATCAAAAGCCGACCCCGATAAAGCCAAGTCTAAACCTGCAATGTATGTAGATACCGGGCTGAAGCTTATTCTTGATCAACTATATGATCTTGGAGCACAAAAGAAGAATTTGAAGATTTCAGTGGCCGGTGGGGCAAGTATGAAGAAAAAGGGTGACAAAGATTTTTTTAAAATCGGGAAGCGAAATTTTACGGTATTTCGAAAGTTGCTCTGGAAAAATGGATTTATGATAGAAAAGAAAGATGTAGGAGGCGGCAAGGCCCGTACGATGGCTCTGAGACTAGCTGATGGGTCTATTACTATTAATAAGAAGCCGATGAAGTAATAGTCTTTTTTGTCGAAAAAATTACAACAAACTAGAAATTAAAATTTGTATTAAACATCTGGTCAAGCCTAGCCGATAACTAAATTGCAAGACGTTTTTTAGGCTAATACTTGGTTTTAAATGTTCATATAGATCGGAGTTCACAATGAGCGAAAACTATAAAAATAAAATTCACGATATAGCTGTTAACACTTTTGAGGTTACTTGCTACATGTTCCCGCTTGAGGAGTGGGAAATGGAAGATGACCCCATAACAGAAGTTCCCAAAGATGGGATTCAGTCTGTGGTTGGGTTTAATGGTGCCGCAGAAGGAGAAATGGTGATCACCCCCACTCAGGAATTGTTAACAGCAATAGCGGCAAATATGTTGGGTGAAGACTCACCCAGCGATGAACAGAAATCCGGCGCGTTGGGTGAAATTGCAAATATCATTTGTGGTAACCTGGTTCCTATTTTTGCCAGCAACGACAAGATCTGTTATCTCGATCCTCCTAAAATTATAGAGGGTGGGTTTGACGATGCCGGTTCTCCTAAATTACATGAAGAAACGGTCTTGGTTTACTTAGATGAAGGAACCGCAGAAATTACCGTGCACTATTCAAAAGAGGGGGAAGATGATTAAAGTATTAGTTGTTGATGATTCCGCATTTGTACGGAAATTGTTGAAAAAAGAGCTAAATAAACAGAAAGATATTGAAGTAGTCGGTACGGCTCTTAATCCATATATAGCTCGCGAGCAAATTGCGAAGCTTAAGCCGGATGTGATAACACTGGATCTTGAAATGCCCCGTATGGATGGTCTTTCATTTTTGTCAAAGTTGATGAAGCATCATCCTATTCCGGTGGTGGTAGTAAGTTCTCTGACTCCAAAGAATAGTGAAAACGCACTTACAGCCCTGCGGTTAGGGGCGGTAGATGTTATCTGTAAACCAGGGTCGGCATATTCTACACAAAATATTTCACGAGAAATTATACAGGCGGTACGAGCAGCTTCGGTAGCAAGTTTTGATAATAATTTCAGCGTTTCTAAGCCCAAACCTAATGTAAAAGGGAATGGGAAAGTACCTAAAGCCCGGCTAAAGCAAACAACGAAGAAGATCATTGCTGTTGGAGCTTCTACCGGTGGTACTAAGGCCCTCGAGGCGGTGTTGCCGCACTTACCTCCTAATCTGCCGGGTATGGTGATTGTTCAGCATATGCCCCCGGTATTTACGCAAAGCTTTGCCGAACGATTGAATACCGTTTGTGCTGTAGATGTAAAAGAAGCTGAAGACGGCGACTGGGTTCGGCCGGGGCAGGTGCTTATAGCGCCGGGAAACCATCATATGCTTGTTCGAAAAAAAGGAGCAAAGTATTATACCCAAATTAAACAGGGCCCCCCCGTTCATCACCATCGGCCAAGTGTAGATGTATTATTCAATTCTGTAGCCGAGGCAGCAGGTATAAACGCCACGGGCGTTATACTGACAGGAATGGGATCGGATGGAGCCAAGGGGCTACTGGCTATGAAAGAAGAAGGGGCTCACACTATTGGGCAGGATGAAAAGACGTCGGTGGTATACGGTATGCCCAAAGTAGCACATGAGGTTGGGGCAGTATCAGAAACATTACCACTACCGGAGATCGCAGATGCAATTGTATCACGCACAAAGGAAAAAGCAGTTTAACCTCACAGACCACTAACCAAATAAGACTTAGAAAAATGTCACTAAATGTACTGATTGTAGACGATAGTGCAGTAATGAGGAAAATGATCACAAAGACAATAAATCTGTGTGGTCTTGATGTCTCGGATTATTATGAGGCCGGAGATGGAAAAGAAGGCTTGGAAAAGTTGGATGCCCATCTGGTGGACCTGCTGTTTATCGATATCAATATGCCCGTTATGGATGGTATGGAGATGCTCAGTGAAGTAAGGAAGCGTGAGTGTTCTCAAGATCTCCCCGTCCTCATTGTATCAACAGAAAGTAATGAAGGGCGTATTGAAGAAATAGGCCGACAAGGTGCCGCTTTTATCCATAAGCCATTTACCCCCGAAGTATTACGGGAAAAAATTATGGGAATTATCCAGAACCGAACAATATCATAGACCGTCGATATATTGCGCATTGTTCATACTATAGTAATTGACTGTTAATAAAAAAACTTGAGATCTAATGTCTACCCAAATTTTGATTGTTGATGATAGTGCAATGATGCGTAAGGTTATAGAAAAGACCATCAATATATGTGACATCGACGATGTGCATATTTATGAAGCCGGCAATGGCAAAGAAGGTCTTGATATGATGAAAGAGCATCCGGTAGATCTGCTTATTATGGATATTAGCATGCCCGTTATGGATGGCATGGAGATGTTAAAGGTGGTCAGAAAAAATGAAAGCATAGAGGCACTTCCCATTCTTATTGTTTCTAATGAAAGTAATAAAAGGCGTATTGAAGAGCTTATTAGCCAGGGCACGGTATTTGTTCATAAGCCCTTTACGCCCGAAGAGTTGGGCGACAATATACTAGAGGTTATACGTGAAAAGCTGGCATGACATTGCCAAAGCTCTTGATAATACAGGAGTGAAAAGTTTAAGAAAAAAACAATTCTACCGATAAGAAGATACAGGTAGGTTGCCTAATGGATAAGGCAATATAACAAAGCACGATTAACTGGTGGGGTAGTAGCACCAGTTGCACAATAATTGAGAAAATTAAGTTCTGTAACTATGAGTGAAACAACGACCGAACAAGTTGAACAACAAGAATCTGATGCTAAGATAAAAGGAGGAAAGTTTTTAACCTTTTTCTTGGGAGAAGAAGAGTATGCAATTGAAATTCTTAAAGTACAGGAAATTATCGGGTTGATGTCTATTACTCCCGTTCCTAAAATGCCTTCTTACATACGTGGGGTATTAAATTTAAGAGGGAAAATTGTACCGGTTATGAACCTGCGCACCAGGTTTGGATTAAATGAAATTGAAGATACTGACGAAACCTGCATCATCGTAATCCAAGATGAAGAGTACTTGATGGGCGTACTGGTTGACAAAGTCTCGGAAGTAGTAGACATAGAAACCGGTAATATCGAAGATGTACCATCGGTAGGAACAGGTGAGCAGAGTGAATATTTAGCAGGTATCGGTAAGATTAATGAGTCTGTTAAAATGATTATCGAAGTACACAAAGTATTATTTGATGTACCACAGGCTGTGCTCAGCTCATCGGGCGAGCAGTCTGAAGCTACTGTAGAACAAGACTGATTTTAAACCAATACATGTATTAGAGAGCTGTAGCTCAACGGGGAAATAATATTAAAATCTTATGGAGTGAATTATGAGTATAAAACAAAAGGTAGGGACGGTACAAGACTGGACAATAAAGAAGAAACTTATTGTAATGACAGTATCGTTGCTCGCAATAACGGGTCTTCTGTTGACAATTATCACTATTCTTACAGCAAATAGTAGTTTAAGCAGGCTTACCGACAAGGCACTTCGTATGAAGCTTAATGGAGATATTACTTCGTTACAGACGTATTCTAAAAGTCAGTTTGGTGAGGTTAAATTATCAGGTGGCAAGCTTGTTGATGAAAACCAGAAACCCATCGCCGGCCGTTCAACCACAATCGATGAATTCGCAAATGGGCATGGTGTTGCCGCTACCATTTTTAAACGCAAGGGAAATGACTTTACCCGGATTGTAACCAGTATTCGAAAAGAAGATGGGAGTAGGGCTGTTGGTACCACTTTGGGTACCGGTAGTGATGCCTATAAACCCGTTATGGATCGCGAATTATATATAGGTAAAGCTAATATTTTAGGCATATCGTACCTGACGGCCTACGATCCTATTATAGGAAAAGGCAATGAAATAATAGGAATCTATTTCGCGGGAATCCCCATGAACGAGGTTAACGCTATTGCATCCGAATCGAGGTCCCTTATAATTCGCAATTCGGCGATTGTCTTACTTTTTGTGATTGGTGCCGGTGCATTTGTAGCATGGTTATTCAGTAATTCCATCAGCAGTAAGCTTAAAGAAATTATTAATAAACTTGCCGGTGGGGCCAGAAAGGTGCACGATTCTTCTACTCAACTTACGGGCTCAAGCCAAGAGTTGGCCGAAAGTGCCAGCGAGCAAGCAGCCAGCCTGGAAGAAACAACATCTTCGTTAGAAGAGATATCTTCGCAGATTAAACAGACAGACGAAAATTCTGCGGAAGCAGAAACTACTATGAAAGAGACCCAGCCCATGGTAGAAAAAGGAGTAGAAGCTATGGACCGAATGAAAGGGGCTATGGAAGATATCAGGGAATCTTCTGATGAAACTTCGAAGATTATTAAAACGATTGATGATATCGCTTTTCAAACTAATCTGTTGGCTTTAAATGCCGCAGTTGAGGCAGCACGAGCCGGTGAGGCAGGAAAAGGATTTGCTGTAGTGGCAGAAGAAGTTCGAAATCTGGCCCAACGTAGTGCCGATGCCGCTCAAAACACCTCTGATTTAATTGAAAGCTCTCAGGAAAGTTCTCGAAGAGGGCAGGAGGTAGTTCAGGAGGTATCAGAATATTTGCAGAAAATTGATCAAAAAGTGTCGGACGTAAGTACGTTAGTTGTTGAGATATCTGCAGCTTCTCAAGAGCAGGCTACCGGTATCCAGCAGATAAACTCCGTGATGTCGGAGATGGATGGCGTAGTGCAAGGCAATGCTTCTGCTTCAGAAGAATCTGCAAGTTCGGCCGAAGAGCTTTCTACCCAGGCAGCTAAGCTCGGTAATATTGTAAATGAACTATCGGAGCTTGTAGGGGGGCTTGGCAATACAATGAAGAAAAACGGAATGAGCAGGTCAAATACCGCTTCTAATAATTTTAGTTCTAATGATACTGCTCCCAACAACGGCGGATATTCAAATGGGAATACAAACGGAAACGGAAGTTCAAAAAAACAATCCGGTTCCGTTACTTCCCAGTTTGAAAATATTGACGCTTCCGATGGCAGCGAGTTGATCCCTTTTGATGATGAAGATGACGATTTTAGTGGGTTTTGATAATATTCATTGAGTGAGATAGTCTATCCCTTATAGATGTAAAATCTTCTAAAGGTGTCTCTCTAGATTGAGGGACACCTTTTTTATTTGTTCTGAAAGCGTTTTGGGTGAATCACTTTCTGCAAATTATTCCTTAAGAAATTTCATAAAGAACCGATAATAACACTTAGAATGTATGATAGACTTGATTGAAATCATTGAAATATGATTTCCTGAAGTTAGCAGTAACAAAAGCAGAAAGAATATTCAGTATCCTCTTTAAATAGTTAACACAAATGGTATGAACTATATAAAAAGCCTAGTTCGAGACTTAGTAGCAAGATATGGAAATGAAAGCCGTACGATTGGAAAGCGAATTCTTATTATCGTCGCAGGCGGTTCTTTGATGACCTTTTTAGTAGGGTTGGCTGCGGTAATATCCCTGAATACGATAAATAATTATACCGATCAGCTAACGAAAGTAAATTTAGCCGAATGGGATATATCTAATTCCATTGAGACTGATATGCGAAAGGTTGGAAATAATCTATCTCGCTATAGTGCTACCTATGATGATACGTTGTATAAGACTGCAGTAAGTCAGTTGGATGGCGTAAGCAGTGAGATTAATAGAGGAAAAAAGCTGGCAAAAGAGTATGAAATTAAGGAGTTCAAAAAAGGCATTTCCAGTATAGAAACAGCATATGCCAGTTACCGTGAGTCTGTAACACTATTTAATAGTGCAATAAAGGAGCTATCAGGATATCGTAAAAATACCGCTTCCGGTTCGCAGGAGTTTGTAACGAATATGGACGAATATGCTTCTATTACATCATCCAACATAAAAAGTTTGAATGATGCGCAAGCGATACAGCAAGCCCAAGAGAAATTGGCCAAGGCTGATGATATTACAAAGCGTTTCTTAAACAATATGAACAAGCTCTGGCAATCCGAAGCTCTGAATAATTCGGATCAGTTATCTAACCTCGCTAGTAACTTTGATAAGCTACGCACTGATCTGGGGGAGTTGTATGAAGGTGTTACCGACCCGCAAGGGGATATGTTACTGAGCATTGCACTGGCTGTACTGAATGATAATGTCGGAACGGTTAAAGCGATGATTTCAGCTCGCCAAACCGTAGATCAGCAAGAAAAGGTTCAGCTTACTGCATATGATGAGATTATTAATAATTCGCGCACGCTGTCTGATAAGGCCAAGAAGTGGGCAGAAGAACAGGGAACGTTAACAAAGGCTACGGTCAGCGGTTCCATTTGGTTTTTAAGTATTGGTGTTGTTGTGGCGGTTATAGGAGCAATTCTATTCGGATTTTTCATGAGCGAGTCGGTCTCCCATGCTCTCTGTGCAATTATTGAGCGATTGTCTTCAGGGGCTACTCAGGTTAACGATTCGGCCGTGCAGATGAGTGAAGCCAGTCAGACGTTGGCAGAAAGTTCAAACCAGCAGGCAGCAGGGTTACAAGAAACCACCGCTTCGCTTGAAGAGATGTCGGCACAGTCTAAGCAAACTGCACAAAATGCGCAGCAGGCTGAGGTGGCAATGAAAGAGGCCAAACCACGTGTACAAAGTGGTGTTGAAGCCATGGAACGTATGGATGAGGCGATGGAAGAAATTAAAGAATCGTCTCTGGAGACTTCCAAGATTATTAAAACAATTGATGATATCGCCTTCCAGACAAACCTGCTGGCATTAAATGCTGCAGTTGAGGCAGCACGAGCTGGTGAGGCCGGAAAGGGCTTTGCCGTAGTGGCCGAAGAGGTTCGCAATTTGGCCCAACGCAGTGCTGAGGCAGCAAAAAACACCTCAGAGCTTATCGAAAGCTCACAAGAAAGTTCGGAGCGTGGAGCCCAGGTTGCTAATGAGGTATCCGAAAATCTGGAAAAAATCCAGGAAAGTGTTGATAACGTCAATACGTTTGTAACAGAAATTTCTGCGGCTTCTACGGAACAGCAGAAAGGTATTGAGGAGATGAATTCTGTAATGAATGAACTGGATCAAAATGTACAGAGTAATGCATCCAGTTCCGAAGAGTCTGCAAGCTCTGCAGAGCAGCTTTCATCACAAGCCAATGAGTTAACCAGTATTGTGGATAGCCTCATAGAGCTGGCCGGAGTTGAGGAAGAGACAGCAGCTAGTATGGACCATAATGACGGTATGTCGGATAATGGTTTTTCTGATGCCGCTGGAAGCAATAATGGAAATGGTTCATTGAATGATGACTTTGATGCAGGATATGATGAGCCCCAAAAGCAGCACACGAATGGAGCGAACGGTGCCAATGGTAATGGAGATTATTCGGATTTTGATACTAATTTCAACGGATTCTAATGATGAGGCCGTTTACTCCATCGAACAAACTTTCGAAGTCAAAAACGAGAATAAAGAATATTTCAACTTACTCCCTTTTGGAGAAATTTAAACATGCTAATTTTAAACAAATAACAAATACTGTTATGATGAGTACATATAAAAATATCAAACGACAATTAGGAATAAGTATAATACTAGGGGTAGCCCTCTTTTTGGTGGGGTCGCTGATTAATCCTACAACGGTAAATGCACAAGACGATAAGGTGTATACCGTAGTAGATAAGATGCCGGAAATTAAAGGCGGACTACCAGCACTGTATAAAGAAATAGACTACCCTAAAGAAGCGCGAAGAAAAGGAATTTCCGGACGTGTTTATCTGCAAGTTATTGTAGATGAAAATGGAGACGTTCAGGATCCCAAAGTACTGAAAGGTATTGGCGGCGGTTGTGGTGAAGCTGCAATTGATGCTATTAAGGATGTTAAGTTTACTCCTGGTCAACAAGGTGGGAAAGCGGTAAAAGTTAAATACTCTTTACCTGTTACCTTCAGAATTGAGAATTAAGAAGGTCTCTTTTTTCCCTGATATTAATAGTAGTTTGGGATGGTGTAATTGTGTTACTGTTGCACCAAGTGTTTGTCTTTTCTTTACGGGTAATAAAGAATAATTGCTGGTATTGTTATATCAGCAAGACAAATTATAATAAAAATGAAATAACATGGATAACATTCCAACCGACTTCGAGATACTCGAAGATATATACTATAGGTATTATGACGAGTTCCGAAGGTACGCTAAAAAAGAACCTGATAGGATCGCACGTATACGCGTACCTATAGAGGTCGAAGAAGTAGCAGAGGCTTGTGGAGTTGAAAAGGATATGATTTTTGGTCGTATCTTCTATCACTTTAATAAAAAGTACAGCTACAAAAATGAAAAGGGAGAGATAACAACGTTTTTTTCAACCGAGAAGTTTGAAGGGCTTAGCGTTAATTTTCCACTGGTAGCCTCGGTTTTATCTGATATGTATGCAGAGAAAAAAAGAAGAGATACTTTTACTATCTTGTCAGGGAGTGCTATTGCTATTTCAGTAATAGCTCTGTTAGTTGCCTTCTTTTTGTAGTAGTTTAGAATTGTGATGTAAATAATAACTGTACGCGAGGTACTGTGTAATGGATATTAATGTCCTAATAGTTGAAGACGATCCTACCATGCGGGTGGTACTTAAAAATACGGTACTGTCTGTTGAGATGGATTTCAAAGTTAATGAAATTTACGAAGCTGAAAATGGCAAGGAGGGCATCAAAGTACTCGAGAAAAAAGATGTAGACCTGATGCTGGTAGACATCTATATGCCGGTAATGGACGGCCTGGATATGTTAGACTATGTCCATGACCACCCCGACTTTCAGCATATTCCTGCTATTGTGGTTTCAACTGAGAACGATGAACAGCGTATTGATGCTATTCTGCGACAAGGCCTGGGCTTTGTCCCCAAACCACTTACCCACCTGTTGCTAAAAGACCAGATTGCTAAAATGCTGGGAGAAAGTACAAAGCCTTAGATAAATACGAGCTCGGTACCATTGGGCTTGTTTACATTATATATTGTCTGTCCCCACCACTCACCGAAGGAAACTAAGATGCATATCGAATTTGCTATTATCCGGGGGGGGGACACCGTTCTCCGGCTGGGGCAGACGTAAGTTGTACTGATATCTTTGTAATAAGACCAGTGATGATCCCTTCGGGCTTTCTGTTGAGCAATTGCCTGTCCCGTCGACCATACCCCAAATTCTCTATGGCCAGAATCTGTTGGGCGCCGCTCCTGGTGTTCAACAGACAGACGAGTCACAAGTGGTTTGAATAGGTTCATCTAAATCAATTCTTGCAATTGGACTTTAAGGGAGAGGTTTCGTTGATCGATTACCAGCAATAAAGAGTGGATGTAAGAAAATAAGCTACCGGGGAGACAAGTATCGCATAAGTAGGATTTTCAGCGGGTACCCCGTAGCTATTCGCCCAAACGGCCAGTCCGAGGAGAGAAAAGTATATCTTTGTTATCAACAACAAATTTGAACCGTGTATTTACCATCACAACGGGGCATAAATAAAGGATGTCTCCGGATAGGATAAATCATGACTCCTAAATACCAAGCTCTGATAGTATTGTTGGGTAAACTTTTTTTACGGAGGAGGAGCCAGTACTTATCATTGAACTGCTGACTGCTGCAGGACAATCTGATGTTATTTAATATGTATGGCTCATAAAAAACCTCTTACTGGATAGGCAAGAGGTTTTTGTAATCAAAAGAAAGTTGCCAGCCCAAGGGCTGATGGTCTGATCTTACAAAGAAACTTTATATGGTGCCGAGGTAGGTGGCAAACAAAGGGTAAATGAAACTTCGCGGAATGGATTGTTATCTGTTAAAAAGATTGAGCCCCGGTATCGCTTGGCATATAACATGGCCATGGTAAGACCAATACCCATCTTTTGTGCTTTTGTTGTTACAAACGGGTGAAACAACTCTTTTGCAATCGATTTTGGAATGGGATTACCGTTGTGAGAAATCTTTATTGAGTGGGCAGAAGGCTGTGAAATTGAAATACGGTGTTTCTCAATAGGGGCGTGTTCAACAGCATTTGAAATCAGAATGGAAAGAATACGTTGCAAATCGCCCGGGTTACAGCGTACGTTATTAGTTGATGATGCAGCAAATGTGATTTTATCTCTACGTGCTTCGGAGTATCCTGATAAGATATCATTTATCACCTTTTCGGGATTCGAAGAATGGTTGTCCAATGCTACCGGATCAAGTGAAATTTCTTCCAGCGATTCAAGTTCATCCAGAATGTCAAAGAGTTGATCAATTCCTTTATCAACTTGATTTAGATATCGTTGATTCTGCTGTTGTTCAACTTGATTGGCTATCATCCCGGTGTAGCCTTGGATCCCGGTCAGGGGAGAACGAATGCGATGTAATAAAAACCCAACCATCTTTTTCAAAGATTGCATGGCTTCAATACTGGGGATCTCCTCACGCTCTTTTAAAAGTACTTTAATATGCGGGCTGCCATTCCACAACAAGGTTTCTTGTTCCAGGCAAAACCATTCGCCATTAAAAAAGGCCGGAGATGTATCTCGACCTATTGCTTTATCAATGTGAAGGATCGAGTTAAGCTTTTCCCCAACAGGGTTATGATTATTACATAGTGCAATAGCTTTATCGTTGACCTCGCAAACCTTTCTATTGTCGATATCAATAATAAAGCTAGGCTCATTATTATCAGTTTCTTCCATCAAGCCTGATAGTTCGATAGCATTTTGTGTTTGGACCATAATATTAAATCTAGTTGAGATCTCCATGCCAATGGAAATCTCATTTTATAAGTTATCTGAGGGGCTACATTTTATCCTTTTCTATTATCAGCGAGGTTATGCAAATCTTAAATAGAATAGTTGGAAAAATACCAGTCAGGAAAAATTTACCTGCCGAACGGTTATTTCTGCCCCTACTTTGTGAAAATCCAACGATTCTAAAGCCCGTCAGATAGCGATTGGTGTGAAATAATGATCTGGCATAGCTATTGCCTACTGTATAACACACACTAATACTATTGTGTGACGAAAAATGTTCCGAAAAAAAATTAACTAGTTAAGTAAAAACAGCAACAATCAATTTAATGAGTTCCATATGAATTTAATTGATAGTGGACATAGTCAATTATTGGCCCAAGCGATGGACAGTTATACGCTGCGACAGCGTGTTACATCTTCGAATATTGCCAATATCGATTCTCCCGGCTATAGCCGGCACGAGGTGCCTTTCGAAGAGGAGTTGCGCCAAGTACGAGCAAAAGGTGCGGATGTTAATAATATGACGCCCACCATCAGAGATACCGGAGACGACGTTGTGCTCGAGAATGAATTAATAGAGATGGCTGATACCCAAATGAGGGTACAGCTTGTTACTCGTTCTCTTCGCCACCATTACGATATGTTAAAAACAGGTATTACAAGTACTACACGTTAATCATAAAGTATTAGAATTATGTTACCCGATAGAATTTCAACAGCATTTCAGACAGCGGCTCAAGGCCTTTCGATGCAGCGCGAGCGTATTAATGTTGCATCACGAAATATCGCAAATATTAACTCCAGTTCTACTAAGAATGGTGCCAGTTATCGTCCACAGACGGTACGGGCACGAGGGCCAGAGCCCACTAATTTTAAAAATGTATTACGTAATAGTGTCAGTTCCATGCGGAAAACAGATGGCCGCCATTTATCAGCGGCAATGCCTTCGAGGCAACAACAAACGCCACAAGGTTTAGGTCCATCATATGAGGTAGCCGAGAGTAATAGCTTTCGATCTGAGTATGATCCCCAGCATCCTGATGCCGATAAAGATGGGATGGTTCAATATCCCGATATCGACATGATTGAGCAGATGACCAATATGGTAAGTGCCAACAGGTTGTATGAGGCGAACCTAAGCAGTATTGAAGCGGAAAAGCAGATTATGAAACGTTCAATGCGAATATAAATTCAGTTGTCGGCACATAGTTTTCTGTATCCAATAAAAGATGAAATGTGAACCCAGATAATTTCCAGATAGTATGATTGAAGGTATACAAGCTAGTGAAATAATTAAGCAAGCAAATGAGATTGAGCTGTCACCGGAACGCCAAGAGATCCAGACCGAAAAGGGTGATAAGGCATCATTTGCTAATGTGTTAACTGATGCTATTAACAGTGTTGATGAGACCATGAAGACTTCAGACAAGGAGGTGCAAAAATTTATCTCCGGGGAGTCGGATAATGTGCATGATGTTATGATTTCTATGCAGCGTGCCAAGCTAAGTTTCGACCTTATGGTAGAGGTTCGAAACAAGGCTGTTGAGACCTATCAGGAAGTAAGTCGCATGCAAATATAAGGTATTAGGAATAAATGAATTCTATCACAGACAAAATAAAAGAGTTTCTCGATCCACTAAGTCCGGCTCAGCGTACCCTTTTCTTTGGGTTAGCAGTGTCTATTCTTGTACTTGTGGGGACATTATTTTATTGGACCCTGCGTCCAAGCTACACCCTTTTATTCGGATCGCTCAAGCAAGATGCCGCCCAAGAAATCACACAGTCGCTTGATGAGCGCGGGGTACAGTATAAGCTCGAAAATGGCGGGCAGTCGATCTATGTCGAAAACGACAAGGTTGACAAGCTTCGTCTTGAATTAGCTCCCCTGGGAGCTCCCCAGTCAGATATGAAGGGGTATGAGCTTTTTGATTCGAACTCTTTGGGAATGACCGATTATATGCAACAGCTTAATAACAGGCGGGCCCTGGAGGGAGAGTTGTCGAAATCTGTTAATTCGCTAAAACAGGTTGAGTCTTCCCGGGTTCACTTGGTGTTGCCCGAACGATCTCCCTTTGAAGAAACGACCGTGAAAGCATCGGCATCGGTATTGCTTACTCTTCGAAGCGGAGAAAAGCTTACCAAGCAACGGGTAGATGGTATTACATCATTAATATCAGGAAGTGTTGTAGGTCTTAAGGCCGCTGATGTGACTATTGTAGATCATGCTGGAAATCGTCTTACCACAGATGCGAAAGGGGAAAACGGGGCAGCTGCAGAAGACAGTTGGTTGAAGTCGGAACGGAAAACAGAAAATTATCTTACCGAACGCGGACAGTCGATGTTGGATAGAGTACTAGGCCCCGGCAATAGCATTTTGCGTGTAGCTGTGGAACAGAACTTTGACAGCTTGGTTCGCGAATCCAACAATATTGATCCGGAGAGTCGAACGCTGATTTCTGAGCAGAAGAATGAGGAGGTCCACACTCAGGAAGGCTCTGAGGTTGTTCCAATTGATGAGTTTACGCCCGTTGAAGATCGGGGAGAAACAGCAGTGACATCAACAAATGAGGACGAAGTATCCTCACGAACACGAAATTATGAGGTTAGTAAAACCAAAGAAGTGTATAAGAAAGCCAAAGGCGAAATAAGTAACATCAGTGCCTCGGTGCTATTAAATCATAAAAGGGTAAAAACAGAAACAGAAGAAGGTGAAACCGTTTGGGAAAGCAAACCCTACAGCGAGGAAGAATTAAACGAGTTTAGAGAAGTGTTGAAGTCTGCTTTAGGTCTTCAAGCAAAAAGAGGTGATAATATTACTATAAAGCAGGTTGAATTTTGGAATCCCAATAACTTATCACCCGGTGGCGGTGTACAGAACCCTTGGCCATGGAGCAGAACCTTTAGGTGGGGATTGATACTGATTGCTCTTGGAATTGTTGTTTGGCTGTTGAATAGTCTCCGTAAACAAGCTACCGGTAAGCAAAACCTGATTCTGGGTTCAACGACCGGCGCTGGACCAGAGGTGGTAACAGGCAACTCCAATGAAGAACAGGTTGAAGGTATGAGCAAAGAGGAACTGCAGGATCTTATTGACAGTGAGGAAAATGAAGAAGTACCCGCTCTCGAAGAGAGTAACTATGACCTGGAAGAGATAGTGAATATGGTAGAATTAAAACCTTCCAAGGCAGCGAAAGTGGTACGTGCAATGTTAATTTTGAACGACGAAGAATAGCAAGTTATGGCTAAAGCAAAAAAAGATGGCCCCGTTATTGACGATCCCGACGAGCTAACGGGTGCCCAGAAAGCGGCGATATTTATCACCAATATTGGCACGAAAACGGCCGGTGAAATGATGAAATATCTCAAAGAAGATGAGATTGAATCTATTACACTGGCTATAGCCAACATGGAGAATATTAAGCCTATCGTTGTTGATTCGGTGATGAGTGAGTATTATCGGATCATGACGAGAGATTCATTTATGCTCGAAGGCGGAGCCGACTATGCCAACCAATTATTAGAAGAACTGGGTGACAGTGTAGATTCTGAGAAGGTTCGTCAAAAGTTGAAAGCAACTTCAAACTCAACAGCTTTTGCCGATTTTCAGGAAAGTAAGATTTCACAGATTACCTCCTTCCTTGAAAAGGAACATCCCCAGGTAGTTGCCCTTATTTTTTCACAGCTCGAAGAGCAGAAGACCGCCGAAGTATTGGGACATCTTGATGAAGAACTACAGGCCGAGGTGGTATATCGTCTGTCGTCTATGGAAAAAATATCAACCGAGGTGATTGAAGAGATTGAGGAAGTTATTAAAGAGCAGATGGGAGGTATGTATGCCGCTGGTGACAGGCTTAGGAGTGGAACAGGTGCTGTGGCTCAAATTCTTAATGAAGCTGATATCTCGGTAGAGCGCCATGTGCTAGGCTTTATTGAAGGCAAAGATGCGCAAATGGCCGATGATATTAAGCAACAGATGTTCCTCTTCGAAGATATCGTTCACTTCGACGACCGTACTGTCCAGGTTATTATTAACGAGATGGAAAAAAGCGATCTTGTTATGGGGCTTAAAGGTGTTGATGACGAGGTCAAAAACAAGTTCCTCAATAACATGTCTGACCGTGCCGGCGGTATGCTGCAGGAAGATATGGATGCTTTAGGCCCAGTGCCGCTTAAGGATGTTAAGGAAGCCCAAACACAGATTATAAGGAAGATCAAACAGCTCGAGGAAGATGGCCAGATTACTACGCGGAAAATGTCTGAAGAAGAGATTGTCGAGTAATTTATGGAAGACCAAAAAATATTTAATACCGACCAGGTTAGCTGGTATGAAGATGATGACAATCAGCTGGATTACCAGGTTGCCTTTGAGGAAGCCGAAAGTTTTAAAACAGACCCGTTGGTACAAGAGGGTGTAAACGAAACTGATGAACCCCAGCAGCAACAGGTCGATGTTAAAGAGTTGCTCCGGGAACGTGACCAGAAATGGAAAGAGCGAATAAAAAAATCGCGGGCTGCTGCTTTTTCTAAAGGAGTAGAACAAGGAAAACAACAGGGGTATGAGCAGGCCGAAAAAGAGTTCAAGCAGAAAGAACAGCAGCTTGAAATGATGTTTGAAAAAGCTCATATGGAGTGGCATGCCAGGCACGAAGCGTTAAATCCCGGTTTGCTCGATCTCGTGTTCGAGATTGTGGAAGAGATTGTAGGGTTGCCCGTTGAAAACCCTGCAATAAGAGAATCACTGGAAGAGGAACTCTCAGTGTTATTGCATGGTGCCGAAGAAGAGATTAAGCCTCTTGTTCGTGTAAGCGAAAGTGATTACAAATTTGTAGAAGAATTGGTAGAAAAGTATGCACCCGAAGCCACCTTAACTATTCGGGTTAGTGAAGATTGCAATCCGGGGGAGTTTGAGTTTGAAACGGATAAAAAGATGGTCGTATATCGATTTAAAGAGATGTTAAATGATTTCAGAGAAAACTTATCACTGCCCTCATGGAAATGAATTCTGTCGATCAAATATCAAACCATATTGGACGTATTCGCGAAGAGCTTCGTGACCATCCCCATAAAAGTAAGCGGTATGGCAAAGTAGCCTCTATCGTAGGTACCATTATCGAGTGTACGGGCTTGCATGCCAGTGTGGGAGAAGTTTACGGCATAGAAACGATTATGGGCACTGTTATTCCGGCCGAAGTAGTAGGGCTGAAAGACCATAAAGCATTATTAATGCCTTACGATCAGATCAAAGGAATGCGATCGGGATGTAAGGTGGAATATATGGGGCAATCGCTAACGGTATCGGTAGGTCCGGAAATGTTAGGTCGAGTAGTGGATGCCAACGGCGACCCTATTGACCAAAAGGGACCTATGCTGTGTAGCGATCATCAGCCCGTGCATAATGATCCCCCCTCTCCGGTAGAACGGGAGCCTATTGATGAGATCATGGCTACCGGTATTAGAGCTATAGACGGATTGAACACCATTGGAAAAGGGCAGCGTGTAGGGCTTTTTGCCGGTTCCGGGGTGGGTAAGAGTGTGCTCTTAGGAATGATTGCCAAGCATTCTGATGCGGATATCAATGTTATTGCACTTATTGGTGAGCGTGGGCGTGAGGTACAGGAGTTTTTGGATGAAACACTTGATGACGAGCTGCTGGAACGGTCAATAGTAGTGGCAGAAACATCAGATAAGTCTGCAATGAGCAGAATTAAAGCAGCCTATACAGCTACTTCAATTGCGGAATATTTCCGTGAGCAAGGAAAAAATGTCCTTTTGATGATGGATTCCGTAACGCGTGTGGCAATGGCTCAAAGAGAAGTTGGGCTTGCTACAGGGGAGCCCCCAACAACCAAAGGATACACCCCGAGTGTGTTTTCTATGCTCCCAAAATTCCTGGAACGAGTAGGTAAAACAGGCAGTGGAAGTATCACAGGAATATATACAGTACTGGTGGATAGTGACGATATGAATGAGCCTATTGCTGATGCTGTTAGGTCGATTTTAGATGGCCATATCGTGCTCTCAAGGCGATTAGCCCATAAGAATCACTATCCTGCTATTGATGTTCCAGAAAGTATTTCGCGTGTTATGCCCAGTATTGTAACAAAAGAACAACGCGATTTGGCCGGTCAGGTTCGTGACCTGATAACGACTTACCGAGAGGCTGAAAATCTGATCAATATCGGGGCTTATGTGGAAGGGTCAAATCCCAAAATTGATAAAGCAATTGCGAAAAGAGAAGATTTGGAATCATTTTTGATACAAGATATAACAGAAGTGGACTTCGAAATTGATTTGTGGAACGCAATTAAAAAGATCGTTGAATAGAAGAGGTATTTAAGAATATGAAATTTGATTTTTCCTTAGAGCCGGTATTAAAAGTCCGGAAACATGAAGAAAAGATTCAGAAGCAGAAGCTTGCTGAGAAGTTATCCCAGAAAAAGATTATTGCTAAAAAGAAGCAAGAGCTGAAAGAAAAGTTACAAGCTCACCTGGGTACTGCAGACAGTAAAGATTTTCATAATCTCCATGATCTGAAAAGGCACCGCCGATATATAAACTCTATACATAAAGAGGTAGAAAAGCTGAATGGCAATTTAAGAATTGTTGAAAATGCGATAGAGCAACAGCGAGACAAATTAGCTGAGGTGCACAAGAAGCGACACATTATGGAAAAAATTAAGGAAGAAGAGCATGAGTTATTCCTGGAGAAGCTTTCTAGGCAACAGCGAAAGATGATGGATGAAATCGCTACGCAATCTTATAGTAAATAATTGTACCGATGGTAAAGAAGATACTTAAAATAGCTGCTTTTATTCTTGGGCCGATAATACCGTTGATGGTGGTTATCTATTTCTTGTTCCCCTATATCAATGAGCAGCAGTACGAAGAAATTGCCGAAAAGTATAAGGATACACCGGCAATTATTGATAGCAGTGCTTCCGATAATCCTGTTAGTGCTAATTCGACAAATGACATCAACGATGATATAGATAGTATCGGCAAAGATTCTCAAATGTTAAATGAGAGATCAAAAGCAGATACAACCACTATTGCCTTATTAAAGGGTAAAATTGATTCACTGACTATCGAAAACGATTCTTTGAAGACCCTATTAACTACAAAGGATGATAGTCTTCAGCTGTTACGGCAAGAACTGGCACTGCAAGACAGTATCGCCGAGGCGCAATCAGAAAAATCGGAGGAAGATGCAATAAGTGGCAAAGAGTTTGCAGAAAATGTAAAGAGCTTATTGAGTTTAGACGATGAAAATTTAGCACCTATCATAAATGAATTGAGTGATAATGAGCTGGTTCGCCTTTATCAGGGCGGAAGTTCGCGACAACGGAAAAAATTATTGCGCACATTGCAATCTAAGCGTGCTGCTAAACTTATGACGGAGGTTATGTAATAATGATAAGTAAATTAATTTCACAGTCGGCTAACGGTAAAGAAGCGGCATCACAAACATCAGAAAGTAATGCCGATGGAGGTAAAACCGCATCACCTAAGATGTTTAAGTCGTTGCTGCAGTCTTTACAATCAAATGGTTCGGGCGGCAAGAAGCAGAACCTGTTGAGCGTTGCTGCCAACGGCGATAGTTCTAAACGAAACTCGAAGCAGACCGGTGTACGACATATTCTTGGAGGTTCATTCTCTACTGTTAACACCGAGAGTGGCCCAGCAGATAAAGCACAGTTACTGAAGGGTGGTCCCATAATTACGGCTACCGAGAAACAAGTTCCCGGAAGTGGACAAAAGGTAGAATCCTCAGGTTCTGAGAATACCCCAGAAGGGGGGCAAGGGCAACAGGTGGTGTTAGATAGTGATGGGAAAGCGACGGCGGAAGCCAAAACAGATAGTGAGAATGCCCAGCATACAGGTGATAAAGCCAAAATAAACAACGAGAATACACAGAATACAGAAGGCAAAGCCCAAAAGGCGGACTCCAATAAGAAAGTGAGTGAGCCTGTATCAGAGCTCAAAGAAATTGCAGAAAATAACAAAGAGAAAACAACCGACAGCAGTAAAGCAGAAAATACTACTACTAATAAGGAATTAACCTCGGCAGGTAGCGAAAAAGGAGAATCGCAAAGTAGTACCACAGACAGTGCTAAGAATAGGGTTCAGCAATTAGGAAGTGATACTGGTAAAACAGTAGCAGCAGGAAGTTCGACTGAAAGTAGCAGCTCAAAAGAAACTGCTGAGAAGAAGTCTGCCAAGGTATTGCCGAATAAAGGCGGTGATACCCAAACCTCGCAGGAAGTTTCTGATACTGGCAAAAGTAAATTAAAACAGGCGAGGGCCTCAACCAAGCAAAATGCTACTACAAAGGAAGTAGAAACTCGGGCAGAAGCCAAGCAAGTAGATTCAGAAGCAGAAGCTTCTAAATCGAAAGAGGCTTCCGGTGAGAATAAAGCTGCTTCGAACCGTACTTCTGTTAAGGCAGAAGGTAAAGTGGCAAGCGATATTAAACCACAAAAGGGAACTGAAACTAAAACAAATAATAGTCAGCCGGTTCCACAAAATAATGATTCTGACGAAGCTGGAAAGTCTCCAAAGACAGTAACGACAGCGGCTGAAAAAAGTGACGCAAACCGTATTGCTACGAATGATACGGCCACGTTTAAGAATGACGGGGGACAAAAGAATGCAAAAGTTGTTGAGTCTAATATTGGCTTAACAAAGCAACAGGAGAAGTCTACCGGAGAAAATGGGAAGGTTGTAAATGAGCAGGTTCCCAAGAATACCAAGGAAGAATCATCAGTTGCCGGGAAGGAGCAAAATTTAAAGACTGCTCAAAAAACTCCTTTGGGACAGGACCAGAATATAAAGACTGCTCAAAAAGCTTCAATGGGGCAAGATCAGAATTCCCCAAAAAGTAAGAAAGAATCTACTGCTACAGGGCAAGAGCCTAAACAGGCTGCTGAATCTGGTAACAAAGATAATAAGGTTCAGCTGACTGAGAAGCAGAGAAAGCTGATTAATAACTTTTTTCAGCAAAACACAGCAGGCGGTATTTCTGAAAAAGGATTTGAGATGAAGAGTATGCAGGTAGAGAAAATGAGCAAAAAGGATAAATCCGGCTCTAAAAATTTGAAAAATGAACGTCTTCCTGATCCCGGTAGTACTATGCGAATGGGGATGGGACGAATGGGTAGTTCAGCAGCAGCTGATGCTCCCTCTGCAGTTACGGACCCTTCAACTGTAAGTTCGACTGATTCTTCTTTCTCTTTTGATAGCCAACAGATTATGTGGGAAGAGCAGAAAAGCGGTAAATCGGTAGGTGGGAAGGAAGATGAAGAAGGCAGTAAAAAGGCTGCTAATACTGCGACCATGCGGTTAAACCAGATGCCAATTGCTAATGCATCGCTTCGTAAAAATATTGTATCGGGATTAACGAAAAGCGTAATGAAAGCCGCATCAGAAGCTAAGAAAACCCCACAGCAGTGGCAGAAGCATAATTTTATGCTTGATGACGGTAAAAAAATTCAACTTTCGGTTCGTGAATCGAAAGGGGTATTACAAGTGAGGATGGGATCATTGAATATGGATTTGAGTAAGTTGCTACAGCAAAATTTGCAACAGATTCGTGAACATCTGAAGCAGGAGTTTGGTACTGAGATTGATCTGCAGTTCGAAAGTAATGAAGGTGAAAACTCTTCAGAGTTTTCAGGAGATTCCAGTTCTTCAAATAACAAAAAGGGCTATCAGAATAATTTTTCAAACAATGAATTGACATCAGAAAAGGCCGAGCAGGTAACTCTGAACTCTGTCCGGAATTTTGGTTACAACAAAATGGAATGGACAGCTTAAAAAACAATAGAGGTAAATAGTTATGGATGTAAGTCAATTAGGTGCCCAATCATCATTTATAGGGCAAGAACAATCAGCAGGCGGTAATAAAAAGCTGGGGCAAGACCAGTTCTTGAAACTGTTGGTTGCCCAGATGAAAAACCAAGACCCAATTAATCCAATGGACGGTAAAGAGTTTGCTTCACAGCTGGCAGAGTTTAACTCTGTAGAGCAGCTGGTAGGAGTTAACAAAGGGATCTCATCATTAAAAGATACCCAGGAAATGATGCGGGTTGAAATGACAAACTCTATGGCCGCTTCCCTGACGGGTAAAAATGTGCGGGCCTTAAGTAACAAAGTTAATCTCGATGCCGGTGGCAGTGCGGATGTTAATTTTGAATTGAATAACAATGCAGAGAATGTTGAGATTGTCGTCAAAGATGCATCAGGCAGTACCGTTAGAACAGAAAGTTTGAATGGCGGATCGAGCGGCGAGAATAGTTGGACCTGGGACGGCCGAGATAACGACGGCCGCAGTGTAGCTGAAGGCCAGTACAACGTTGAGATCAAAGCCACTAACGGTGATAATAGTGTGAAATCACGGATGTTTACCGAAGGTACTGCAAATAGAATTCGATTTAGCGGTGATGGTGTACTGATATCAGTTGATGGAGTAGAAGTGCCTATTGGTAATATCGAAACCGTAGGGAACCAGAGTTCTTAATCATAAATGAGTAATACAAATAATCAATTTAATAAATAAGGCAGTGGACGTTTTTAGGCTGCCACTTATAACCAAATAAGGAGTACAATATGTCTTTAATTAAGTCTTTAAATGCAGGGGTAAGTGGTTTGAAGGGATTTCAAACCAAAATGGATACAATCGGTAATAACATTGCGAATGTTGATACGACCGGTTTTAAATCTTCAAATGTTACATTTTCGGAGCTTATGAACGAAAATATTGGAGGGTCCAGTGGGGGAGATTCCGCACCTTCGTTAAGCAACCAAGTAGGGTTGGGCGTTAGTGTTGCTTCTGTAGATCGTGATTTTAGCCAGGGTACTATTCAAAATACCGGAAAAGCTACTGATCTGGCGCTCCAGGGTGATGGATATTTTTTAGTTAACTCCGGAGGTCAGGATCTGATGACCCGAGCCGGTAACTTTACCTTTAATAAGAATGGGAACCTGGTTGATTCCTCTGGTAATTATGTACAGGGGTATAATGCGAACAAGTCCGGTAATATTCTGGGTGGAGGAGCTACTGATAATGTGCAGATTGACTTTGAAAATGCTCTGGCTCCTCAAAAGACCTCGGAAGTGAACTTGGGCGGGAACCTGAATGCCGATACCAGTACCAGACAAACAATTACGGCACAAAGTGCCTTTACGGATAGTAGCGGTGACCTCGCCGAAACGAGTACGGATATTTCAGATCTTAGCCAAACCTCAGGGTTAACCGGTGGTGAGACCGTAACATTGAACATGACTTCAAATGGTGGTTCTACCACTACCTCGGTTAGTTATAGTTACTCATCGGGAGATAGTGTAGGTGATATGCTTAGTGGTCTTAATTCAGCTATTGATTCTGACGCCGACCTTGATGGACAGTTGCGTCTTGTTGACGGTATGCTCGAACTCAAGTCTGATAACCTGGGAGACAGCGATCTGAATATCGATTCGGTATCAGTGAGTGGTGGTTCGGGTACATTCAATTTCCCCGGCTTCCAGATTTCACAGGAAGGGAATACCAAGACGCAGACCATGAGTACCACCGTGTACGATGATCTAGGTCAAGAGCATTCTCTGTTGCTTGATTTTACACAAACTGCCGAGAATACCTGGGAGTATGATGCGCAGTTTGCTGATGGTGAAACTATAAATAGCGGCGCTACCGGGACGGTAACATTTGATGAAATGGGACAAGTCACATCCGGGGATACCTTTAATATCGAGTTTGAGCCCGGAAATGGAGCCGGCACTATGAGCTTTGAAGGTAAGTTAGGCAATAGCGAAGGGACTTCGTTTACCCAATATGCCGGTAGTAATACGGCAAAGGTTCTAAGCCAAGACGGCTATACGCAAGGTTCACTCGTTGATGTGCGTATTAATGGTGAGGGGCGTGTGCAGGGTGTTTATGATAATGGACAGAATAAAGATCTTGCCCAGATTGCTCTTGCTGATGTACAGAACGAAGGCGGCTTGGAAATGGTAGGCGGAGGTCTGTTTCAGGCAACTTCTGCTGCAGGAGAAGTTTTTGTAGACTCAGCAGCTAATTTTTCGAATACGGATATTAGTTCCGGTGCTCTTGAAGGGTCCAATGTAGACCTTGCACAGGAGTTTACTGAGATGATTACTGCCCAGCGTGCTTATCAGTCCAGTGCACGAGTGATAAGTACTTCAGATGAGATGCTTACGGAGGCAGTGAACTTGAAACGATAATTAGCAGACGGTAAAAAATCCCCATAAGCAGGCGCCTCGTTCTTATATTCGATAACCTTGTTATTAGATATAAGTTCGGGGCGTCTCTTTTTTATGTAAAGTAGACTGATAAGTTATAAATCCCGACCTTAACGACTAGCCTGGTTTTAAAATATTGGGTTAGAAATGATGAGTCCCTCCCTTTTTTGTTGACCAAAACTTCGCTCCAAGTACTCTATCTGGGGTATCTCGTGAAAATAAATTTCACTGTTAAGTTTTAGTCGTACATGTCGATAATAAGCACATGTTAGATAGATCAACAAATATCGGTTTTATACTTGGGTTCACTCTGATTATCGGAGCCATTGTATTGCAGGGTGATATTGTCATATTTGCAAGCTTTTCATCTTTTTTGATGGTTTCTGGTGGTATTGTGGCAGCAACCATGATTAACTATAGTTTCGAAGACATAAAGAACAGTTTTGAAACGATTAAAAAGATGATGAGCGCAAAGTCGGTAGACCTGCGAACAGATATGGAGCTTATGCGTATGTTTGCCCGAAAAATTCGGACTGACGGTCTGTTGGCAATTGATTCGGATGTGGCAAATATTGAAGATGAATTTTTGAAAAATGGCATGCAGTTAGCCGTAGATGGATTTAACCAGGAAAGCCTTGCTAACATTCTCAGAGATGAGATACAGGCCCAGGAGCGGCAGCTGAAGGTATCTGTTAAGGTATTAGATTCGATGGCAGAGTACGCACCGGCCTTTGGAATGATTGGAACAGTAATAGGTATGGTGCTGATGCTTCAAAATATATCGGATCCCGAATCGCTGGGAGCCGGCTTGTCAGTGGCATTAATTACAACCTTATATGGAACAGTCTTTGCCAACATGCTGCTGGGGCCTTTGGCCGGCAAGCTACAGTATTTGAGTAAGCTTGATCTGAATAGAAAGGAAATGTTTCGAGTAGGTATTCTTTCAATGGTGGAGGGCGAAAATCCTCGTATCATGGAAAAAAAGATGTTAATACATGTTGATCCTAAGAGCAGAGCCGAGTATAAAAAGTTCCATGAAGAACTCTCGATCGGAAACGACAGAGATAAAAAACTATATGACCAATGGATTGAAATACAGGATGAAGAATGGGAGACCCTGAACAAGAATCTGGAAATGGAAACTGGCTCGTAACCTACAGCGACCTGGTAACACTTTTATTAGTGTTCTTTGTGTTACTGTATGTGCTTACGCCCGGTATCGATCAGTCCACATTCAACAATTTTATTTCTCACTTCCAGTCGTCGGTAAGCGTTATTAATGAAAATAATGCTTCTCGCAAGCAGCAGAGTAATAACACCTTGCGCGAAGAATGGGAGCAGATTAAGAAGTATTTGGAAGAGGAAGGGCTTTCCTCTGAAGTTGAAATACAACGCATAGAAGATGGGGTAAAGATTACGCTCAGCGATTCGCTGACGTTTAACAGTGGTTCGGCCAAGCTGTTGCCGCGGGCAAAAGATGTGATAGGCAAAATTAGTGATGTGATGAACAGAGAAGTACGAGAGGTTAAAACGCAGGGGCACACCGATAATGTGCCTATTGCCAGTAGCTCGATGTATCGTTCGAACTGGCACCTTGGAGCTGCAAGAGCGGTTTCTGTTGTCCAATTTATGAGTAAAGAAGCTCCCCTGGCCCCGGGAAAATTTGAGGCCAGTAGTTTTGGTGAGTATAAACCGGTTACAACAAATGATACCGAAGAAGGCAGGCGAAAAAATAGAAGAGTTGAAATATACGTCAGGTATTATGAAGACGTGCCTTCGAAAATGACGACTGCCACGGGCAGATGATAGAAATTATTGCTGAAATAGATAGCAATATCGTAAATGAGTTAAAATGAATTGTTATGGGTAAAGGTAAAAAAGATAAAAACACTTCTGTTGACAGTAAGAAGCGGAAGGCAAAAGCGTCAAAATTTCGAACAATTGGAAAATATTTCCTGATTGTATTACTAATCGGCGGACAAGCCTTTCTTTCTTACTATATCATTTCAAATAATTATGAAGCCATTTATAGCTATATAGATGGTTTTTTTCCTCCTGAATCTGGGGAATATCAGCTAGAGCAGATTATCGTTAATCCGGCTAATACCAACGGAAAACGGTACTTTTTGGTCAAATTATCCCTTGAACTGGTTAAAAAGGAGGAAGTTATGCTCATCAAAGAGAACAAGTCAAAGATTCGTAACGACCTTATTAAATACCTTTCGGCCCGTTCTGTATCAGAACTGCAGGGCATAGAGGGTAAAGAGGAGTTACGGTTTGAGCTGGTTCAAATAATAAATCAAGCAATTGGCAAGCGTTCGGTACGCAATTTGTATTACTCTAAGTACGTAATGCAATGATATTAATGAATACCCGAGCGGTCCCAATTTTATGGAAACCCAGCAATCTGAGCAAAAGCTTAATAATGTAAAATATGTAGAGTCTTACGACTTTAAGCAGCCCAAGCTTTTTAGTAAGGAGATTATGCGAAATCTTCGCTCTCTCCATGATATGTTTGCTCGTAGTTTAAGCCGGATTTTTGGTAGTGCACTCCGACAAAAGGTAGATGTTTCGCTACAGAAAATTGATCAGCTTTCTGCGAACAAATTTCTCAATAAGATAAAAAGCCCAAGCGCAATATATCTTCTTTCTGTAGAGAAGTTTGCGGGAAATATAATAATGGTTATTCCGCCCGCTTTTTGTATCCACCTGGTCGAGCGACAAAGTGGTGGGTACGGAGGTGATATTTCAGAAAGAAGGACGCTTACCACTATTGAAGAAAAGATCATTTCCCGTATTGTAAACAGGGTCAACGATGAAATAATGGTTGCCTGGGAGCCGTACATGGAATTTGATATCGACTCAGCAACATACGAGAGCAAACCCGAAAATATTCATTTGGCGTCTGTAGATCCGACTATTGTTGTGAAATTGCGTATCGGATTTGAAGACCACAGCATTAAAGTGCATCTCTCTTATCCGTACAGCTTACTCAAAGAGGCTATGAATAATTCGGTCTTGAAAAAAGGGAAGAAGACCGAAACTGAGAAGTTAACGGAAGAACAGTTAGAGTCATATAAGTACACCCTTTCAAACGCTGGTGTAAACATCAAGCCGTTATTAGGCTCTACGAAACTTTCAATTAAGGACATCATGGATCTTGAAGAAGGGGATCTGATCCCTCTTAACCAACGTACCGACCAGCCACTAGAGATCCTTGTCAATAATGTGCATAAAATGTCGGGTTACCCCGGTGTGCTACGTGGCCGACGAGCGGTAAAAATATTTGAAATGATAGAAGAAATTAACGAACAGGAAGTTATATAATTTAATTATGGATATCCCAAAAGATACACTAGAGCAGTATCTACCTACTGTAGAAGAGTTTTTAACCTCATTAATGTTTGAAGAAACAGATATTGAGATTGATGACTTTGAACGGGTAGAAAATGAATCGTCACTCGAAAATTCAGCTGATACTGATATATATCTCTATACACGAGAGGTAAACAGCAGTTCTGATGTGGTCGTAGTACTCGATAAAGAGTGGTTTGGCCTCCTTTCAAGTATTATGCTTGGCGTCGAAGAGAAAGAGAAAAATGAGCAGACGATAGGGCTGTTAGAAGAGTTCTCTGATGACCTCTCGAAGGTTATTATTGAAGAGGCTAAAGAGCGTGATTTAGAATTTGAGTTCAATGAGGTGCAAGTGCTCTCCAAAGAAGAGATGCAAGAAGAGCTCATGCACGAAGAATATTACTGGACCAAAATGGAGATCGAAGGAATTGCTGATGAAGCAGTTCGGGCAGAGTTCTTGCTGGGAGATCCGGCTACCGAAATTGTAAAAGAAGAAATTGAAGAAGAGCCCGAAGAAGAGGCTGATGGAGCAGTAAATGAGATAAGCTCTCTGGAAGACGATGACGAAGATGATAGCGGGCTATCCGAATCAGATTCAGGCTCTCAGTCGAAAAAAGGTCACAAGCAGGAAGTTGTTTCTGCCCGCCATATTGAGTTTGCAGAATTTTCGGAAGAAAATGGAAGCACAAACGAAGGTGCGCACCAAATGGATCTGCTAAAAGATGTAGAGTTGGATGTGTCGGTTGAGTTGGGACGCATTGAGCTGCCATTAGGAAAGGTGTTAGAGTTGGCAAAGGGGTCAGTTATCGAACTCGAGAAGTTAGCCGGTGAGCCGGTAGATGTGTTGGTAAACGGCAACCGTATTGCTTTGGGCGAGGTGGTTGTTATCGATGAACATTTCGGAGTTCGGATATCGAGTCTCGTTACAACTAAAAAACGTTTAGCAAAACTAAAAAATGGATCTTCGTAATAAACTATCGTCTTTAAATGTACCGCCTAAAAAAGTACTGAAGATTGTATTAGGCCTGTCGGCGGTATTATTGTTAATCTGGGTGTTTACCCTTTCATATATCGATTATGACGCTGATCCCAGTGCCTCTAAGTATCTTAAAAGCAAGCAGGCCACCGATACTACTGCAGTTGTAAAAGCAACAGGATTGCCTGCTCACAAGGCTCGTGCCGAAGAGCAGGAATCATCCAGCATTTTTACGAATGGCATGGTCACTTTTACGGTATTGTTACTTATTCTGGTGGGCATATGGTTTTGGATTGACAAAAAAGATAACAACAGCACTACCCAGGTTATACAACGTGAAATCGACAACCAGGTGTTAGGAGAAGGTGCTCAGCTTCAAATTGTAGAGGTCAATAACGAGATCTGGGTGTTAGGGGTTACGTCAAGTTCGGTAAACCTGTTGCATCGCTACTCGCAGGTAGAATGGGTTGAGCAGATGCCTGAACAGGAAACGGCCGGAAACGAAATATTCGCAAAGTTATTCAAAAACAATTTATGATAACGCTAAAGAAATACCCTTGGGCCAAGGTTGTAGCAGTAATAGGGCTATTGCTATTACTGCTGCCTTTGAGCTCATTCGCTCAAGCTGCCGGC
This sequence comes from Fodinibius halophilus, assembly GCF_011059105.1. Classification (GTDB taxonomy): domain Bacteria; phylum Bacteroidota; class Rhodothermia; order Balneolales; family Balneolaceae; genus Fodinibius; species Fodinibius halophilus. The sequence continues at coordinate 42,527 of NZ_JAALLS010000003.1, read as the reverse complement.
TCTACCCCCATAGACCTTGGCATGGAGGATGGAGACCTTTCGGTAGCCGTCCAGGCGCTTATACTGGTAACTATCCTATCTTTCGGGTCTGCATTTATTACGATGATGACCAGCTTTACCCGTATCGTTGTGGTGTTCTTTTTCTTGCGGATGGGGCTCGGTACGCAGCAGTCTCCTCCTAATAAGGTGCTGATTGGGCTGGCACTGTTTCTGACGATATTTATTATGATGCCCACCTTTAAAGCTGTGAATGAAGCGGCTGTGCAGCCGTATTTAAATGATGAAATTACCCAGATGGAGGCTTTAGGTGAGGCTTCGGTACCCATTAAGGAATTTATGGTAAAACAAACACGCGAAAAGGAACTCCTTTTCTTCATGGACTTGGTAGAGGTCGAAACCGTACAGAACTTTGAGGATATTCCATTCTATGTGGTGGTTCCTTCATTTATAATGAGTGAGCTGCGGATTGCTTTCCAGATTGGTTTTATGATTTACCTGCCATTTGTAGTGATAGATCTCGTGGTAGCTTCGGTACTGTTATCAATGGGTATTATGTTTTTGCCTCCCGTATTGGTATCGCTGCCGTTTAAAATTTTGGTGTTTGTTTTGACTGATGGCTGGTATTTGCTGGTCCAGTCCCTAGTAGAAAGCTTTAATTAATAATATAGAATACAATGAATGTTGAAACTGCTTTACATTGGTTACAAGAAATGTTGACAGCTGTTGTTACCCTCTCGGCACCACCGATGATTGGAGCCCTGGTAATAGGATTGGCTGTGGCTATTTTTCAGGCTGCAACATCAATTCAGGAGATGACACTTAGTTATATCCCTAAAATGATGGTTGTTGCGATAATTTTATTTTTCTCTTTTGGTTTTATGTTGCAGTATGCGGTTGGGTTTACCCAGAGTATATTCGAAATGATACCTGAACTTGCTAAATAATAGTAAGTATTTAATTCACTCGCATGTCTCTTTTTTCTACAAGCTACATATTGGCAGTATTCCTTATTTTTGTAAGGGTAGGTAGCTTGATTATGACTGCCCCCTATTTTAATTCGGCGGCTTTTCCCAAGAAGGTTAAAATATTTCTGGCCCTGATAACAAGTTTTTTACTTACCTTTGTAATTCCCTCGGAAAGTGTTATTGGCCAGGTTGAGCCTACGCTATCGTTTTTGGTTACAGCGGTGGTTCTCGAAGCGTTGGTGGGTATTGCTATGGGATTGGTAGGGCAGCTTGTCTTTGCCGGAATTGAGATGGCGGGTCAGCTGATAAGTTTGAAAATAACTCTGAGTTTTGCCCAGATCGTTAATACGATGACGCAGCAGAAGAGTGATCTTGTGGGTAATATATTTGGTATGTTGGCAGTGTTGGTGTTTCTGGCGATGGATGGAGAGAAAATATATATCCAGGGATTGGCAAGAAGTTTTGAGGTGATTCCTCTCAACCAGGCCGAGCTGCAATATGCTGGTCCGTTTATGCTGGAGGTGGCAAATTACCTATTTAGAATTGCCGTTCAGATAGCTGCTCCTTTCTTGATTGTCCTATTTATACTGGACCTTTCTTTGGCCATTTTTGCGCGTGTTATGCCGCAGGCTAATATTATGTTTATTGCCATACCCATAAAGTTACTACTGGGTTTTACCCTCTTGTCTTGGATCTTACCTTACTTGCCGGATGCGTTTAGTTCAACTTTTGACCAGCTGTTCCAGTATTTGGTGAAGGTGTTAGGGGTGATGTCTTAGTAGCTTTCTATTTGTAGTCAATAAGGTATCTGTCCTTGAGATGGGTATTTCGATTGCCATTTGCCGAACGTTGTTAATGGGTAGAGCTATACCGCAAGTAAATGGACTGTAGCGTAGTTTGCTGCTTGTGATTAAGCAGATAGCGCGAGCGCCTCGCTCATGCGATAGATCTAACAGTTCAATACAGGAGGTCCAGGTACGATACTCTATCACGGTCTGACCGTATGCTGAGTTGAAGAAAGGGATCTGCTTTAACTCGCAGGGTTATAAAAAATCCTTAAAGCTGTCTGATATCCTCCTGCCCCTGCTTTGGTTTTTTGATAGTCCCCCTATGCACTAATACTACAAGATGGTACTTTTTCTAGCTTTTCAGATACTTTGCGAATCTCTTAATAGAGACCCTGAAACAAGTACTACTACGCAAAGGTAAAATCTGCTAAAACCTATTGGAGTAGGTATGGCTTCGTAGCACAAGTCCAGGATGAGAAGGTTTTTACGTGGTCAGAAGAGGTTCTTTCTGATGGTGCTTACCAGCTACGGCTTCCCCTCATCAAGTTTGCGGTGTTTGTAGCGGGATAACCGCTTGTAATGATGGTTTGTCAAATGTAAATGTACGATCATCGTCATATAGGATCGCATCTAGCTGTATTCCCTGTGAGGAAGCCACCAGCAGGTTATTGTATCTTTTGAGTGTCAATGGTCAGGAAAAGCTGCTAGGGATGGGAGTTGTAGTATCTATAACAAATACACATCTCAACGGGGTAGGGTAGGTTAATAAATGCGCTGCGTATACGGAAGTTTTAGATATTTAGAGCTTTCCAAGTTTTAATCAACCCCTTTCATATAACAAGAATGATTTAAATTTAAAACACATCGAGGTCTCTTATGCGTCGAGGACTACTTTTCATGTGTAATTCTATCACCATTTTTGAAATTAACAATATAATGTTTTACAGGTACATTTTTCTCTTTAAGTGCTAACCCGTAATCTTGTTGTAATTGTTTGATAATATTATTGAATCCTCCGATTGTGAACAGTGTAAATTTGTATATAGTTTTATTATTCTTTTTAAAAACTACTTTCCGGTCTGACAATTCTCCCAATTTATTCGCAAATTTTTCTAAGTTTGCTTGGATTTCCCATACTCCTCCTTCTAATGAACTTCTATAAAAGATATCTGAATTTGCTGAAGATTTTGCTTTCTGTAATTTCGCATTATCTTCTATATAAAGAATAAAGCGTTGTTGCTTGAGTGTATCTGTATTGACCTTATATTTAAATTCTTCTTGTATTTTTTTAAGGACTTTTTGCTGTACTTTATCAAACGTTGTTTCTCTGCTCCATTTTATGTCAAGTTCATAATGAGATCGAGAATAAGGGTTATTTAACAGTTTAATTGGTTCTTGATAGAGTTCAGATAGAATATAAGAGAAGCTTCCAATTCTCTGTAACATGGTTTCCCCATCTGCTTTACCTCTTCGATTTTGACTAGCCGAGCTTAATTTCGCACTATAATAGTCTCCCTTTAAATTAAAAAATGTAGAATCAGCAGTTAAGTTACTTTCAAAAAAAGTCTTTTCTTGTGCTTTTTTTTCTTTACTGTTGCAATAAAAAATAAATATTGATATAGAAAATAAGACCAGTATTTTTTTCATACTATTGTTGTAGATTGAACTGATATAAAACTAAAATGGGGTTTTGGTTTTCTTTTCCTTCAAGAATGGCATTGTAGATATCACTATCTTGTTTAAAGTTATTAATCGATATTTTTTGATTTAGCATTACTGGGGTATATGTTGATACAAACATCGAATCAATACGTTCAACAGGAGGTGGAAAAAAAGCTTCCTTTCTGCCAAATTTAATATTATCAATTATATAAGCTTTTTTTTGATGTTTTTTGTGCATGTAAAAATATAAATCATCGTTGTAGATAAATAGAAAACTAAAGAATTCAGGGGTATTTATTAACTGTTTCGCTCCTGTTATACTTTTTTTATTTTTAGTGTAATAATGTGCTAGTTCTTGAGAAGATGAAAAATCTATACCTTTTGGTTCTGGCACAGTATATTTGCCAAAATCTAAAGTATGAAGAGGGCGAATGTTTTCGGAACTTATTAAGTAAATGGAGTCAGCATTAAAATCATTGAAAATAACCCCCCTTTCAGTTTTAAATAATCCACTAGGATTTGAAACGGAAACATTAACTCCACCATCTTTCAACTTAAATGGAAAAGCTTTTTGCCTAATACTCATTGTTGAATCTAGCACTAATATCTTGTGGAAGTACTTTTCATCTTCGAAATTTTTGGCTTGGACGTTTTTATAAAAAACATAATTTCCGTTATCTAGATAGGTATATTTATATGCGTGAAAAGGAAGTTTTTTTTCTGCAAGAAGTGTATCAGCTGTCAAGTCATATCTCACAAGATGGTGTTTCTTGTTGTCAAATATTTCAATCCATTCTCCATCTGATAGATAGAAATCACTTACACCTGTATATTCTCCAGGACCATTGCCATGATGCTGTATGTCATTAACAAAGTTACCATCGTTATCAAAAACAAATATTTTGTAAGGATTTTCAACTGAAAGTATATACCAGTATCCTGTTGTGGAATCTTTTTCCAATTTTAGAATATTACCAACCAAAGAAGATTGTGTTGCTTCTAAGGGAATGAATTTGATATTTTTTAAATGTTCGGATGTGATGTTTATACTTCGCTCTGGGTCTATTCGGTGAGCATAAACTCCATCGGCATATTTAACTTCTAATGAATTTTCATTTGAATTATTACAACCTGCTACTAATACAACAATAAGTAGTAAAAATTCTAATTTATTCAACATAAAGAATTTGATGGATTTGAAATACAGTGATGTGATAATCTCAAAAATGGGAAACCAATTTGCTCTTTTAAGAAGAATTTGCAGCTAATACAGGATGATCTGAATCTACCCTATCAGGTTCGGACTCCCCATCTTCAACACAGGTTGCACCAGTACTGTCACAGCAAGCATAATACCCATCACCACACGATGTAGAATGAGTATATTCAACAGTAATGATAAAATAATGTGTTTCGTAATGTGTCTCTGAACAACTCGATGATCCCTGTCCTCCACTTTCACATGGATATAGCGGACTTACTAATCCTGCGAAAAGAATAAAAGAGATTGTACATATAAGTTTTTTGAGCTTCTTCATTGTATTAAGTTTACGTTAGAAATTTAAATAATAATTCAATCTAAAATGTTTATAATTAAGGTGTGTATTTGCTGTAAGAGCATATAAGGCGGATGCACTAAGCATTTTAAATTTTACACTTGATTTTTTAAAACCATCCATCATCTTCACCTTGAGTAATTGTTGGTTCTGAATATTCACATCCAGCACCATTTTCTGTACAGCAAGCATATTTATCCTCGTCAGGACATGAAGTATTATGGTCTTCCGTATATATAGCGATGCCCAAAAAGGTAGTGGTTGCTATATATGAACAAGAGTTTGATCCTTCTCCACCAGCTTTACATGGAAGTACAGGGTTGAATAGCCCAAACATTAATATAGTACTTACTGTGGCAATTAGTTTTTTCATTGTGCATACCTCGTCTTGAGTTTCTATGTAGTTAAAAAATTTGATTAGATTATTAATTACCAAACCCAATTTAACTTGTCAATACGTAACTTTGTACGTGTTTCTATCTTTCATTTACATATTCTTCGCACCATTGAAACAGGTTGCCATTGTGTTTGAGGTTTAGCTTTTTGTTAATATTTTCTCGATGCTTTTCAATAGTACGAGGACTATTGTTTAATATTTTTGCTATCTCTTTACTTGTATATCCCTCCGCTACTTTATCGAGGACTTTAATTTCACTATATGTAAGCTTTTTAAGCGCTTTAACATACTCGGGAGTGTAGTTATTTTTAACATCCATAGCTCTCCAAATGTTTTTAGTTTCGTATAAGAGACTCTGCGTAAGAGGCGTGCAAAGCCACATTAACTTTTAAAATAATAAGTAAATTAAAAAAATAAAATCGGCAGCTAACGGCAAGGCAGGGTATACTTAGTGCGAGTGTTATATTAGCAGGTATTTAATTTCCGAATACTTCTTCTAGATGTTTTTTCTATTAAAAGTTTTTTTACAGTGGCTCGATCACCATAAAAGTTTTCCAATATTCTTTGAGTTTAGTGATGTAGTAAGCTCAACATCTTCTTCGTCCCTAATGGGTAGCTACTACCGATTCGCAGCACCAGTTGCCAGTAGTCTCGAATCTGTTGGTTCGAGAATTTGCCCCAAACTGATTAGGGGAGGTTTGGATAAGCGAAATTACCTATATCCCCAGCAGTCAAGGTTGATTGTACCTGACTACCGTTATGGATCTGTCCGACCGCCAGATCCTGGGATGGTCGTTCTCAGAAGGCATGAATGCTACTAAGAACATTATACTGGTTTGGAAAGAGGGTATTCGGCAACGCTCCATAGGTCGAGAGCTGTTCTTTCACTCTAACCGAGGTATCCAATATGCCTGCCAAGAGTTTAGTAAATTACTGAAAATCCAACCACTGGTCTGCCAAAGCAAGAGCTGCAAGGAAACTGCTGGGACAATGCTCCGTCCGAGGTTTCTTTAAAGCCTATTAATTAGAGCTACTGATAGAACCTAAGCGCTTCGGATACCAAGAATTGCGAGGAGTTATTTTTCAATTTATAGAGATCTGGTATAATCGTCAGTGCTTGCATTCTAAGCTGGACTATTGTAAGCCGGGGAAATGCAAGGTTATTTAACATAATAACAAGAACTGGCTGTATGATCTGGTTTAACTCACTGTCCATTTTTGGGCAGTAATTCCAGTCTCCCGCCGTGATGGGTATTGTTAAATATGAGAGATCTTTTTGCACATCTCAACTCAGTAGGTTAGTCTAATAAAATGCTTTGACTTTTTTTGCCTTATAAATATTTGTCATCGCGCGGTGCCCCGTTTGACGGGTGAGTGGAGTGAAACGAAAGGTGGTGATCTCCCTGGGGTAACTGGCTGATATATTAAGGGTGCCCCTTTAAGTCCTATTACACACCTTCAAGAACCTATTCCCAGAGATCCTGAAACAAGTGACTACTACGCAAAGGTAAAACCTGCTAAAACCTGTGAGAGTAGGTATGGCTTCGCAGCACAAGTTCAGGATGGCAAGATTTTTTAAGTGGCGAATGGGGTGCTTTTTTCATTCGTCGGACGGCGGACCCAGCCGTCCGACGAGGGTGGGGTACTTGCCTTAGAGAACCTGCTCTTGGATATTCTGAAGAGATGCTTCCCAAGGTCTGAGAAGGTAGGTGAGCGGATAGGTGGTCTGAGGTTAGGTGGCATGCCCGGTGGCCACCGGCTAGCTCAATAATCGATCAGGCAGAACATAATAGTGGGGTGATGTCTGCATACTGCCTGCTCAAAAAGATGCTGGCCGGACATATAGAACCATTACCTCCGGTGTGGAAATGTAACATCAGATGGTTTTGCTAAAACCATCTGGCACATACCCGGGGTATAGGCCAAGTGCTGTTTTTTAGCTAACAGTTACCTTTTCGCCAACCAAATCTTCTTTAAGCTGAAGTAAAATTCTTCCGATTATTTGTGAGATACGAGCCTCTGAAAGCTCCAGCAAAAGCGCGACCTCTTGCATCGTCATATCCTCATAATAATAGAGCGTAAGGATAAGTCGATCTCGTTCATTAAGATTTCCGATCTTTTTCTTCAGTATTTGAGTACGCTCTTTGTTGACCAGGTCTTGGTCCGGGAGCTCTACATTCGGATTTTCATGGATATCGTAGAATGATCCGGAATCATCACCGCTGTTACCCAAGCTGCTATCAAGAGAAAGTGCATTGCGAGTTTGCACATTCGAGAGAAGACTACGGTATCGGTCGATACTCATATCCAGGGCATTGGCTACCTCTTCGTCGCTGGGTTGGCGCCCAAGCTGTTGTGATAGCTCTTGTATCGTTCTCTTAACCTCTCCGTAATCTTTACGCTTCTTACGCGGAAGCTGATCAATCTTACGCAAGTAATCGATGATATTACCGCGAATGCGATAGTAAACAAAGGTGTTAAACTTGATATTTCGTTCACAGTCATACGAATCCATGGCCTGTATGAGTCCGCTGATGCCGGCGCTTTCGATATCTTCCTGCTGGGTCAGCGGCTGATCGGGAATATTTATTTTTCCGATAATGCTGCGTATCAGCGGCATAGATTTGCTTATGATTGCATCGCGAAGACCATCCGAAGGGTTCTTGCAAAATAATTCGGCAAGTTCTTGTAGTGTTTTCTCAGACATCATTATTCCCCACTGTTATTTTGTGAATTGTTGCTTTCAGTTGCAGCCGATTTACTTGACACTGCTTTTGAGCTGTTCTCCTGGATGATGTTCAATAAAAACATCGAGATATAAACCAGTGAAAAGAGGATCAAGAAAACCAGAAGGCTTCGATAAAGCGCAATATTTACACTAGCGCCGGAAACCATCAATAACAAAAACTGGATAAGTGATATAACCGTAATAATTCGTAATAGCATAGCGTTCGATAATTTCATTTGTATTAATCCATAGTTAGTTTAAATGCAGAAGCATTTGTGGTTACCGTATTAGTTTTTGAGCAAACTTCTCCGGGTCGAAAGGGAGAAGACTGCCGGCGATAGTAGGACCACTGCTTAGATAGCGCAACCTATAATCTGTATTCGAGATCAGCTGCATGGTTTTGCCCCACTTTATCGATTGATCTATATGTGTTAGTGCTATATGATCTGCTTCTACCTCAACACCCAAAGGATCATTAAAAGCATTTCCATTTACTGCGGTGTTTATTAAATATTGTGTTTCAATTTCCCGGTGAGGGGCTAACGTTTCTTTTATTGCTAAAATCTTTTCCATGCGACGCTGGCCTTCTACTTCAATAGCCGGGGTATCGATAAGGATGTGATCATAGCCATCCCACCTGTTTATTAAATTCTTAACTTCTTTTGCGCCGGACACTTGGTAGTAGTCGATGCCATTATCTCCACAAAATGGAGCCAGTACATTGTAATAGTACTGTTTGTTTGGCATCGGGTTAAAGTTGGCTACAGCAATCTTCTTATTGGTAAAGAATGATGAATGCTGGCATAATTTCATTATCAATTGTGTTTTGCCGGTACCTGATCGTCCGCAAAAGAGTAGTACCTCATTGGGTGCTTTTGCTTTGGAAGCCTCTAACAGATCTTGGATGAGAAGCGCCAGTTTAGAACGAAAAAGTTGGCCTCTGAAATCAGGATCAATACCCTGCTGGCTAAGAGTGTCGAACCAGTTGTTAACTAATTTCTGTGGTACCCCTTTGTGTAACAGTTTGTGGAATAAGGGGTGGTTTGAAAATTGTGCATATCCCGAAGACAAGCTCAGGTGCATTAGTGATTCGAGCCTGTCCAGGCGTTTATGTAAATCCGCATCGCGATTCTTTTCCGCTGATGCTTCAGATTCTTCCGGACCATCATTCGGTAATTTGCTAACAGGCTGATCCATCAACTGATCCGGATCGGTAGACTTCTTGGCCTTTTGCGCATCAGAAGCAGATGGTTCTTGTTTCTTTTTGTCATCTGCTGGTTTGGGCTTGGGCTTGGGCCTGATATCTTTGCGGCTATACAAAGGGGTAGCCTTTTTGGGAGCAGGATCACTCAAACTTTCTTTAAGTTCCTTCTTATCAGGACTAGATTCCCACTCATTCCCGTCATCTATCTGCTCATTGGTTTGTTGTGCTGCATATTTGCGGATAGAGGCTAACTTAGAGTTAATGTCTTTTGATTTTTCATTTGCCGCAGGCTTTGTTGTGCCAGACCGCTCAAATACAACGCCATCTTTAGAGGTTGTTTCTTTTTTTTCGCGACGGCTGCTGTTTTGCTGGTCTTGCTCAGGCGACCCTTGCCCGTTGTCATCCCCCTTCTCGGAGGTGATGCTCTTCAGCTTCGAATAGTCGTCAGCATAAATTTGCCGAGCACTTTCCTTTGCAGCTTCTACCGTTTTATCTAAAAATTTATTCAGTATCATACCGATGCGGGTTCATTTAATTCAGCATGTTGGATGCTCAGTCGATCAAAGGTTTTAAACTGAACATTTTGACTAATGTCATTGTATGACAACACATTTATATCAGGCAAAATTGGTGCCAGAAATTCAAAAAGTGTGTTACGGAGTACCGGTGATGTTAACAGTACCGGATCATATCCCTGGCGAATCATACTTTCGAATATCTTGGATGAACTTTTATACAGCATCTCGACGGTATTAGGATCAAGTCCCAAGGTGTTGGAATTGAGTCCTCCCTGTTGGGCCTTTTCAATAAGGCGTGACTCCAGCGAAGAATCCATCATTACTACAACCACTTCGTTGTCTTCAGAGACAAACTTTTTGGTAATGGTCTCAGACAGTGAAGCACGGCAATACTCCGTCAGAACGTCGACATTCGTTGTTTGATGGCAATAGTCGGCCAGGGTCTCAAGTATGGTAATAAGGTTGTTAATAGGTATACGCTCACGAAGCAATCGCTTGAGCACTTTTTGTATCTGTCCAATCTGCATGCCTTCCGGAACTAATTCTTCTACCAGTGCAGGAGATTTTTCTTCGATATTGTCAACCAGTCGTTTAACCATTTGACGGTCGATCAACTTATGGGCATTCTTTTTCAGAACTTCCATTAAGTGGGTAGTGATAACAGCCCCGGCTTCAATCACGGAAAGGCCAAATTTTTCCGCCTGTGATTTATTTTTTCCGCTTACCCAGATCGCATCCATGCCAAAGGTGGGGTCGGTTGTTTCAATACCTTGAATATTTGCATCAAAATCTGATGGGATAAGGGCCAAATGGTAGTCCGGTAGCAGTTCACCTTCTCCCTGATCAATGCCGCGCATCTTTATTATATAGTGGTTGGCATCCAGCTGAACATTATCTCGAATGCGTACAGAAGGAATAATGATTCCGAGTTCTGCGGCCAGCTGTTTTCTAAGAGACGTAATACGATCTAAGAGGTCGCCGCCTTGTTGTTCCTCGACCATAGAAATAAGGCTGTATCCAATTTCCAGCTCCAGGGTATCGAGCAGCAGGTAATCTTCCACGCGGTCTTCTTCTTGTTGACCTTCGGGAAGTTCATCCTGTTGTTTTTCTTCGAGCTGTCTTTCTTTCTCTTCGGTTTGATGTCTCCTGTATGCAAGAAAGAGAAAAAGACCGGAAATAGACCAAAATGGAACGACAGGGAGGCCTGGCATAAGACCAATAAAGAATACAAAGGCTGAACCCATGGTAAGGGTCTTGGGATCACCCAAAAGCTGATTGGTAAGGTCATCACTTAAATTTCCGTCAGAGGCGGCGCGCGATACGATAATACCGGCAGATGTTGAAATAAGAAGGGCCGGAATCTGAGAGACAAGCCCATCACCAATAGTCATCAGGGTATATAGCTTAGCTGCTTCTCCCATCGGCATACCAAGCTGAACGGTTCCGATAACGAGTCCGCCAACAATATTAATACAAGTAATAAGTAAACCGGCAATAACATCACCGCGCACAAACTTACTGGCACCATCCATTGCACCGTAAAAGTCGGCCTCTTGGGCAATCTCTTCACGTCGTTCTTTTGCTTGCTGGTCGGTAATAAGGCCGGCACTTAAGTCGGCGTCGATAGACATCTGCTTACCGGGCATCGCATCAAGGGTAAAACGTGCTCCTACCTCTGCAATACGGGTTGCACCCTTGGTAATAACTACAAAGTTAATAATAATGAGTACGGCAAAGATGATAATCCCTATCACATAGTTGCCCTGTACAATAAAGCCACCGAACGATTCAATAACCGATCCGGCATAACCTTCACTTAAAATCAATCGGGTAGAGGCAATGTTCAGGGCCAGCCTGAAAAGAGTCAGGATGAGCAGCATTCCGGGAAATACCGAGAATTCCAGTGGTTTGAGGGTATAAAAGGCTACCAGCATAACCACAATAGATAATGAGATATTCAATGCCAGGAAGAAATCCATAAGCATTGGGGGAAACGGAATAATCATTATCAAAAGTATGACAATGATACTCGAAGAAATAAGGACGTCGGTTCTCATGAACCGATCCTTCAGCTGGCTTGTACTTATATTAGCAAAAGGCATTCGTTACTATTAAATGTTATGTTTATTCTTAAGTTTATAGACGTATGCTAAAATTTCGGCTACTGCCCGGTACATATCTTCCGGGATATGTTGGTCAACTTCTGCAGAGGCAAAAAGCGCTTGTGCCACCGGTTTGTTTTCCACAATCGGCACATCCAACTCACGGGCCAATTTTTTAATTTTTTGTGCTTTATAGCGCTGTCCCTTAGCCATAACCAAGGGAGCACTGTTTTCTTCCGGGTCATATTGCAGCGCTACTGCATAGTGCGTGGGGTTAGTCACCACCACATCGGACTCTAATACGGCATGGTCCATACGTTTACTGCGGAGGGCCTGCCCCATCTGCTTCCGTTTTCCCTTCATCTGGGGGTCACCTTCAGATTCTTTACGTTCATCTTTAACTTCTTTCTTACTCATTTTCAGGTCCTCTTTGTGTTGGTACTGCTGGTAAAGTGCATCAACAACGGACAGTACAAATAGAGCTACAAAAACTTTGCCTAAAAAAATGAGAATATAAGATGCGGCCTCTTGGAGGTCGTGTTCCAAGGGCATTACCGAAAATGAAAGGAAGGTGTTAATGTTGTTGGTGACAGTGGATCGTGCGATGGTTACCACTGCGGTGAGCTTTACTACACCCTTTGCCAATTCCATCAATCCTTTCTTCGAAAAAATATTCTTAATCCCCTCAATAGGGTTCAGATTGCTGAATTTGGGTTCTAGGGCTTTTATTGAAAAAGCCATTTTTGTTTGGATAGCGTTTACTAAGAGGGCGGTAACGAGCAATACAATTATCAGGGGAGTCATCGCCTCGAGGCCATAGAATAAAGCCTCTTTTAAATAGGCAAGAGCTTGGTCTTGGTTTTCGATGGGGGCCCCGGAGTTGAGGAAAAAAGTTTCGAAGAGGCGAACAAATTTTCCATATATGAATTCGCCGGAACTCATGATGGTAAATAACGATACAACCATAATTACAACAGAGGAGACCTCTTTACTGACACTGACATTCCCCTCTTCACGAGCTTTTTCAAGCCTCTGTTGTGTGGGGTCTTCCGTTTTTTCTTGAGCCGAGTTTTGATCTGACATAAGGCTATATTACATCAAATACAGTACCACAAGACAAACCCGCCAGTTAAATCCCCCTCTGCACTTGTTTATATAAAGAGGAGGGAGAAAAGCTCCACTCATACGGAAAACATTTCCCGGAATCCGGGAAAAAGACTGTAGATCGGGCAAGAAATGTAAAATAGAGCCAGGGCTTAACCTACTGTAAAATAGAAGATCCCAATACCCCCTTACGGTAGACCTATACTTTATTATATAGGGATATCGGTAGCTTCTGATTCTATACAACAGCTTCTTTTATTTATTAAATCTTTCCGGGAAAAGAGAGGTGGCACAGAATTTGAAGGTATATAGATCTTAATCGGTACTAACCGAAGTTTTACTAACGTAACAAAGAAGTATTGTAGAGGATCTTATGACTGATAGTATACAAGCTCAAATGCAGGCTATGCAGATGCTTAGAAAAGCACAAGATGTTACTGCTAATAATTTAGCAAATATCAATACGCCTGGATTTAAAGGAAGTAAGGTATTTTATCGGATGGTTCAGGAAGAAGTTAATGGTGAATCTGTTACTCGACCGATGCCTCAGCAGCAAGTTGATATGAGTCAAGGTGTACTGGAGCCTACAGGTAACGACCTTGACTTTGGTATAAAAGGAAAAGGCTTTTTTGTAGTTCAGGGTGAGAACAGCCAGAAGTTAACCCGTGATGGCCGAATGCACGTAAGCTCTGACGGTTACCTGGTTGATGGACGCGGCGCAAAGGTTATGGGCGATTCCGGACCTATTTATATGCCCCAGTACTTGCAGGCCGGCGGTAATAATGGAGAACCGGCTAAGGTTGAACTGGCTGATGATGGTACTATTAGGTTGAATAGTGAGGTGTTGGATAAATTGAAGATTGTAAAGGTAGAAGATACCTCTCAGCTGGATCGCCAGGGAAGTAATTACTTTGCAGTACAGCAGAGTGCGATGATTGATGATAATGCCAGCAGAGTAAGGCAAGGGTATTATGAGTCGGGTAATGTAAGCCCGCTTAACGAAATGGTAGATATGATGCAGACTACGAAAATGTTTGAAACGCAGCAACGAGCAATTAGAACTACAGACGAAATGCTTGGACAGGTTACGTCCAAGTTGGGGAAATTTTAATCTAAAATTATTACACCATTATGCCTTTTAGAGCTTTAACAACGGCAGCACTTGGTATGAGTGCCCAACAAAAGTCGGTCGACAACATTGCTAATAACTTAGCAAATGTTGGAACAACAGGATATAAACGAAGCACGATTGCTTTTCAAGATCTATTCTATGAGGATATTTCGGTTTCAAAACCCGGTGGGGCTTCTAACAGAATTTCTGATGACAGCCCGCGATTGCAGATCGGCCATGGTTCACAAGCCGTTTCAACGATCCGGAACTTTATGCAGGGCTCGATGTCGGAAACGGGCAACCCCCTAGATATGGGAATCAGTGGAAATGGATTCTTCCGAGTTGAAATGCCGGATGGATCTATCGGTTATACCCGTGATGGAAACTTCAGCCGTGATTCTTCGGGAATGTTGATAAACAATTCCGGGCTGCCCCTGGCCGAGCAGATCGAAGTGCCAATGGAGGCCCAAGCTATTGAAGTTAGCCAGAGTGGAACCGTTACGGCCCTTATGGGAGATAACCAAAAAGTAGAACTTGGACAGATAGAAATTGCTCGCTTTTCGAACCCGGCCGGCCTACAGGCTAAAGGTGGAAACGTATATAAAGAAACAGAAGCTTCAGGAATGGCATTTGTCGATCGCCCCGGCTCAGAAGGGTTTGGAGTTGTTCGGCAAGGGTTTCTTGAGCAATCTAATGTGGATGTAGTAACAGAGATGGTACAGCTTATTGAAGCCCAGCGGGCGTATGAGACTAACTCGAAAATGGTGAAATCTGCCGAAGATATGATGTCGGTAACCAATTCTATTAAACGTTAATCTTAATATAAGAATACAGTGAATACCCGACTTTTCATATCGATATTGGTTTTTTGTACGGCCGTATTTGTGTCCACGGGTACAGCGAAGCCTTCTGAGAGCTCAGCTATGTTTGTTGAGCGTGATATTGATACGAAGCAGATCATCCTCAAAAAAGCCAAAGAGCAGTTGAGTCAACATTTTTCGGGCGATATATATCGGTTCGAAATTAAAGCCCGCTGGATTCCCCGGCGACTATTAGAGGCGGGCTCCCAGAGTATTATTGGGGTGAAACTGGATGGAAATGTACGCCGTTATACCAACTTCGATGTTTTTTATCAAGGTCGTCAGAAGAAAAGAAGCATACAGATCCAATTAGCAGTAGATGTAGAGAAAAAAGTACCGGTGGTAACGCGTCGCCTGCGATCGGGAAGCAAAATCACAAAACAAGACCTGAAAAAACAATGGGTATCGTTATCCCGGAATAAAGATGAGTTAATAGAGGATATGGATGCCTTGGTCGGTAAAACCTTGCGCAGAACCCTACTGTCTGGACAGCCGGTTCGCCGTACGTTTGTAAGCAGAGAATATATTGTAGAAGCCGGCGACCAGGTCCGGGTCTTGATACAGAAGAAAGGGATCCGGGTTCAGGTAGCGGGAGAAGCCCGCGAAAATGGAGCCAAAGGAGATAAAATCAGAATTTACAGCAAAGAAACGAGAAAAAAATATGTGGGCGAAATTGTTCGTCCGGGACTAATATTATGGAAAAATACACTTTGATATCTAACATAGGATTTGCACTACTTTTAATTTGGGGTGCTACCGTTTCGGTACAGGCGCAAGGCTCAATGTACCAAGATAATAAGGCCCAACAAGTGGGTGATATTATTACGGTCGTACTGCAAGAGAATATATCAGGAAGCACCAGCTCTGATGCGCAAAATGCAAACAATGCGAAAGCCGGAGCCGGGGGATCTATGGGTGGTAACTTTATGCCCTTTCAGCCAACGTTCGGCTCCGATGTAGAGGTGAATTATGATTCTGACGAGCGGAACCAAACAAATCAGGGACAATTATTGAATGGTTATATGAGCGTAGAAATAACCGATATGACGGATGCCGGAAATCTGATTATTAAAGGTAGCCGGTCAACAGAAATTAATGGAGAGAAACATATGATCGATTTAACCGGAATGGTACGCCCCAAAGATATTAATGGCAGAAACCAAGTGCTTTCTTATCGGGTGGGTAACGCAAAGATCAACTACGAAAAAGAAGGTGGGCTCGACCGGATAAAAAAGAAAGAAGGATTTATAAAGAAAGCAGTGTTAACAGGCGTTGGTATTGCCCTAGGTGCTGCAGCCGTGATGAAAGCAATGAACTAATATATACGCATTGTCTTATGAGATTTTATAAACAAAAAGAATATTGTATACAGTTTTTAGTTCCGACTATGCTTTTGACCTTGATGGTCACTGTTGGAATACAGGCCCAAGGCCGCCTCAACAGCCATGTTAAAGTGCAGCATGCTCAGGGTAAAAAGATTGTTGGCTATGGGTTGGTAGCAGGCCTGGACCGAACCGGAGATCGTACGATCAGTAGTCGGGGATCACAGTTTACTGTACAGTCTATTGCCAATATGCTTGAAAATTTTGGAATCAACGTTGATCCTTCGCGGCTTCGTACCCGAAATGTAGCTGCGGTCATGGTTACCGCAGATATGGGGCCTTACCACGCCAGGGGTAGCGAAATTGATGTTACGGTTTCTTCTTTGGGAGATGCCAGTAGTCTTAAAGGAGGAGTATTGCTAGAAACCCCATTATTAGTACCCGGTACTAAGAAGGTGTATGCAAAAGCCCAGGGAGCTCTTGTAGTGGGCGGGGTAAAAAGTGAACTCGGAGCTTCGCGCATTTCGCGCAATGGATCGCTGACGGCAAGGGTGCCCGGCGGGGGAATTGTGGAAGATAATGAAGTATTTGAGTTAAATGCCAATGAGCCTCTTGGGTTGGTATTAGAAAAGCCCGGCTATATTAATGCTCGCCGTATTACAGAAGCTATAAATACGAATTTTGATGAAGAGATTGCTTCCGTTTTTAACCCGGGATTAATAAAGGTTGAATGGCCCGATGCTTTCCAAGAACAGGGTATGAAAAATATTTTTATCAGTACCATTATGGAGCAGAAGGTAGAGCTCCATAAACCGGCGCGTGTTGTTGTTAATGAAAGAACCGGTACCGTTGTTGCAGGTGGAAATGTCACTATTAATAATGCTATGGTTTCGCATGGTAGTGTCCAGGTTCGAACGCAGGTTAATCCGTTGATTAGTCAGCCGCCGGCCCTTAGTGGGGGCGAAACCAAGGTAGTACCGGTACCCCAGGTTGGTATTAGTGAAGAGTCGGCACAAAATGTAGTGCTGGATCCCGATACCAATGTGCAGCAATTGGCAGAAGCATTAAACTCACTGGGATTAAATCCACGAGATATTATCTCCATTTTCCAGGCACTGGATCGCGCAGGAGCCTTACAAGGAGAACTGATCGTAATGTAACCCCGCAAGGATATTTTATAAGGACGAGAATAAAAAGAAATAACAGCTATGGATATAAGTTCAGTTGCAAATTCGTTTCAAGGTGAAATTGGCAGAAACAGTGGAAATGCCAAGAAAGAAGAAGTTGCCACCAATTTCGAAAAAATTTTCGCTCGAAACCTGGTTAAGGAGATGACTAAAGATTCATTTAAGATGGGCGATAACAAAGGTCTGATGGGGCAATCTAATAATTTATATCGCCGGCATATAGTTGATACGCTGGCAACTGAAATTGCTGAACAGCGCAAGCTGGGTATGGCAGACCTTATTAACAAATACAATAAATAAGACAGCTAAAGCAATTAAATGTTAATTAACCTCAGCAGGTAGACAATATGCAAGAAGAAAAACTTAATGCGTTCGGTGAAACGGTAGAAGAACTAG
The DNA here is from genome assembly GCF_011059105.1 of Fodinibius halophilus. Lineage (GTDB taxonomy): Bacteria > Bacteroidota > Rhodothermia > Balneolales > Balneolaceae > Fodinibius > Fodinibius halophilus. The sequence goes on along the minus strand of NZ_JAALLS010000003.1, from coordinate 24,627 downwards.
AACGTTTATCACAAAAGTTGATTAAAACCATTGAAAATCAAACGAAGGCTGTAATTGCTTCGAATGATAAGAAAATAGAGGAATTTGCAGAGCGATACACCACTTTGCAGGGGGCTTTTAAAGAGCAAGAGAAGCAATTTATAGACCAGCTGCAAGCGATGGTTCCTTCCAAAGAAGAGAGGCTTAAATTAGAACACCTCAAAGAAACATTTCCTCAATTTGCAGGAATGATTGATCAATGGGAAGAGTCGCTTGGCACTCATACCCGCCTGTTAAAACGTAAGCACCAGAAACTAAACGAGCTTTTGGAGTTTGCACTGAGCCGAAATGTTGAGCTCATGCATTCGATTTATAGTTTGCATAACCAGAAGAACATGCATTATAGCTCAGGCGGTGATAAAAAGGAAATTGCATCCGGAATAGCAGTAAATAAAGAAGCATAATATGAAGTCAATATTTGAAATTGCAAAAAGTGGGCTACGAAGTTCACAACGTTCATTATCGGTAACATCCAATAATATTATTAATGCTGATACGCCGGGATATAGTCGACAGCGTGTCGAAAATGTCCCGAATGGCATGCAGAAAGATGGTCACCATGTTGGACTAGGCGTTAATGTGCAGGAGGTAACGCGACTGCGCGACAGCATTAATGACACCTTGCTAAATAAAAAACAGCAAGACATGGGGTATCTTCAGAAAAAGGGAGATATCTATGAAAAGCTGGAGTCTATTATGGTTTCTGATTCCGGTAAAGATCTGGATAGCCAGGTAAGTGTAATCTTCAATAACTTTTCTGAAATGGCAAGTGACCCCCAGGATGTAAGTGTTCGAAATAACCTGGTGAGTGAAGCTCAGCAATTTTCAGCAAAGATGCGTGGAACCGCCAATAATATTGATGAGACCAGCGACCAGGTTCGTACGTTGGCCGGTAAAACAGTTGATTCTATAAACTCTTTGTTGAGTGATATCAATGAACTGAATACATCGATACAGCAGGGACAATCTAAGGGCCAGCCAGATCATACCAGTTTGGATATGCGGGTAGCAAAGATGAACGAGCTGTCAGAACTTGTTGATTTTGAAAGTCGTCTTACCAAGACCGGTGCTGTTCAAATTCAGATCGGTGGTCATAATGTGGTAGATGAAAACCAATCCTATCAGATAAAATCCGAAGTTGATGATGTTAATAAAAAATATCGGCTGCGGATGGAAAGTGGCCATGTTATTGAGCCTAAGGGCGGACGTATTGGTGGAGAAATTGAGATGTATGAAAAAAATATCCCGGCTCTAAAAGACAAGTTAGATAAGATTGCCAAAACGGTCGTAGAGAAATTCAACGCTCTCCATAGTAACGGCTATGGGCTGGACGATAATGTTCAACGTAATTTCTTTGATGGTTCCGGTACTACGGCACAGACCATTAAGGTAAATCAATCTATAGTTGATAATACCAATAACATAGCCGCTTCGTCGGCTGCCGGCGAAGCCGGAAATGGTGAAATAGCCGCGGAAATTGCCGCTATGCGGAACGAAGAAATCATTGGAGATAATGCTACCAACCAGCGGTTGAATGATTATACGGTGGGCGTAATCAGTGAACCCGGTGTGAAGGTCAATAGTATTGATTCGACCATTGCGGCCCGAGATTCCGAAATTCAGATGCTGAAACAGCAGCAGGAAGAAACGGCCGGGGTAAATGTGGACGAGGAATTAAGTAAAATGATAAAATTTCAAAATGCATACCAAGGGGCAGCAAAGGTTATGAGTTCTGCTCAACGGATGTATGACACATTAATAGGTATTGTTTAATAGATAAATATTATGCGAATTACTCAAAAAACAATTTTCAGCAGCTTTATGCGGGATGTTAATCAGAATCGCAGTGAAATGGCTGAAATACAATCCGCACTATCCAGCGGACGCTCTGTTAGGGCACCGTCACAAGATCCTATTTCGTTTCAGAGCAGTAGAATTGTTGAAGGAAATATTAAAAAAACCAGCCAGTTTCAAAGTAATTTGGAAAGTGGGTTACGCCAGGGCAGGCTTGCCCAGGAAGCTTTGGATGATATTGTTGATAACCTTATGAAGGTTAAAGAAGTGATGGTGAAAGGAGCTTCCAGTTCGGTGGGTGATAGTGAGCGAGATAATATGGCCAATGAAATATCGGGAATCCGAAAGAATATTGTTGATAGTTTAAACAGAGACTATGGAGATCGATATCTATTCGCCGGTACTAACAGTGATGAAAAACCTTTTGATCTTGCTGGATCTACGGTAACAAATAACAGTAATAATAAGCCACCGAAGATTGTAGCCGGTGATGGCGTAAAAATTAATATCAGTATTACCGGTCAAGAGGTCGCCGATGTGAATGGGCAGGATATGTTTACCCTGATGGAAGATATTGAACAGGCTTTTCGGAACAATGACACCGATGGTATTAATGATCTTCTGTCGGAGAGCGATGATATGATTCAGCATGCTACTGACTTAACCTCTCGATTGGGAGATAATATCAATCGCATGAACTTTATGTTTGAGCAGTACGAATCAACAAAAATTACACAAAAGTCTGATGTTAGTGAATTGGTTGATACCAATTATGCCCAGGCTTTTTCAGATCTTCAACGTAATCAGGTTGCATATAAATCGGCAATGGCAGTACATAGCAAGATGTTTGAGAACACATTACTTAATTATATATAATTTAATAATCTAACCGATTAGAACACTTATTTTTTTCGGTTAACTACTGGGAGTGTACTATGAATAATGAACTAGCACCAATATCACCTAAAAATAATAGTGGTATGGAATGGGCAGAAGTTGTTTTGTTTTTGTCTGATATGGCATATCTAGATAACAGGAAACTATCGCATTGGGCCGAACAGTTTTCTCATGTAACGGTAGCGGGTAAAACCGAACGTCCTGAAGGGGTACCGGATGATGTGGATTGGTATCGCTATGATGAGGATAGTGTGCGTTCAGAGGTTTGGAACACGCTGCTCAATCAGGTGTGTAAAACCTGGGTGCTGTTTGTCGAAGATGATGAAACCATACGACTTAGTAGTTTTCCGGATAAACATTCTTTGAGTGATCGTACATGGACTCCAACGCTCATTCGCCAAGCGAAAGAAGATCGTAGTCGTCAGTTTTATCAGATACGCTTAATCAATACCGCCGCCCAAAATGGGGCAAGTATATTTTCAGGTCGCAATCTGCCTGATTGTACGCAGTATATTCGCGGCCATGATATTGAGCTTTCTAATCATCCTATTATAATTGAACGAGAGAGCAATCCCATCAGCCATATCGATATTGATGAAGAGCTTTCGGTTAAAGAATACTCTCCTAAACTATATTTGGTACAGGGAGAACGGTATTTTAATAACAAAAAATATATACGAGCAGCTGCCCAATATCGACAATTGCTGAAGATGGAAAAGCTTCTGCCGTATGATCGCTTGGCAGCCGTTAACGGCCTTGCCAGTTGTTTAACAGAACAGCACAAGTGGACAAATGCTATGACACTGACCGAAGAGTCGCTAAAAGCGGAATCGTTACAGAGTTTGCCATACCTTATTCAGTATAGAATATATGAGCTAAAGAAGGAGTGGAAAAAGGCACACGAAACACTGAGTCAATACTACCGACGGTTTTCGTTATATTCGCGTGCTAATTTTGACCGCAATATTGACGAAGAACAGACCTTGGTTAACTTGGCTAATGTTGCATTAAAGAGTGGAGACAGAAAGGCGGCAGCCAATTATTTTGACAAACTATTCTCTTATAAACGAGGCGATATTGATCGTTCACTGCTTAAAAAAGTATTAGTGATGTCGGTAGAACTGGACGATTACAAGCGGGCTGTGTATCTTTTTGAACGCATGTTCGGAGATAAGCTGCCGGAGAACCTGGATGAAGAAAGCCGTGAAGAGTTGGGAGAGATAATGACCTTGTTTATGAGTAGAAAATGGCATGATTATGTCTCGCAAGTATATACGAAGTTACATAAAGCCCATCCCGAAGATCGAACCTACAAACGAAGACTCATTGTAACCCTCACCAAGACAAACCGACTGGATAAAGCCAAAAGTATGGTCGCTAATATTGTGTAAGCATTCTTATGGGTGATTCGGGTGATCTCGTGACCCGGCCTCCCCCATTATTCTTCTTCGTCTTCAGAATCAGATGTGGCTTTTTTCAACTTATTACGGATGGTACGATCGGTAATACCTAAGATTTTAGCCGCCTCTTTTTGATTTCCTTCGGTATGTTCCAAAGCCTTTTTAATAAGCTGAAGCTCCATATCTTCAATAGACATCAGCGGTAAGTCGGATAGGACCTCGCCACTGACCTCCAGATCTACCTTTGAAAACATATTTTTCTCGATATGGTCCAGCGTAATTACATCGTTATTGGTTGAGAGGATGACCCCGCGGTGTATTTTATTCTCCAACTCGCGAACATTGCCGTGCCATTTCTTATTTTTTAAGAATTCCATAAGCTCATCCGAAACCTCTTTGTTATCTAGCCCATACTGATTGGTATACCGATCTACAAAATGGCTGACCAGCAGGGGGATATCTTCTCTGCGTTCTCGAAGAGGAGGAATAGAGATCGGAAAAACATTAAGCCGGTAGTACAAGTCTTCTCTGAAATTACCGTCTGCAATGGTCTCTGCTATGTTTCTGTTTGAGGTAGCTATAACGCGTACATCGCATTCGATCGTTTTTTGGCCGCCTACTCGTTGAAACTCATTTTCTTGCAGCACACGCAGGAGCTTAGCCTGAATGTTAATATCAATTTCGGTGATCTCATCAAGCAGTATAGTGCCGTTATTGGCTTCTTCAAAGGCTCCTTTCTTGTCAGAAATAGCACCAGTAAAGGCTCCTTTAACATGGCCAAAGAGCGTGCTTTCAACCAGCTCTTTAGGCAGGTTGGCACAGTTTATTTTAACATAATTTTCGTCAGTGCGGTTACTGTTTTGATGGATCAGGTTAGCAAACACCTCTTTCCCCGTTCCGCTTTCTCCCTGGATCATAACCGGGGCATTGCTTTGGGCAATATTAGGAAGAATATCCAGTAATTTCTTGATCTGGGGATCATCTCCGATAAATCGCTTTTCGCCCTGCTTTAGGGCTTCATCGGAATCACCTTCTTCGCCTTCATCCTCCGACTCATCTTGTTGATCTCTTTTTTTGCTGCCGGCCAGGGCTTCAATCTTTTTCCTGTTATGGAAAGATTCACCAGCCTCAAAAAAGCGATTAATCCGAAAGAGAATTTCTTTGGCTTTAAAAGGTTTGGTTATATAATCATATGCGCCTTTCTGCAGGGCTCTTACTGCATGCGTGATGTTGCCAAAGCTGGTCATCATAATCACGCCCGTCTCGGGATAGGTCTCAGTGACATAGGCCAATATCTCATCACCGGTCATCTCATCCATTTTTACATCAGTAAGTACCAGATCAACATCGTGAGTATCTATGTATTCTTTGGCCTCAACCGGTGATTCAAATGCTTTGGTATCATAACCGTTCATGCTCAAGTTTTCATCTAAAAACTCGAGCAACATTGTATCATCTTCAACTATAAGTACTCGCTCTTTCATAAAAGGGTATGGAAATCCGTTAGAAGTAGACTACAAAATATGAGAGGAAAAACCTGAGCCGAAAAGAATGGTTAGCCCCCTGCGTTGGCTAAGTATTCATTAAAAGATTTTCTTCCTTAAAGGTCAAAGATAATACCTCTGAAAAAGAAATAAAATGTATTTTTGCTATATAGGGCTAAAAAACTGCAGGCAATGATGAAAGAGAGGTATAGGTACGCCACTGTCGTAAGCCCATTGGAAAGGGGAATGGGGTTAGGAGGTTATGCGTATATGTGAGCGAAGCATCATAAATCTCCGCCCACACAGTAGTAACTGATTATATACAAAAACAGATGCTGCTATTTCAACATCTTTCCAGCAATATCTTCCCAAACATTGGGGTCGTTAAGCTTCTGACCAATTTCGGTATTTTGAGCTGCTTCAGGAGAAACCTCTTTTGCCTTTTGGTATTCCGAGACCTGTTTATTCATTTCAACCAGTTCGTCGGAGGCTGAGTCATTTAACTTATCAAGCTCAACTTTGGCAAAGAGCTGGTCATTTTTCCGGAATTTATAATCACTTATAGACACCTTGTCGGCTGTATTTGGTGATGATTGTTTAGAGGAGACTCCGGATTGTTTTTGTCCTTTAGAGGTTTCCTCAGTCTTGTTAAAACTGTTACTTGCGCTGCTATTTAGTTTGTTGATATCCATAATCAGTTAAATTAGTTCGTAATTAAAGTTACGAATCATCTGGTTATTTTAAAACTCTATAACCATCTTCTGCTTTTCGCCGTTGAACGGCATCGGTTAGTTTGTCCTGAGATTGTTGTGTTACCTCATCGAGTGTTTTCTGAATCTTCTCACCCTGTCGGTTAAACTTATCAAAAAGTTTCTTTAGTGAAGCTGATTCCTCATCAGAAAGAGCTTCTTTATCCATCGTTGGTACTATCTCGTTTACTTTTTGAACATGCATTCCTCTGTTATCAAAAGCTTCACGTAAGTATTCAACAGAAATGTCATCTTTATGAAGTTTGACTAACATTTCGGTGTTGATTTTAATCATTTCGCGAAGGTGATAAACGAGTGATTCCATATATATTAGAAGTTACTGGTTAAGCTTAGAGAACCCTGTTGACTCTGGATTGACTGAAGTTGTCGCTGGCCCTCCATCTGCATCTGTTGGAGCTCAGCGAATTCTTGTCGCTGACGTTTTTCATATTTTTTCAGGTATTTTTCTTCGGATTCAATGCGATTTTCAAGAAAATCGATCTTTTGGTCCAGCCCACTTTCCAGTGAAGAAATAATTCCACCGGTTTGCGTATAGGTATCGGCCCTGTCATACATCTGTTGAACCGGGGAATCATCAGCAGTAAAGAGGTTCTTAACTTCATCAGCATTGTTGCTTAAGGCGTCTTCCAGCATGCCGCTGTCTTCAACTTTCATGGTACCGTCTTTTTTAAAGCCGATTCCAATATCAGCCAGATTATCATGCTCACCGGCAGCTGCTGAGCCCATATCTCCTAAAGCAAGCTGACGCAGGTTAATGCTTAAATTTCGGATAGATCGCATACCCTGTAGGGGCCCTTTTTTACCGGTATCCCCATTAATAAAGGTCTTGTTCCGGATCTTGCTGTTCATTTCATTATACTTGGTAATGAAACTCTTAATATTGTCTTTAGCAGAATCCAGATCTTTTGTTATCGAAATCTGTTCTTGCGTCCCGGGTTCATCTAAGATAGTAAAGGTCATGCCCGAAACAGCATCGTCAACTTTATTTTGACCTCGAGTAAAGTTGATCCCGTCGATCGTAAATTTAGCATCAAGTTTAGTGGGATCGGTATTGTGCGTCATATTTGTTGTTACCGTCGACAGGGCACCGGTAGCATTAGCAAACTGTACGCGTTCATCATTGCCTGTTTTAGCACTTTTGATAGATAGTTGCACATTACCGCTATCGTCCACCGAAAACACATCACTGTCAGCCTCTTCACCTAACAGGTTATTAATTTCTGTGGAGAAAGATTCAAGAATCTCTTTGTCAGTTTTATTGGTACCGTCATCGTTGGTAACAGAGACCGCAATAGTTTCGGTTTTGTCTCCAATAGTAATATCTACCGATCCATCTCCATCTCCGACCAGTGTAGTGCCCGAACCGTCCATCACATTTGAAAGCATAATATCTTTCTTTGCTTTCTGGTTCACAGTGATGTCATAATCGTTCGGTTGGTCTAAACCGGATATAGAATCAACGCGGATTACGCTTTCATCTGTTACAGATGATTTAAGAGGACTAAAGTGATTTTCTGTTTGGCTGTCCAGTTCTTCAATCTTATTGGTAAAACTGGATACCGCAGAACTTACCTGTCCCAACGCTGATTGTTGGTCGCTGATATCACTCTTTTCAACCTGAAGCTTAAACTTCTTTTGGCTTTCAAGTTGTACCAGCTGTTGAACAAACTTTTCGTATGGGTTCGCTTGATTTAAAAGACTGCTTATTGATTGCATAATCCTATGGGTTAGTTAATTTGGGTGAAACATCTAGGCATTTGCATTTTGTGGGTCAGCTTGTTCGTTGTTGGCAGCTGTATCCCAGGCATCTCGCAGAGGTTCCAATATTTCTCTTATTTCTGAAAATTCTTCTTGTCGTGCCAAATCCTGGCAATATCTATACAGTTCAAAAAGCTCATCGGCCGGCTCGTGATCAAAGTTTAGGCTTTCGATAAGAGTTGAAAGTACTTCCTTTATACGTTCTCTATCTTTTCGGTATGTAGCCTGCAATACTAAATCATACAATTTAACCACCAGTCGTAGTGGTGAGGAATTTAGAACTGCTTGCCGCTCATATACTTTTTGTGGGTTTTGCATGGGTTATTTGATTACAGTAAAAGTTAAATACAGTAATAGGTATCTTGTTTTATCGACGCTTTCCTGAAAAACTTAAAGGCATTAAGGTTAGACTTTTTTAATATTATAGTCGTCTTCAAAAAGCTTGTTTTTTTCAGGAAAATCATCATTTCAGGTATTCCTTTCCTGGTATTTTTGTTACCGGCTAGCAATGCAAATCGCTATCGGTTTACGTTTTCACACAATAATACATTCAAAGAATATGCCAACTCCGGTATTTCGTGTGATTTGCCGGGGCGGTATTAAAGATTGACGCGCGGTTTCAGCCATACAATAAGGTGTATATGGGATGAGACAGCATATTATAGCCCAAATGCGTAGGCAAATGTATTCAGGGTGAGAAGGCCAATGAATATTACGGGAATGCGGATTTTGCGTTCAAGCTTAGCCGGAACTGCCAATTATTCCCAATCAAGAGAAAGAATTTCCGTTGCCGGGAAGAAAATAATGCCCCGAACCCCCAATATGGGGTATAAGTTGGTGATACGAGTTACTGGCACTTTATTTGCGAATTAATAGGGTGCAGCACCGAAAATAAATGTAAATGAACAGTTAGCCTGTGAAAAAACGGATTAAAAAAGCGAGAAAGTATTTAGAATGGAATAAGCCTAAACAGGCCATAGCAGAATTGCGTCCTATACTTAATGGTAAAAATAGACCATTGCCTTGGGTTGCTCATCATTTGATGGGTACTGCTCTGGCACAGAATGGGAATCATAAAGCGTCGATAAAGCATTTAAACGCTGCTGTTGAAAAAGGATCGGAAGCGCCGGAAACTTACCATATGCTTTCGGTGAACTATTTTAATCTGGGGCAGTTTGGCGAAGCCGAAAAATATGCGAATGAAGCCTTGAAACGTAATTCTGAACTATTAAAGGCATGGTTGAACCTGGGGTCGATATATCGGGCACAGGCGAGGCTGGATGATGCCCTGGAATGTTATACAAAGGCTAACCAACTGGATCCCAAAAATGCCGGGGTAGCTTATCGCATTGGGGAAATTTATCGTGACCAAGGAGATCTGGACCAAGCCCTAAAGCTGTTTGATATTACGTTACAACTGGACGAAAACCATAAAAGAGCGATTCTGGAAAAGGCTGAGGTCACGAAAAAGAAAGGTAAGTACGAAGAGGCTGAAGAGTATATAAAGGAAGCAAAAGACCGACATGGCGGCCAGTTACCCATTCTTGTTACTGAGGCAGAAATATACAAGTCAAAAGGAGATTACGATCGGGCGGTTTCACTGTATGAGCAGTTGCTAAGTAAACGTCCTGACCACGGTATACTAAGAGTAAACTATGCGCTGTGCTTGCAGGAGTTAAGCCGTTTTGAAGAGTCGGAAAAAAACTACCGCCGTGCAATTAAAGACCTGCCGGGGAACCAGGGAGCCATCTCTAACTATTTAATGGCCCTGCACTATAATCCCAATAACAGCAGGGAGCACATTTTTGAAGAGCACGAACGTCTTGTGCAGGATTTTATGCCCAAGGATGCACCCACAAGACCTATACCCGTAAATAAGGATATTGAAAAACGTCTGAGAGTGGGATTCGTGTCGGGTGGCTTTCGCCAACACCCTGTGGGCTGGATGATTGCCGGAGCCCTGGAGCAGCTGCCGGAAGAGCAGTTTGAGCTCTTTTGCTACACGACAAATAATAAGTTTGATTTTGTTACTCAGCGCATACACAAGAATATTGATGAATGGCGATCCATTGTTGGCTACGATGCTAGCGTGATTGAAGGGCTGCTTCGTGAAGATGATCTGGATATTTTAGTAGATCTTTCGGGGCATGCCGCAGATAATTGCCTGGATGTAATGGCGCAAGAGCCGGCCCCGGTTATGGTAAAATGGGTAGGAGGCTTGTTTAATACAACAGGATTGCCCGCCTTTGACTACCTGATCAGTGATTGGTATGAAACGCCAAAAGGAGAAGAAGAATATTATACCGAAAAGTTGGTCCGCCTGCCGGATGATTATATTAGTTTTACACCTCCTTCATATGCCCCTGAAGTAAATTCATTACCTGCTTCTGAAAATGGGTATGTAACTTTGGGTTGCTTTAATAACCCGACGAAAGTTAATGATGAGGTATTGAAGCAGTGGGCCGCGATAATGAATGAGATCCCCGATAGCCGTCTGTTATTAAAGAGTAATCAGTATGATACTCAATCTGTAAGAGATCATATCACAGGAGTGTTGACAGAGCACGATATTACTGAGGGTCGGGTACTTTTTAAAGGACATACGCCTCATGATAAGCACTTGGAAGCATATAATGAGGTGGATATTGCACTCGACCCATGGCCCTATTCCGGTGGGTTAACCACATGCGAAGCAATTTATATGGGCGTGCCTGTTGTTACGCTGCCGGGGCCCACTTTTGCCGGACGTCACTCTATGACGCACCTGCTCAACGTTGGTTTAGATGAGTGGGTGGTGGGCAGCTGGGATGCGTATGCTGAAAAAGTTAAGGAGCTGGCAGCAGATCTGCCTGCCTTGGCTAAGACACGAAAAGCATTGCGAGAAAAAATTAGTAATTCACCCGTTTGTGACGGCAAGCGATTTGGCGCGCATCTGGCTGTGGCATTGCGAGAGATGTGGAAGCAGTGGGTAAATGGACAAAATGAGAATAAAGATGAATGGCAAGATCATATAGCAGTAGATGAATTGACTGATGAACAGACCAAACAACTGACCAACGGTCCTGCAGTTACTCCGCCAATTGCGGTAGATGGTAGAGGTAATGAGACTGACAGTGATGCTAAGCAAGAAAAGGTAGATTCTATGGGACAAAAAGAGAATGGACAAGCAGTTGAAAGTGGGACGGTTTCTGATGAGGCATTGGATACCATTTCTAAGACTGCAAAGAATGGAAAAACTAACCTCGAGTCATTGGTTAATGGCACCAATGGTCAGCTAAAGAAAAATGGGAAACGGTCACAAGGTTTTCAGATTGAAACCAAGGATGGCACTACGATATGTACCCCGGCCAGCCTGGATATCCTTACTGCCTATGTACTGTTGGAACAGGATGATTGGTTTGAGAATGAATTAGACTTTGCACGTGAATTTCTGCAGCCCGGCATGACTGTTATTGATGCCGGTGCTGCTTTCGGGGTTTATGCACTGCCAATGGCAAAGAAAGTTGGCAGCGACGGAGCGGTATATGCTTTTGAGCCCGGGGAGGTTGCGCGCCACTATCTTGAAGAAAGTAAAGCAGAGAATAGTTTTGCTCAGCTTCAGGTTATCGAACGTGCGCTTGGGCGCGAAACAGGTACAGCTGAGCTGGAAAAGGCAGATAACCCAGAGTTTAACATCCTTAATACAGAAGGGGAAGATGTTTCTGTTACCACCCTGGATGCTTGGTGGGATTTCGAAGGACGCCCAGGTGTAGATCTGTTCAAAATAGATGTTAATGGCATGGAGTCGGATGTATTGGCAGGAGCAGCAACGATGCTTTCTGAGACTTCCCCTGTTATTATTATTTCTGTTGGAGAGAGCGAAGAACATTTTGCATCTGTCATTCAGCAACTCGAGAAATATGGATACAATCTGTATGAATATATTCCCGGTCCCGGCCTTTTGGCTGCGCATGATCCCGAAGCTGGGATTGATCCGTATATGATGAACTTGATCGCTGTAAAAGGGGATCGAGAGGAAGAGTTAAAAAAGTCAGGGTTTATTTTTGATGCTGATATTTCAGTGGAAGCACCGGAGCAGGTAGCTTGGGAAAAGGTTTTATGCGGTCTCGAATGGGCCGATGAGCAGGTTGCTGAATGGAAAATTAATACTTCTTCTGGTGAGTATGATGAGTACTTGCAGGCGCTAAACTTAATTTGTGCAGCCGAGCAGTTAGAAATTGATGATTCTTCATCACGATCCAGGAAGGCAGCGATGTTATTGGCTGCTGCACAGCAGATTATCACACTCTTTAATAATGGCAAAGCCGGTATTGCTGTAGCAGTGACTTATGTGCGGCTTATGAATATGCTTGGTAAACAGGCCCAGGCTCTGGAAATGATAAGAGAGCTGATGCAGACGATCAATTCCGGAAATGAGATAACGGTAGATCTGCCGTTTTTACCACCTCTGAAGCAACAGGATAGTACCAGTATCCAGACAGACTTTGGTAAATGGTTGACGGTACGCATTGTGGAAGCTTGGGCAGTCTTGAAAGATCCTACTACATTTATGAGTGGCGAGAATAAAATGTTGAGTGTGCTTGAAGGGAACCCTGAAGTGACGGATTGGTTTGAACGTCGTTTGGATCTGTTAGCTCTGAAAAAAGGTAATGAGTTAACTAATGAAAAAAAGGAAAGGATTTTAAAAGATGTAGGGGGCAATGCAAACTTACTTTGGACTGATAGTGCTAAAAAGAATGGAATATCACCCAGTCTAAATGGAGAAAGCAATAAAACTGCCAGCAGTAACCAGAATGTACAGGAACAGATAATACCGGAGGACTTTTGGCAGGCTCCAATTAGTGAACAGAAAGGAGAATGGGCACTGAAAATTGCCGATAAAATAGTTTCCGGCGAGTTTGCCCAATATACAGGCACAATAATTGAAGAATGTCAGGCAAAGATAGATCAGGATGGAACCAATAGTATGGCCTTTTTTCTCATGGTTGAGGCCCTGTTGGCCTCCACCTCTGATCTGTCTGAACCTATTGATGAAGAGTTATTGGCTCAGTTAGAAAAAAGAAGCTGGGAGCATAAAAAGGCTCTTTATTCCTATTTCTATGATTGTGTGGAAAAGAATAACAAAATTGATTCTCCCGAACTCTCCGTAATTGTTGTCAGTAATAACGTTAATGAGGAGGTCATAAAAAACCTTAAAGAGATTGATCGGCAGAGTGATAAGCATACAGAAGTTATTTTTGTGAGTAATGGTCTCGACAAGGAAAAGACAGATTCTATTGCCGATTATGTAGATCTTTTGATTCACCTGGAGCAAAATGCCGGTGCCTGCATGGCACGAAATTTTGGAGCCCTGTTTTCTAAGGGAGACCTCTTCATGTTTGTAGATGATGACGGTATTCCGGAAGAAGGGATGTTGCAAGCCCATAAAGATATTCATGCAGATCATGATCTGTACGTGGCACGAGGAGTTTACCAACCTAAAACAAAGGGCAGTGATACTCCGTGGCACTATTATCTAGGGACGAGTACAAAGTCTGCGGTATGTTTTATAGAGGGGAACACCTCCTTTTCGCCGGCCGCATTTTTTGATGTAGGGGGATGGAACGACAGCCTGCTGGTTTATCATGAAGGTATGGAACTGAGTTATCGTTATGCCCAAAAAGGATATGAAAAAGAAAAGCTGATCTACTTTTCAGATGCTGTTTTGCGACATGATTATATAAAGTCACCCAAAAGCCAGGATCGCAAGGGGAAGTTACTGAGTGTTTCAAAAAAGTTGATCGATGCTATGCATCCCCATATAGAGGATGTGATTAATAGTTGGCCTGAAGTTTCTATAGAGACGAATAACGGCAGGTCAAAAAAAGAGCACAAGCCAAACTACCAGAATCTGGAAAAGGTGATCTATTTGGCGCCCGGGAATTCAGATATGGCCTACGGGTTACATAACAAAAGGGCATCAATGCTGGCAGAGAGAACTCGTGAAGAGGGTATTTCTGCGGACATTTTATACCTCACCGATCAGGATTTCTTAAAACGCATTGTTGAGATAAGTAAAAAAGACGGGTACGCGGTACATGCCGGTACCATGGGGTATCCTTCGTGGGTGGAAGTGGACCGCGTACAAAGTGCTAACCTTTTTGACCTGTTGGATGTTAAGGTGTTTGCCACACTTGGTGATCATCTGTTTGCCGACTTTATGTGGCAGCGTCTCAAGAAGATGGGCTCGAAAACGATCTTTTACGCTCAGGAACAGTCCATGCTCGATGAGCTGGAGGTACTGGGTCCCGGAGGGAATGAGTCATTTTTGATGGATTACTTTCCTGCCATTACCGAGATCGACGAGAAGAAAGCAAGTTTCAGAATGGAAGATCGAGAAATAGATATCCTGGTTCCCTGGTCGCTGAATGGCAACTATGCCAATACTCAGCTGGTGAAGCAGGCTTTGTCTAAGATAGGCGGCAACTTTGCATTGGTAGGAAAACTGCTGCTTAAAAAGATGAAACATATTTATGACGTCTCGGTGCTCTCTGTTTTTCAAGAATGCTATGAGGAGGTTGTAGGTAGTAAACATCAGTTCAACAGGCAGAAAACACAGACTGATTATCAGTGGATGAAAGTCTTACATACGGTAGATCAGCATATACGCCACTGGCGACGATTCGAAATATTGAAACAGCTCGCTGGCTTGCCCAATCAATATAGTATTTGCATTACGGCCAAGCAGGAGCAGGTCAAAGGATTTAAACGAATCTACAATAACAAGAATATTACATGGAAGGGACGCGTGACAGCCGAGCACCTGGACAGGTTGTACTCTAATTCAAAGGTAGTGCTAAATAGTAATCCTACGTATCCCGATTACCTGCACGGACGCGTTAAAAACAGTATGAAATGGGGATGTTGTCTTATTACCGACCGGATACCCGGACTCTCCAAGAGATTTAATCACGGAGAACACCTGTTGTTCCTGAATGATAAGACCGACCTGCCAACAGTGATAAAGGAGAACAGTAAGGCCTTTCAGCAGATTGCTGACCAAGGTAAAGAGACCATGGATAGCACATATACCATGGATGATTTTAGCAAAGCATTGCTAAAAGAGATGGATCAACGAATATAATACAGAGGTGAATAGCACGATGATTCCTATTACAAAACCATTTATGCCGCCACAAAAAGAGTACGAAGAATATCTGAAAGGTATTTGGCAGCGAGAATATCTGACGAATAACGGTCCCCTGGTCCAGGGTTTGGAGAAAGATTTGGAAAACTATTTGAAAGTTGACCATATGCGTTTTGTCTCCAATGGTACCATGGCCTTACAGATTGCAATAAAAGCACTGGGACTCGAAGGTGAGGTCATAACCACTCCGTTTTCGTACGTGGCAACCACCAGCAGTATCGTGTGGGAAGGAGCAAAGCCCGTATTTGTGGATATCGATCCGGAAACATTAAATATCAATCCCGCCGCGATTGAAAAGGCAATAACGCCCAATACAACAGGCATTGTGGCTACCCATGTTTATGGAAACCCCTGTGATATTGAAGCTATAGAAAAGATAGCCAACCAGTATGATTTAAAAGTGATATACGATGCTGCCCATTGTTTTGGAGGGCAGTACAAGGGACAGTCGGTATTCCATTATGGAGATATTAGTGTGGTAAGTTTTCATGCAACCAAACTCTTTCATACCACAGAAGGGGGCGGGCTTGTAACCTGTGACCCGGAATTGGAGCACAAAATATCGAGACTTCGAAATTTTGGCCACGATGGTCCCGGGGAGTTTGACGGTGTAGGAATCAACGGCAAAAACTCGGAATACCATGCCGCAATGGGATTATGTAACCTGAAATATATTGATGAAATAATGGAACGCCGTAAAAACCAGTGGTTGCGATATATTTCTTTGTTAAGAAATGAAAATACCCGTGGTATAAAGCTCAATCCCAAAGCGCATTTTAACTATGCCTATTTTCCGCTGATTTTTGAAAGTGAAGAGCGATTGCTCCACGTTAAACAATCGCTGGAAGAAAATGAGATCTATCCGCGACGTTATTTCTATCCGAGCTTAAATGAGCTGGATTATGTGGAGTATAAACCTGCGCCCCATGCCGAAAGCATATCAAAACGTATTTTGTGTCTTCCCTTGTACCATGGATTAAAAGCAGAAGAGCAAGATCAGATCATTGGAATTATAAATAAGTATGAATTAGCAAAAGTATCGTGAAGCGTATTGCAATAATGCAGCCGTATTTTTTCCCCTATGTAGGGTATTTTCAGCTTGTGAAAGCAGTAGATACCTTCATTTTCTATGATGATGTGAATTTCATCAAAAGGGGATGGATCAATCGGAACAATATATTATTACAGGGAAATAAATTTCTTTTTTCAATACCGTGTGTCAAGCCCAGTCAAAATGATTTGATTAAAGATACTGAGGTAAATCACGGGCACCCGGGACTGCAAAAGATAAAAAAGACGTTTTTCCACGCTTACAATGGACAGGATAACTTTGAGGCCGTAGATGCCCTATTTAAGAAAGTGCTATCTCCCGAAAATAAAACCATTGCAGAGATGGCTATAGAATCGGTGCAGCTAGTAGCTGACTATTTGAATATGGATACTTCTTTTAAGATCTCTTCGAAAGCATATCCCCAAAACAGAGATCTCGATAAAGCAGACCGGCTGATCGATATTGCCCAAAAAGAGGGTGCTGATACGTACATCAATGCGATTGGCGGTAAAGAGTTATATGATAAGGGATACTTCAATGAAAAGGGGATACAACTCTATTTTTTAGACCCTACCCTGACCCCGTACAAGCAGTCATCAGATGAGTTTATCAGTGGTCTGTCTATCTTGGACCTGTTGATACACCTGCCTAAAGAACAAGTTAATGAGAAATTAGATGATTTTACACTCCTTTAACAATGAGCAACTCAGCAATACCAGAGCGTAATATGTATCAAATAGAAACCAAAGATGGTATTATTGTATGTACACCGGATGATATTCAGACGATGACCTCGGTGGTGTTATTAGAGCAAGAGGATTGGTTTGAGCAGGAATTGGATTTTTTACGTGAATATCTGCAGCCGGGCATGAATGTGGTTGACGGTGGTGCCTCTTTTGGGACCTTTTCGTTACCTATGGCCCGAGAAGTGGGAGAGCATGGTATGGTATACGCTTTTGAACCAAGTGCTACCACGCGGAAATATCTCGAAAGCAGCAAGCAGAAGAATAATTTTGACCAGCTTGAAATTGTTGAAAAAGCGTTGGGTGACAAGGTTGGTAAGGGCCGGCTACGCATTGCTGATACGCCAGAACGGAATACAGTTGACAAGAAAGGAAAAGAGGCTATTGCTATGACCACCTTGGATGCATGGTGGAATTATGTAGGGAACTGTTCTGTGGATGTCATTAAGCTGGATGTAAACGGCATGGAGGATAAAGCTCTGAAGGGAGCCCAACAGTTGCTGACCCAAGAACAACCTGTAGTGCTCGTATCATTGGATGCAAAAGAGGATTTACAAGCTGCCATAGAAGAACAGTTGCAGAAAGCAGGTTATCGGTTGTTTGATTATATCCCCGGTCCTGAACTGCTTGTAGATCATGAGGCCAAAGCCGATGAAGATCCCTACTTGATGAATATAGTTGGTATTCACCAAGACCGTGTAGAAGAGTTTAAGAAGAAGGGTTGGATTTTTGATGAGGAGGTTTCGTTTGATATTCCCCGGAAAGACAAATGGAAAGAAGTGCTCGGTGATCTCAGGTGGAGTAAAAATAAGATTGAAGATTGGGAAGATAAGGTAGCTGGTGAGCAGCATAGAGAATACCTGGAAGCATTAAATATTCTTTGTGCCGCCAATCAGATATCTCCGGAAACATCAGCAGATGCTTCTGCCCGCTCTCGTAAAGGGGCTATGATGTTAGATGCTGCACAGCGACTTATTGAAATATTTAATAAGGGAAATGGGACGATCTCTGCTGCAATGAGTTATGCCCGCAGTATGTATGAATTGGGAAAGCGTACCCAGGCTATTGATATGGTAAAGGGATTGATGGAAACAGTAGGTGCTGAGGAAGCGGCTGCAAATTCGTTACCCTTTTTACCTCCACTACCTGAACAGGATGAAACCAAAGTACAAACAGATTTCTCAAAATGGCTTTTTGTGCGTACCGTAGAGGCATGGATCAATATGAAAGATGCCTCTGTGTACATGAGCGGCGAACAGGAAAAAGAGTTGATTAAGGTTCTGAAAGACAATCCTGAAGCGGTTGCGTTGATGGCGAAGAAAAATTACCTGCTTAGTGATGGACAGGAAGAGGGGGTAGCTGTTGGTCAAATAAGCAGAAATCGCTGGTTTTGGAACGAAAAAGAGTCAAACTTATCGGTTAACAGAAATGGCCGTCTGGTGAATGACCGACAGAACTCCGTATTGTCTCATATTTATCTGACCGTTCCGGGAGTAAAAGGAGGGGCGCACGGCATCCATGAAGCTCGGACTCATAAACTCGCTGCTGAAATTGAACGTCAAGGTGTTGGGGTTAGTGTGATTTCCGGCGAAAGTCCTGACTTTGTTCAGAAAGTCGTTGAAGCCTCTCATAATGAAGGGCATGTTTTTTATACCGGTATTATGGGGTTTGATCTTTCGGTAAGCTCTCAGCTTAATGTGACAGGGAACCTGTTTGAGCTATTGGATGTGCCGGTATTTGGATTGTTGGGAGATCACCCCTATACAGAGTTTATGTGGCATAGGATGGAGCAGCTGGGAAATACAACTTTGGTTTCGCCTTTACCTTCTGTGAAAGAGGAATATGATGAGATCTTTTCAGGTGATAATGATGTCGTACTATCGGAACATCCACCACCGCCGTCACCGAAAGATGGAGGTGCGCAGGATATTGTTCCCCTGGCAAAACGCCCAATAGATATGTTGATTCCCTGGGGTATCCATAAGTTTTACCGCGATCAGCGTACGCTGGATGAAAAGCTAAAGGTGATTGGGAAACCTGCACTAAAAATTGGGATGGAGCTTTTTAAATCAGCCCTGCGCAATTACGAAGAATCCATATATCAAATATTTCAACGCACGTATAAGCAAGCGTATGGTTCTCGTTATGCTTTTGATAATCCGAAAACAAATGAGGATAAGTGTTGGTTAAAAGTTCTAAGTTTAGTCGACTGGACTATCCGCAAAAAACGACGCCTGCAGATGCTTAAAATGCTGCCAGCCTTACCGGATGACCTTAATATTACCATTACGGCTCATTCTAAAGTAGGAAAGGTTCTTCCTTTTTTGGATGATATGAAGAATATCAACTGGGTAAATGAAATGGAAATATCTGAGCTTGACCGGTTGTATGCCCGGTCCAAGGTGGTGTTAAATTGCAACCCTACCTATCCGGATACCATTCACGGCAGGGTGCGCAGTGGCATGGCCAACGGCTGTTATGTAGTATCTGATTATAATCCTGCCCTTGAAGAAACCTTTGGCAGCGAGGCGATCGGGCTTATTAATCAGCAAAAAGATTCGCTAATCCAATATTTTACTGATGATTGGGAAAAGGTACAGGCCAAGGCTGAAAGAGGCCGACAGATTGTACTGGATTCATTCACGGTAGAGAAACAGGCACAGCGCCTGATAGAAATAATTACAAACCATATTGAGTAGGCCTTGATTGCTTAAAGAGTGGCAACGGCCGAATATGGTTGGGACTCATATTTGTAATATTTATGAGGATAACTAAAACATTAATTTGAATAATTATTATGGCTAAAGTAGTAGTGTTCGGTTTACAAGATACGGCCGAGCTGGCTCACTATTATCTGCAGAATGATTCATATCATGATGTAGTGGGTTTTACAGTTCACGAGGAGTATATGGGAGATGAGGAATTTAGAGGGCTGCCGGTAGTACCCTTTGAGGAAGTTAATAATTACTTTTCTCCGTCAAAATTCCGTCTTTTTGCCCCTATGACAGCGCGCAATATGAATAGGAATCGGGAGAAGGTATACCTGGAAGGCAAAGAAAAAGGGTATGATTATGTAACCTATTTGAGTTCCCGGGTATCATACTGTGATAACGATATAGGAGAAAACTGTTTTATCCTTGAGGATAACACATTACAACCGTTCACTAAGATCGGAAATAATGTAGTTCTCTGGAGTGGAAATCATATCGGTCATCACGGCGAAATTAAAGACCATGTCTTTTTTACCTCGCACGTAGTAATGTCGGGGCATTGTGTAATCGAATCCAACTGCTTTTTTGGCGTCAATGCTGCTATCAGAGATTACTCGACCATTCGTAAGGGCACGCTCTTGGCAATGGGGGCTAGTCTTGTATCACAAGAAACCGAAGAGTGGGGTATTTATGTAGGTAATCCCGCCAAGCGGAAAGGTTCAAAACCAAGTTACGAAGTGTATTAATATGGAATGGACGAAGAAAGGGCGGATTTTTAATCCCCAAGATAGTGATAGCTGGATTAGCAATTATGCGGCATTGCCTGTGTGTGATCTGATCGATGATTCAACATTGCGAATCTATTTTTCGGATCGGGATGGGCAAGGTCGAAGTATTCCCACTTTTATTGAAGTTGATCCGGCCAAGCCTGAAAATATACGCAGTATTCACAATAAGCGTATTCTTGATTTAGGGGCTCTCGGTACCTTTGATGATAGTGGAATTATGCCTTCCAGTATTGTGGATGACGGCAATCGAAAGCTATTATACTACATTGGTTGGAATCCCCAGGTAACGGTTTCGTACCGCTTATCAATTGGGTTGGCCGTTAGCTATGACGGGGGGATTACATTTGAAAAGTTGTCGGAAGGTCCGGTTGCCGATCGAGCAAACAGCGAACCCTATTTTAATACGGCACCTTTTGTTATGAAAGATGAGGGACAGTGGAAAATGTGGTACGTCTCATGTACCGGTTGGGAAGTTATTAATGAGTGGCCGGAGCCCTATTATGATGTGAAGTATGCTGTTTCTGATGATGGGATTACCTGGAAAAAAACAGGGGTCACCTGTATCGGTTATGACGATTTTACCGATGCGGTAGGCAAGCCTGTAGTGTTTAAGGAGGACGGCATCTACAAAATGTTTTATTCCTATAGAAATGCGGTCAATTACCGAGAAGATCCTGCCAAGAGTTATCGGCTGGGTTATGCAGAGTCGGAAGATGGGGTATGCTGGGCACGCAAAGATGAACAGATGGGAATATCGTTTAGCGATACCGGGTGGGATTCTATTATGCAGGAATACTGCTCAACTTACGTTTTTGACGGTAAACGATACCTGGTGTACAACGGAAACGGTTTTGGAGAAACCGGTTTTGGTTATGCGATCTTGAATCAATAAAAAATAGCAGTATGCGAAAGTATATACATATTGGATATCCCAAAAATCTGTCGACTACACTGCAGCGGGATTTTTTTTGCAAGCATTCTCAAATTCATCATCTAGGTGTTGGTGTAGGTTCCAACATCGGCTATGTCAATGATGAAATTAATATGATTTGTGAAGATTATCTGCTCTATGCTAATGAACGGAAATATGAAAAAGTCCGGGACTACAGTAAGCAGGTTATAAATGATTATATGCAGTCTGTTGAAAAGCAGAGTGAGCACTATAAACAAGTAATTGGGATATCGGGTGAACTGCTATCGTTTAAGTTTTCACCGGATCATGTTGACAGCCACACTAAAGCCCGGCGCCTGAAAGAGATATTTGATACCGATACTACCATCATAATGGTGATTCGCAACCAGGTAGATCTCCTATGCAGTCTCTACCGAGAGGTTATTAAAATCGGCTATCCCCATACCTTCCAGGATTTCATTGAGTATACCTTTTACTACCAGGATCGAAATTTCGCCCTCGACTTCTGTTATGATCAAACCATAAAATTATACAGCCGCCTTTTTGGGAAGGAAAATGTAAAGGTTTTGCCGATTGAGGATGTTCGTGCTGATAATGGAAGTCTTGAAAAAGATGAGCAGGGTAATACTCTTCTTATGAAATGGTTGTGTGATGCGTTGGAGCTAGAATTTGAAGAACCAGGGCTGAGTCACCACAACCGGCCATTAAATGGCCAGGAATTGCAGTACAAAATGCAGTTGAATAAAGAGCGGACGCATGATCTGGGCCGTTCTGTCTATAGCGTTGTAAATGGGCACCGCATGGCTGCATATTTTAATAATGATCTGCAAGTGCCATTACCGAAGAATCTTCATACAGGCCTATTAAATAAACGAAAGTCAATTGATGAAGCGAGAATAGCGGCGCGTGAGCATGCCGGGAATCTGCGATCGATCGACTACTATGCGGATTCGTTTTTTATGGACAAGCTCAAGAAACTTTACCGGGAGGCTAATGAAAATCTTAAGACGCTCGGTATTGAATTGCCTCATTCATATGATTTTTAATTTAGTTAGGTTGATTGCAGTATCAAAATGAAGAAACTACATTTACATATCGGTTCCTACAAAACGGGAACAACCTCTATACAGGATACGCTATTTCAAAATCGGGATACTTTAAACCAACTAGGGTATGATTATCCGGGTGGCGAAGTAAATCATCATTTCTCTTTTTTTGCTACCCAAGCCCCGGTTGAAGATTGGCCCCGTCAATTTAAGTCACTCGATGGCAATAAGCTGCGAAGCCAGATTGCAAATTATGTTTCTGTGTTAGAAAATGATTTTAATGCTGAGTATGAAGAGCAGATTGTTTCCACAGAGTATCTTTTTATTTCTAATAAAGATTATGTTCGCAGCTATATAGATTATCTGAGTCGTTTCTTCGATGAAATTGTTGTTTACGTATTTATAAGAAAACCGTACGATTTTTATCGGTCGGGGCAACAACAGATGATAAAGGCACGATCGTATCTTACATCGCCTCAGAAATTTCGATATCAATTTAGAGAGGTAATTGAAGTATGGGGTTCATTTTGTGATGTCGAGGTTATCGGTTATGAACGCGGAAAAGATTCATCTAAGATTCTCTGTGATAAAATTGGGATCAATTATGATCAACTGACTGTTCCCCAAGAAAAAAGCAATGTCTCGCTGTCGTTGGAACAAATGTTGCTGCTGGAGAAAATTCAAAAGATGTTATACCAAAATCAGGAGAATAAATTCAAATCTCATCTCGATCTTCTGCATCATGTCAATCCCCCCTTTGTAAATAAAGCCGAATTACAACCTGAGGTAAAAGCCTTAATTCAGAAAAACCACCGAGAGAATTTAAAATGGTTGGAAGATAAATATGGAGTCAATTTATTAGACGATAATATTGATACTTCTGCAACTGCAAAAATGCCAGTTTACGATAATGAAAGAGTATCGGTGCGAGAGGTTTTCGACATAAAGGATGAAAAGTTAGTCGAGCGATATGAGGCTTTGGTCATTGATGTTGTACTTAAAAAAATAGTTAAGGATCATAACTAAGGATCCTTATCCTCTCCCTGTTATTTGCTTTCACACCTTTCTATTAAGCTATATTAATTTTTTTTAAGATTATTTATGCTGTTTAGGGGCCGTGAGGGCCTTTTTGGTAAAAAAGTGGAAAATAATTCTTAAGAACGGAATTCCCATAACGATAACTAGCCATGTCACGCAGGTAAAAAAGTGAAAAATTAAATTGTAAATAACGGAGATAAGTTATGGCGAGTTTTGGAGATTTAAACAGAGTAAATACTAACATACAGTCGCTGGATTCCCAGCTGTCGTTGAATAGTATCAACAAGCAGATGTCGGAGAACCAGCTGAAGATGTCGACCGGTAAGCGGATTAACCGCGCGGAAGATGACTCGGCCGGCTTCTCGATTGCTACGAAGTTGCGCAGTCGTGTCGGCGGGCTGAACCAGGCGATGCAGAACGTGGGCGATGCGAAGTCGGTCCTCGATATTGCCGAGTCTAGGTTCGGTAGTATTATGGATAGTCTCGTAGAGATGAAAGGTTTGGCCACCCAGGCGGCCAATGATACCCTCGGCGAAGATGAGCGAGGTTTTATCGGCGAGCAGATTAAAGAGCTCGGCGCCGACATTAATGATATTGCTAACCAGACGGTCTTCCAAGGCTATGATCTGTTGAGTGGCGATGACGCAACGGCGACCAAGTCCGGATCTTTAGAGCTGACCTTCCAGGTTGGTGAGCGAGAATCAGATACGATTACCGCGGATTTGAATGCGGTAAACGTGGGTGAACTCTTTGCTGACGGTACCAATACCGCCCAATTGGGTAACTCCAGTGGCGACGGTGCGGTGGCTGACGGATCAGCTATTGAAGCGACTGCTGCCGGAACATCCGGTGCCACGAACCCGGGTGGGGCGCTCTCCTTTGAGACCTCGAATGGTACAGCGGCGAACTCTTCTGACTTCCGTTCGTTCATAAGTCACGTAGATGATGCGATTACGACGATGTCAGAGAACGTCAACGACATTGGAATTACGCAGTCTTCGCTGTCGGT
>NZ_JAALLS010000029.1 GCF_011059105.1 Fodinibius halophilus | reverse complement strand
TTTACGTAGTGGCGGGGGGAGGATTCGAACCTCCGACCTTCGGGTTATGAGCCCGACGAGCTACCAGCTGCTCCACCCCGCGATGTGAGTCCGTAATAATAAGGCTTGACATGGGTACTTGTCAATAGTAAATTCAAATTTCTTTGCAGACCGGAATTATCACTTCAAACCTCAATTTAAATCTCATAGGAGGCTTATGTCCACCACAAATCAGGTAAGTGCCGCACAAGTTCATGACATTCTTCAAAAACATATTCTCACCGACGGGTATGATATTGTTCTAGACCTCGATAAAAGTGAGGGAATTTATCTATATGATTCGAAAAATGACGAACGTTATCTTGATTTCTTTACCTTTTTTGCCTCCAATCCCCTGGGGATGAATCACCCCCGATTGGCTAACCAAGAATTTCAAAACAAGATTGGACGGGTAGCCATCAACAAGCCCTCCAATTCTGATGTATATACCGAAGAGATGGCTGAATTTGTAGACAACTTTGATCGCGTAGGAATCCCCGACTATCTTCCACATTCTTTCTTTATTTCCGGTGGTGCATTGGCCGTTGAAAACGCGCTAAAAGTCGCTTTTGACTGGAAAGTGCAGAAAAACTTTGAAAAAGGATATCGCGAAGAAAAGGGACACAAAGTCCTGCACTTTGAACAGGCTTTCCACGGGCGTACCGGCTATACAATGTCGCTCACCAATACGGATCCCACGAAAGTAAAATATTTCCCAAAGTTCGACTGGCCGCGTATAGAATCCCCGGCGATGACCTATCCCGCTACGGATGAAAATATCCGAAAGACCGTACAGGATGAAGAACGTGCTATTGCCCAGGCCGAACAATATTTTGAGACCTATAAAGATGATATCGCCTGCATTATTCTTGAACCCATCCAGGCCGAAGGCGGCGACCGTCACTTCCGACTGGAGTTTCACCAGGCACTGCGCGAACTGGCCGACAAACACGAAGCACTGCTGATCTATGATGAAGTACAAACGGGCGTTGGCCTTACCGGTAAGTTCTGGGCCCACGAGCATTACGTAAAGCCCGATATTCTCGCATTCGGTAAAAAAGCACAGGTATGCGGAATTTTAGCCGGTACGCGTATCGACGATGTAGAAACAAACTGCTTTAATGTTTCTTCGCGCATCAACTCTACCTGGGGCGGAAACCTGGTTGATATGGTACGGTTCGGACGTATTCTGGAAGTAATAGAAGAAGAGAATCTCGTTGAGAACGCTGCAACTGTAGGTGATTATCTACTCGAAAAACTTAAGGCTCTTGAAGAACAGTTTGAGCATGTCAGTAATCCACGTGGCAAAGGGTTGCTATGTGCCATTGACTTTCCCAACGGACATGTTCGGGATGCCGTCATTAAGGAATGCTTTAAGAACAACTTGATGATCCTCTCTTGCGGACCTAAAACTATGCGTTTCCGTCCGCCGCTAAATGTAACCAAAGAACATATTGATGAAGGACTCGACATTATTGAAAAGTCCATCAAATCAGCAATGAAACAGTGCCCTGCGATTAACGCATAATTCATTTTCAGTCGTCAGTGGACAGTTAACAGTTGAGGTAACCACCTCCTGTTAACTGCACACTGGTAACTGAATTAAAGACTTACACCATCTGGTGCGATTCGGGCTGAATCGTAATCTCATTAAGTACCGACCCTTCTGGCTGATTAGCCGCATAATAAACCGATTTCGCCACCTCTTCAGTGCTTAGCATCTTTTTCTTTTGTACCCGCATATTTACTGTGTCACTATCCCACATAGGCGTATCTACGCCTCCGAGGTGCATCAGTGTAAACGTTACCCCGCTTCTCTTGTGTTCTTCCACTAAAGATTTTGTAAAACCTGTGACAGCAAATTTTGAAGCCGAATAAACCGAAGAGTTTTTCATGGGATACTTTCCTACACTGCCCGGGAACATAATCACTCTTCCCTTTTTTTCCGTAGCCATATAACGCACTACCGTTTGGGTCACCAGGAAAGTACCATAGACATTAACATCCAGCATCTCCTTGGCGTCTTCAGGCTTAATATCCAACAGAGGCTGGATAACAGCCGTCCCAAAAGCATTTACCAAGACATCGATGGGACCTAAATCATCAATAACCTCTCGGGCCATTTTTGATACAGAAGCCAGATCAGTAACATCCACACCAATTACGTAAGCCTCCCCCCCTTCGTCATTAATCTCCTTTGCTACCTCTTCGGCTTTCTGCTGGTTGCGCGCCGCTAATACCACCGTGGCCCCGGCCTTAGCAAATACGCGCCCGCAAGCGCTTCCTATGCCGCCTGACCCACCAACTATAAGTATAATTTTGTCTTTCATTACTATAAGTTCATTTAAAGTTAATTTACTCTGCCCTGTTAATTCCGTTGCTGCAAAAATCGTTCAAAAAGAAAAGGGACTTCTTTGAGAGAAGCCCCTTTAGGTGTTCCATTTTAAATCGTTAAATAGATTCAGCATTCCAGCGCTTATCGCTGCTGCATTCCTGCTTTAATCACATTATCGTAGATCGAAATCATCTCATCCTGTGAAAAGGTCAACAGGTCTGCAATTTCGAAGTCATCGTCTTCGCTGCCAACCTGCCCCAATTCAATAAAGGGAAGATCATTATCAGCCATATGAGCTTCGAATGCTTTCTGCTGATCGGGACTGCATGTTACTACTACCCCGGATTGGGCTTCACTGTATAGGACTTCGTGCATGTTAGAGCCCAGCTTATCAACAGATACTGTAGCCCCTTTGCCCGCAAACATGGACATCTCGGCCAATGTTATTGCCAAGCCACCATCGGAGATATCATGCGCAGCATTCACCAGATTTTCTTGAATAGCCTCAAGCAATACTGACTGTAAACGCCCTTCAAACTCAAGATCGATTTCAGGGGCATCACCAGTTGTAAGATCATGGATAGCATGCAGATATTCACTGGCTCCCAGCCCTTTACGAGGCGCGCCGATGTAATAAATTGCGTCAGACTCTTCTTTAAACTCGGGCGTCATGCGATCGTTTTCCAGATCTTCGATAAGTCCCAGCATTCCTATTACGGGAGTTGGGAATACCGCCATCTCAGGATTTTCATTATAGAAACTCACATTTCCTCCCGTCACCGGCGTATTGAATGTCCGGCAGGCATCGCCCATACCGGCAAGCGCTTCTTTAAAGGTCCAGTACACTTCCGGTTTATAGGGATTACCGAAGTTCAGGCAGTTGGTAATTGCCATTGGCTTAGCTCCGCTACACACAACATTCCGTGCGGATTCAGCCACAGCAATCTGACCGCCCTTTCGGGGATTCAGATGGACATAACGTCCGTTACAGTCGGTCTTAACAGCCAACCCTTTGTTCGTTCCTTTGATACGAACCACGCCCGAATCGGAGGCTCCCGGTCCGTTCACTGTATTGGTGCGGACCATGGTATCATACTGCTCATAAACCCATCGCTTTGAGGCGATGTTTGCAGCTCCCAACAGATCCGACATAATCTCTTTATGATCCGAGGGATGATCCAGGGAATCGATATCAAACGACTGTGTTTCTTCCAGGTATTCAGGCTTCTTCGTCTCTCGCTCATATTGCGGAGCACCGCCCCCCAATACCAAACTGTCAGCCGGGATATCGGCTTTTACTTCCCCATCCTTCTCATAGGTTACATTTTCACCTTCTACAACCTCACCGATCACAACGGCATTGAGATCCCATTTCTCATAGATATCGATAATTTCTTGTTCGCGTCCGTCCTCGGCAACCACCAGCATGCGTTCCTGGCTTTCTGAGAGTAACAGTTCGTAAGCAGTCATGCCCTCTTCGCGAGCCGGCACTTTATCCAGATCCAAGTGCATGCCCACACCGCCTTTAGCGGTCATTTCAGAAGAAGAACAGCTAATTCCGGCAGCACCCATATCCTGGATACCGACGATACCCCCGTTCTTAATAACTTCAAGCGTAGCTTCAAGCAGCTGTTTCTCAGAGAATGGATCTCCTACCTGAACACTTGGTCGCTTATCTTCACTTTCTTCGCTAATCTCTTCGGATGCAAATGTTGCCCCGTGGATACCGTCACGTCCGGTATCAGAACCTACAATAATCACAGGGTTGCCAATGCCTTCTGCGATGGCAGATGCCGTCCGGTCTTCTTTGACAATTCCAACACTCATTGCGTTGACCAGCGGGTTCCCTTCATACTTCTCATCAAAATAGATTTCACCGCCTACCATGGGCACGCCAAATGAGTTACCGTAGTCGGCAATACCTCGTACGACACCGTCGAGTAAAAATCGAACACGCGGAGTATCCAGATCCCCAAAACGCAGGGAGTTTAAGCTGGCAATAGGACGAGCACCCATCGTAAATATATCGCGGTGTATTCCACCGACCCCCGTTGCTGCTCCCTCGTAGGGCTCAATTGCAGATGGGTGATTATGACTTTCTACTTTAAATACGCAACCCAGTCCATCCCCAATATCAACCAAGCCGGCATTTTCTTCCCCTGCATCTACCAACATCTGCGGGCCTTCGTTGGGCAGCTTTTTAATTTCAAGGATTGAGTTCTTATATGAGCAGTGCTCACTCCACATAACCGAATATACTCCCAGCTCGGTAAAGGTAGGCATCCGGCCCAAATAATCTTTGATCATTTCGAACTCCTCTTCGGTGAGTCCGTGATCTTTGGCTAGTTCGAGTGTTACTTTCGGCTCAGTAATAGTAGTATCAGACATCAGTTATTATGATTGAGTGTTGGAAAGTTCCAGTAACTGTTCTAGTTGTTCAAATTCCTTAAATGCAAAATCGGCCTTTGCATGCTTCTCAGGCTCTCCGTTGGTTGTAAACCAAGCCGTATTCCAGCCATATTGCGAACCGCCTTCAATATCTGAAGAAAAAGAGTCGCCCACATACAGAATATCATCTTTGGCCACCCCTGCTTCTTGTGTAGCATGATCAAACACTTTGGGATCGGGCTTTAGCACACCTACATCTTCAGAAATAACGGTGTGATTGGCCGACTCATAAAGGCCGAACTCTTCAAATTTTAACCGTTGCGTTTCGGCAAATCCGTTGGTCAATATCCCCACGGGATAGTGTTCGGCTATTTTGAGATATACTTCCTTAGCACCATCCACCCACTGCCAGTGATTGCGATAGCACTGCATATAGTAGTTACCGACCTCTTCGTAACGGGCGACATCCAACTGCAGGTTCTGCAGGGTCTTTTCAAACCGATTCCGCTGCAGCTCGGATCGGTTTACTTCTCCACGACTGTAGAGCCCCCATTGTTCGCTGTTTACCTCATGATACTCATCAATAAGTTCGGAGGGAGTTACCTCTTCAAAAAGTGCGAAATTACTGTGCACATCCTGAAGCCCGGCCTGTTCTGCTGCCTTATGGTTAAGGAGCGTATCATCCAAATCGAAGTAGATATACTGGTACGACAAAAGAAGTACTTAAATCTTGTTGAAAATGATTCGCTCAAAGATAGGGATTTGATCAATAAGAATTAAAAAACATATTGATGATATTCAGTTTTGCTTTTACTTCTCGCGCAATTGTTTATTTCAAATTCTTAATTTTCAAAAATGTATCAATTTTCTGATCCTTTCGTATATTGTGCATCGTAAATATTAAACTAATTTCAGGATCAATGAATATTAAGACTCTCATCGGAATAGGCGTCGCTGCGCTACTCTTGTTTTATGGTGTCAGCGTAAATAATGGCCTAGTTAACAAACAGGAAACCGTAAACCAGCGCTGGGCGCAGGTAGAGAATCAGTATCAACGCCGAGCTGACTTGGTACCCAATCTCGTTAATACCGTAAAAGGGGCTGCCGACTTCGAAAAAAGTACCCTTACCCAAGTTATTGAGGCACGCAGTAAAGCGTCCTCCATCCAAGTATCGGCTAATGATCTGAACAATCCCCAAAAGCTGCAGCAGTTCCAGCAAGCACAGAAACAGCTTTCCGGTGCTCTGTCTCGTCTTCTCGTAACTGTAGAGAAATACCCGGAGCTCAAAGCCAATGCGAACTTCAGGGATTTGCAGAATCAGCTTGAAGGCACGGAAAATCGTATTGCCACTGAGCGACAACGGTTTAATGAGGCCGTACAAACCTACAATACCGAAATCCGACTTTTCCCCGGTAATCTCTTTGCCAGTATCCTTGGTTTTGAAAAGAAAGCCTATTTCGAAGCAGATGAAGGTGCCGAAGAAGCCCCGGAAGTCAATTTTGATCAATAAACAGTATAATCTTTAAGGTATAATAAGATGGCCGACAACGAGCTATTAACTGAAGAGCAAGAACAGCAGGTTATTGCCGCGATTCAAGAAGCCGAAAATAAAACCTCCGGTGAGATTCGCGTCCATATTGAAGATGAATGCAGTAATGATGCATTAGAACGATCCGCACAGGTTTTTCATGATTTAGGGATGGATCAAACCCAACGGCAAAACGGCGTTTTGATCTATATTGCCTCTGAAGATCATAAAGCTGCCGTTTATGCGGGTAAAGGCATCCATACCGAAGTAGAAGAAGGCTTCTGGAGTGATGTCTTGGATATATTACTGCAACATTTCAAAGAAGATGCTTATGAAGAAGGGATCGAAAAAGCGGTCCACAAGGTAGGCAACAAGCTCATAGAGTTATTCCCTTATAAAAAGGGAGATATAGATGAACTCTCTAATGAGATAAGTTACCACGACACCGAAAATTCCTAGCATAAATTCTCGTTCAAGACCTAAGCCGTATGTTTTCTCTAAATCGTTCTCGTTTATTACAATCGCTTATTATTCCTCTATTCCTGTTTCTGCTACTGAGTCCGGCACTCTTGAGTGCCCAGGACCTCCCCTCTGAACCTACGGGGCACGTAAGTGATTTTGCAAATATGATCGATCGCTCAGAACAGCAGCAATTAGAAACCAAGCTCCGTAACTACCGCGATACTACCACTACTGTTATCGCCATAGCCACCCTGCAAAGCCTTAACAACCTATCTATTGAAGAAACAGCCACAACGCTGTTTAATACCTGGAAGATGTGGGAAGGCCAGAAAGATAACGGTGTCCTTATTGTTATCGCCCGCGAGGAGCGTAAAATGCGTATCGAGGTTGGATACGGTTTAGAAGGGGCTATAACCGATGTCATGGCCGGACGTATTATTCGAAATATTCTCACTCCTGATTTCAAAAGAGGCAATTATTACGGGGGACTAGACCGTGCTACCTCAGCCCTGATACAACTGGCCAGCGGCGAATATACCGGGCAGCTGACCGAAAAGAGTTCCGACAAAAATGATACTATCTCATTTATCATCTTTGCACTTTTCATATTCTTTGTATTCTACTCTGCCGGACGCAAAGGCGGTGGAAAAGGCAAAGGTAAGCGCCGACGAACGTTGGGGCCAGCCGGATTCATCTTCCTCGGCGGAGGTGGCGGTTTTGGCGGCGGGAGTTCCGGCGGTGGCGGCTTCGGTGGCTTTAGCGGAGGCGGCGGATTCGGTTCCGGCGGTGGCGGTGCCAGCGGCGGTTGGTAATCTTTTTTGCTAATGCGTTAGAGAGCGTAGCAATACGGTCTCTAACATTATTCTTTTAGATTCTCGCCTCGCAATTTCTTGATCATCCGATACACCGGCCAGCTGATAAGTACAGAGATTACTACCGAGGTAATCAGTATATAGGTTTCGTTGACCAATTCTACCGGTAGCGATGTCGATAATGCTCGCGCCACATTTCGCACGCCAATGATGATCGTAATAAACACAACGATACTCATCAGGATATTTACGCCCACCGTATTCGCTGCCTTTTGAGTCATCAGCTCCAAATTATTAACCAATATAAGTAATGCTACAGCCACCATAGGTAGAATAATACCATTTAAAGCCTGGGCAAGAATAATAGCAGGCACGGGCTGTACCTGGGATGCCCCAAAGGCCAGTCCAATCAATAGTACTCCCATCCAAACTGCTCGAAAGTTACGGCCGGGTTCTGCCCACTTCCCTCCTTTTGCTTTATCCTCATCATCAGCCACACTTTGTGCTGTCACAGCAGCAGCAAGTGGAGCCGTTATTGATGAACTCAGCCCCGCAGCGAACAGTCCTAATCCCAGTAACAGCGAAGCCCAGCCTCCCAGCTGCTGGGTTAAAGCAGAAGCTAAGCCATCAAATGTAAATGACCCGGTAATGGCTGTACCCACGATAAGAACACCGATAGAAATCAATCCCCCGAGCCCAATAGCGATACTCAGGCTCCAGCGCATCTCTTTAAGATCTTGTCCCGAAGCGATTCCCGATCCCAGAAATAAGTTATAGGGCACTACAGTGGTACCGATGAGTGCCAGGATCAGCATACTCGACCCATCTGGTATTTCAGGGATTACCAAGCTTTGGGCCACAGCTCCTAAATCAGGTTTCATAAGAACGGCCGTGATGAGAAAACAGATCCCCATAAAGGCAACCAATACGCCCATTACTTTTGCGACCGATTCTACCGTACCATACCAAAACAGGGGTAGCACTATGCCTCCCATCGCTAAAACAATCCAATAAGCAGGTATTTTATAGATGAGTGTGATACCCGCCACGGCGCCCAATATATTTCCGGCTTCATAAGCGGCACACCCCAGAATTACGGCTCCTACAATCATCCCCAATAAGCCACTCATTACGGGACTTACATTCAAATATTTTTTTAGGGCTTCACCCAGATTAATGCCCGAGGACATTGTCAGGCGGGCACTGGCCTCTTGCAACACAATACAGGCCACTGTAGAAAACACTAATGCCCAGATAAGAGAATATCCAAACTCTGCACCGGCAGCAGCAGCCGTAGTTATTGTTCCCGGACCGATGAACGCCGCAGAGATAACAGCCCAAAATAAAATATTTAAAAAGCGCTTTTTCATAATCTCGTTAAATAATATTTGTAATTAAACTAGCTCTTGGCATTCCCAAAACCTCCGCCACCCGGAGTTTTAAGAATAAAGCTATCCCCTTTCTCCAGGGAACAACCGTCTATAGAGTCCAGTTTTCTCTTATTCCCATCCTTAAAGTACACCCATTGCTCACCAACAGAGCCGGCTTCTCCTCCGGCAACCCCGTATGGACCTTCCCGTCGATGCTGTGTCAGTACGGTAAGTTCGACGTTTTCTAAAAAAGTCACCTTTCGGTAGATACCGTTTCCGCCCTTCCATTTACCATCACCACCAGAGTTTTTACGTACTGAATATTCGTCCAACCGAACGGGATAGCGGTATTCAAAAATTTCGGGATCCGTTCCCCGGGTATTCGTCATATGGTGGTGCACCGCATCCGTTCCCGAAAAGCCGGGTCCCGCGCCTGTACCGCCTCCCACCGTCTCATAGTATCCGAAATCTTCATTGCCAAAAAGTACATTATTCATCGTGCCCTGGCTGCAGGCTATTCTTTCAAATGGTTTTAGCAAAGTATCAACCAAACGCTGACTCACTTCGATATTTCCTCCTACCACTGCCGGACATTTTTTTGGATCCGCATCAAAAGCAGGATTCAACAGGCATTTCGGCAGTGTCATGTTCACCGCTTTTAAAATCCCCTCATTCAACGGTATCGATTCATCAATAAGCAACCGAAGCACGTACATAACCACACTACTTACAATAGCGGGGGTAGCATTCAGATTCCCCGGATGAACAGCCCCGGTGCCTGTGAAATCCAGCTCAATTTCATCATCATCAACCTCCACCTTCACCTTTATAGGGGTACCATCGTCCAAGAACTCCTCACTCACAAACTGCCCGGAGTCCATTTCCTTAATCGTAGAACGCATTTTCGATTCGGCATGAGCCGTCAACGCATCCATATAGTATCTCACCTTTTCAATACTGTGCTTCTCACATAACTTTTCTAAGCTATCAATACCTCGTTGGTTGGCCGCGACTGCTGCCTGCAAGTCCGCAATATTTTCACTGACACTTCGTGTGGGAAAGGGATCTGAAAGCAGTTGCTCTTTAATCTTCTGCCACTGTCCTTCTCCTTTTTTAACCAAGTGCATGGGTGGAATAACAACACCCTCCTGCTGCAGATTTGTAGCGGTAGGCGGCATTGATCCCGGGGAGGCTCCACCAATTTCGGCATGGTGAGCCCTGCTTGCCGCAAATCCAACGAGATTACCTTTTACAAAACAAGGCGTGATAACTGTTACATCGGGCAGATGTGATCCTCCGAATGCAGGATGATTTGTTACTAACACATCACCGGGGACAATTTCCAGCTCTTCCTTAACCCTGCGCACACACAGGCCTAAGGCCCCCAAATGTACGGGAATATGGGGAGCATTGACGACCAACTCCCCCTTTTCGTTGAGCAAAGCACATGAAAAGTCCAGGCGATCTTTCACATTCACGGACAATGCGGTCCGCTGCAGCATCTCACCCATCTCTACTGCAATAGAGCTAAAGCGATTCGTAAAAAGTTCCAGGCTTACCACTTCTGACAGATCACTCTCAACTTCTTTTTCTTCCTCACTACTTCTACTGAGCTTCAGTGCCCCATCTGCGGTTACTGCAACCTCCCAATTGGGTTCAATGGCAATGGTACTATGGGGATCTAAAATAAGTGCCGGACCATTTATTTCTGCCCCAGCCTTCAGTTTTTCCCTTAAAAAAACCGGAGTCTCCCGGCTCTCTCCTTCAAACCAAATCTCTTTTGTATAGGCTGCATCAGGGTAATACCTTTTGGTTTTAGGCTGATCTTCTTGCCCTTCAATGGCATCGGCTGAGGCAATAACGCGCAGGCTTACCACTTCAATTTCACGGCCAGACACCCAGTGCCCGTACTGTTCGCGATACAGATCCTTGAAGGCACTCTCCGGATCCCCATTCTTTGTATATTCAACCTCAAGAGAGGTTTCCTGTCCCGATAATCGCATGGATAAAATATTGCGCCGAATACTAATATTGCCGGCTGAAATGCCCGCTTTCGTCAATTTTTCTTTTGCCTGATCGGCTAACTCTTTCCAATAAACTTCCAAGTCAGCTTCAATATCATGCAACGGTCTTAGAATTTGCCGCTCAGCGAACTCTTCAACTTCAGCGTGGCCCAACCCCTCTGCGCTCAACAGCCCCGCCTCTTCAGGGATAATAACGGTTTCCATATTTAACCGATCAGCAATGGCACATGCATGTTGTCCCCCGGCCCCGCCAAAAGCAACCAGTCCATAATTTCGGGTGTCGTATCCTTTTTGAACAGATACCTTTCGAATAGCATCAGCCATACGTTCATTAGCAATCTGCAAAAATCCTGAAAGCATCTCTTGGCGGGAAAGCGATTTAGCATCACTATCTTTCACCTCTTGGAGGAGAGTATTGAGCTGTGTATTCGCAGCTTCCAGATCTACCGGGATATGAAAGTTTTGGGGATCAAGACGTCCCAACAGTAAGTTTACATCTGTCACAGTAAGTGGACCACCGGCCCCATAACAAGCAGGTCCCGGCCACGCTCCCGCACTTTCAGGACCTACACAAAGTTTATGGCCATCGAAATAACATATTGAACCACCACCGGCGGCTACTGTCTCAATATTTAGAGCCGGGGCAACAAGATGTGCATCACCGATAGCATGTTCAAAAACATATTCATAACCGGCGTCATAACGGGCTACATCCGTGCTTGTACCTCCCATATCAAATGAAATAACATGATCTACCCCAGCTTTTTTACCGGCCGTAGCTGCCCCTACAACCCCACCGGCCGGACCACTTAATAAGCTATCCTTAGGGGCAAACTGCTCCTCCAGCGTTAACCCGCCGGCACTCGTCATGATAAACATCTGTTCATCTTTGATCACGGACTGCACATCATCAAGATACTGCTGGATGATGGGAGCCAGGTATGCATTGACCAGTGCCGTCTCTGTGCGAGGAAGAATTCCTATAAAAGGACTTAGATTAGCAGAAACAGAAACGTGCTCAAAACCCTGATCTAACAACCATTTCTTAAACTGCTGCTCATGTTTAGGGTTTTTATAGCTATGCATTAATGATACGGCTGCAGAAGTGATACCTTGATCCAAAAGGTGCTTAACATCAGATTTCAATGAACCAATATCTATTGGCTTCAGGATCTCCCCTACTGCATTCAGCCGTTCATCTACTTCTACTACTTCATCATAAAGGGAGGATTTTTTCTCAATTTCAAGTGCAAAAAGATCGGGACGCTGCTGAGTTCCGATCTTTAATAAATCTCCATATCCCTTTGTTACAAAAAGAGCTGTGGGTGCCCCCTTTTTTTCGAGCAGAGCATTGGTTGCTTTGGTGGTGGCCAATCGCAGATCTATTGCCGGCAGGCTGTCTTGACGGGGTGTTTGCGTAACAAGTCTTGCCGCCAATACCGGTGCTTCTTCATCCGATAGGGCTTCAAAAGCTACACCTTCGTTTACTTCAACTGGTTTATCTAATGTAATGACCGACTGATCGCTGTCAAAAGCTACTATCTTGGCATTCTGGTGGAACCCATCCAACAGCTCAAATCCAAACCCCTCAATAAAATCAGTCGGTGCCTCCCATGATTGATCTACTTTAAAGTTGAGATCATCCACTCTGGATATAATTTCTCCACGCAGAGCACTACTACTGAGGACCTTTGCCTTTTTTCTTTCCCCTTGTGGGCTAATAGCAATACAATCCGTAAAAGTACCACCTGTATCAACCCAAACTCTCCAAGGCGACTTCCGACTTCCACTCATAGTAAGGGGTATCTCCAATTCAGATTATTTTGTTAGAGTCGCCCTAATATTTCATTTAATTCGGATCTATGCCATTATTAAATGAAGCCAATGTATATCTGTTAATACATAGCCGGTTCTGGCTTACTTTTTTCTAATGCCTGTTCAAGGTCACCGATAATATCATCTACATTCTCAATCCCCACCGCCAGTCGAACCAAGCCGTCAGTAATACCGGCCTGTTGGCGTATTTCGGCATCCATCACAGAATGCGTCATTGAAGCAGGATGCTGAATTAACGTATCTACGGTTCCAAGGCTAACAGCGAGGGTACAAAAGTCTACTTGATCCATCATTGCTACACCTGCCTCATACCCCCCCTTCAGCTCAAAACTCATGACACCGCCGTAGCCTTTTTCAAAGAGCTTATCTGCTAATTCATGCTGGT
Source organism: Fodinibius halophilus (assembly GCF_011059105.1). Lineage (GTDB taxonomy): Bacteria > Bacteroidota > Rhodothermia > Balneolales > Balneolaceae > Fodinibius > Fodinibius halophilus. The sequence continues at coordinate 20,816 of NZ_JAALLS010000029.1, read as the reverse complement.
CATGGGTATCCAAACCAGGATAAAAGACTTTTTTTACCGCCTCGTGTTCTTCCAAAAATTGTGCAACTTTCATCCCATTTTTGGTATGCTGCTGCATTCGAAGCGTGAACGTCTTCAGCCCATTTAAATTTAACCATGCATCAAAGGGACTGGTAACACCGCCTAGGTTTTTACGAAACAGTGCCACATTATACTCATCAATTACCGATTGCTTAGCTACTAAAGCACCGCCTATTAAGGTACCGTGACCGTTCAGGTATTTCGTTGTAGAGTGGATCACCATGTCGGCGCCCATCTCCAGCGGACGCAAGTGGTAAGGGGTAGCAAATGTATTATCTACAAGAAATAGCACATTGTGTGCCTTTGCTACTTCAGCAACTGCCGGAATATTAAGGATAGACATTGTAGGATTGGCCATCGTCTCCCCATAAATTACCTTCACATCGGGATTTTCCTGTAGCGTTTGATCCAAGGTCTCAAGGTCATTGAGATCCAGAAAATGAGTGTCTATCCCCAGCTCAGGCGCCTCTTCTTTTAGAAACTGGCCTGTACATCCATACAAACCCGGCTGAGCTATTACCGCTCCCTGGTTAGCCATTGCCAAAAGAGCCGTACTGACAGCAGCCATTCCACTACCAAAGGCAAGAGCACCAACATCCTCAGCGATATTCTCACCCTCCATTTTAGCGAAAACCTGCTCCAGGCGATCAACCGTGGGATTTCCCAAACGCGAATAGCCATGAGAACCTCCCCCCTCTTCTTGAGCAAAAAACTTTCTTCCGTCCTCCACAGAATCAAACTTAAAAGTCGAAGTTTGATAAATAGGCATCACATGCGCTCCAAACGGATCGTTCTCCGGTTGATCTGCATGTACCATCTCCGATTCTATGCTATACTTTTTGTTTTTCATGGTGCTCCTCGTTTATGGGAAGGTGATAATTTTCTTTTTTCGTAGACATTACAATATTACTGTAAATACGTTCAATCCCCTGCAGTTGAGTCAGCTTATCGTGTACAAACCGTTCATAGGCCGGCATATCCTTTACTACAATTTTTAGCAGGAAATCAGCATCACCGGTAATATGATAGCATGCCTGGATTTCCGGCATCTTATCAATCTCATTACACACTTCATCCAGGGTATGCATTTTATGAACAGCCAGACGCAACGAGCAAAAAACAACCAACCCTTTCTCTATTGCTTCAGGATCTACCTGGGCTCCGTACCCTTTGATAATACCTTCTCGTTCTAATCGCTTTACTCGCTCTAAGGTAGGAGTGGTTGTAAGCCCGACCTTCTCAGCTAACTTATTATTCGGGATCCTTCCATCCTTCTGGAGGATCGAAAGGATTTTCTTATCTGTATCGTCCAGCTGATATCTACTCATAACACTATATAATAATTGTTAATACCTATTCAGAATATAATCCTATTTTTAGTGGATAACAAAGTGTTTTATTCTTCCAATTATGTTTTTGTGGTATTATCCCCTACATACATCAAATAAAAAAGCCCTGCTGATGCTATATCAACAGGGCCAAGAAGTTTAATTATAAGTTTAGCTAAGAGGCGATCTCTTCTGCATCAGCCGAATCTTCAAATTTAGGTGTTGATGGGGTTTGGTTTTCATATTCTTCCAAGGTAAACTCATCTACTTCTACCACATCAATCCGTGCCTCTTCTGCCTTACGCACTATTTTCGCTTCATCTTCGGTAAGTATTCCTTTTTCTACAGCCTTATCTATAACAAAGCGGGGTTGTGTTTTAGGCAGCTCTTTTTTCTTCGTAGCCACGTAAATCTTTTTATAGGCAGGCTCGGCTTCTTCTAATAACTTCATGGCATTTTCGTACCGCCCAAGGGCCTGGTCGGTTTTTTCAGGGATATATATGCCCTCTGTTATACGATCTCGTGTTTCTCCGCGCTGTTGCATGGCCTGGGCTACTTTATGTCCCAGCTTATCGGATGGTTTCGATCCAATGCGGTTCATTCGTGACCACATGGCAATAGGTCCCCGAAATAACCAACTGAGGCCAGGCACTTTGATTTCACTGTAGATCTCATCAAAAGCTTCCTGAATTTGTCCAAAGGCATACTCCATAGACCACTCAAAGAATGCTCGATCCTGTTCTCGCTGTCCTTCGGCATCATAACGACGTAAGGTTGCGGTCGCCAAGTACATCCAGCTTAAGATATCAGCAAAGCGCCCGCTGATCTTCTCTTTTATCTTTAAACCGCCTCCGTATGATCCCAGTGCTATGTCTGCTAAGAAAGCAAAGGAAGCCGAAGCCCACGACAGCTTCTTATAATATTTTTTCGCCGGTCCACCCACCGGTGAAGAGGCAAAAAAGCCGCGTGTGATACTCATTACAAAAGCCCGCGCCTTGTTTCGTCCCACGTGGCCAATATGCTTCCAAAAGGCATCATCAAAAGCTTTGAGGTCACCTTTCGTTAAAGCGTCTATTTCGTCATAAGCATATGGGTGACATCGTATCGCCCCCTGCCCAAATATCATCAGGCTTCGGGTAAGAATGTTAGCCCCTTCTACCGTGATCGCTATCGGTAAAGAAATATAGCTGTGGGCAAAGATATTGCGAGGTCCCCGCGAAATACCGGCGCCCCCCTGAATATCCATTGCATCATTCACAATCTTTCGGCCTAGTTCTGTAAAATTATACTTGGCTATAGCCGTAACCACCGACGGTTTTTCCCCGATATCCAACCCGCCGCAGGTATACCGTCGTGCAGCATCCATCAGATAGGTAAACCCACCGATGCGGGCCATTGGTTCTTCAATGCCTTCGAATTTACCGATATTAATACCAAACTGTCGGCGAATTGCGGTATAAGCGCCGAGAGCCCGAGTAGCCACCTTCGCCCCACCGAGGCTTTGTGCCGGCAGTGAGATTCCTCGTCCCACGCCCAGCGATTCCATGAGCATCTGCCAGCCATTACCGGCTTGGTCTGCTCCACCAATAATTTGATCAACAGAAACAACAGCATCTTTACCGTCAATGGGACAGTTATAAAAAGGTACGCCCATCGGGTCATGACGTCGCCCTAACTTAATACCTTCGGTTTCACTGGGGATTAACGCACACGTAATACCCGGATACTCTCCTTTACCCAAGTGATTTTCAGGATCTCGTAATTTAAAGGCCAGTCCTATTACAGTAGAAATAGCTGCTAACGTTATATATCGCTTCGTGAAGTTCAAACGGATATACAGTTCCCCGTCATCCCCTTTGAAGACTTCACCTTCGGCAGTCATCGCACCGGCATCAGAACCTGCTGTTGGCTCGGTGAGGGCAAAACAGGGCATCTCTTCTCCTGTTGCCAGACGTGGCAAATAATGATCTTTCTGCTCGTCAGTACCGTAGTGCATCAATAGCTCAGCAGGTCCCAAAGAATTCGGAACCATCACCGTGGTTGCCAGCGGACCGCATCTTGAAGACAACTTTGCAATAATAGCACTGTGAGCACTTGCTGAAAACTCCAGTCCCCCATATTCTTCAGGTATAATGAGACCAAAGAATTTATGTTCTCTCATAAATTCCCACTGTTCATCCGTAAATCCTTTGCGAACATACACATCCCAATCTTCAACCATGGAACAGAGCTCTTCCACCGGTCCCTCCAAAAATGCCTGTTCCTCATCAGTCAGTTCCGGGTACGACTCATTGGCTAATCGTTTAAGATCAGGCTTTCCGGAAAATAGTTCAGCATCGACCCATACATTACCGGCTTCGATAGCAGTACGTTCGGTTTCAGAAATTTCAGGTAAGAAGTTTAGCGCATCTAATAACTTCATTAGTGGGGCCGTTAGTACATACCGGCGTATAGCTTTTACATTGAAAAGCACTACTAAACCGCCAAACACCCAAAATGCCCAAGTGGGAGCTGAAAATCCCCAAAGGGCCACAAACCCGGCAATGGCCCATACCCACAGAGGCGTTCCCCAAAAAGCCAGTAATGTGGCAACAATTACCATACTTACAATTACTGCCCAAAGCGGGTATTGGAACAAAAAACCCAAACTCTCATTTAAAAACTCCATAATTATCTCCTATTATTTTTCTGCGTTTCTATGTAATTACAAGGATGTTCGCAGCTGATATCCTTTTATTATATGATCAATTGCTTCTTCTATAAATTCTTCCTGCTCGATTCGATTGTCCAATCGTTTTGAAAGTACTACAGACATCACTCCATGTAACTGAGCCCAAAATGTATAGGCAGCAAGGCGAGGTCTGCTTTCCGCAATTAACCCTGATTCTACTCCCTCCTTTAGTACATCCGTAACAATCTCATATCCCTTTCGTGCTTTCCTGAATTTTTCTTTGGGATATCGGGTCATTTCATCTGAACTTATCAAATAGATCACCTGGTATTCTCGCGGATGCTTAAGGGCGAAGGAAACATATTCTCTTGCCAAAGCTTCTAGCTTGGAAATCGGATCATCTACCTCAGCTACCTTCTGTTCAAGTTGCTTATTGAGACGTGCTATCGCCTCTTCCATCAAGGTGTGCACCAAATCATCCTTATTTTCAAAATGCAGATAGATACTGGTAGCACTCACATCAATTTCTCCGGCAATTTTTCGCAGAGAAAAATTGCGATACCCTTTTGCCAATAGCACCTTTCGGGCAGCATCAATTATTTGCTCTTTTAAACTCTTTTCTTCGGTCTTATTCATATTAACAGAGGTTAACACCGTTAACTAAAAGATAGTTAACTAATTTAATAAGATAAATCAACCGTATTAGATAAACTTTTTTAGTGGCTAAAAAAATCCATTTATAAAATATTAATCTAAAATCTGTTCTTCTGGCAGATCAAAACTTATAAATGAAATTGTTTGTCCCTTTTCAAGATGCTTTTTCTCAAAATCAGTTTTAACAGTTAATATCTCATCTTCAGGGCGCTCATCATATATACTTTCAACAGAGTCAATTACCCTACACCCCGTTTTATCTATGGTTCTTTTTGCATATGAAAATAGTTTATCGCTATCCGTTTTTAACCTTACATTCCCATCGGGCTTCAATACTCTTTGATAGATATTTAGAAATTTTGGGGCAACCAATCGTTTATTTCGATCTCCCGCCCTGGGATACGGATCCGGAAAGGTAATCCAAATATCATCGACTTCCTGGGGAGCAAAATATTCGTAGAGGTGATCGATATACATTCGCAAGAAGCGCACATTTTCTAACCCTTCTTCTAATGCCCGTGTTGCTCCCTTCCATATTCGCCCGCCTTTAATATCTATCCCAATAATATTAGCGTCGGGATTTCTACGCGCCAGCTCCAAGGTGTATGTTCCTTTGCCACATGCTAGTTCCAGAATTATCGGATTAGCATTCCCAAAAACATCTGAATGCCATCGGCCTTGGGGTTTTTGAGATTCATCATCCTGGAAATCGGTGAGCTCCAGGACATTATGATATTCTGAAATTTCTTTAAATCGCTGCAATTTATTTGTTCCCATTTCTAAACGTTCTGTTATATAGCATGAATATGTGATTTAACCTCTTGGCAGGGCAGGTATATTGAAAATAAGAGATATCATGAGCAGTTCGTACTCAACTTCCAAATAAAAAATGAGGGTGCCTATGAAGTTCATCGGTGATCTTAAAAAAGGATACTATATTATTTTTGAAACAGGCTTAATAGTAGCACTGCTGCTTGCCATATCTGCCTTCAAGCTACCAACCAATGAAAGTCAGACACTGAAAATACCGGATCGTGATTTCGATGTCGTTAAAACTGTTGATACTCCCATTACCAAGCGAGATCAAACACCTGCGACACCTACCAAACCGAGCGTTTTTAATCCGGTGCCCGATGACGTAATTATCGAAGATCCTATTGGTAATCTTGATATCAACTGGGAAAACTCAGGAAATCTGCAACTACCAGAAGAATCTGCAGGCTCAGAAGATGATGGGGAAGAAATTTTTATTGTTGTAGAAACAGAACCCCAAATTAAAGGCGGCCTCCAATCACTCTATGATGACCTTTCTTACCCTCGAGAAGCAAAGCTAGCCGGAATTGAGGGTACTGTAAACATTCAATTTGTCGTAAGCAAAGATGGCACTGTCCAAGATGCAAAAGTCATCCGCGGTATTGGTGGTGGATGTGATAAAGAGGCGCTCCGTGCTGTACGAAACCTCACCTTTAAACCCGGCCGACAACGCGGACGGGTTGTAAAGGTTCAATTAAGTATCCCCGTGAGGTTTGATTTAAAATAAGCTACGGCGCAAGGCGGGAGATCTGCCATTCTTCCGCCTCTTTTTTATAACAGACACGATCATGTAACCGGCCCGGACGCCCTTGCCAAAACTCAATCCTATGGGGTACAAGTAAATACCCACCCCAAAAATCAGGCAGCGGAACATCTTGCCCATCAAATCGTTTTTTCAGTTCCTCAAACTTCGATTCAAGTTCTTCTCGCGAGGAGACTTCATTACTTTGTTTTGAAGCCCAAGCTCCAATCTTGCTCAATCGGGGGCGTTGCTGAAAATAAGATTCAGAGGTTTCACGCGACAAACGCTCAACCTTTCCTTCTATACGCACCTGTCTTGATAGCTGTGCCCAGTAGAAACAAAGAGAAGCAAGAGGGTTCTCTTCCATTTCCTGCCCCTTTCTACTGCCGTAATTAGTATAAAAGCGGAAACCATTATTCACTATCCCTTTTAATAGTACTATACGTGAAGATGGTTGCCCATCCCCTGAAACAGTAGACAGTGTCATTGCATTGGCATCCAGCACATCGGCCGAAAGGGCTTGTTCAAACCACTCCTCAAACTGAGCAATTGGATCGTTATCCACGGCCGACTTTGACAGCTCTTCCCCGGCATACTCGCGCCGTATCTTTTCTATACCTTTTTGCGTGTTATCTGCCGACATATATTACCCGAAATAATCTGGTTCTTTACCTTTCTTCCACTTGATATTGCATCCCATACTTGGCTTTTGCTCTTCTTTCACTTCTTCATCAAACAGAAGGTCAGCAGCTTCTCGGATATCTTCTCCGGTTACAGGCTCATCATTACCGGGTCGGCTATCATCAAATTGACCACGATAAACGAGCTTATCATTCTCATTAAAGAGATAAAAGTCTGGTGTGCAAGCTGCGCGATATGCTTTTGCTACTTCCTGTGTACCATCATAGAGATACGGAAAGGAAAACTGCTTTTCCCGAGCCAATTGTGCCATTTTTACGGGGCTGTCATCAGGATAGTTCTCAACATCATTGGAGCTGATAGCAACAACGCCAATACCTTTCTGTTGCAGATCGCGAGCGGCTACTACAAAGTCATCCAAAATATGTTTTACAAAAGGGCAATGGTTACACATAAATACAACAAGCAGCCCTTTTGCGTTATCAAAATCGTCGCGAGATACCAGCTGGTTATTTACCGTATCAAAAAGTTTAAAATCCGGTGCTTCCGTTCCGAGATCCAGCATTGTAGAAGGAGTGTTAGACATAAAATCTACTATATAAGCTTTTAAAAATTAATCGTTCTGAACCTGAATATATTAAATGCATCGGATAAGTAAATATATAAATCGGCTTAATTTCTCACTCACCCTAAAGGGGGCTCATCTCACCTAAAAAAGATTTAACTGCCCAACTTCTGGTCGTCTAAAATTGCTTCGCGATATAGTAATTTCTTTTTTATTAAAGCCAAGCTTCTTTGACTGGATTTTAAACATCTCTCTAATTTGATCAGCGAATTCTCCTTTCCCGCGAAACCGGCTTCCAAATTCGCTCTCATATAACTTCCCATTCCGCATCTCACGAATTCTATTCAGTACTTTTTCTTTTCGATCGGGAAAATGTTGCTGTAGCCACTCCTTAAACAAATCTTTGACCCCATGGGGTAATCGTAGAATAGTATAACCGGCTCTGATGGCACCGGCATCACGAGCAGCTTTCAATATCTCAACACACTCATGATCTGTTAAGCCGGGGATAATTGGAGCTACATTAACCCCAACTGATACTCCTGCATCTGATAACTCCTGTATTGCTTTTAATCGTCTATTAGGTTGTGATGTTCTCGGCTCCATCACTCGCGCAAGTTCTCGGTCTAGTGTGGTAATTGAGAGGGTTACATGTACGGCATTGTATTCTGCAAGTTCACTCAAGAAATCGAGATCACGTGTTACCAAGTAATTTTTAGTGATAACACCGACAGGATTACGTGATTCTGCAAAAACCTCAAGGCATCCTCTGGTAATCTCAAGATTCCTTTCAATAGGTTGATAGGGATCTGTGACCCCGCTCATTACAATAGGTTGGGGCATCCAGCTCTTTTCAGCAAACTTTTTCCTGAGTTTTTGGGGAGCATCATATTTAACCATAATTCGAGATTCAAAATCCAATCCTGCCGAAAACCCCAAAAATTCATGCGTGGGTCTGGCGTAACAATAGATACATCCGTGCTCACATCCTCGGTAAGGGTTTAACCCATAGGTGAAAGGGATATCCGGGCTCTTATTTTTCGAAAGAATCTCTTTTGTATCATCGCGAATAAGCTTTGTATCCTGAGAGGGCTTTTGGCCCGTCTCTTCATCCAGATCATAATCGGTATATTTACCCTCAAACCGATTAGCAGGATTATCAGATGCCCCACGACCACGAATTGGATTCTTATTGTCATCCATAATAAACGAACAGTTAATCTTTTTCCCTTCGCCTATAATATATAGTAACAGAATGACACCACAGTGTCAGTTTAAATTCCAGAAAGTTTACTAAATAAAAAAGCCCGGCTAAAACCGGGCCTCTTCAAAAATTAAAATCTCAACTATTGCTTATGGGCAAACGCTATTATCATCTTGAAAACTACTGTCCCAACCTTTGCATTCGGTACCCTGTAAAATATAGCCCGTATTGTTTTCTGTATTCCAGTAAATTTTAACATTCGACTGCTGGGAATCGGCATAATCCACGGCTAGCGTATGCTCTGGAGCATCTTTAGTATACCCTCCGTCAATTTGTACTCTCCCTTCCTTATCATAGAACTCAAAAGAGGTTTCCATTTTATCTTCATTTGTAATAACCCAGCTTGAGCTAAATGCTTTCACCTCTTGGGTTCCTGTTTCTTCTAAGTCTATGGAATTGAAGATCCACTCCCCTTCCGAACCATCAGAAGAAGTGGTTCCTTCAAACACCTTATAATTTTCTACGCTGAACTCACTGGTATCCATAGAAAGGTACATAGCCCATTTATGACCTTCAGATATTTCTTTAGCTTCCAATCTAAAAGTACCTGTATCACCAGTTTCGGGGTTTGTATGAGTGTACTCCCAAACCCATTTCCCATCTTTGAATTCTGGCTCTGTAGATGATGCAGGAGACATAAAACCACTATATAAAGCATTCATACTCGCTATACCAGAAATACTCAAAGCGGTATATTTAGCAGCATTGTAATTTTCTGTACTTGCAGTATTTCCACCTGTCAATTGTTTGGATTGTTCCTCTTCAAAAAAACTAACATCAGGTTTTGCTTCTTCACTTATAATTTTAGAAGGTACAGATGGCGCTTCACTGGGGTCAGGCCCTGTACTATCACTACCACAGCTCATCAACCCAGTGAATAATATTAAAACCACAAAATATTTTATACAAGTGCGTAACATATTTACTCCCATTTTTTGTCATTTTATTTTTGTTCAATAGTATATGCGAATTGTTGGTGAATTTTGGCTCATCCACCCCATACATTTAATAAGACCGTTGAAGAAAGTATCCCTTACACTTTTATTTGTAAACAGTTTTTATGTTCACAAACTCTTTAATCCCAAAATGGGAAAGTTCTCTTCCCAGCCCGGAGTTCTTAATACCTCCGAATGGCAAACGGGGATCTGATTTCACAAAATCATTTACAAAACAACAGCCGGCTTTCAACTCATTGGCAGCTATCTGTTCTGCCCTCTCGACATCCTCAGAAAATACTGCAGCTCCTAATCCGTACTCAGTATCATTAGCAACTTCAATTGCTTCGGCTTCGTCTTTCACCTTTATAACAGAAATTACTGGTCCAAAGAGTTCTTCTTCATAAGCTGGCATCCCTTCAGAAACGTTGGTCAATACCGTAGGCGGATAAAAAGCCCCTTCGCGGTCAGGAATTTCTCCTCCTAAAATACAATTAGCACCAACCTGTATACTTTCCTGTACCTGCTGATGGAGCTTATCTCTTAAATCTTTACGAGCCATTGGGCCAATATCAGTTGAACTCTCAAAAGGATTCCCAAACTGCTTGCGACTCATTCGATATTTTACACTCTCCAAGAAAGTATCATAGTGCTCTTCTACCACAATAAGGCGCTTGGCAGCTATACAACTCTGCCCGCTGTTTACAAGCCTGGATGTAACACAGGTTTCAGCTGCCTGTTCTATGTTAGCTTCCTCTAGAATAATATATGGATCACTGCCCCCCAGCTCAAGAACCGTTTTCTTTAACTCTTCTCCAGCCGTAGATGCTACTGCTTTACCTGCACGTGTACTCCCCGTTAAAGTAACGGCGGCAATGCCGGAGTGTTTAATAAGCTGTTGTGTTTGCTCTACATCTGCCAATACAGTCCTGAAAAGGTCTCGTGGGATACCGGCCTTATGCAACAGCTCCTCTATGGCTAGTGCACAGCCCGTAACATTTGGAGCGTGCTTCAAAACAGCCGCATTACCGGCCATAAGCGCAGGAGCAGCAAAGCGAAACAGCTGCCAAAAAGGGAAATTCCACGGCATTATGGCCAGTACCGTACCCAATGGGTTAAAGGTTACATAACTTTTATCCGCATCCGTTTCTATATACTCATCTGCCAGGAAATCTGCGGCATTTTCTGCATAATATTCACATACCCAGGCACACTTTTCGCTCTCAGATTCTCCTTGTGACAAAGGTTTACCCATTTCGCGTGCCATCAACTCGGCAAACTCCGACTTGCGTTTTCGTAGGATCTGTGCGGCTTTGTTGAGTATATCTGCCCGTTCTGAGAATGAACGGCTACGCCAATTTTCTTGCGCCTCAACAGCATCATTTACAATACCATCGAACACCTGGTCACTCATCTGCTCATACTCTTCAATGACTGTTTCATTTGCGGGGTTAATCGTCTTCATAACTGTATATTTATTACCAATAACTTATCATTAACTACTAACTGTAGGGTCACATTCCTACTTTGACAAATCCAGCAAAAAGCTTCCCATAAGAGAATTTAACTATGAATTTCGACTTTCTGATTGATCGTCTGTAAAGAAGAATGTAACAACTCCTCTTCAATAATCAACGGGGGCGCCAAACGCACCAAGGTATTGGAGTGCAAGGTCCACCCCAGGATAATACCTTCACTGAGACAAGCCTCTACGACTTTCTGGGTAAGCTCCTTATCTCTTAGTTCCATACCTAACATAGCTCCGACACCGCGTACTTCGACAATAGCTTCAGCAGTGAGCTCTTCTCGTACGATAGACTCAATTTTTTTTGCTCGTTTTCCGTAATCGTCTGACAATAACTCTTTGAGTGTTGCGTGTGCAGCCGCACAAGAGACCGGATGTCCTCCAAAGGTTGTTACATGGTTAAGAGGGGGATCGAACATAAACGATTCAAATATCTTTGATGAAGACACAAACGCGCCCATCGGCATCCCCCCTCCCATGGCCTTGGCCAGGCAAAGAATGTCCGGGGTTATCCCGTAACGATGTAATGCAAACAGGGAACCTGTACGAAAGAACCCGGTTTGAATTTCATCAAGAATCAGAAGAGCACCAACCTCATCACAACGATTACGAACGGCCTGCAACCACTCTTTTTGAGCGGGTATAATGCCTCCCTCGCCCTGTATGGGCTCCATTATTACAGCCGCTGTTTCTTCATCGATAGTCGAGAGACCGTCGTGGCTGTTGAAATCCAAAAAATGCACATCAGGCAACAGAGGTAAATAGGGATCCCGATATACATCTCTGCCGGTAACACTCAACGAACCCTGAGTATCGCCGTGGTAACCATGATTAAATGCCACAAATTTATGCCGGCCGGTATGTTTTTTGGCAAGCTTTAAGGCTCCTTCATTAGCTTCGGTACCACTGTTAACGAAGTATACACGCTCCAGTTGGTCCGGTAGTTGTGAAGTCAGCAAATCAGCATAGGCCGATTGCGGCTCCTGTATGAACTCTCCGTAAACCATAACATGCAGATGGCGATCAACCTGCTTTTTAATCGCCTTTACCACTTTGGGATGGCGATGGCCAAGGCTGCTCACGGCAATACCCGAAATAAAATCCACATACTGTTTGTCATTCGAGGTATAGATATAAGGTCCTTCGGCCCTCTCTACTTCTAATCCCATTGGAGCTTCACTTGTTTGTGCTAGATGATCGTAAAATGATTCTTTGTGACTCAAAATTGGTATCTATTATATTTTTAATTGAGTAGAGTGAGAACTTTTTAATTGGGTTTACTTCACTAACATTTATCGCATATATTATATTTAATGCCATTCGGTATTATATAAACGTTATTTTAATATATGAAACCTGTCTGATGTTAGTTTTATTTATTACATCAATGGTACTTACGATTTATAAAACCCTCAAAAGTAGATATTTAGCCTAAAGCGAACATTTAGTATTTGGAGTTCCGGTAATATTAAAACCAATGATTAAATAGAAAAATGGATTTGAAAGCTACAAAAAAAACATTGTTACCCATTGCTGCAGTCGTAATTGCTATAAGTGGGTACTGGATTTTCACCCAATTTAATGCTCCTGCTCACATGGAATCTTCTGTTACCCCAGTGCCTGAAGAGCAGGAAATAAGCCGTGAAAAATCTAAAAAAGCTCGCAGCGAATATTTCTTTCGCATGTTACGGAATCCTGAGACTAATAAAATCCCTCAAAATATTCGTGCTCGTGAGATTAACCACGCCAAGCATCTGCCCACTTTCCGTAGAATACAAAGCAGAAAAAAAGCCAAAAACCCTTCAATGCAAGTAGCAGAAGGTTTTGATTGGCAACTGGCAGGTCCCCATGCTATTGGTGGGCGTACTCGTGCCTTGGGTATTGATGAGCGCAATTCTAATATTATAATTGCCGGCGGTGTATCCGGAGGAATCTGGAAATCGACTGATGGAGGTACAAGCTGGGATCTTAAAACCGGAGGTTTTGAAAACTTTAGCGTTACTTCGTTAGCACAACACCCGATTAACCAAGATACCTGGTACTATACATCCGGAGAGATACAAGGTAATTCTGCAGGTGCAACAGGTGCTTCCTATTATGGTACAGGGATATTTAGGTCTACTGACAATGGGGAATCTTGGTCTCGTATTTCGTCAACCGCAGATCGAGACAGCAGGTTTGATACCCAATTTGATTATATCAGCCGCATTGATATCCACCCTACTTCTGGAGCCGTTTATACCGCTAATAATGGGTTTGGTATTTTCCGATCTGCCAATGGAGATAATTTTGATAATATAGAACTTGGTGGAGCCGGCGAACACTATTTTTCAGATTTTGATATTGCTTCCAATGGTGATGTCATTGCTGTTCTATCAAGTACCGATGCCGGTGTTTCCAGCGGTAACCCCGGTATATTCCTTTCAACCGATGACGGACAAAATTGGACTGAAATAACTCCAAGTGACTTTCCTAGTGAACATGCACGTAGTGTAATATCTTTTGCTCCATCAAACCCAAACATCGCATATGTATTCACAAATAAGGTGAATGACGATACGAACCAAGGCTTTTTTAAACTCGATATTTCTGGAGGTGTAAATAATGTGGTCGCAGAGGACCGGTCGGCAAACTTACCTGATTTTGGCAATCCCGTCGGTGGTGTTAACCTACAAGGCGGTTACAATATGACGGTATCGGTAAAACCTGATAATCCTGATTTTGTAACGATAGGGGCTACAAACCTTTTTCGATCTACTAACGGGTTTTCTACTGAACCTTCAAATACCAGTAGCGAAAAAGATGCATATTGGGTCGGCGGTTATTCTAATGATAATAATGTTAGTCAATACCCCAACCAACATCCTGACCAACATGTTCAAGTCTATGACCCAAATGATCCCAATAAACTATGGGTTGGACACGATGGGGGGATTTCAGTAACTAATGACGTTTCCCGAGAACCGATGCAATGGACAGATCGCAATGAAACATATGTGGTGACACAGTTTTATGATATTTCTATTGCCCCTGAAGACGGCAAATATCAATTACTCGGAGGTACCCAAGATAATGGTACTCCTTTCTTTGAATATGACCTTACTAACCAAACAGCCAGCACTTCAGTAGATATATCTTCGGGTGATGGCGGGTTCTCATTTTGGGGTACTAATTATGCTTATGCCTCTTCTCAAAGGGGGCGAATTTTACGTATAGGGCGTGAAGCTGACGGGTCAATAAGCTCTCCATTTGATGGAAATACATCGACAGACTGGGCTTCGGTCCACCCTGAAGATGCGTCTGATCAATTATTTATCCACCCTTATACGGTAGACCCAAATGATGAAGGTATCATGTATTATCCGGATGGGGGTAAACTGTATCGTAATACTAAAGTAGATGAAAATAACCCAAGAGACCACTGGCAACTTTTACCTGAAGCAGAAATGTCGGGTTTCAATATTTCTGCACTTGCAGTAAGTACTTTGCCTGCTAATGTTCTCTACTATGCCGGATCAAACGATTCCAACCGACCTAAAATAATGAAAATTGACAATGCAAACAGTTCAAACATTCAACCTGTTGATGTATCTATAAGCAATGCAGCCCAGGGAGCTTATGTGAACGATATTGCTATTAATCCTAATAATGGCAACGAAGCCTTAGTAGTATTGTCTAATTACGGCATTGTAGGTCTGTACCATACGGTAAACGGGGGAGAAAGCTGGGAACCTGTAGAAGGCAACCTCGAAGGTTCTGACGATGTAAAAGATGATAATGCCGGCCCTTCTATGCGCTCTGTTGCCATCATTCCAGCTACTTCGGGTACCATATATGTACTGGGAACCAGTACTGGTGTTTATGCTACCCAGGGATTAAATGGGAATCAAACCCAATGGGGGCGAGAGTCTGAATTTGATGGCACAGGCAGTGCAGATATTGGGTATTCCGTAGTTGAAAATATTGACTGGCGAAGGTCAGATGGAGATTTGGCTATTGGCAGCCATGGTCGCGGTATCTTTATCGGTGACTTCAAAGGGAAAGTAGCGGCAAGTAATTTCCCTTTTGCCTCAATATCTGCCACTGAGGTAAAAGCCGGTGATGAAGTTACTGTTTCGGCAACAAACTTCCAGTTTAGTACACAAGCCAGTGAGA
Source organism: Fodinibius halophilus (assembly GCF_011059105.1). Taxonomy (GTDB): domain Bacteria; phylum Bacteroidota; class Rhodothermia; order Balneolales; family Balneolaceae; genus Fodinibius; species Fodinibius halophilus. Next base: position 5,465 of record NZ_JAALLS010000029.1, on the reverse strand, counting down.
ATACCGTTGAATTTAACGGCATCAAGGCTAAGGTCAAAGATGCTACATCTTCAGAACTAACTGTTATTGTCCCACGTGGTACAACTGCGGGTACTTCAGACGTAATTAATGGCAGATACCCTGTTACAGTAAGTGTAGAAAATTATTCTGGAGACAAAGACCCAGAAGATCTCTCTATTTCAATTATTGCTCCGAGTGAATTTAAGGTCAGGCAAAACTATCCAAATCCTTTTAATCCTTCTACTACTATTCCCATAGACCTGCCGGATAATGCAGAATTTATGAGGATATCAATTTACAATATGGCTGGCCAGAAAGTCAGAGAAAAAACTCTCAACGATAAGAATAAACTTGCCGTTGGTACTCCCAACATAAAAGTAAATATGAATGACTTAGCGAGCGGAGTTTATATCTACCGCGTATACGTTAAAACAGCAAATGATGATGCCCTGCAAACGAAAAAAATGACGTTGGTTAAATAACAACCAACGCCAATCCGTAATATTGAGTTTTCAGCATGTTGAATATGAGTTCAACATGCTGATTTTTTATGTCCACTCTTTTAGTAAGTCCACAAATTCGGCTTGTAGCTCTTTTCCTCGATCCTTTGCATACCACTTGTGCAACTTGGCTGCCCACTCTTCTTTGCTTAGTTCAGTGTTATCAATCCAATTTCTTACTTTCTTTTGCGCTGCCTCAGGTCTAGGTCCCCATGTTCCTTTTTCTTCTAAGGTCTCTGTATCAAGGCAAATCAGCTTTGGAATAGCGCGTCCACCATTTGTGAGATACTGATCCATAATGTCGGGATGCTCATCTCTGAGAATCAGTTTGAGCTCAATACTCTCGCTGGCATCAGCAATCTTAGCGATTACAGGAATATTCTGAGCCGCATCACCGCACCAGGCTTCTGTTAGTACAAGCCAAATGAGGTTAGAACTTAACTGTTCCAATCGATTTTGAATTTCATCCGTAAGAGCAACACGTTTATCAAGACGGGCCATACGATGCACATTCATGGTGGTGTAGTGTATCATATCTTCGGAATGATCACTACCTGTTGTTTTATCTTCAGCCAAAAGCTGATCAATCATTTGACGATATTCTTTATAACTCATCGCCTGCTCGATATTCTCGGCGGCAATAACTTGTTCTGAAACTGTACTCATAAATCTGTAGATGGAAAGGTTGAAGGGTATTATGTCAGTAGATGTATAGGTCTATAATATCTTACCTTAATAGCAAATCCGCAACCCCGGATATTCCCCCTTCAGGAATGTGCTTGAGGAGCAAAATACATAATAAAAAAATAACAAACCCTATTGAGGTACTATACTTGAGTTGCATCACTCGCTTGTAATCATCTTTCTTTGCACTAAGTTTCTTGATTCTAAAACGAACCCATAACCCAATACATACTCCTATGATTCCAAAAGAAATTGCCAAATTCAGATAAATCCCATAGAACACTCCCGTGACCAAAAGGAGACCACTAAAAAAAGCCCCTTCAAAAAAGTGCAACACTCCAGAACGTCCATATTGAATCGCAAACGTTTGGTCTCCCCGATTCCGATCTTCCTCTTGTTGATAAATTTGAGAAATGGGATATAAGCTGAGCAACATCAATGTTACCCCAAGGGCCGCTATCAAAACAAAGGGAGCTAATTCCCCGTTACCCGCCGCAAGGTATCCCAATAAAACGGAGTTAAAACCGGTACTTATGCCGATAGCAATTAAACTCTTTATGGGCCGACTTTTCCATCGGGCAAGCGGGGTTGAGTACAACCAGAAAAATAGCATGCTTATCCCATAAACTGCTATAAAGATCCCACCTGCCGGGATGGCTAAAAATAACCCTGCCAACTGGAGTGCAATCGATGCCCCCCACATCCAACGTTCCATTTTTGGGGGATTGGCAAGCCCTCCTATGGGGCCTTCATCCTTATCCCAGTATGAGTTGTAGGCGGTAGCTCCGCCAAACAAAAGAAGGTGAACATTAAAAAATTGTTGAAGAAACAATCCCAAATCTAAATTAGAACTAAGAACTCCACCCAATAAAAAGCCACCGGACAATATAAACAGCTGATAATGCCAGCGAAGATGCAATATAAAATGCCAGCATTGCCTTAAAATAGATGTCTTATTTTGACGTAAATTCATCAAAAACTGTTTCGATATGGTTATAATGTGATCATACCATTTTAAGCTTATCAATCCAACAAAAGATTGGTATTTTATAGCTTATGATTTCTTCGCAAACCCAATGCCCCACTTACATAACTGAACGCCTAGAGGCGGATGAATGGTGCCATCAAAAAGAAACTCACGAGCAGCAGATCGGTAACCTGATTGATGGGTACCTGGAGCAACGCTCCCATCAAAAGAAACAGCCCGTAATGGATTTCTTGTTCGAATACTATGCCTTCCGGCCTTCGTACCTCAAAAGCTGGTCGCCGGGCTTAGGCACTATGCTTATTGATGGACATACCGAAGAGTGGCGATTTGATGAAATGGAATCGATCAATGGCAACTACTTTCTGGATATCAGCCATTTTGACCGCGACCGCCTTTCTGCTGTCAAGTGGATTATTAATGTGTTGGAACAATCGGCAAACAGGAAACCCTCATTTGGTTGTTTTGGGATGCACGAATGGGCCATGGTCTATAAGGCTGACCGCGTACGCCATGATTATCTCTCACTGCGAATGGATAAAGAAGAATTAGCCGAATTTGTTGAATCCCGCCCCTTGGTATGTACTCATTTTGATGCTTTCCGATTCTTTACGGATGAAGCGAAACCTCAAAATAAACATGCTCTCAGTCGTGAAAAGTTTGCTGATATGGAGCAGCCGGGCTGTTTGCATACCAATATGGATCTCTATAAGTGGGCTTTCAAGATGTACCCATGGACATCGAGCAATATTATAAGACGTGCCTTCGAGCTTGCAGTGGAAACCAGGTATGTGGATATGAAGGCCAGTCCCTATGACCTGCGTGAACGCGGCTTGGATCCGATAAAAATTGAAACGGACAAAGGACGAAAGGAATACCTAAACAAGCAGCAGGCTATTTTTGAAAAATCGAAACCTATCCGCAGTGCTCTTATCAAAGAGTACAAACAGCTGCTAACTGTTGCTTCTTAAGCTGTGCAGAACACAAAACTGATCATTATTTTTTATAGCTAATTTAAGATAACGGATTGACTGCCTACCAGCTATTATGTATTGTTCGGCAACTAATCCAACTAAACAAAAGGAAACGAAAGACCTGACATGGGCGATTTAGATAACACCGATTATGAAGCGTACGAACAAGACATTAAACTTTTAGTTGATACGCTTCGCAAATGTTTTAATGCTGATAAAGCACGATATAATATAGTGGGACATCAAAATGCATTATTCATAGAGATTGATGGCCTTGAGGACCTAAACCCTGACGAGATATCGGAAGTGGCAGAACCGGTGTTGGATGAGCTCGATATGGATTTTGATCAGATCTCTTTGTTACCGCTTAAAAAGAAAAGGTAATTTTTGGAGCTTCCTTTCCTGAACTTAATTAGCTCTGTATACATTTTATTATAGCAAGAAGCTTTTATTTAGAAACGAATATCTATTATGGCACGTACGACAAAAAACTACCAGCTGAAATGTGTGGCTAATGGACACTTAAACTCAGAAGAAGAAACAACTACCTACTGTACTGAGTGTGGCAGTGTTCTTCGCGTTTACTACGATGAGCCCGCAGATGGACTTCGGTATCCGCTGGACTCACTAGTTCCGGACCCCCTTAAAAGCAACCATTCGGCATTAACACACCTGGGTCGACTATCAAAAACATATAACGCAGATCTTTATGCTAAACTGGACTTTGAACACCCAACAGGATGTTTCAAAGATCGGGGCAGCTATATTGAAGTACAAAAAGCACTGGAGCTAGAGGCCGATGCGATCTGCGTCGCTTCTACCGGTAACATGGCTGCCTCTGTAGCTGCTTATGCCTGTTATTTTAAAATTCCCTGCTTTATTTTTGTGCCTGAAAAAACGACAGATGCTAAAATTGCACAGGCCACTATTTACGATGCCAATATCATCCGAATAAAGGGAGATTTTAGTGTTTGTGAAGGACTTTGCCGCAAGTTTGCTGAGTCTGGCAACTACTATATGGCCGGCGATTATGTATTTCGTGAAGAGGGGCAAAAAGCGTTTCCGTACGAAATACAGGAACAGCATGATGGAGAGTTCGACTATATTTTTATCCCCATAGGATGCGGGACCAATTTTGCCGCTATCCACAAGGGATATCAAGAGCTCAAAGAAGCGGGACGTGTTTCTAAGATCCCCAAACTTATTGCCCTACAACCCGAACAAAGCTCCCCGGTGGTGGAAGGTATTTTCAAAAAAAAGAAGATTATCAAAAAGCAGGTTAATACCATGGCCCAATCGGTGGCGGCATCAGATCCTGTGGATTTTGAAAAAGTGCTGATTGGTATTCAAGATACCGATGGGGCTGCCTATACGGTAACGGAAGATGAAATTCTGCAATCGCTGAAAGAGATGGCGGTGGAAGAGGGCCACTTTACAGAACCGGCCTGTGCCCTGCCCCTGGCAGCTTTTAAAAACAACCTTGATACTTTTAAAGGAAAGAAATGCCTGTTCATCCTCACAGGAGCCGGTCTTAAGGATACAAAAACCGTAGCCAAACACTCGCTGTCATCCCCTGTGTTGTCGCCCGACATCGATAAAATCAGAAACTATATTGAATCGGGATATATTGAGATGCAAAAGGAATCATGGGGAAAATCTCGTGATACCTTTATGGCTAACCTGGAGATGGATGAAGGGCATCAAGAGCTGTATAACGACTATGTCTCTGACTTCAATAAAAAAGGCAAAACGTTAAGCAACAATGAGATCGAGGTCTTGCAATCGCTCGTTTTTAATGAGGATGTAGACCTGGACTACCCGGCAGAAGTACTGGACTATAAGCTTACCATGCGTAAGCACGGCCTGGTACAGGCGAAAGTAAAGCTTGATATTGAAGGGAAAGAGGTTATTACAGAAGCAAGCGGTGTTGGGCCTATTGATGCCATCTTAAGTGCTATGAAAAGCGAAACGGACAACATTTTTCTGCTACAGGTAAGTAATCATGAGGTCGAAATTTTGAGTCCCGATACTGATTCGCTGGTAATGGTAACCTTGACCCTTACTAACGACGGAAAAGAATGGGTTTCTAAGGGGGCTTCGCCCGATACGCTGGAAGCCGTTATACAGGCTTTCACCAAAGGACTGGCGATTGCCACAAAAGGCGCTCCTGCCTAATTTATACTTAAAACATTCAGGAAAAACGTATGCCCAAGAGAGAAACCAAATTCACGAGAGGAAACTAAGTAAATAGGGCTTTGCAAAACTAGTCATATCTTGCCTCATGCTGTCCGCCGGCTCATATGTTAAGCGAACAAAGCAAGA
>NZ_JAALLS010000028.1 GCF_011059105.1 Fodinibius halophilus | reverse complement strand
TCTTTCATGTTGCATTTACTACTTGAACTCAGAATATGAAAAAGATTCATGATTCAATAGATACTGTTGGTGCGCTTAAAAAGTCAGGCTGGAATTCTGTATCTGTCAAAGAAGAGGTGCGTAATAATCTAATCAAGAAATTTCAAAATGGGGAGCCACTTTTTCCCGGTATTAAAGGATATGAGAATACCGTTATTCCTCAACTGCAACATGCTTTGTTGGCCAAACACGATATTATCTTATTGGGACTGAGAGGACAGGCAAAGACAAAAATACTTCGCCAACTGTATCTTTTATTGGATCAGTATTTGCCTGTTCGCAAAGATACAGAAACTAATGATAATCCCTTTAACCCGGTTTCAAAAAGGGGAAAGAGATTGATAAAAGAACACGGAGATAAGGCCCCCGTAAGTTGGCTCCATCGCAGTGAACGATATGGGGAAAAGCTGGCAACCCCGGATACTGCCGTTTCTGACCTTATCGGGATATTGATCCTATTAAAGCAGCAGCTCAAAAGATGACGTTTGCTGATAAAAATGTTATCAATTTCGGGCTTATTCCACGTACTAACAGGGGGATCTTTGTCATAAATGAACTGCCGGATCTACAACCCAGAATTCAAGTTTCGCTGCTTAATATAAGGGACCTTTGCAAAACCAGGCAGTCATCCTGAATGTAATGAAGGATTTCCCTTTCAACGGCAGCAGATGGATACTGGAGATTCTTCGACAAGCTCAGAATGACGAAATCAATGGTTTTGCAAAGCCCTCTATAATGCAGGAGCGGGATATTCAAATCAGGGGATTTAAGGTTCGGATTCCTATGGATGTGCTGATGGTTTTCTCGGCGAATCCGGAGGATTATACCAACAGGGGAAATATTATTACGCCTCTCAAAGATCGAATTGATGCTCAAATTCTTACCCATTATCCGAGAGAGATTGACGTAGGTATGGAGATCACCGAACAGGAAGCCTGGACCTCTCGCGAGGATGATTTAGAGGTTAGCATTCCGGCTCTATTTAAAAGGCTACTCGAAGAGATATCTTTTAAAGCACGGTCTTCTGAGTATATCGATCAAAAAAGTGGTGTTTCTACCCGACTGACGATTACAGCAATGGAACAGCTGATCTCTTCAGCCGAACGGCGAGCATTAATTAACGGGGAAACTAAAACGGTTGCCCGTATTACGGATGTATATCATATAGTGCCTGCACTAACGGGAAAATTGGAACTTGTATACGAAGGCGAGCAGGAGGGTATAATAAATGTTTCCAAACATATTATTGGGACAGCCATAAAAAAGATATTCACCCGGTATTTTCCTGATCCCGAGCAGCAAAAGAAAAAGAACACTGACAGTGCATACAAACCTATTCTTAATTGGTTTGCAGAAGGCAACACCCTTGAGATAACGGATCAACAGAGTCAACAACAATATGAAGAGAGCTTAAAGCAGGTACCCGGATTACAAGATCTTGTCAGAGAATATACCGATACACCGGATGTTGAAACCGAGTTTACATTCATGGACTTTGTTATTGAAGCACTCCATCAGCACTCTATACTGGGCAAAGAGGAGATACATAATAAACGATCCTATTCAGACATGCTGAGCAGTATGCTTAGTTCAATGGATGACCTCGACAACCTGGATGATTTTGAATAGGGATTTGGCGTTGCAAGTAGAAGAATATACCCTTATATTCTACCACTGAATTTAAGGCAACAAAGAAATTTATTGATCCCATGAAAGAAGGAATTCACCCGGAGTACAACGAAATTACTGTTAAGCTAAGTGATGGTACTGAGTTTAAAACACGAAGTACGATGGACCCCGAAGATGGTGTTTATCGTAGCGAAGTTGACTCAAAGAACCATCCTTTCTATACAGGTAATATGAATTACCAGAAGAAAGCCGGTCGTATCGATCGTTTCAAGAAGCGTTACGGAAACAGCGACGACTAATTTTTCTACGAGTATTGATGAAATTAAGGATGCATTTCTCACTGAGATGCATCCTTTTTTATTTTTAACCAATCACGCCCTATGCAGCTACATTGTTTAACCGTTGGACCCTTTGCCGAAAATACATATTTACTGACCCAAGCAGGCCAGGCTTTGATTATCGATCCCGGTTTTATGGAACCGGCCGAGTATGAAAGAATTGATAAACAGTTACGTGATGAGAACCTCTCTTTACAAGCAGTTGTGCTCACCCATGCTCATGTGGATCACGTATTGGGCCTGCAAAAGGTGCTCAATAATTATGATGTGCCGGTATATTTAAGTGATAAAGACCGCCACTTATGGGATAATTATCCTTCTCAGGCTTCAATGTTTGGGCTTAAGGTGAATGAGGTTTCGGTTGCCCCCAAGCCCTTGCCCATTACAAAGGGGTGGGAGATCGGGAACTTTGTATTTGATGTCCTTTACACCCCCGGGCACGCCCCGGATCATGTATCACTATACAGCCCCAATGATGACATTGTTATTGCCGGAGACGCGCTTTTTAAAGAAGGGATAGGTCGAACTGATCTGTATAAAGGAGATTTTAATGTACTGGAACAATCTATTCGTGAACAACTGTATACGTTGCCAGAAGATACCGTTATTTATCCCGGACACGGACCGGAAACTACTATAGGGCATGAGAAACAGGCGAATCCTTTTGTAAAAGCAGTGAAATAAAACTCAGGAAGCACTGTTACTGCTTTCTTCTTTTCGTTTTCGAATCCGTTGGATCTGCTCGTTGTAGTGTTCTTTGTTCTCTTGGTACCGGCTTCGTAAATGCAGGTAGGTTTGAATGGCCATATCAAATTTACCTTGTTTTTCATGAATCGAAGCCAAGGTCTCTGATGCAATACCATCTATATCGTCGGAGGTCCCTTTTTGTTGTGATGGTTCACCCGGCTCCATCTGTTCGGGCTTAATGCGTTTTGACTCAACAGCTGACAGTTTTTGAATTAACGTATCCAGATCCAGTACCGGCCCGGGGTCATAACTTGTAGATTTTTTTTCTGAGGTATAAGGAATTTCGGTAGGGGTCCAGGCCTCAAGAGTATTCGGATGGCTTAAATAGTAATGAAGCTTTTCAAAAAAAGGACTGCCGGGAGCATAAATGCGTGCTTTTAACGCCTCTTCAACAGCTAAGTCATCCATGCCTTTAAGATGATAAAACCATGCCAGCAAAAAATGACCTACTGCATCGGGGCCCCGCTTTTTAAGCTGTTTTTTGAGCCGTGTAGTCGCTTTTATTGGATCGGAATCAAAATGTTCAGCATACGAGGCTAGTGATTTAGGTATTTCGAACGGTAATTGTGGCATCAATAATTGGTAAAAGGTTCCCGAGCAACGTTGCTGCTATTATACAAACAGAAAGTACTTGCAGTCAATACAAAAATATAGAATTTCACCACCCGCTTACAGCGTCATTAAACATATTGTCAGCGACCTGGCTAAGGGCCTCACGAGCAGCATTAGTTTCTCCTTCAATAGGGTTTTCGTTAGTGTCATAAGTTTCAGAGCCACTAAAAGTAGTACTCCATTCAGCCTGATCTTTATCAGTATATTTATAGGTGGCCCGAACAGAAATTTTTACTTCGTTACGGCTGGTTTGTTGATTGCCGCTGAGGCTAAAGGCTTGATTCGTATACCTTCTGATTGACCCTTCCAGGATTGCATCAGCATCACTGCGTGAATTGGCAAGCTGCAATCGACTTTGACTAATAAAACGGTCTATGAGTGCTTCATTTAAAATATCACTTAAGTTACTAACCCCGCTGTTCGATTGATCCGCGAAAAAGGGAATATAAACAGTGTTTACGTCTTCGGGGATGGAGGTACCGGTAAAGCTATATCTAAAGCAGCCCGTAGTTACGAAGCATAGCAGTATAAGCAGTAAAAGAGAACGGATGTTATTGGAGACCATATTGATCGAGCTTGCGATAAAGAGTTCGTTCACTTATCCCTAAGGCTTCGGAGGCTTTGCGGCGATTGCCCTCATACTTTCGAAGGGCTTGTTCAATTAGGAACTGTTCGGTTTTTTCAATAGAGGGAATATCATCACTGGTAAAAAATTCAGAAAAAGCATCATCTTCAGTTTCTTCTTCAGAGATATCGGCTTCGGCATAAGATTCAACTCCAATATCTTCTTCAGCGGCATTACCGATGTCAATGTCCATGCCGGAATTCTCAGGTTTGTTTACTTCATCCTGAATATTTTGTGGGAGCGCCTTAATATTTTTCTGCGAAAAGGTGGAGTATAAAAAGTTTGCCAGCATCTTTTTAAGATCTCCTATATCACTTTGCAACTCTACAAGGGCCCGGTAGATCAGCTTTTGGTCATCGTTGCCAAAAGCACCGTTCTTATTGCGTTCATTTTGGTCAGCCAATACAGGTAAATTATCAGTAGCACCGGAATGCTGACGCCCCTTAAGGTATTTTTGGAGCTTATCGGTATCAATAAACTGAGATTTTTCAAGCACGACTAACTGCTCTGCTACATTTCGAAGTTCCCGGACATTACCCGGCCAGCGATATGAGACCAGCAGTTCTTTAGCCTCGTCGGAAAATCCTTTAAAAACGGAATCATATTTGGCTGAAAACTCAGTGACAAACTTTCTGAAAATTGGGATGACATCATCAGGGCGATCTCGAAGGGGGGGGAGTTTTACCTTTACAGTATCAAGGCGATAAAACAGGTCTTCGCGAAATGATTCCTCCTGCACTAATTGCCACAGATCTTTATTGGTAGCCGCGATAACACGAACATCTGTAGTACGTAATTTACTGGATCCAACACGGAAATACTCTCCGGATTCTAGAACTCGCAAGAGTTTTACTTGTACATTGGCTGGGGTATCGCCAATTTCATCAAGAAAGATGGTGCCCCCGTTGGCTTTTTCAAAGTAACCTTCACGCGCTTCGTGTGCGCCGGTAAAAGATCCTTTCTCGTGACCGAAAAGTTCACTTTCAATAATTCCTTCGGGGATGGCACCACAATTGACAATAACCAGGTCGTTATGCTTACGGTTGCTTATCTCGTGGATGGCTTTGGCTGTTACATCTTTACCAACACCACTTTCGCCTTGTAGTAATACGGTAATATCGGTATCAGCTACCTGCACTACTTTATCAATAACCTGCTTCAGAGCAGCAGATTCACCTATAAGTCCAAATCGTTCTTGAAATGCTTCACGATCCATAAAGAGAAGCTATATCTGTCTTAAATCATTCATAGTTCATTGATTCTAAAGGTAAGAATTCCACTCCTAGATACATAAAGAGATTCGAAAATTATTGGCATCTTCAAAGAGCTCTGATAGCTGGGAGATAAAAAAATATGTTTTTTATTAGAAAATTTTAAAGTTAAGTAACTATTTTAAGACTTAATCGTCATATGATCAGAAGATAGAACCCAGACTGTGGTATCTATAAGGTTATGCTATCTTCCTGATAGATCTATCAGCCCAAACAGAACATGGAGCAGCAAAAGGAATGGCAATTAATTGAAAAGATACAAAATGGACAGAGCGGGGATTACAGAACGCTTGTTGACCGGTATGCACCTATGGTTTTTAGTATTGTAAACAATTTTGTTGATGCTGAAGCGGATCGGGAAGAATTGGCACAGGCTATATTTGTAAAAGCCTACGAACGCCTTGATACGTTTAAGGGGAACTCAAAATTTTCTTCCTGGCTCTATTCGCTGGCAAAAAATCATTGTCGTGATTATGCTAAAAATATCCGCAGAAATAACAGTAATTTTAGTGAAATGGATGAGCAAGATCTTAATTCCCGGCTCAGAGATGACGGGCTGCCGGATGAAGCCGTTGAACAACAGCAGTGGATTGCGCTTTTGCAGGCAGGACTTGACCATATAAATGATGATTATGCCGAGGCCTTTATGATGAAATATAATGGAAATATGAGTTATAAAGCGATGTCGAAGCGCTTAGATGCCTCTGTAAGTGCACTCAAGGTTCGGGTTTACCGGGCCAAAAAAGAACTTAAAAACTATATTGAAAACCGGAGCTAACTGTTATGGATAAGGATACTTTACTCCGAAAATATTTAGATGGCGATCTCTCCGACGAAGAGGAAAGAGAAGCCCTGCATACGATTGCCGATGATCCGGATATGCGATCTATGTTGCGCTTTGAGAAATCACTTTCTGAGAATCTTTCCTCTGGTTTTAACCGTACTTCTGATACATCTGTACCAGAGGGATTTACCGATAAGGTAATGAGCCGGATTAACGAAGAGTCTGAAGAGGTAGACCGTATAGGGTTATGGGAAAAGATTAAGGAATGGTCAGAAGATCTTTGGGTACCGCGGCAGGTACAGTGGCGCCCTGCTTACAGCTTTGTTTTCGCACTCTTGGTGCTTATTTCATTTTCATACCCGATGCTGTTTTTGCAAGATCAACAACCTTTTGTTACTGAGAATACAGATACAACCAAGAACATAGATTCCTCAATTCAGCAGGTATCATCGGCTGCAGATGAGGTAATGTTACGCTTTATGTATCTGGATGATGAGGCAGAGTCTATGGCAGTAGCGGGCGATTTTAGTAATTGGGAACCGGTAAAATTGACTAAGAAAACCATTGATGGCAAGACCGTTTGGACAGGGTTGGTATCGATGAGCCGTGGAGAACATAACTATATGTTTATCAAAGATGGAGAGCAATGGGTTACTGATCCTCTGGCACCGGTACACCGTGATGATGGCTTTGGGAATAAAAATGCAGTTATATATATATGAGATCGATTATCTTAATTATGAGTATTTCATTTGTGATAACAACAATGGGTAAAAGCCAGCATTGGCAGAATACAGTGTCGCTGGATTCTCGTGTCGGATACGCTACCAACAGCTATCTCAATCCGTTCCTGGGAGAGTGGGATAGCTCAGTTGAATCCGGATATAACTTTACGTCAGCTTTTTGGCAATCCCATTGGTACAAAAATAATAATTCTGTTTCTGTTACCGGTGGCTTATTCTATGAACCTATTTTTGATACCTCAGATAACTGGAAAGGCGGTATGGGCAGGATAAACTACAATCATAGGTTTAGTAGTTTTAGTGCCGGTATTGAGGCAGGAGCAAGCTATTTTAGTTCTGCGTTTAGTCGCAGTGTCGGATGGATACAACCTAAAATTACATGGTTTGCTTCTCCATTTACATATGTCCGGCTAAAAGCGGGATCAAATTTCAGAAGTTATCGCAATGCACCGAGCAGGCCCGCAAGCAGTAACCGTTTTGATCTTTACGGGATGGAGTTCGAGACCTGGCCAAGCTATAATTGGCGAATAACATCAGGGGTTTATGGTTCACTTGATACATTTCCGAATGTACAGGAAGGATTTAATGCGAATACTACGGTAAGCTATCATTTCCGAAATGGATCTCATGTAGCATTGAATTTCGGTTATAAACAGTATCAAACAGAATTTACGGAAGAAACTGATACCGGAGGCGGTCCGCCTGGCGGGGGACCACCCGGAGCTGGACCGGGCGGCGGTACCCAGAATACGGTTGTTCAAAACACCGATCGCATACTGCAACTGGGTACGAATGCTTCCTTACCTCTGAATAACCGATTCTCGGTTTTTGGGTCTGCGGTATTACTACAACTCGATTCCGAAACTTCAAATGTTAAAATCAATGATTATGAAGTTTCAGCAGGCATTCGGTTCCGGTTTGCTCCAACATTTGGTAAGAGTACAGAAAAAGTAAATCCAAAGTGGAATTTAAAAGCAGGGAAACAGCAAATACAGATAAATTTTAATACTGAAGGACGATTGTATCTTGTGGGGGAGTTCAATAATTGGAATAGGGCGGGAATACCACTACGCAAACAAGCAGATAATACCTATACTGCTCAGCTGGATTTATCAGCCGGCAGTTATGAGTATAAGATACTTCAACGGCAAGGGGACGCAGAAAAATGGCTTCCATTTTCTAATGATACCTATACCGTAGACGACGGATATGGAAGTGAGAACGCAATTTTATTGGTTGATTAAAAAGAGTAGCATTATGATTATTGCTAAAAAAATATACATACGATTACTTGGGTTGGCCATATTTATGATGGTTTCAGGCAGCGTGTTTGCCCAACAAACTGATACACAACAATGGATCCATAAAGCTCGCGATGCCGGCATCAACCAAGAGGTGCTTACAGAGCTACAAAACAGAGTTGAAAATAATGGGATGTATGCTGCTCAGGTTAAAGGGATAATGGAAACGGCCATTACAATGGCCAATGAGAACCTGCCCTCAGAAGTGGTTATACGGAAAGCACTGGAAGGCTTCTCAAAAGGAATACCGGGCCCAAGAGTACTCTCTGTAGTAAATAAAATGCATAAAGGGATGGGCAAAGCAGCACAGATTGTTGGGCCATGGGTAGAAAAACCCCAGGTAAAGGAGATGATAAACAGGCAGAATGCAATGACAAAAGAGCAATTCAGGGATGAGCTTACAGCAACAACGTCTAAATCTATTATGCAAAATATGTCTCCTGAAACGGTCAATGAAGTGTTAACTCAAGTTTCAGATAGATCGGTGTTAGCTAAATCCAGTCCTCCCGAGGTTATTGCAGCCATGGGTATATTACCGGATCTGCCATCAGGGAGCAAGAATGCGAAAGTATCCTCCAAGTTTATAGTAGGTGCTATAAAAGGTGGATTTAAGGCTGCTGATCTGCAAAAATTGCCGTCAGCAATGAAAATTGCCCAACAACGAAGCGAACTTCCGGCAGCTTCTGTGATCAAAGGAGTGGCACAACAGATGAATGGAGGAATACCTGCAAAAGAGATATTGCAGAATCTATTTAACGGGCAAGTTGGGGGAGGACCACCGGGTGATATTCCCCCGGGATTAAGAAATAAACCCGACAATGGTAATAAAGGCAATGGCAGGGGACAAAACGGAAATTAAACGTATTCTTGGTTAGGCTTGGTAATAATTTCAAGGCTGCTGTTCAAAACAGCAGCCTTTTTATTTAGTAGTAAAAAAATATGTAACCCTTCGTTATTTCAATCGTCATACGGACAAAATAAAGAAGAAATGATGAATGAATAAATTTAAATAAAGGGTATAGTATTATGTTAAACAAAAAGCTACTATCAATTCCCGTTGTTTTTATAATAGTAACTTCAATGGCTTTTGTAAGTTGTAACACCAGCTCAGACGGAGATACCGGGACTATGACCGTTGAAATGAGCGACGCTCCTATTGATTCGGCTGATGCCGTTAATGTCTTTATAGAAAGCGTAGAGGTTGAATCCCAGGATGGGTCTGGGTGGGTTACGCTAAATGAACCTCAGAAGGAGTATAATCTCCTTGAACTTATTAATGGAGCTACTTCTGTGATTGGGAGCAGTGAACTTGAGGCTGGTACCTACAATCAAATTCGGTTGATTTTAAGCGGTACCGGTCATAGTGTAGTCGTAGATGGGAAACCATATGCTATGAAAGTACCGGGTGGTCAACAAACAGGAGTAAAACTTAGTATTAATGTAGAGATAGAACCGGATATTGAGTATGTGCTACTTCTTGATTTTGATGTCAGCAATTCTGTTGTAAAAGCCGGGAAGAAGAACCCTACTGTTCAGTATCTATTACAACCTGTAATTGATGCTAAAGAAAAAGCGATTACCGGCAATATCGCAGGTGCTGTAGAACCCGTAGATTCGGAACCGGTAGTTTATGCTATCGCAAACTCTGATACATTGGCCTCTACTATCGCAGATACTGCCAATGGTGAGTTCAAACTTATTGGGTTGGAAGAAGGCACCTACGATGTTTCAGTAAATCCAAGGAATAGCAATTATGGTGAGACTGTGAAAGAAGGGGTTAGTGTAACAACCGAACAGACCAGTAATATTGGTACCATAACGGTTTCATCTAATTAACTGTACCGTTCTAGTCCCCAAAGCCCAAGGCTCGCACTCTTTTATAGAGTGTGGGCCTTTTTTATATCAAATACATTAGGTAGTATTTTTTAACTAAATACAGTTAAATTTGTAAGGATTACCTTTCCGGCAGGTCTTACTAACGTGTTATAGTAATAAATTCATCTTAAAAAACCCCATAATTCTTGGGGTATTACTATTACTTCTAATAAATAAAAATAACAAGAGGGTATACTATGAGTCATATATTCAAAGGTAAAATCTACGGACGTCTTTGTGACGGTTGCATTGAAAAACTACCAAATGTTAAAATTAGGTTGTATAGGCTAAGAGAAAATCAGGACGAAACACTTTTAGCTACTGATGAGCCAAAAAATAATTTCAAGATTTTAACCCAGAAGGAGATTGAAGCCAAGGAGGAATACCTGCTTGCCCAAAAGACTACTGATGAAAATGGTGGATTTGATTTTAACCTAAACGAAATAAAAGGATACGATGGTGAATCATTTGAGATTGATGTGCTTGTCGAAAAAGCACCTGGCCAAGAAAAGCGTCCAGATAACTTAGACCCTGTTCAATTTACTGCTGATGTATATAAGCCTCATGCCAAGGGCAGGGAGGACGAAAAGAAATCTGCCTGGGAATATTATGTTCCTTATCGATATTGGTGCCGAATCCGCGAAAAGCTGGGCGGCTACGTTATTTGCGGCCGGGTATTGGATTGCGAAACGGAAAACCCCATTCCCAATGTAGAGGTTTTTGCTTTTGACCGTGACTGGATTCAGGATGATGCCCTTGGTTCGGCTACTACAAATGGAAATGGGCACTTTTTAATCTATTACTCAGCCAGTGATTTTAAAAAAGGTACCGTTTGGGATGTGGAATTGGTAGGAGGGCCTGACTTATACTTTTCAGTTGAAACCTCATTGGGTACTCCGCTTTTGTCGGAAGACCCTTCAAGAGGAAGAAAGCCGGATCGCGAAAATGCGGGGGCATGCTTTTGTGTGACGCTATGCTTATCAAAAGATAAAATACCGCCACCACCAGAGCCCCAACCGGCCTTTACCCATATCGGCAGCTATGATTATGAAAATGATATTGACAGCTTAAATCCTCCAAGCTCAGGGCTAACGAAGGCGCAAAATAGAGCCTTTTTCCGTAACCTGCGTTTGAACGGTTCCTTAGCCAAAAAGCGAAATGGCAACCAATTAGAATACCGTTTTGAAACCTGCGAAGTTGACTCTTCTGGTAATCCTATTGGTGGTTCCTACAATTGGCAACCAGTAAAAGAAAGTCAGCTTGGAAAGCTTAAAATTGGTGTGTTGCAAAAGCCAAACCCGGCTTATCCGGGCCCAAGTTCAAATCCCATTAAAAATGTGGATTATGTTATAAAACCGAACCAGCCGGATGAGATACCGGTATCTATAATAACTGACAATGGTATAGATTGGATACAAGTACCCCAAGAAGATGATCACCCTTTGGATACGACCGGGGACGGATATTTTACTCCCAACCATAACTTGGCAGCACTCAATACTCGAATCTTGGCTCCCTTTAATGATATAGACTTATCGGGACTTGTTACGGGTGATAGTTCAACGTCTACAGGCAAGCCTCTTGCAGAGAATAAGCATTTTGCCATCCGGATGATTGTTAGAGAGAAGGGGAACTCTTCTACGGAAACAGTCACGGGTATCTGCGAGCATATTGCTGTCAATAATACCCTATATGATGGTATCGATAGCCACCCGGCATGGTACTCCAATGTCAGAAATAATCAGCTGGCTGTAGCTATGGTTGATATAAGTCAACTGCAGGGTAGTAATGGCTGTTCAGGTATTACAGATCAATTAGATGTTCTGTATACCGCAGCGCATCCTAACCTGGGAACAGTGAATATAAGTATGAAAGGACCGGGCGGGCCATATGGTTTTACAAATTTCCCGGCGGCCCCCACAACAGGAGATCATTCCGGTACGGCAACACCTGATTTTAACGTGGCAGATCTACAGCCTTGTGCATACATTGTTAATATGAGTGTACAAATATTGCTCACAGATGGAGATCATACGCCTTCTAATCTGCATGATGAGATTGGGTTCTGTAAAAATGCAGTTTAATTCAACCCAATAAAAGCGGGGTGTTTAAAAGCACCTCGTTTTTATATATAGGAGATCAAAAGAATGTTATAAATTAAACAGCGACTTTTTCTTGAGAAAATTCCTTGATACTGCTCTTCTTAATAAAATCGCCCATTAGCGTGGCAGAAGTGCAATCAGAAATAGTCACTTCTACATAATCACCTTTTCCAATATGATCGGGGCGGTCAAATACGACCATCTTATTGGTATCGGTACGTCCGCAGAGCTGTTCATCAGAGCGTTTACTGGTGCCTTCTACCAAGACCAGGTGACGACGGCCAATCTCTTCATTATTGAGCTCTTCCTGTATATTCATTTGCTGCTCAATAATTTCTGAAAGGCGACGCTTTTTAACCTCTTCAGGTACATTATCTTCATATTTGCGTTCAGCAAGCGTCCGTCCTCGTTCGGAATATGAGAACATGTATGCAAGGTCATACTTGACTTTCGCCATCAGGGAAAGGGTATCTTTATGTTCTTCTTCCGTCTCATCACAAAAACCGGAAATAATATCTGTTGAGAGCGTAACCCCGGGAATGATTTCGCGCATCTTCTCGACGAGATCGAGATACTGTTCGCGGGTGTAGGGGCGACGCATACGCTCTAATACAGCATTATTCCCCGACTGAGCAGGGATATGAATATAGTTACAGAGGTTGGGTTGCTCGCTTATAATCTGTAGCAGCTCCTCAGGAAAGTCCTTTGGGTGTGGGGAAGAAAAGCGAATGCGCATTTCAGGGTCTACCTGGCTCGCTTTGTACATCAGGTCGGCAAAAGAGTGTTCGCCATCATCGTAAGAATTTACATTCTGTCCCAAGAGCGTAACTTCGCGATACCCCTGATTACTGAGTTGCTCCAGCTCATCAATAATACTTTCAGCATCGCGGCTGCGCTCTCGACCTCGGGTAAAGGGCACTACGCAAAACGCACACATATTATCGCAACCCCGCATGATCGTTACAAAAGCACTTACGCCGTTATCATTACGACGTACCGGCTTAATATCGGCATAGGTTTCTTCCAGGGAAAGCAGAACGTTCACTGCTTTACGTCCATCATCAACATCTGCAAGCAGTTTGGGTAGATCACGGTATGCATCAGGCCCCACGACAAGGTCAACCAGCTCTTCTTTCTCCATGATTTTATCACGAATCCGCTCGGCCATACAACCTAAAACCCCAACGGTTAAGTCGCCGTCTTTTTCTCGCTTTAATGCTTTAAACTCTTTCAGGCGGTTCCAAACCCGTTCTTCTGCATTATCTCTTATCGAGCAGGTATTTACGAAGATGACTTCAGCATCTTCAGGCTCATTTACCGGTTCCATACCGTCTTCCATAAGGATGGAATTGACGATTTCGGTATCCGAGACGTTCATCTGGCAGCCGTATGTTTCTATATAAAAGTTACGTTGATCCAATATATACGGGGTTTAGTTCCTGATTAATTGAGCTATGTAATATAAGAAGAGATTGACTCTTTGTGAAAGGTAAATAGGTTCACAGAATACAGGATTCGAGATACAAGATTTAAACCCTTAGCCAGATATTTGCACGTGAGTTCTATAACTGTATTCTGTATCCTGTTATCTTTAGTTCGGCCAGGTTTCAGGATTTTGTCGCCATTCTCCCAGCGTTTTTAAATCACTGGCATCAACATAATCATTCTCACTCGCTACCTGTATAAGTGTAGGGTAGTCGGTTAAGCTGTATACCGTAACATCGGTTTCTTCAAATCGTTGGATGGCTTTGTCAAATCCATACGTAAAAATACTTAGCACTGCTTCAATATTTACCCCTACAAAACGCAGGGCCTCAACAACAGACATCGCAGACCCGCCTGTAGAGATCAGATCTTCGATAACCACGGTTGATTCTCCTTTTTGTATGCCGCCTTCAATCTGGTTACCAAGACCATATGCTTTGGCTTTGGCACGAACATAAGACATGGGCTTGTCCATATTTTCACTTACCCAGGCTGCATGGGGGATACCTGCTGTTGCAGTACCGGTAATAACATCGATATCCGGGTACTCTTCGGAGATAAAAGCAACTAGTTTTTGAGCAATCTTTTTCCGGATCTTTGGATAACGCATTGTCAGCCGATTATCGCAATAGATGGGGGAATTCCAGCCCGAAGACCACGTAAAAGGATCATTCGGTCGTAAGATAACCGCGTTGATATTTAATAAATCGAGTGCTATTTCTTCTGCAAATTGTTGATCAATAATCATAAAGCTAATTGTTAATGCTGTTACAGATGATAGTCTTTTCAGATTATCAGTGTATTAGTAAAATATTATATGATTTCGAGGGCCAATACAACTCCTTTTAGGCATAAAAAAGCATAAAAGCCGGCCAACAAATCATCTACGAGAATGCCCCAACCACCGGGCAGTTTCTGAAGTTTATCAACTCCAAGGGGTTTTTGGATATCGAAAAATCGGAAAAATATAAACCCTAAAAATAACAGAAGTAGATCATAATTAATAATGCCTGTAAAGGAGATGGCAATAAATCCCATTCCCTGGCCGGCAAGTTCATCCATAACCAAGGGCGAAGGGTCACCTCCCCAAACGCGCTCACATTCCTCAGAGACCCACACCGTTAAGTATGAGCAGAAGATTGTAAACAGCACAATACCGTACCAGGGGGTATATACCCCGATAAAGTATATTGGAAAAAGAGCAAACAAACTGCCCCAGGTTCCGGGTGCATTTGGTAAAAAGCCTGCGTAAAAAAAGCTACCGAGGATCGGTTTCAGTTTCTGCATTATTCGGATACGAAAAAAGGTTTTTATTAATGTAAATATATTCAAAACCGGAATAAACGGTTAGCACTACGATGGCCATCATCAGCCACGATAAAATTCCGGACTGCATAAGTTCGATACAGTAGGAACTCAGCCAAACATTGGTTTCGATAAAGACACCCACAAGCAGTACTGTATAGAGGAAGAACATTTGGCCCATCGTTTTTACTTTTGCCGTCAGCCGGGTCTCCATGGTGATATCTCGATAATCAGCTAAAACACGCATTGCCGTTATCAGAATATCCCGGAAAACAATAACCCCGATGGCCCACCATGGAAATTGGCTCGCATCAATAAAGGGTAAACAGATAAAACCTGCAAAGGTCAAGAACTTGTCTGCAAGGGGATCAAGGAAAACTCCATAATCGGTTTGTGCGCCGTAAAGGCGGGCAATGTATCCGTCAAAAAAATCGGTAACTACTGCAACAGCAAAAATACCTACACTAAGGGCACGCCATACGGCTTCTTCTTGCACGTATAGCATAAGAAAAATGGGAGCCAGGATAATCCTGATCGTACTTAGTATGTTGGGTAATTGACGCACGCGTCAAAGATACTAATTGTATGATAGAATTAAATGTTTTTTACAGAAGAATAAAGAGCTTCGAAAAGCTGCCAGAGTTTGATATTTTGAACAGCGATTTTATCATCATAAACATTACAGCCATTTGTGTATGCAGTGCCATATTATAAGTATCGGTAATGAACTTCTTATTGGGGATACTGTTAATACCAATGCCAGTTGGTTGGGAGACGTACTTACTAATATGGGCGTTGAGGTAACGCATATTCATACTATTGGTGATAATTATGGGATTCTAAAACGCACATTGGAACATGCTCTTGAGCAAGCCGACCTGGTAATAACAACCGGCGGTCTTGGCCCTACGCACGATGACATCACAAAAAAAGTAGTAACTGAGCTTTTTGGATGCGAACTGAATGTGGATGAAGAAATTCTAAACTTTATAAAAAAGATATTCAGAGAGCGAAATATTCCTTTTAGTAAATCGAACTATCACCAGGCTGAGGTACCGGATTGCTGTGAACCTCTGTTTAATACTCAGGGTACGGCTCCCGGTTTATGGTTCGATAGTGATAGAACTAAACTGGCCGTGCTGCCAGGCGTACCTTATGAGATGAAGCACCTTATGAATGAGAAGGTCTTGCCTAAAATTAAAAGCAGTAACGGCAATACCACCTTTCGATATTCGCACTATATTACTACAGCCGGGGTGGGAGAAAGTACGTTGAGTGATACCATTATAGAGGGCCTTTCATCCATTTTGCCCAAAGAAATAAGTGTCGCATATCTGCCAAGTCCACAGGGTACCCGCATAAGAATTAGTGCTTATGGTAACTCACAAAAAGCAGTGGACGAGAAGATAGAACCGGTAATCGCTCATATTAAAGAGAAAGCCGGGTATCTTATTATTGGAGAGGGCAAAGACTTGACACTGGCACAATCAGTAGGAGAAATATTGGCGGATAACAAGTTCTGGTTAGCTACTGCTGAAAGCTGCACCGGTGGGTATATTGCCAATGCCGTAACCGATATTCCGGGTAGTAGTCGTTATTTTAAAGGAGGTGTGAATGCGTATTCCAATGAGGTGAAAACTACGCAATTGGGGGTTCGAAAAGATACCCTTGAAAAACACGGGGCTGTCAGTAAAGCAGTTGCCCTACAGATGGCAAAAGGGGCTGCCAAAAGACTTAATGCTGATATTGCTATTTCAACCACAGGCATTGCCGGGCCGGGGGGAGGTACGGATAAAAAACCGGTAGGGACTGTTTGGATAGGATTTTACAGTGAGAAACGCCATTTTGCGCTGCATGCACGTTTTACCAACGATCGCTTAATCAATAAGGAACGATCGGCAGCCGTTGCACTAGAAATGGTAAGACGCTGTATTTTAGATATCGATGAAATGCCATACGGACTTAAAAAGAACGAAGCTTGAGAACCATCCGATTTACATATATTACTCTTATTCTGGTATTGGGGGCTTTTAATTTTGCAATAGGCCAGACTAATACACTAACTACAAATCTGACAAATATAGATTCTGTAGCCATAGACAGTACCGTTTTGCAACTTGCACCAGTGAGGGGGACAACTGATACAGCAGCTAAGAATAAAAAAGAGCCTTTTACGGTTCAACCCTGGGAGTTTCGCGCTCCGATTGGGGCGACGGTTACTGAGACAGATAGTACCCTGCGATGGCAGATATGGCCCGATTGGACGTACAAGCTAAATCGAGATCCGGGAGTCATCAGTTACCGGATGGGCACCGGTATTCGTACAAATGCTGTACAGCACAATGCCCATGAACCCCGGCACCAACAGCTATACTGGGAGGGGGTATTGCTTAACGATCCGGTTTCGGGGGCACTAAACTGGTCTTTAATACCTCAACATAAAATTGGCACCGTATACCAGCAAGATTTAGGCACCCAAAATCGAAAAACCTATTACCTGCGGCAATACTATTTAAACAAGCCCTTATCACGACTTATTTATAGCGAGAGTAAATTTTCGAAACGGGATCTCGAATTTGAGGTTAGCCATAATATATCCAGGCGGATGAATGTTGAGCTCAGCTATTGGGATCGACGCACGGGTGGAGAGTATCCCAACTCGAAAATTACTGGGCGCCAGATATTTAGCAAGGTTAGTTATCATTTGTCCGAAGATCGTTACCTGAAGCTCAATTATGTTAATAATAATTATGATATCGGTATGCCCTTTGGTTATGGTATTTCTGATTTACGATTATTTAATTTTGATAGGTTCAGTGCAACAGCTACACAAAATTCAGCTTCCTCAACAAATAAATCTAGTCTTTTGTCGCTGAACTTTTATCAGCGCAAGGCAGACTCTTCAGTAACAAAAGATAACTTGCGCGCTGGTATTTATTACCGGGGTAATGAGCGTTCGCTTTCACAGAACACGGATACTACCAGTTACAAAGTCAGCTCTGTAGGAGCTATGGCAAAAAAATGGTGGACGCTTGGCGGGTTTACGCTTGAGACATCAGCAGATATTAAGCAGTTTTTCAATAAGAGTTCTAATGAAGGTAGCCTAACGGCCTCTAATTGGACGCTGTTAAATACCGAGGGACGTATATCACTTGATTTTACGCCTCTTATTGACCTGAAAGGCGGAGGTAACTTTAAAGTACGTTCCGATGGGTTTCAATCGTACCGCCTAAACGCTTCCTCTGATATTAGCTTGGCCGGGATTACTCTTACTCCGGGCGCCTCATCGGGCACCGTAATGCCTACCCCTCAGCAACTGTATTGGAGTTCGAAAAGTTATGAAGGGAATTCAGGTTTGAAAAGTGAAAAGGTACAGGAAGTGCGAGGCACGTTGAGTTATCAGTTTAACCCGGAAACTCAGATCGGCGTTCGGGGACAATACAAAGATATAACCGATGGTATTATGGCCGTAGATAGTACCTTCACAAATGTAGGGGGCTATTCTTCTCAATCGGCAACCTTCTTTTTTAATTGGGATTTAACCCACTTCGAGTTCAATGGATCTGCCACGATACACCGTTTTGCCGATAGTTATCTAAAACCGGATAATAAAATACCGATGAATCCGTCTGAGCGCGTATGGCTTAAAGGCGGTGCCTACTGGAAGGGATATCTTTTTGACCGTGCTACCTATGTAAAAGCAGGCGTTTCCGGGATGATGGCTCCTTTTCGTTACCAGGCCGACCATTATAATCCCGAACTTGACAGCTGGCAACCGGTAAGCCAAGATCAACTGTTGCCAATCTTTAACAGGTTGGATGTTGATGTTACCGCCCGGGTTCGCTCTATTATGTTTTTGTTGCGATGGCAAAATGTGCTTGATGATGTTAGTCAACTCGGCTACTTTGAGACAGCTCAATACCCCATGTCGCAGCGCCGGTTTATATTTGGTGTTCGTGCATTATTCAGAAATTAAAATGAAAAACAGACCATGAGTCTAGGATATATTATTAAAGAAGGGATGGCCGGTTTGAATCGTGCCCGGTTGGCTGCTTTTACCTCCATTTTTTCACTTTTTATTGCAGTTTTACTACTTGGGGTTTTGGCACGGGTTTCATATAACGCCTATGAAGTAGGGCAGTCCCTTAAAAAATCTATTGATGTAGAAATATTTTTAATTGATCTGGATGATCGTACCACCCGTGAGCTTTCCAACAAGTTAGATCGTAATGATTTGATCCAAAAGGTGAACTATATTTCGAAAGATAGTGCTGCAGCTATTTTTAAAGATGAGTTTGGAGCAGGAGGCGGCTCATTAGCCAAACTCGATTTCTTGCCGGCTTCCTTTAAAATAGAGATAAAACCGGAAACAGAGATCTCAAAAGTAGATTCTCTGGTACAACAGATTCAAACATACCGGGGGGTTGAAGAAGTAAAGTTTAACCAACAGTTGCTGCAGATGATCGAGGACCGCTTTAGAACGGTAGCTACTGTGGGAGGGGGCATTGGGGTACTAATCTTAATAGCCGCCCTTATACTTGTTTTTAATACCATTAGACTTACGATATACGCCAAACGAGGTCTTATCAAAGCCATGAAATTGGTGGGAGCAACAAATACTTTTATACGTCGCCCATTTGTAGTAGAAGGGGTTGTTCAGGGAATCATAGCCGGGTTACTGTCAATAGGGGTAATGTATTTATCGTTTCAATATCTGTTACCCAAGTATGTGCCCCAGTTCGGCATATTGGAATGGCCTTTTGGTCGCTGGTATTATCTGTGTGGTGCGATGCTTCTGTTGGCAATGTTCATGGGATTTTTGGGGAGCCAATGGGCAGCCAGAAGATTTATTAAGAAAACCTCCATCTCTGAATAGCTGGTAGTAGCGACCGAGATCGCCAGCTTGGACAAAACGATTACTTCCGTCCATCTTTGATGTATATCGCTTTTGATTGGCCTTGACCGGTAGAACGTTCTTCGACTTCAAACAGCTTAATCGCCTTAACGAGCTCTCCCAATTTTTGATATCCATAATTACGGGGATCAAATTCAGGAGACTGCTTTGCAATATAGCTTCCTACCTGTCCCAAGTGGGCCCAACCGCTCTCGTCTGATGAAGCCTCAATAGCACTACGAGTGAGATTGACAAGTTTGGTATCTTGTTTTAACTCATTGGTAGACATCTGTTTAAAAGAACGATCTGTTTCTTCTTCTACATCACTGCGTAATACTTCGGTGTAGATGAATTTATCACAGGCCGCGACAAAAGGATCCGGCGTTTTCTTTTCTCCAAACCCATATACCATTAAACCAGCTTCTCTAATTCGGGCAGCCAGCTTTGTGAAATCACTATCACTGGAGACGATACAAAAACCATCAAAGCGTTCGGTGTAAAGAAGATCCATGGCATCAATAATCATTGCACTGTCGGTCGCATTTTTACCGGTAGTATAGCCGAACTGTTGGATTGGTTGTATCGAATGATCCAGAAGATGCTCTTTCCATCCGCGCAATTTTGTTGATGTCCAATCTCCATAAATTCGTTTTACATTGGCAGTACCATATTTTGCAATTTCAGCAAGAAGGCCCTCAACAATGGCAGGTTGGGCATTATCGGCGTCAATAAGTACGGCTAGCTTATCAGAAATTTGAGAATCCATGAGTTTGTAATAAAACGAATGTTATTTATTTTCTTACTGCCTAAAAACAAGGTACGACTTTAGCAGCAAAGTCCAATATTTGTATCTTTCTTTGGGGGCAATTAACTAAAATGATGCACAGTGTTTTTTTAAAAAAGCAGGGTTTTTAGGCGTATATGGTGTACAGGGACTTATTGATAATTTTGATATCAGAAATCTTAATATTGAGTTAACACTAGTTTCCACAATTTAAGATACCTTTGATCTCAGCAATATTAGCATGCCAAACACATCATAACTCAATTCTAAAACTAACTTTTAAAAATGGTTAAAAAGTTTTTTGCACTCGTTCTATTCAGTGGTCTGTTTATCGCCTCTTGTGGCTCAGGTGGTTCCGAAGGTAATAATGAAATTAAAATTGACGGTTCCAGTACTGTTTTCCCTATTACTGAGGCAGCTGCCGAAGAGTTTAGAAAAGAAGCTCCTAATGTTCGGGTAACTGTTGGTGTTTCCGGAACCGGTGGTGGATTCCAAAAGTTTTTGCGCGGAGAAACCGACATTAATAATGCTTCTCGTGAAATAAAACCCAGTGAAGTTAAAACGGCCAAAGAAAATGGTATTGATTATTTGCGACTGTCTGTTGCATTTGACGGTCTTGCTGTTGTCGTCAATCCTGAAAACGATTGGGTTGACCACCTTACTGTCGAAGAGCTAAAAACAATTTGGGAACCATCTGCACAGGGCGAAGTGACCAAATGGAGTGATATTCGTGATGAATGGCCAGACAAGGAACTGCACCTTTTTGGACCCGGCGTTGCTTCGGGAACTTATGACTACTTCACTGAAGCTATTGTAGGGGAGAGCGGAGCCAGCCGTGGCGACTTTACAGCCAGTGAAGATGATAATGTGCTTGTGCAAGGGGTGAGTACAGACGACTCTGCACTTGGGTTTTTTGGGCTCGCTTACTACGAAGAAAATATGAATAAGCTAAAGCTTGTGCCCATAGAAAACGAAAACGGAAAAGTGGTAAAACCTACACTAGAAACCGTTTCCAATAATACCTATTCACCATTATCCAGACCGCTTTTCATTTACGTTCGAAAAGAGGCTGCACAGCGTGATAATGTTCAGAAATTTGTTAATTTCTACTTGGACAAGGCCCCCATGTTTTCTAAGCAGATTGGATATGTACCTATGCCAGATTCTGCGTACAAGGCACAGAAGCAGAAATTTAAAACATTCCATTCTCAGCCAGACTCCACGGCTTCAGCAAAATAGAATTATATAGTAAGACTGCCGTCTAATATACGGCAGTCTTATTTTTTAGCTCTAGTTGACACATATGAGGATAAAAGAAAAAATTATTGAAAAGATACTGGCGGCTTGTGCGCTGGTAACGGTGCTTACAACATTGGGCATCATTCTTATTTTAGCTATTGAGGCTTTTAGTTTTTTTGGAAAAGTATCCATTGTAGAATTTTTCACCTCTACCCAATGGACCCCACTATTTACCCAAAAAAGTTATGGCATTTTACCCCTGTTAAGCGGTACGGCATTAACGGCACTTATTGCTATTACAGTAGCATTACCGGTAGGTATCATTATTGCGGTTTATTTGAATGAATATGCCCCCAGAAGGGTAAGGAAAATTCTAAAACCCTTACTCGAAATATTAGCGGTAGTACCTACTGTAGTTTATGGTTTTTTTGCCCTGATGATTGTTACTCCCATATTGCAATCATTTATTCCGGGACTTTCGGGTTTTAACGCATTGTCACCCGGTATCGTAATGGGGATAATGATTATTCCTTTTGTTTCATCCTTAAGTGAAGATGCTTTAAGTTCTGTACCTGATTCTTTGCGTCAGGCTTCTTTTGGGATGGGATCTACCAAATTCCAAACTGCATTTAAGGTGATGGTACCTGCAGCATCTTCCGGGATTATAGTCTCAGCTATATTGGCAATTTCACGTGCAATAGGAGAGACCATGATTGTAGCTATTGCAGCAGGTAGCCAACCCCGGTTTACCTTTGACCCGATGGTGCCTATACAAACCATCACCTCATATATTGTACAGGTTAGTATGGGGGATGTGCCTCATGGATCAATAGCTTATCAAACAATTTTTGCAGCAGGTATCACCCTGTTCATCTTTACCTTCATACTCAATAACATTAGTTATTGGATTAAGACCAGATATCAACAGAAATATGAATAGTACGGATACAAGCAGAACTAAAGATAAGGCCTTTCGCATCCTGGGTATTAGCACTACGGTAGGTTGTGTGCTGATATTGGCCGTTTTTATCGGCTTTATTATCTACCAGGGAATGGAACGGTTGAGCTGGGAATTTCTAGTAAGCTTACCCTCCAGATTTGCTGAGCAATCAGGTATTTATACCGCCTGGATCGGAACCTTATGGGTACTGGTACTTACGACTCTTATTTCTTTTCCTTTGGGAGTGGGAGCGGGGATATACCTCGAAGAATATGGCAAGAAAAATAAGCTGGCTAAGTTTCTAGAGATTAATATTGCAAACCTGGCAGGTGTACCATCAGTAATATACGGTTTGCTCGGTCTTGAAGCATTCGTTCGAATAATGAAGATGGGTAACAGTATCTTGGCCGGTTCTTTGACACTAGCACTGTTGATATTGCCCATTATTATCGTATCTACGCGAGAAGCCATCAGCGCTGTTCCCAGCTCTATTCGTGATGCCTCCAATGCACTGGGGGCTTCAAAATGGCAGACAATCTGGCATCAGATATTACCGGCCTCTTTTGGGGGTATATTAACCGGTGTAATCCTGGCCCTTTCACGAGCGGTAGGAGAAACGGCTCCATTAATTGTAGTTGGAGCTCTTGCTTATGTTCCTTTTGCACCACAGGGGCCAATGGATGAATTTACAGTGTTGCCCATTCAGATATTTAATTGGGTTTCGCGTCCACAGCATGAATTTGTCATAAATGCAGCCGCTGCTATTATCGTACTACTGTTTATTACCTTTTTGATGAATGGTATTGCAGTATACCTTAGAAATCGCTGGCAGAACAAAATGAACTGGTAATACAAGTAAATATTTTCAATTTAGCGAATAAAGATCATGGAATCGGAAACTAAGAGTCCAAAGGCAACACAAGAAAAAACTGAGCCTAAAATGGATTCTAAGTCCCAGAACTATAAATTACATGCTAAGAACATCGATGTGTTCTACGATGACTTCAAGGCTATTAATAATATTAGTTTGGGTATTTTAGAAAAGTCCATTACTGCTTTTATCGGGCCTTCGGGATGCGGAAAATCTACTTTCCTGCGACTATTTAACCGTATGAATGATTATATCGACGGTTTTAGCATGAATGGAAATATTTTATTAGATGATAAAAATATCTATGATCCTGATCTAAAAGTAGAAGAGTTGCGAAAAACCGTTGGAATGGTCTTCCAAAAACCCAATCCATTCCCAAAATCTATCTATGAAAATGTAGCTTATGGATTACGCATCCAGGGAATTAAAGATGAAGACTTTATTGAAGAGCGTGTAATAACCTCGCTAAAGCAGGCTACTCTTTTTAGTGAAATTGAAGACAACCTTGACAAGTCGGCGCTCTCTCTGTCAGGCGGGCAGCAGCAGCGGCTTTGTATTGCTCGTGCTCTTGCCGTAAAACCTTCAGTGTTACTGATGGATGAGCCTACTTCTGCACTTGATCCTATTTCGTCCGGTAAGATTGAAGATCTGGTTCACGAGTTAAAAAAGGATTATACTATCGTTATAGTGACCCACAATATGCAGCAGGCCGGTCGAGTCAGCGATAATACTGCATTTTTGTATATGGGATCGCTTATTGAGTATGGAGATACACAAAAAATATTTACAAATCCTGAAAAAGATCGCACCCAAAACTATATTACCGGTCGATTTGGATAATCAATAGCCCAAAAAAATAAAAAGGACTTATCACATGTCACAGCACATTGATACAGAAATAAAGCTATTAAAAGACAACGTATTGGAGCTGATGTTCTTGGTTAAGAATCAGCTTGAGAAAGGGCAGAGAGCACTTGATAACTTTGATGAAGAGCTGGCCCACGAGATAATGGCCAACGAAAAACGAGTAGACAGTCTCGAACTTACGATCGACAGAGATTGTGAGGAGTTATTGGCGTTGCATAATCCCGTTGCGGTAGATTTACGGTTCGTAATGGCTGCTTTTAAAATAAACTCAGACCTGGAAAGGGTAGGCGACCATGCCAACAGTATTGCTAAGTATATCGTAGATTTTGGTCGTCAAATTGACGATAAGACCTTTGAGTCTATGCGTCTTAAGGAGATGTACGATACGTCTATTAAGATGATGAGTAATGTCTTTAACGCTTTTATTACTGAGGATACAGAGCTTGCCCGCAAGGTATTTAAACTCGACAAGACCTTGAATAAGATCAATCGCGAGACCTCCAAAGTGACGGCCAAATTAATCAAAGAAGATGTAGAACAGACGCAAAACTATCTTTATTTGTTTTCCATAATCCGTAAACTCGAACGGGTAGGCGACTTGACCAAAAATATTGCAGAGGAACTCATCTTTTATATGGAGGCCAAAGTTCTTAAACATAAGAAGCGTAACTCAAATAATAACGGGAACTAAAGACTCGCACCACGTTTTTTATTGGTAACTGCAGGTAAAGGGTAAAAAGATCAGCACCTTATAAGTACCTGTATATTTTTTTTACAGCACACAAAAAGATCAGTACAAAAAAAATAAATTATTTATGAAACGCATCATCCTAGCATGTGTAGGGTTACTATATACATTAACATTTTCATCACAAGCACAGGTGGCAGTAGGTGAAAAAGGGAAACTGAAAGGAAAAGTTTTCAGTGATTACTACTGGATAGCTCAAAACAATAACAACGATATCGTAAACCAAAATGGGTTTTGGTTCCGTCGTATTTATTTAACCTATGAGCGGAAATTCAGTGATTCTTTTTCCAGTCGGCTACGATTCTCTACCAGTAATCCCGGGGATTTCCAAAGCAGCTCAAAGATGGTTCCCAGTGTAAAAGATGCTTACTTGAAGTGGAATAATGGGCAGCATCAGATCTTGGCCGGTATCTCATCCACCCCAACATGGGGACTTGTAGAAGATATATGGGGGTATCGATCCGTAGAAAAATCGCCGCTCGATCTTCATGATTTCGGAAGTTCTCGAGATATGGGGCTCTCTTTTAAAGGATCAATTGACGAAGGGGGGAAATTGAATTACCACTTTTTTGTAGGGAACGGCAATAGCAATAAGACCGAACTCGATAAAGGTAAAAAGTTAATGTTATCGCTGGGGTATGAAATTACCGAACATTTTGTAGTAGAGGTTTACGGTGATTGGAATGATACAGCTGACAATCCTAGTAAAACAGATAGCCAGACCCTTCAGTTTTTTGCTGGTTACCGGTCTGATGATTTCAATTTTGGTGCCTTGTATGCCAATCAACATCGTAATGGTTCCTTTATTGGTGGGGCTTCAACAGAGGTAGAATTAGTTTCTGCATTTACCAATATGGCTTTTAGTGATAATGTAAATGGATTTCTGCGTGCTGACCATATGTTTGACCCTTATGCCGGTGGAAGCAGTAATTCATATATTCCGTTTGCTGAAACAGCAGAATCTATATTCATTGTGGGGGGCGTAGACTTCAAACTAGATGATAATATCCGGTTAATGCCCAACCTCGAAGCTATTGTATATTCCGATCCTATTGTTGGGCCAGAGCTCGATCCCGACCTTATTCCCCGGCTGACCCTGTATTATAAGTTCTAAAAGAACTGTTTTATTGATGCCCTGCTGACATAACAGTGAGCAGGGCTTTTTTATGGGCAGCGTTTTGTACTGATGGCTATAAAGAGCTATTGCTTAAAAGCGGTGACAGGGGCATCACTAAAAGCATCAACTACAAATTGCCATCTCCCATCCGATTTTTTTCGTAAAATTGTAACAAACTTTCCTGCAGATTTAAACGGTTTACCCTCGTTGGGGAAGGCCTCAAATTTATAATATCCCACATCGTAGGCCATATTACCTGACGTTTCTCTTTCTACAATATCAAACGAGATCTTCAAAGATGAGCCTCGTTTTTGGGCACTTTCGAAGGTCCCTCTAAAACTATCAATAATATTCCCAATACCTTTCCTGATGCTATCTTCGGGGTTGGGAGTCAAGTAGTAGGCTTCTTTATGATAGAGGGCCGCGACCATAGACAGGTTTAACTGCTCGTAGGCTTTGCTGAATTGTTCATACACCTTATCAACAGACTTTGGAGCTTTTTGACCAAATGCCGGGGATATCCCTATAAAAAGAAAAAGGAGCGAAAGCAGAACAAAATTACAGTATGATTTTAATATGCTCATATCATGATGAATTTCAGATTATAAGTATCTAGTTTTTTAGAAAAATACTGGCAGCAATCTCTCATTATGATATTAAGAATAATAGTCAATATAACTAATTCTTTTATGGCAAGGTTGATAGGTTGCTTATATAACTAAATGGAATCAGGGTAATAATAAATAACTATCAACAATTCAGTTTATGATTTACTATGTTTATTCAAAATAATCTGTAACAATAAAACTGTGGTATCATGGGAAACAGCAAAAGCTCTGAAAACAGTAACACGGAAGATATCAGTAAGTGCCCATTTCACAATGGATCGCACAGAGAAACAGCCGGAGGGGGGACTCAAAACCGAGATTGGTGGCCAAACAAATTGAATTTGGACATCCTTCGTCAGCATTCCTCATTATCGGACCCAATGGATGAAGATTTTGACTATGCAGAAGAATTTGAAAAGCTGGATCTAAAGGAAGCAAAGCAGGACCTTTATGATCTGATGACCGACTCTCAGGATTGGTGGCCGGCAGATTGGGGGC
Source organism: Fodinibius halophilus (assembly GCF_011059105.1). Classification (GTDB taxonomy): domain Bacteria; phylum Bacteroidota; class Rhodothermia; order Balneolales; family Balneolaceae; genus Fodinibius; species Fodinibius halophilus. The sequence continues at coordinate 10,147 of NZ_JAALLS010000028.1, read as the reverse complement.
ATTATGGTGGGCTTTTTATCCGCATGGCCTGGCACAGTGCCGGAACCTATCGCGTAGCAGATGGACGAGGCGGTGGAAGTACCGGTAATCAGCGGTTTGCTCCGCTCAACAGCTGGCCCGATAATGTTAACCTTGACAAGGCACGCCGTCTGTTATGGCCGGTGAAGAAGAAGTATGGCAAGAAAATTTCCTGGGCCGATCTGATGATTTTAGCCGGAAATTGCGCATTGGAATCGATGGGTTTTGAAACCTTCGGCTTTGGCGGTGGACGCGAAGATATCTGGGAACCCGAAAAAGATGTTAACTGGGGACCTGAAAATGAGATGCTGGCAGATGAACGCCACGATGAAGACGGAAATCTGGAAGGACGATTAGCCGCAGACCACATGGGGCTCATTTATGTAAATCCTGAAGGGCCCAATGCCGAACCGGACCCAGAAAAAGCAGCAGAATTTATACGCCAATCGTTTGCGCGTATGGCAATGGATGATGAGGAAACCGTAGCACTTATTGCCGGGGGACATACTTTCGGTAAAGTTCATGGTGCTGCTTCCGAAGATCATAAAGGGGCAGATCCCGAAGCGGCTTCTATAGAACAGCAGGGATTGGGCTGGCAAAGCGATTACGGCAGTGGAAAAGCCGGTGATACCATATCGAGTGGGCTAGAAGGTGCCTGGACCAGCAACCCTATTGAATGGGATATGGGCTTTTTTGAAAACCTGTTTGAATATGAATGGGAGCTAACGAAAAGTCCGGCCGGTGCCTGGCAATGGGAACCCAAAGATGAAGAAGCACAAAATACCGTGCCCGATGCCCATGATTCGAGCAAGAAGAATGATCCTATGATGCTCACAACAGATCTGGCACTAAAGGCAGATCCTGAGTACAGAAAGATCTCGAAACGGTTCTATGAGAATCCGGATGAATTTGCTGATGCTTTTGCTCGCGCTTGGTTTAAGCTTATCCACCGCGATATGGGACCAAAAGAACGATATCTCGGACCGGAAGTCCCCGAAGAAGATCTGATCTGGCAAGATCCCATTCCCGAAGTTGATCATGAGCTTATTAACGAAGAAGATATTGCTGAACTGAAGGAAGAGATCTTGGATTCCGAACATTCAGTATCAGAACTGGTATCAGCAGCATGGGCTTCTGCCGCTACATATAGAGATTCGGACAAACGAGGTGGTGCCAATGGGGCTCGTGTTCGCCTTGCTCCCCAGAAAGATTGGGAGGTAAACAACCCAGAACAATTGGCTCAGGTGCTTTCAACGCTGGAAGATATACAGGAAGAGTTCAATAATTCCCAGTCAGGGGATAAGAAAGTTTCACTGGCTGATCTTATTGTACTCGGCGGTTGTGCAGCTGTTGAGCAGGCAGCACAAGAGGCCGGTCATGATGTTGAAGTGCCATTTGAGCCGGGTCGTGCAGATGCAACTGCCGAACAGACCGATGAAGAATCATTTGAATGGCTCAAGCCTGACGCTGACGGCTTCCGCAACTATTACGACACCAACCGGAATGCTACAGCAGAAGAACTCTTGGTAGATAAAGCACAGCTTATGTCACTAACAGCACCTGAAATGACGGTACTGCTGGGCGGTATGCGTGTGCTGGATACCAACTATGATGATTCCGACCACGGGGTGTTTACCGACAATCCGGAAACCTTAACGAACGACTTCTTTGCCAACCTCCTTGATATGAGTACCACGTGGGAGGCGAAATCGGATGACCAGGAAGTGTTTGAGGGCCGCGATCGTAACACCGGTGAACTTCAGTGGACTGGCACCCGTGCTGATCTGATCTTTGGTTCAAATTCTGAACTGCGTGCGCTTGCCGAAGTGTATGCTACGGATGATGCCGAAGAGAAGTTCGTTGAGGACTTTGTAGCAGCATGGGATAAAGTGATGAACCTGGATCGGTTTGATCTGGATTAAAGTAGTAGTCAATATTGTTATCAGGATAATAACCGATCTTGGTAACAAACGTATTCTATCTCAATAATGGAATGGGGACAGCTTGGAAACAGGCTGTCCCTTTTTTAGTTCTAATACCCAAAATGCTAACGAGCTTATATTCAAAAGTTTAGAGCATCCTCAAAAAACAAGAGTCTTATTATTGATATAAAATAATCAGAGTATCTTTGAATGTTATTCGGTATTGAAGCTTGTTTTAGAAGTATCGTTAAATGCGATCGTTATAAAAAAAGATCAGAACGTTCTTAATGCTTAAAATTTATAGGTGACACCAAAACGTATTGCTGCCTCAAGTACTCGTTGATGCGTTGATCTTTTTGCTGAAAAAGGAAAGATGGAATGTAACTTAACATATGGATTTACAAATATTGATGTCCCGGAATCAAATTCATAATTAGCTCCAAGACCGGCCATCCAACCTATTCCTGATTGGTTGTCTACGGCGTTCGCTTGACTAATGTCAATATCAAATAACACGCCACTGTTGGCATAGAAAATTTGAAGAAAGTTAGCTCTTAATGAAATCGGGATATCTATCAGCGAAACATCGGTAAAATAAGGCTCAGTGCTACTACCGGGATTGAAATGCGGGGTTACCTTCATTTGATGTTTTGTATACCCAACTGCTGTCTCAATATCTAACCAATTTTTCCATGGATGAATATAGATAATCCCCACTGAAAAAAATGTATCTCCATCGTAACCCGGAGTACCTAAAGTTTTTCCGAAGTGGGTAACACCGCTGGAACCAAAAGGAGCAATGCTGATTCCGAATTCACCGGTATTTGATGATTCCTGGGAGGTTTGTGCTTGGGTAATGCCATAGAATATGAAAAAGAGACTAAGGGTGAGTATCGTTTTGAACTTCATTTTAATCTTGGTTAATCTTGATGGATTTTGTGTATATACGAGGCATTGAACAATGAATATCAAACCTTACAAAAAGCATACAACTTGGAAGCTAAAAACAAAATGGTTCTCATCGATTATTGAAATCCTTTAAATGATCATCTACTTACAGGCAATTTACTACAAACCAAGCGTAGGCAACTGTTTTACTTTATGATACATTAATGCCGCCGCAATACATTTTTTTAACACAACTTTTGGAATTTCTTCATCCATGTGAAAGATAATAGCACGATCTCCTTCAAATTCAAATACATCGGAATACAGTCGCTTAAATGTTGGAACTAATTCGGTTGAACAGGTAAAATAGATTGCATATTGGTCGGGGGTCTTTTTTTTCCAATCAATTCGCACAGTACTTCCATGTTTGGCAATATAGCTTGGTTCGCCCCATTTTAGCGTTTCTTCTAATGTTGGTACTTGTTCCGTTTCATTAGCTGTTTCTATGATCAAGCTTCGGAGTGCAACCATCTTTTTTCGTGCCGAGGCAGGGTATTTATTGAAAGCCGATTCTACGTCAGGAGTAGTTTCTATTATTAGGTTTTCCATTTCTATGTGATTTATAGCATTTCTATTCACCGTCAAGATATAATGTCCTTATGACAAGGGTATGTCAGTTGATTAACTCATTATCTAATAGGTAATTAAAAAAATGGGACTAAAAAAGTAGAATCATAGGCTACCTAGACTGGTTGCCCCAATATGCAGTAATGCTATCCGGAAGTTTGATGGCTATCTTACAGGCTTTGGTGGGGCACCGTCCACCAAGCCAAGCTGTTAAAATAATCAGCAGATCATTCATACCATAGAAATCGAGCGCTTGCTAATATAATGGTTACCAAGGGTATAACTTTTTAGGTCGTGTCTTTACCCACTCTTCCAAATTCTCTCTGGGAATATTGGCCAACAAAATAAAATATGAGTAATGGTATCATAGCAAACTTTAAAAAAAGCTCATCAAGATTGAAATAAACCACAATTGACAATAGGGCACCCATTATTATTATCATTAGAGCGTCAAAAAATGATTTCTTCATCGCAACCATTCTTGAATGATGATATTTTTTTATTTGTAGAGTTAGATATTGGAATCAATTTTTTGAGATCAAAAGTTTAGCAAAATAATCTTTATTCTCAAGCTCTACATCGTGTTTAGGATAGGGTTTTAGTGAGAGAAATTGGACCTTATATTCAGAAAAACGAACTTGGTTGGGCTCTAGTAGAGTATTAAGGTTTGCCTTAGTGTCATTCAATTCAATAACAATTTCTGCATTCCCCAACCAAATACAAGATACCCCTTGGGGACACCTTGAGTCTGTCAAAACATCATTAAACCGAAGGGTGATACCTTCTTCAGGGATAGTGATTTCTTGCCCATATTCAATTGTAAATTCTTCTCCAATCTTGGGCTGAACGGGAGACTTGGTATTTTCGCAATTGAGTAAAACTGATATGATCAGAAGTATGACTAACCTTTTCACGGGTACCACTTTTTATTGTGTACACATTCTAATATCAAGATAACTATTGTCGTGTTCAAAAGATTAATGGAATATAAAACGCTGAAAAAGCATGTTAGCAGGGCAGAGGTAAATATATGGATGCCCAGACACGCCTTCTGAAGTAGTGTCTACGTAGACACTACTTCTTTGACTCAATAGCCCTTTGAGTGCAGGTAATTACTTGGGGTTTACTTGCCGAACCTTTTTTGAGGAGATCCTGAACTAAGTTCAGGATGACAAGTGGTTGTATTATTTGGGCTTTGGTGTACTTCGCGAGCTGAGAAAGAGTGACTATTGCGGGCTTACAAAATCGCCGGAATCTCTCTCAGTGACACCGCTTATAATTTTTAAACCAACGTCTGTCATTGCGCGGTGCCCCGTTTTACGGGGAGGAGTACCGTGGGTTATTGGTACGACGCGGCAATCTCCCCGAAGAAACTGTGTGATTCCTGAGGGGTGCTTTTTGCACACCTAATGACACGGGTTTTGAATAAATAGAAAAAGAACCTACAGCCGACTTGCCCTGCAGGGCTTTCTCAGACAACGAATTTTATGTGTAATCGGGCACTTTTTTCCGTGTCTTGTTCTATGGAGAGATTTTTTTACTGAAAAAAGAACATACACTCCATAGTGAGGCCATTCCAATAAAGAGGTAGCTTTACAGAGCTGATAACATCAAATAATCCCACACCAATTCGGTGAAGGCGTTAAAGTATATATCAGAACGCTATTTTAAGCTATCTTTCCAGTTTTCAAAATCATCAATCAGGTCACTGTTAACAATCCGAGCCCTACCTTCTGTGACATGTATACCCAATAGAGGGACGGTACCCGTACTTTGCGATGTTGGCCAAACAGGTCCACCACTCATTCCTTTTTTAGTATCTACCTCGTAATAAAATGTAGAATCATTGGGGATTGGGTGTTTAACTTTGCCAGTGAGATGTTCCAGTTTGATACTGGGGTAACCTGCGACTTCAATTTCTTGCACATTTTCAATATTGGTATCTCTGGTCAGCGTTAGTATTTCGGTAACCGGAATAGGCTTATTCAATTTCAAAAAAGCGTAATCAGTTGCGTACTCTTTATTGTAATGGCTGACTTTGCGAGTCTTACTAATACCTTCTTTGGAAACAATCGAAGTAACAATACTTCCATCATCAGCCTTGCAAGTTACTTGAACCCCCAAGAGCCTGGTACGCCAAGAGTCATATAAATTATGTGCAGCGGTGACGAGGTATTGGCCTTCAATCAATGTACCGGTTGAATTATACCCAGTACGAAAACCAATTATCCTAACCGCTCGTACCGTTTTTAAATAACAGACGTTTGAAGGAAGATCTGCCGGAAACATCTTTTGAGGCTTATCTAAAGTAATAGGTATAGAGGCACAGGAAGATAGGAACAAAGAAACCCAAATAACTGATAATGGACGAAGAATTTTTATGAACATATCTATAAAGATTTATGACAGTTCTATAACAAGCTTAGGCATACTTGGGTGCAAATAATTGTTTATTTGATAAGCAAGCTTTAGAGGCGGTTATTATTTATAACCATGTCCATAGTCATGGTAAGAAGAAATTGTGAGATAGTAGCAATCCAGATCTCGTATTGAAAATTCTTCTTCACCGGAATTAGGACTCCGCTCGATATCTCTTTCAATTTCCGTGTCCAGCTTCTCTGCTTGGTTCCGTATTTGCTCTAAGCGATCGGTTCGAAAATATAGAATAAGTCCATTTCCTGGCGTTATAGTTGTATCCATCATTGTTGGATGTTGATCTACTTCCCATTCATGAAGGCACAAAAGAACAGATCCCTCATCATCAGTAAGAATTTCGAACTTATCCCCACCATGACCATGAGATCGATTACAATCAAACAGCGTCTGATACCACGTGGCACTGGCGTCTACATCCTGTACAGCAATAACAGGCTCATTTCTAATCATATTTTTCAACCAATTATTATTTATCGGTATGTAAGAGCAAGCTACAAAATCTCAAAGCAAATGCCACCCAGAAGTCCACATAATTGGGGCGGTCTTAGTCTTGCAGTCCTTCATGCTCACTTGCTAGAAGGTCTATGTCAATAAGTGAGGCTGTATAGACTGTACCTAATTGGAGTTCGGATTGGTGTGAAAATGGCCCAAAATGAAACGGGTACAGATTTGTTTGTCCAAAATTAGTTTTAAGCCTATGAGAAGGGATTATACGACTAATACACTATTTGTAGAGCACTAAATATATTGTGATTAAATCACAGATTATTTCAAATTCTTATTATCAATTTGAGTTGACCATTTTACTTTTCTAAAAAGCAGCCAGAGACCAAAAGCAACCAGTGGAATGCTTAGCCATTGCCCCATGTTTAATGCACCGGTAGCGAAGGCTGCTTGCTGATGTTTCAAATATTCAAGAAAGAAACGACCGCCAAATAATGTTACTAAAAACATGCTAAACATTGCGCCTTCAGGTGGCCTATTTTCGTAGTGCTTATAGATGTACCAAATGATGGCAAATATAAATAGACAAAGCAGTGCCTCATAAAGCATACTTGGATGACGTGGCACCATACTTAAATCGGGCCGGCGGGCAAAAACAATTCCCCAAGACAAATCGGTAGGTTGGCCCACGATTTCAGAATTCATGAAATTACCCAACCGGATGAGGGCTCCACCGATAGATACCGGTACAACAACGCGGTCAGCTAGCCAAAAGAAACTCATTTTTTCATACTTTTTTACGTAAAAATAGATGGCTAATAAAATACCAATAGCTGCTCCATGGCTAGCTAATCCGCCATTCCAAATTTTGATGATTTCTAATGGATTTTGCAGATAAAGCTGAAAATCATAAAATAAAACATGCCCCAACCGTGCCCCGATAACAGTGCCAACTATTATAAACATTAGCAGCCGGTCAAGGTCTTCCTGGGTAAAACCAGCTTTATTATACATGTGATGCATAATAAATGATCCAATAACAAAGCTACTGGCAAAAAGCAGTCCATACCAACGGAACCGAATGGGCCCTATTTGTTGAATCTCAGGAGAAGGGAATATTAAAAAGATTAGCTGCCCACCAATGAATGCACTAATTATCAGTCCCCAAAATTTCCAGGTGGACGATTGTTGTTGTGATTTTTCTTCCGGGATGATCTTAGGATAGCTATAAAAAATTGCAATAATAGCAACGATAATTCCCCATATAGCAACAGGAAAGGGCAGATGAAAGGTACCCAAATTTACAATTTCAGGACTGGTATCCCATACCATAGCATTACGTGATAGCATTGAATAATATTTTGAATGGGGGACTTAAAAAGCTCTTTAACAACCTTGGGCATAACTGATACCCGTGTGAATGTAAATTCGATTGCAGTTTACTATTTGAAGCCCAGAAAACAAAACGAGCAGAAAGCAGGAGGGAGGCAATGGTGCTAGTGCGCTGGTTATACTAACTAATTACTCAGTTATTTGGCTTCTACCAACATCTGCAAGATAGGCAACAGCAAAACTAAGAGCGCCACCAATCACAGCCAAAAGTCCAAATCTCCATATGTGACCCAAAACTGGAATCTCTAAAATGGTGCCTGCATCGAAAATGCCGATAAATAGGTACAGTATAATAGTCGCAACCATAAAAGTAAGAAATGATGTGGTGAATCGCTTAGAGAACGAGGACCAATGTACCGCTCGTAATACAGCAAATGTTGCTATTATAAGAGCAGTATATGGAATAAAGATGGCAAATCCTTTTGAGGTGAGTAAAGTTGTTATAATAAGAACAGTACCGCCAAGAATTCCTAAAGAAAGTGCAATTGGTGCGGGCTTTTTAGTACTCTTGAAATAAAACATATCCTTAATTTTAAGTATGGAAGACAATTATTAATCATAAAAAATGATTACAATTATGTAAAATTCATGGCAATATCAGTTCCAAAGATCATTAAGCATTAACGAAAAGTAATAAGGGATAATGACCTTGCTGTAAGGGGGCGTGTAAAACAGCGCTATATACTGCTTTTTATCTATTTCTTAACACAATAGACTTTATAACTATCACCTTTGATCTAAAAATTTATATAACCCACCTTTCCATATGTCTGGGTCTTCCGTTTTATAAATAAATAGTATGTAATGATTTGGAATATAACGGGCTGATAAAGTACCTTGAGGAGCTCGCAAACTTCCAATATAGGTTGCATCTTGGGAGAAGATATCGAAAACAGGTGCTTCTGCTTCAGATGGAGTAAGCAAAGCCCAGAGTCGCCCTTTTTGATCCGGGAAAAAGTCAATAAAACGAGGTTTGTGAGTTGGTATCTTATCTTTTGAGTTCAATCCGGTAATTTGGTGCATTCTTTGTTTTTCATTTTTCAGTTCTTTTATCTCCTTATCAGTGTATGTAACTGCTGGAATGCCAGAACGTGTAAAAAGAAGGGTCTCATTTGTTTGGGGATTTATCTTATATATTCTATAGCTGGTATCTTGGGGAGAGGTGAAGAAAACCAAATCTTTCATAAAATGAAGCCCACAAAAGGTACAGGATTTCTGATCATCGGGCACAGAATCACCCCATTCCAGTTCCATTTGAAAAAATGCTTCCTTTTCCCCTGATTCCGGATCATATAAACGCATAAAAATATCACTGGGATTGCTGGCTCCCTCTTTGAACGGATTGTTAGTAATTACCAATTGATTTGCCACCCAATGTAACCTGGTATGCCAACCCGGATCTAATGATTCTATATCCAGCGAATCCCCAAAAATATTTAGGATCGTAAATCTGGCGTTGTTAAGGTCAGCTACAGCTACTTTACCATTGGAATTGATTGCAGCATCTGTAATATTAGTGAATTCAGCAGGTCCTCGGCCCGTGCCTCCAAGTGTTTGGAGTAACGAACCCTGTTTATCAAAACGATTGATTGTATTTAAGGAGTAATCAGCAAGAACAAGGCTTGTATCCTTGAGTATTACTCCTGCGGATCGCGGATCAGGAACTACGGCAGGGGAATTAATTTTCCACTCATTAATTAACGTTAATTGTATTTTTGTGTCAAACTGGTCAGTGGGGGTAGCATTTTCTGACTTGGAATTACAGCCGCTAAATAAAATGATAAATAGTATTAGATTAAAACTTGTATAGATTAATCTCATTTATAGTAAGGCCTCAACTACCTCTATTTTATTTCTGTCTTGGTTATAGCCGTTGTTATTGCATGGATATATTGGAAAGTACTTTTCCCAATCAAATTACCCTTAACTTATCCACCTCCAAATTAGCAGGGATGAAAGGTGAGGCACGTCCGCTTGAATGCTATTTAGGTGTTGGTAATACCACCGGCGGGAGGGCAAATTCAAGGGTTAGGCTCGAGGCCTTACGGGAGGGCTAGCCTGTCTCCCGCCGTGCTGGTATTGTTAAATATGAGAGATGGTTTTGCACATCTCAACTCGGTAGGGTAGTCTAATAAATGCGCGGGTTAGGTAATTTTACATCAGTTTAGCTCCAAAGTATAGCAACCCCGAACAAAAGAACCAGACTATCCACTGACCCAATACAAAATAGTTCGTTTTATTCTGTGTCAATAGTGCTAATTGAATAAACCATGATATACCCCAGAGTAAAAATAATAGACTCAATGAATAGGTTAAGCCTTTTTCAAAAGGGATAAGATCCGTAAATAAGATAACTAATAAAATAACTGACAACACGAATAGATCCATGAACTTGCTACATTTTGGTGGACACCCAGTTA
>NZ_JAALLS010000027.1 GCF_011059105.1 Fodinibius halophilus | reverse complement strand
ATATATATTTGACTTGGTATTTTCTCACAGCCTCTTCAAAGGGGGTTAGGGGGATTTGCCAGCGTGTTGCTATAACATCCCCCTATTTCTTCCGGGCTATCGCCGGAATTCATTTTCCCCCTTCGAAGGGGGAAGCAGAGTAGTCCCTATCAAATGGGACAAGCAACATCTTCCCCACTGCTCTACCAGAGTGCAGTTTTGGTGGGCAAGCGCCAGTTCCTTGCCCCCTTCCTATTTATTAGTTAAGCTGTCATTAGTAATTAATTCAACGCGTTGATGGCTGCTAGTTATGCGTAATGTTGTTATACAGTTCATCCAATTCTACAGCATATGAAATCTATTCTGATCGGTAATGGAATAAATATACAGTATGGAGGGAAAGAATATCTAAATGGAAATATTATTAGACGTGCAATAAATAATGTTTTAGCCGGAAGTTTTCCGTCAGTAGATTATCCCCAAGAAGTTATGAGATGGATATCTGAACTTAATGGAATTTTTCCAGCGGTACTGCGGGGTGAATTTGATAGCTATGCCTTCGTTAACTTTGAAAAAGAATCCTTGAATGATTTACAAAAAAGGTATGATGCTCAAAAAGAATACAGTGTTTACGAGATTGGGTTAGAGGATTACTTCCTTTTGCATGACCTCCTTTGCTCTAAATTGAATATTCATAATCCTCAAAGAGGTGAAACAAGGGAAGTACTTAAACGCTTTTTTCTTGATGCAATCTATAACTCTGGTAAAATTCAAGAAATTTATCAAAACTTTCCTAAGAGTTTACGGAGCTATCTGGAAGATCATGATAAGATTTTTACTACAAATTATGATCGGAATCTCGAAAACTTTGTAGATTCAAAAATTTACCATTTACATGGCTCCTTTGACGAGTTAAGCGAAACTTATGACATTGAAAGCTTTAGAAACCAGATTTCTGATCGACCTGCCCAAGGTTTTAATATAAATGATGATAATCGGCACCTCTATTCTAATGCCCTTATGGCTTATGGTGGTCAATTAAAAGAATTTGCAAGTAAGAAATATAAACGTGCTAATAATTATATGGATAGTATGGCTGAAGGCTATAAAGACAATCCTGAGATAAAAGAAGAGATCAACGACTGGAAGAATTCGTCAAACTATATAACGCAAAATTTATTTGAGGGAATAACTTTAAAAGCGCAAAACCCTGAACTAAAATTTAAAGACAAATATCCAACTGAAGAATTGGAAAAAGTAAAAGGAACATTGAGAATTTTAGGTCTATCTCCCAACAATGATATTCATCTATTCACATCAATCATTGAAAATAATCAGTTAGAGAAAATTGAATTTTACTGTTTTGATAAAAATGAGGCTGATGAAGTAAGAAGAATGTTTCCCAATAAAGAGATCGAAACTTTAAATGTGATAGAGTTTTGGGGAAGCTTGAACTGAAATGCATCCAGTGGATTAAGGGCCATTCTTGCCCCCTTCTTATTTATTAGTTAAGCTTTTATATTATAATTAATTCAAGACGTTGGCGGCTATGGCTTGTATACAGTCTCCATACTTGTGCGTAGTGGGCCGCGATGTCGTTATATTGACTTAAATAAAATCCGCTCGGATAGATGGGATCAATTCTTGAGGTTATTTCAATTCTACTTTTCATATTCTCTCTATGGCTGGGATATGAAAAAATTGAAACTTCAAAGTTAACCCAATCAATATTGTTTGTTGCTGATCTCTCATTAATTATTGTTGGCGTAATCCAACTTGGCTCTCTAGGAGTCTGGATTGCTTTAACTGCTAATTTCCTCGGAATACTTATTTACTCTGCTCGATTAGCAATGAAAAAAGAAGAGTTACTAGTAAGTGCTTCAACCCAAGGAGGTTTTGAACGTGAAGAAGTTGAAAACTTATATGAAGAACTGGGCGAATCAAATAACATTTTTGAATATGTTGGTCCGATTGAAAGAGCCAAAATTATCTATTTAATAAGCCAGAGAGGAAGAAACCTAGAGGAAATAAAAAAATTAGCAATTGTTATAGCTTTAATCTGGTACGTACAGAAGTTAGACCTTGAAATTTTAGTGAAGAAATTCGACAGATTATTGCGCTTATGGGATAAAACTGTTGATGATGCAATGGATGTTGCAGACACGTTGACAAAAGGGAACCAAATGTCAGCCGCTGATTTTGAAGAAAATTTAGATGCAATGATTGCATTCAAAGATCCTTTTTAAAAAACGCCCCCCAAAAAGGAAAATGTCAGAAAAGCCTCCCGGCACTAGCTTTTTTAAGTTCCGTTCATTATTTAGCTATTCAACATTCGTACGTCCCTTATGTGCAATCTCGCGAGACTGTAAAACTGCTCAACCGGAGTAAAATATGCTTCATTCAAGTGAATATTTGGAAGACCAAAGTATGCTTAAGGTAGGCAGTATTTGTTCAATACTTGCTGGTATTTTGTTTGCTGTGAGCGGTATTGTATTCATCATTTTCCTGCTTGGTCGTTTCGACTGGAACTCGATTGCCTCAATCACACAGTTCTTCATTGATAGACCATTGGCTTCAAAAGCTTGGCTGGTGGTCAACTGGGGGGCTTCGATTGCGTCCTTGTTAGCAATCGCTGGGGTCCTTGCAATTACCGATGTAATGCGATCTACGAATTCCGGCTTAGTGCGATGGCTATCTACCTTAGCGATCATTGGCTATGTGATCATTGCCGTTACCAACACAGCTGATTACTATCAAATCAACCGTCTTGCCTCTGGTTACAATCAGCTAGACGCCGCAGTCAAAGATGCAGTAGATCTCATCGGCATTGCTTCTCTCGATGCAAGCCTGAACCTCAGATTCGTCACCCTTAGTCCCTGGTTTTTCTCAATAGGCTACCTGACTTTTAAAAATAACCGGTTCCCTATTTCCATTGGCTATCTTGGAGTCATTGCTGGAATCGGAGGAATCCTAACATTCATCACATCATTTTTGGGGGATGATCAGATTATATTGATTGCAGCAGTCATTGCTATTGTCATACACCCTATATGGCTTGTCATGACTGGCCTTCACCTTGGGAGACTGGGCCGGGATAAGACAGTTTAATTTGGCAGTATTTTGCCTTGAGTACAGCATTTCAAATCATTGGTACGGACCGGGGATGGCGGCGGGTTTAATATCAAAAAGAAATATAACTAAGCCGATGAGCAACTGGTGAAGGGCCTCAAAAACCATTCCCACCTAAAACATTTTGACTAACCCCCCCCATTCGACTTTTTATTATTGCTATAATTTCATTTATAGTTTATAATATTAAGAATAGATCGTTTAAAAGAATTATGATAATCACTTCATTAAGTGGGGTGACTATTGGGTTAGTTAGTAACTTACCACAAATGAATTGGTATACACTTCCTGTTGAATATAGTTTATAACAACGTGTTTGATCATCTAATTCATTTGTGCTAGTTGGAGTTTGGTTTAGTCTTTACACATTTAAAAACAATGCTAAATATGGCTGAAGAAAAAATAATGACACTCCATCCTCAAGGTAAGCAAGGAGTTAATATCCTAAAAAGAAGATACGATACCATCAAAGAATTTATTCTTCAAACAATAGCTGACCATAAAGAAATTAGCTATGAGGATCTAACAGATTTGGCAGTTGAAAGTTTAGCCGACACATTTGATGGAAAGGTGGTTTGGTACATAGTAACCGTAAAACTTGACTTGGAAGCTCGCGGCATTATTGAACGTATTCCCAAGACTAGTCCACATAAACTACGACTGAAATGATGATGGTCAGTTATCCATAAAGAAGAAGGTGCATAAAAATCATTACTCCGGGCACAAAGGGTTGCAAGGCGGGGGTAATCGTTTACTGCTGCTTCTGCAATGGGTAGCCTAAAGAAACTTCGTGTTTTCATTGCATTTATTGCCTTCAAGATGGAACCCATTAAACAGCAAGCGCTACAGGAATTTTAAAATACAGCGCCTCTATTGAAACAACCATTAATCTCATGAAAAATAAAGTTCATGCTTATTTAAGGAAGCCAACAATTGTCATTTCCATCATATTAATCAGTTCTGTTCTTTCTTATTTAACAGGTGGATTGGGCTATATATTTGGAATAGCTGTGGCTTTGATAACTTTTTGGGCCAGCAACTATAATTGGATTGAATTCGGGATTGGTAAGCTTAAGTGGAGAAAAACATTCGTTCGGGCTGTTTTGTACGCAATGCTGATTTTCATAGTCATGGATTTAGTCATTCAACCGTTTGTTGAACTCCATTGGGGCTCCATCGATTTAAGTCAACTGGATAGTATTCGCAGTAACTTTGGTAATTATTTAATGTTTGTTGTGTTTATGTGGATTGTTGCCGCTTTCGGAGAAGAGTTCTTATATAGAGGCTTTTTTATGAAGAGATTCGCAGAAATTCTTGGCGGTACGAACAGGGACTGGTTAATTTCAGCATTTGCAATATCAACTCTATTTGGTATGGCTCACTTATACCAGGGTATTTCGGGAATGATTACTACAGGATTAATTGGTCTTATCTTGTCGATTATATTTTATAAAAACAGAGACAATTTAACTCTGAATATCCTTATCCATGGTATTTACAATATGATTGGCATAACACTCATTTATTTAGATCGCGAAAGAATGTTTATTGATTGGGTTCTTCAATACTTGTAACTCAATCCCTATTCCTCTTTGTGCTTTTATGTTCAAGTTCCTAAAAATACTTATAAACAGAAATGTAACAATCGAGATATGCAGTCTAAAAAATGGAAAAATTACCTTTTTGAAGGAACCCTGATCGTATTCAGTGTAATGCTTGCGCTGTTTCTGAATCAGGTTGTTCAAAATATTGAAACCTCCAGGCAAAAAGAAAAAGCCATAAACAAGATCACTGCAGAATTAGAAAGAAATCTTAGTGTGCTAGAAAACTGGTTAACGGTTCATGACCGGATCAGAATACGGACCGAACAAATTGTCGCAGGAGAGAGTGACAGTTTAAAACAGCAATTAATTGCTCAGCCATTTTTCAATTTGCAAATACTGACAGATGACCGCAGTTTCATCGATTCTAACCTGAGCAGCACGGCATGGGAGACTGCAAAATCTACTGATATCGTAAATGAATTTAATTTTGAAACCGTGGAAACATTAACCGGTGTCTATGCGCTGCAGGATGTAATATTCAATCAAACAATTCAGGATATATCTAAAATTTTTTTTGAACGTGAAACCCACAATCTCGAAAATATTGATGCAACGCTGATTCAGTTTCAGTTACGGTTTTCAGAACTGGTAGGCCAAGAGAGGCTGCTCATTGAATATTATCGGGAAGTAATTGATGGTTTGAAATAGATACATCAAAACGTTTAACCCGGAGATTGGGCGTACAACCACATAGGATGATGTATTTGTACAGTAGGTTAACAGATCCCTCAATGACGGACAAGTGCCTGTTCCTTATCTGCCTCCCATTTATTGAGTACTCTTAGCATCAAGCGGATTCAGTGCCATTCTTGCCCACTTCCCTTTTTATGGTTAATCTTTCAATTGTAAACAATTTCAACACTCCTGCGCCTGCCGGTTAATCAGCGGGCGTTAGCCCAACTACTTAACAAATAAGGGGATTCAGCATGTGTATCAACAAATACTGTTTGTCATTTTTACTGATCTGTTTTACCAATATCGCGGTAGCTCAAACAGCTCCTCAACAATCACTCCCCATTATTGATGTACATCTGCATGCCACAAATGAAGGATCTAAAAACATAAACTCGGATCTACCATCGGTACTGCAGCATATGAAAGACTATAACGTCGTGTTGTCTGTGTTATCTGGTGCTAACCGAACACTGGCTCGTCAATGGAAAGAGTCGGCCCCGGATAAATTCATAATTGGCCCTACCTTTCCCTGTACCGACGGCACCTACCCAAGAATGTATCCCTGTTTTAAAGAAAACAGCGGTTGGCCTGAGATTAGTTGGTTGGAAAAACAGTACAAAGCTGGACAAATGGATGTAATGGGAGAACTGCTATACGTCTATTATGGTATTAAACCCTCGCATGATCACCTGGACCCCTATTTCAACCTTGCTGCAAAATATTCGATTCCCGTGGGGGTTCATGCAGCTGATGGGCCACCCCCAAAGAAACGCATGTCGGGTTGCTGCCCAAACTTCAATGGGGAAATGGGGAATCCCCTGCTACTTAAACCGGTTCTGGAAAAATATCCGAACCTTCGAATTTGGTTGATGCATGGTGGGGAAGTCAAATTTCATAAACAGGCCATTGAACTTATGAAAACGCACCCCAATGTGTATGCAGATATGTCGATCCTAAACAGTATTTATCCGGATAAAATACATAAAAAGCTCTTAAAAGACTTTATTGAGGCCGGTCTTGGAGATCGCATTATGTTCGGTTCTGATAATGTACCAATAGGTTCAATGATCAAAGGACTAAATTCCTTTAAGTTCTTGTCCGACGAAGAACGTCGCAATATTTTTTATGATAATGCCGCTACTTTTTTTAGGCTCAGCAAGCAAACAATTGCAACACATCATGGCAAGTAATTAAACATTTTGGACTATCCCTTTTGTCAATTCGCCGGTAAGCGGAAGCGGTAGCTGGCAACACAACTATCTAGGATCTTCAGTCGGCACTATATCCTCTGGCGGTTGAAACCGACTGCTACAGGGGAAGCTCCCTTGAAGGGAGCTTTTTTGACAGCGGGATACTTTCGCATCAAGCGGATTCAGTGCCATTCTTGCCCGCTTATTTACTCTTTTATTTGTAATTAATTTGCTGCGTTGGGGCCTGCAGCTTATGCGCCAGTTTGTTATACCACTTACTCCTATCATCTCCACATCCTGGGAAATTTTAATCGAAGAGCTTAGAAATCTGCAGCTTCAATTTATTGAAGTGATTCAACGGATAGAAAAACCTAAGAGAAATTATCCTGGAGCTTGCGGTTCTTGGTCTCCCAAACGAGTTATTGCTGATATAACGGGATGGGATAAAGAAGTCATTCAATAATTTGGCTTTTTCCAAAATGGGCTCAAAAAAGCTATTGAAAACGACATTTATGATGTCTAATAAAGAATACAGAGACTGGATAGAAGTACAAATTGAGCTTTATATTCACCATACTGAGCAACTTAAAAATGGGTGTAGAGTGGTACAATAGCGCATCAACCGGCAACCCCGAAAGTTATACGGAATGGTTTCCGAGATCGATTATTTTAAATTTATAGCCATTTAGTAACTTATAATTTCCGCGCCGATTAAGCCCCGAGTAGTTATAGCACTTTCAATTCGAAATGAATTTATGATTAAGCATTGTATCAATAATCAAGAGCACAGATTTAAAAAAATCAGGAAAAAAGTGTGAGATATTAAATTCTCATGCGAATAATTAGATAAACAGTTAAACAAACACTAATTATTGTCACATGAGAATGATCAATAAACGCACAAAAATTCTTCTCTTTCTCACCATTATTGTATTTACAACAAATTCGACAGCATGGAGTCAGGCATCGGACAGTACCTCTGTTGTGGAAAATGCATTGAAGCTCATCCATTCCCCTGAACCCGAGTTTTCCGCTGTACCACAAACGGATACCGATCCACAGGTACTGGCTGATATGGGTTTTGAACAGGTGTATCAAAATAAGCCGTACCGTTTCAATGTCAGCGATGGTAAAACACTCTTTGCTTACAAATATCCGCAAGAAAACAGCATGACTACCATCCTTTTACTGCATGGAGTTCTTTCCGGCGCATTTATGATGAATAAAACAGCCGGGTTACTCAGAGAAGCAACAGATGCCGAGGTGATAGCGCTGGACCTCAGGGGCCATGGTCAATCCGAAGGTACACCGGGGGATGTTGAAATGATCAATCAATATGCTTTAGATGTGGTGGATGTTATTACTGCTATTAAAAAAGAAAAGTCCGATCAACGTATCATTTTAGCCGGTCATTCTATGGGAGGCGGAATAGCGTTACAGGTTGCTATGCTGAAAAAACCTGATCTTGTGGACGGCTATCTGATGTTCGCCCCTTTGCTTGGATATAAATCTCCGACTATTTCAAAGTCTCCAGCTACTAAGGCCGGAAGAAACAGCCAGCAATTTATGCGTATCCATATCAAAAGGATCATTGGGTTAAAAATGTTAAATTCTGTTGGCAATCATGAGTATGATCACCTGCCGGTGCTTTTCTTTAACCTGCCTGATAAAGTGCCCATCAGAACATATAGCTACCGAGCTAATGAAAGTATGACCCCGGAAGATTATAAAGTTGGCCTTGCAGCTGTGGACAAACCTCTGCTGGTATTGGTTGGCTCCAATGATGAATCTTTCGTAGCAACTGAATTTGAACCGGTTGTTACTGAAAACAGTGACGGAGAGGTTTTGATAATTGAAGGGGCCACACATAACGGCATTCGGCATGATGAAAGAGCTATGACAACGATTAGAAAATGGATTTCTAACCATAAACTGGGTGGTTATGCACGTTGGCAATAACAGCGAGGATTTTCTTAACGCACTCGCATCCCATAAAGGAATAGTATACAAAGTAGCCAACTCCTATAGCCGAAACGACGCCAGCAAGAAAGATCTGATCCAGGAAATAATCGTTCAGTTGTGGCTCTCGTTTGACAAATATGATGATGACTATAAGCTGTCTACCTGGATCTACAGAATTGCCCTTAATGTATCTATCTCCTACTACAGAAAAGAAAAACGAAGGAGAGTAATTAGTCAGCCATTGCCGGATGAATTGCTACATATTGATACCGTGGAAAAGGAAGTAAGCAAGCAGCCGGAAGTTGAAAAATTGCAGCGTTTAATTAAGGAACTCAAGGAGCTGGACCGTGCCATTATAATGCTCTCCCTTGATGGCTACGACCAACAGGAAATTGCGGACATCATGGGGATCTCCGTAACCAATGTATCCACCCGAAAGTCACGGGCTAAAAAAAAATTGCGACAAAAATTTGAAACCGACACCTAATAGCATCATGAAAGAACCTGAATTTGAAGAACTCTGGAAATCATACGATAAGAAACTGGAAGAGAACCTTTCCCTGAATAAAAAAAATGCCCGGGATATCACTTCGTTAAAAGTGCAGTCTCTACTATCCTCAATGAGACCCGTAAAGCTGTTTGCACTCATTACAGGTCTGCTGTGGGTAGGCATTGGGTTCCTTATTATAATCCCGATCTTTTTGTACGGATTTGAATCGGCAAACAAGTTTTTCCTGTTTTCAGCAACAATACAGCTGACCGTAACCGCAGCGGGACTGTGGATCTACCTATATCAACTAATCCTGATAAATCAAACTGATATTACCGAGCCGGTGTTGGAAACCCAAAAAAGACTGGCAAAATTAAAATCGTCTACCTTATGGGTTGCCCAGATTATGTTTCTTCAACTCCCGGTATGGACTACCTTCTGGTGGAACGAAACTATGTTTAATGAATGGAATCTTATTCAGTGGTCTATTGCCCTTACGGTAACACTCCTGGCATTATATGCGGCTGTTTGGCTTTTCATCAATATTGATGAGAGTAACAAAGATAAAAAATGGTTCCAGCTCCTGTTTGGAGATCAAGAGTGGAGTCCGATTATCCATTCAATAGAACTAATAGAACAAATCCAGGAGTACAATGATGAAAATAAATGAGTTTCCAGAATATCTGTTTTAAAATGGGACTGCCCTTCAAAAAGAAAAATGTAAAGCAGAGCCCGTCGAACGGGCCAGCCGGCACCTCCCTCCTTTCTGCTTCGCCGGCCGGTGGTTTCGGTGTAGTTTATCCCCAGTTTATTGCCCCCCTTCCTATTTTATAAGTTACCCTTTCGATTGGTAAACAATTGCCTTCACATAGCCCATAACATTAGATCTGCTTTACCAAAAGAGGTTCTGAATCATGAGCAATTAACACGTAGAATAGTTACTATGGTTCACTGGACATAATTCGAAACCACAGAAAAAATTAAGAGGTATCAATATTGAAGAATTTTCTAATTTTACATTACGGCTTTGAAAATCCTACGCCAAAAGATATGGCTGCCTGGAATCAGTGGTTTAAATCAATTGAAGCTATTCAGGTCGACCGAGGTGGGCTTCGAGGTGGACTAGAAATATCAAAATCAGGAACTACCGATCTCCCCTTTACTAAAGATTCTATCACCGGTTACACTGTTATTGAAGCGAGGGACCTCGATGAAGCAGAAAAAATAACTGCGAAATGTCCTATTGTTGATAGCACAGGGGTGTATGAAATACACAGAGGCTAAAACCCTCCTTTTAAAAGGGGGATGCCCCCTATAAAGTCCAGTCCCAGCCTGCGAGGCACCTCTGACAACCGGGGTCGGTGTCCTATTCTGGTATCCATGATTGCTGACCTGAAATAGAACAACCGACGTTAAATATTGGTATTTATAGCCCGTCTAAATTGGCTATATCAAACAGACCGGTTAAACCTCTTCTACCTAAGCTGAGATCTTCTACCCAAACTTAACAACGGTAACCATAATTAGTACTCAGATTCAGAAGATACTGTAAACTCTTTGAACGTAGCTTTGCTGACGGGTTGCTCCGATATCCAGGCATATCGGCCCGGTTCCAGCTCTACGGTAAAGTAGGCCGTATTACCTTTTGGCATTTCGTGGGTCCCTCCTATGAAAGTAGTGGGAGCTGGATCCTCAGCGGTAGAAACAAGCCCTTGAGCATTATTAAAGTCTATCCAGCTTTTTATATCCTCTGGATTATCATTTTCGCCTAATTTAGCAATATGCACATCTCTGGCGATCATCCCGGGATTTTCTTCATTAAACTGCACTTTAACCAGATGTTTGCCCGGGCTTATCTCCCCTTCGATATCCAAGCCATCATCGGTGGTAGTTACTACTACAGAAGGTGACTGTGGTGGTTGGACTTCCGTTGTATCAGAGGTAACATGTAGGTCTCTGGTCATCCCTTTCGTCCAGTGAAAAGTACCGTCAGCTGTTTTTATGTAACATTCCATTACATAACTGCCAGGCTTCATAAAAAGGGTGGTTTCGGTGGTCTGGCCGGGCGAAACGAATCCGGCGCCCCCGCGAAATACGACTTTCCCAAACCAGTCCGGAAGTTTCGAAAAGACTTCCTGCGCCGAGTCTTGTTTTCCCTCCATCAATAAATAAGAGGATTCCTGAAATACCGGACTTATCTCTGACAATAAATCTTCACTTGTCTTCCCTTTTGGCAAGTAATCAAAAAACAAAAAGTGCACCATTGGACTTTGATTAATGAATCTAAATGTAGTCCAACCAGCCGGTATAGTATCGGTTTCAGTTTTAAACAGGTGACGATCATTTTCGGCTTCGTAAATTGCACTAACCTCCACTAAAGTACGTCCGTCATCTGATGTTTTCTTCTCTTTCTTTTCGGTACAGGAAAGTAAACTTACGAATAGTATACCGAAGAGCACTGCTTGATAGAAATATCTCATAACACCTTTTTTAGTTTAACCCTTGTTTATTCAACCCTTTATATGTGAATATAGTAAACAAAAAACGGATAGCTTGAAAATTATATTTACTGATTCACATCTTATCCAAATAATATGTCTCCCTTTTTTAAAAGAAATCAATTAGCCTGCAAGCCAATAAGTATCAATTAGTATTAGCTCTTTTTTCAATATATTTTTTACTTACATTCTCTACTAAAAGCAAAAGCTCACACTTTTTTCTACAATTGCAGCTGATTTTTTACTATTTAAAAACTAACAATTCATCATTTAGAGAATATTTATGGAAAGTGAAGTCAAACAAAAATTCAGCTCATACCCTGATCATATAAAACCTAAGATGGAAGCACTCCGTAAGCTCATTTTGGAAGTAGCGCGTTCAACGGAGGGCGTTGGAGAGCTGGAAGAAACCTTAAAGTGGGGTGAACCGGCCTATCTTCCATCCCAAACAAAGAGCGGCACCACAGTAAGGATTGATTGGAAATCAAAAAGTCCCAAGCAAATAGGTATGTATGTGAGTTGCAATACCAGTCTGGTTCGTACCTTCAGGTCAATGTTTGAGGATGAGCTGCAATTCGAAGGAAACCGAGCGATTGTATTTCCGGTTGATAAACCAATCCCCAAGAAACAATTAATGATCTGTATACAAATGGCATTCCGGTATCATCTTGACAAAAAACAATAATGAATATTCCAGCACTCCCAACTCGATTACTTGTGAAGTAGCGTATCATCTTCCATCATCCCGCCTAAAAGAATTATCTACACGGACATATTCCATCTTTCTCAAATGATTGGTCTTGTGATAGCCATACCTCTTCAACAGCACCGACCAGCAAAGCTGTTCCATTGAGGGCCTAAGATCACTTATCATTCTCCATATAAAAAGCATTTCAAAGTACTGGACTTTTCGGATTGCCTTCTTTATTTACTGAGTCACTATTCTGCATCTTCAATACTGGTACAAGCTGCCTTATTTATCTGAATTCTGACTAATAACATGTGTACTGATCTCAACTTCTCCCTCGATGAAATTGCCGTAAAAAAGGTCCTGAATTACCCGAACCGCCCTACCCTGGTCTTTCTGCATGATTCCCTGGGCTGCATTGAACTCTGGCGGGATTTCCCGGAAAAAGTAGCAGAACGTACAGAATGCAATCTAATCATTTATGATCGGCAAGGATATGGGCAGTCACCGCCCTTCTCCTATTCCAAACGTGATAACAACTATATGGAGCTGGAAGCCGATATCTTACACGAACTGCTGGATTTCTGGGATATTGACGATGCCATTCTTTTTGGTCATAGCGACGGTGGTTCAATAGCCTTAATGGCGGCCGCAAAGTATCCCGAATCAATTTTGGGGATCATAACAGAGGGTGCCCATATTTTTGTGGAGGATATTACTATCAGTGGGATCAAAGAAGTTATAAAGCGATACGAAAAAACGGATTTAAAAAAGAAACTGGCAAAATATCACGGAGATAAAACTGATGATATGTTTTGGGCCTGGGCCGACACCTGGACATCAGACCGCTTTAAGAAGTGGAATATTGAAGACTTTTTACCATCTGTTACCTGTCCCTCGATGATTATACAGGGAAATGAGGATCAATTTGGCAGTCTGGAACAGGTCCATACTATTGTTAATCAGACCAGTGGAAGATCAGAAGAGCTGGTCATCCCCGAAACCAAACATACGCCCCACAAAAAACGGCCTGAACTCGTATTATCTGAATCCGCAAAATTTATTCAAGAACTGGTAGAGTATTCCTAGCGATTCTCAAATATTATGAAAATTACTGAACAGTAAAGGTAATAAAGGTAAATCATCATCGATATAATCTGAGTTCAGCTGATAACTGCAACATGAAGTAAGATCCCGGTGAAACCTCTCAGAGACCTTCCGCCAAGCAGCTTATATTAATTCTGTCTGGCTAAACCACTGCGATCAACTGGCCAGTGGTGAAGTTGCAATTCCAGTTCGGCAACCACCCCTAACCCCTCCTTGATAAGGAGGGGAACTTTGTAGCTGAGATCTAAAACTAATAGCATAATACATTTAAAGCAGTTCCTATATTTTAAGGCCGAAAATCCTAAGCCTTCATTACTGGCATGCTAACCCACTCCTGGCCTCTCCCTACTTCTCGCAGGGAGAGGAACGCTTATCTACAATATGTGCTAGGTTTAAATGCGCATATCCCTTCAGAGAATCTCGGTTTAATTTCCGGCTGATCACTTAATAAAAAAGTCTCTTCCCCTGACTCCAGGGGAAGAACAAGAAGGGGTCAGAACAAACAACCGAATCTGCTAAATATGTACCCTTTTTCCCTGTAGAGCAGAACCCAACTTTTGATTAGTGATCAAAATACCAAATCGACATGTCTTGGCTCGTCTATTTCTCCTCCTTATGAAGGAAGGGACCAAGAGGTGGTTGGAAATAATGGGGATTGGGCTGGTTAAAGGTCGAAAATCCTAAGCCTTCATTACTGGCATGCTGACCCACTCCTGGCCTCTCCCTACTTCTCGCAGGGAGAGGAACGCTTATCTACAATATGTGCTAGGTTTAAATGCGCATATCCCTTCAGAGAATCTCGGTTTAATTTCCAGCTGATCACTTTATAAAAAAGTCTCTTCCCCTGACTCCAGGGGAAGAACAAGAAGGGGTCAGAACAAACAACCGAATCTGCTAAATATGTACCCTTTTTCCCTGTAGAGCAGAACCCAACTTTTGATTAGTGATCAAAATACCAAATCGACATGTCTTGGCTCGTCTATTTCTCCTCCTTATGAAGGAAGGGACCAAGAGGTGGTTGGAAATAATGGGGATTGGGCTGGTTAAAGGTCGAAAATCCTAAGCCTTCATTACTGGCATGCTGACCCACTCCTGGCCTCTCCCTACTTCTCGCAGGGAGAGGAACGCTTATCTACAATATGTGCTAGGTTTAAATGCGCATATCCCTTCAGAGAATCTCGGTTTAATTTCCGGCTGATCACTTAATAAAAAAGTCTCTTCCCCTGACTCCAGGGGAAGAACAAGAAGGGGTCGGAAAATAGCAGCCAACCTGACTTGCAAAAGGTATAGCCCTTTTCTCCTCTAGGCCAGAACCCAACTTTTGATTAGTGATCAAAATACCAAATCGACATCTTTTGGCTCTTCTGTATTTCCTTATGAAGGAGGAGACCAAGAGGAGGTTGAAAAAAACGGGTAGTTAGGCTATTCAAAGGTCGAAAGTCAAGACTTCACTATTGGCATGCTGACCCACTCCTGGCCTCTCCCTACTTCTCGCAGGGAGAGGAACGCTTATCTACAATATGTGCTAGGTTTAAATGCGCATATCCCTTCAGAGAATCTCGGTTTAATTTCCGGCTGATCACTTAATAAAAAAGTCTCTTCCCCTGACTCCAGGGGAAGAACAAGAAGGGGTCAGAACAAACAACCGAATCTGCTAAATATTTACCTTATCATTGATAAACTCGTCGGTAGCAATATGGGCCCCAAAATGAGGAACAACGTGATTTAAGACGTAATTCTTCTGCTCTGCCGTAAATGCAGCGGAAGCATCCGATATCAAAATGGTGTTGTATCCCCTGTCGTGAGCTTCCCGAAGGGTCGACTCTACACATACGTGCATGGCATAACCGGTCAAATAGAGCGTATCGATATTGTTATTGCGCAGGTACACATCCAGGTTGGATCCTGCAAAAGCGCTACTGCCAACCCTACCGGAAACCACAAATTCATTATCTGCAGGTGCCAACGATTCATAAAAATTACTACCGCTTCCATCCCGGGGAAAGGTCCCTGCATTGGGGATCGCATTTCGCAACCCAAGGCTACCCTGCCCCATCTCCGGGTAACCGGACTGAAATTGCAATCCAACATGCACAACGTTTCGATTCTTTTCCCGGGCATCAGCCAAAAGACGTTCCAGATTCTTTACCGACTGCTCAAAAGGCTGTTCATCTTCAATATATCCCCGAAGTTTGCCATCACTTGCCAACCATTCATTCTGAGTTTCAATAAGTATAAGTGCTTCGTTATTCATCATTTTCAGTAGTATAAATTTGGGATTCCTGTTTTTGCTGTTGATAGGGTATTATGAGGTCAAGCATTGCTTCATGATCATCCGAAGAAGACCACTCTCTTAATTGATCCAGCTCTTCAAAAGTGAGATAAAGCAGGGTGCGGTCGTTTTGTTGAGGATCAAAAATTCGTTGTAACGACCGAAATCCTTCGTAGGAATCAAGGACATTTCGCACCTCTTCAATCCAGTCATCAAAATATTCTCTGCCATCCCGGTTAAGGAAATGTTCAACGATGACAACCACAGCATTACTTTCCATATTGTTGAATATCTTCTTATCAAGTAGATATTTTACTTTTATTGCAGATTATCTACAATTGATAATAACGGGAGTTATTAGTAACTTTTCAACAATTATTGTAAATAATCTACAATTGCGTTATTTAATGGAAAACAAACCCAGTAAAGAAGACCTGGCATTCGATTTTGATTTTTTGGATAAGCTCATCGTGGGCATCGGAGAGGTTTCCGATATAACCGGCGTTCCTACCCGGAAAATCCGCTATTGGGAGGATAAAGGAATCATTCATTCCTCTAGTGAATCGGGCAAAAACAGGCGATTCGACTATAAGAACATCAAAAAGATACTGCTGCTTAAAGAGCTGGTTGATGAAGGCTATACCCTTGAGGCTGCGTCAGAAAAGGTTAGTAAGCGCATGGAGATGATTAATAAGGCCCTGGCCTCCCTTAAAAAGAAAGCGGATGAGTAACCTTATCCTATAGCTCCTTTGCCCAACCTTAGTTGGGGCTCGTATTGCTCCTGAATTGCTTTCCTTTGAAGGTCTTCATCAGGAAATAGAGAAATGGAAGGATAATACAGGAGCCTACTATTAAAGCTATCACAAGCTGGAATAAAGTAGCCGAGGGTGCCGCGGTATTGTAAAAGGTTAAGGCTGCTTCTGATCCCTCCATGTTAATAACTACCGGGTACTGTATCCAAAACCAGGCCAGCAAAATAAGAACGACCTGACCAGCAGCCAATATTCGAGACCATACAACCTTTGCACCACGAAGGCTCATCCACAAAAGAGGTAACATGAGGGTCGCAACCGCAGCGGCAGTCAGCGCTACCGGGGAGTTCAAAAAGATGTCAAATAAAGGTAAGCCGTTGAACCCGGCAGCGACAAATACCAGTGCCCCTGTGATTACCGCTGCTCCATTTAGCTGTTTGGCAGATTGTATATAAGCATTGCGCTGCTCTGAATCAGTGGTTTCTCCAATCAGGTAAACTGCTGCTAAAAAGGTAAACAGTACCAGGCAAAACAATCCCACGGAAAAAGAGAACAGGTTCAACCAGGGAGCCATGAATGCCTGGTAAAAAGTATCAGCCTCGGGACTCATATTCCCCAGCATGACAGCCCCGACGAGCATCCCCAACACAATGGGCGTGACCACACTCGAAATTTTAAAGATTGCGTTATAGACTTGGTTACTTTGATCTTTAATGGCATCGTAGTTCATAAAAGTAAAGGCCGTGCCTCGGAATATTATACCAACCAACATAATGAGCAATGGGATATGCAGATGTAATGATATGGTGGAGTAAATTTTGGGAAATCCCATGAACAAAATGACCACCACAAGTATCAGCCAAACGTGGTTGGCCTCCCACACGGGCCCGATGGCATGGGCGATCGTTTGCCGGTCTTTTTTTCCTGATATAAGTTCTAAAACCCCCGCCCCGAAATCCGCACCGCCAAAAAGAACATAGAATACCAGTGAAAGTCCCAAGAAGAATATGGTGATATTTATGAGCATGGTTTTTCAGTTTACAGTGAACAGTTCATCAGTTTGCAGTTAACATTAGTCAGTTGCCTTCACCGTCTTTCATCAAATTATATTTTATCTGTGCTCGCAATTCCTAATTACAAAATTCCTAATTCGTAATTTAATGTGCGGATTCATAGCGATCACTCAAGGTGATAATCTGCCGGTACATTAGCCAGCTGACAACCGCAGTAAGCAGCAGGTACAGCACAGTAATCATGTAAAAAGAGTAGCGCAGCCCGGGCATAGGCGACAGTGCCTCTTCTGTTTTCATAATTCCATAGATAATCCATGGCTGGCGTCCCACCTCGGTGACGGTCCACCCGGCCTCAACGGCAATAAATCCCAGCGGCGTACAGATGCCCACTAACCACAAAAACCACCGTCTTTGAATGAGCTCATTCTTTCGCCACAGAAAGTAGAAGTACAGCAGGCCTACGAGCATCATCAACACGCCTGTGCCAACCATAACCTGGAAGGCAATATGAGTAATCAGCACCGGCGGCCACTCCTCCCGCGGGATTTTATCAAGACCGGTAACCTCGGCATCAAAATCACCATGGGCCAAAAAACTGAGCATATAGGGAATTTCAATCGCATAGTCTACCTCTTCTGCTTCTTCATCGGGAATGCCACCCAAAATCAGTGGGGCCGGCTGTGAGGTTTTAAAATGTCCCTCCATAGCTGCCAGTTTTGCCGGCTGACGTTCGGCTACATCTTTTGCTGCATAATCACCACTCAGCGGCTGCAAGATAGCTGCAATACCGCCTACAAGCAGCGCAATTTTAAATGCTTTCTGATGGAAGAGGTTATTCCGGTCTTTGAGCAATAGCAACGCATGCAGGCCGGCTACGGCAAAGCCCGTTGCCACAAAAGCCGCCAGCGTCATATGCAGGGCCTGCGAAAACCAGGCGTCATTAAACATAGCTGCAACGGGATCAATATTTATGGCCTCCCCGTTTACCCAGTCGAAACCGGCGGGGCTGTTCATCCAGGCGTTGGCGGCAACTACGAAGATACCCGAAGCCACGCCCGATATTCCCACAACTAATCCCGTACCCCAGTGCACCCAGGGACGGAGTTTATCCCAGCCATATAAAAACAACCCAAGAGCAATCGCCTCTACAAAAAAGGCTGTGCCTTCCCAAGAAAACGGCATCCCAAAAATAGGTCCGGCATGTTCCATAAAGGTGGGCCACAACAGCCCCAACTCAAAGGAGAGCACTGTCCCCGAAACGGCCCCCGTTGCAAAGAAAATGGCCACTCCCTTGGACCAGGCCTTGGCCAGGTCGCGATACACCTGCCGCCCGGTTTTTATCCATTGATATTCGGCGATGGCCATTAAAAACGGCATGGCCATACCGATGCATGCAAAAATGATGTGAAAGCCAAGCGAAACAGCCATTTGTAAACGGGCAGCGAGCAGATCTTCCATAACCAGATTTTAGCCTACGGGTTAACACTGTTAAGGGATAGAACCAATCAATTTATTATGAAGCATATATGAATATGCATATAAATATTAGATTAATTCTGATATCAGCGCTATCTGCTAAGAGTAATTTCAAAAGTGTATCCAGCTCTAATAGACTTTTAGCATTCTTCTCGTTATTGTCTACTAATAACGTTCATCTAGTTCTCTATATTAATAAACATTTATTCATTATGGTAAACCGAAAGGCTTCTCTCACCTTCATCCTGTTATCAACGCCTGTCATTGCGAATAAAGTGAAACAATCTACCTGAAATGATTTGGGTAATGCATGAACGCTTTTTTTGACGCTAGACGAACTTATTCTGTGAGATATCCCCGACTCCGCTACACTCCTCTCGGAATAACATGTTTTTTCAATCGGGGGGTCTGGGGGAATCGCGGGAAAAACTTGCCAGCAGCAACTACCGGGATAGAGCAGTACGCGATCTTATTTTTTAAACTTGAACAAAATCTACGATTCCCCCAGCAGTTTTTTCGCTGTGCCCCGTTCGACGTGGTCTATTTTTTGCTGACAAAAAATGGACAACACATTTAGTGGAGACTTATTCCAGCTATTTAACACTATACTCTCACAAATCGTAAACGGCCATCAATATGGGAGGCGATCCTTGTTATCTTTATTAAGTCAATAGGCCCACCCCACCCCGTACCTCGGCACCACTCCCCGAAGGGATTTTTCTTTGCTCTTAGCTGCTACGCAATCCTTTTCAAGGAGATCCTGAAAGAGATACTTCGGCAGGTCAACCTATGCCAAGGCTTCGGTTGATATACTCAGTACATGGTTCAGGATGACATTGCTTTTAAATTTCAAAACCAACGCTTCCCTCGGAATGGCCTGATTTTGTCAGAGAAAGGGGGTTCACTCCCTAAGGATTAGGAAGGGATCAAGGGTGGGTCATAAAAAATCTTTCAAAATCCTGCTTTATATCATTCGCCGGACGACAATACCAGTCGTCCGACGAGAGATGGGGTTGTGCTTGTTTTTCAACTGAGTTACCAGACAACCCCCATTCAGATTCTGCCTCTGAGATCTGGTTTTAAAACTTCTAATTTGACCCCTTGCTAATTATTTAACCCTCAGAAAGAAAAACAGGTATCGTCACTGTTTAATGTAATCCGTTCTTAATAAACGCAACCATCATCGTTATCACTTATGAACAGTTGCATTGAATGAAAAAGAAGAAAAATTCATTCTTTTATTTACCGAGCAGTATTATCAACAGTTGATAGATGAAGGGAGCACACTGTTGGAAAACTATTTTCAAAAAGAATAGACCTAAGAATCTATGCTTTATTTTGCCTATGGTTCAAATATGTGTAGCAAAAGACTAAAAAAGAGAGTGCCATCTATGGTAACGGTTACCATTGCTGCTCTACCGGGCCATCAACTGGCATTTAATAAAGTCGGTAGCGATGGATCCGCAAAATGTAACCTTGCCTCCTCTGAAGATTTTATCACCTATGGTGTTATATTTCAGATCGATGACATACAGAAGTCTACTCTCGACCGCATTGAAGGCAAGGGGTACAAGAATGTCCGCATAGATGTGGAAACCCATGCAGGTGTTTTCGACGTTTTTACCTACCGTGCCAAAGAATCGTACATCGATGATACCCTTTCCCCTTATAATTGGTATAAATCGCTGGTTGTTGCGGGGGCCAAAGAACACGACTTACCAGCACACTACATCAAAAGTATTCAGGAGATCAACTCTATTCCGGATACGGAAACTAAACGAGCCCAGGCTCACCTGCAGCTTTTATAAGCTAACTTTACAAACTTCATTTCGGTTTTAATACATTCCCAATACCATATTTAAGCATCTGCTATATTCTTAAATTGTATCTCTCAGTAGATTATAACTCTTAATCAAAAACTGAAACCTTTCTCTATATTCTCCGAATAAAACATAGATCTGTAGAAATAGACCATTTACACTTCATCAATAATTTTGAAAAAGTATTGGCCATTAATTTCAATATTGTGTCTGTTCAAACTGGTTATCCACTGGTTTGGAAATCAAAATTATGGATTTCACAGAGATGAACTCTTGCACCTGTCAGTTAGTGAACATCTGGATTGGGGTTTTATGGAATTTCCCCCCTTCATCGGATTGGTGGGCAATCTTAGCTACCTGTTATTCGACTATTCTCTAATGGGAATGCGATTATTCCCGACCCTTGCTGGTACTGCTATTTTAGTACTGTGTTGTTATATGGCTAAAGAGATGGGAGGCAAACGATGGGCCGTTATCTTGGCCGGGCTATGTGTACTGGCCTTTTTACCCTATTATCGAAATCACATGCTATTTCAACCGGTTGCATTCAACCAGTTTTTTTGGGTCCTCGGTTTTTTTGTACTACTCAAGTATCTGAATACCAACAAAACATATCTGCTATACCTTCTGGGAGTAATTGGTGGAATAGGGCTGATGAATAAATACACTATGTTAATATGGGGATTCGCATTAGCCATTGCATTTGTATTCCATAACAAAGCTCGCATATATAAAAGACCTGCTCTATATGGAGCTGCCCTTACGGCCTTGGTTATATTCTTACCCAATATTCTGTGGCAATCTCAATACGACTGGCCCATTTTGCGTCATCTCTCTGAGTTACAGTCAACTCAGCTAGGCGAACATAACGTTTTCGAATTTGGACTGGACCAACTGAAATATCCCTTTACCTTTGCCATCTCTTTAATTGGTTTTATTGTATTTTTTCGAGATAAACATTTGCAATATTATCGAACTGTAGGTATCGCAATTGTTGTTATCTTTTCTCTACTGTGGATTTTTCAGTCCAAGAGCTACTATTTTTTTGGTGCTTATCCTGTATTATTTGCTGCCGGTGCCGTAAAAGCTGAACAGTGGCTAAAGCAAATTAACATAAATTGGAGCTATGCGTTAGCAGCATTCATTTTATTACCTTCTCTCCCATTTATTCCTGAGTCGATTCCTGTACTACCAATTGAACAACATATCTCATATAGTGATAAAAAAGTACAAGATGGGCGTGTGGAACTGACAAGTGATTATGCTGATATGTTCGGATGGCCTGAACAGGTACAATTGGTAGACAGTGTTTACCGCTCGTTGTCTGCTGAGGATAAAAAGAATGCCATTATCTGGGCCGAAAACTATGGTGAAGCCGGTGCAATAAAGATTCTGGGTGACCAATACGGTTTACCTGACCCTATAAGTCGACACGGCAGCTTTTGGCTTTGGGGATATCAAAATCCAGATGCAAACGTATGGATCAGCATAGGCAATGAAAAAGAAGTATTGACAGAGGTTTTCGAGGAGATAACCCTTGTAACAATGATATCCCACGAATATGCTATCGATGAGGAAAATGGAATACCACTCTATATTTGTCGTAAACCCAAAATAGATATTCCAAAATGGTGGGCTGACTATGAAAAACATATTTTTGATTAGTAGTATCGGCTATAAGGTGTAGCAATCAACGGTAGTGCTTTCGCTTTGCTTCTAAAGCTTACAAATGGTATGCTATACAAAAAATGAACTGGACTGACAGCAGGGCCCTGAGACAGGTAACTGTTGATATCCACAGAACAACAGATTTATGAACCACCGATACCTGGCATTTGATATTGAAACGGCAAAAATATTGCCCGAAGATTTTGACGATCTCCATGCTCATCGTCCACTGGGCATAAGTTGTGCGGCTACCTGGTGTACCGATAACGATGAACCCGAAGTGTTCTATTCGAAGCTCTCCAATGATTCCCCCGCCCCAAAAATGTCTCCCCAAGATCTGTTTGCCTTTATCAAACACCTGGAATCAAAAGTTGAAGAAGGATATACTATCGTTACCCATAACGGGCTGGGTTTTGATTTTGATATTCTGGCCGAAGAGTCCGGACAATGGAACAGTTGTCGTAGTCTGGCTCGTAATCATGTGGATATGATGTACCATTTCTTTTGCGGCAAAGGATTTCCTATCGGGCTCAATGCTGCAGCAAAAGCCATTGGCATCAGCAAACCGGCAGATGTGGACGGTTCAGTTGCCCCTCAACTCTGGAAAGATGGTGAACATCAAAAAGTGTTGGACTATGTAGCCCAAGATTGCCGCCTCACACTCGATGTAGCTGAGGCCAGTGAACAAAACGGGCGGATCAGCTGGATTACCCAACGAGGCAGTCAATCTTCTTTCCCCCTACCCTCATCAGGGTGGCTCACCGTTAAAGAGGCATCAGAGCTTCCTCTCCCCGATACCTCATGGATGGACAATCCCTGGCCGCGATCAAAATTCACCGGCTGGCTCGAAGAATGAATATAGAGTAGTTAGTTATGCTCTAAAGTTTTCTTAGCAGGATATTCCAATGTATATCGAAGCTGTCTTTTTTGGGTTTCTTGCGGCTTCAAACCCAGTTGCCAGGTTATTTGCCCTGTAGCTTTTTCCAGAAGTCCCTGTGAATGCTTATGCAGTGAAACAGCAATTTCTTCATTTCTTGATACTGGAATCTGGTCTACTAACTCCAGCTGAATGGGTTGACTTTTGTTATTTTTAATCAACAGCTCCCATGCTTTGGTTTCTTTGACTTTTCTTCCAAAGAAATTCTTTTCGGAAAACGTTTTCACCTGCTTCCGTTCAACGCTTATCGCTTCATCTTTACCAAGTGAAAACCGCAGGGTGTCTCCTGCTGTTTGGGGTGACAGTGTTGACTGCCCCACAAAAGTTTGCCCAAAATAAAGATTGGTTTGCCCGGGCAACAGATTGAGTTCTTCCCAATTGGTTAGCCGGGCTGTTAGAAAGGCAATTTCTCGCTTTTTAGGTACAGCATAATATCTATAGTCTGCCGGTAAATTATACTCTTTAACAGCAACTGTTTTTGATTTTCCATCACCACTTATGGTATAT
Organism: Fodinibius halophilus; assembly: GCF_011059105.1. Taxonomy (GTDB): domain Bacteria; phylum Bacteroidota; class Rhodothermia; order Balneolales; family Balneolaceae; genus Fodinibius; species Fodinibius halophilus. The sequence goes on along the minus strand of NZ_JAALLS010000027.1, from coordinate 35,659 downwards.
GGTTGTTTGATCGTAAAGCTAAATGAAGTTTGGGTACTGGCTGTCGTTGTTTTTACCGGTCGGATGTTTTTTTCAGCCTTTCTGGCACTTTGAGCATCCTTCGCATAACCGCTAACCACTACCTCATTCAGCCCCTGAATGTCATGGTCCAAACGAACATTCATATTCCTGCGAATAGGTATTCGTTTTTTGCTATATCCAATAAAGCTAAATTGCAGCGTTTTTGCATCTGAGGGTACCGAGATATGAAAACTACCATCCTGTTCAGTACTGGTGCCAGTTGCTCCACTTCCTGTTGTTATATTTACACCGGGTAATGGTTTACCGGACTCCTGATCCACAACTCGGCCTGTAACTCTTGAAATCCCTAACTGCCCGGCATCAGGAAGATTTAACGCATCGTCTGTTTTCCCTTTGTATCTCGGTGCATAAGATTGCACTGGAGTATAAAAACCCACATAGTCTGTTTTTAGCAGGGGTATGGCAGAATTAAATGTAGGGTCTGCCGATGATATTGTTAGCTCAGCCTTTTTCCAATCTATACCGGTCGACTGCCTGATATTTGCCTTATAGACCATTTCCATAGGACTGGCAATATCCTTTACTCTCACATCGTAACTGGGTTGCCAACCGGCTCTGGAAACAAAATATGAAAAGTTTACCGAGACGTTCTGTTCAGAATCAGATTTAATCTCTGCAACTATTTCTGCCAACTGTCGATTTTCTTGCCTCTTTATCTTGTTCATTTGATTTCTAAGTTGCCGACGTTGAGCACGCAGTTGATCGACCTGTTGTTGCAATGCAATTTTTCCTTTCTCAATTTTACTAAGTCGCTCCCGGAAATAATCCATCGTCTGTTGTAATTCAGAAGAAGAAATAGCTCCCTTATCCCCTTTCAGTTTTTTGTTTTCCATTAAAATCTCAAGCTCATAATCTAATACCTTCTTTTCTGCATTCTTCAGCTTCAATTTATGTTCTATCTTTGCCAGCTGTTTCTCCAAAGAATCGAGCTGAACTGTAGAATGAACTTTTCGTTTACGTTTGCTCAGTGAAAGAATGGTGATGGGGGTATCCGTAGTTAGTGTAACTGATTTTTCATTTAGCACACTGCTTAAGTTTGTAAAAACGACTTTATTAACACCCGGAACTAGCTCTATCATGGCTGTTCGACTAACCTCTGCTCCGGACCGAAAAACTGTAACTTTATCAACGGTAGACTTTACCCTTTTTACCTCTGACTCAATACCGGAGTGGGCAAATAAAGAGAAAAACATTGTAGTAACAACAAGTAACATCTTCATGACAATAGTTTAAATGTAAAAATTAAAGGGGATGCTTCTGATACTGATCGAACTTATACCCATCAAAATGACATAAGTTATCTATAATGAGCAAAAACAGTATTTGCAACTTAATACTCTAAAGATGAATTGCAAGTAAGATCAAGAATTCCAAAAAGCGACATAAAACGATACACCAATATTGACTGGCTTTTTAGAATGAAACTGGCTATTTAGGAGATCCAAAATTGGATCAAACAACTATCAAGCACCAACTTATGAATATAAAATCAGGAACAAACAAGTACATGTTCTTAGGGGCTACCTGTAATGGTATTATTGCCCTATCCCATATAGGGTGTATCATATTTGGAGAAGCTTGGTATAGGTTTTTGGGGGCAGGTGAGAAAATGGCTCAAATGGCAGAAAAGGGAATGGCGTATCCAACTGTTATAACCTCTATAATTACAGTTATATTTATCATATGGATGTTATATGCTTTGTCAGGTACCGGATTAATCCCAAAACTACCCCTGTTACGCACAGGGTTATCTATTATTACTGCTATCTACATAGGGCGAGGTATTTTTTTCTTCCTTCTTATGCCCTATTTCCCTGGTAACAGTATATTATTCTGGATCGTAAGTTCTGCAATATGCCTCATAATAGGCATTATACACCTGCTGGGGTTAACTCAATTATAGTCCCCAGTAAGTGATTGACAAAAAGTTAGTCCCCAACTGATAAATAAATAGCCAAACATCTATCGAAATCTCGTAACCTTAACTCCAGCTGGCAGTTTAAAGGATTCAAAAATATTGACGATGCGCGTGAGTGGATAACCTCCTAAAATAATAGAATATACCACCCTTATTTAGCCTGTTTATAGTAGCCATATTCATGCCTTTTGGCCTGCATAATTTGAGATACTCTTGATAATTACTGCCGCCATTACTACCTACCCAAAATAAGAGCTTTTTATTGCTCTTTATAACAGCTGCATAAACATAAAGTACCAACTACTTCTTCTTTATTTGAATAACGATCCATATAATCTCTATAGGATACCATCTTTCTTTTCCCAATATTACCTGTAGATATAAAGAGATACTGTTATCAGTGATTTGCGCTTACCATTTCAGATTATTGCTTATAACAACAGTTGAATATTAATGTCTCAATGGCACTATCTGAAAGGGCACAATCATGGGTTGGACAAAACAAAAGAACGTCGCTCAATAAAGCCAGTCTAATTGGGATAATTTTATCCGCCGGGAGCCAAACTGACACCGGAAAAGCTAAACGAATAGCACTTCAAAACCCAAAGAGCTCTTTCTGGCGGGGCCTGTTTATGAAAGGTATGGTCCTTTTAAGGAGGTGGATGCGATATTCTTTAGTGGTAAACCATGGTATGGTGAAGCTCCACAATGTGACGGATACCCAAAAGAGAGATTATCGATGGCTTATGTTTCGCCCAAAGATCCTGGACAGTTCCTGGAAACGACATGCTACCGCCTCGATAATGGCAGTACTGTCATAAATATAGTGTGTATTTTTGCTGGTAACCTGGTACTCAATAAACGGCCCTACCTAAAAGCAAATAACGACCCCAATACTAAGCAGCCACTCAATCCCAACTTAATGGAAGTGCTCACCAACGGCTAAGTACAAAAGCTACAAAAACAAGGAGTGACGGTACTGCTCACTATCATGGGCGGACATCATAAGGGCGGCTGGTCAAATTTTAAAACAGAAGTAGTCGACAAATATGATCTGGATCGTATTGACATTGATGATGAATACCAGTCATTCTCTTCCCTGCTCGATGAATGCAAAAGCTTCTTAACAGAAAATAGAAGTGAGCTGCTCATCATGTCACTGATGGTTAATGACTGGTCTGGGCATGGCGGTGATCGCAATAATATTGTTAACGCACTGGAAAAGCTACTTTCTTCATATCTGATTGCAACTTCAAAAGTACTGCCTCAGATGGGAGATATACGAGGTGAAATTTTTTTATACAATCGGATCAATGATCAACTCCGTTTCGGTACCCCTATTAACTGGCCCGATGCCACCAGCGGAGCATATGCTAAAGATTCGCCAAACCGATTTTATCAGGTATATGTGCAGGATAAATACAAAGGGTTACCAAATTTTGGTGCTTTTTGCACCAAAATTTGGTAACCCTTTGCAAAACTGATCAGAAAAATGTAGTCTATTAGATAAAATAAAACTGGGTATTTTATGGTAGGTTTTGGCAAATCAATACTGTTCGGATGCACTCTAATAACCGGATTATTCATGTCAACCGGTAGTTATGGACAAACTACAGACCCAATAACCCTGCCCCGCCTACAGGGTTCTATTGAGTTAGATGGGATGCCTGATGAAACGGCCTGGCAGAAGATCGATCCCCTGCCTATGACCATGTACCTGCCGGAATCGGGCCAACAGCCTACCGAAAAATCCGATATCAAGGTTGGTTATACCGATGATTATCTCTATATCGGGGCCCGACTCTACGATTCTGAACCCTCTAAGATACAGACCACAGGCCTATCTCGAGACAGTGGTTCTCCCACTGACGACTGGTTGGCTATCCTCCTTGATACTTTCAATGACAACGAAAATATGCTCGGCTTTTATGTTACACCCGGTGGAGCCTTGACAGATCTCACGGTCTTTAATGATGCACAGGGAGACTTTCCACTTAATCCTAGCTGGAATACGTTTTGGGATGCCGAAACAGTTCAAAACGGGGAGGGCTGGTTTGTCGAGATGCGCATTCCCTTTAGCAGCCTGCGTTACCAAAGTACAGAAAGCGGTACAGTTACCATGGGACTTATTGCACATCGCTGGATTGCGCGAAAATCAGAATCATCCATCTTTCCCGCTATTTCCAATGACTGGGGTTGGTGGGGACAACACAAACCTTCGCTGGCCCGAAAAGTACAGTTTACAAACCTGGATCAGCAGCGCCCATTCTATGTCACCCCTTACCTGCTGGGCGGTTTTAGTCAACAACATCAGCTTAATGACCCCGAAACAGCCTACTACCGCGATGATGAATTTACTTATGATGCAGGGCTGGATGTTAAATATGGACTTACCAGCAATCTCACCATGGACCTTACGGTGAATACTGACTTTGCCCAGGTTGAGGCCGATAACCAACAGGTTAATCTAACACGATTTTCCCTCTTTTTCCCCGAAAAACGGAAATTCTTCCAGGAACGGGCCAGCCTTTTTAATTTTAGCTTTGGTGGTCCAAACCGCCTGTTTTACAGTCGCAGGATTGGTATTAATAGTGGTGAAGAAGTCCGAATCTTGGGAGGAGCCCGGCTAGTGGGACAACTGGGCAAATGGGACCTGGGGCTTATTAATATGCAGACCGCCCGACAGGGGCCTGATATCCCTTCCGAAAACTTCGGGGTGCTTAGGTTGCGACGCAAAATATTTAACAAATACTCATTTCTGGGCACCATGTTTACCAGCCGTATTGGGGATAACGGCACCTATAACTATGCCTATGGCCTTGACGGCAATATCCGTATTAACGATGACAACTACCTGACTGCCATCATTGCTCAGACCTTTGAAAATGGCAACGCCAACAATTTTGCCTCTCCCGGCAACAGCAGGGTACATCTTGAGTGGGAAACACGGCGAATCGATCGATTGGGCTACAGTCTGAGCTATTCCCGTTCTGGTGCCGCTTACAATCCCGGTATAGGTTTTGAAGTACGAGAGAACTACAGCCGATTGGGTAATAACATCTACTACGGTTGGTTCTCGGAGAAAGATTCCTCCCCTTTTGTAAACCAGCGTTTGTTTCTCAATGGATCTATCTTTTTTGATAACACTGACGGATCTACACAATCTGCCAGTATTGGTCCGCGCTGGAATGCTAACTGGAAAAACGGAAACTCTATCAATCTGGGACCTTCCGTGAGTTATGAAAACTTATCGGAGAGCTTTGAACTCTTTGGTCGTATTACCATCCCAAAAGGCGGTTACCGCTTTTATAACTTTAAAGGCTCATTCAGTACTTCAGAGGCCGATTTAGTTACCGTTAAGTTGAATTTAGGCGGTGGCCAATTTTTTGATGGATACCGGGGTACAGGAAACCTGGGGGTAAACTGGAGTCTCTCTCCCCATTTCAAACTCAACCCCTATTATGAGATCAATCGGGTTAGTTTTCCTGATCGGGATGACCATTTTACAGCTCATATTGGACGTATCCGCTTACAGTATTTCTTTAATACCGAACTGTCGGTGAGTACCTTTGCCCAATTCAGTAATGCTGCCGATGCATTTATCTCCAACTTCAGGCTGCGCTACAATCCCCAAGAGGGAAATGACCTTTATATCGTTTATAATGAAAATCTCAATACCAACAGGTTTGGTTATACTCCCGTGAAACCCCTGAATAACAACCGCACAATTCTGATCAAATACACCTATACCTTTGGGTATTGAGAAGCAAATACCTGCATCCTTTTTTACTACAGATTCAACATACCCTCCCGCAGCCAATCTCAGCAGAAATTAAATGAGTATCTCCTACATCAGCTGTTCCTTTGATCTGTTGAAAATACCATCATATATCAGTAGATAAGATTTAGAATATATTTCATCTTCAATAGTAAATAATCTATGCTATAAACAGCATAAAATTGTAATGGTTATACTTGGCTACGATCTTTAATCCCAAATTAATAAACAAAATGAGATTATTGTTTCTTTTCATCTTTGTAACAATACAGCATGTGACCTTTGCCCAAAATCTACCCGAATGGGCTCAACAAAAATTTCAAGAACAATCCTCATTTCTAAACATTAGTGATTCCTTAACTCCTAGATTTTTAGAAGCTGATTTTGACGGGGATGGGAACGAAGACATCGTTATTACGGTCAAAAATAAGGAGAAAGGAAACAAAATCGGCCTGATCTTTTATTTACGTTCAGGCAATCAACATATAGTTGGAGCAGGAGATCCATTTGGAGCCGGAGGTTCTGATTTTAAATGGGCTGACAAATGGACCATTTTTACCAATGAAAAAACCTATCAAACAACCTATAATTCGAATGGCGACATTCAAGGAACTGAGCAAATTCTACTCAAAAACCCAGCCGTACATATCCAAACCGAGGATGGCATTGGGGGACTTATTTACTTTGATGGCGAACAATTTATCTGGATCCAGCATGGAGACTAAACCCATTACAAACAAACCCATGATTCACTTAACTAAAAGGGAGCTTTGCAAAACCGGCATGTCATCCTAAACCTGTGCTACGAAGCCATACCTACACCTAAGGGTTTCGGCAGATTACACCTTGGCGTAGTAGTAATCAGTTCAGGATCTTGGTTTCAAGGTTAATAACTGAGATGCTGAAACAAGTTCAGCATGACAAGGTGCGACTATTTTTGCAAAACTCCCTGAAAATAGATAGAAATATAACCTGTTCCCGGAAAGTAAATTATTAAATACCTTCTTTGTTTCATATTCAAAATTTATGCAACGGCAATACAGCTTGTTATTCGAAATGCGATTTTATAGATTGGTAATAGTTCGTTACTAAAAGAGAGTTTTTTAACAATTGTAGGTGTAGGTTATCAAGAGTCTCCCTGTTAGTTCAACCAAGGAAGCAACCTGAATAAAGGGAACTAACTCAATGAATGTAGCTACCTTGTCTATCAAATTTAAATGAGATTCGTGTTCTGCTTCCATCGATACCCTAAATATCCTGACGAATAACATACAATTCGTTAGTGTACTTGAATGGAAAAAGGGTTCAAGACCAAGGCAGATGATTTGCCGACTGCTTATGCTAAAAAAACGGAGAAGTACTTTTAGCACCAATAGATCCATCAAATTGAGTATGAGATAACTGGAGCAATGTAATTCATCAAATAAAAATGTATAGCAACTTCAAGACATAAGAGAGTGCTATACTCAACCAAAAAGAGAGAAATACAATGAGTTCAATATCAGACCTTATTAAAAAAATCATCGATGGTGTCTCCAATTGGATTGAGCGCTGTATACCGGAATATGAGCCCAATGCTTGGAATGACGCTAACGGTATACAGTACAATAACAACTGCTATAACTATGGGTGTGACATACAAACCAATACCTACGCCCAACCAGGTCGCGCCCATGGCATTACCTTATCCCCTGGTGACCTTGAAGACTGTGATGCGGTACAAAATGGTGCCATCGCTGATGGTCTTAAGCCCGTCAATTGTGACGAAGGCTGCGGTTGTAAAGACTGCCAGCATCAGGTTGCCTTAGTAATTTGGCCGGGCGTTGATTACCATTGGTATCGTAAAGACCAAAATGGGAAATGGTCACACAAGTTGGGTGGTACGCCCGCCACGAACCTGGATAACAGCGGAAACTTGATATCAAATCCTAAAACTGCTGATCGAGGTAACTATACTTTATTCTGCGGGTGTTTCTGTGTTGATAAATCACAAGTCACTATTAATTGAGCCGCAAATCAATCATATTATTAATCACTAAACTTATTTACTGATGAAAGACGAAAATAAAGATAATATAACGGCAACTGTGGGACTTTTTTCGGGCCGTCCCAATCCCAAAATTACATTAGAAAACGACTTAGCTGCTGAATTCTCTGAAATGATTCATGCAGCAATTGGAAAAGAAGCAGCTAATCCCCCTCCCGCCCCCAAATTGGGATCATACTACGGTTTTACCGTAACTATGCCTCGTAATAAGGCCCAAGAATTGGAGCTTCCGCAACAGATCAGAATCAATAATGGGGTTTTAACAGTAACACGTAATAAGGAAGAGAACCACTGGCGGGATGTCGCCAATATTGAGGAACTGTTGATAAAACAGGCATATGAAGAGGGCCTCGGCGACCTACTTCAAAAATTTGATATTCCAAATCCCAAATAAGGCTTGCCACAAGTAGTATTCGTGCCGCCTTACCAAAAACCGTTTCTGATTATAAGGCAAATTACACAAATAATATCAAGAGGTTTCAGCAGAGTGCTGGGGATGCCGGCCCTGCTGTTAATTCGGCTCTATCAATATTTATTATCCGGTAAGAAAACAACCCGGCGGTGCCGGTATACCCCAAGCTGCTCGGAATATGCCTACCAGGCAATTATGAAATTTGGTCTTTTTAAAGGAATACAGTTGGCTCGTGAGCGCATCAGCCGGTGTACTCCTGACCATGAGGGCGGCCACGATCCCGTACCTGCCAATTATGACTGTAAGTCTAAACATTCATCCTGATATTAAATTTACTACCAGTCTTTTATGAGAACACTTAACTATTTTCTTATCGCCTCAATATGTGCCGTACACCTTCTATCCTGTAGTACTACCAAGCCTGATATCGTACCCACTGATCTATCATTTAACACGAATAATCGACTTGAAATAACATTCGAAAATCAGGATCAAGCTAATATACCGGCTAATACAGGGAACCTTGCGATTTTTATTAATGGAAAAAATATCGGCACATATAGTTTAGCGAACCTATCTGATCAATCTTTTCGCAACCCAAACACCCCATATACCTTAGAAACGAACTTTCGACTGGCATCTTCAAAATACCGGATTGGTGTTGCCCTGGATACCAATGATGAGATTAGTGAATCAAATGAATTGCAAAATACCTATAGTCGAACGCTAACCCCTCCTGCTATTTCAGGACCCGATTTTGTTATTAGTGACTTACACCTCAATAGTTCAAATGAGCTCAATATTACTATTAAGAATGTTGGTAATACATCCTCCCCAACCAATCTTCCAGTAGACATAAGGGTAATTGTTAATGAAACTGTTGCAGCAGATTTTACTCCTTCTATGCCATCCCTGGTACCCGGACAAAATACGACGATATCCCCAAACCAACCTGTTACCATTACCGGCAATAAGGAAGTCCGTGTTCTATTAAACACGCAACAGTTTACAGATGAAACCAATAACATTAATAATACCCGCGAAGAAATTCTGCCCTCAGGCCCCTCTTTTGGACCCTACCAGTCGTTGTTAAATAACAGCAGTATCTTTTCAAATATCAGATGGCAATATTCAGGTGGAATATCATCCTACAACAACTGGTCGCAATCGCAAAAAAATGATCTCCGTAATGCTATTATTAAATTAGAAAACGGCCGATCTCAAGCACTTGACTCCCCTCCTTCCCTCTCATCCGGGCGAATTTCGAAGGCTGACGCCTGGAAAATTTATATTCAGCATATAGCTCAAACACTGTGGATAGAAAAAAACAATTTGGTGCCATGGAGCATCCAAACATATTCCAACAGTGAGTTGCAGAACTTGTTAAGTAGTAAAGAATTAATGGTTTATGATTCTAATCAAGACCGTTATGCTTTTACAACATCTATCATGGGAAAAGTTACCCCGTGGAATCCCCGTATCAATTACCGTTTTCTTAAAAACTATGACATGATTAAGCAAAATCATCGACAAACGTTATATGCTTTTACAAATTGGATGCGGGCCCATTTACGGCACTGGTCAGGAAACGATACGTTATCTGACCTATTTGGCTACGAAGGATTTCCACCTGCAGATAAAGTATTATACCCACTGCCGGGAAAGAAACATATGGCTGCGGGCTGCTGGGGTACTTCGGGCCTGTATGCGGCCGTACTGCGGAGTGTTAATATTCCAGTAGAACATGCATACACAAAATTTGGCAGTACCAATGCCGTACACAGCCGCCCCTACTTCCCGTCGCTTGACCTGAGCATGCCACATGCCGACGACGTATATACTTCTTCATTAACTCCCTCAGGTAATATTATTCCTGCATCAAAACTATTTTACACTTCTCAGGAGATGGACAACAAGTTTCTTAACCCTCAGTTAGACTGTAACGGTACAGATTGTAACACTGTTGGAGAACAGGCCAGCTATAATAGTGGTAAAGAGCATCTCGAAATATCTTGGCAACATCATGCAGACTTTTTGTTATACCAGTATGCGAAATATGGTGAGAGTTATGTCTTGGGCACCCTCCGGGGACCTCGTATTGGCGGAAGTATTAAAGAATATGTGAATCCCTACTTCAATGCTTCGAAACGGCAAACAATGGTTGATGAAATTAAAGCATATTTAAAGATTTTGGGCGGGGGCGACCTCAGTGAGGGCAAGAATATTGTGATACAACGAGTGTCCAAATTCAGAGAAAATAAGTAACAAGCTGACTCTCAAATAAAAAGATCACAAATTTACCTATGAGCCGTATGGAGTACAACGCTGATAGAGTAACTTCTATGAACAACATCTAAGCGATCGGGCATTAAATAAGAACAAATAAACGTTATGCGGTTGCTTCTCCCCACTTCCGGATTAGAACACTACCAGTAGATATAGGAAACTAATACTCCGCTACATTCTTCATCGCTCCCTTGATCATGGTGTGAGTAATGGAACGCATGTTGGCAATATCGGAGGCCGGATCATTCTCCAGTACAATTAGGTTAGCCAATTTCCCCTGCTCAAGAGTCCCGAAATCATCCAGCCGCTCCATCGCCATGGCCCCGTTTTTTGTAGCCATCACAATGAGATCCCGTGCAGGAATACCCGCCTTTTGCATCGCCTCCATCTCCTCATAAATAGAGACACCGTGCAGCGTTCCCGGATTGCCAGCGTCGGTCCCCACCACAATGGGAATGCCCGCCTCATATACTTTCTTCAGATTCTTCATATTTGTAGCGCTCACACGATCCGACACCGGATCAAAGGATTTCAAACGCTCTTTAAAATCTACAGTGAGCTTGGGATGTTCACTGAATTGTGAGGCATTTGCCAGCAACTTATTTGTTTTGGGATCAACGCAGCCGTTAGGATCCTCAAACGGAAAAGGAGCAATTCCTGCAGCGGCCCGGTAGGCCAACATATAGCCCGAACCCACAATAAGCGTGGGATTATAGAGGGTTTCCTCCCGCTTGGCCAGATCAATAAATTCTTGATCTACCTCCTTGTCCTGTACGCTGTGTACCAGCAGCTTCGTACCATTTTCCAGTGCGGCCTTGGCCTGCTTCAGCGTAGTAGCATGGGCAATCATCTTATTATCTTGCCTTTCAATCTCTTGGGCCACTGCTTCCACGCGTTCCATATACTCCTCACTATCGGCATCCAACTGCCAAAATTTAATACCCGTCGAACCCAGAGCCGACATGTACTGTACCGTCTGGATACCGGCTTCTTTGGAATCCAAATGAACCAACACTTTATTCGACGGCAGATCAAAAGGGGCACCTGCTACAGGAGTAATCAAAGGACCGGCGGCAGCAACATGGGGTGCTTTTGGATTTTTCTCGGCACTCTGCTGCAGTTGCACCGACCAGCTCATACCGCCCACATCATACACCCCGGTTATACCGGAACATAAATAAGCATTATAATACCGCTGGGGATGTTGCTGCTGGTATGCAATCACCTCTCCCATCGGAAATGTGTCCCGAAGGTCCAGGGCATCGGGACGGCTGTCAAAAAATCCGGTCTGAAAGAAATGAACATGGGAATCAATAAGTCCGGGGGTTATATACTTACCGCTGACATCCTTCACTGTTGCCCCTCCCGGTATTGTGCAATCTCCTTCTCCTCCCACACAGTTGATAGTATCCCCTTTTATTACAATCACACTGTTTCCAATGGATTGTCCACCGGTGCCATCATAGAGGATAGCACCCTCGAGTACCAAATATTCACTTTTCTCATTCGTGGAAGTACAAGCTACACCCCACGCAAATATCATGCACAGGGTTGTAAGCAGGAGCTTTTGTTTTTCTTCGAATAGAAAGTTCATAATAGAAATCCTCAATTTGGGATGAATAAACAGACAGTTTGAAATCTATTCCGAGATAAAATCCCTCATCTTTACTGCCGTTTTACCTCTTCAAGATATTGCCTGATACGGTGTGCGTTGACGCCGATATCTCCGCGCCCAATACGGGATACCGAACGTACGTCGATCTTGCTCTTTCCACCGCCCTCTGCAGTATCAACACGGATAACTACATCATCTTTAAAACCGAACCACGCTAATTTATCCACAGCTTCAATTCGTCCTGTAGATTCATCGGCAGTCACGATCTTCTCCCATGGCATCTGTTTGGCTGCCTTTAATGCACGTTCAAAGGCCCCGGCATATTCCACATCCAGATAGAGAGTTTGAAGGTCCGGGTATGCTTCTCGCTGTGTATCGGCTTTCTCTTGATCCCCATAGGTAGTATCATTGGGAGCCTCAGCACGCAATGGAACTATCGCCTGAAAGGTCGGAGGGTTTTCTATATCGGTAGTGATATCATGAATAGGCGGATACTGCTGTGCTTCATTAAACCAGTACCCGATAGTTCCTATCACGGCCAGGCTCAGCACAACTCCGAGCATCGCCCACTTGGCCCCTTCTACCTCCGGTTTCTTCCACCGTAAAAAACCAAAAACAATAGCCAGCGAAAACCCAATAAGTGCCAGCACCCCACTGCCCGGGAGCAGCCAGGTAAAAGCAGTACCCAGTCCCCACCATCCCCATTGATATCCGTAGCCAGAGAGTATTAATACCAGTACCCCTAAAAAGGCTATGCCTATACTTGCCAACGCCCACTTCGAAATGTTCTTCTGCTCCATAACACTTTTCTCTTTATTGTGATTTGAAAAGAACTTAAGACACATTTTACCGAGCGGCAACTTGTTTATGAGACTTCACAAATTTTGGGACCTTGTAAAATCTATTTTTTCCCCAGCCTTAATCCCTGCAGGTTGGGAAACGCTTTGATGGGATCCATGGACTAAACGCCTTCTCATTTGGCATCAGCTCCCATCTCTCGTCGGGCGGCTGGGGCCGCCGTCCGGCGAATGGTACAAAGCAAGATAAAGAATGCTCCATTCGACTGACGCGGTAAAAGCACTGTCATCCTAAACGCAACGAAGTGAAGTTGAAGGATCTCCCCGAATATGTTCGCCAAATACACCGAAACCGTAACGTGAGCAAGTGCAAAACTGAACGTATTATGTTTTAAATGACTTCCTGATCCTGAAATAGACGCAATGACTCCCCCTTTGGGCAGTTTTTTACTGAAAAAGCACAGAGTGATGTCCGAAGGGGGCTTGGGGGATGTTACTGCTCATTTGTTTAGGGAGATTCAGCCCTCCGATTGTAAACCACATTAAAAGTAATGTCATCATGTCCATCGGGAGGCTGGACCAGCAGAGTTGGAAATGCTATAGTAGTTCGTAAGTCCATATAAGCCTATTGGTTTGAACGTTCTACACCTGGCAAACAAAGATCTCTCCCGCTGATCGAGATGACATTGGAGAGCCATCGCTGGATAAATGTTCCCCGTTAAAAAAACGAGTCATTTCGAGCGTAGCGAGAAATCCTTGTTTTTCCGTTATCCTGTTCCAATGCACATTCTTTCAGCCGTTTTCTGACCCACCCTTAATCCCTCCCTACAAGCAGGGAGGGAAACGCCTTACTCCAGCAAAAGTGCTGTCATGTAGCGAAGTCGGGAAATCGCCCATGATGAGTTCGTCTAGCGTCACAAAAGAAACCTTCATGTATTAACCAATCATTTCAGGGAGATTGTCACGTCGTACCGTCAAACCACAGTACTCCTCACAATGACGAACGTTGTTTAAAAAAATCAAAAGCAGTGTCACTGCGAGGAATTCCGGCGATTTTTCGGAAGACCGCGGCAATCTACCTTTCTTAATTCGCGAAGTCCACCGAAGCCTGATGTCGTAGGTGTGCGTAGGATATAAAGGGTAACCTTTATACATCAACCAATTGCTTCATGGAGATCGCTTCTCCGCCGGATGGCGGATCGCGATGACAACCGTTAAAGGGCAAAAAAAAGTCACAGCATTCCTTGTGGCGGAGGGGCGCGGACGCCTCATAGAAACCTACTACGGCGCAGCTAGGCCTTTATCAACGTGGCAGTACAAAGGCACGAGGCGTAGTGGATTACCCAAGAACAAAGACGTTATCCTGTGAAATTGCAATAGTAACATAAACCTTTCGCTGAAACAGATCACCGGCCAATAGCATGACGCTTCGTTTTCTTCAGCTGAATAAGCACCACAGCCGCAAGTACTAGCACCATACCCGACAGTTGGAAATACGTTAATACTTCATCAAAAAAGTAAATCCCCAACAAGGTAGCCACTACCGGCTCAATAGTGGCCGTAATAGAAGCCCTGCTGCTCTCTATCATCGAAAGTCCTACCGTATAAAGCATATAAGCCAAAGCCGTCGGAAAGAATCCCAGACCGAGTATATGAAACCACACTTTTGTTGAGCTTAACTGCGATACTTCAATGGTAATACCGCTTAGTGGTAACAGCACGGCAGAGGCAAAGACAAAAGTATAGGTAATCACCGTAAGAGAAGAATATTTTTTGAGTGCATGTTTCCCGAAAATGCTATATAGGGCATAACCGAAACCGGAACCCAATCCAATAAGAAAGCCAATCAGTGAAATCTGTTTATCTGCAAAAGGTATCACCTTGATAACGAGCGCACATCCGATAAGAGTTAACAGCAAAGCCCATATTTTGCGCCGGGTCATCGGTTCCTTAAACAGCAGCCACGAAAGAATGGTGACAAAAGCCGGCCCGGTGTACAGAAGAATAACGGCCACAGAAAGCGAAACCTCTTCGATTGCAGTAAAATAACACCAGTTGAAGAATACAATACTGAAGATACCGGTACCAATAAAACTGAACGAATCTTTGAGCTCGATCTTGAGCAGTTCAACATCTTTGATCGCTAAAAATACGGTAAGCATCACAGCAGCACTCGCCACCCGGAGCGTTACGATTTGAAAAACGGTAAAGCCGGCTTGAGCAAGCGCATCGATAAAGAGGCCGATAATTCCCCACAGTGCTGCGCCCAGCAGCACATATAAATAGGCAAGGCGATTGTTAGAAATGACCACGGTTAATTATCTATCCTATACTTTGTTCGTTGAATTAGCGAGCAGGATATTCCTTGTGAGACGAAATTGCAAATGGTTTAAAGTACTAGGAAAAGGAGTCCCCAAGAATAGGATCTTAGAATTGTGGCGGTTGGCAAAGGAGGTGATCGTGTATTTTCCTCCGGTCAACACACTGCCACAAGTTCTAAACTTACCAAGGTAGGGAGAGATACGTTCCGACGCAGAGCCCAACTATGCTAAAACTTCGTTGAACAAGGCATCGGAACGAGATAAACAATCCAATCTTTTAATTCTTCCCCTGAGTAACCAAAGATCTCTCCCGTCGGTCGAGCTGACATTGAGGAGTTGTAAGGACATAAATGCTCGCCATTTTTAATCAGCGGGTCATTTCGAATACAGTTAGAAATCTTTGGTTAAAAGCATCGGAACGAGATATATATGCAATCATCCTCCGCCACTATGTTAAAAACTTCGAGGCGCATAGCTGCACCTCCTTCGGATCATCTTTTCAGCCCCATCAGTGATAAAACCATAAGGAGGACTTATTCTTACGAACATCACAGTTTTGTTTTTGATATTATATAATCGCGCAAGCGTCGCGCTTGTGCGGTAACATTTGTAGTTAATATAGGATTTCACCTTTAGGAGTCCCTCTCCCTGCGCTTAAAGTAGAGAGGACAACTGTGGTCAGATGATAGGCCGATTTCATATACCTCTTATGGTTCAATAATATCTTTCACAAAATTGGGGAGGGCAAAACAACCTCGGTGCACCTCGGGATTATAATACTTTAACTCATCTTCAAAACGCATTACACCATTTTCGACCCGTTGTAGCACTACTTCAGCCAAAGGATCTGTACCCCCTTTACTGGCAAAAGAAAACGACCACATACCTGCAGGATAGAGCGGAATATAGGCCAGGTACATTTTCGAGACCGCATAAATATCATCCAGCGCAGTATATACCTGCTTCATGCTGGGATGATAGGATTCTACCCACGGACTTTCGGTCTGGGCTGTTAAAATTCCATCCTCCGATAACCCATCATAACAAGCCTGCATAAACTCACCTTCGAATAAGCCGGCAGCCGGCCCCACCGGATCCGATCCGTCGATGATTATAACATCATAGGGCACCGAAATATCCTTAACAAATTCGATACCATCACCAATAACGACATTCAGCTTGGGATTCCCCCAGTCCCCTACTTGTGGCAGAAACTCTTTTGATGCTTGTACCACCACTTCATCAATCTCTACCATATCCACCTTCTTTACGCTTGGATGACGCATCACCTCGCGGGCTGTACCGCCATCTCCTCCCCCAATAATAAGCACTCGTTCGGGTTGAGGATGACTAAACATCCCCACATGGGTCAACATCTCATGGTAGACAAACTCATCTTTCTCGGAAAGCATCACCATTCCATCGATAGTCATCATTCGTCCCCAGCTGTCGGTCTCAAGAATTTCGACCTTCTGATAGGGTGTTTGCTCGGAAAACAGGATTCCATTCACACCTATCGTGAGCCCCGTTTTTTCGTTATAAAATTCGTTAAACGTTGAAGACATGTTATCAGGATGCAAGGTTCAGGATACTACGTGATGCGTAATGCGTGATATTGGAAATTCCATTGTATAAAAACTCACTCATTACGAATTACGCATCACGAATCTTTATTCATACCATAGAACAGCACCGGCGAAGGTAGCCCCGCAGTTTTCAACCTGGTGCTCAATACCAATCGATTTAATCTCCTTCAGTGCCCTGTTTCGATAATCAAAAGCGTCAATAACCATCTGTTCTACGATCTCTTCTACATTTTTTAACCGACCGTGATCTTCATACTCCATAATAACGCCGGGTTCAGTTTCATCTTCCGGAATTCCAATAGCAACAGCTGAGGAGATATACCGTCCCGGTGTGGCAGAATCAATATGGGCATAAGCCAATGGAATCAATCCCCCGGCCGGCAAATCAACATCCTCGATATTGTATTCAACTGCCCCAGGAGGAACAATGCTGCTCATACGCATCAAATTTGTATCTCCCACCCCGGCATTTAACAGTGCATTATCAAATGCATTCAATCGTGTACGTCCTTCTGATGCTCCTTTTACCAGGCAATATATATTGGGGGTTTTCAACATCATCTGTTCTTTCGTTGAAGTAGTTGGTGATAGTTCTGGCATTATGGTGTTACTTCTCTAAGATTTGTTGTTGTGGTTTATGTAGCAGTTTCTTGCCGGCCTTGGGTTTGATCATCCCCCGTTTTATTTCCCTGCTGGATATCGTCTCGGCTTGGAAATCTTTTTTAAGAGTATCCCTGATTATCATTGGGTCAATGGTATCGCCACAGGTGAAAATATCGATAGCCGCATAGTTGTATTCGGGCCAACTGTGGATTGAAACATGGGATTCCGCAATCACCACAACACCACTGACACCATGGGGACTAAATTTGTGAAAATTATGAGATATGATGGTGGCTCCCGATGCCCGGGTAGCGGCAAGCATCGAAGATTCGATATATGCTACATCATTGATCTTTTCATTATCACAATTGTAAAGTTCAACCAATATATGTCGACCAAGTGCTTCCATTCAACCCCGAAAAACTAATTAAAAAAAGTGATTGTGAACCTTTCGCGCACGTTCAATAACTTAAATTATTATCATTACTGTCTAAACCCATGCTATTTTCCACCTCCATCTACTATCAATCTAAACAAAAAACCGTTACACTATAATTAAACAGTGATGTTTGAGTCACCAAGTTTATGAACCCTCTGCCAACTGAAAATCTTGATACGAGGGTTGCAATTATTGAATAACTGCTGCATGTTTGGCTCACGTTTTAGAACGAATAAACTACAGAATTTTCAGTAATAATTAATGATCCAGCCACAAAAAAAATTAACTGATCAGCAAGCCCTCGAACACTACAAGAATCTGCTTTTGCCTCGCCGTATTGAAGAGCGCATGCTTAAATTACTAAGGCAAAATAAAATCAGTAAATGGTTCTCGGGTATGGGACAGGAAGCCATTTCTGTGGGAACGGTATCGGCCCTCGCTGATGATGATTACTTGTTACCCATGCACCGCAACCTGGGCTTGTTTACCACCCGCGGCGTAGATCTATATCGACTTTTCTGCCAGTGGTTGGGCAAAACCGATGGTTACACCCAGGGACATGATCGCTCTTTTCACTGTGGTATCCCGGAAAAGCGCATTGTGGGTATGATCTCTCACCTCGCTGCAACTATGCCCGTAGCAGACGGATTAGGACTGGCTTCGCAACTTCGGGACAGTGGATTTGTGGCCTGCAGCTTTTGTGGCGACGGGGCCACCAGTGAAGGCGAATTCCATGAAGCATTAAACCTGGCTGCTGTGTGGGAACTGCCCGTCATTTTCATGATCGAAAATAACGGCTACGGCCTTTCCACCCCTACCAGTGAGCAATACGCCTGCGATGACCTGGTAGACCGTGCCCAGGGCTATGGACTAAAAGGCATGCAAGTGGACGGCAATGATGTCTTTGCCGTTATGGAAGCTGTTACGGAAGCAAAAGAGGCAGCTCTCGATGGAAATCCCACCCTTATTGAAGCCAAGACATTTCGCATGCGGGGACACGAAGAAGCCTCGGGAACCTTTTATGTACCGGATGAGAAGTTCGAAGAATGGGCTAAGAAAGATCCTATCGAACGAATGGCCAATTGGCTAAAAGAGCAAGGTATTGTTACCGGGGATGATGAATTTGAAGCTATCCGCGAAGAAGTTGATAATTCTTTTTTACCGGACCTGGATCGAGCACTAAATGCCGAAGACCCTATCTTTGATCTCCACAAAGAAAAAGACCGCCTGTTTACCCCTGTTGATCTGCCGAAAAAACAGCATAACAATGGCAGCGAATCTGAAAAACGAATGGTCGATGCTATTCAGTTTTCATTACGAGAAGCTTTTGAAGAAGATGAGGAATTTCTCATCATGGGTCAGGATATCGCCGAATACGGGGGCGTTTTTAAAGTTACTGAAGGATTTGTTGAGCAGTTTGGAACAGAGCGCGTACGCAACACCCCCATCATTGAAGCCGGGGCGCTGGGCTGTGCCGTGGGTCTTGCCCTGGAAGGATTCAAACCTGTGGTAGAAATGCAATTCGCCGACTTTATCTCCTGCGGTTTCAACCAGATTGTCAATAATATTGCCAAATCGCAGTATCGCTGGATGCCCCCACTTAATATTACTATCCGGGCACCACATGGTGCAGGTGTTGGCGCCGGGCCATTTCACTCACAATCCCCGGAGGGGTGGTTCATGCAGCATCCCGGACTTAAAATTATAGTTCCCTCGTCTGTTGAAGATGCTCAGAATCTGCTTTACAGTGCGCTCTACGACCCCAATCCGGTACTCTTTTTTGAGCATAAGAAGCTATATCGCAGCATTCGCACGGTTACCCCCGACTTCTGTACTCCAGAAGAGCTTGGAAAAGCAAAGGTTAAACGAGAAGGCACTGATGCCTCTATCATCACCTACGGCATGGGCGTACATTGGGCGCAAGATATAGCTCAACAATACGCTGAAAAAGATATCAACCTGGAAATAGTTGACCTTCGGTCGCTGGCGCCTCTCGACTTTGAAACCGTAAAGAAATCTGTAGAAAAGACGAATAAAGTTCTTCTGCTGCAAGAACCTTCTCAAACAATGGGACCGATGAGTGAACTCTCTTCCCTCATCAGCGAACAGTGTTTTGAAGCTCTTGATGCTCCAATCATGCGCTGCTCTTCACTTGATATACCCGTGCCTTTTAGTCCCAAGCTGGAAAAACACTACCTTGCTGATTCGCGCCTCGAGCGAACCTTGAATAAATTAATAGCCTATTAAAATACAGTTTAGTGGCCAAGCATAGCTTATGCTTTCGACTGACTCCCTAATAACCGGTCGTGACCTAAGCCGTGGAAAACCATAAACTCATTAACATTTTCCCGATCTACCGCCCCTACTAACTCGTCCCCTTCCAAAACCGGAAAAAACGACTTGGTTTTCGACTGTATCATGCGATAGATAGTTGTTAAATCATCACTGGCCTGGATGGTTTTAACATCCTTATCCATAATATCTTTCACCCTTAAGTCACTCCTATTGCTCTTAAAAGCTTCAATAAGAGCAGATTGATACAGAACACCTTTTACTTCCCCGTTTTGGGCAACGATAAAATCACGTTCAGTACCGGTAAGAATAATATCAATTACTTCTTCCAATCTATCCTCCGGCAGCACCGTCGTGATATTGGTCATCATTGCCTCTTCAACGTTGTGATCTTTAAGAATTGCAAGCTGCTGAACCATCACACTTTCTCCCTGAGCACCGAAATAAACAAATATAGCGATAAGGATGAGGATGGGATTATAAAACAAACCAATAAACAAGAAAAAGAATGCAACCAATTGTCCCAATTTAGCAGCCATTCGGGTAGCCTGTACTCTACTAAATTTAAGGGAAAGAAGTGCTCGGAAAATGCGCCCCCCATCCATGGGAAAAGCCGGAATCAAATTAAACAGTACCAACAAAACATTGGCTGAAAAGAGAAAAAACAAAAAATTTGAGCCATTAATGGTACTTAGTACCTCTTCTGCCATTTCAGGATCTTCTACAAGGAACTGCTCCATGGGTAGAACCATGTAAAGGATGAGCGCTATCACCACATTCACTGCCGGACCGGCAATAGCTACTAAAAATTCTTCTTTGGGATCTTCCGGCATTTTTTCAAGACTGGCTACTCCTCCAATTGGTAAGAGGGTAATTTGTTGTGTGGGAATATTGAACCTCTGCGCTGTTAAAGCATGTCCCAATTCGTGCAACACCACACATCCGAATAAGACCATTATAAAAAACGTGCTCCAAAGAATAGCCTCTGTACTGTTCCCCTTCGTTAATTCGAGTACAACAATCCACAATATCAGCAGTAAAAAGGTCCAGTGTACCTGGATTTTGATCCCGGCAATACGTCCCAGCTTTAGTGATCCTTTCATAATTATTGTAACCTATTTTGATAAACGAAATTTTCCTTCATGTTAAACCAAATATTTATATACCTATCCGCAATATTAAGATATATAAACTGGCATTCATATTGTACGGCTGCCTTTCCATGCTTTCAGTATTTGTCCGATGAAAAGCGGTGATAAACTTAACGTAAATACCACTATCCATCCACTCCATTCCGGTGCTGATAACTTCATAACCAGAGCTATTGGCGGAATGTAGAGAGCTCCCAAAATAAGAGCAATACATAACAGGATTGCACCCCAAACCCAATAGTTACGAACAATTGAATTATTCATTAATGTGGACTGCCTGCTGCGCATATTTAAAACATGCCAAAGCTGGGCAAAAGCTAAGGTTAAAAAACTTATCGTTACAGACGCTCTTTCTGACAGGTTTAACCAGTATAAACTGAGAAATAGTGCAGATAGTACCGCCATTGTTATTAATAAGCCATATCCTCCAATTCCCAGCCAATGCTGTTTTGTTAAAATAGGCTCACCGGATTTTCGAGGAGGCTTTTGCATAATATTATCATCTCCCTCCCCTACCCCCAGTGCCAGTGCCGGAAAAACATCTGTTACCAAATTGAGAAAAAGAATCTGCAGGGGTAAAACCGGCAATGGTGCTCCTACAAAAGAGGCCAACCCAACTACCATTATTTCACTGACATTACAGGAGAGTAAATAATAGACAAACCGGCGAATATTTCGGAAGATAATACGCCCCTGTTTAATAGCAGTGACAATAGTAGAAAAAGCATCATCCAGCAACACCATATCCGAAGCTTCCTGTGCTACCTGCGTACCTCGTTCTCCCATTGCAATGCCAATATCTGCTTTCTTAAGAGCCGGAGCATCATTCACGCCATCTCCGGTCATAGCCACAACCTCGCCCTTGCTTTGAAACAGATCGATAAGATCTAACTTTTGGGCCGGACTTATTCGAGCAAAAATATTGGTATCTACGAGTTTTTCATCACTTATCCTATGGTCCCCGGCTTTGGTTAACTCCTGCCCGTGAACTACACTGTCCTGTTCTCCTATTATACCCACTGCTTGTGCTATATATTGGGCTGTTTCCGGTTGATCGCCGGTAACCATAACCACACGAATACCAGCGCCCATACATGCTCCGATTGCCCCTTTCACATCACTGCGCGGGGGATCCAACAATCCGGCTAACCCTACAAACACCAACTCCTCATAAGGGTCTCCCTCAGCAATATTACTTTTTCGATAGGCCAGCCCAATTACTCGCAGCCCATCAGCCGCCAGTTTTTGATTCTGTTCTCTCCATTTGTCACGATCTTCTTCTGAGATCGGTTTTTCTTCTCCCTGTTCCAGCTTTTTCGTGCAATGAGCTAACACCGTATCCGGAGCTCCTTTTACCGAAATCCGATATAATTCATCATCTATAGCATTCCAGGTAGCCATCATTTTAGCTTCCGCGTCAAAAGCCTCTTCCCGTTCCTCCGGATATTCAGCAATCAACTCTTCGCGAGCTATACCTGCCTTTCGAGCGGCTTCAAGCAAAGCTACCTCTAGGGGATCTCCGCTCTCTTCCTCCTTCGCGCCATCATCAATTGTTGCATTATTACAGAGCACTCCAATTTCCAGCAACAGCCTGATATCATCATCCAGATCCTCGTTTATATCACTAAACTGCCGATCGGAAGTCGTTTCTTGTACACCGGCAAACAGCTGTTCTACGCTCATTTTATTTTCGGTAAGTGTGCCGGTTTTATCTGTAAAAATGGTAGCCGTTGCCCCCAATGTTTCTACTGACGATAATCGGTTAACCAGTGCATTTTTATTGGCCATAATACGCATCCCTTTGGCAAGGGCAATAGTAGCTACAATAGGAAGTCCTTCAGGCACTGCGGCAACGGCAAGAGCGATGCCGGTTTGTACCATTAGCATCAACGCTTTACCGGAAAAAACGCCCATAACAGCGATCAATACCACCAAAACAAAAGTCAATATTATCAGACGAAAGGCAAGTTGGTTAAGCCGTTCTTCGAGTGGAGTTTGCTCTTCCTCAGCCTCTTCGACCAGAGAAGATATATGTCCCAATTCAGTATCTTGACCGGTTGAAACCACGACACCTTCACCGGCACCACGTGTTACCGCCGTACCTTTATAAAGCATTGAGGTCCGCTCTGCCAATACTGTTTGTTGGTCTACTGCTTCCGCACTTTTTGAAACAGGCAGGCTTTCACCGGTAAGAGCCGATTCATCAGCCTGGAGTTTTGAAGCCTCAATCAGACGAAGGTCTGCTGTTATCACATCACCGCCCTCAAACAAGACGATATCCCCGGGAACCAGCTCATGTGCATCGATATGCTGGACCTTCCCCCCGCGCCGGACCCTTGTTTCAACAGTGCCAAGCTTATATAGTGCCTCCATAGATCGTACTGCTCTGAGCTCGGTAAAAAAACCGATCGCAGTATTAATAATAATCACTATAACAATGGCCCAACCCTCGAGGATATCCCCATATAAAAATGCTGCGACTGCAGCCGCAGCCAGCAACAATATAATGAGACTTTTAACCTGGTTATACAGGATTTGCCAAATACTCTTCTTCTTACTCTCTCGAAGCTTATTTTTGCCAAACTTATTTTGACGCTGGCCTAACTCATCGTCATCAAGCCCTGCATTCTTCGTTTTTAAAGCCGTCATAATGTCCCCGGAGTTTAGAGCCCATGCGTTATCCGGACGGCTAAAAGCAGCAGATCTATTCATATGCCATTATAATCGTTTCAGGTTCGCAGCTACTTCTCAATACTTGTTTCTAGTGTGAATTTACAACGGACGATTGATTTTCGTAGGCCCCGCTTTTTCTTTTGGAGATAAGACTTGCAATCTGGCTTCCAAGTTCCTCCATTGAATAACTTTCATCCGCCAACCCGGATTCGATAATAGATTTTGGCAATGTATCGGCAAACGCACTTACGGGATCTTCCACCATAATATGACCGCCTGCTTTTTTTATTGCCTGGGCTCCAAATATTCCATCTGTTGCGTATCCACTTACTAACACGCCCAAAACTTCACTACCATATAAACGAGCCGCCGACTTGAAGAGCACATCGATGGAGGGACGCACCCCGTTTTTTCGGGGACCTCGATGAAGTTTTAAAGATGATTGCATCCCCACTTGCTGCACTTCGCAATGGTATCCTCCCTTTGCAATCCATGCCCTATTGGGCATTAAGGTAATATTGTCCTCTGCTTCATTTACTTCTATTGGAGATAGCGAATCTAACTCATCTGCTAAAAGCCGGCTATATATTTTGGGCATATGCTGGACTACCACAATAGGTACAGCTAAGTCAGCTGGAAATTGCTTAAACATCGTTCTAAGTGTATTTATGCCTCCAATACTTCCACCAATAACAACTAGTTTAATTGGACTATCAGCAAAAGCTATATCTGCTGCATATTCTTTCTCTCTTGGAAAGGTTAGGCTGCTTTTTTGTGTAACTTTATCTTTCGTTATTTCATTAATAATAGGGAGCAACCGTTTTTCTAAATGATCTCCACACAGCAGTTGGGAGATCTTATGTTTGGGTTTAGTAATAAAATCTACCGCACCTTTCTGCAAAGCATTAAGCACCGCTTCTCCACCAATCTTTGAGCGCGAACCCAATACTATAAAATTGATATTCGGGAATGATACCTTCAGTTTTTTTAAATACCGTAAAGCTTCATCTACGGGGTTTTCAATATCCAAAAATACAATATCAGGATTCTGTTCCCTAATTACCTTTTCACTATTCTTAAGATCTTTAATACTATGGACATCGGCGCTATACTTGTTTTTTAGAATATTTGTGATGGCGCGACGGACCAATATATTTTGATCAATAACTACAACATTTAGTTTTTCCATAACCGGCGCTCTCTGTCATTCAACTTATTTGCTAGATTAGATTATAAACGATTCCACCCACATTATTTGTACGGCCTATCATGGGGGGAGGTGTGAGAGATTTTACCACATCATTTTAGAACATCTCCTATAAAGAGTCTGTGATCTGCAAAACTACGTTATGTTCTTTTTTGTCCTCTTCCAACGGTACTTTAGCTTTTCCCTCAGGGAATTCAACTGATTCGCCGTCAACTTTACCTTTTAATGCCCCTTTCTCTATGCCCTCAGGATTGTTGATATGGATATGGTATACGGTTTCCCCATCGTTTAACGTCCACTGAAGCTGATAGCTATCCCAGTAAGAAGAAATTACCGGCTCAATTATCAACATCCCATCATTCACTGTTATTCCTAAAATCGACTCCAGGGCCACACGATACATCCATCCCGCAGAGCCGGTATACCAAGTCCATCCCCCCTGACCGGTCAGTGGTGCTTCCCCGTAAATATCTGCAGCTACGGCATACGGTTCAACTTTATACTGTGCAACTTGAGCCTTGGTCAAAGCATGATTTACCGGGTTTATCATATGAAGATAAGATACTGCCTTATCACCGTACCCCATTTGGGCAAATGCTTTGATAGCCCACATAGCCGCATGCGTATATTGGCCTCCATTCTCGCGAACGCCCGGTATATACCCTTTGATATAGCCCGGATCTTTCTCCGTTTTATCAAAAGGAGGTGTTAGCAATCGAATAATCTTATTGTTATTTGATACCAAATGCTCCTCAATTGCAGAAAGGGCTTGTTCGGCTTTTTCGGGCGGGGCAACCCCGGAAATAACTGACCAAGCTTGGGCAATGGCATCAATTTTACATTCCTCATTTTCAGACGATCCAAGAGGCGTTCCATCATCATAATAAGCGCGGCGATACCAATTGCCGTCCCAACCTTCTTTATTCAGATGGGTTGCCAGATCTTCAGCCTTTTTACGGTATTCACCGGCCTTATCGTTGTGCCCCAGCATGTTACTATAGCCTTTAAACTGTTCGAGTATCGTATGCAAGAAAAAGCCCAACCAGACACTTTCTCCCTTTCCCCGGTGGCCAACCCTATTCATACCATCGTTCCAGTCTCCGCCCCCAATTAAAGGGAGTCCGTGGACTCCCATCTGCAATGTCACATCTATTGCCCGAATACAATGCTGATATAACGATTCTTGTTGCCCGGGATCGGTAATAACCTCTGGGTTCAGATATACTTCATGCTCGTCGTCTTCTAATGCTCTTGCCTTCAAATACGGGACCTGTTCATCCAGAATATCAGAATCGCCCGTGGCCTTTATATAATGGTCTACTACATAAGGCAACCAAAGCCGGTCATCAGTAATTCGTGAACGGATCCCACGCCCCGTTGGCGGATGCCACCAGTGTTGGACATCCCCTTGTTTAAACTGACGGGTAGCATGGAGTAAGATCTGTTTCCGGGTCATTTGGGGATCCACATAAAGAGCTGCCATCGAATCCTGCAACTGATCCCGAAAACCATAAGCTCCCCCTGCCTGGTAAAACCCAGTTCGCGCCCACATCCGGCACACAATATTCTGATACTGCAGCCAGCCATTCATCAACACATTTAGTGAGTTATCGGGTGTTTTTACCTGTACACGCCCAAGCCGACTCTTCCAATAGCCTTTCACCTTCTGCAGTGCATCGCGAGCCTGGGTCGCATCACTGTATTTTGTAATAAGATTTTCAGCCCTCTCCCTATTAGCCGTTTCGCCCAGCATTGTAACAATTGTTACCTCTTCCCCGGCCTCTAACGTTAACCTCTGATGAAAAGCGGCACATGGATCACAGTTATTATTTACAGTACTATCCAGCCTGTTTTCTTCTGATACTGCTCTAGCTTTAGGTAACGAGCCGTTTCGGCCGATAAATGCCTCCCGGTTAGAGGAAAATGAGGTGTCAGTTTGCTTCCCGGAGAGCTCTGGCATACAGGCAAAAGCAAGACGTTCAGCAAATTCATTATTATATGGGTTACGGGCAAAAAGTGCATTTTGGCCAGGGCTAAACTCTTGAACTACATGAGGAGCAGATGCTTCTCTTGTAATTCCCAACACCCATGCCGTATAGCTAAAAATAGAGATCTCTCGATTTTCTTCACTGTTATTTTTGAGTGTCAAAAGTGATATTTTTACAGAATCTTCTAAAGGCACAAAATGCACTAGCTCACTTTTAATACTGTGAGTCTCGTGTTCAAATCGACTGTAGCCGAAACCATGTGACACCTTATAGCCACTTTGCCCCGGCGTTGGTCCGGGAGTGGGAGACCAAAATTCTTTTCTCTGTTCATCACGAATATAAAAGGCTTCTGATGCCGGATCGAGCAGTGGATCATTTGACCAAGATGTTAATTTATTCTCGCGACTATTTTCACTCCAGCAATATCCGGCTCCTTTTTCTGTCATCAGGAAACCAAATGTCGCATTCCCAATCACATTAATCCACGGTGCCGGTGGGAACTGCAATATTGCTTCTTCTTCTGACGGTGTAATATGTATCTCGTATTCATTACCATCCTCAGTAAACCCTCCGAATCCGTTATAAAATTGTAGCTTCTCAGATAACTCTTTCTCTTCTGGACCCTGGCTATCCAACAACGGCGATACAGGTATATATAAAGGTTCCGCTTCTCCATCCCCCCCTTCAAAACGGGGCTCGGTTTTGTCCGGTTTGATCTCAATATCAGGCAATCTCCCTTCCGTCACTACCGATGCAACTGTTAGAATGAGTCGTAGATCTTCATCAGGAACACGATCAGAACGAATCATAAAAATATTGGCCTTGTCCATTTCTCGATAGCTGCTGTGGATACCCTCGATCGCCTGCTGTATTCCTTCCTGTAACTCATCAGCATAGCTGGGCGGATGATCATTTATAATAACAAGATCAACCTCAAGGCCCCTTTGCTTCCAAAACAGGTGACCCTTTATCATTTTCTCTAAAGAGGTCAGCTGGTCTGTTTCATTTATTCGAAATACGAGAATGGGAAGGTCTCCCGAAATACCATAGGCCCACAAGCCCGATTGTTGTTTAGTATTCGCGGAACGAGTTTCAGCAGGTGCCCTAAACTGATTGCTGGGATAAATCAGATATGCTGCTAATCTTTGAAAATACTGAGACAAGTTGCTGCTAATTCCAATATGCTCTTGCTCAACAGTATTATAGATATTTGCCATATCAAAGGCGCGTTCAACAGCAGGGGGATTATCAAACATATCGGCCAATTCCCCGGCTTCATCACGGCTAGCAGCCCATCCAATGCCAAAGGTAATAGTCCTTTTCTCACCTGCCCCGAGTGATATAGTTCGACGCAAACTCATTATCGGATCTGATATGTTACCGCGTGCGCCACTCAGTTCCTGGCCTAATGCTATAACTTTGGGATTTGATCTCCCTCGGCCACGACCAATAAAATTTGAACGTTCTGTTTCGAATTCCATGGAATCACCAGACAGATCGCTTTCCTCTTCGGCAACAGTATGTATCATATACATAGGGGACTCCTCGTCGCTGCGTGGTCGTCGCCAAGCAATTATAGCATGATGCTCCGGCAGATAGTCTGTTTGTATGAAGAGCTTGGAAAAAGCCGGGTGCGAGTCGTGATTTTCTGCCTCATTGAGCACTATCTCGGCAAAACTGGTAAGCTCCAGCGACCTTGACTGATCAGAATAATTAGTAAGGGTTATTTTTCTCAGCTCAATGGGATGCTCGGGAGAAATACAGATCTCAGTAGTCGTTTCAATCCATTCATCGACTCTTGAGGTTTGCAGCTTACTATTGTGGAACCAACTTTCATAACGATCGGGTTTACGTTTAACCGGCTGATGCATGGCCGACCAGTACTCTCCGCTTTCGCGATCTCTTATATATACAAATACTCCCTGGGGATCCTTGGTTGTATCTGCTTTCCATCCTGTAAGCCGGATATTATTAAATCGTGTACAACCGGTACCGGCATGACTAACGAAACTATGCAGATCACCATTCGAAAGCAGATGAACACGTGGTGGAGTCGCATCCAGGCTGGAGATATCAGAATGTTCTACAATATCTTGTACCTGCTGCTGTTCACCCGGTTCCATTTCGACATCAATGGGATATGGCTCTTTTACCGGAATACCTTTAGGAATACGCTCTTGTAACAGCAGTTCGCACCCTTTTATCATTGGCTCGGCGTGAAAATCATCCCGAATTTTCCAGTCATCCAATACATTTAAAAATGAAGCCAGAGCCATACCGTGATGATGAGCCATATACATTTTAACCACTTTATATGGCTCATCCCCTTCCATACGAGAGGGAGTAAAATCTACCGCATCGTAATAACCTTTCATACCCAATGCCCCTAACTGCTCCAGATCTTCGAGATTTTGTAACGCCGTTTTAGGTTCTATCATTAGTGCTAAAGCAGAAGCATAAGGAGCTACTACATAATCTTCTGCAAGTCCCCGTTTCAATCCCAGACCCGGTACTCCAAAAGAACGATATTGATAATGGAGATCCAGATTTAATCTATTATAAGCACTTTCTGAAAAGCCCCAAGGGCGGTCATATCCCTGGGCATATTCTCGTTGCCATTCGACAACCCGATCATAAGTATGACTTAACAATGTTGCTGAATAGGAACGATTGAATAACTGCGGCATCAAATATTCAAAGGTTGTCCCTCCCCACGAGAGTAAAAACTCTTTATCATTTCTGCTCGTCAAACGCCTCCCCAACCGAAACCAATGTTCCGATGGTATATCACCCTTGGCAATTGCAATAATAGATGCTATACGAGCCTCACTGGCCAGCAGGTCGTATGTACCCTTATCAAGCTCAGCCTTTTCAACATTATATCCAATACTAAAAAGGGATTTCTTTTTGAGATACAGAAATGTGAAATCCATCTCTGAAACCAACCGCTGACATTTATTTCTAATATCTTTTACCTTTATTTGCCACTCTTTTAGTTTCTTAATGGCATTGGGATATTGATCATCTCCCGACGACAATTGCTCCAGTGATTCGGCAGGCGATGACATTAATTCCTCGGGTGATATACCACTAAAATAGGACAACTCGTCTTTATAATTTTCAATTTGTTGTAGTGGACGCTCCAACCAAAAACGAAAATCTTCAACTCCCTTATCACCCAGTGAACTACGCAGCTGCATTAAATTTTCTCCACACAACCTACAGGCAACGTCTTTGAGCTTCTGTAATAACGCTATACTCTCTGCAACGGTGTTAGGGCGCTCATCATCGAGCAATATTAACATATCATCAACACACTGGTTCATGTTCTGGCAAATTTCAGAATATCCCGCTGTTTGCCTTTTCATATCACTAACCACGGACTGCACAGTACTAATAGTAACCTCTAATCCATCCCAAAACTTATTATTTAATGGCTGCTTATAGAATAGGCGTTGTACAGCCTGCTTGGTCACAATAAGACCCGCAGCTAAATTACCTGAATCAACCGTTGAGATATATTTTGGACTTAAAACCTCTCCCAGGCGGATTTCATACCAGTTATAGAAATGTCCCTTGTACCGATCCAATTCAGTGAGACTTGTCAATGTATTATGGATGCGATTTAAAAACTCATCAAAAGTTATATATCCTAACTCATGTGCAGCCTGGGTAGCAAGCAGAGTCAATCCAATATTTGTAGGAGAAGTACGTGCGGTAGTCGGCTGTGGCGGGTCTTCCTGATCATTATCCGGCGGCAACCAGAAATAGGTATCATTTACAAATTGCTCAAAATAGAACCAAGTACGTCGGGCATAATTGTGTATTTTATCCTTGTCAGCTTCAGACAGTTCTTCATCTTCTTTTTCATACGGTCGACCAGAAACCCAGGCAAGCCAGGGAGAACCAATCCATAACAAAGCAAATGGACTGACCAACCAGAGTTTTACGGGGTCGATGAAAAAAGCTGCTGTAAGAACACCAATCCCCAGTATTACTGAACTAATCATCGTCCTAAAGTAGTGCTTCAAAGTAGATGAACTTTCTTTTTCGGCCTGAAAGGAAGTTGTCCATTCTAGCAAATTCTTTTTTGATACGCTCAATCGCCACAGGCTTCGGCAGACAGCATCGACCTGGATAACAGCCTGGTGGGGTAAAATCGCCAACGTTGAAACAGATTGAATCGTATTGATTCTTAGATTTGAGCGAACCTTCTCAAAATAGAGTTTCCACTTAACTCGCTTGGGACGATTTACAATATCAGTGGAAAAACTTATAAAAATGGGAAAGGCGATAATGCCAAATGCAGCAAGGGTCCAGAAGATCGCGGACCCCGGCACTAGAAACCATGCGGAAATAAAAAACAGAGTTAAAAACAAAGGATTCAATGAGCGCCGGAGATTGTCAAATATTTTCCATCGTGAAAGCAAGTTAATAGGATTTTCAACCTTTTCTTCTGCAGTTGGTACCGTTTTGAACATCCATCGGGCAATTTGCCAATCGCCGCGCGTCCACCGGTGATTTCGTTTACTATAGCTGTCATAGTTTGTTGGATAGCCATCAAAAAGCTCGATATTTGTCATAAGCCCCGCACGAAGGTAGGTACTTTCTATGAGGTCGTGAGACAATATTCTATCCTCCGGAAACCGCTGATCTAAAACCCTGTAAAAAGCACGCACATCATATATTCCTTTGCCGGTATATACTGCTTCTCCCATCAAGTCCTGGTAAATATCAGAGACAGCGGTGGTATACGGGTCGATACCAACATTGCCCGAAAAAATGTGAGAAAACCACGATTTATTCGCTTCATCCGGGGGAATAGATATGCGAGGCTGGATAATGCCATACCCCTTAGTGATACGCTCTTCATCTTTATTATACCACGCCCTGTTCAGCGGATGCGAAGCAACTTCAATCAGTTCTATAACACTATCCGGAGGTGTTCGCGTATCGGCATCAAGGGTTAAGACATATTGCACCTCTGCTTTTTGAATACTTTCCCTAAAATCTCCAAAAACATATTCAAAAGGCATCTCTTTTTGGGGATTGCAAAGGCTCCTATTTAACTGCTCCAGCTTTCCACGCTTACGTTCCCACCCCATCCATTTATCTTCGGCGGGGTTCCATTTGCGTTTACGATGAAGAACAAAAAATTTATCTCCATAACGAGAAGAATACTGTCTGTTGAGTCGGGCAATACCTCGTTCCAGTTCTTTAAGAATTGCTTCATCCCGGGGCTGATTTTGCTCATCTGCATCAGTAAAATCAGAAAGCAATACAAACTGCAAGCCCGATCCCTTGTTCGCCAACGAGGAAATTTCAAGTTTCTCTAACTGCTCCCTAACCTCCTCCACAGAATGCAAAAGAGTAGGCACCACGACCATCGTCCGGGCCTTATCAGGTATTTTGTCAGTAAAATCCATTTTGGGCAAAATCCGTGGTGGAACCGAAAAGGCAAAAAAGCGATTAACAGCTGAAATTGATAGCTCCAAGGCCGGAAAAAAAGCGATCACCAAAGCGACAATGGTCAGAAACTGCGACTGCCAGGTCAAGTTGGTAACTGCTGTCAAGGTACCTAACAACAAAAAGGTTACAGTCCCAACGCATCCTATATAGTATAAGGTATTGTGTTCCAGTCGTTCACGAATACGTTCACCCAAAGATTTCTGATAACCAATTTGTGAACATAATTGATTGTATCCCTCCCCCTTCAAGTAATATCCGACGTGTTTTTTTAAAACCGTATAATCATCTAGTATATCCGTTTCATGCTGCCCTGAACCATTGAGATGCTGTTCAGCTAACAGTAATACCTGTTCGGCAACTTCTTTTTCTGAATAATTTGACCTGTTACTCAACCGTTCTATTGTATTCCGATACTGATCCTTTGTTTGTACATCCATATCTTTATAAACTCCCAGAGGATCGAGCTGTAATATCCTGTCAACTATAGAACAGTGAGCTACAAAGTCTTGCCACTGCGCTTCTGAGACCTGTCGCAGTGAACCGATAGCATTTTGTATGCTAACCTGTATCTTCGACTGGCGCTGGGCTTCCTGTCGAAGAGCCTCATCAACGGTAATGCCAAAATTACTAAGCTTATATTCAAACCATCTTTTTATCTCATCGGTAAATAGTTCAACCGAACGTAATTGCCGAATTAAATCGATATACAGCTCTCGCTCTTCGTACTCATCTTTTTCCTCTTTCAGCCAATCTGTAATACGATGTAATAGCCAACCCGGCTCGGTGTGATTGTCCGGATGCGTTAAATCGGCTATAAATTGTTGAATTTCTGAACGTATATTACGGTGCTTTATGACTCTATTGGCTTGCTTTTTTAGCTGTTTAAGCAGCGCAAAGCGCATCATAATCGGTATAGCCCAAAGTTCGCCGATCATCAACGTAATCTCTTCCTGATAACTATCGGTATACTGAGTAATATTATCCAGCCCAACATCATTGTCGGTATTCATCGCAAGGTTCTGCACCAATCCATAGACCCTGGGCTTTCCCTGGTTGGGTCCTGTGGTAAGATGTGGAAGGTTTCGTTGAAAGCCGATAGGAAAATCGTGCTCAACCTGGACAAGCTGTTCCTGAATAATATAAAAGTTGTCGATGATCCACTCAGCAGCCGGTGTAATCTCTTTATTTTGTTTAGCCGATGTTGCTAATAAGCGATATGCTTCGGTTAGCTCTTCTTTTATTTCGGCCAGCTGAGGTTTTATTGGAACTACACTCTTTTCGTCATATGAATAGGTCTGTCGTTGTGCCAGCTTTTTAGCATCTTTCCGCAACAACTCGGGCTGATACATTAAAGGAGTTTGAGTAGCCATATAATTACTACCTACCGAGTCTCAATAATGTTTTTGGTGCCATCTTTTTGAATAACTTCTAAATTAAGGATCCACCCCTCACGACTTTCAGACACATAAATTTCTTTTGGGTGATGTATTATTCGGTTCGAATCCTCTAATCGTATATCTAACAGATCCCCTTTTTCATCATAAGTAATACCGTTTAACAGCACCCATTTTGTTGCTTGTTGGGCTCCCATAGAATCGTCAAAAACACGAACTTCCGCATACTCGGGCTCTTCATCTTTTAAATATTTTTTAGAAAAAGAGTCGAAATATGCTTTCCATTTATTTTTCTCAATTTTTTTAATAGCCATAGTCCTTTCTTCTCTTTAATAATTTTGCACTTAATACTTACCTCAATTCGAACCTAAATTAAAGAGGGTATATCACGGTCATCAATGACAGAAAAAGCCCTACATAAACAGCATTGAATAGACATTTTTTTAATGCAAGATTAACAAAAACAGATTCCACTCCTACCCGTCTAAATGCCCAAAGCATAAATACTAAGGACAGGTATCCCTTATCAGGATTTTTCTTACGCCAATTTCAGCATCTCTTCTACAAGTAAACCCCATTGAGACCGTTATTTATGGACAACAGGTGAGAAAAACACTCTTTAATGCTAATGATAGAGAGCCCAACAATGAAAAAACTACTGCTCATTACTGCACTGTCATTAATAACTTGCCAACTGTCAACGGCCCAACAGACCAATTACAAGAGTGGAAAATATGTTCAGCTCACTAGAACTGATTCCATTCAAACGCAGTTAATGGCTGCTGCCCAGACTATCGATATATTTGGATGGTTGGGGAACGATCTGTTTGCGGCTGCCGAACTCATTTCTATTGATGGCTATGTTACTGATGATGCTATCCTTGCCAGCAGGCGTGCCACAATTCGCGGTACAGTTGGTGATCTCCTAGCCGGTGCTGCCGAAACATTCATTATCGACGGAGAGATAAATGGGGATGTTTTTGTGGCCGGCCGAATGATCCGAACACTCATCGAAATAGAAACTATCACTGCCGACGTAATAAATTCATTCGGTATTGAGGTAATTCTGCTGTTGAGTATCGTTGTTCTATATTTTTTCTACAAGGGATATAGAAGACGTATAGGTAATCGATTCTCATTTGATGAAATTGGTAACCAGATTATTCAAATACCGGCATATATATTAATCATCGGCTTGCCACTGGCATTTAGCCTATGCTGGACCTTTGGTATTGCCTTCGTCATCTATGGTAATTTCAATATCATGACCGCTACCCTGGGGCTACTGCTTTTTGGGATGGGGATTGATTTCGGTATCCATTTTTTTGCTCGATATACCGAACAACGGGAAAAAAACGAATCCGTTGCAGAAGCTAGCCATTCGATTTGGCGATCGGCTGCCGCTGGATTTACCACGTAACCACAAAAAATTAACAGCCCGGACAGAGTTCAGTTTACACACCCGAACTGAACAGCTACTTCACTGGTACATTTTTATTTCAAAGGCACGGGTCTTAAGCTCGTGCCTTTTTCTTTTACCTCCCCTATTTTGTATCCCTTGCATACCGAGATCCTGAAACAAGTTCAGGATGACAAGTTTTT
>NZ_JAALLS010000026.1 GCF_011059105.1 Fodinibius halophilus | reverse complement strand
AGTACCTATCAGCAAACAGTTAATAATTCGATTTGGAGATCACCTGCCACTGGACTTACCCCATAACCATGAAAAGTAAGCAGCCCAGACAGAGTTCAGTTTACACACCCATTTTTACCACCTTTATGACCACAGGCCAAGCCATATTCACAGTTGGCTTAACTACATCAGCAGCCTTTTTTATATTAGTCATTGCCGACTTCAAAGGCTTCAGTGAATTTGGAATGATTGCCGGTATCGGTCTTCTTTTTGCCATCATAGCTTACCTCTTTTTCTTGCCCGCCCTGCTTGTGTTACTGGAACGCAGTCCTTTACTAAATCTTCAAAAGAAATCACAAGAAGCTAATATAAACACTTACCATACCCCGAATGCGACAACTAACAGCTGGAAAACCATTGCAATTGGTATTATAGGAATAACAATTGCAATCACCGTTATATCAGTTATCAAACTACCTGACCTTCAATTCGAGTATGACTTTGGGAAACTCGAACCCAAATATGAACGCTATAGAGAACTCAACCAAATGGCATGGAAAGTGTACAGCGATCGCAAAACACGTAACGCCGCTTATATCATTGTTGATCAAGCTTCGCATGCACCGAAAGTTGCAAGCATCCTTCGAGAACGGGCATCCGATGATACTGCTACTCCCACTATTCGAGAAGTAGAAGTATTTCAAGACCGTTATCCTTCAACATCTGTTGAGATTCGGCAAAAATTAAAAAGACTTCAAAAGGTACGAGCATTATTATCAGATCCTTTTATTGAAGGTAATGACAGCGAAGTTATACAACAATTACGTTCTTCAGCATCTACCAGGAGTAAAATTCCACTCGACAGCCTTCCTGAATTTATCAAAGCTCCTTTCACTTCATCAAATGGTACCATAGGTAATCTGGTCATTGTCTATCCATCAGTAGGTTTATCTGATGGACGAAATTCCATGAATTTTGCAGATGATGTTGGCAACGTTTCCCTGGCCAATGGAACAACATATTATGCCGGTTCAACCTCCATCGTTGCCTCCGATATGTTGCAACTTATGATTGCCGAGGCCCCCACCATGCTTATTTTAATCATCTTATTTATCATCATCTTTAAACTCTTTATCCTACATAGAGTAAAATGGATGGTCTTTGCCCTACTACCACTACTTGGCAGTTTTATTTGGTTATTTGGGCTTATGGATCTTCTGGGCTGGCGTATCAACCTCTATAATCTGGTGGTATTACCCACTATCCTGGGTATCGGAGACGACAGCGGCATCCATATCGTTCATCGATACCTTGAAGAAGACAAAAGATCCATCAGAACGGTGCTGAAGTCAACGGGTGAACATATTCTGGTCAGCGGACTTACCACAATGCTTGGTTTTAGCGGACTCTTGTTTTCTATACATCCGGGAATGCGTTCTATCGGTGAAGTTGCTATTCTTGGAATAGGCCTTTCACTTTTAGCTGCATTAATTACATTACCTGCTCTTCTAAAACTATTTACCAAACAACGCGATGAAGATTCTACTAAGAATATAGCGGCTGCTAAAGCTAATTAACCCCATTCCTTCTCAGGCTCTGCTATCCAAAAGCATCTGCTTTACTGCTAACTACCAAATTTTGACAGAAAATAGGAATCTCCCCCACAGCAGGCTCCCTCTTTTATTACGATAATTAAACACAACTTAATAAATGCCGGATGATTATGGATAAAGACTTTTCTGCCCGAATAGTTTCGCTGCAAGAGGTCTATCAAACCACCCATTCTCTGGCAAAGAAAATCAGTCTGAGCTCTTATAACTTTAATCATATCGTTGCTATTGCTCGTGGTGGAATGTTGCCGGCCCGTTTACTCTGTGACTTTTTAAATATAAAGAGGCTCTCTTCTATTCAAATCAAACATTATGAAAGCGGGGCCGCAAAGCTGGAAAAAGCGGAAGTTATTGACCCGATTCAATCCAATATCAAAAGTAAAAAAGTCCTGGTGGTCGATGATGTCAACGATACCGGTAAAACCTTACGTACAGCGGTTACACATATTGAACCATTTGAGCCCTCACTGCTAAAAACGGCCGTATTGCACGAAAAATCGGAAACCATTTTTGAGGCCGACTATACTGCTAAGAAGTTACCCGAATGGAAATGGTTGATCTATCAATGGGCCGTATCGGAAGATATACTACACTTCTTAGAAGATGGTAACATGCTGGAGGCCGATGAAAAACAAGCTCATCGATACTTATCAGACAAGTATGACCTGGAGATAAATCATCAACTGTTGGTTAAAATACTACAGCTGCAAGATAATTATTTTTCAAGTCCGCAAGCGGCAAAACCATAAAACATCCGCGATTTGAAACTATAGGCCAAACTCAAATTAGTGAATGGACATATTATTGATCAATCAGAATTAATAGAAAAATATACGTCTCAATAGTTAGAACTATAATAGATCTAAATATACCTACTTTTAGAAGAGGAAAACCCCCACATCATATCCATCGGTTTTAACTGCATACAAAAAGCCAACCAGCAACTATCTTATAAACAGAATCTTTGACGTAGTGATTATTACTTAATGAGTACAGTCTATAGCTGTGCTACGGTGCAGAAATAAACAAGCCAAAAAATTATTCCTTTGGCTTCTTTTGAGCCTTCTCAAAAAGGTAAAAGAGTGTACTCAGGTTTTTTTATTAATCACCGACAGGTGGTTGATTCTAAGCCAGCGGTTGAGGGTGTCCTGATATTTATCGGGACTGAGATTACACCCCTTGAACTTGATCCGGACTATACCGGCGAAAGGAAATCGTTGGCTTTAAAAAACTAGGAGAGAGAGAAAGAATACAGTGCCCCCATTTTTTAAATGGGGCATTTTATTTATCAATATATCACTACCAATAGTATCAAGGATCAGTTTTTTCTTTTTTGATATGCAGATCTCTATCAATATCCCCGTAAATATCTTCTTCGTGATGAAGATGAAAAACATTTGCCAAAAATAGCATTCCCAAGGTACCTACAAAGGCAAATAACAGTCCATCCCCCATACCAAAGACAATACCAATCGAACCGCAAACAACAGAAGCAAACACAGCCCATACTATATTTGCCTGTACTGATACTCCTTCTCTGCCTATAATAGCACCAAAGAGTGAACCAACCCCTAACCCCATTGCAATGAACCAAAAAATAGCTGTTGCACCTAATTCAATCATAACTCTCCTTTTAGTTAAGTGTATAGAGAGCTAAATATAAAAAGCCGTCCCAAAAACTACGTAAGGAAATACCTGATACTGATGAAGTGATATTTTGACAATATCTTTTAATTACTGATAGTTAAGCATTACCTTGAAGAATATCTAGACTTTTTAGATTCATATTTTAAAAATAGAGAGAGAATATGGGACAACTGGCAGATAATAAGCAGAAGCAACTAGTAAACAAGCTTATACCGTTACTTCATAAACTAAACTTTGCCAATATCTGGGTAAAAAAGCATCCCGAATATCCGAATCCTCCCTCTTCCAAATATATTGTTGATGATTATAATCCAAACCTTGTGGCCGAAAAAGATGGTACAGATTATTATTTTGAATTTATTAATGAATACGATTTAAACGAAACCATTTCAAATACGGCACTCCAAAAGATGGTTGAAGCCTCAAATAGCAAATGGGATGTTACCATTGTTATCGCCATTGAATATGGAAGAACTGAAGAGATAAATAAGTTGTATAGCCACTTTAATATTTCTCCTTCACAAGTGTGGGAGCTGTAATACAGTAATAACGTTACCGTTTAGTTTTCAGGGGCTGTTGATGAAGACTCATTCAAAATTTCACAAATTATCTTGGTTCCCTCACCTTCTTTACTGTTAACCTCTAGGTTACCCCCTATCATCTGAGCCCGGAAATTCATCAATCGCATTCCCATTCCTTTTGTCATATCTGTGATCTCATCGAATCCTTCCCCATCATCTTGAATACGTATCTGCAAATAAGATTCTGATGATTGCAAACCTACTGTAATTGTTGACGCCCCTGCATGCTTTACCGCATTATTTAACGCCTCTTGTGTTATACGATACAGATGTATAGCTGTATCATTATCCTGAACAAATGGCGAACTCCCGGTATTATTACTGTTATAGTTTATCTTGACATCATATAGTTTCTGGATACGCTCAACCAGCTCCTGGATGGCTACTCCCAACCCATTAGCCTCGACATCTACCGGTACCAAGCCACGCGCCAGTGAATGAGCCTGGTCATCCGCTTTTCTAATCATGTCAGATATTTCCTGGGCTGTTTCTGCTCCCGGTAATTCATTTGATTCCAGCTTCTTTGCTAAGTTCTGCGCTATCAACCCAATACCTGTAAGCATCTGTCCGAGGCCGTCATGCATATCCTGTCCTATGCGGCGACGTTCCTGTTCACTTATGTTTAAGATCTCTTTTTCCAATTTACGAAGTTCACGTACATCACGCCCAACAACAATAATAGTGTTAGTTCCACTGTAGATAAAAGCCTTGGCTCTAATCTCTAAAGGAATAGCCTTGCCACTGCTGGTCACATGCTCGGTTTCCCAAAGAACTTCTCGATGTTCTAAAATATGTTGAATGCGATCATCAACTTCTTTTTCAGTTGCATTTACGATATCATAAATGGTCTTTTGTAACAGCTCTTCGCGCTCATATCCCAATATTTCACACGCAACATTATTAACCTCTGTGAATGGAAGGGGCTGCATCTGTTCATCTAACTGAAAAACGAGGATCTCATCAGTCAATGCCTGGAACAACATACTGTATCGGCGCTCATTTTCTCTCATTTGCTGCTCTGCCTTCTTCCGCTGTGTTATATCAATGATATAACTGATAATGAACTTACCTTCCGCTGTTTCGAAATGATTCAGGCTAATCTCCACCGGAAATTCTTCTCCATTTTTTTTGAGTCCATATAAATCACGCCCCTGTCCCATCGGTCGTGGTTCAGGATTTTCGTAATATTGATGCCGATGCTCAGGGTGTTTTTCTTCAAATCGCCCGGGGACTAATTTTTCAATCTCTTCACCAATTAATTCTTCCCGTGAATATCCAAAAAGCTCCTCAATTTTTTCATTGAGCATCACAATGTTGCCCTTCATATCAGAAATTAACATTCCCTCAGTAGCCGCTTCAAATAAAGCGGATATGCGCTTCTCATCTTTTTGAATTTTTGCTATTGACTCCCTGTACTTATTTACAAACCAAACTGCCCCCCAAACGACAACAATTGCCATCCCCCTATTAGCACCGGCCATAATAATGTATTCAGAAGATTCTGATCCGAAAAAGCCGATTATAATTAACAGCGTACTTACAATACCTGTAATAAGAGTAGGCTGCTTTGTCTTATTCCAATAGGTAGCCATCACCAACAGAGCATATGGCACCCCACCGGCTATACCCAGCGGAAATTGTATATCAACGACAAAAACAAAAAAACATAATGCAGCGATACCAGTAAATAGTAAATGAGTGGACTCAAAGCTCTTTATGGATTTTAACATATTCGATATAAATCAAATTAATACTAAGGGGCTTTACAAAGCTAGTCATATCTTGTCATGCTGTCCGTCGGCTGGCGGATCAGCATCTCATATACAATTATTAGTCTTAAAACTGAGACCCTGAATGAACTGATTACTACTACGCCAAGGCTTCGTAGCACAGGTTCAGGATGACATGCCGGGTTTTGCAAAGCTCCCTACTAAAAAATATTCCGCCCAGATGGTGTAGCCCCTTGCAGCAATTAGCATAATTAAAATGCTTAAAAAAATTCGGATAACTATTTATGAATATGCCATCAACACGTTAATATTCAAAAAAAGCTTTGTGGGGAATATCCTTTCATAATTATGGGGATACTGCTTGTATTGCATTAGCAGGCAGAAACCGTTTTTAAAAGTAGAAACATGAGAGAAAAATAAGTGCTTTAATTTTAGCGGAGACTCATATTATGGAAAATTTATCGCTTAAAGATAACCATAAACCTGTACGAGAACTTAAAAAACGACTTATAGAATGGGATAAAAGACTCCTTGAACTGGAGAAAGAAGTCAACCAACAGTTTGAAAAAGTTAGGCGCAACCATAGAGACCAGCTTGCTGATATACGACAAGTTCGAATTCTTATCAAAGAAAGTTTAGATCAATTTTACCAAATGAGTGACACCACTTTAGAAACTGTTGAACAATCTATTAATATGAGGGAAGAACAACTTTGGGACACTATCATGAGGGCCCTGGAAAATTAGCATATTTATCTCTCTGACAAGCAATCGCGAATGACTACCTTCTCATTTAAAAACGGGAAAAGCGATATCCAATCGCCGGTGACTCAACAATAATATATACTTCCTTTTTAATTAATATTAGGCGTTATGCGATTTCTTATTATTGTTTGTCTTATCCCAATTATTGCTTGTAGTAACCAGGCAGAAGATAAGAGAAGCACAAATGAAGCAACGGCTTTCGATACTACCACAGTAATAAAAGAAGGACAAAAAATTACACAAGCCGCTTTTAGTACGTTAAGCAGTAATTTACAACAAGCTATAGCTGAGGGCGGCGTGAAAAATGCCCTGCAGTTCTGCAGTATTCGGGCTATGCCGCTTACCGACTCCCTCTCTGCTCACTATAATGTTGAACTACGCCGGGCTTCTCACCAACCGCGAAACCCTAAAAACCAAGCTGACTCATTAGAGGTGGCAACAATCCAGAAGTATTTGGTACAAATTAAGAAAGAAGAATCTTTAGAACCCGTCACAATAGCGCATGGTGATAAAATCAACTATCATGCCCCTATTCGTATTCCCGGTCAGCTTTGTTTGAACTGTCACGGTAGGCCGGGGCAGGATATCAGTAAAGCTGACCTTAAAACTATTCAAGAGCTGTATCCCAATGACCAGGCAACAGGATTTGAAATGGGTGAGCTGCGTGGAATATGGAGTGTTCAATTTTCCCAATCCTATGTTGACTCTCTGGCCAAAACACTATAATCAACTACCCAGCCTATTCACTAATAAGGTAAACCTCATGTATACTAGTGAATCCTATGCCGCTAAAGAGATTAGATTGTAGAAGATTTTCCTAGTCAAAACCCCTCCTTTTTCCTCTGCTTTACAAAATATAACTCCCTTAGATTTCTATTCATCACTTCAAACCAATAATGACGTTATGAAATTATTGATAGTTTACGCCACTACTGAAGGTCAAACGAAAAAGATTTGTGAATTCTTGCGAGATAAGGCAAAAAAAGCAGATCACGAGGTTTCACTTGCCAATGCCCTTGAGCACCCTTCCCAACCAAAAGAATTTGATGCTGTTGCTGTGGGAGACTC
The DNA here is from genome assembly GCF_011059105.1 of Fodinibius halophilus. GTDB lineage: Bacteria > Bacteroidota > Rhodothermia > Balneolales > Balneolaceae > Fodinibius > Fodinibius halophilus. Next base: position 52,297 of record NZ_JAALLS010000026.1, on the reverse strand, counting down.
CCTGCATGCAGAAAAATATCAAGTGGCTGTTGAAAAATATGTGGATGAAAATCATAAAGAACTCAATAAAAAGCCCGGGGTATTCATTTCTGTAAGCTTGTCTGCTGCAAGTGACGAGCCGGAATCATTGGAAGAGTTGAAGAAGATTACCCGAGAATTTCTGGATAAGACTGGGTGGAATCCCACTTTTATAGAACAAGTGGCAGGAGCATTACGCTACTCTAAATACAATTTCTTTAAGAAATTTATTATGCGGATTAATAGCGTATAAAAGCGGGGGCAGTACCGACACCTCTGAAGATCATGAGTACACCGACTGGGACCAAGTAGAACAAATTATCAAGCGACTGGAACAAGCAGTGACCAAACAATCTAAAGTAAAACAGCCAACCCCGTAATTAATGAATTGGGGATTCCTGAAAACAGATATTATAAAAAGTTATTGGGATAATTCTCGCAAGAAAGAATGAAAAAGTTACAAAACAGGCTTACAGCTAGTGTAAGTTTAACCATTACACCAATCTCAGTGCCTGTCCCATAGATTTTGTATCACCAAATAAAAATAATATAGATCAAGGTTTAATCATAAATATTATCCTATCATGAAAAATTCACAAAAAAGAAAAACCTCCCTCTCGGATAAAAAGTTACAATATTTTAAAGAGTTGTTACTGGATAAGAGATCTGAAACACAGAAAGAATTGGATACTATTCGCGACATTCAATCCAATTTAGATGAGGCCGACGATGCCGATTACTCTTCACGCGCTCATCATATGGGTGACGTCGGATCCGAGGAACAAGAATCGGAGATGAATTATTTGCAAATAGAGCGCCTGCGAGAATATATCATGCACATAAACGATGCACTCGAAAGAATTGAAAATAAAACGTACGGAATTTGTCAGGCGACTGGGAAACAGATTCCTTTAGAGCGTCTCGAAGCTGTACCTCACACCAGATACAGTATGGAAGCGAAAGAAGAAGGACTTATTCAGAATAACTAACAACCGCTATGAATAATCAAGATCATGAACCTAAAACAAATACGGTACTTGGAAAACGTCCAACGTTACTGTCTAACGAAACGTATCGGGGGTTTTCAATTGACAACATCAGCAAAAATTGGAATGGAGTTAAAGTAACGGCTATTAACAGTAAAGGAATGAAAATTTCTGGCAATGCTGATTCAAAACAACAGGCAGTCGAAAAGGTGATAAATCAAATTGATCTGTTATTCGACCAATAAATACCATGCACATCAAATATGTTTGTTAACTAAAAAGTATCCCTGTTTCAGAATCAAACATTTGATCATCCCAGTCATAAATATTTCTCCCCGTTTAACGACAAAAAAGGAGTATCAGCTTCGTAACCAAGCATACGGGTATGATTTTTTTGCAGTAACTTTTGGAAGAAAGTTTTTTTATATCTCGTTGCCGTTATGAGATCAGGATTTCTTTTTTCCATAAGTTCAAGAAAACCGTCATAAAAAGAAGGATTAACAACCCGTTCAAAAGTTAATTTTTCATAGTCAGCATATTCATTTGCTGCCTCTTTGAACCCACGATATTTTATCTTTTCCTCAAAGTTATCATCAGTAGAAATATGAACGACATGTATATGGGCCCTAAAAAGTTCTACCCAATCCAACATTTCTTTTAGAGCTGATAAATCTCCCTCCTTGAAATCAGTCATAAATAGAATATCGTCAAAACCAGAATATGAGCTCTCTTCCGGAATAGTAAGGACGGGAATTTCGGATTTAGTGATAACCTCAGTAGTTGTACTTCCCAAAAAATTTCTACCCCCCGAACTACCTTTATTACCCATTATCAGAAGATCGGCTTCAACTTCTTTAGATTCTCTAAGTATTGCTGAACCGGGATCCCCGATTTCTGCTACCGGTTGGGCTTTAACTTCCTTAAAGCGGTCATCCTCCATCATCTTCTCCAAAAGTCTTTCTGATGTCATTGAGTACGAACTTTTCATTGAATGCATTAGATAGAGACGGGCATTTTGCGCTATCGCAAAATCGATGGCAAAAGAAGTGGCAGCTTCAGAACAATTTGAAAAATCGGTCGGAACAAGAATGTTTTTAATATTCATTTTGGATATTTTTTCAAACTTGAATCACGAGTTATCTTAAGCTCTCGAATATACAGTAATCAACTACTTACTGCTGACTCTGCATATGTCTGTGCCTATACCAATATGTTTACAGCCGGTAAATCAAGCCTAAGCTCAAATTTACCGGCTGTATAATTTTTTGAATCAAAAAAAGGATGCTATTTTATTCTCTACTCTTCCAATAAAAAAGTTACTTTTGCATCAATCCTGTAGTGGTCTACTCGGTTATCTTCGACAATGGCCTGAATATTTTCCATATATATGCTTTTAATATTATGTACCGTTTTAGAAGCTTCTTTTACTATATTTTCGACTGCTTCTTCCATAGTACTGCCTTCTCCCATTACTTCAATTACTTTGGCTAATGACATAATGTTCTCCCGTTTATTTATTATAGATAGTTAAATGATTTTAATTCCGATCAGCCTTGATACTATTGGTTTTCTGCCGGGCTATTAACTCTTCTTGAGGTTTTCTTTTAAAGACTGCAAGACATCTATTGAATCTTCCCATAGCTTATTTATATCACCTTTGATAGACTCAAAAGCCTCTTCACCTACCTCCTCAAGTTTGTCGAGCTTTGTTTCCATCTCATTCCTATACTGCTTAAGTTCTACAATTCTTCCTTTATAATCGCTTTTAAGCTCTTCATATTCTTCATCCAGCCTGTTTTCCAGTTTTTCTAGCTCCTCATTCCACTCTTTTAATTTTTCGGTAAACCGGTCAATAAACTCTTCTCTTTGGTCTTTGGCAGTTACTTTCATAGTCTTCAATATTTTAGCATCAAATTATAGTTAGTTGGCAAGGTAATGAGTCATCCTATAGAGCTCTTTGAACTACTCACCACATTTAAATGTGACGAATCCCACGCCAAAAAAACATGGGCTAATCCATTTTATAATTGAAGGGCATTTTCCTACAAATAAATTGACTATGGTGATCTATTTTTCTTAAAAAGCGAAGAGAGAGCGATATCTAAATCAGCATATAACAATCACCTCATTTAATTACAAAAAAGTAGGCAGCTATGTATTTTTCTAATGCAACAAGAATGCTCCCATTATTTTCCCTCTCTATCTTTAACAGCAAGATAGCCCGATAATATATCGAGCAGTTCTTCGGTTATTCCCTTTTGCCTCTCCTGGGCATACTTGTTATGTAGCTTGGAAAGTCGTTCTTCAATTTTATCTTCAGCTATTGACATCGCATTTAATCGACTTGTGTGTTCTGCAGCCAGCGACTCAGCCATGGCCCGATATAATGAAACAAGCAGATATTGACGAATAAAATGAGTGAAAAGCTGTTCTGCATCTATTGTAAACTTTGGCAAATTATTGGTTGGCCATTTTTTGGCTGCCAGACGATCTAACCAGTGCCGATCAAGCGGTAATAAAAATTGAATACGAGGTTTATATAAGCCTTTCTTTACGGGTTTATGATGAATAATTACAACTCGTGAGATATGTTTTGTCTCTCGTAAATGCTCAATAGCTTTTAACAACTGTACCGCCCGGTTGTTAAGCCCTGATACCGATGCGGGTAACTCAATTACATCTTCCACGGAATACTTAACTGATAACTTAGAAGCCAAGCGCCCTCCCATTACCAGCAACCGGGGAGCTGAAAATGATTGTTCTAAAACCTGGGCTTCTAAAAAATCTTTAGCCTGCTCATCAAACGTCCCACACAGCCCTTGGCTTGAACCTAAAATGATGATACATTCCTGCGCCACTTTATGAGCATATAAATATGGGAAGTGCTGCTCCTGTGAGGTCCCCAGTACAATTTGGAGTCCCATCTTCACCGTTCGATAATACTCTCCCAGTGATTCTGCTGCCTCTTCAAACTGATGGATACTTACCGAAGACAACACTTTCATGGTATGAACAATTGCGTGTAAATCCTCTGCATTGCTAATTTTCCGTTTATAATGTTCAACAGTTTGCATAGTCGGGATTTATTGGTTTAGAACTTCTTATCCACTAATTTTCGTAAAATATTTACTACCCTTTCCTCTTCATTCTTTTCCAGTTTTTCTCCTTCTTTAATTTTAGTGCTCATATTGCCTAATTCAGATTCAATATTATTACGCATCATCCTACAGGCAGGCTTAATTTGGGATAGGTCCAACTCATCAAATAAACCATTGGTTACAGCGATTAGCAGAGCTATCTGTTGAACCACATCGATAGTATCAAATTGATCTTGGCTTAACACCTCCCGGATACGTCTTCCCCGCTCTATACGATGTAGAGTATCTTCATCCAGTCGGGAGCTAAACCGAGAAAAGGCTTCCAGCTCCTCGAATTGTGAATAAGCCAACCGCAATTCTTCTGACGCTATACGATATGCGGGCAGTTGCGCAGCACCCCCTACTCTTGATACTGACTTACCAATATCTATGGCAGGCAACACATCTTTCTGGAATAAATCGGGCGATAGAAATATCTGTCCGTCTGTTATTGAAATAAGATTGGTAGGGATAAATGCTGCTATATCCTGTCCCTGGGTTTCAATAATGGGCAGAGCCGTCATACTGCCACCAGACTCTTTAAGGTGTGTTGATCGTTCCAGCAGACGGGCATGAATGTGGAAAATATCCCCGGGAAAAGCTTCTCGTCCAGGCGGACGACGAAGCAATAGCGCCAGTTCACGGTAAGCACGAGCATGCCAAGTTAAATCGTCATAAATAATCAATGCATCTCGTCCCTGCTCCATAAAATATTCTCCCATAGTGGTTGCCGCATAGGGTGCAATATACTGTAAGCCCACCGGAACGCTACTGCTTGCCGATAACACAATAGTATTTTCAAAGGCATCATTTTTTTGCAAGTCGGAAACTACCCGGTTTACTTCAGCACGCTGCTTTCCAATGGCACAGTAAATTGAAATAACGTCAGTATCCCTCTGGTTGATAATACTATCTATTGCAATAGCAGTCTTTCCTGTTTGGCGATCTCCCAAAATCAGCTCGCGCTGCCCCCGACCTATGGGCAGCAGGGCATCGATGGTAAGAATGCCGGTTTGCAGTGGGGTATCCACTGATTGCCGATTCATAATGGGCGGAGACTCTCGCTCTACAGCCAAGTACGTAGCAGCCCGAAAAGCCGCCTTTCCATCTATGGGGCGTCCCAACGCATCTACTACCCGCCCTAAAAGCGCCTCTCCAACCGGTACTCCCAAAACACGTTCGGTTCTGAATGCTTCATCCCCAGCATCAATATGTTGTTCTTCATCAAGTAGTATAACCCCAATCTCATGCTCATCAAGATTATAGACCAAACCAAGTGATCCGTCTTCAAACTTTAGCAGTTCATCGGTTACTACATTCGGCAATCCACCGACTGTGGCAATGCCTTCGCCCACAGAACGTATATTTCCTTTCTCCCGGATTATAAGATCAAGGCGACTTTCTTGAGATTTAGTTATTGACTCAAATACTTGATCAATAACCGATAATGTAGAATCCGGGTTCATCATTATGAATACTACTCATTTTGTGTGGTTTGCTGTTGTATTGTTTCAACATCAGAAGTAAAAAGCTGTTCAATATTTCTTTTAAGATCTTCCAGGTAAATATTGGCATCCCATCCTATTTTCCACCCATCAGTACTCAACTCAATGCCAAATCCTATACTGGATGAAACTTCAAATATGCATTTAAAATCATCTAAAAACAGTCTCTTGATGCTACCGGTTATTTGCTGCTGCATTTCGTTATTTAGTTCAAAAGAACTGATTACTGAAACCGTTTGGGCTTCACCACCTGAAACTGCTGTTGTGATCTTCTGTTGTTCTTCTTTACCCAACGATTGGAGCTTTTCTATAAAAACATTAACCGTTTCCTTTTCAAGCGTGCTATTAGACAGCTCTTGAACAAGTTTTTTAAGAATATTAATAATATTAAACGTAGCCTGTCGGTGTAACTCTTTAAAAAATGCTTCCTTCTCTGATGCAAGAGCTTCTTTCCAGTTATGCTGCATCTTTTCAATCTCTTCGCGCGCCTCGTGCTCTAGCTGTTTTTGGGTTTGGGCTGCCTGCTCTTTGGCGTCTTGGAGCATCTCTTTTTTCGATCTCTCCAGCTCATCAAGTTTATGCTGATAATTCTTCTTTTTTGCTTCTGCTTCCGCTAATTTTTTACGTGCCTCATTCAACCGAGAGGCAACCTGCTCTTCTCTCTTGGTCATAATATCCTGAATAGGCCCAAACAGAAACCGCTTTAAGAGGGCCAGCAAAATCAAAAAATTGACTATTTGAGCAACCACTGTGAACCAATCGATAACCACGTCTTATCCTCCACTAATCACATAATCCCAAAAGGGATTAGCAAAGATTAAAATTAAGGCCACAACAAAACAGTAGATTGCTGTTGATTCTATCATAGCCAATCCTACAAATAGCGTCCGGGTAATACTGGGGGTCTCATCTGGCTGCTGAGCTATTGCCGTCAATGCTTGAGACAGTGCCTTCCCTTCTCCCAATGCCGGGGCAATGGATCCCACAGCAATAGTAATCCCCGCTGTGATAATTGATATCATCCCAATAATGCTAATACTGTCCATATCGATATATTTATATTATTATTTCGGTTATTTTACCTCGTTATTTTGTTTTACCTCCCGAACTCTTGTAGCTGATGCGATATAAACCAATGCCAGAATAGCAAAGACATATGCCTGTATAATGCCAATCAACAGGCCAAAAGCCTGCATAATTGCTGGAAAAAAGAGCGGACTTAAGCTCAAAATTATTGCTACAATAAGGCTGCCACTCATGATATTACCGAACAAACGGATAGCAAGAGCAAGCGTACGAGAAAGTTCGCCAATAATATTAAATGGCAACATAAGTGGGCTCGGCTGTATATAATGCTTTATATACGTGGAAAAACCGCGGTTGGAGATCCCAAAAATGGGCACAGCAATAAACACACAAATGGCCAATGCTGTGGCCGTAGACAATGATGCTGTAGGGGCGTTAAAACCCGGTATAATGCCAATAATATTGGAGAATGCGATAAACAAAAATAATGCCCCAATAAACGGTAAGTATTTATCAGGCTCTTCATGCGTTTCTTCCCGAATCTGGTCAACCACATACACCACAAAAGATTCAATAAACGCCTGTCCGCGTTTTATATCTATACCGGCCGTGAGTTTTCTGGTAATCAGCCATGAGACAGATATAAGCAATAGCATGACGATCCATGAATTAATCAAGGTGGCATTAACTTTAAAAAACTCATATTGCCAAAAGATGATATCATCAATATTGAGCTCCATAGCTGGTATCCAATTAATTATAAAGTGCACCTTTGGGGTTTCCCAGTTTCAATAACAGTACCTGACGAACAATCAGAAATGACATGAGTGCTAATCCTAAATATGCCCAGTGGTATTGCAACAGGAGATAAAAAACCAGCAGTAGTAATGTAATTCTTATAACAAAACTTACCAGTATCAGCAGGTAAGAAAACTTATATTCGGCAATTTTACGCAGTGTTAACCATAGTCCTCCAAAATAGAAGACGCTGACAATAGCCCCGCTTACAATTGCTATGAAAATAAAGATCCAGTTCATATCATTTTTCCTATTCACTTTCTTTTTTTACCCAATACCAGGCGTTGATACAACCTATCATGATTCCTAAAACCAACAGCATTAACGTCCACGAATAGGGTCCTTTAAAAGTACTGTCAATCCATATCCCCAAAGCCAACAGCACTAACGTTGGTATAGCAACCGACCATCCGACCAGTCCAAACATCCCGAACCCATAAAGCAAGCCTCTTTCATCTTGTTTCCGAACATTAAGCTTCCGCTGCGACTTTTTTTTGACGCTTTCTTTAAATGCTTTTTTGTTATTTTCGTTTTCTGTACTCAAAGTATTGATTCTTTCTTTTGAAGGTCTACGAAATGCTGTACTAACTCTGCTTCCAGGTTTTTTAAAGCCTGTACTGAAGCCTCTTCAAGATCTTGAGCTTTGCTAAATTCAACCTGTACTTGCTGTTCAATTTCATTCAAATTTTCCCCTCTAATTGCATTGAGTACTGATACAGATACGTTTGCCCCACATTTAACTAAAATACCCTTGTCAATAGCAATGATCTGTTCATCATTATTACTGTAGTAATACAGAATGCCTCGTTTTAGAGCCGCAGTAAAATCTATATGCTTTGGTTTTAGACAGAAAAAGCCATTATAGGCCTCGGCAATTATTTTATCAGCATCCACTTCGGTAATAATACGTTCCGGAACCATTATTTTAAGATGCATCTGCTGGTTCTTCATTGTATTGCCTCCTCAATGTTACCGATCATGTATAATTTTTGTTCAGATATATCATCAAATTCTCCTTTTATAATTCGGCTACAACCATTTATTGCATCTTGGACTTCCACTGCTTTTCCTTTCTTTCCAGTAAACTGTTGTGTAACCCCGAATGGCTGCGTTAAAAACCGTTCCAGCCGGCGGGCGCGCTGTACCGTGTTTTGATCTTCAGTGGATAGCTCTTCCATACCCAGCATCGAGATAATATCCTTAAGCTCCTCGTACTGCGATAGAATTTGCTTTACTTTCTGCGCAATTTGGTAATGCTCTTTGCCTGTTATATGGGGAGCCAGCATCTTCGACCCGGAATTTAGCAGATCTATAGCCGGATATAGCCCCTGGCTGGCCCGTTCCCTGGAAAGCACAATAAATGAAGAGAGGTGGGCAAAAGTATGAGTGACCGCCGGATCAGTAAAATCATCAGCGGGTACATACACCGCCTGTATAGAGGTAATAGCTCCATTTTGTGTACTGCATATGCGTTCTTCGATGTCTGCCAGCTCACTGCCCAGTGTCGATTGGTACCCCAGACGTGAATTAATTTTACCCATGAGTCCTGAAACTTCAGCTCCCGCCTGCACAAAACGAAAGATGTTATCAATTAGTAAAAGTACGTCGCGCCGTTGCTCATCTCTAAAATATTCAGCCATAGTCAATGCAGTCTGGGCTACCCGAAAACGCGCTCCCGGCGGTTCATTCATCTGCCCAAATACCATTACGGTATTATCCAATACCCCGGCTTTGTTGATCTCTTTATACAACTCCACCGCTTCCCTATTACGTTCGCCAATACCACAAAATAGACTGACTCCTTCGTGCTGGGTCACCATATTTCGAATCAATTCCATAATTAAAACGGTTTTGCCCACTCCCGCACCGCCAAACAACCCGGCTTTTCCTCCTCGCTCTATGGGGGCAAGCAGGTCAATAGCTTTTATTCCGGTGTGTTGAATCTCCTGACGTGGATGATAAAGATCTAAAGAAACGGATGGTTGATATATCGGCTTAAAATGATCCGATACTACAGTTCCTTTGTCGTCAATAGGTTCGCCAAACATATTAAACATTCTACCCAGCAATGCTTTACCCACAGGTACTGTTACGGGGGCATCACTATCATTAACAGTAAGCCCGCGTTTGAGCCCCCTGGTTGTGGTAAGGGCTAAACAACGAACAGTATGCTCATCAAGATGCATCGCTACTTCCAAAATAACTCTTTGATTACACTTCACCGTTAGACTAGAATGAATCTCTGGCAAGCGATGGGGGAACCGGGCATCCACAATACTGCCACGAACCGAAATGATAGTACCCGTATTTATTTCTCTTCCATTATCATGAATAGCATAACCTGAACGTTCTTTTGATATGGTAGTAGGATCTGACATACATTTGCTTTTATGCTAAACAGGTTTACTATAATTATTTACTTCCGCTTGATATATATGTTTAATGACTTCTACTACGCTATCCGGATTTACCGATATGGAATCGATACCACTGCGGACTAAAAATTCTGCGTAATCAGGATTATCACTGGGGGCCTGACCGCAAAACCCTACGGTAGAATTCATCTTATGGGCTTTTTGAATGAGTTGCTGAATAGATATTTTGACCGCCTCATCATTTTCATCAAAAAGGTAATTAAGCTTTGTTGAATCGCGATCCACCCCCAGTATAAGCTGGGTCAAATCGTTAGAGCCAATGGAAAAACCATCAAAGTAGCGGGCAAACTGTTCGGCTAAAATAATATTAGAGGGAATTTCGCACATCATATACACTTTCAGGCCGTATTTACCTCGTTCAAGCCCGTTTTTCTGCATCTCTTCAAGTACCCGTCTGGCTTCGCTGGTTCGCCGGCAGAAGGGAATCATTACGATAACATTTTCGAGCCCAATCTCTTCTCTCACCTGCTTTATGGCTTTACATTCCAAAGCAAATGCATCTTTGTATTCATCGGAATAATAGCGTGAAGCACCCCGCCAGCCCAACATTGGATTGTCCTCTTGAGGTTCTAAGTCCTTGCCCCCTATTAGTCCGGCATATTCATTTGTTTTAAAATCACTGGTGCGTACAATAACCGGCTTGGGATATTGAGAAGCTGCAATTTTGGCAATCCCATCCGATAACTTATTAACAAAGAAATCCCCTTTATTTTTATAGTCTTTAGTGATCTTCCGGATTTTTTTCCGATCAGACTCTTTAATTACTTTGTCAAAATTAAGGAGCGCCATCGGATGGACTTTAATATGGTTGCTGATGATAAACTCCATGCGAGCAAGTCCTATCCCTTGAATGGGTAACTGCCACCAATTAAACGCAGTATCCGGAGTAGCCAGATTGATCATGATATCCGTATCGATATCCGGTAGTTCCTTTAGATCAACTTCATCTACTTCATAATCTAAATAATGATCATAAACAGCTCCTTCCTGTCCGCGAGCAGTTGAAAGGGTAATCTCTTTTCCTTCATCTAAAACATTCGTAGCCACTTCAGTGCCAACTATAGCTGGTATACCCATTTCACGACTAATTATTGCTGCGTGGCATGTACGTCCCCCGGAATCCGTAATAATCCCCCTTATATTTTTCATAGCAGGCACCCAGTCGGGTTCGGTCATTTGGGCAACCATAATATCGTCTTCCTCTAACGTCTCGAGATCACTAATATGTTCTACATGACGCACTTTCCCGTGAACGATAGCACTCCCGATGCTAACCCCCTTGAGGATGGGATTAGCATTTTTTTCTTTGAGTTTATAGGATTTAAATAACCCTTTTTGAGCTGCAGAGTGCACCGTTTCTGGTCTTGCTTGTACAATAAACAGGTTATCGGTCTCATCCTCTTTCACCCACTCAATGTCCATCGGCTTTTTATAGTGATCTTCAATTCTAACGGCACCTTCTGAAAGGGCAATAATCTCTTCATCAGACAACACAAAAGAATGCTGTTCTTCGGTCGTTGTTTGCACATTTTTAACGCGATTGCCATTCTTGGCAACGAACACCATTTTTTGGTTCTTGCTGCCCAGTATCTTTTCCAGGATGGGGGTACAACCTGCTTGACCCAATAATGGTTTAAACACAATATATTGGTCTGGATTTATGGTGCCCTGCACTATATTTTCTCCCAGTCCCCAACCTGCATTAATAACAATAGTATCCGGAAAGCCTGTTTCAGTATCCAATGTAAACAGAACGCCCGACCCTGCCTTATCTGCTCTTATCATTCGTTGAACACCTATCGAAAGAGCCACCTCCAAATGATCAAATCCTTTCTCATCTCGATATGAAATAGCACGATCAGTAAATAACGAGGCAAAACACTTTTTACACATATCCATCAGCTGTTCCTTGCCCTGAACATTTAAAAATGTTTCCTGCAGACCGGCAAAACTCGCCGTAGGCAGATCTTCTGCTGTAGCGCTACTTCGCACTGCTACCGATGCATTTTTAACGCCGCTTTGGGTACATAATCTGTCATATGCGGTACTAATTTCTTTGGCAATAGGAATTGGAATCATCCCCTTTTTAAAAGCGTCCCGGATATGTAAGCCCGTTTCGTGCAGATCTTGTGTCCCATTTTTGTACTGTTTTAACTCCTCACGAATGGTTTGGTCTAAATCGTTCTCACTTACAAAGGTACGATATGCTTCAGCCGTTGAGGCAAAACCACCAGGGATATTTACTTCTGTGGATTGCAGATATTGAGACATCTCTCCCAATGAGGCATTTTTACCGCCAACATCAGCCATATCTTGCATATCAATATCGCCAAACCACTTAATAAATGTACTATAGGGCTTTTTCATAAGAGAATAATTAAGTACCAGTTATTTGGCAGTATATCCGCCATCCACCATTAGGGCATGACCTTCTACAAAAGAGGCCTGCTCTGACGCTAACCATACAATGGCTTCAGCCACTTCTTTAGCATGTCCAAGCCGGCCAACCGGGTGTAACCCAATAGTTTGTTCTTTTACCTCCTCATCCGTTGTAATACCCGCTCTTTCAAGCATCGGAGTATCAATAAAGGCCGGGCATACCGCATTTATGCGGATTCCCTCTTGGGCATATTCTATTGCTGCTGTTTTTGTTAATCCAAGCAAACCATGTTTAGCAGCGGTATAGGCCGGAGCTTGTTGATACCCCACCTTGCCCAAAATAGACGAAACATTGACAATTGATCCACCCCCACTCTCCAACATAGCAGCAATCTCTTCTTTCATACACAGAAATTGGCCTCGCAAGTTAATATTCTGTACGCGATCCCACTCATCCAGGCTGTAGTTAGCCGTTAAAGCCATCTCCCCTTCAATGCCGGCATTATTGCACGCAATATCGAGCTGGCCGAACTCATCTACTGCTTTCCGGACCATAGTACGTACATCTTTCTCTTTTGAGATATCAGCTATTGCAGTAATAACCTTACCGCCCATATCCTCGATTTCTTTGGCCGTTTTTTGTAATGCGTCTTCTTCAATATCCGCTATCAGAACCTGGGCACCTTTTTGGGCTAACAGTTCTGCAGTTGCTTTTCCAATACCCATTGCGGCTCCGGTAACAAGTGCCTTTTTATCATTCATTATGTTAAATTTTAATTACTACATTCATTGCGTATAGATCCTATCTTACTTTGGCAGTCGAGATATCAAATACAGAATAGAGGGGGCAAAATCCGCTTACTCCTGAAATTAGAGGTATAATCCCTAAAAGCCCCCAAAAGCTGCTTAAATAAATGCCAGCGACGATCATAATTATTCCTAATGGTATTCGAATAATTTTATCCAGCGTTCCTACATTTTCTTTCAAATCCATAGTTCTGTTTTTTTAATTACAGAGAGGTAGAACCAACCTTTCACGGCTGGCTCTACATCCTTGTGGGGATTTATTGTTTAGTCAATCTGAATTTTTGTAGGCTTTTTAACTTCTGTTTTGGGAACTTCTATGGTGAGAACGCCATCTTTAAATGTAGCTTTAATACGATCTTCTTTAATTGCTTCCGGGAGCGTATACGCACGTACAAAGGTGCCGAAATATCGCTCTTTACGAATCATATTTTTCTCATCTTCCTCTTTTTCCAATTTACGTTCGCCCGCTATTGTTAAGCGATGATCTTTATAGTTGACTTCAATATCATCTTTTGAAAGACCAGGAAGATCAATTTTAACTAGATATTCGTTTTCGGTTTCACTCATATCGGAATTGGGTGCCCAAATCTCTTTTCCTCCATTACCTCTCTTCCATGAAAAAGGAGCAAGATCATCAAAAAAATGATCCATCTCTCTTCTCATAGACTCAAGTACAGATAGATCTGAATAACGTTTTACTGATTTCATTTTACTATCTCTTTATGTTTATTAGCTATTTTAAGGGAGATGGATTTCCACCTCGCTCTTCATTAAAAAGAAAGGCATTATTAATAGCTTTAAATGCAGTACTATCCGCAAGTCAAATTGTAGGTGAATATGCATATATAAATGAAGGTATTCCCCTACACACAGTGACTAATAATCAGATCAGGAATCACCGCCTATTCAGCAGTAGCTGAATAGAATGTTTTTAGTCAGAAGTAATATAGTATTTCTACACTCTTGATAAATGAGCTCACAATATAACCAGGCCGTAATAAGGGCTCACCTTATTGTGAATATTCCTGTTCATTTTCAACCCATTTAACCGCATGCATCATCAGTTCAGTGGCATTTTCCAAATTGAGCTTTGTCTTAATACGTGCACGATATGATTCTACTGTTTTTACTGACAGGTGTAACTTCTCGGCTATCTCCCGGGTTTTATTACCTTTGCCGGTCATCTCAAAAACTTCTATCTCACGATCGCTCAATAAGTCAATCGGTGATTTAGAAATATCTTCACGGCCACAGGCCATATCTAACAGTAACTTCTCGTTTACGTCATCACTTACATAAATACCGCCATTAAAAATTTTCCTTGTGGCTTTAAGTAATACGTCACCGGCCTCCTGTTTCATAACGTATCCCTTGGCCCCCGCTCGAAGTACTCGTTTGGCGTACAGTGTTTCTTCATGCCGTGAAACCACTAACATCTTTAATCCGGCATCCAATGAATTTAGATGTTTCACCAACTCAAGCCCACTCATCCCAGGCAGTGAAATATCAATAACTGCCATATCCGGTTCAATATCTTGATACTCTTGCAGTACCTCTTCAGCCCTTTCAAACTGTGCTACCACATCGTACCCATGTTCAGCATTAAGTGTTTGTGATAATCCTTTACGCATCATTGGATGATCATCAACAACTATAATCTTTTTTTTAAGATTCTCTGACATAATAGTTACACCTGATCCTTTACGTTAGTCTGCAGAACCATTACATATTGTTCGATAATATTACCTAGGCTTAGCATACATAATTTTGAAATGATATGCAGTACAATACTTCCCCACAAGAGTGTAAGGGTATATCCCACACAATTATAACTATTTTCTCTCCTTACCATTCTGTCACACGAGTAGTACCTATAAACCAACAGAAAACTTTAACTAAATTTTTGAGTTATGAAAACGCTAAAAAAAGAACGTGAAATTTTTGACCTCTACGATTTGATGCTAGAGCAGGTACGTGACTTGTATGATGGAGAACGACAACAGCTAAATTTTCTACTTGATGTAGAAAAAAAAGTAACATCATTCGAACTTGATGAAACTATAAATATGCATCGTCGAGAAACTAAAATCCAATTAGATCGTCTTGATAAAATCTTTGATATCTTGGATGAGGTACAAACCGGCGAAAGCTGCGAAGGTATACAAGGAATCATCTCAGATACCCAAAACCTAATTGATCGCTGTCAAAACCCGGAAGTTTGTGATGCGGCAATTATTACTGCGATCCAACATATCAATCACTACGAAATTGCGGGCTATGGTACTGCCATTGCTTATGCCAAAGCTCATGAACGTCATGATATCGGAGAAATACTTCTAGAAACACTTCGAGAAGAAAAAGAAGCAGATTTGGGATTAACAGATCTCGCAGAAAATTATATCAATCCCGATGCTAAATGGACTTCGCTAGTTGAAAAAGTAGAGGGCAAAAAGGAACGGAAAAAGCATCTCAAATAATAATATCTTTTATCAGCACCAACCGCAGGAGTTTTTAATGACTACGATACATCAAAATTAAAACTCCTGTTGGTGTTGATATATCGCTTTTTAATGAGTTATCCTACCTGCCGCCAGTTATCCCAGTATGGCATGCCCTGTTCGTCGCGAAGCATGAGCCGGGTATTATTATGAATAACCCGGGTAGCAATAATAAGTGAATCCCCTTCCACTTCTATCGCTGTTCCCAAGACAGTAATTTTATCACCTTTATTCAATTGCTTCTTCTGATGGTTGATATACCATGCCGGCCCCAAAAACACTAAAATCTCTTCACCTTTGGTTTTTAGCTTAATTGCAACAGTCTGTGTTAACTCCTCTTTTTCTTTCAGACATTCAACATTTTGTATTGTTCCTGTCCACTTTTCAGTTGAACTATCATCAGAATTAGCATTATTCGTTTTATGATGCCTGAGGGCTCTTCCCATGATATACCCTGTACCTGCTATAGTAAATAATGCAATACTCCCACCAAGTAATTGTAAATTACGGACTATCTCGCGTGTATTCATAGCATTTTTGACAGTTATATTATTGTGCGATCTCCAACAAATGCTGTTCTTAACCCAGCGAAGTTACATCCCAAAATAAGAATATGGGGTTGCGCACTCATAATATTAATTTATAGTTGGCTTTCTTATAAAAAGTCAATCCTTCCTATCTATTGTTGAGATCTGTTCTCCCCACAATGATGTAAGTATTTCTAATACATGTTGAACGGCTTTCTCCCACATCACAGATTGAGATACGTATTAGCAACTGCTAATAGCCTCCTTTTGAATTAAATAGCATCATTAAGATGCTGCTACATTCTCCGTACGAAATCAATGCGTATTCTTTTCCCCTACAAAAAGAGATTCCCTCTTACCTACCCAACTTTTACTCTCCAATGGTTACCATTAAAACATTCCAACACAAATTAAACCAACTTTGCTATGAAAAAGGCAACACGATCGCTCAAAATAAAAATAGAAGATGCTGATTATCTTAAAGAAGAATGGGAAAGTATTGCACGGTGGGAAAGTGAAGGTGGGGGCTCCGAAGTCCCTAATACCCCTATCTCTTACATAAATGCACCTCTTAAACAAGGAGAGGTATTTGAAGTAACCGGCGGCAAGATCATTTTTGAAGATGACGGCCCTTATTATTGTGTCGAAGTGAAACTACTGGCTCTTCATTAAATGAGAAAACAGGTATGCACGACTATAAGTACTGAAGGAAAATTATAATAATTCTAAACAGCTACCTTGCGGTTATGGATCTAACGAATAGCTACTCATCGTGAGGTGAGCTAATCATGTCGTTTTAGCTCCTTTTTAACTGCTGAAAAACCTTCTTTCAGATCCTCCCATAGGGTATCAAGATCTTTCTGAAGATTCTTGAAATTTTCTCTTCCAACTATTTCAACCCGGTCTAACTTGTTATTCAGTTTATCTCTTTCTGCTTTCAGCTGGGAAATACTCTTATCCATTTTTTGCCTTAACTGAGTTAGTTTTCTTTCGTTATTTATTTCGAACCTTTCCAATTCCCGGTTCCATTCCTTCAGCTTGGCAGTAAAGTTATCAATATATTCTTCGCGTTTTTCCACTGATTTCTTTTCGTCGGTTGCAGTTACATTTGTTTTTGCCAGTTCTTTACCTTTTTCCATAACTAATGCTTTAAAAGTTATACAGTTTGTATGTTTAAATTCTCATCCCATAATTGTTTAATGTCTTTGGGCATATTTTCATAGATATCATCAAGCTCACCGGTGCTTATGTGATTATACAAAACTATCAAAACGGCCTTGAAAACCTCCTCTTCCTTACCGGCCAACACTTCAGGTAATACTTCTTCTATCCGGCTTTTTAATTCATCAACATGAAACTTTTTTGGCTCACCAGTATAATGATACCCTTCAAAGAATGCTCCGCGTATCAACATTGGAAACTGGGCCGATAAATGAAATACTTCTGTCGGTGACAACCGATCTCTAATAGCATGTAATACAACGCGCAAAAGAATCCATGCCCGCTCTCTTTCAGTTTCAAGATCCAGTAACTTGGTGAGCTCAATAACCCATTGTCGAGCATTACGTCCATACTTGTCAAAATTCACCTTTCCTATCGCCATATTCTCTTTTCCTTTTGATTTCGATTGTCGTTTCTTATCAGAACTTTTTTGACACGACTCTTCCTCCGTTAGTTTATTAAACCAATGAAGCTCATTATTTGGATCCGCCATGAGTAATCAGATTATATTATGGGTAAATCATCTTGTATGAACAAGAAACCGTATTTGGGGATAGAATAAGCAGAGGTAAAGTTGTTTTACCCTGAGGGCATATCCACTACATACAACAGCAATAAAATTCACTCCTTCTGTTGTTAGATCCATACAAAAGTTGAAACATCATTGGTCCCACTTCATGTCATTCATTTAGAACCTGATATCCCAAAACTACAACAACTGTATTATGGAACTATAACTATCCAGGATAAATTACATTACTGCCAATACTATTGTTAAGATTCCAAAATATTATTGATATATTTGCAGACATTTATTTGCAACAGAAGAACCAAATTAATTAAATCAAACAAGACCGAGATCAGATGAGTGAAATACAGCCCAGTGTCAGCTACAGCTTTACCATGCGTTTGTACATTGAAAATAAGCCCGGTATGCTGGCCGAAGTACTAAATATAATTGCAGATCACAAAGGCGATCCCGGTGCCGTGGATGTGGTAAAGGTGGAAGGCAATTACAAAGTGCGTGACCTCACTGTAAGTGCCCGCGACGAAGAACATGCCCAGGATATTGTAGACGCTATTAAAAAGCTGGATGGCATAAAGGTTCGCAATGTATCAGATCGCGTTTTCTTGCTACATCTCGGTGGCAAAATTCGTATTGAAAATAAAGTGCCCGTAGATACCCGCGATGCCCTTTCTATGGCCTACACCCCTGGTGTTGGACGTGTTTGCCAAGCCATAGCAGAAGAAAAGGAGAAAGCACATACTCTTACCATTAAAGAGAATTCAGTGGCTGTTGTAAGTGATGGGTCGGCCGTACTGGGTTTAGGTGATATTGGTCCGGAAGCTGCAATGCCGGTGATGGAAGGAAAAGCGATGCTTTTTAAAGAGTTTGCAGATGTAGATGGTTATCCGATCTGCCTTGACACCCAGGATGTTGATGAAATTGTCTCTACGGTCAAGCATATGTCACCCGGGTTTGGTGGAATAAACCTCGAAGATATTAGTGCCCCCCGCTGTTTTGAGATTGAAGATAAACTTAAAGAAGCGCTTGATATTCCGGTCTTCCACGATGACCAACACGGAACAGCTGTTGTTGCCCTGGCAGCTACGATCAATGCTCTCAAAGTTGTGGAAAAAGAACTGTCTGATCTGCGTATCGTCATCGTTGGAGCCGGTGCTGCAGGAGTTGCTATTACCAAGATCTTATTAGAAGCCGGAGCCAGTGAGATTCTATGCTGCGATCGACAGGGTATTATTAATCGAAGCGAAATAGAAAACCTTGATTCCAGCAAAAAGTGGCTTGCCAATAACACCAATCCCGATAACCTGCAAGGCCCACTTATGGATGCCACTTCGGATGCTGACCTTCTCATTGGGGTAAGCGGACCTGGAACCGTTCCAAAAGAAGCTATTGAGAAAATGGCTGATAACCCAATTATCTTTGCTCTTGCTAATCCCGTTCCAGAGATTATGCCGGAGAAAATCAGTGATATCGCCCGTATTATTGCCACAGGCAGAAGCGATTATCCTAATCAAATTAACAATGTGTTGGCATTCCCGGGACTCTTCCGTGGTGCCTTGGATGCACGAGCAACGGATATTAACGAAGAGATGAAGCTCGCAGCTGCTCATGCCATTGCCAACTGTATTGATGAAAATGGACTTGGTGAAGAGTATATCGTACCAAGTGTCTTCAGTAAAGATGTGGTTCGTAAGGTCTCATCTGCTGTTGAAGAAGCAGCTTATGAAAGTGGCGTTGCTGAACGACCAAAGCCATAACATCTAGATAATTAGAAATTGAAAAAGCTTCCGTGGTTATGCCGCGGAAGCTTTTTTTCTTAAAGAATTTAAGAGTTATAATGCTTTTAGATACTGCCACATAGCTTATTTGGTTACTTTTTTCGTCGTTGAAAAACAGTAACAAGCAAAATGTATTGCAATCATCTTTTTCCGCCTTTTGGCTTGATCCAAAAGGCTCGTAAAAAATCAAGACTAAGAATTGTAGCCCAGCTCCGGCCGGCAGTATGCGTGTATTTTAATGGTCCTTTTTCTTTTTAAAATTAATTCACAAAAATTTACCAGTACAAAATACACAACCGCATACCTTGGCCTCCGCTTACAATTCTAATGTCGTTTGGAATAACCATTTAGGAACGACCGATTGTAAAAGTCAAGGTCTGGTCCCGACAGCCCTCGGGATACGATTCCCTGCGTGCTACGAGGCCTTGGCGTAGTAGTACCAGCAGTTTTTTTGCTGTGCCCCGTTCTACGGGGGGGGCTTCCAGCTCTGCTGGTCCGCCTATCGGCTGATGCTGACAAAAAATAGACAACACAGATACTTGTAATCATTGTTTAATCAATAGCCCCATCCTACCTCACGGCTCGGCCCCTCACTTTTCCTTGCTTTATATTATTCGCCGGACGGCGTTCCCAGCCGCCCGACGACAGATGAGAGCTCATCCCAAATAAGAAGCAAACCAAAGCGTTTCTCTCCCAGCTCGTAGAGAGGCGCCTTAATTGAGAATATTATTCAAGCAATATCCATTTTGAACCCAGACTTCTAAATTTTCTAAGGAGATTGCCATCTATCGAACATAACCAGCTGCTTCCATCCACCAAATCATAGTACCACTACATTGGTGGCACGCGTCCATGTTGTGGCTTTACCACCATCTCCTCAACAACAGTGCGTTCAGAAAGGGACGTTAAGTTAACAATTAAGTTAGCTACATCATCGGGGGCAATTAAACGGTCTCGATCTATGCTAGATCCCTCCCAGGAAGAAGATTCTGTTTGCCCTAAGTTAATAGCTGTAACCCCTACATTAGTATCCAGCAATTCCCGCCTAAGCGACCGTGTGTATCCCAACAACCCGTGTTTAGAGGCAGAATAGGCACCACTGTCTTTGCGACCTTCTGTTGCCGCTACCGAACATATATTAACAATCAACGATCGCTCTTTTGATTTCAGATCATCCAGAAAACGATTAGTCACATTCACAGCGGTAAATAGATTGGCCTGAATCTGCTGCATAAATTCTTTACTGCTCGTCTCGGCAAGCTTTTTTAACAAAAAGTAGCCGGCATTATTGACCAAAACTTTTGGGATGGGAAAATGCTCAGGCAGAGTAATTTCATCAACCGACTTCAAATCACTGGCATCACAGCTTATGATATGAACACAACTATCCGACTCAGCTTCACAAAGCTCTTTTGTCTCTTCTAAACCGTCAGTAGATCGGGCAATAAGAATAAGGCCAAAATCTGTTTCTCGGTTAAATGCCAGTGCAATGCGCCGACCAATCCCTCGGCTGGCCCCGGTAATAACAACAGAATGCTGTTGCTGGTTGGCCATTATCGCACTCCCATAAACTTATGCGTCTGCAAACTAATGCCCCATTCCGGATTCTCTTTCACATAGTCGATAATAAGTTCAACGGCCCCTTCTTTTTCCCACTCAGGCTGTAATAGAAGCTGGGTATCATCGGGACACTTTTCGGCATTTTTTTCAGCCCATTCAAAATCTTTATTGGTCAGTACTACCACCTTTAATTCATCGACATAGGGAAAAATATCATCGATGGGTTCTTTAAATCTCTTTGGGGAAAGGGTAATCCAGTCAAGATATCCCGAGAGCGGCGATGAGCCACTGGTCTCGATATGCACCTGAAGTCCGGCTTGCTTTAGTTGAAAGGTGAGTGGATCCAGATCATGCAATAATGGTTCACCCCCGGTAATAACTGCAAACTCGGCCCCGCTGTCTTTGACATTCTGAACAATGTGCCCAACTGACTTGGGGGGATGTGCTTCTTCATCCCAACTTTCTTGTACATCACACCACCAACAGTTGACATCACAACCGGCTGTACGAATAAAATAAGCCGGACGTCCTGTATGAGCTCCTTCTCCCTGGATGGTATAGAAATCCTCTACCAACGGATATTCCACCGCTTTCATCTCCTCTTGGTCTACAAGAGATTCTAATTTGTCCTGATCGATATCGTTAAACATTGTCCTCTGTATATTCCACCCAGCACGTTTCTGTTTCCCAAACGGTTATCTTTAGTGATATACCATCGGGAATACGCTGCATAGTCTCTTTATAAATAAATTCTGCTATCCGTTCAGCTGTCGGGTTTACTGTTAATTCCTCATTTAATACAGCATGATCCAGCCCGCCTTTTTTCGGACTCTTTGCGGCCCATTTGAGTTCACGGAAATCGCACACCATATCATCGGTATCCAAGTATTTGGATGGATTTAGTTTATGCGATTTAGCAGAAACATGGACCTTATAAGTATGTCCGTGCATATTGCCGCATTTACCGTCGTACCCTTCTATAAAATGAGCAGCATCAAATTTAAATTCTGTATGTAAGGTCCACGTAGGCATTTCTTAGATCAAATATTTAATTCAGAAAAAAAGGTTTGCCGGTTAGCCGACAAACCTTGAAAATAAGCAAATATTGAGACAATTAGGAATATAGCAACTCATAGAATCTCAGCTGGTCTATACCCATCCTAATAAAGCCTCAGCAGAGAAAAACCTTAATTAACGAGGCCATTTAATGGTACAGCCCAAAGATTTTGTAGTCTGCGGATTTATCTGGTTCCCCATCACTAAATCTTTAATCGCATTTTTGAGATAAGGTTGTTCTACCTTATCGGCATTTTTAGCATTATCATCAATGGCACCCCGATACACCAGTTCCATGTCGCTGTTGAATAAGAAAATGTGGGGCGTGCGTGTGGCACCGAAAACCTTGGCAATCTTAGCACCTTTATCCAGCGCATAATAGAACTGGTAATCACTCTGGTTGGCGCGCTCTTTCATATCCTTTAAGGATTCCCCCTTATTTCTATACCCTGCATTCGGGTTTAAGGCAATAATACCTATTCCATTTTCTTTGGCTAACTTTGCAATGGGATTGTATCGGTCTTCCCATGCTTCCACCCATGGGCAGGTATTACAAGAGAAATTTACCAACAAGCCATTTTTCCTTGCTACATCATTCAACGTCAGCTTTTCGCCGGATACATCGGTAACCTCAACGTCCGCCATTGGTGCTTTGGCCCCTATCGAAAGTTCATCCATGGGCTTTTCAAGGGGTAGAAATGCAATTAAAAAAAGCGCACAAATTAATGGTAATACGAAATATATTTTTTTCATTAGTCTACGGGTTTATTGCAGTTTTAATATGACGTTCAAATTTTTTGTAGCTGGCCTTCTTTTCCCAACTGTCCACTACATTACCATTGATATCAATTACTTTTGAAAACGGCAAAGCTCCTGTCCATTTTTCCGATACTGTATTTATAAATGCTTCATCTTTGCCGGTCTTAAAATAAGTTATCCAGTCTACTCCCTGTTCTTTCAAAAACTCTTTCGCCTTATCTCTGCTGTTCGGAAAATCGGCAGAAATAAATATTACTTTCAGTTCTTCAGAATAATTTCGCTGCAATTTTACAATTTCAGGGAACTCCTCAATACATGGTGCACACCAGGTAGCCCAAACATTGATGAGTACAGCCTTTTCACCCTGGTAAGAGTCCACAACCTCCTGCAGCTGATCCGGCGTTATATCTTGTAATTTTGAATCTGCTTGTTGGGCTGATGATTCAGAAGTCACAATAGATAGTAAAAATATCCATACAATATATTTCAAACGCAGCTGTCTTATATTCATCATTCCTGCTTGATTAACTTTCTTCAGAAGGATCCCACAAATGAGCCTCAATGTCAACCTGATATTCATCAATAAAGGTAACCCCTTCTTGTTTCAGGCGTTCTTGCATCGTATCATCCGGAAAGTGGGAACGCCCCGTTAGCTCACCTTCTCTGTTAACAACACGATGGGCAGGAATCTTCGTTTCTCCGGTATTATTAAGAGCATAGCCTACCATGCGAGCCCCGGATGTGATCCCTAAGTACTCGGCAATAACACCATACGTACAAACTCGCCCTCTTGGAATCCGATCGACCACCTCATGTACTCGTTTATAATTATTCTTTGTCATTTCCCTTTCTTATGTGAGGCTATATCGGCTCTTCATCTGCGTATAACTGTAAGAAGAGTATCTTTATACAAAGAAAAGGACTAAAGAATCGATTCCCTATTTCAGGATACTATAAAACTGATCAGCTGTTTCATCTGTTATAGCCCCTGAACGAAGCGCCAATGCAACAGTATTACGACCTAACTGACTATATATTTTCCGTAGCTCCTCATCCTCTTCCAACAATTGCAGATGCTTTTTAACCGTCGAAAGATCTCCCCTTTGAATGGGGCCGGTAAGCGCTTCTTCAAGAGAATATTTTCCAGCATTTGTTACAGTCTGTTGAACAAGGGGAAGCAGGGCTTTTTTGCTCTCTCCCCTGGAAAGATCACCAAGAGCTGCAGTATTAACAGCCGCATCAAGAATAGTATGTACATAATTCGAAGCCATAACAGCTGCGGCGTGAAGATGAGATTTCTGCTCTTCATTGACCTGGAAAAAATGGGCTCCCAACAGTTCTGCAATTTCCTTGAGGAATGGGAAGGCAGAGTTATCTCCCTGCATACTAAAATATATATCCTCAAAACGATCAGAGGTGGAACCCGGTGGAAAGGTTTGCAGGGGATGAAATGAGGCCGTGGTGCCCCCCTTTTCCTGTAGCTCCTTCAACAAATGCGCAGATTCATTGCCGGAACAATGTACAATCGTTTTATCACTCCAGTCATCACTAAGACTTGCTAATCTATCGGCTACTTGAGTGATAGACCGATCGGGTACCGTTAAAAAAATAATCTGCCCGAGCTCTTCTTTGGTATTGGGGAACGTACCCTTCTCTTCAACCTGTACTTCTTGAACCAGTGGTTCGACCTTGGCCAAGGTACGATTAAAAATACTTTTAATGGGAATGCCCTTTGTTGCAAATCCCCTAATAAAGGCACTCCCCAACCCGCCTGTTCCTATTATAGTTGTATCAGGCAAATGCATGTTGTGAGGTTAAAATACCACTCGTTGACGGTCGGCATAGGCCGTTAACAAACTACCGGAATAATCATCATACTCACCGCCTAAAAAATTAAGATCCAGCTCCCATTTATTGGCTACCAGGATACCGGCGATAAAAGCTGTTGTCCCGTCAATGTGGGAATCTCCGCTATTAAGATAGTTCATCAGGGCAGATTCATTCTTGTCTTCAATCATTTCAACAACACGACTGAACTCTTCTTTGCGATCGTTATCAAGATCACAACAAAAGACGATTAAGGCACTTCGTGAAGCTAAAACCTCTTCCAACACATACCCAATTTCTTTTACAATAGAAGGATCAGGGTCGGCAATCTGAATACCTAAAGCTTTGAAGTCATCAGAAATAGTCTGCAAAAACATCAGCTGTTGGAACAGACTGATATCTTCGTTGAATGCCTCATCATGGATAAAGAAATCGTCATCTTCATCACAAAATTCGTTACGCATATAATCGTTTACCGGCACTTCGCCCAGTGAAGTGCTATACGTAGCATTAGAACACATCGGCAACTTCTTATCCAGCTTTTCATCGTATGACTCGACGACTACCACTGTATCATAATTAGACATATCAAGGCGACTGTAAATATCGCAAGCTCGATCAAAGTTGTCTTCATTTATTCGTTCGGGAGCAAAAAGAAGGCGGATATGATCGTTGGGACCGTCCTGTTTCTCTTTTGCCTTGCTAATACCTTTTGCAATTTGTTCCCGTGAGTAGGAGGTAATATTCATAAAAAGTTATGCTAATCTATTTTTTAGTCTGATAATGTGCAATAGCCAACCAGTCATTTTCTGACCTGAAACTACAAATTTTAGCTCTTTTGTCATTATTAATTTCTACAAAATAAGCATCCTCTTCGCTTTGTACCCGCACTTGGTTCATATTTAGTCGAAGACCTTGTCCCCGAAGTTTTATGAAGGCCTCTTTTATGGTCCACAGCCGTATTGTTTCCAACTCGGCCAGCCCTTCTGATTCTTCAGGATGCAAAATTCGTGAACGCAACCTAGCAGATACTTCCCTTGCTATCGGTTCTAAGTCAACTCCCACAGCCCGGTTAGGCGATATACCACAAAATACCTTATCCTTGCTGTGTGCTATACTTATATAGTATCGACGCGAATGCCCCACTCCATAAGGTTGTCCTAATTTATCTTTCTGAACCGAAAACTCCTCTTCATTCCATTTGCGAGCCATCTTCTTTAAAAGGACCCGTGAAGTAATAAATTCTTGCTGTCTCGTTTTGTTCGAAAACGAGTGAAACTCTTCCAATTCCGTTTCGCTTAATAAAGAAACTGCGCTATTAGTAACAGAACGAAGTCGCTCTAGAACAAATTGTCCCTGAAGAGAAAGTTGTTCGTTTATTTGTTGGGAGATATCCCGCATATAGGTCATTGATTACAATAATTAACGGCTGAAAATCTTTAAATTTCTGCACATCTGAAACTATTTCTGGAAGTTCAGAAAAAAATCACAACTTTACGCTTAATTCTTTATTTTTAGCGACTTGTAACAACGTTCAACACAATAGAATCAAACACAGCATTTTCTCATGAGCAATACTGAATCTTCAGTAAGCGAACAGCACGAAATACGTCTAGAAAAATTAGAGGAGCTTCGTGATTTAGGTTACGAACCATATCCTCATGATTTTGAGGTAACCCATAAGAGTAAATACATTCTGGACCATCCCGAACTTATAAAACAGGATGACCAAGACGAAGACGATGTTGAAAAAGTGTCGGTTGCAGGTCGTGTCATGACACGACGTATCATGGGAAAATCAACCTTCTTCAACCTGCAAGATTCTGAAGGAGAAATTCAGGTCTATATTCGCCGTGATGATGTAGGAAAGGAAGAGTACAACAAAGTATTTAAAAAGCTCACCGATATTGGCGATATCGTGGGGATCAAAGGACATGTTTTCAAAACCGGAACCGGTGAAACTACGGTCTACGCTAAAGAATTTCAGCTACTCAGTAAAACGCTGCGCCCCATTCCGGTACCTAAAGAAGTTGAAGAGGATGGCGAAACGAAAGTGTATGATGCCTTCTCTGACAAAGAGCAGCGCTATCGCCAACGGTATCTCGATCTTATTGTAAACCCAGAAGTGCGTGATGTCTTCCAGCAGCGTACCGAGATGGTACAGGCGATGCGTAACTTTATGAACGACAAAGGCTATATGGAGGTTGAAACTCCGATTTTGCAGCCTATTTATGGGGGCGCATCCGCAGAACCTTTTGTGACACACCACAACGCACTGGATATGAAGCTCTACCTGCGTATTGCCAATGAGCTATATCTCAAACGTCTTATTGTGGGCGGATATGATGGTGTCTACGAATTCTCAAAAGACTTCCGTAATGAAGGACTCTCCCGTTTCCACAACCCGGAATTTACCCAGGTTGAACTCTATGTAGCATACAAAGATTACGACTGGATGATGAACTTTGTAGAAAGTATGGTAGAGACGGTAGCTAAAGAGCTTCACGGTTCTACAACAGTACAGGTAGGCGATAACGAGATCGACTTTGAACGCCCCTGGCCCCGAATTCCTATGTTTGAGGCTATTGAGAACGAAACCGGCAAGGATCTGTATGGCAAAGATCTGGACGAACTCAAGGCTGCTGCCAAAGATCTTAACATTGAGTTGGAAGACAGTTATGGCAAGGGCAAAATTATTGATGAAATATTTGGTGAATTTGTTGAGCCAAAACTTATTCAGCCCACATTTATCACTGACTACCCCATTGAGATGAGTCCGTTGGCCAAGAAACACCGTGAGAAAGAAGGGCTGGTTGAACGGTTCGAATGTATCTGTAACGGTAAAGAGATTGCAAATGCATTCTCAGAGCTCAACGATCCTGTAGATCAGCGTGAACGTTTTGAAGAGCAGGCCCGCCTGCGCGCTGAAGGTGACGAAGAGGCAATGACCATCGACGAAGACTTTCTACAGGCGCTGGAATACGGTATGCCTCCCACAGCAGGACTCGGCATCGGTATTGACCGACTTGCTATGATTATGACAGATTCCGACTCGATCCGCGATGTCCTTTTCTTTCCACAGATGAAACCGGAGAAGTAATTATAGTTATTGGTTATTGGCTATTTGGGGCTTTATCGCCTCAAAAGCCAATTAACAAATAACTAATAACCAATAACATTTTACTATGAACTTCGAATGGTATTTGGCCAAGCGATATTTCAAGGGTAAGCGCAAAGGATCCAGCTTCTTATCCTTTATTAAGGTTATGGCCATAACCGGCGTTGCCGTAGGTTCGGCCGGCCTGCTCATCGCTCTTTCTGTAGTTCATGGCTTCAAATCCGTTATTAACGATAAAGTTCTGGGCTTCGCTCCCCATGTTACCATAACGACCTTCAACGGCACTCCTATTTCACAGGCTGATACCCTGATATCGGATCTCAGACAGTATCCCGAAATTGATGAGATTCAACCCGTTATTACCAGCCAAAGTATGTTACAATCATCCGAAGATGTAACGGGAACGCTTTTTAAAGGGGTTTCCAAAGAAGGCGATCTCACGGATATCCGAAACTATATAACAAAAGGCAGCTATAATTTGGGGACCGACTCTACCGGCCTGCCCGGTATGGTGCTGGGGTCCAAAATTGCTAAAACACTGGGTGCTGATATCAACTCTGTGCTCACCGCCTATACTATTGATGGGCTGCCCTCTCCACTGAACTCCCCGGAAATTAAGCAGTTTCGGCTAACAGGTATCTATCAAACCGGCATAAGCCAGTTCGATAATATTTTAGCACTTGTTGCTCGTCCCCATGCCCAAAAGCTGTTCCAGTTTCAGGAATCCAGCGCCTCGGCTATCGAAATCCGATTAAAAGATCCGTCAAAGATTGAATCTTTGAATCAAAAATTTATTGCCAGCCTGGAGTATCCTTACTTTTCAGAAACAATATATAAACGCTACAGCAGTCTCTTTGCGTGGGTTGACCTACAGGAAGAAACTATCCCCTTTGTAATAAGCGTAATGATAATCGTAGCGGCCTTTAACCTAATTGGCACCGTTCTGATGATGGTTCTTACCCGTACTCGGGATATTGGTATCCTTAAAACAATGGGGGCCAGCAACAAGAGTATACGGGGTATCTTTCTGTTAGAGGGATTTTTTGTAGCCGTTGTTGGTTTAGCAATCGGAATTGCTCTTTCTGTCACTTTTGCCTGGCTTCAGACCGCCTATCATATTATTCCCTTATCCGAAGAAAACTACTATATGGCCTACGCTCCGGTAGAGCCACACTTACTCGACTTTTTCCTTGTTAGCGTAGTTACTTTTGTACTATGTGCCTTAGCATCATGGCTGCCGGCCCGAATTGCTGCTAAAACAGACCCTCTCAAGGTTATTGCTTACGGGCGATAGTCTACTTATGAGTTCGCGTAGATTCTAAAGAGGCACTCCTCATACATCAGCCGGTTGTCTCAAAGAGATTGCCGTGTCAACCCGCTTGTGCCAGGCTGACCCACCCTTGTTCCCTCCCTGCAAGCATGGAGGGAGACGTTATTTTGAGGATATTGCATAAGTAACAGCAATTCAGGCGCTGTTTTTAAAGAATAAAAGCAACGTTATCCCAAGGTTCCCCGTTTTATGGATAAGCGCAGCCGAGGGATCCATGGAAGAGGCTCGCTTAGTGTCTAAGAGGTAGGTAATATTCCCCTCCGGGGAGGGGAGTAAGGGGTGGGTAATTAGTTAAAAGAGTTATCTAACAGAGTGGGGTTACTGCATAGTGGAGGAACAAATAACCTACAGGTCATGTCGAACCGCTGGCAATTCGTGAGATATCTCATCTGCTTGCTTGGCACTCTCTTACCCCAATGCTAATATCGGTTTAAAAATGTTAAAAGCAGTGTCACTGCAAGGGATTCCGGCGATTCTTCGGAAGACCGTGGCAGTCTCCTTTTCTTAGATCGCAAAGTGCGCCGAAGCCATACCTTCACTCAAAAACTTCGACAGAGTTCACCTCGGCGTAGGTGTGCGTAGTATCCAAAGGATATCCTTTAACGCATCGAGTAGCTATATCAGGGAGATCGCCGCGTTCCGTTTCACTGCACTCGCGATGTCAGTCGTTGATAGAGCAAGAAGAAGTCCTCCTTGCGGCTGAAACGAAGATGGGGTTGCCAGCGGAAACCGAAGGTTGTACAGGTAGGCGCCTCGAAGTTTTAACGTAGTGGCGGAAGATGAACAGCCATAATTGAAATGTAATTATAACTTATTTTCTACCTATCTGTGCAGACAACATCAACGCTACGGGAGTACAGCTCCCTTAAAGCTATTATCCTCTCAAGGTTATTGCCTACGGGCGATAAAAATATACAGAATGAAACAACCAGCTGTACGTAAACGACAATTAAGTACTACTTACCTATTAATCAACCCTGTTGAACGAGATGCCATCTCGTTCATTTATTCCCCCATTTCTATCTAACAGAGTTAACAGCTAGCACTACGTACAATATGAACGGGATGCCATCCCGTTATACATTTATTGCCTCTGCTTACCAGAAGTGATCTTACTCTCTAATTCTTGATTGATTTACTTTTTAGGACAGAGAGGAAGCGATTTCTATATCCCGACACTCCTCAAACATATCATCATATGCATCGATACGTTTAGACCAATCCAAATGCTTGTTAATATTCTGTAAAGAAGTATTTGGCAGCGGTTTAGTCTCCTCTGTCAGTAGATCTTTTAGATAGTGAAACAGGTCATCTTCGGTATCATACAACACAGGGGCATGCAACAAGGGTTCATGCAGATTTTCGGGAATAAGTTCGGGGTAATGAAGCCGATTGGGAACCAGTGGATGGCAACCACAGTATATCGCCTCCATAATGGCTACACAGAAAAATTCATAGGTCGCTGTTGAAACTACAATATCACCGCTGTGTAACAAACGGCTATAGCTCTCTTCGTTTTCTACGTATCCAAAGTGAGTAATATGGCGCCCATACCGCTCCCACGCTTTTTCGAACTCTTCCGGTTTCTCGTGCTGGGTATCTCCGGCTAAGATAAGGTCAAACGTCAGATCGATATCATTCAACCGGTTAAGTACCCTAAAAAACATCGCAGGATTCCGATCGAATTGCCAGCGTTGATTCCAGACAATCACTGGATTTTCATTGGATTCACGCTGAGCCGATTGCTTATCAAACCGCTTCAAATTCAGGCCCGGATACAGAACCCTGCTCTTTGAGGCTATCTTATCAACAGGATAATAGTGTTTATCATCCGGGTGATGCTCCAAAAATTTGGGCAGGGCTTCTAAAAAATCATCCCGGTGAAAGTTCGATGAAAAAATAAGTTGGTCGGCCGAGAGCATACTCAAATAATTGAGGTAGCAGTAGGTGAGATCGCGCTCTTCCCCTTCCGGCATCGGCTGGGTAAACTGATTTTCGTGCATATACATTACTTTGGGAATCTCAGCAAACCGGGGATTTGTAAGCGCTAAGAAAGCAGGCAGATTGGTCATACTACTCACCAGCAAGAGGTCAATATCTTCGGCTATGTCTTGAGTCATCCCGGCTAATACCACCGAGTTGCCGTGCATCTGCCACTTTTTACCCTTATAGCTGAGGCTCACCGGAATAATATTATGACGCGAATGCTTCTCTAAGCCCTTTAAAAAAGCTTTATGTGATCCGCTGTAGAACGGCTCAACAGCCAAAATATTCATAGATGTCACACTAAACAGTTAATGCTAATTTTTATCCAATACGGGATGAGATTGAGATCCCACCAACGTACTTGAGCTCAGATGATAAGCAACACTTTTATCGAAAGCGAGCCTCAATATCTTCAAGTGGAATGTACTCTATTGTAGGTTTATTCAGTGGATCTTTATAGGGCTCTTCACAGGCAAAAAGTTGATCCAACAGATTTTCCATCTCCAGGTCGGTAAGCTTTTTCCCCTTTTGGATAGCCGTTTTCGATGCAAATGCAATCGCCAACTTACGACGCTCATCAAAATCAAATTTCCCATCCAACTCCTTGTACTGGTGCAGCATCGACTTTAATACCGACTGCTCATCCCCCACATCAATATCAGCGGGCACCCCGCTTACCATAGCAGTATTGCCACTCATAAGCTGTACATTAAAGCCCATACGCTGAATGATAGGATGCAATTCTTCAAGCAGGGAAAACTCAGATGCTGAAAACTCCACGGTCTGTGCAAAAAGAAGCTGCTGTGTACTGGGTATAGCCGCCTCTGTTGCGCTCAACGCTTTCTCATAGACTATACGTTTGTGTGCGGCATGTTGATCAATCATACAGAGACCGGAGCGCGTTTGCGTCAGAATATAGCAATCATGTAGCTGCCAAAAGCCTCGATCTCGCATTCGTTGCGGTCTGTCAGACTGCCCGGCATCCTGTCCTGATTCTGCCCCCTGCTCTTCCGACTGATCATCAAAATCGTAGAGCTGTTTCGAGAAATCGTTCTGTCCCCTTTTTTTTGATGATTTCTCAGGACGATCAAAATTAATCCGAGACGGAAATTTTACCGGGTTATCCTGCTTTTGCTTAGAACCGGTATTCTTTCGTCCTCCGAAGTTAAAGTTCGAAGAAAACCCTCTTGGAGAGGAACTATCATCCTTTTGCTCCCGATCGGTGACATCCGGAACCAGGAACTGCTCATTCAATGCCTTCTTGACCACTGATTTTGTGAGCTTTATCATACTTCGTTCATCCTCAAACTTCACCTCTTCTTTGGCAGGATGCACATTCACATCTACCTGCTTGGGATCAACTTCAAGAAAAATAGCATAAAACGGGTAATCCTTTTCGCCGGTCCATGTATCATAAATACTTAGGATAGTATGAGTAAGCCATCGATGCTGAATGGGTCGTCCATTCACAAAGATAAACTGTTCTCCCCTGCTGCGCTTCGTTAGCTTGGGATCGGCAAGAATGCCATGCACCGTCAGGTAGCTTGTTTCTTCCCTGAATTTAATAAGACTTGCTTTGTAGCTCTTCCCAAACATTCCGCTGATACGCTCTTTCATCGACTGCTCTTTCGGCAGATCATATATCGTATCAGTATCGGCAATAAGCTCAAAACCGATATCGGGATTGGCTAGAGCGGCCTGTTGTACCGTCTTAAGAATATGTCGAAACTCGGTAGCATCTGTCTTCAGGAACTGGCGGCGAGCACGGACATTAAAGAACAAATTGCGTACAGCCACAGATGTTCCGGCTTCGACAGCAGCAGGTTCAAAGGATTTTTCTTCGCCTCCCCAAATTTCATATTTATAACCCATATCATCTTCGTGACGCTTCGTTTTGAGCGTCACCTGGGCCACCGATGCAATAGAAGCCATCGCCTCGCCACGAAAACCGAGTGTACGGACACGAAACAGGTCATCCATATCCTGGATCTTAGAGGTGGCATGCTGCTCAAAACAGAGGCGTATATCCTCTTTTCCTATACCGGAGCCGTTATCCACCACCTGGATGAGTGTGCGCCCCGCATTTTGAATCACAATTTTAATATGATCCGCACCCGCATCAATGGAATTATCCAACAGTTCTTTGACAACAGAACTTGGTCGTTGAATAACCTCACCGGCGGCTATCTTATTTGAAATTTCAGGGGGAAGCTGACGTATTATGGAATTTGAAGAATCCGTTTCCTGAGTCA
Organism: Fodinibius halophilus; assembly: GCF_011059105.1. Lineage (GTDB taxonomy): Bacteria > Bacteroidota > Rhodothermia > Balneolales > Balneolaceae > Fodinibius > Fodinibius halophilus. The sequence goes on along the minus strand of NZ_JAALLS010000026.1, from coordinate 18,768 downwards.
AGGTACCTGCTTCTTTTGCATGATTTTTATTAAGGCAGATGATACAAAATTATCACCCTATAAGTAAGATGAAATCACACCTAAAACTACAGCAGATACATGATGTAGATCACCATTGCCAATCCCAGTGCATAAATCAAAACAGAACGTCCTTGATGGGTCTTTTTATAGGGGCGTTTTATTTTAATACGCTCGCGTCGGCTCTGCTCTTTCTTGGGATCGTAATACCGGTATTGGTATTTAAACTTTTTGTTTTTGGGACGATGCCCGAACATTGACTTAATCATAACGGATTCCTTTGGCTAAAAATAGGAATTCTTTCTGTTGCACAATATAATGAGAAAATAACCAATTTTCAGCTCCTTTATCGTTCTATAAAACGACTGCTAATTAATTTTATTTGAAATTACGTATAACTCTGCACCTGCATCATTTTTTTACTATACTTAGAATGCAAATTTAATCCGAACTTATTGCTGAAATATCCATGAGTTACGACAAGATTACGCCTCCCGAAAACGGGACTAAAATTACTACTGAATCTGATGGTAGCCTGAACGTTGGTGACAACCCTATTATTCCTTTTATCGAAGGTGATGGTATTGGCATCGATATTACCCCAACCATGCGCCATGTGCTCGACAGCGCTGTTGAAAAGGCCTACGACGGTAAAAAGAAAATTGAATGGTTTGAAATTTATGCCGGAGAAAAGGCTGTAGATTTTTACGGTGAAGGCCAATGGCTTCCCGAAGATACCCTTAATGCTATTGAAGACTACAAGGTTGCTATCAAAGGACCTTTAACAACTCCTGTTGGCGGTGGCATCCGTTCGCTGAATGTTGCCATTCGTCAACATAAAGACCTGTTCGCCTGTGTACGGCCGGTTAAATATTATAAAGGAACCCCCAGCCCGGTAAAGCATCCTGAAAAAACCGATATGGTTATCTTCCGTGAGAATACCGAAGATATCTATGCCGGTATTGAATATCAGACAGGAACCCCGGAAAATGAGAAACTGAAAAATTTCTTGATTGATGAAATGGGAGTAGATAATATGCGGTTCCCTGATACCACCTCTCTGGGAATTAAACCGATTTCTGAAGAAGGAACAAAACGTCTTGTTCGCTCGGCAATCAACTACGCCATTGAAAACGACCGAGACAGCGTTACCCTTGTTCACAAAGGGAACATTATGAAGTTTACCGAAGGTAGCTTCAAAGACTGGGGATATGAAGTAGCCCGTGAAGAGTTTGATGCCGAAGTCATCGGCGAAGGTCCCTGGTGTAAACTGCCCAACGGAATCGTTGTTAAAGATGCTATTGCAGATGCATTTCTGCAGCAGATCCTTACCCGTCCTGATGAGTACGACGTAATCGCCACTATGAATCTCAACGGTGACTACGTTTCTGATGCTCTTGCAGCTTGTGTAGGCGGTATTGGTATTGCACCCGGAGCCAACATTAATTATAACACAGGCTTAGCCGTTTTTGAAGCAACACACGGTACTGCTCCTAAATATACCGGCCAGGATAAGGTGAATCCCGGTTCATTAATTCTTTCCGGTGTTATTATGCTCCGTTACCTGGGGTGGGATGAAGCTGCTGATCTTATCGAAAAAGGACTGGAAGCTTCTATCAGCCAAAAAACCGTAACCTACGACTTTGAGCGACTGATGGACGATGCAACACTGCTCAAATGTTCTGAGTTTGGAGATAAAATTGTAGAAAATATGTAGTATACCCTACATCCCTTTTCTAGCTATATACCAAAAGCCCGCAAAGAATTACTTTGCGGGCTTTTTTTATGAATTAATTGTGACCGAAGTTATTTTTTAGTTGAAGTTATATCGCAATCCAAATTGTACCTGCCATCTCGATTGCAAGTTAAACTGGTTTGTATAAGTATCATCTAGGCTGGTATCAAAACTATAGGTAGGATTTTGATTTGCATCAACACTTACCCCTATCGGTTGGGTATTAACCGGTGCCTTCTTTACCCCCCATTCAGAGTTAAGCAGGTTTCCAACATTTAACATATCCACAGTAAACTCAAAAGAGTTCGTTCCAAGATCCAGCTCTTGCATTAAGCGCAGATCCCAACGACCATACCATGGACTCAAATTAGCATACTTTTCAGCGTATTCTCCCCGGTTCTCGTTGAGGTATTCATCTTGCACAATGTACTCATTAAATGCCTGTCGCTGTGCTTCTTGTTCTGTTGGGGTCCCAGAAAAATCATACTGTTCCAGTTCAGATTGTGTGGGAATATAGATGAGATCATTAAGTCCCGACCCATCCCCATTGGCATCTCCTGAATAGGTATAACTATACCGCCCTCCTTTAGCATATTCAAAGAATAGAGAAACCGTTGTTGCCCACATGCCATCACTATAATTGAACGTTTTGTTTAAGCGTCCCACAAAACGATGTTTGTTGCCATATAGCGAGGGCGCTAATTCCGGTTTGTTAACATTTCCAAGAGCCGGATTACGAGCAAACGCATCACTGGAAATTTCGGCTTCAATCGAACTCAAATCACGTGAATCCAGATAGTTATAAGCCAGTGAGGCAAAAAGTCCGCTATCAAAACGCTTCTTTACCTCTACCGTCCAGTTGAAACTACGGCCTTTATCAGTATTGGTAAATACATAGGCATTAACATTGCCCCCAAAAGGACCTGTCGCATGATCGGATGACAGATAATATGCTCTGTTATCAACCCCATTTAAATTTCCTGATGGCGGTTTTAAGCCATAATTCCGTACGATAGCAGCATTGATATCTTTCGTAAAGATAAAGTCTGTGGATACCAACCACCCGCCGTCAAATTTTTTCTCGGCCCCGAGGTTAGAACGCCATACTTGGGGAAAATCAAAATCAGGAGAGGTAATTTGATAAAAGAAGAAATCAGGATTGGCAACTTGGTTGCCAATCCACACAAAAGGTAATCGTCCCGTAAATAACCCAGACCCACCGCGCAGCTGTAAGGTTTGATCACTAAACACATCCCAATTAAACCCTAACCGAGGTGAAAACAGTGGATCTTGATCCGGTAATTTCGTGTGATCAAAAGATACCCCGTTCCCATTTTCATCAAAGTAAGTTACACCAGGGGCATAGGTACCGCCTTCGGATATAGTTCCTCCTTTGCGTTCAATATTTTCGCGAATCTTTTCTTTAGTGTTAAAATAGAGTGGCAGATCTACCCGCAACCCGTAGGTGAACGTAAAATCTTCGCTGACCGCCCATTTGTCCTGAGCATAAAACGCCCACTGCCCTATATTGGTTTCTGCCAGTGCCCAGCTATCATTTGCGTTATTATTTTTATACACATCTCGCGCATTTTGTACCGCAGAATCAAACTGTCCCGAGTTAACATAATTCAAAAAATCTTGGACACTGGAAAAATCAGCCGCAAAGGTTCCACCGGGTTGCCCGCTAAAATAGGCTCCCAGGTTAAAAGAATTATCAAACAGAAAAGCCTCAAATGAACTACCAACAGTTATGGTATGGTCATTGGCAAAAATGTCGAAATTATTGGTTGCCTGCCATACTTTTTGATCCAATCGGTTGTGAATAGAAAACGGTTCGTGACCGGCTACAATATACCGTGACCCATTTTTGGCAATATTGATAACCGGAAAAGGTTCACTAAAGGGCTCCCTGCTGTCATCAAAATGGGTAAAGCCGATCTGTAATTTATTGGAATACTTGTTGCCGAACATCGACCGCACTTCCAGGATACCGGACTGTATGTCATTGTTAATGCGATAGCCGGAATTAAAGAACTGCAATGTCGTAATATCCGGTCCCCGTCGTCCTAAGGCTGATGGGTGAGCATTTTGCTCACGAAAGGCATCTAAAAAATTATATGTCAACGTTACCGAATGTTGTTGATTAACATTCCAATCAAGCTTTAAAATCCCCTTATTATTGTCTGTATCATGGGAATAACGTTCATATGGCCCCGTTTCATATCCATATTCGCTTTTCAAAATATCACTTACTGCTTTTAGATCCGATTCAAGAACTCTCGAAGTATTACCGGATCCAATTTCACCGGGACTATCAGCAGCTAAAAAATCAGTTCCTAGGTCATCGCGCCGCTCAATTTCAAAATTAGCAAAAAAGAATAATTTATCCTTTACAATTGGACCTCCGATACTAACTCCGGATTGTAACTGCGTAAGATCAGGGACAAAAATATCATTTCCAGCTACCTTACCACCTGTGAAATTCTCATTACGATAATAGCTGAATGCCGAACCTTTAAAAGTATTAGTACCACTTTTGGTTACAGCATTAACCGATGCTCCAGTAAATCCCGATTGAGTAACATCATAAGGAGCTACTGAAACCTGTATTTGGTCAATAGCATCCAGCGATATAGGTTGTGCATTTGATTGTCCTCCGGGCGTTGCAGCATCAAGGCCAAAAGGATTGTTAAATATAGAGCCATCCAAAGAGAAGTTATTAAACTGATCGTTACGACCCGCAAACGAGTTGCCATCAGATGAGGGCGATATTCTATAGATATCTTCAGCAGAACGAGTAATGGTCGGTAGATTTTTCAGTTCAGCATTATCTATCGTTGTAGCGGCACCGGTTCTATTATCATTTATATCTTCTGTTCCGGCCGTTACCACTACCTCAGTCAACCCTTCCACATTTTCAGCAAGCTCGAACCGCACTGTTTGAGTTTTACCTAGCGTCAAGAATATTTCTTTCTGGGATTGTGGCTCAAAACCGACGAAACTAGCTTTCACCGTATATGGTCCGCCCACTCGTAAATTATTTAATGTAAAACGGCCGTTGGTCCGCGTTGAAGTCCCCCTCTTAGTGCCAGAAGGCTCATGGACTGCTATTACATTCGCCCCCGGCAGAGGTTCCCCATCTTGGTCAACTACAATACCCTCTATAGAGGCAGTGGTAATCTGTGCATAACTATTTTGCAAACTCAATAGTAAGAATAGAAAAAGTGGCGCAACAAATAGTATTTTTCGTAACATTTTAACCCTACCTTTTTATTTAAACTAATATTTTTAACCTAATAGGTGATTTATTATAACACTAATAAGCTAATGTTGAAAATTATATTAGTTATAGAGGGAGGACCAATTATATACTCTTGGGTAGGTAAAAAAGAAAAAGGGTACTCATTAAATTATGAGTACCCTTTAAGCAGATCAGTATAATTTCCCTGTCAGAAACTCTCAAAAGCTTTGGATTCTTTCATTGCATTCCATGCTTTGTCATACCCTGCCAGTCGTTTACCAATTCGTTCAACTAACGCAGACTTCGATACCTTCACCTGCGCAAAACCACGATAACTCTCGTAACCCTCTACATTTCTTGCCTCAGTATTGGTTACCGTAACAATGTCATTTATAGCTTTATCCGCCTTCCGAAGGGCAATTAAAAACTTTGCAGAATCTAAACCATAACCCGAGCCATATTCCGAAACTGCATCAGACCGAATTTCTTCCAGCTTATCAGATAGAGCCGCCTGCAATTCTACTTTTGCGCGAGACACTGCCCTTGATACTGAAGAAGCGGAATCACTGTTCAGGGCCGAGGCATATCCCAACAACTTGTCTTCGCTGTCAACCACTGATTTAGTGCTATACCATGGGGGAGAGTCTTTTACCTCCTCTTGGGAGGAGGTTTCCTGCTGAGCCACTTCTGATGTCCCAGAACAAGATGAAAGGAATAAACATGAAATAACAACCACCACTAAAACCAAAAAACGATGCATAAAAATAATTTTACTGTTCTAATTCGACCACTTTGGCCTCTCCCTCTCGGGTTTTGACCTCTAACAGTACCGAATTGTATTTATTTAAAAATTGACTTATAAGATCCTTTAAAGATTCCAGATCTTCAACTTTTTGATCGCCTACTTTTATTATCTCAAATCCAGCTTTTAGCTCTTTTTCAGCAGCTTCGGACCCATTTACTACTTCGGTGATGATCAGATGAAACGTATCAGACGTCCCTTCTTTGCGAATCGCCATCACCTTAATCCCAAAGTCAAGCACAGCAAAACGACTCTCATCATCAAGTGAATGATCGCTGTCTCCGCCTTTTTCACCTGTTTCTTCGGGAGGGGCAGTATTGGCAAACTGTTGGCCTTCAGGTTCCAACAATCCTAATTCAACAGTCTTTTGTAGCTCTCTGCCATTTCGCAAAATATTGAGCTTCACTAACTCACCGGGATTTCGTACCGCTATCTTCTGCTGCAGCTGATTAGACTCGTTCACTTTATCCCCGTCAACACTTAAAATGACATCCTCTGTTTGTAGTCCTGCTTTAGCTGCTGCTCCACTGGGCGATACTGCCGTGATCTGTACTCCGCGAATCTCAGCCATATTCAGTTGCTCCGCCAACTCAGCATTCACGCTTACGATCGTTACTCCCAGCAGGGCGCGACGCACCTCACCGTATTGAATAAGGTCTTGCCCCACCTTAGCCGCTAAGTTCGAAGGTACTGAAAAGCCATAGCCCTGGTAACTGCCGCTTTGAGAGGCAATAGCAGTATTGACCCCAATCAATTCTCCATCCGTATTAACTAATGCCCCACCACTATTTCCTTTGTTTATAGCGGCGTCCGTTTGAATAAAACTTTCCACCCGCATTTGGTCATTGATAATCTGGACATCCCGACTTAGCGCACTTACAATACCCGCCGTTACCGTTGATCGCAACCGAAATGGATTTCCAATAGCCAGCACCCATTCTCCCACATCTACTTCATTGGAATTACCAATAGTAATAGCAGGAAGATTCTTTGCCGGAACTTTAAGAACTGCTAAATCCGTGGTAGGATCTTGACCCACAATACGTGCTTCAAATGCCCGCTTATCGTTTAATACTACTTCAATACCATCCTCTACTGCCCCATCAATAACATGATTATTTGTTAAAATATATCCATCACTGCTTATGATGATACCCGAGCCCACAGTACGCGTACGGCGAGGGATAATATTTCCCCAAAACCCATCTTCCTCATCGTGAAATTCATCATCGGGGACATTACGACGACCCGAAAATGGTATTACCGTTTCTATATATACTACCGTCGGAGTAACGCGCTCAGCGATCTGTTTAAAGAGAAATCGATCATCAATCTTGGTTAGCTCTTCGTCGCTAAAAATTGGTGTGCTATTATGCTTTACTTCTGTAACCTCTACCTCTGCGTGGTCATCTACCATATTTTGTTGCTGGTAAAAAGCGATAAGCGTACCTATAATTACGCCAATAAGTACTAACAAAATACCCGACAAATAACGGTCTCGGCTTTTCATAACTACTCCTGTAAAATTTGTTCAAAGATAGCATCAGATTTACGGTCCCGGAGTCCTTCAACATGATATTTCAAGTATCGGTCTAAGTGATCGATCAGTGACCCCAATTCGCCAGTATCAAACGGCATCTCAAATAATTTTGAACTCCTTGCCTGAAGTGCAATACGAATATAATCGTATTGCGTTTGCGTTAGTTTGTAAGAATGCGAAGAAATACTTTCTGTAGTTATTAAACCCGATTCCAGGTTAAAATAGTTCGTTTCTTCCTCCGTCTGGTTTACATCAAGCTGTAAGCCAATTCCGGTAAGCGCCGCCAACCGTATCTGTAGGTACGGAAACATCACCGGTGGATGGATATCAGCCGTATTGAGCCAGGTCAACATCTTTTTAGAAAAATCAAAGAGTGGCTTATTGACTTCATCATCATGTAGAAGCTGGCTAATCAACTCAATAGCTGATGTCATCGTGGCCATCTTCTCAAAATTGACACGTAACTGGTCATTTTTCACGGCATAGCTGGCCTCGGAGAGAATTTGTACCGAACGCGATGACTTGTGGTAATAAACAACATCAAGAATATTGCCGACCTCTATAAGCCCCGAAAATTTACTTTTCGGTTTTTTGGCGCCGCGAACCATAAGTGCAATTTTACCATGCTCTCGGGTAAACATGGTAACAATCTTACTGGACTCTTGGTAATCTACCGTCCTGAAAATAATCGCTTCGGTATGGGTAATCATCTGTTATACTCGCTGGTTCAATCTTCTTACACTGTTGACCTACCAAACAGTTTGGGGGGTACTCGAAGTCTTACTCTGATACCTAACTTTTTATAAAGGAAATTGTACTACTTTAAGATATCAAAGTATAGAGCCTTTCGGCTAACAAAACCAGCAATTAATTACCCGATCCTGTTAATTGAAGAGAATTTACACGATTGGTACCCTGCGTGGGTCGTTCAATCAAACGCAACTTTTGGGTAGCATCTTTAATAAGTGTTTGGTACTGCCCGTTTTGCTTCAAAAACTGATCTTCAAAACGAAGAATATCATTCCGGTCGGTCCATGGTTCAACCTCAGGTTGGGATGAATCTAATGGCGAGGATTGTGATTTATCATTGTTTATTGTAGATAATTGTGCTCCCCTGAGATTAGAAGAGATATTGGCAGAAGAAGCCGTTGATGATGTTGTCGTCTCAGCAGGAGCATTCTTTTTACTCTCGCTACCGATAAAGTACCACATACCACCGGCCGTAACTGTTAAAGCCAGTGTAGCAGCAACGGCATATTGTAATACCGGTTTAAATGTCTTCTGGGATTGACGATTCTTTTCGGCTTGTTCAGCCGCTTTATCCATAATGGCATCGGTAACATCAGAAGGCGGTTCCATTTTTGGAAGTTTATTCAACTTCTGGAGCGTTTGTCTCATGCTTTCAACTTCGATAAGAAGATCTTCATCTTCCATCATTGCTCGTTCCATGAGTAGCTCCTCAGAAGGATCCATCTCCTTCATCAGGTACCGAATACAATCATTATCCTCGTTGGGCATAATTATTTTCTTCTTGTTCTTTTTCTTTCTCAAAAAGTTTTCGAAGATTTATTAACGCATACCGCATGCGTCCTAATGCGGTATTTATGGAAACATCCGTAAGTTCAGCAATTTCTTTAAACGGCATCTCATAATAGTGTCGCAACATTACTACTTGACGTTGTTCCTTGGAAAGCTCACCTATATGCTTCATAAGACTACTTTTAGCCTCTTCTTTCTCGAGCTGTTCCTGTGCGCTGATAAGATCTTCATCAGGCAAACGATCATAGAAATCAGTGTTTGATTCTTTGTCGTAGTTAGAACTAACGTCCACAAACCGTTTTTGTTTTCTTAAATAATCGATTGTTGCGTTATGGGCAATCCGCATAACCCAGGCAATCCATTTCCCCTGTTCGTTATAGGTGTCATCCATCTTTGTGATGACCTTTGTAAAGACTTCCTGGAAAATATCATCAGCTTTCCCGGCACTGCCCACCATACTATAGATATAGGAATAGATCTTGGTCTGATGCCGATTCATTAACTCGTTGAATGCCTGCTCGTCACCGTTTTGTCGGTAAAAACGAACAAGATCTCTATCCTCGAGTTGCTGATATTTCTTACTGATATGTTTTGATTGCTTGAGTTTCATAATAACCTCACGGCTGAATTAAGAAAATTTTAGTCAGCGATGCAACTAACAAGTTATTAGATGCATGTTATTGACCTCATCTTACATTCAGAACAAACTTTTTTGTAATTCATTGACTGTTAGTAAACAGTTAATATAGTCACTATGCAAATAATTGTTCCAAAATGGTGAAACCAATCGCCTACTGCTAATAGCTGTTTTCATTCTAATTCTTAGCAGAGTTAGTATCTATCACATGATAATGTTAGAGGTATTAAATACTACAACTTCCATGCCGAAGCCATGAAACCTGCCATTTTTGATCCTTTTACCCCATTCTGCCCGGCTAAAAGCAGTCAATTAACCAATAACAAAACTCAAATATGAAAAAGCTTCCCTCTTTACTCCTCTTCATCCCCATTAAAATAGGTATACACCTTTTCTCCCGTTTTATTGCCAACTTCTTCTTGTAGTTCGTTCAACGAACTCTCCTGAACAGCACTCACCGACCCAAACGCTGTCAGTAACTGCTTGGCCGTTTTATCACCAATACCACTAATTTGAGTCAACTCAGTTTTTATTGTACGCTTCGATCGTTTATTGCGATGAAACTCAACGGCAAAACGATGTGCTTCATCTCTCACCTTCTGCAATAATTTCAGGGCTGATGATTTCTTGGGGATCATAATGGATTGGGACCTGCCAGGTACAAAAACCTCTTCGAGCCGCTTTGCCAAACCGATAATTTCACACTGTCCATAGAAACCGATCTCTTTAAGAGCAGCAACGGCGCTGCTTAGCTGGCCCTTGCCTCCATCGACCACTATTAAGTCCGGTATCTGTTCTTTCTCATCCATCACACGCTTATAGCGTCTGCTTAATACCTCTTTCATAGACGCAAAGTCATCGGGGCCCTCAACTGTTTTTATATTAAAACGCTTATAGGAGCTTTTCCTGGGACGTGCATCTACAAAACAGACCATAGATGCCACGGGATCGCTGCCCTGCAGGTTTGAGTTGTCAAAGCACTCAATACGTCGGGGCAAACGATCGAGACCCAATTGCTCTTTAAGCTCTTTCACCGAATGGGGAATATGTTTACGCGCCGCTTTTTCTTTTTCGAGCTTCCGTTCTCCCAGTAACAACTTAGCATTGGAAAGTGCCATACGTATCATTTTTGCTTTCTCTCCCCGTTGCGGACGGTGAACACGCACCTTTTTACCTCGCTCCTCCCATAGGTACTGGGCAAGTGGTTCCGAATTTCTAAGTTCATCACTAACATAAACCTCATCAGGTATAGCTCCCGCATACTGTCCCGTATAGTAATCTTCTACAAAAGACTGCAACATCTCCCCTTTCTCGAGGTGTTTGATATTCTTCAGGAACCGATGAAACTTGCTGATCAGCTTCCCTTCCCGCACTTTAAAGAGCACCCCGCAGGCCTCATTTATCTCCTCATCAACCTTAACAGCAAACAGATCACGGTCCACTTTTTTACCGGCTACCATCTTCATTTTCTTACTGTACTTTTGTACCGCTTGCAAACTATCACGTATGCGAGCTGCCTTTTCATATTCCAATGCATCAGAGGCGATCGACATCTCCTCTTTGAGATCACGAATTAGCGCATTCGTGCGACCATTTAGCATTCGTTCTACCTTCTCTATGGTAGCTCTATACTCCTCAAGATCCCAATCCCCGGAACAACTCTCCAGGTAATCATCAAAACAGGAGTGCCATTTGGGTGCCCCCTTGGTACGATCGATATTCTTTCGGGATACCGCACAGGTACATAGATTAAATGCCTTACGAATGGTCTCAAGCATCCGCTTCATATGTTTCACACTGTCGTAGGGCCCAAAATACTTGCTACCGTCGTTGATTACTGTTCGCGTTGGAAAAACGCGAGGACGGTCGGCATTAGTAACACAGATATAGGGATAGGTTTTGTCATCCCGATAGAGAATGTTATACCGCGGCTGGTGCTTTTTAATCAGGTTGTTTTCAAGAATAAGGGCTTCCGCCTCCGAATCCGTAACAATCACGTCCAGGTCTTCGATCTTACGTATCATCACCCGAATACGCCCGTTGTGATCACTGGAATCCTGAAAGTAGGACCGCACCCGGTTGCGTAATCGTTTGGCCTTACCCACATAGAGCAGCCGATCTTTTTTATCCTTAAACATATATACGCCGGGAGAAAGCGGCAGATTATCCACTTTTTCCTTTACATCCACATCGGGGCTATGCTCATTGCTCATCGTAGAAAGAACTCTTTTATAATCTCAATTTTTCCAGGCATAAACTTACTGATAGTGTTACTGGAATGGAAACATTTAAAGAGGACTTTGCAAACCCCATACCAAGATGGTTGTACCACCGATATCCCATATTTTTTAGCGAGAGTATAAATCCCTCGGAGATGTTGGCAATAGATTTTGCAAAACTTCCTTAAAATAAGTCAATCCCAATATCAGGGATTGATTCATAACCTATAATTATTACATTAGTAGACGAATCAAGATCGATTATATTCTCTATGAGCCTTCGGAAAAAATTTTTTATAACTATTTTTATTCTCATTCAACTGGGATTGATTTGGCCGGGCTATGCTCTCTTTTCGGATATTTATCCTATGATCCTGGGATTACCGCTCTCTTTTTTCTGGGTTGTAGTGATGCTGGTATCCGCCTTTTTTCTGCTGCTCTGGTATTATTTAACCGATCCAACACACCAGAACCCCAAATCTTCTGAATCCTGATGGAAAGTTGGGTTATTATTTTACTTATCTGTGGAATTTACCTTGCCGTAACTCTGGCGATGGGTATTATTCCGGGATTAAAAGTTTCTGATAGCGTAAGCGGATTTGTGGCCGGTGACCGCAGCATGAATGTACTGCTGCTTTATTTTGTGTTGGGGGCTTCCATCTTCTCTTCCTTTGCTTTCCTCGGTGGACCCGGTTGGGCTTACTCCCGGGGTGCTGCGGCCTTTTACATTATCTCCTATGGAGCCACCGGTATGATTCCTATCTATTTCTTTGGACCAAAAGTGCGACGCTTAGGTGAAAAGTATGGTTTTGTAACGCAAGCCGAAATTTTGCAAGACCGTTTTAACAGTACCTCACTATCTGCGCTATTGGCTGTCATAAGTATTATTGTCTTTATACCCTATTTAACCCTACAAATGAAAGGCGCCGGTTATGTTATCACCACTATCAGCGAAGGCGCCATTCCACAATGGCTGGGAGCAGGCATCGCTTATCTCGTGGTTTTAATGTACGTCTACTTTAGCGGTGTTATGGGCGTAGGCTGGACCAATACCTTCCAAGGTATCTTTATGATGGTAATCGCTTGGTTCCTAGGACTCTATTTGCCTTATAAACTATTCGGAGGAGTAGGCGAGATGTTTACCCAAATTGCCCAAAGTGACATGTCGGCTATGCTACAGGCTCCCGGTCTCAATGCCTCCGGTGAACCCTGGAACTGGTGGAGTTACAGCTCAGCCGTAGTTGTATCGGCAATAGGGTTTTCGGTGTGGCCTCACCTTTTTATGCGCGCCTTTGCCGCCAATAACGACCGAACGATGAAACTCACAGCGGTACTTTATCCTACATTTCAGTTTTTCCTGGTTCCAATTTTAATCATTGGCTTTACGGCCATCCTTGCCTATCCCGGTGTAACCCCCGCAGACAGTATTCTACCATATATCCTAACCCAACTCGACCTGCCCATAATCATTATTGGCCTTGTTTGTGCTGGTACACTAGCTGCCTCTATGTCTTCCGGTGATGCCATACTCCATTCAGCAGCTTCTATCGGCGTCCGTGATGGCCTTTCTCACATTTTACCAGCCAAGTGGCTTACTGATAGAAAGGAACGTAATCTTATCCGACTCCTTGTTATCATCATCAGTCTGGTAGCTTACTATTTTGCCGTTATTTCGGATGTGCCCATTGTTAACCTGCTGCTGGGATCCTACGGTGGAGTCGCGCAAATTTTTCCACTGGTGCTTGGCATGTTTTACTGGAAACGAGCAACAGGATACGGGGCAATAGCTGGGCTTTTGGGTGGGGTTCTCACCACCATACTTTTTCTGCTCTATCCCGAACTCCGTCCCTTTCCCCTACACGAAGGAATTTACGGACTTATAGTAAATGTAAGTCTCCTCACAACAGTAAGCTTATATACAAAACCCGAATCACAAGAACGCATAGAACGGTACCTTAACGCATAATGAAGCAGACGCACACGCAGCCCGAAATCCCTATTGTTTTTGAGGATGATCACCTTCTTCTTATTCAAAAACCTGCCAATGTTCTCTCCCAAGAAGATCATACCGGCGATCCGGATGTCCTCACCCTATGTAAAGAGTATCTCAGTCGTACTCAAAATAATCCCTACCTGGGGTTAGTTCACCGACTTGACCGTCCGGTGGGCGGACTAATGTTATTAGCTAAAACTCCCCAATCGGCCAATGCCCTATCTCAACAAATACGCGATCGTACAATACAGAAAACCTATTGGGCCATTACATCGGGCTCGCCACCTCAAAACGGTATGCTCACTCATCATCTGCATAAAGATCGGGATCGAAACGTAGTAGAAGTGGTAGCCGGAAACCAGAAGAAAGGGAAAGAGGCGATCCTTTCTTTTGCTAAACTGGAAGAAACGAATGATCTGAATTTGCTATCCGTTCATTTACAAACCGGCAGGCCACACCAAATTCGAGTACAACTTGCTCATGAAGGGTATCCGATTTGGGGCGACTACAAGTATGGGATAGATCAACCCGATGGCCGTAATATGGCATTACGAGCTGTAGAATTGAACTTTGAACATCCCACGCTCAAACAACAGATGCATTTTGAACTTGCGCCCCCCAACGAAAAGCCCTGGAATCAGTTTTCAATTATCCAATTATAGCATTGGAGGTCCATATTACTATCAGCGCAGCAGAATAGTCGAGATCATCGAATCTTTTATTACACTCAAATGAAAGCCGATCAGCTTAGTCAAACAGCGGCCTTTTTAGCGATCAAATTTTACGGGCTCAGCCGTTTTGATACCTTCCGGTCATTATTTGATGATTCTGTTGTCTCATTTTATGAGCACCTTGTGCAAACATTACCTGCTCCTTTACGCTACTACCACTTTTGGCTCAAATTTGGATGGGTTCGTCGCCTGTACATTTGGTCAGAAGAGCTTTTGCTGCCCGGTGACTTACTTCATGTTATAGCACGTAAATGGTATATTCAACGGATGGTGAAGAAATGCATCGCTGATGGTTATGAACAACTGATTGTATTGGGGGCCGGTTTTGACCATCTGGCCTACCATTACTGCCAGCAAGGGATGTACTGTATTGAATGTGATGTACCCTATATGGCGAAACGAAAACGAGCGTTTTTTCAGCAATTCTATCCCAACAGCCGACATCCCCTGATTATCGAAACCTATCTGCCGGAAAATCAGTTAATCGATGTTTTGGGAAGTCAACCCAATCTTGATCCCAATAAAAAAACTATCATAGTAGCAGAAGGCTTTTTTGATTATCTGAACACCCGTACTGTAAAACACACCTTACAACAGCTTAAACAGCATTTTCTAAATAACCCCATTCTCATAAGCACACATTTTGCCCTAAATGAGCTTTCGCCATTCCAGCGTCGTGTCTTTCAGTCCAGTGTACAACTCGTAGGCGAAGAATTACAGCTCAATAAATCGATGGACGAATTTGAAGATTTGTTATCAGAAACCAATTACAAAGTGCTGGAACACTTTGATAGTCAACAAATTAAGGAAACCTTACATACCCATACTGATACAAATCCCCCTATGCTAAATGGCTTTCATATAGTTCTGGCAACGTAACAATTACAAACATTAAAAAAGTTAAACCTTCTTAAATCCTTGAATACGCGGAACATTCAAACAATACCTGCTGTTGTTTGAATGGAGACATACAGGTCTTTATTACCGCAATCCGTCTGCAGCATCAGTAGATAGTGCTATGGGAAATTCTAAACTTAGTAAAGAAGAAGCGATTCAACTCATTACTCCTGTAATAGATGGGGAAGCGACAGATAGTGAACATGAATCCTTTATGGACTATATCTCCGAAGACGAAGAGATACGTTATGCATATCTTTCGATGAAGAAAGTAAAAACTGTTGTACAGTCACGTTGCCCACGCGCCGAGGCTCCTGCTTCGATCAAAGAGTTTGTTAAAGGTATAAGCTACAACGCCAAAGAAACAGACGCACCCATCTATGATCTCCCGACAGATCGATCGGTTGGGCACCCAAAAAATGTTAAAAAATATGCGGAAGAATCAGCGCAACGCAACAGTAGCACATTTATGAAAATTGCGGCAGCCATCGCTATATTTGCCATCATTGGCTGGACATACTTCACCCTTGCCCCTACTGCAACCTCTACAAAGCCCCTATATAACATTGAGCAATCGGCATATGACCACTTCGTGCGTAATAAGGGACAGTGGATAGAACCAACTATTGCGACCACAGATTTGGGATCAGCGGAACTACAGCTCGCTTCCAATTACGATATGCCCATGATTATCCCCTCTATTCGAAATGCCAGTTTTAAAGGTGTAGTGTATCATACCTTTGTTTCCGGTTTCAAGGCCCCCATGCTTGAGTATTATCTCCCTGCCCAAGATCAGTACATTTATATTTTCGCTTTCAAGTTAGACAAGCTGAAGCAAAACAGGCACCTCATACGAACTAAAGAGGCCATACAGCAATGCAATAACCCTACAGATTTTTATATCCGAGAGTTTGATGGCAAACATGTAGTTTCCTGGAAGTGGAATGATGTCTGGTATGCCGCGATATCCAATCATGACGGCAATACCCTTGCTTCCTTGGTTAAACCACTGCACTATAATTCCGATGAATAAGCTTTTATAGCCTTATCTGTGCGGTAAGCATCGGCGCTGTTTTGTTTTTAAAATTAATCTGCTCAGAATCGATTTTCAGTGAAAATCGTGAACGCCTGTTATATTCTCTCACTGATGCTTTTGCACTTACAATATTATATACCATACTCCCCAGTATCAGGACCTCTCCAATAAGTATTTTAGTATCCGTTAAAGATACTTTGCGGTCATCTATAGTAAGAGCATCAGCAAAATCATCCCCAAAAATTTCACGGGTTGCATCCGCCATTAAAAATGCCCCCACACCGCGAACGACCGCCCCAAGGGCACCACGTTTGTAGTCTTCTACATGAAAATTTGCCGTTGAAGGACCTATTATTAAACCATACACTGCCAGACCTGCACCTACCGTTTCAAAAGTATTATTGTCAGTGATGGCTACTGTTCCAACACCTAAGGCAATGGGGCTTACCGTATTTGTATAACCGATACTGCGTGCTTTTGCTACAGATTTGGCTTCTGTACCTCCCAGTTCTACTGATATATCATCCTGTGCTTGTACTGGTTGCCAAATATGTAGCAATAATAGGGTTAAAACGACCGTAGAAAGATATTTTTTCATAGACACAAATATGAAAAGCTTTTACCATAAATGAAATTAAAAACTAATATGCTTCTCGTATTTTCGAAACGATCATCATAAGTCAGCTACGTTGTATGTTGGAGGTTAGAGGCTGGAAATTGGAAGTTGGAGGCTAATCTTTGTTCTTCTCTTCCAGTTGCTGACGTTCGGCCAGATCGCCGGGCAGATTCTTGCTGGCTTTGGCTCCCAGCTCTCGCAACATCTCTACCTGTCTAACTACATTACCACGCCCTTCAGACAGACGTCCCATCGCCTCGTCGTAACTCTCTTGGGTCTGACGAATACGCTGCCCAATATCCTGCATGCTCTCTACAAACAGTACAAACTTATCATATAGTGCACCGCCGCGTTCTGCTATCTCCTGCGCGTTCTTGCTTTGGTATTCCTGCTTCCAAACGCTGTCAATGGTAGCGAGGGTAGCTAACAGCGTTGAAGGACTTACGATCACAATATTTTTATCAAAGGCATCGTAATAAAGGCTGGCATCGTGCTGCAGGGCTATTCCAAAGGCCGATTCAATAGGTACAAACATCAGCACAAAATCGGGGCTGTTGCCGCCGTATAACTGCTCGTAATTCTTACTACTGAGCCCCTTTACGTGGCTTCGCAAGGAATTCACGTGCTGCTTCAGGGCCCGCTCCCGCTCAGCTTCATCATCAGCAGAACTAAACCGTTCGTAGGCGGTCAGCGATACTTTGGAATCTATAACAAGACGCTTTTCGTCGGGCAGATGTACCACCACATCCGGATACAAGCGTCGGCCGTCATCGGTGGTATGATGTTCCTGTACCTCATATTCACGTCCCTTGGTAAGGCCTGACTTCTCAAGAATCCGCTGCAGGATCACCTCACCCCAGCTTCCCTGCGTCTTGGATTCCCCTTTCAGTGCCCGGGTCAGGTCTTTCGCCTCTTGGGCCATCTGTTTGTTCATCTCTTTGAGGTGTTTGAGATGCTCTTTTAAGGAACTTCGTCCCTCAATATCCTCTTTGTGGGTCTCTTCCACCTTTTTCTTAAAGGCCTCCATCTTTTCGCCCAGCGGCTTAAGCAGCTGATCCAGCTTTTCTTTATTCTGTTCGGTAAATTTCTGGGACTTCTTCTCCAGGATCTTATTGGCCAGATTCTCAAACTCATCCTTAAACTTATCCTGCAGATTCTCCATCTCCTCTTTCTGCTCACGGAGTCGCTCTTTAAGGTTGCGGTAGTCGGCATTGAGTTCAGCCAGCTGCATTTCTGCTTCGTTGGCTCGGCCCTGTTCTTTCTGGTAGTTATTCTTTGCTTCCGAGACCTCAGCGTCCAATCGTTCGTTGCGCTCCTCCAGCCGTGAGATCGTCTGCATAGCCTGCTCGCGCTCCTGCTCCAGAACCTCTGCCTCTTCCCTGCTTAACGCCTGACTGCTCTTATATTTGAAGTGGGCGATGACGTAGCCTAAGATGAGGCCAATAATAATAAATAGGATTGAGATCAATTCCATGCTTTTAGGTTAGTCTGTTTCAGGATTCAGGTTGCAGGATGTGTGGTTCGTGATACATGAACCGTAATGCGTGACGGCTTGAGCTAATATCACGGTTCTGCAGTCCAGTTTCCAGTGTGGTGGAAAGATAAAATAGAAGAGTGACAACGTGGTGGCAGGCTCCTTTAAGAATGGTTTACTTTACTGCCCTATTCTATAGGAGAGGGACCTCGAAATAACTTAAAAGAGGGACAACTGAATCATATAACGATTCCTTGTCATGCTGAATACTATGACTTTTTCAAGCTTTT
>NZ_JAALLS010000025.1 GCF_011059105.1 Fodinibius halophilus | reverse complement strand
ATTATTAAGAGAGGGGAAATCAGCCATTACCACCAAGTTGAGATCCGGGTAGTCTGAAAGCAGGGTATTGTCTGGGGCAATAACGGCAAAGCTATCGGGCGGTATAATAAATTGTGAGTTACTGATAGAACTTTTATTTCCGCGATTATCACTCAGTGTCCAGTTACGGAGGTCGAAAGATTTTGAGGTCGGATTATAAAGTTCAATAAACTCTGTAGTTCCGGCAGCGGGTTCATAGTTGAACTCGTTGACCAAAACATCTCCGGAATCTGCAGTCGATACTTCGTAATAGGTAAATGAGGTATCGGTAGAAGTAATCGTATTTGAAAATATGTCGGTAATATTCTCTATTGTCAGTGTATATTCCGTAGCATTTTGTAACTGGCTTCCGAGTTGTAAGAACACACTATCGGATGTAGCATAGGTGACGCTGGAAATAGCGGGACCGCCATTTAAGGAGTAATTGCTGGTATTTTCTGCTGTGCTCTTATCCAGTTGTTCAGAAAAAGTAAGCGCCAGCTGTGAACTGGAGCTTATTGTCAGTGATTCAAGGGTCGGAGGGGTCGTATCCGGCGCAATTTCATTAGCATTGCCGGGGGTTCCAAAACCGTTGGGTGCATCGCCCCAGTTACTTTGATAGGTTCCGCTCACTGAAACAGATCGACGTTCTTGGGCAACTTCATCACTGCCCCAGTCAGAGCCAAATGTTAACGAGTCGAGTAAGGTACCGCTGCTGTTACGCAGCTGAATTTTGTCTCCGCCGTTGTTTAGG
The DNA here is from genome assembly GCF_011059105.1 of Fodinibius halophilus. Classification (GTDB taxonomy): domain Bacteria; phylum Bacteroidota; class Rhodothermia; order Balneolales; family Balneolaceae; genus Fodinibius; species Fodinibius halophilus. The sequence goes on along the minus strand of NZ_JAALLS010000025.1, from coordinate 65,404 downwards.
GAAGGGAAACTGCTCATTACCACTAATGCAATATTTGGGTAGTTGGATTCGAGGGTGTTATCAGGAGCGATAACCACAAAACTATCGGGGGGGACAATGAACTGGTTCGCCGTAATCTTATCCTGGCTATTATTGGCATCACTGAGGGTCCAATTAGCTAAGTCCAGGGATTTTGAGGAGTGGTTGTAAATCTCAATATATTCTGAGCTGTTTGAGGGGGGCGCTGCCATATATTCGTTAATAGCTACATCTCCGGAGTCAGAGGGAGAGATCTCATAATAGGTAAATGTACTGTCAGCATTAGTGGTGGCGTTGCCGAAGATATCTTCTACGCCGGAAATGGACAGGGTATATTCTTGGTTGTTCTGTAATGCCGAACCAAGGGATAGTTCAACGAGATCAGAACTGGACTGGGATGCCGAACTAATACTTATTCCGGTGATACTGTAGTTAGATGCATCAGTAGCTGTTGAAGATTCCAGGCGTTCATCAAAACCAATTTCCAGCGTTTGATTGGAAACAATATTCAGGCTGGTAAATTCGGGAGCAGTATTATCTTCTTGCACCTCATTGGGGAAGCCCGGCGTGCCATCTGCGGAGCTGGGAGAGTCGCCCCAGTTTTCTTGGTAAATACTTGCTGTTGAGGCAGATCGTCGTTCTAATGCTACATCCGTTCCGCCCCAGTCAGAAGTGTAAGTTAAGGAATCTACTTGTGTACCCGTATCGTTAATCAGCTGAATGGCATCGGAATCGTTATTCAAAGCTGCCATACCACTTAGCTCATAATAGGCCCGGCCCGAGGGCAGGGCAGAGGTGTCCCCGGAGATAACCAGGAAACTGTCCGGTTCTAATACAACGGGATCTGTATTAAATGGGTCTGTACCGCCCTCATCTCCAAGTTCCCAATTGGCAAGGTTCAGTATCTTGCTACTGGTGTTGATAAGTTCTACATATTCTTCTTGGATGGCTGAAGGTGAACCGGGCGGATCATATGTAAATTCATTGATTTTGACATCGCCGGCTTCATAATCCCCATACAAAATAAAGGACTCGGTAGTGTTTGCATCAATAGTATTGCCATCGATATCATCAATATCATTGACTGTAACCGTATAGCGATTACTGGGCAGGGCAGAACTAAAAGTGAGGCGCACTACATCAGAAGAGGGGAGACTTGTACCGTCAGGATTGTTAATGCCATTATCGAGAGAAAAGTCAGAGGTGGAGACGGTAGCCCCATCAATATCCAGGTTGAATTGGAGATCGAGCGTTTGATCGTCAACAATAGTTATACCGGTTACATCCAGTGGAGGATTAATTTTGGTGACTTTAACATCATCGTAAAAGAATTTATCAGAACGGGTGCTTGTATAATCACCGAAAAAACCGAGATAGCTACTGCCGGTATGGTTGTTGTCGGTGGTGGTACCCTGGGAAGTGTAGGTTGTGCCTCCACTGGTATCTACCAACAATTCCCAATTGCCACTGAGGTCGCGCGTCACTTTTACACGTACCGTTACCGGGCTGGTATTAATAAGGTCATTAGTACCATCAATGATTTTGGTCGTTGTGCTCCCATCTTGGCGGTACAGGCTTATTTCATCATCGCTATCTCCAATTTCAACATAGTAACCGGTTACATCTCCTTTCATATTTTGGGTGTCAGAAATAATATAGAACCGGGAGAGATTACTGCCCGAGGGATTAAAGTCCAGTTCAACTAAAGCTTCCCATTCTCCATAAGCGGCTGTTGAAGAAGTGGATATTACGGCTTCACTGGATTCGGATGGGGCATCGAGCTGCAGCTGGTTGGATCCGTTGACGATATACTTCGACTCGCTGTCGGTCCAGCTGGGATTGTTAGTATGGTCACCATCACTGAAATCATCATCAATAGTTACGGTTTGACCAGCTACAAAAGATGGTATCGAAAATAATACAAGCAGGAGAAGGTATTTCACGAGCTGTTTCATGGGGCAAAATTGTTAGCTTTGTGCAAGGATACTAGAGAACCCAATGAATGGCAAGGAAAGAAGGAGAGTTTATAAAATCTTAAAAAAGAAAGAGGTGAAACTGCTTTCAACAGTTTCACCCCGGAAGGACATTTGATATTGCTCTCTATTTCAACGGCTTTACGCTTTTCAGCGTTTCTATAAGTAAGACCGTTGAGAAAGGGAATCCTTACAAATTTTTTTAAATTTTTTTATATACTCTTTTCTGACTGTCGCAAATCCTATAATTATTTACAAAATGACCTATTCAAATAGTCGTTCAGTTCCTTTTGAGATCCCCAATGTTACGCATGGAATTCACTTGGCAAAGGGAATTATGAAAGCCAAAAAAGAGGGCATCGAGCTGGAGTATGAGATTCAGGATGTACTTTTTGGGATAACCCATACTGATGTGCAAACGGTATTTTTATCGTATGATAAGATACAGGAGGTCCGGTTCAAGAAAGGTTGGTTTAGCGCCAAGGTTATTATTGAAGCCAACAGTATGAAAGATGTGAAGAGTATTCCGCAGGCAGAACAAGCTTCTGTGACGCTCAAAATAAAACGAAAGCACCGTGAAGAAGCAGAGCAGGTTATATCTCAGGCGCGGTTACAGCTATCAGAGAATAAGTTGAGTCAGCTGGACGATGGGAATACTGACTATTAGAATAAAAAAGCCTCTCCCGGAGTTATATTCCAGGAAAGGCTTTTATTAAGTTGAGAGATACTATTTTAGCTGATATAGCCTTTGGCTGCCAACAATTCAGCATTTAAGATTGCCCCGCCTGCGGCACCGCGGATGGTATTATGGGCCATGGTTACGTAACCAATATCCATTACGGTACCCTCGCGCAGACGCCCCACGGCCGTTTGCATACCGCCTTCGCGCTCGGCATGAATACGGGGTTGTGGATAACGATTCTCTTCATACAACCGAATAGGGGTTGAGGGAGAAGAGGGAAGGTCCAGTTCTGCAATGGGGTTATCCCAGTCAGTGAAGGCCGTTTTTACCTCCTCAAGGGAAGGGGTGCCTTTCAGCTTTGCGGCCACCGAAAGCAGGTGCCCTTCAATGGTAGGTACACGGACAGCCGTTGCCTGGATAGTGAAATCTTCAAAGGCAATACTATCTTCATCCAAAGAACCCAGAAGTTTTGTCGATTCGGTTTCAACTTTGGGTTCTTCACCGCCAATATAGGGCACAACATTGGCTACAATATCCATGCTCGAGACCCCGGGATATCCGGCTCCGGAAACCGATTGAATAGAGGTAATCACCAGCGAGTCAATGCCAAAAGCATCGTGCAGGGGTTTCAGTGACATCGAAAGTGGTACAGATACGCAGTTGGGATTAGTGACAATCCACCCGCTGCCATCTTCGGTAAACGATTGCTTTTCAATGAGTGCAGCGTGTTCAGGATTTACTTCGGGGACCAGCAGGGGTACCTGATCGTGCATGCGGTAATTTTTGGCATTTGAGATCACGGGAATGCCTGCTTCGGCAAAAGCTCGTTCGATCTCTTCTGCTACAGAAGAATCTAAACCGGAGAATACAAAGTCAACATCGGCAAACTGTTCGGGGCTACACTCCTGAACAGTCATATCCGCGGCTCTGGCAGGCATCTCGGTTTTCTCAATCCAGTGTGCAGCGTGTTTATATTTCTTTCCGGCAGAGCGTTTAGAGGCACCGAGTGTTTCGATGGTGAACCATGGATGATCTTCTAATAAACGAATAAATTTTTGTCCTACAGCACCGGTGGCACCGAGAACGCCAACCTGGAAAGAATACATAAGCATTAAATATTTAAGAGATTAAATGTTAGTTGTTTCGAAATGTGTAAATGCCTGTGTTACATATTGGGCTTCACACGAAACGCACTTAAAATACGTATAAAAGGATAATTAATTAAAGCGGTATTTTTTGCTATCTTTGGGCATCTTTAAAATCATTATTCAACAAAATTTATAGCAGTTACATGTCAGTTACTGAACTCGATAGTTTAGATACGCTCGTTTCGTTGGCGAAAGCCCGCGGTATGATTTATCAATCCTCAGAGATCTATGGTGGGCTCGGCGCCGTCTACGATTATGGTCCTTTGGGGGTAGAGCTCAAACGTAATATCCGTGATTTCTGGTGGAAAGAGATGACCCAGCGTCATGATAATATTGTTGGGCTGGACTCAGCTATTTTTATGCATCCCAAAGTGTGGGAGGCCAGTGGACACCTGGATGGGTTTAATGATCCCATGATTGATGATAAGCAGTCGAATAAACGCTATCGAGCCGATATGCTTATTGAGAATGAGATTGCTAAGCTTCGCAGCAAAGACAAGGCTGAAAAGGCTGATGAGCTGCAAGAACTGTTGGATACGGCCGGTTCGCGTAATGGAGTATGCGAGGATCTCTATGAAATTATTATGGAAAATGAGATTCGAGCGCCTGAATCGGGGGCTTTTGAGTGGACGGAAGTGCGCCAGTTTAACCTGATGTTTAAGACCCAGTTTGGAGCAACTTCTTCCGGTGATGACGGGGACGATGCGGTGTACCTGCGTCCCGAAACCGCCCAGGGCATTTTTGTAAACTTTAAAAATGTAATGGATACGGCGCGCCAGAAGGTTCCTTTTGGTATTGCACAGGTTGGTAAGGCTTTTCGAAATGAGGTGGTAGCCCGCCAGTTTGTTTTTCGCATGCGCGAGTTTGAGCAGATGGAGATGCAGTATTTCGTTGAGCCGGGTACGGACGGTGAAAGTTATGAAAACTGGCTGAGTGAACGGTTGGACTGGCATAAGGCGCTGGGTATTCGTGAGCATAAGCTCCGTACGCACCCACATCCCGAAGATAAGTTGGCACACTATGCCGAAGCTGCTGCTGATATTCAGTATGAGTATCCTATCGGATGGCAAGAGGTCGAAGGTGTACACAACCGAACCGACTTTGACTTAAGCCAGCATAAAGAGTTTTCGGGCAAGAAGCTTGAGTACTACGATCAGCAGCAACAGAAGCGCTATGTGCCCTATGTGATTGAGACTTCTATTGGGCTGGACCGCACGGTAATGATGGTGCTTTGCGATGCTTACCGCGAGGAGGAAGTAGACGGTGATACTAGAACTGTTTTAAAGCTGAACCCTGAATTAGCACCGACGAAAGTGGGTATCTTCCCGCTTATTAAGAAAGATAAGCTGCAGGATCTGGCGCATAAGATTACCGATGAGCTGCGTGAAGATTACAATGTGCTGTATGATGAGTCCGGTTCTATTGGTAAACGCTATCGCCGACAAGATGAAGCGGGAACGCCTTTCTGTGTTACGGTTGATTTTGACGGTGTGGAGTCGGAAGGCGAAGATACGGTAACTATTCGTTATCGCGATGATATGACACAGGATCGTGTGCCGGTAAGTCGCCTCAAAGAGGTGATCGATGATAAAATGAGTAGCTGGCAACCGGAGTAATTACGTTGAACATTCAGTTTATAATGAGACTTTCCAGGTTTCTAAAACCTGGAAAGTCTCATTATTTGGTGATCAGTTAATCCAGTTTACTATTGTAGAGGTAAAGCCATCTACAAATCTGTTTTCAAGTTGACCGTATTCCCGTACTTTACCCGTTTTAGCCTTTTGAAAAGGGTGATTCGCATTGGGAAACACTTCAATTTGGTAAGGCACTTCTGCCGATTCCAGGGCCTCTTTAATGGGATCTTTGTTCATTTCTACCGTTACCTGAGTATCTTTGCTCCCGAAGAGTACAAGTACAGGAATATCCAACTTCTTTAGATCAGAAGTTGGTTCATAATAGAACAGCGATTGGAGTTGTGGAGATCGGTATGTTTTGGTGAGTTGATTGACTTGTTGTTGTGCCATTCGAGATGCTTGGGACGAATCCATGCCAACGCTGCGCTGTATAGCAGCAAATTGGTTTCGATACTTCTTCTGGCTCTTGCTAATATTGGTATCTTTTTTGATTGCGTCCATTAGCTGCTCGCGCGCATCGATCTCTTTTGCGGCAAGTGCTGAATCAACAAAAGCACGAGAGAAGGCTCGTTGAACCTGATATCGTATCACTTTTTGCAGGGGAATACCGGTTGAGGCCATTAAGATGAGTTTATCTACGGATTTATTTCCGATGGCTACCTTACCTCCAACAAGGCCTCCCTGGCTGTGTCCCAGTAAAATAAGTTCAGAAAAAGAGGGGGTATTCTTTTTTTGAAAATGCCTGATTATTGCTTCCACATCAGAGGCAAGCATATCTAGCGTTGCTTTTGCAAAGTTTCCGGTAGATGCTCCCACTCCGCGATCGTCATAGCGAAAGGTTGCAAGGCCGTTGGAGGTGAGCGAACCTGCTAAAAGGGCAAAGGGCTTAAAGTCGCTGATCGGCTTCATCGTCGCATCGCGGTCTTGAGCTCCGCTACCGGTGATCATAATAACCAACTTGTCAGCTCTTTGTTCGGTGGGCCAACTAAGGGTTCCGCCAATTTTTATAGAGTCATTTTTGATGATCAGCTCTTTATGATTATAGTTTTCCGAATATTGGGCCCGTGTAGTCAAACTAAATAGTATTATCAGTATAAATAGGCTGAATTTTTTCATAATGTCATGACCATTTTTTGTAAAGATAAAATGAGTAAAGTGCGGGTATGAGGGCCAATAGAACAACAATGACGGTAAAAATGGTGCTGTAAACAGAGAACTCAAACAGGGGATACATCAAAAGAAGTAGCAGTCCGCCTGCGACCCAGATGTATGAACTTAGTTTATGTGTTTGCCGCCAGTTGTCGGCATCTTCCAGGGCCCAGGGCACGCGTATCCCAATAAAATAATTGGGCTTTATCGTGCGCAGGTAATTTCCCATGACCACGAAAAAGAGGGATAGACCGAGGTACAGGCCTCCTTGCGTTGCTATATTATATCCCATGGCTTTGCTGATAATCCAGATGTGAATACCGAGCATGAGTACGACGGTTAATGTCCGCAGTACCGGAATGGGTTTTTGATCGATGGTAATACGTTGTTTGGGATCGATTTTTGGCAGGTATAACAGCAGCAGGTAGATCCCAATATTTAATGCCGGCAAGAAGAATAGACCAAAGTTTTTGCTGCTGTAGCCATCAACTTCTCCCTGCATATTCCAGTGGGATGGGATACGTTCTGGCAGTAAATCCCAAATAAAGGGAATAGCTACAATGGGCAGGAGCAATAAAAAGATATTGTACCACTCTTTTTTGATAGCGTATATGAGCGATTTCATGATGAATCAGATTTATTTAGGATTTCCAGAAACCAGTTTGCTGCTTCTTCTACGACCGTGGTGTTAATGGCATACCGGATGAATTGTCCGTCTCGTTCACTGCTGATCAGTTTTGCCTGTTTTAGGATATCAAGATGGTGCGAAATACTGGGCTTACTGATATCGAATTGATCAGCTATTTCACCGGCAGTCATATCCTTGTCCTGCAGCATCTGCAGAATTCGGCGGCGCGTTGCATCGTTTAAGGCTTTAAATAGTGTATTCATTTAGATATTTAGATAAACATCTAAATAGAGAATGTCAATTGGCGTTTATCGGAGAGGTGGGAAAGTACAGCTGAATAAGAGGAGAAAAGGAAGACTTTCCAGGTTTTAGAAACCTGGAAAGTCTTTGAGCATTAGGTCAAATTGGTCGTGTAATTACATACCGGTATTTGCAATACCAACAACTCCGCAACCTACACGGGGTCCGGCCGCTCCGGAAGGCTGTGATTCCAAGTCATCTGCGCCGCCATGCAGCACTACTCCGCGACCGATAATGCTGTCGGCGCCGTTAAGTTCGATAGTAGAATCCATATAATCGATAGTCGCGTTTCCATCGGCGTCAGCTTCAATATTACCCATGTCCCCGACATGTCGACTTTCGGCATCAGGTCCGGCGTGTTTGTTATCCGCGGGATTGTAGTGTCCACCGGCCGAAGTTCCGTCATCAGCGCGGCAGTCGCCATACTGGTGAACGTGAAAGCCATGCTTGCCTTCACTTAACCCGCTGAGATCGGCCTGCACGCGAACACCTTTTTCCTTTTTTGTAAAGGTGACAGTTCCGGATACCTCATTGCCCGCAGTAGCATGAACAACAGCAACAGCTTGGGAATGTTTAGTTGCCGGCTCGGCCATTTCTTTTTTCTTTGTTTCTTCAGCTTCTTGTTGAGCACAGCCGATGGCTGTAACAGTTAATAAGAGCGCTACAAAAACGTTTTTTAATAATTTCATAAGTACTTTTGGTTTATTTTTAATTTCAATCCTGTCTATTAACAACACGCAAGTTGTTCACATTCAACCAGACATAAAAATGGATGAGTGTAAAAAAAGTTGAATTCTCGCAAATTAATCGCATGAATGGCAGATGATTTATATTTTCTTTCTCACTAATTATAACAAAGAAAAGTTTCTATCTAATGGCTGATCAACAAACTCCATTATTTCACTTGGCGTTTCCTGTATCTGATATCGAAGAATCGCTTACATTTTACCGGGATGTACTGGGATGCGATACGGGAAGAAGTTCTGACAAATGGATCGACTTTGACTTTTGGGGACACCAGGTTGTGGCGCATCTGAGCCCCGAAGAAGCGGGAAAATCAAGTACAAATGATGTAGATGGGCATGAAGTACCGGCCAAGCATTTTGGGTTAATCCTTGAGTGGGAGCAGTGGGAGCAGCTGGCAGAGCGGCTACAGGATAAAGGCGTAGAATTTATTATTGAGCCCTATGTTCGTTTCGAGGGAGAACCCGGAGAGCAGGCAACGATGTTCTTCAAAGATCCCAGCGGCAATGCCCTCGAATTCAAAGCCTTTCGTAATAAAGAGCAGATATTCGCGACATAAAGGCAAGTAGTGAGATTGTGAGATATGAGTATTGAGATGGTTATGAGGTGTCTCAAATCTCATAGTCTCATATCTCATCATCTAGCCTTTAACTAAACTCTTCTTCAATTTCACTCATCTTCATCGCCAGCTCTTCCCACTCGGCATAGACCTCTACCAATTCGCCCTTTAACTTTTCATACTCCATAGAGATCTCTTTAACTCGGTCCTCGTCATCATAGAAATCCGATTGTGCCATCAGATCTTCAATCTCTTGCTTACGCTCTTCTTTTAGCTCAATCTCTTCTTCCAGCGGTTCAATCTTCTTTTTGAGCGGCTTTAACTTTTTACTCTTTCGCTGACGCTTTTGTGCAGCAATGCGTCGTTCTTCTTTACGAGAGAGCCCATTCTTTTTGTTGCTTTCGGAATTATCTTGTGAGGCATCTGCTTCTTGCTCCCGTTCTTCTACTTTTTCTAAATAATAAGAAACGTTACCTACAAAGGTATTGGTGGTTTCAGGTCGTACTTCCAGGGTTTTATCAACAATAGGGTCCAGGAAATCACGGTCATGTGATACAATCATAAAAGCTCCTTCATATTGTTGCAGGGCCTGTTGCAGGATGCTTTTTGACTGCATATCGAGGTGATTCGTGGGCTCATCAAAAATAAGGAAATTAGCAGGCATCAAGAGCATGCGAGCCAGGGCCAGCCGACTTTTTTCACCGCCCGACAACACAGAGACCTTTTTAAAAACATCATCCCCCTGGAAAAGGAAACACCCCAATAGCGTACGGAGTCTTGTCTCTGTGGCTTTGGGGGCAGCATCACGCATTATTTCAAACACCGTTTTGTCAAGATCCAGCTCATCGGCCTGGTGCTGGGCAAAGTATGAAGTGGTGACATTATAGCCGGGTTCTCGATTGCCCCCGTCAATATCTTCGATACCCGAAATAATACGGATAAGGGTAGATTTACCCGCTCCGTTGGGCCCGACAACTGCAATTTTATCACCGCGATCAATAGTGTAAGAAAGATCCTCAAAAACAACATTTTTACCGTACTGCTTTCGGACATCTTCAAGCTCCATTACGACGGCACCACTGCGTTCCGGTGGTGGAAATTCAAAAAAGATCTCCTCTTCTCGTTCATCAAGTTCAATAATATCCATCTTTTCCAGCTGCTTGATACGGCTTTGCACCTGGGCCGCTTTGCTGGCGTTATATCGAAATTTATCTATAAACTCCTGTATCTCTTTGATCTCTTTCTGCTGATTTTCATAGGCCTTTCGCAGATGTTCCTTGTAGTCGGCATGTTTTTCTTTGTAGTAATCGAAATTGCCGGCATAATCGAAGAGTTCCCCATTTTCGAGAGCCAGGGTTCGCTTGGTTATTTTATTAAGAAAAGCTTTGTCGTGCGATACAATGATAACAGCGCCATCATAACTGCTCAGGAACTGTTCTATCCAACGCAGTGATTCAATATCCAGGTGGTTAGTGGGCTCATCAAGCAGCAGATACATGGGGCGCTGCAGTAGTAATTTACCGAGAGCAATACGCATCAACCACCCGCCGCTGAACTCCGTTGTCGAGCGATTGAAATCTTCGGGGGTAAATCCAAGTCCCATCAATATTTTTTCAATATTTGATTCAAGAGAATATGCTCCTGATCGTTCAATTTTACTCTGCAGCGAACCAACCCGCTCCATCGCTTTTTGATATTCCGGGCTCCCTTCATCAAGGTTCGCAAGTTTTTCTCGTGCTTGTTGAACCGCTTTTTCCAGCTTTTGAATGCCTTCAAAAGCACTTTCCACCTCTTCATAAACGGTAAGGTCGGGATTAGGATCCACCCCATCTTGGGGCAGATATCCCACCGTAGCAGCCTTCGACATATTAATGGTGCCGGAATCTTGGTTTATTTCACCGGCAATAATTTTGAGCAGTGTAGATTTACCTGCTCCGTTGGGCCCAACAAGGCCCACACGTTCACCGGGATTGATGATCGTACTGATTCCGTCAAACAGCGTATCTTCGCCAAACGTAAGCGATATATTTTCGAGTTGAAGCAATAAAATGGATTTTTTAAAATTGGCATTCAATATAACCATCACAGAGGTAGAGCTAAACGATTTTTTGAGAAAAAGTTAAACAGATCGCTTTTTTCAAATAACCCGCATTTCTACTATTTTTCGCCTATGTATTTACTGATTTTTTATTTATCACTTGCGATCGGAGTCTCATTTCTGTGTTCTTTGTTGGAGGCAACGCTCCTTTCGGTGAGCCATTCCTATATCGCTATTATGGAGCGAAAGGGAGTGCGTACCGGAAAGTTGTTGCGCCGTTATAAAGAGGATATCGATCGCCCGCTTTCCGCCATCCTCAGTCTTAACACCATTGCCCATACGGTAGGAGCTGCCGGTGTCGGTGCTCAGGCACAAATTGTTTTTGGGGATGCATACGTAGCAATATCTTCGGCTGTACTCACATTTTTGATTTTGGTGCTCTCAGAAATCATCCCAAAGACTATTGGCGCAACCTACTGGAGAAATCTGGCGCCCTTTGCAGCTCGCACCCTTCGCATTCTGATGGTTTCGCTATATCCATTTGTGGTAATGTCGCAGGCGATCACTCGTTGGTTGTCGGATGACAATAACTTGCCCAGCTTTAGCCGTGAGGAGTTCGGTGCCCTAGCAGACTTAGGGGTAGAAGAGGGGGTTTTTGAGGAAGAAGAATCCCGAATTTTTAAGAACCTGATTCGCTTTAACTCTCTGCGGGTTAAAGATATTATGACACCGCGTACTGTGGTCGTAGGATTCGAGGAAGATCTTGAAGTGGGAGATGTAAGTGAAAATGTAGAACAGCTTCATTTTTCACGTCTGCCGGTATATGGTAAAGAGCGGGATGAAATAACAGGTTACGTTCTTAAGAATGATTTGCTGTTGATGATGGCTCGGGGGGAAACCGACCAGCAATTAAAAGAGTTAAAGCGTGATATTTTAATTGTGCCCGAGATGATGCCCCTGCAGGATTTCTTTGAACGCCTGATGACAAAGCAGGAGCATATCGCTATTGTCGTTGATGAATACGGCGGTTTCGCCGGAGTGGTAACGATGGAAGACCTTGTCGAAACCTTGTTGGGGATGGAAATTATTGATGAGGTAGATAATATTGAGGATATGCAGAAGATGGCCCGTAAAAAATGGATGGAGCGTGCCAAACGATTGGGCATTGTACCGGAAGATGATGGAGAAACCAGGTCGCTGGATTCCCCACCTAAAGCTAGTTAAAACAGTTGTTGGTGTATCTTCTTTACAGAGGATCTGATATGTTCTGTTGGCAATACAATATTTAAGTTACCCTTTGCCTGGCTGAAAGAGATCATATGCATGGAAGTGCTGTTGATGGAATTTACCACCCTTTTGATTAGCGATTGGGTACTTTTTGTAGTGCAGCCGACCAGGCTGATGATACCTTGTTTCGATTCCAACTCTACCGAGCCATAGGATTGTAGCTGTTCGATGGCCTCATCAATACGCTTGCCATTCTCAATAGCGATAGAGACCGACGCTTCTGTTGTAGTAACGACATCAACAGGCAGGTGGTGCCAGCGGAGAATGTCAAAAACATTAGCTAAAAATTCATATCCCATCACCGTATTGGATGAGGTTACGGTAATAACGACACACTCTTCTTTAAAAGTCATGGCTTTAACCCCTTCGGCTTCTTTTGTCTCATGGGAGATAAAAGTACCGGGTTCGTCGGGCTCAAAAATGTTTTTCACCCCTATAGGGATCTGTTGTTCAGAAGCCGGTTTTGTTGTAGAGGGATGGAGTACTTTTGCCCCAAAATAGGCTAACTCTGTAGCTTCCTGAAAGCTTAGTTGAGAGATTGGTTCGGCATCCTCAATAAGACGCGGGTCGCAGGTATATATGCCACTGACATCCGTCCAGATCTCTATTGCATCGGCACTAAGGGCCGCGCCGACTAGACTGGCTGTATAATCCGAACCTTCGAACCCAAGTGTAGTTGTACGTTCGCTGGCATCTTGCCCATAGAACCCGCCCATCACCGGTATCTGTCCGCCACTCATCAAACTTTTGAGTTCAAGAGCTTTTTGCTCTATATAATCGATGTCGGGATTTGCTTGCCCAAACTCCGAATCGGTACGAATAATATCTGTAGCATCAACCCATTTCATAGGAGCGCTCACAATGGTGCCACATTGAACAAAAAGGTAGGATGACAAACGCTCACCAATGGAGAGAATAGCATCTTTCTGTTCGAGAGTTAATTCTTGGGCATCGTTAATCTCTACAAGAGCCTGATGAAGTTCTGCGATCTGTTTTTCGATCCATCGTATACAATTTTTATGGACTTGCGAATTATTATCAGAATAGGTGCTTGTAAAGTTTGATATCAATCTTTGGTGTCGCCGTTGAATATCTTGTGCTTTGTTTTGGGCCTCGGATAGATTTTCAATAGCATTGTTGGCCGCGGCCAATAATTTACGGGTGGTTCGGGCAGTTGCTGAAACAACAATAAAAGGAGTTTCGTATCGGTCAATGATTGTTAATACGCGTTGCCAGGTATCGGCATCGCCCATGGAAGTACCGCCAAATTTGAGGATCTTCATTCGGGATTAGGCTTATTAATTTTTAATAATTATTTAATAGGTTTGATATATCAGAATTTAGGAAGGACAAATTTATAAAAACGGTTGGTGGGTTTTTAGTTTTTAACGAAGTATATGGACATTATTGAAGAAAAAAAGAATAAGTCTGAAGAGCAGCTGGTGGAAAAGATCCGCGAGGGTAACCAGCAGGCTTTTGAGCGTCTTTTTTTCGAATACTTTTTTGATCTCTGTTCTTATGCTTTGCAGATTACAAAATCCAATGAACAAGCAAAAGATGTAGTACAGGAGGTGTTTTATAAAATATGGAAACGCCGCCGGAATTGGAGCGTTTATACCTCTATTAAAGCCTACTTGTTCCGGTCTGTTCGAAACGAGGCTTTAAATCTTATCAACAAGAGAGGTCGTCGTGAAAAACTAAAAGAACAACTATCTGACACAACAGAAAAATATACTTCCAAGCAGTCTACACAGAAAAATGAGGGTGATGAAAAGCTGATAAAAGCTGTCTGGAATGTCGTAAAAGAGATGCCTCAGCGTCGTCGTTCGGTATTTGTACTGCACCGCAAGCATGGCCTCAGTTATAAAGAGATTGCTGAGGTACTGGATATCACCAGAAAAACAGTTGAGAATCATATGGGGCTGGCATTGGATGATATTCGCGGCAGTATTGATATTGAATAAATAATATCGCTTCACTACACCTTCTTCTGCATTTCTGATAGATGTCCTAAATAAATTAGGCAAACGATACTTTTCTTAAATTTTCTTTGGGGGTAACTGTTTTCGCAACTGTCTTATAGGTGAAGATGGATTCTAAGACTAGATAGAAAATTTATTATATGAAGTTTAATGACGTTGATGGCCGATTATTGGCTCGGTACCTGGCAGACGAGTGTACAGCCGAAGAAACACAAAAAGTAGAACAGGGGGTTGCAAAAGATGTTGAAAATGCACAAAAGCTAAAACAATTTAAGCGTATCTGGGATATTTCGGAAGAGGATCACAGTTCCATGCATGGTGTTTTTGATACCGGTGAGCAATGGCAACAGTTACAATCGCGCCTGGAAAAGGAGGGAGAATTGAACCGGGAAAGTAAACGGGATTCCTTTGCTGCAAAATATCGTTCAGCCTCTGTTCATTCAATGACCCAAAAGTTAATTCGAGTAGCTGCAATATTTTTGATAGCAGGATTAATAGGGGTATTTGCATATCAGAACTGGTATGAACCGAAACCAGAAGTTTCCGAAACAGTTCTTCGGGAAGTTAGTACCGCCAATGCCCAACGCGTTAACCTCAGGTTGGCCGATGGCACAGAAGTAATGTTAAATGCGGACAGTGATATAAAGTTTCCCAATCAGTTTGATGAAGATATCCGGGAAGTTTACTTGATGGGGGAAGCCTATTTTGATGTGGCTACTAATTCCAAGCGACCTTTTGTGATACATTCGCGAGGAGCTGTAGTTCGGGTTTTAGGTACTGCCTTTACTGTTCGATCGTATGAAGAGGATCGCCAGGTGCAAATTGTGGTTGAGGAAGGAAAGGTATCCGTAGAAGACAGCAGTGCAGAATCAGCTAACAAGGCTTTGCTAACAGCCAATGAAATGGGCAGTTATTCATTAAACAGTAATGAGATCACTACTTCAAAAGTAGATGACATACAGTTATATCTCAGCTGGAAAAAAGGATACCTCAAGTTTCGAGACAAACCCATGAAAGAGGTAGCTCTGGCACTTGAACGCCGATACGGGGTAGAGGTTTCATTTCAAAGTTCAGAAATAAGGGATAAACAACTGACGGCGTTCTTAAAGAGTCGGTCAATTAAAAATGTACTTAATGTAATAGCGATGTCGCTGGATGTTGAATATGAGCTTACTGAGAACCGGGTTATTTTTACCCAATAAAGATTTTGGCATATAACTAATAACTACTAATTAATCGCTAATAAATGCGTAATAATGGACTACTAAAAGAATGCAGGGATAGAAGTAGAGCATAAATTAACAAATCACTAGAGGTTGTCTCTCAATAAATGAACAGTTTAAATGGAGGTTAGTACTATGAATAAATTGCTATCAACTCAATTAAAAAAGATGGTGTTGTGGAGTCTGTTGGGGGCTTTACTGCCTTTAAGCCAAGGTTTCTTTACCGTGGCTAATGGCCAATACCTGACGTCGGTTTCGCAGGAGGCTACGGCACAGTCATTTTATGCTGTCGAAACATATTCCGATCAGGTTTCGGAATTACAACAGATCATCTCTCTTGATCAAAAGGAAGTACCCCTTCGAAAAGTGCTTGAAACAATTGTTTCTAAGACAGGGTTGGGACTTGCCTATAATGCCGAGTTATTTTCACTTAAACAGCCGGTTACAATAAAGCAAGATTATATCACTGCAGGTGATGCCATACAGCGAATTCTAAAGACGACAGAATACGAAGCAGTGATCTCTAAAACACGAGAGATAGCTCTGAGGAAACGCACTTCGATACCCTTAAGGGAAGTGTATGTACAACAAGAAATTACTGGTACGGTAAAAGATGCTGAAACCGGTGAAACAATGGCTGGGGTTAATGTATTTGTGAAGAATACTACTGTTGGTACTTCTACAGATGAAAGGGGACGGTATTCATTGAATGTTCCGGAAGAAGCAGATACACTCATCTTCTCTTTTATTGGATATAAAAAAGAGAGAGTTCCCATTAATGATAGAACAACTATCAATGTTACAATGACGCGTGAGGCCCAAGCCTTTGATGAGCTAGTGGTCACCTCATTTGGTATAGAGCAGGAAAAAAAGTCATTGGGATATTCTGTACAGGAGATTTCAAGTGATGAGATCGCCGAAAGTGGAGAGTCTAATTTAGTAAGTGCTCTGCAGGGTAAACTTGCAGGTGTAAATATTCAAAATACCAGTGGTGCTGCTGGAGCAGGGATGGATATTACGATTCGTGGAATTTCATCTCTTAGTCCCAGTGGAGATAATCAGCCGCTGTTTGTTATTGATGGAGTGCCTGTAAGCAATGAAACCAATTATGGTAATGTACTGCCCAGCGAGGGAACCAACTCACCCGGTAGTGCAGAGCAGTTTTCATTTTCGAATCGGGGAGGTGATATAAATCCTGATGATATTGAGAATATTTCGATTTTAAAGGGACCGGCGGCAACAGCACTGTATGGTCAGCGAGCAGCTAACGGAGTGGTCGAGATTACGACTAAAAAAGGACAATCAGGAAATACCCAAGTGACTCTCAACTCGAAGGTGGGCTTTAGTGAAGTTAATAAGGTCCCCGAGATTCAGGATGATTATCAGCACGGATATTACGGGGCTTTACCTTTTCGAGAATTTGCCTATACATTTTGGCAGTATGGTCCACCTACGACAGCGTCTTCCAAAGTGTATAATAACTTTGAACGCTTTTTCCGTCGCTCAATGAATATTAGTAATTCTTTGAGCATATCCGGTGGTAATGGGAATACGACGTACTTTTAATCTGTATCTAATGTGAATGAGGAAGGGATTGTACCGAATACGGAGTGGAGTCGAACGACTTTCAAGCTATCCGGTTCACATAAAGTTTCTGATGCTTTCGATATTTCTGGATCGGTTAACTATTCGAATTCCGGTGGAGTGAGACCAACAGGAGGAGATAAGTCAATTATGAGCTCTTTGAGTTATTGGACTCCTTCTAATGATGTGAATGATTATGAATTTCCGGATGGTGACCAGAAGAACTACTCTGGGTACAAAAGTAATCCCAATTCAGGATTTATCGACAATCCGCGATATTTTGCTGAACATAGTACGCTTAAGGATGATGTGAACCGCATTATTGGAAATGCAGGATTAAGTTTTGGCCTTACCGAATGGCTCACTTTAGATTACAAATTTGGTGCGGATTACTATAACGATGCCAGAGAGCGATTTGTTCCCCCGAACTTGGATGTCGGTACACAGGTTAACGGTTTTTTAGTCAAAGAGCAGATCAACTATCGACAGTTGAATTCAAATTTATACCTTCGGGCCAATCACAGTTTTACTGATAAAATGAGTGGTTCTTTAGTAGTCGGTAACCAGGTTACCGATGTCAAATCGGAACGTTTGAATACCCGAGGTGAAGGGTTGAATATCAGTGATTTCCGATCGTTGGCAAATACAACAAATATTTTTACCAGTGAATCGGCCATGTTACGGCGGTTAGTTGGGGTATTTGCGGATGTTAAACTCGAATATGACGGGACTTACTTTTTGACCGTTACCGGGCGTAACGACTGGTCTTCTACATTGCCAGAAGATAACAGGTCTTTTTTCTATCCGTCGGTTGGTTTGGGATATGTGTTTACAGAAGATCTGGGATTAGCAAATAGTGAGTGGTTTCCTTTCGGAAAACTTCGCTTTTCTTGGGCAAAAGTGGGAAAAGATGCCCCTGCTTACAGCGTAGGTCAATATTTTGAAGGCGATTCAGATTTTCCCTTTGGGAGCGTTGGCGGTTTTAGTAAAGATACTCGGGCAGGGGATCCCAATCTAAAGCCTGAGATTACAACTTCGTATGAAGTGGGAACAGATTTGCGCTTTTTCAATAATCGTTTACGCTTCGATCTTACTTACTTTAAACAGACAAGTAAAAACCAGATTGTTGCATTTCCTGTTAGTAACCCCTCAGGTTTGTCTCGCTATACTACCAATGCCGGAGAGATTGAGAGCAAAGGACTTGAAGTACTCGTTAATGGTACCCCCATTAAAACTAGCGACTTTAGCTGGGATTTGGCTGTTAACTGGTCTTCGGTAGCAAGTGAAGTAACAGAGATGCCTGAAGGGCTGGATGTTATTGAATTTGCTAACAGTGGTTTTCCGGGAGTCGTTAACCGTATACAAGAAGGAGGAGAGTTGGGAGATCTATACGGCTATACATTTGAATATACTGATAACGAAGAACTGTTAATTGCGGATGATGGTTTGCCAACTATTAGAACTGATACCTTGGTAAAGGTAGGAAATGCCCTACCCGATTGGCAAGGTGGTATTACTAATACCTTCAACTATAAAAACCTGTCTTTGTCGTTCTTACTAGAAATTAGGATGGGGGCTGATGCTTATGATTCCGGACAACGTAACAGTATAAGAAACGGGATTTTAGAAATAACAAAATGGAGAAATGATGAGGTTATTTTCCAGGGAGTAACGAGTGATGGGTCTTCCAATACTACGCCTGTACGTTTAAATCAAAGCGTGTATCGTAGTTCAACTCGTTTTAACAGAGCATCGGAGATATTAGTACAGGATGCTTCGTGGATTCGTCTGCGAAATGTGCGTGTCTCGTACAGTTTGCCAGCTAAACTTATTCAAAAGCTACCATTGAAGTCAGCTTCATTTGGTGTTTCAGGCAGAAACCTGTTCCTGAACACTCCCTTCAGAGGTTTTGACCCCGAAGGCCAACAGTTTTCGGCTGGCTCAAATACCTATGGGTTCACCGGTCTTAATATACCGCCGACACGAAGCTTGTCATTCAGCATGAATCTTAAGTTTTAAAACCAAGTGGAAATATCCATGAATAAATTACAGCAATATATTACGACGTTAGTATGTATCCTGGTAGTTTTTGTATTTGGAGCTTGCGAAAACTATTTGGGAGGAGATACCAATAAAGATCCTAACAGGGTGTTTAAAGATGAGATTGGGCTCGATGCACTGTTGCCTCCTGTGCTCGTCTCAACCAGTAAAGCTCATTTTGATATCGCTTTTACGTTTTCTCAATATTCACAACATATCTCTTTTGTTGGTGAAACGGACTCTCATGAGGAGGCACAGTTAGCCGGCGCGTGGGTTGAAATCTATTTGTCGAGTCTAAACAACCTCGATGAGATGGAGCAAAAAGCGAAAGAGACCGGGGCTTCTCATTACTTGGGTATTGTTAAGGTTATGCAGGCTTATAATTTGAGTCTTGCTACAAATACATGGGAAAACATACCTTGGAGTGATGCCTTCAAAGAGGGTGAATTTTCACCAAGTTATGATAATCAGCAGGAGATATACAATGCTATTGACCAGCTTTTAAATGAGGGAATAACGGAACTGGAAAAAGCACCTTCTGAATTTAATGAGCCGGGAAGCGATGATATCATATATGGTGGCAATATTGATAAATGGATAAAGACTGCCTATGCCTTGAAGGCTCGTAATGCTATTCATGTGACGGAGCAAGGAGCTGTTGCAGCTGCTGATAATGCCCTCTCAGCTCTGAGCAATGCTTATACCAGTAATGCAGATGATTTCCAGATAAATTACAATAATGAGAAGAATCTGAACCCCTGGCATACCAGCGCGTACTTAGCAGCTCAAACAGGGAATCCGGCTCCGGTACACTCCGATCAACTGATCGATATGATGAACGGAGAAACTTATCCCGAGGCCGATCCACGCTTGCCCATTATTGCCGATAATGGTGGAGATACAGACTACTATGGTAGCGAAAATGGAAACTTTGGGGTTAATGAAGATGCTCCGGACAACAGCTCAAATACAGCTTTTACAGATGAGACCTTTCATTCTCGGGCAGCAGCTCCCATCATTATGATGACCTATGCAGAAATGAAGTTTATTGAAGCTGAAGCTGCTTTTCTAAAAGCCAATAATGGTAGCGAATCAGCGACCGGAGCGTCACAACAGGCTTATGATGCCTACTTGGCGGGTATTAGTGCAAATATGGATAAGCTGGGTGTATCAGCTAACGCAAAGAACAATTATATAAATGCTGCCAGTGTGGATGTTGGTGCAGGTAACTTAACTATGGAGCTGATAATGAAAGAAAAATTTAAGGCTCTATTTCTGAACCCGGAAGTCTATAATGATTATCGGCGCTATGATTTTGACTCGCAAATATTTAAAGATTTGGCGTTACCTGCTGATCACAATGACGAACTGGATGGAGTGTGGATACAGCGGGCGGTATATCCAAGTTCTGAACTGAGTCGAAATCAGGAAGAGGTTAAAAAGGCTCAAAAGAGTATTGCAACCCCAATGTGGTTTTATAATTAATCTTAAAGATATTCAGAATTATGAAAAAGTTAATTGTTATGAAAAATACCGTATTGTTTTTGGTTATGGCTTTTCTGTTCGTTTCATGCATGGAAGAGGATAACTGGTTGAAAGATAATATGAAGGAGACCGGAAACTCGTATCCTAATATCTCAGACTTTGAAATTATAGATAAAAAGGATGAGTACCAGGAAGGAGAAACGGTGCAGATGGACCTTCTTTTCTGGTCTGAAGATCCTGTTAAAGAGATCGTACTTAAAGATTCTGTTGTAAGTCAATCCTCACAGCAAGTATACGGTAAGTGGGGGTATGAAGAAGCCAGCTTTTCGGAAGCGAGTCAAACAGATTCGTTACGCATAGCGTATACCATACCCACCGTTCCAAATGATACTACAGAGATAAATTTGGAGGTTCAGGTAGTAAACGAAAATGGACTGACAATGAATAATGTTGATACCGATAACTTTGCCGCTGGTCCTATTGATATTACCGTTATAAAATAGAGTGCGTATCAAATATTTAATATGCCAGGCTCTTTACTAGGAGGGCCTGGTTTATTATTACAAGCTCGAAATAATCATATTCTTCGCCTATGATAAAAAAACGATCTGTAACGATCTTATATGCTTTTATTTTAATTGTTTTCTTCTCTTCTTGCACTTCCTCAAATTCTGTTGAAACTGTCCGTGGTCTTAAAAGTAAGATCAAGAAGCAGTTAAAAAAGGTAAAGGGCGATTTTGCAGTAGCCTTTAAAAATCTGAGCGATACCAGCCAGGCTATTTATATCAATGAGCGAGAGAAATTCCATGCTGCCAGTACCATGAAAACACCGGTAATGATTGAGCTTTTTAACCAGGCAGAGAACGGCAGATTTTCGCTGGATGATTCTATCACTGTTAAAAATGAATTTCGAAGCATTGTAGATAGCAGTCGTTATGAAATGGATATATCGGAAGACAGTGAGGGCAAGCTCTATGATATGATCGGTAAGAAAAGGTCGATCCGCCAACTGATTACTGATATGATTACCATGAGCAGTAACCTGGCAACAAACATTCTTATCCAAAAGGTTGGTGCCCACAACGTGACACAAACGATGCGTAGTTATGGTGTTGACAGTATTATGGTACTGCGAGGGGTCGAGGATATTAAGGCATACGAAAAGGGACTCAGTAATAGAACTACAGCACTTGACGAAGCAATTATTTATGAACAGCTGGGCAAGGGGCAGGCAGTGAGCAGGGAGGCTTCGGAGGCGATGATTGAAATCCTTATCGAACAACATTTTAACGAAATGATTCCGGCTCAGCTTCCGGAAAGTGTAGTTGTGGCTCATAAAACCGGCTGGATTACCGGTGTCAATCACGACGCGGGGCTCATTATTCTTCCGAATGGACATAAGTATGTATTGGTTTTACTTTCAAAAAATGCCCCTAACCGAGAAAGAGTGCAGTCGGCATTTGCTGATATTTCCGGAGATATCTACAAGTTTATAGCTAACTAATGTAAAAAGAATTACTAGAATAGTTTTATGATGAATATTGTACAAATGGGACTTGGCCCGATAGGACAGCAATTAACACGCTACCTGGCCGAGCGCGAAGGTATTTCTATCGTGGGTGGGATTGATCCGGATCCCAATAAAATTGGTAATGATCTCGGTGAACATGCAGGACTGCAAAAAATAGGAGTTGAAATTGCGCCGGACTTGGATTCCGTTGCTTTACTGGATAAAGCCGATGTAGCCGTTATTACGACCTTGTCATCCCTTAAAAAGGTATCACCGCAGATTATTGAAGCAGCAGGTCATGGTTTGGATATTGTTTCGACCTGCGAGGAACTTTCGCATCCCTGGCAAACACAGCCTGAAGTAGCAAAACGGATTGATGAACATTGTCGAAAGCAGGCGGTTAGTTGTCTGGGCACGGGAGTAAATCCCGGTTTTTTGATGGATTATCTGCCTTCAGTATTAACATCAGTATGCCAGAAGATTGATAAGGTAAAAGTGGAGCGCATTCAAGATGCCGAGCCGCGACGTAAACCCTTTCGAGATAAAATTGGTATAGGGCTTACAGAAGCAGAATTCAAAGCTAAACGCGATTCCATCAGGCACGTAGGAGTAGAGGAGTCGGTGCGTATGATTGCCGATGCTATGAATTGGCAGTTGAGTGATGTTGAGGAGACATTAGAACTGGTGAAAGCTGACCGGGATTTGAAAAATGATCGGATAGATGTTGATAAGGGGCAGGTTTCTGGAGTTAAACAGGTAGGGCGGGGTTATAGAGATGGAAAGGAGGTTATCACTCTCGTTTTTAAAGCTGCAGCAGGAGTTACTCATTCTCACGACACTATCAACATTTCGGGAACTCCGACTTTTACTTCAACTATTGACGGGGGTATTAATGGTGATATTGCAACTTCGGCTATTACAGTAAATGCAATTTGTTCGGTTCGCGAGGCAGGGGCAGGTCTCAAAACGATGTTGGATATACAGGTTCCTGCCTATTTTGATGAGGCGAGCCCATAAAACCTATTATGGCAGATCATTAAATTTATTATTATAAATATTGTTCTACTAAGTTAGTGTTGATCTTAAGATTTGCTGACGCAATAAAGTATTAATCGACATCACTTTTCTGATGAAATTATTTCGTATATCTTGTTTTATTTTTGGGTTGGGAATGTTCATGCTCGGTGGATGTCAAACAACCGAAACAATAGTTGAAACCACCACGAAGAAATCGAAGTCTCCCTTTGCGGTAATGTTTGATACTTCCAAGGTGTTTTCATCTAACCTTACCGGTTTTGCCCTGTATGATCCCCAAGAAGATACTTTGATTTACGGACATAATGAGGGGCGTTACTTTACCCCGGCATCAAATACCAAACTGTTTACCTTTTATGCCGGTTTGAAACTGTTACCGGATTCAATTCGGGCATTAGAGTATGTGGTACGCGGTGACTCACTTATTTTCTGGGGTACGGGAGATCCTTCATTCTTACACCCCGAGTTTGGCAACGGGAGCGTATATCAATTCCTGAAGAACAGAGAAGAACAACTGTATTATTCGGATTCCAACTTTAAGAGTAAACGCTTTGGACCCGGATGGGCCTGGGATGATTCTAACTACTACTATCAAACCGAAAAGAGCCCACTGCCGATGTATGGTAATACAGCTACGTTTACAATAGAAGAAGTAAAACGGCGACAGGTTGTTACTACTGATAGTGGTTTAGCAGTGTCCCCACCGATCTTTCGTTCATATATAAACAAAGAGGTAAAGAAGATCCCCAACGATCCTATACTTTTTCGAGGGTTCACAAATAACGAATTTGAGTATAAACCACAGGCCGATACTAAAAGGTATACCATTGATAAGCCATATCATTATACGCCAGAACTGATTACCGATATGTTAACTGATACCTTAGGCAAATCGGTAACGTATTTAAGAGATATAACAAAGCCAGATTCAGCACAAGTAATTTATAGTATTAAATCTGATACGGCATACAAACGAATGTTATTACCAAGTGATAACTTTATTGCCGAGCAACTACTTTTGGTAGCTGCTGCAGAATTGGGGAATCCCTTGAATTCTGATAGTACGATCGAGAAGATGAGTAATGAGTATTTCGATGTTCTCCCAGATAAACCGCAATGGGTTGATGGGTCGGGGCTGTCTCGATACAATATGTTTACTCCCCGCTCTATTATTCACCTGCTTTGGCTAATTGATGATGAATTTACTGAGGATAAAAATCTCTTTCATCTATTTCCTGCAGGAGGTGAGAGTGGTACCATTAAAGATTGGTATCTTCCTGCAGAAGGGGATAAACCGTATGTATTTGCCAAAACAGGGACCCTCAGCAATAACCATAGTTTAAGTGGTTATCTTATTACAGAAAGTGGCAGAAAGTTGATATTTAGCTTTATGAATAATCACTATGTAACATCAACATCAGTAGTTAAAGAAGAAATGGAAAAAATATTGAGGTTTATCCACAGCCGTTTATAACGTCCAAGATAAAAAAGGTTGTACTAGGTTAGCTAATCTCTTATAGAATATCGGAAGCCGTTTTCAGTAATTTGCTGCTGATGATTCTCTATAAAGTCTTTGATTGTATTAATGGGGATAGCTTGAGTAATTCCATATGAAATTCTCACTTTCTTTTGCACAAAAGCTTGGTCTGCATAGGGTTTTGCCAGCTTGCTGTAGTCTTTATTAAATGTACGTGGTACCAATATATTTTCCTCCGATGCTGTTGCAGAACGTGCCATGCCCACCCATTTAAAGTCGTGAAAATTATTCTTGCTGGCTAATACCAGCCCGCCACTAATCCCCGGATTAAATAAAGCGTCTGTAAGAAAAAAGTGTTTGTTTTTTTTGGGGCGTGTACTTGTAATACCGCGGGTTATCATTGGATATCCACTTGGGAAGCCTAACACATAAAGGAAGGACCCCATTTTCAGATCATCCGAATCTCCGAGGCCAAACTGAATAGGGGGATGAGGTAGCTTTTCATCTTCGCGGATGTCTACAGAAAGTAGTGCTATGTCATGGTTTTCATTAGCAGCAATAATATTAAAACTATAGATTCTGTTTTTGGTAAACAGTAGATTATTTTGTTTGTGTTTAATGCTTATTGATTTGACAAAAGTCTCCTCTGGAATATCGCTGCCCTCAAAATAGCTAATAACAGTATCGGGTGATGATACTACATGTTGGCAGGTAATAATTAATGAGTTGCTAAAAGCGTTCTCTAATACGATACCTGTTCCGGCAGTACTCTCTTCAGAAGAGTAGTGGGCATCAGCTAGTTCTTTCGGGGTATTGGTTTTAATATCATCGAGCGTCAGGTATGCTTCGTCGAAGGTATAGGTATCATAAAAACTTGTAGAAAGAATTCTCAAAATAGAGCTGCGAGCATCCTCTATATGTTTCGATATATCGTAGGTAGGGAAGCTTGTTGTATAGTGCTTCGTAGCGGTACTGTCCTGGTTGTTGGAAGAAAAGAGCATAGCAGAACGGCTACAACTAAGTTGAAAGCTTAACCCTGCAGTTACCAATATGCAAATCACCCATCTATACATGATAGATATATTACCCACGATTTATTGTGCTATCTACTGCAATATATAAGAATTTAGGTTATCTCAAATTCTATCAATGAAGCTACTACTCTTACTATACCTCTGTAAGCTCTTCAACATAGGGAATATAAAATATCTTATTTCCAACGGTTGCAGTAGGCGGGTTGTCTACAGTAAAGGGCTGAATTTCATTGTTGGATGTAATTTGAAATAACGGAATTTTTTCCTGACCAACTTCAGCTTCATCGGGTTTGTTATCTTCTGTCACCTCTTCAACAGTTATGACATCATCTTTTGCCATAATTTTTGATATGTGATCAAAATTGAGCTTGGGATCAAATAAGATACGTCCGCTTAGATGACTGGTAACTTCTTTCTCTTCGGTATGCTGCTTGGTGTTTGGAGCAAGTTGAAAAACATGGGACCGCCCAAAAATTTCTCCGAACCGAAGGGCTGCCAAAGAGTTGACTTCATCGTTAGGGGTTAGCGAAAGCATGCGTCCTACCCCATCCAGATTAATATCATCCAAAGCAAACTCGGAGAGGATATTACCGTGATATGTTTCAAACCCCTTCTTTCGCGCTTTTGCTATATGTTTCCAGTTTGCATCTGCTACCAATACTTTAAATCCTTCATTTTTAATTGCTTCTGCAATTTTTAAAGCCCAATCGTGAGCCCCAAGAATTAGAACACCATTGGGAACAGGTTTTGCAACACCCAGCTTTCGGGCAACCCAAGAAGCGGGTAACCCATAAATTGTAACGGTACTAATGATAACTAAAAAGACAATGGGTACTAATTGGTTGGCGTTTTCAAAACCATTTTGTGCCAAGCTGATAGCAAAGATCGAAGAAATGGATGCGGCTACAACACCTCGTGGTGCCATCCAGCACAGAAACAGCTTCTCGCGCCAGTTGATGTCCGAGAATATGGTCGAGATATACACACCGATGGGGCGGGCCACAAAGATCAGGATTGCTAAAAAGGCTACCAGGTTCCAGTTTAAGTTATCCATCAGACTACTCAGCTCAACTCTAGCTGCTAATAATATAAACAATCCTGATAGCAGAAGGACCCGGAGGTTCTCTTTAAATTCAGTTATGTGGTGTATTTGAGCTGATTTCTGATTGGCCAATGCAATTCCCATTAGTGTTGTTGCCCAAAGTCCTGATTCATGTTGTAACATGTTGGAGATGGTAAAGACCGTTACCACGACCATAAGACTGATTGGGTTTTGAAGGAAATCAGGTAACAAGTGCCTTTTTAGTAAGAAATAGATCATACCGGCACCGGCTAATCCCGTTAGAGTGCCAAAGAAAATTGTTTTAACAATACTCATTACTGCCAGACTCGTTGCGGCTGAGAGGCTGGTACTTAATATCACTTCAAAAACAAGTACGGCTAACATGGCCCCGATGGGGTCAATGACAATTCCTTCCCACTTTAATATAGAGCCTACCTGACCTGAAGGACGCACCTGCCTGAGCAGTGGGATAATAACCGTAGGCCCTGTAACTACCAGTATAGCACCTAATAGTATGGATAATTCCCACCCCAAAGGAAATAGATAAAAGGCTGAAACTCCGGTAATGACCCATGTAACAACTACACCTATACTTACGAGGTTACCGACTATGCCGGCAATATTTTTCAATTCCGAAAATCGTAGGCTCAGGCCTCCCTCAAAGAGAATGATAGCAACAGAAACAGAAATAAAAGGAGCTAAAAGGTCGCCCATGAGTTGGTCTGGGTCCAGTAATCCAAAAACAGGGCCGGCGGCAATACCGGAGATAAGTAATAATAATATAGCAGGGAGTTTAAATCGCCATGCAACCCACTGTGCCCCAATACCAAAAATGAGGATGCTTGTAATGCCAATTAGTAAGTGTTCAGCCATGGAAAAACTTTTATAGCTATAGCAGAGTTAAAAATAAATGTTGATCTTTTAGAGACTGAAAATCAATAAATGAAATATGATTAACAAAGTTTTTTGATAGATTATTGGATCTACTAGATGTATATTTAAATCAATAAAGGAATTATGTGTAAAAAAATCCCATTATTTAATGTCCAGTTAACCTTTGTTCTTCCATAGAAGAAAAAGAACCTTTGGGTAAAAATGAAACGACGTACTTCTAAACTCAGTTTATAAGGTCTAATTTAAAAAAATCTATTTTTATGAATACCCAACTCAAGAGTAAGCTTATTACAGAGCTGGTTTGGCTGGTGGGCATTGTTATAGCATCGGCAGCGGTAGAATACATCATTATAGTGCTTTTTGACCTTCACCCAATATTTAGTGTGAAAGCGCAAGGATTTATTGGCCTTATGGTAATTGCGTACGGCATTCGAATGATGGGGCGTTTGGGTAAAGAAGCGAACCTATTTGCAGATTCCGAAGATGAGAATAAAATCGAATAAGATATTAGGGCAAGATTAACTTTTTATCTAAGAGCTGTTCTCCCATCCTAAGTAACTTCAATTAATTAATATACTATTTTTAATGCTAGAAGAATCAAAAAAATTAAAAAAACAACTCGGTTCATTTGATGTTTTTGCAATTGCAACGGGAGCGATGTTTAGTTCCGGTCTTTTCCTGTTGCCGGGGCTGGCAGCTGGTGAGACAGGGCCATCGGTTTTTTTGGCTTATCTTGTGTCTGGTCTGTTGGTGTTGCCTACTATGTTAAGTAAGGCAGAACTGGGAACAGCATTCCCTAGAGCCGGGGGCACCTATTATATCATTGATAGAACGCTTGGCCCGTTGATGGGAAGTATTGGAGGGTTTGGTTCATGGTTGTCACTGGTTTTTAAGAGCGCTTTTGCTCTTATCGGTATGGGAGCCTATATCTCAATATTTTTTGATGTGCCAATTACGCCTGTAGCTATTATTTTGACAGTGGCATTTGGAGCGTTGAATATTTTTGGAGCTAAAGAGACCAGTAAGTTGCAAAATATTCTTGTGATTACTTTGCTCTCTGTTATGGCTTTTTATCTGGTGCAGGGATTCTCGCATCTGTTTTCTCTGGATATCCTGGATGTGCATCGCGAGCAATTCACCCCATTTTTTAAAGAAGGGGTTCAGGGATTTTTTGCAACAGTCGGGATGGTATTTGTATCCTATGCCGGGCTTACAAAAGTTGTAAGCGTTGCTGAGGAAGTGCAAGATCCGGATCGTAATATTCCTCGCGGGATGTTCCTGTCGATTACGACTGCTATTGTGGTGTATGTGTCGGGAGTATATCTGATGACTGCAGTTCTTGAGCCAAGTGCTTTTATGGAGGATCTTACCCCTGTTGCTACTGCAGGAGATGTTTTTCTGGACTGGCTTCCCGGTGATACCGGTTTAATTCTTGTTGTTATTGCAGCAATTGCAGCTTTTGCTTCTACCGGTAATGCAGGTATTATGTCAGCTTCCCGATTTCCGTTAGCTATGGCGCGGGATAAATTAGTCCACCCCAAGTTTTCGAAATTGGGTAAGTTTGATACCCCTACAACATCGATTGCTGTTACTACGGGAATGATGATCTTTTTACTCCTGGTCTTTAATGTAAAAGAGGTAGCTAAATTGGCCAGTGCTTTTAAGCTACTTTTATTCGGACTGCTTAATCTGGCAGTAATTGTTATGCGTGAGAGCCAGATCGAGGAATATGACCCGGGCTATAAATCCCCGTTTTATCCTTGGGTGCAGATGATCGGGATGTTAACTTCGGGACTGCTTATTTTTGAAATGGGAATTCTGTCTATTCTGTTTACCGTTGCAATAATGATTTTGTCGGTAGCCTGGTACTATTATTATGCCTACAGCAAGATCGATCGGCAGGGGGCTATCTTTCATGTCCATGAACGCTTGGGCCAGTATAAAGATTACGGGCTTGAGAATGAAATGCGCCACATATTGCAGGAAAAGGGCCTTCGTGATGAAGACCCCTATGAACTTGTTGTGAGTAGGGCAACGGTTTGTGATGTCGAAGATTCCCATACCCCATATCAGGATATCGTAGATCGGGCTTGTTCCGACTTGGCTTCAAAAGCGGGTATAAGTGAAGAAACGTTACACCAAGCTTTTGATTCTGTAAGTGATTTTGGAGCTATCCCTATTGGAGAAGGTGCGGCATTAAATCATACAAGAATGCAAACCGATGCTGATCCTGAATTGGTTATTGTACGGGTAAAAGAAGGGGTGACGATAGATGATGAACATTATGATTCCTTGGTTGGAGACCAAGAAGGGGCTAAACTCTATGCCATTTTCTTCTTAGTGAGTCCGGAGGAGTATTCTACTCAGCATCTCCGTTTTTTGGCTCACACCGCTGAAATGATTGACCAAGATGATTTTCTGAAGCGATGGAAGAATGCGAAAGATGAAGCTGAGTTGCGAGAAATACTGCTACGAAGTGAACGATTCATCAATATTAAAGTACAAAGCAGTAATAAGACAAAAGATATGATTGGAAAGAAAATGAAAGAAATAAAGTTACCCGGAGAAAGTCTTGTTACTATGTTGAAACGGAAGGGTGAGATAAACATCCCGCATGGTAATACGGTGATCCAAGAAGGAGATCGACTTTCGATTGTGGGAGATCCAGAAGACATTAAAGAAATAAAAGGATTTAGGGAAAACTAATATGCTGTTTGTTGTATGCGCAAAAGAAAACAGTTATCTCTATATAGAAGATGTAATATCATTGAAAAAGAATAATACAGAGTAGTTGAAGGGCAAAACTTTTCTTATTATTGCCCTCGATTAGAATTAATTAATGTAGGCTTTTAATTTGGTATATACTCAATATGGAACATGAAAAATTAGAAAAACAGCTGGGATTATGGGATGTATATGCCATAGCAACCGGTGCAATGTTCAGTTCTGGTTTTTTCTTGCTACCCGGCATTGCTGCTGCAGAAACAGGCCCTTCAGTTTTTATTGCTTATTTAGTTTCCGGGTTGCTTGTTTTACCAACCATGTTCAGTGTTGCAGAACTGGCGACTGCTATGCCCAAAGCAGGTGGCACTTATTATATTATTGATCGCAGTTTAGGCCCTGTAATGGGTACTGTTGGGGGATATGGCTCATGGTTAGCCCTTGTTCTCAAAAGTGCTTTTGCTTTGATAGGGATGGGTGCCTATATCTCAATTTTTATTGAGGTACCCATTGTTCCGGTCGCAATTGTATTAACTGTGGTTTTTGGGCTTTTAAATATCGTGGGGGCCAAAGAAACAACAGCGCTACAAAAAGTACTGGTGGCTGCCTTAATAAGTATTATGACGTTCTATATTGCCCAGGGACTTTTTTCAGTATTTTCAGTTGATTTCTTTGAGGTGACAAGAACACAGTTTACTCCACTTTTTATTAACGGGGCAACCGGTTTTTGGGCTACGGTTGGGATGGTATTCGTTTCTTATGCCGGGTTGACAAAGGTTGCAAGTGTTGCCGAAGAGGTAAGAAATCCCGATCGGAATATACCGTGGGGGATGTTTTTATCTATTATGTCGGCCATATTTGTCTATGTAGCAGGGGTCTTTATTATGGTTTCGGTATTGGATCCTACTGAGTTTCGTCAAGATTTAACTCCTGTAGCAACCGCAGGCGAAGCCTTTATGAGCTGGTTACCGGGTGATATGGGAATACTGCTTGTGGTTATAGCAGCGGTAGCAGCTTTTGCATCTACCGGTAATGCGGGTATTATGTCGGCTTCTCGTTATCCATTGGCTATGGCCCGTGACAAACTTATTGATAAATGGTTTTCAAAAATAGGCACAATGGGGACGCCGGTGATTGCTATCATCGCAACCGTATTCTTGATGATATTCTTCTTGGTTGCTTTTGATGTGGCTGAGGTGGCTAAGTTAGCCAGTGCATTTCAGCTGATGCTTTTTGCACTGTTGAATCTTGCCGTAATTGTAATGCGCGAGAGTAAGATTGAGGAGTATGATCCCGGATTTAATTCTCCATTCTATCCCTGGATCCAAATAGCAGGGATGATTCTTTCTGCTGTTCTTATCCTGGAAATGGGGTTGCTGTCGATTATCTTTACTGTTGTAGTCAGTATTTTTAGTGTAGGATGGTTTTATTACTATGCTTATGGCAAGATCGATCGGGAGGGAGCTATTTTTCATGTAACGGCCCGGCTCGGTAAGCGAAAAGATTACGGGCTTGAGCGAGAGATGCGTGGCATTCTCAGGGAAAAAGGGTTGCGCGAGGAGGATCCCTATGAACAGGTTGTTGCACAGGCAGAGGTTATCGATGAACCCACGGATAAGCTGAGTTATACAACCATTATTAAGCAGGCTTCTGATATACTTGCTAAACGGTTAAAGATGGAGGAGCAACAGCTCGTTGATGACTTTTGTAAAGCACAGGATCTGGGTACCATTCCTCTTGGCAATAATACGGTGATCAACCATATACGGGTTGAGAAAGATTGTGACCCGCAGATGGTACTTGTACGTATTCCCGAGAGCATTACGGTTTCTACCGAGGGATACGAAGTACTTGATGAAGATGAGACCGGGGAGGTCGAAAATTTATGTGCAATGATCTTTTTAGTAAGTTCATCTGAAAATTCCAGTCAGCACTTACGGATTATTGCTCACTTGGCAGAGATGATTGGCAGCAGACATTTTATTGAACGTTGGAACAGCGCATCAAATGAATCGGAGCTCCGTGAGATCTTACTCAGAGATGAACGTTTCATCAATATCACTATTACAAAACAAAATAGTACACGCGAGCTTATTGGTAAAAAGATAATGGAGGTTGATCTGCCGGGTGAAAGTTTAATTACCATTCTTAAGCGCAATGGCGATATTAAAATTCCCCACGGATCTACCGTAATAGAAGAAAATGATCAGTTATCAATAATTGGAGACATAGAAGATATTGAGGTTATTAAAGAATGGCGTAAGTCCGTCGAAAACTAAAGAGGGACGGCTACTCTGATAAGAGCGAAACAAGTTTATTTAACGTAAAAATTAATTCAAAATAACAGGAAAGTGACAAATAATAGTAGTATAACAGAAAAGATTAAGAGTTTTTTTCGAAAAGACTCTGCAGCGGGAATGATGCTTCTTTTTGCCACCATTCTTGCCTTGATTGTGGCTAATAGTCCACTCTATGAAATATATCATCACTTTTTAGAGATGCATATCCAAATTGGGGTTGGCAATCTAACTATTGATGAATCAGTTCATCATTGGATTAATGATGGGCTGATGGCGATATTTTTCTTGCTCGTTGGTTTAGAGATTAAGCGAGAACTTAAATATGGTGAACTCTCAACCGTTCAGTCGGCCTTGTTACCTGCTGTAGCAGCCGTAGGCGGGGCTTTGCTACCGGCCTTGATATACTGGGGATTTAATGCCGGATCGGCAAATATGAGTGGCTGGGCGATCCCCATGGCAACGGATATTGCTTTTGTGATTGGGGTTGTTGCCTTACTGGGTACACGAGTACCGGTGTGGGCGAAAGTCTTTGTTACCGCAATTGCCGTGGTTGATGATCTTATCGCAGTATTGGTTATTGCGTTTTTCTATACGGAATCTATCAGTATGATTGCATTGGGTATTGCAGCAGCAGGCCTACTGGTGTTGATGCTGCTTAACTATCGTGGGGTTGAGAAAATATCGCCCTACATGATTATTGGTTTTGTAATATGGTGGGCTGTACTCAAATCGGGTGTGCATGCCACAATTGCAGGAGTATTAATTGGATTTGCAATACCTGCAGCTCGGGGATGGAGTGTTTCTAAACTTAAGGAGTATGCTCAAGAAGGTTTTGATCTGTTTAAGCAGGCTGAGGAGGATGATATGCCCGTTACTAAAGAACAGGCACTGCACCATATGGAAGAAACCGTAGTACACGCAGAATCGCCCTTGCACAGGTTGGAACACAAGCTGCATTTTTCAGTTTATTTTCTGATTATGCCGATCTTTGCATTTGCCAATGCAGGGGTTGTTTTTGATACTGAAGTAATGGGCCATGCTTTTGCCTCAACATTAACATGGGGTATCGCAATAGGACTGTTTGTTGGTAAGCAGATTGGAATCTTAGGATTTACCTGGATCTTAACAAAGTTAGGATTTACCGACCTTGCTGATAACAAGGAAACCTGGAAGGTGGTGTATGGC
Source organism: Fodinibius halophilus (assembly GCF_011059105.1). Classification (GTDB taxonomy): domain Bacteria; phylum Bacteroidota; class Rhodothermia; order Balneolales; family Balneolaceae; genus Fodinibius; species Fodinibius halophilus. The sequence goes on along the minus strand of NZ_JAALLS010000025.1, from coordinate 31,711 downwards.
GTTGCCCTGCTGGCCGGAATCGGCTTTACCATGTCACTCTTTATTGCCAATCTCTCTTTTGATGCAGGTTCAGAGTTCTTGGAGTTTGGTAAAATTGGTATTCTCTTGGGTTCTTTTGTCAGTGGCGTTTTGGGATACTATGTTCTCAGTCGTCGTCCGGACTATGGCGCGGATACCCAACAACCATATGATGTGCCTGAGGGAAGTGAGGCCACTTCATAATAGCTATTAAACATTATTGGTATTGAAAAGGCGGCTTTCGGGTCGCCTTTTTTATTTGCGGCCAATTTTGTTGCGTGATACCGTTATGCGTGTCTCGTGATGCATGAGGATAGGATGTAGGATTTAGGATACAATATACTGGAGGTTGGATTCTGAACAATTAAGAATGAGAAATTTAAAATTAGGAATTGAGAGAATCCCGGCCTGTCACTTGGTGATTAAGTCACTCAGTCCCCTAATCCATGCTTTTAGCTGTTTTACTTGGCAATATCCATTCTGGTTCCTGACTTCTGGCTCCTGACTCCTAAGTTCTGAATGCTGAGTCCAGACTACTAAATTTTTAGGGGCCAAACTAAAAGAGGTTGACTTGCTACTGATCTTGTGAGTGCAAACAGTGGTTGGGCAATTTATTTCTTGATAGAAGGATTGGAAATAGGGCCTTCCAACTGCAGGCTTATACTACCGTTTTCTTTTGGGATAGAAAAAGAGAGTAACCGTTCTATATTTGTGAGCACATTACTGAAAGAATTAGAAAATTCACTGGCTGATATTTTCATCCCCTCAATTTTGGATTGTTCCAGGGGAGTTCTGAGCTGAATAAAACCGGTAGTAGAAAACAGGGCCAGTTCAGACCTTACTGAACCTTCAATATGTAATCCATCAGCTTTATGTGTTGGTTTTGAGTGGAGTTGGGCAGATTTGAAGGGAATGGCATCAGTCGGGTATCCAAAGCCTTTAATAAAGAAGCTATAGCTATTTTGAAAGTTCGTTGAGGGGGTCCATACGAGGGAATCCAATTGGAACTGATGGCTGCCTTCTGTCCAGAAGTTTGCCTGCTCTTCAGCAATAGTTCCACTGTATTGAAAATGATGGGCTCTAACCGTAGAAAAGGTTGTTTGGGGTATAGAAAAAGTTAAGCCGGAGCTTTGGGCCTCAATGGTTTGAGAACTGGCAAAGGGTGTGCCGTTTATTGCACTGCGTAGCCCGTCAAGTGCATTGCCGTGGTAGCTTATCTTCAAAGTATCAGCTTTTATCTCTTCCAATCCCTTTTTATTAACATAAGTAGGGCGAATAGCTGCTACTTGTAGGTTTTGAAGATGATCGAGCCCATAACTTATTCCCCCTACATAGATATTTAAAAAATCGATGTAGCCTATATCAAAGCTGAGCTTATTGGCCCGTTCGATATGGTTATCCAGGATGATTGTAAGGTCGTTAATAGTCACATCTGCTGCAAAGGGAGCTACCTGAATAGCAGAATATTGTACCGAGATGGCATCGTTCTTTTGGGTCTCTTTCTGTATCGCCTCATCGATCATCTGTTCGGCCTGGGATGCTGCAAAAAAGTGATACCCAATAAGCAGAACAATAAAAAAGGCAACACCAATGAAGTAATATTTCTTTTTCATGCTACTGTGGTAATTTGTGCAGCACTCTGAAATCAATTACATACAGCGATGACTGCAAAGGGGGTTAAGTCGTTAATTTATTTAGAATCTCTTCAAAGGGGTAAGCCTCTTCTTCACTTTCCTTCATGTTCCGCAGCGTAAATTTACCTTCATTTAATTCATGACTGCCCACAATGATGGTGTGGCGCGCATTTTCTCGATCAGCGTCTTTCATCTGTGCTTTCATTGAGCGGCCGATATAATCCATAGAAGCTGAAAGACCGGCGTTTCGAAGCTTAGGCAGATGCTGAACGCCCCATTCCCGGGCATCTTCACCGAGTGTTACGATATAAACATCCAGCATCTCTTCTTCTTGTAGCTGTATATCAAGCTCTTCACAAGCAATAAGCAGTCGTTCCATACCGGCAGCAAATCCAACAGCAGGGGTGTGGCGTCCGCCAATTTCTTCGATAAGAAGATCATAGCGACCACCGCCTCCTAAGGCGTCTTGGGCACCCAGATCGGGACTGATAAGTTCAAAAGCAGTACGGGTATAATAGTCGAGCCCGCGCACCAAATGCGGGTCTTCTTCATAGCTGATCTCCAAGGAATCGAGTAAACTCTTAACCTTTTCGTAATGGGCCGCTGTCTCTTCAGTAAGGAAATCAGTGATAACCGGGGCATCTTCAATAAAAGGTTGATCTTCCTCTTCCTTGGAGTCGAGAATACGCAGCGGGTTTTTCTCAAACCGACGTTTTGAGATTTCACTCATTTCATCCAGATTTGGACGGAAATAATCTTTTAGGGCCTCGGTATAGGCTTTTCGGCTTTCCGGGTCACCTACAGAATTAATTTTCAGCGTGGTATTACTGATACCCACACGATCGTATATCGCCATCATAAAAGCGATAATATCCACATCAGCCGCGGGATCATCGGCCCCTATAACTTCGGCTCCGAATTGATGGAATTGACGCTGACGTCCCTTTTGTGGCTTTTCGGCGCGGAACATCGGTCCAATATAGTATAAGTTCTGAGTACCGCCGCGTTGGTCTAGGTGGTGCTCAACAAAGGAACGGGCCACTGGAGCAGTACATTCCGGACGTAGGACATATTGGTCATCACCGCGCTCGAAGGCAAACATCTCTTTAGAGACAATATCAGTGAGTTGCCCCACACCCCGTGCAATAAGCTCGGTCTGCTCCATTATAGGAGTACGAACCTCCTCGAAGTTAAACCTTTTGGCTTCTTCGTGGATGATGCGTTCCAGTTTTTGCCATTTTCCTACTTCGTCGGGTAGGATATCAACCATTCCTACATGTGTGCTAAACGTCGGTTGCGCCATGAATGTAAATTAGTTCTGTTGCAAAAAATTATTCGACCCAAAGATAATATTCTGCCTACAGAAATCCTTAGGCAATTTTGTAAGGATTAAGAAGATTCCGGGTCATACATGTAAGGCCACAGATAACCACAGATTATAGACAGATGAATACTTATAAGCATCATAAGTTGACGAGGAAGATTATCAAGGGATATTATGGAGTATATAATGAGTTGGGGACTGGATTTTTAGAATCAGTGTATGAAAGTGCAATGCTATTCACGTTAAAGAATGAATTGGGAATGGATGTGAAATCACAAGTACCAATTACTGTGTATTTTAGAGATATAATTGTCGGTGAGTTTAGAGCTGACTTGGTAGTTGAAAACAAAGTAATTGTAGAATTGAAGGCTGTTTCAATTCTATTGTCTGAGCATAAAGCTCAATTAATTAACTATTTGAAGGCTACAGATATAGAATTAGGGCTTTTAATGAATTTTGGTGATGAGCCAGAGTTCAAACGTTTTATTTTTGATAAATAATAATTTATACAGATTGCTTATTGATCAGTTTTAATCTGTGTAAATCAGTGGCTTTTATAAAATCACATCCCCGTTAAGACAATTTTGCCGGTGTTCTTGTTGTTTTGCATCCGTTGGTGTGCCTGCTCTGTTTCACTCCAATCATAAACAGAATCGACAACAGGAGCTAACGTTTGATTGTTAAATAAAGAGAGGGTTTGCTGTTTAAAGTCCTGGGTGAGATCAATTTTATAGTCTAATGAGCGCGACCGGAGGGTGGATCCCATAATAGACAATCGCTTTCTCAGGATTGGGATGAGGCTTATCTCCTCAACCTTGTGTCCTCCTAAAAAAGAGAGATAAACAACACGACCGTCGGTGGCAAGAATCTCCATATTTTTATGCCAGTAAGGTTGGCCTACAAAGTCAATCACAAGATCTACAGAGTCAGTCCCAATATCATTAATAATCTCTTCGGCGTAGTTCTGCGTCTTATAATTATATGCGAACTCAGCTCCCAACTCTTTTGCCGTTTCCAGTTTATGGTCTTTGCCGGCCGTACCCAGGATACGGGCATCGTACAAGTGGTGAGCCAGCTGTATGGCAGAAGTTCCCACGCCACTGCCTGCCGCATGGATAAGGATCGTTTCCCCTTCCTGAAGTTTTCCCAGCCAATCAATAGCCTGAAAAGCCGTAAAAAAAGTTTCGGGTATAGCAGCTGCCTCTTCAAATGATAATTCATCGGGGACAGGCATGGCCATATCTTTATGGATCGTACAATATTCAGCATATCCGCCGCCGGACAATAGCGCAAAAACGCGGTCCCCTTTTTCCCACTCTGTAACCTCCTTGCCGGTTTCCTCTACAATACCGGCCATCTCTAGTCCAAGAATGTTGCTGGCTCCTTGGGGGGGAGGGTAGTTGCCGGTACGCTGCAATAAGTCAGCACGATTGACAGCAGTTGCTTCAATTTTAATAAGGAGCTCATCCTTTGCTGGTTTCGGTGTAGTAGTTTCTTCTATTTCCAGTCTGTTGTCATCATCTTGTCGTATGACGTTAATTGCTTTCATAAATCTGTTGGGGAATTCTTAAAATGGAGATTTTATCTTTTTGATAGTTTCAAAAACAAGTTGATTAAACTGCTCTGAGATATTTAGCATAATGATGGGAGATAGGTAAAGGCCAGTAATTATAGTAGACCTTATTATGAGATCAATATAAGTATTAAACATCGTTGGCACTTGAGAAATAATGATCATTGTTGCAGCTCCTATCGCTAAAACGTAAAGTATTTGGGTTTCGAATGGCTGCATGGAAAAACGAAAATAAACATAGAAGAGCTTAAGAAAATTATACAGAATAACTGCAGTTGCAGTACCGATAGCTGCTCCAAGAATTCCATATACTGGAATTAAGAGATAGTTAAGTATAATTGTTACAAAAATAAGAAATATCGTTGAATACAGATCGAAGTGGTAATGTTTGGAATTTAATATAATGGCACCATTAACACCCGTTGCCATACTGAAAACGTTTGCTGAGGCAATAATTATAATGACTAGGTTTCCTCCAGAATAAGCCGGGGGTAACAGCTTCATTAGGTTTTCAATATTGGCAACAACCCCACAGAATAGTAGTCCTCCTGCAATAATCATGTTAATAGAGGATCGAGAGTAGATATCTTCAATAAGATTTAGGTCTTTTTTCTTAAATGCATCTGAGATCAAAGGAGAGGAAATCTGATAAACTGATTTCCGAGGAATGGTAATTGCTGAACCTATATAAAATGCTATAGCATAAATACCTGTTTCGGTGAGCCCAGCTAATGAGCCTAACATAATTATGTCAATATTATTAACAAGAATAGAAGCGATACCTCCGAAAAAGGCAAATAGGCTATAGTTGCCCATACTTTTAAGCAGGGATTTTCTAAGAAATTGAAAATCAGGTTTAATATTGACCTCGAATTCATTAAGTGTATATATTAGCAGCCATAGCGTAATAATTCCGTAAGTTGATACGAAGGCAATCATAAATTGGAAAAATGTGATCCAATTTAATAGGTAGAGAACAAGAATGATTGCGGCAAGCACTCGAATTACTATATTCATTAAGAAAGATGACATGACGGTATCATAGAGTGCACGCACGTATGCCGAGAGAACATGAAAGAAAAGGATAAAAGCTGCCAGGGGAAGAATTAGCCAGTAGTAATCAACGAGAAGCGCTGATCGTTCAATAAAGTGCTGGGTAATTTCGGGTCGGAAAGCGTAAAGAATGATTGTTAAAAAAAATAGCCCAATAAAGGGAACTGCGAGTGATAGAAATAAGGACCCATGGTGTTTGTTTTCTTTATTTCGGAAGATAGGAAAATACCGAATAATAGTATTTTGGGTACCAAGGTTGGCCAACTGTGTAGAAACCATTGCTAGTGACAATAGAACTCGGGTCAATCCGTATTGTTCAGGCAATAGAATATTGGGATATATCCAAATGGTAATAATAAAACCGAGTGCTACACCGATATACGAAATAATCGTATTTCGTATACTCTGCCGAATAATAATTCCCAAGACAATAATTTATTTAATTTGAAAAGAAGTGGAAGTTAATAATATTTCTGAAGAATTGAATTGCATGAGGCGTTGAATTTGCTTTTAATTAGCATTTTAATTGCTATTTATTTTATCACGATATATGAATATTCCTTTTAATGAACCTTTTATAGAAAAGGAGGAAGAAAAGGCTATTGTTAGAGCACTCCGACAGAAACATTTGAGAGGAGATGGCCCTAGTACTCAACGTGTACAAGAAGAAATGGAGGAGTGGTTGGGTGTCGATCACGTACTTATGACAACCTCTTGTACACATGCTCTTGAAATGGCAATGATGGTACTAGGTATAAAAGAGGGGGACGAAGTAATTATGCCATCCTTTAATTTTGTTTCTTCAGCTAATGCTGTGGTACTTAGAGGGGCTAAACCAATATTTGCTGAAATACGTCCAGAAACAATGAATATTGATCCAGTAGATATTGAAAGAAAAATTAATAATCGTACAAAAGCTATTGTCCCGGTACATTATGCTGGGGTGAGTTGTGATATGGATGCTATAATGGATATTGCAGCTCAACATGATCTGTATGTAGTAGAAGATGCTGCACAGGGAATCGATGCTTATTATAATATGAAGCCGGTTGGCACTATTGGTGATATCGGTTGTTATAGTTTTCACGACACTAAAAATATAACATGCGGTGAGGGAGGCGCTTTTATTACAAACAATGATGAAATCGCAAGAAAAGCTGAAATAATACGAGAAAAAGGAACTAACAGGGCCGCTTTTATTCGTGGAGAAGTTGATAAGTATACTTGGGTTAGTGAGGGTAGTAGCTATATACCATCTGATATACTGATGTCGCTGTTGGAAGCTCAACTTGAAAAACGTAAAGAGATAAAGTCTAAACGTCGACAAATTTGGCAGCAGTATATGGATTTGTTTAGTCCATATGCTGATGTATTGCGACTTCCCGTTATTCCAGAGGGGCGAGACTCTAACTACCATATTTTTCACTTTTTAGCTGATAGTGAGGAGCAACAGCAAGCATTGATTGATTCATTTAAAGAAGAGGACATTCCGGCGACATTCCATTATGTACCCTTGCACAGTGCTCCTTTTTTTGAATCTAACTATGAGGTAAATAATTTCCTTAAAAGGACACAAAAGTACAGCGATCGGTTAATACGATTGCCCCTTTATCCTGGTCTAGAAGCAAATGAATTCTACTTTTCTGCAGTAAAAAAAGCGATAGAACGAATAGTATAACCATATGGTATTTATATTAGGTATAGAACGATCGGCGACGACGTGGGTGTCTAATATATTAGATATGCATTCTGGAACAGAGTTATATATGGAACCATTGTCAGAACGTACCAGTAGGTTTAAGCAATGGCCCAATCGATTTACCAAGATTGAAGATTTACCTGGGAGAGCCCAATATTTTCAAGAGGAATTCACTTACCTAAGGGAAAGGAACAAGTTTTTTTTTAGTAGGTTAAGTGACGCAGATCTGGCTTGGCAGTTGGATTTTCTAATTGCTGAAAAACTTTGGAGGGCTTTACCTTTAGCCCGCGATTTTTTTGAACTTAACTTTAATCGTAAAGGAACTAGGGAATACCCTTCTAAACGGATATCTACTGTTGATATTATTAAAGAGGTACGACTAAATTTTAATACATCAATTCTGAAGTATATTCATCCCAATATTAAGGTTGTGGTTGTGCTAAGAAACTATGCGGCGAATGTGCAGTCAGTAGCTCGACAGATAAGTAAAGGCAACCTTTCAGAACTCGCTGAACTCTTGCAAAATCATTTTCATGACATAAATGAGCAAACTATTTTTGACTATTGGGCCAACAGTTATAACCATTTGTTAAAAGATCTGGATGAAGAAAAAATATCCTATTTTGTATTACGACAGAAAGATCTCATACAATCAGGTGAAGAAACAATTGATGATTTACTGAGTTTTCTTGAGTTATCACCAGAACCTTCTGTATATAACTATATTTCTCGATCTAATGTTAGCGGAGCGGGGAAACACAATACCAAGCGAAGCCATAATAAAATATTAGAACAAAACAGCCAGGCTCAAAATAAGCTATATCCCAAAATAGCTGAACAGATTGATACTACTGACTGGCATCCGGTGCTGCATAAAGAGATAATAAAATTGTGATTATAAATGATAAATGTTGCACATACTTCTCTGATTTATTTCCGACTCAGTGAGAATTGGATCCACACCCAAATAAAGCACTGTAGAGGTGTTAACCCATTAGTGCTGACCAATGAATCCAACAATTTGGATTCAGTAGGATGGACTCCCCCCGTTTTTTCACGAAAAGATAAGCTGCCCAGAGGTATCTTGGAAGCAGATAGCTTGGTCATGTGGATGATAGGATACTATCCAAGTTTTTTTATCCAAATGAAAAAGAAAAATATTGATCTCATTCATGCTCATTTTGGCCCGATGGGATATTTATGCTCAGAATTAGCAAGTCAGTTGAATATTCCGCTTGTAACAACCTTTTATGGGTATGATGCTACCCAATTACCAGAAAAAAAATCAAAATGGAAAAAGAAGTACCAGCGATTATTTGACAAGGGAGAACGCTTTTTGGTAGAGGGACCGGCAATGAAAAAAAAACTAGAACGTCTGGGTTGTCCCTCAGCTAAAATTGTTGTTCATCATTTGGGAGTTGAGTTAGATCACTATGAAGTTCGTTCAAGCTATTCAGAGGATAAGGAGTTGAAAATACTTATGGCTGGGCGTTTTGTAGAGAAAAAAGGATTTATTCATGGGCTAAAAGCTTTTCATAAATTTCGAAAAAAAGGCGGTGAAGGTACATTAACACTTATCGGAGATAGCAGTGGTACTGCTGCTTCTGAAAGAGTAAAAGAAGATATTATACAGTATATAAGAAGTAATGGGCTGGAGGAGGTCGTTAATTTGGTGGGTATGGTGCCGTTAGAAGAATTACGGGAAGAATATTACAAGCATAATTTGTTTTTGGCACCGAGTGTAGAAGCAGAAGACGGTGATAACGAAGGTGGGGCTCCGGTTACCACTATTGAAGCTTCAGCAACAGGACTTCCGGTTATTGGAAGCAGGCATGGAGACATCCCTGAAGTGGTAGAGGATCAGAAAACGGGTTTAATAGCTGAAGAAAAAGATGTGAAGACATTGGCAACACATCTGTACACTCTCTATGAGCAGACTGCATTGCGAAAACAAATGGGGCAAGCGGCTGCCCTACGTATGAAGTCACAGTTCAATGCAGAGATGCAGGGTCAGAAACTTGCTCAAATCTATGAAGAGTGTCTAGACTCTTGATTATGAGGATTGGTTGTATCCCTTCCATATCCACCAGCGGAACTGAAACAACATGGCGGCTTTAGAGGGTTGCAGAATTATTATATATCCAATTGCCAGTGGAAAAGAACCAAGTAATTTTGCCGCTTCAGTAATCCAATTTTTTAACTTTTGATTTGTTGTAGCCTCTCTGAGTCGCAGCCACATACTTTGTCCGAGACCCAGTGCTTGCTGTTCTATATATTCTTTGGTTAGGCGGCTCGATCCTACACGATGATATAAAAATGCATCTGGCACATAATAGATATTTTTATACTTCGAACGAATGCGCCGAAATAATTCCTTTTCTTCTCCGGCATTTAGTGATTCTCCTTTTCGTCCCAGTTCGATATCAAAGATGCCAACCTGCTCGAATACTGATTTTTTAAAGCCCATGTTTCCCCCAAAAGGGTATTTTGTCTTGGGATAGATCTTTGTGCGGTCCCCAAGATCATGATGACCAAGTAGAGGTAATAAAAAATGCGACATCCATGAGGGACGGGGATCATCAAACTGCACATGTATTTTTCCGCCGCCGGCTACAGCATTTGGATTGGTTTCAAAAAAAGATATCCATGCCGGTATCAGGGAGGGGGTCGCTTGAATATCATCATCTAAAAAAACCACATGTGTAGCTGTGGCCTCCGTGATGCCCCTGTTGCGGGCAAATGACAATCCTTGTTTTGTTTCTTTGATGTATCGGATGTATTTATCATCTTTATTGGCAATTTTTTGGTGTTTCTTTACTACTTCGGCCGTGTTATCAGTTGAGTTATTATCAACAACTAAAAATTCATATGCTGAACTATCAGTTGGCTGATGTTCTATTAAAGATCCGAGGGTGTCATCCAGGTAGGCAGCCCGATTATAGGAGCATATTATGAATGTAACAGTGAGTTGTTTGATCATACAAATAAAGCTAATGCCGACGTTAATAAACAGCTGAAAATATGTTATTATTTTAAAAATACGAATTTGTGATTCCCTCTATGAATACCTCAGCTGAGCAGAAGCCACTCGTATCGGCTATTCTTACAACACATAACAGAGAAAACTTACTTCCTCGTGCATTAGACTCAGTATTAGAGCAAACGTATGATAATTTAGAGGTAGTGGTCGTTGATGACGGTTCAACCGATAATACACCGACCATTATGCAAGAGTATAAACAGCGATATGATATTACATACATGCGGTTAGAAAAGTCGGTAGGTGCTTGCCGGGCTCGGAACAGGGGCATTCAGCATGCCCGAGGTACTTTTATCGCCGGCCTTGATGATGATGATACCTGGCACAAACAACGCATTAACATGTTAATGAACGCATATACCGATGACTATGCCTGTGTATGTTCGGATATAGATATGGTGTTTCCCCGGGGTAAAGCGGTTTGGAAAAAACAAAAAGTAGTAGACCTTGAAACCTTGTTATACACCAACCAAGTAGGCAACCAGGTGTTAGTAAAACGCGACCGTTTGTTGAAAGTAGGAGGATTTGACCCCGAACTGGAAGCGGCACAAGATTACGATCTCTGGATTAGACTCTGCGATGCCTATGGCCCGATCCGCAATGTACAGCAGCCGTTGCAAACGATATTTATGGATCGAGAAGAGGGGCGAATTACATCGCGTTCGGCTGGTAAGGGATATCTACAGTTTTATAACAAACATAAGAAGCGTTTGAGCAGAGCACAGCGAAAATATCAATTGTTTAATATCCGAAGGGCCCAGCAAAAGCCGTTAAGTTTGACTGAATTTATTTTCTGGGTGCCTGGTTTTCGTTATTGGGATGAGTTTAAAAAAATTATTTCAGGAAAATGGTGGCATTAAGTTTTAATAGTTGGCTTAATTGATTTTCGTATTATCTGAATAAAATAATTATACAATGAAGATAAATTATTTAATTCTTGCCCATACAAATTTTGAGCACCTGGACCGGCTTATCTCTGCTCTGGATCAACAAGGGGTAAACTTTTTTATTCATATTGATAAAACAGCAACACAGAACTACCATAACAATAAAGCCAATGTTCATGTTGTAGAAGATAGAATTGATATTACCTGGGGTGGCTTTGGTATGGTGGTAGCGACTATTAAGCTGTTGCAACTGGCTTACCGCACTAGTGGAGAAGGCTATTACTGTTTAATAAGTGGGGCCGATTACCCCGTACGTTCTAACGAAAGAATTACAAAGGAGCTGGCTAAAGGGTACGAGCGGATTAATATTAAAGCGGCCCCGTTGCCCCATAAAAAAATGGAACGCTTTGAATATTACCATTTTGATTTTAAGTGGCGCAAGCTGATGACATTATCCGAAAAAGTTATTACCGGGCTTGCTAAACTATTCGGTATTAAGCGCGATATCCCTTTTAAAATTTATGTTGGTTCTCAATGGTTTGTGCTGTCTCATCAATGTGTTGGTTATATCTTACAACAACTTAGTAATGAACCCGACTATATCGACTTTTTTAGATATACCAAGATTCCTGACGAAGCTTTTTTCCATACTATTATTGGCAATTCTTATTTTTTAAAGCATACAAAGCCGTGTGTTACCTATATGGATTGGGGAGACGGAACAGGGCCAGAATTGATAGCTGAGGAGCACGTGAATAGGTTGAAAAGGGTATCAAAGATAGAGGGAACATATGGCGATTTTTATCCCCTCTTTGCCCGGAAGTTTAATAACAACAGTAAAGGAGTAGTAAAAAAAATTGATGAAGAATTACGAGGGATAAAAGTATAGACTACTTACTGTTTGAATCCTCCTTTCCCCAGCCGGTATATCTTATCAATATTCCAATTCCCGACAGCCACAATATGATATGCCCGCCCCATGCAAAACGGCTCCCCCAAACGTTCGAGGCCGGTTCAAATGTCATAGTAATAGTGTGGTCCCCGGCCGGGACTTCCAAACCGCGAAGAACAAAGTTCGTTTTATGGATTTTAGCAGGTTTCCCGTCAATAGTAGCGGTCCAGCCTGCAGGATAATAGATTTCACTTAGCACCAAATAGTCTTTTTGGTTTGTGTTAGTGCTTAGCTCGATCTTATTTGCTTTGTAAGACGTTATCGTAACGCTTGACGTTGTATCAGACGTTGCAGAAACCGGGGTTCCCTTTTCTACAATAGCTGTTGTTTCGGGATTGAAGTTAGCAGTCGGTTGCATCAGGTCTACAGCCGCCTGTGGAGATGGTACCGTTTTAACAGAATCCACAAAAAAGGCCTTGGGCAGTACATCATTATTCCGATAAACCCGTTGATTATTTTTGTTAAAGACTTCGGTATAACCACTAAAAGGCAGGGCCTGCTGTGCAGTAACATATTTAACATTCAGCATATCAAGAATAGCGTGGTTAACGCCGGATGGCCCTTTCATCAACAGATTATCAACCAGATCTTGGTAGTGAGCCAGTTTCGCCCCGGTATATCCGCCAATGGTAGGATAAAAGTAGGCAGGTATCGCATTATTAAACGGGTTTCTCATCAATGGGAAAACGCGATAGGGATAACCTTGGTCGCTTTCAATATTTTCCATGATAAAGGCGTCCACCGGCTGTTGCCTCCGTTGGATCATCTGTTCAGCATCAAATGTGTCTGAAACCATTCGTTTTTCGTTCACATATCGCGAATCGACACGGAGTATGTCATAGGCCGTAAGCAACAAAAGACCGAGCAGAAGATATCCTTTGCTAATTTTTCGCTGTATAAATCCGACAATGAGTCCACCTGCCAGGAGTACCAAAATTAGGTACCGGGTGGCATCGCTGCTGGCAATCTCTTTTCGCTTCGGCTTTAGTTTGGTATTAATATAATTGTTGACGCCCTGCTGAACCCGCTGGTTATCGGGAGAAACATTGTTCTGGCGGGCTAATTGCTGGGCATATTGATTGAATTCTCCCGGTTTTTCAAATGAAAGTAACGCATTGCTACCCAAAGCAAATATAGCACCTATACCAATAGCTATACCCAAAGGCAGGAATAAATCCTTAGTTGATTTCTTAGCATCCTTAGCTAAGTTTATCAACGCCTCGATACCGAATACCGCCAACACCGAATAGCAGAAAACCGTAACGATGAGCCACATTTCCGGGGTCCGAAATTTATTGAAATACGGCATGTAGTTAAACATGAACTCATTAAGCAGGGGAAAATGGTAGCCCAGTGAGAAGAGCATCGTTAGAGATCCGACACCAAAAAACAGGTATTTTATTTTTTTGCGGTAATGGATCAATCCAATAAGGGCTAACACAAATGCGATTGCTCCAAAGTAATGGGGACCACTGGTAAAAGATTTGGGGCCCCAATAGGCTTCCCCGGATGAGCCTCCGTAGAGTCCCGGTATTATTAGGGTAAGTAGTTCACCCACTCCCTGAGACCAGCTAAAAGCATACTCCAGGGAAAGGCCGCCCCCTTGAGCTGTATCCAGCGTAGAGCCTCCTCTGGTACTATATTGTGCATATTCATAAAAACGCCAGTACAGGTCAATACTACAGATAATGGCTAATATGCCTGCACCAAAAGCGATACCGGTGCGCTGTAGCCAATCCACGATCTTGTCTTTTTGATAGGCTAACCAGCTGTCGTAGATCCACCAAAAGCCCAAAAGGTATAAAAAGTAATAGGTAACCTGGGGATGTCTTGCTCGCAGTTGTAATGTCATTGCCAAAGCAAAAACAAAAAAGGCGAGAAGTTTTTTTGAGGATCGCGAAACCATATAGTACCCCACAAACATCCAGGGGATAAACGAAAAGGCCACAACTTTGCTAACATGGCCTGCTTCGATAATAATAGGGAGGTAGGTAGTAAAGCCAATGAGAATAGCTCCCAGGGCCGAAGAGAATGGTCGTAACCCCTGGATTACAAAAAATAAGTATGAACCACCCAGTAGAATCCACAAAAAGGGGATCGGATGGGTTTTTTCTCCTAAATCTTTAATCAGGCTATCGATGTTATAGGGACTCTCGGGCGTATGTATCACATAAGAGGGCATCCCCGAAAACATGTTTGTTGACCAGAGGGGATGTTCGTCATGCTCATCAATATGTTCAACAACAGATTCGGCCCCGGCGCGCCATTGTAATACATCGTTGCCTAAAAACCGTTCGCCGCCAAAAAAGATGGCAGAATACAGAATCAGGGGTAACAAAAACAGGATTGATAAGGCTATCCAATGTTGTTTTTTTTCGGAGAGCCGTGAGATGAAATCGTTTTTTGGATCGGACTTCTGCTTTTGTTTACTCAAAGTAGCAAGAGGTTAAATGAACGTGTTTTTTTAAAACCGGTAGTATGCCGAATTGAAGTTGGCTGATCTCAGTTATACCCCTTTTGATTATATAAGAGGTATTTAATCGATAACTCGTGGAACTCGGAAATAGTCAGAGTCGGCATCAGGAGCATTTTTAAGAGCATCGTCGTGAGATAACGGTTCTTCAGCTTTGTCATCACGAAGTCGGTACTCCAGGTCAATAACATGTTCCAGGGGTTCTACATCAGAAGTATCAACCTCTTCAAGGGTAGCGATATGATCAAGAATCTGGTTCATATCTCCTGCCAGCGATTCGGTTTCCTCTTCAGTTAGTTCTAGACGCGCAAGATCTGCAACGTAATCAACATCTTTTTTCGTTACGGACATGGAAGATATTTTTTTAATAGGAGTTCAAAATGAGCAACAATTTAAGAAATCAGCAGAACAGTTGACAATATTGTCATGGGCAACTTCGCAATAGTTTTTAATACCTAATATTGCCGGTATAGTGGTAGGATTTTCATGTAACAGTTGTGGATAGTTACGGCAATAATTGGCATCTTAAGCCTCAATTAAAGAATTTTATAGGATGATAAAAAAGAACGTTACTATTGTTAATGATGCCGGTCTGCATGCCCGACCTGCAGCCGCTATGGTAAAGTTGGCTTCGAAATATGAATCTGACTTTTATATCCATATGTATGGCTATAAAGTAAATGGGAAAAGTATTTTGGGGGTTATGACCCTGGCTGCAGAAAAAGGAGCAGAACTTGAACTGGAACTCGACGGCGAAGATGAAGAAGAAGCACTAGAAGCGATTGTTGAACTCATAGACAGCGGTTTTGGTGAAGTTTATGAAGAAGATGAACAGTAAAAATACTAGGAAATGATGTTGTCTGGAGCGCCGGGAGCACCGGGCATTGTTATTGGTAAGGCCAGTACGTATAAGCGTCGTCTTCCATCGGTATCTGAGACCTTTGTCACTGATGGACAGATCCAGTATCAGCTGGATGAATTTCAACAGGCTCGCACAAAAGTTGAAAATGAACTTAATCAGATTCTGAGCGAACAGGACGAGGCGAATACGGAAGAGCTTGTGCGGATGCAGGTTGAAGTAATTAAAGATCCGGAGCTGAATAAGCAGGTTAAACAGAAAATTATTGATGAAAACTTAACGGCTGATGCGGCTGTAGATTCCGTTTTTGAGACCTACCTGCGTATTCTGAAACAAAACCAGGCCGAAGACCGCTCTGTTGATATTACCGATATCAGAGATCGCCTTATCCAGGTATTGCATAATTATGACGCCCATGATGTGGCTGAAGGAGCTATCGTTATTGCAAATGAGTTAAGTCCCCGTGAGGTTATTGAGTTCGCCGATCAGGGGGTAAAAGGGATTGTCATGGATAGAGGGGGTGTTAATTCACATGCTGCAATTATTGCTCGTTCTATGGGGCTGCCAACAGTTCTGGGAACCCAAGAGGGAACATCAAAAATTACCGGGGATGACCAGGTGGTTGTGGATGGCAGGCTGGGAAAGGTTATCGTTAATCCCGATGGGGATACCCAAGAAAGGTATCGCAAGCAGATTGATGATTATCAGAAGATACTTCGGGATGCAAAAAAGATCTGCCAACATCCCAATAAAACAAAAGATGGAATCTCGTTTTCTTTACGTGCAAATATTGAGTTTGTCGAAGAGTTAGAGGCTGTTGAAAAATATTGTGCCGAAGGTATTGGATTGTTACGTACCGAATCAATCTATTTGCGGAATCAACAGTTTAAAAATGTTGATGAGCAGGAATCCTTTTATATAAAAATGCTGGAAAATACGGCCCCTCATCCGGTAGTTATTCGACTATTTGACGCGGGGGGTGATAAAGTACTCGATAATAGTAGTTTGGAGCAAAATCCTTTTCTGGGGTGGAGAGGCATACGGATGCTGCTGGATCAAGAGGAGCTTTTAGAGCAACAACTTAAAGCAATCTGTAAGGCAGCTGCTGAATTTAAAGGCCGGGTGCGCATTTTAATCCCCATGGTTTCAACAATAGAGCATATTAGCAGGGTTCGTGCTCTGTTGGACGCTGCCCAAGAAGAACTTTCCGAAAATGGTGTTGAGCCTGACAAAGATATTGAGTTGGGAATAATGGTGGAAGTTCCCAATGTTGCACTGCAGGCTGATTTTTTTGCTCAGCATGTTGATTTTATGAGCATCGGAACCAACGATTTAACCCAATATTTGCTGGCTGTAGATCGCGGAAATGAACGCATTTCAAAACTATATGATCAGCGTCATCCTGCTGTGTGGAAACTCATCAACCGGGTATCGCAGGCTGCTCAAAAAGAAAGTATCCCTTTAAGTATTTGTGGCGAGCTGGCTTCTGATCCTGTTTCTGCTTGTTGTCTGGTGGGAATGGGCATTGATGATTTAAGTATGAATGCGGCGGCTCTACCTGCTGTCAAAAAAGCTCTTCGGTCTCATGAGTCATCGGAACTACATGAGTTAGCCCAAAATGTGTTAGATGCTCAAACAATTGGGCACGTTAATGAATTATTTTCTAATTGGAACAGTATTTAAAAAGAGTTAGATAAAGTATATGGATAAAAAGCATATCCAGTCGCTGGATAGCCAAGATATGTGGCAAAAGCTGGTTGACTTTCCAAGACAATGGCAGGAGGCTGTTGATTTAACAGCGAATATCGAATTTACCATTGATAAAGAACGGATAGATAAACTGTGCTTTGTTGGGATGGGCGGTTCAGCCTCGGGCGGAGAGCTAATTCAGGCTTACGTTTATGATGAGTGTCCTTATCCGGTAGAAATAACCCGCCATTACAAAATTCCCGGTTGGGTTGATGAAAATACATTAGTCGTTGCCTGTAGCTTTTCCGGTAATACCGAAGAAACACTCACGGCATTAGTTGCGGCACGTGATAAGGGAGCCCAATCTATTGTGGTAACCTCGGGTGGCGAATTGATGTTGAAAGCTGCCAAAGAAGATATTGATTATATTAAGCTTCCCGGTGGGGTGGAGTCTCGCACAGCGATTGGATATATCTTTATTCCCCTGTATCGCATAATGCAGTATTTGGGAATAATTAATGAGAGTGAGCAGATACTGAATGAGACGCAGCAATTTTTGGCGGATGAAAATGAATTGTACTCTAATCCCGAGGACAATGAGGCACTAAATCTGGCACACGATATTAAGGATACCTTGCCCATTTTTTATTCAGATGCAGTGACCTTGCAACCGGTATGCCTGTGGTGGCAAAATCAGTTTCAACAGAATGCCAAAACGCTGGCCTATAGCAATACATTGCCCGAAATGACGCATAACGAAATTGTAGGATGGGAGCGGGTAGTCCATCTAACCGGACGCCTATCGGTAATTATATTAAAGGATAAAGATGACAGTCCTCGTGTACAGCGGAGGATGCAGATTGTAGAAGAGCTTATTGAAGATCAAACGGCATCGTTGCATATTATTAATTCACGAGGCCCTAACTACCTAAGCAGAATCTTTTCTCTTATCCAGATGGCCGACTGGACCAGCTTTTATTTGGCTATGCTTAGTAATATTGATCCAACGCCGGTAACAAAAATTGATCTATTAAAAAGCAAATTATCTGAAGCGTAAATTTTATAACGTTTTATCATAACTCATTTTGAGTACTCAATTTGATACTTCTGCCTTTCAACAAAAGTTGACGACCCAGTGGATAGGTCAAAGTTTGACCTACTTTGAGGAGCTGGAATCCACAAATTCGTATGTGAAATCATTACCAGCCGACAAAATTGACCATGGTATGCTTTGTGTTACGGATAATCAAACGCAAGGCCGTGGGCAGTATGAGCGTGAATGGGAATCGGAATCGGGACAGAACTTAACATTTTCACTCGTTTTTAAGCCACAGGCACGAGAACGGTTTCATGTACTTACATTAGCATGTGCATTAGCAATTGTTGACCAGCTTCAAGAAATTTTTAATGATCCGCAGGTTTGTATTAAATGGCCCAATGATGTATTGCTAAATGGTAAAAAAGTAGCTGGGTTACTAACAGAGACCATGTTTGCCGGAAATAAATTAGATCGCCTGGTCATAGGTATTGGGATGAATGTTAATCAGACCTCCTTTTCACCGGGTATTTCATCCGAGGCTACTTCTGTTCAGCTTAAGAAGGGGCATAGTGTTGAGCGCGAACCATTGCTAAGTAACCTGCTTCGTCGTATAGAGTATAAATATAATCTGTGGCAGCGTCAGCATCGCGCTTTAATAAAAGGAATAAACCGGAATATCGTGGGGTACGGGCAGTGGGTAGGATTGAAGGTAAATGGGGAATTGAAAAAGAATACCTTTAAAATGCTGGGTATCAACGAGAAGGGACAGCTGTTAATGTTAAACCAAGATGGCGGAATTGAATCGTTTTCTTATGAGCAGATCCGACTTATTACCGATTGAAAAAGAGGTCCGCCGCCAGGTTGTACGTCATTGTGGTGACCCCTCATCCCCATTTTTTATCGTTGCTGTTAGTGGCGGGGTAGACTCTATGTGTTTGCTTTATCTGTTCAAAAGGCTGGGGATAGAGGCTTTGGTTTCTCATATCAACTACCAGAAGCGAGGAAAGGAGTCCGACAAAGATGCTGAACTTGTTGAACAAATGGCTTTTGAATGGGGCTATAAATGCCATACCGTCAATGCCGACCCTGCTAATGGCCAAGGTGAAAATTTTCAACAATGGGCTCGCAACCTGCGGTACCGTGTATTTGAAGGACTATATAATGAATATGATGCTGATGGCATTGCTGTTGCTCATCACGAAGATGACCAGGTAGAAACCATCTTGCAAAAGATCTTCAGAGGTGCCGGTTTAGCCAGCTGGACCGGGATGGAGCCTTGGAATGGGAAGCTGTTCCGTCCACTGCTGAATTTTTCCAGAAGTGAGATTGAAGAGTATGCCGATAAATGTGCTATCCCATATCGAACAGATCAATCCAATTTGGACACCAATTTTGCCCGAAATCTTCTTCGTAATAAATGGCTTAAGAAGTTGGATAACTTTTTCCCGGGTTGGAAAAAGAATGTGCTGCGTATCAGTGAAGAAGCAGATAATTATGAGCAGTCTATTGCCTGGATTGCCGATAGGATTACAGATGATAAGGGGATTCGAGAACAGGGTTTCCACTCACTTGATGCTGGACTTCAGAGAGCAGTAATTCTATACTTGTTGAAAAAACAAGATCCGGGAGTACAAGTATCACGACAAAGTTTAAGCAGGGTAGAAGAGTTGGCAGATTTGCAGACGGGCAAAGAGCTTGAACTCACACCACAGTATTCAATTTTTCGGGATCGCAGTTATTATGTGCTAAACAGTACCAGTGAAGAACTGTTTAGCACTATCACCTTGCACAAAAATACCTTAGCGGATGGGCCGTATATTCATGCTAATATTTCTCTACAAATTACAGTTGATATAGATCGCGATTTTAAAGAGGGTTTATATTTGGATGCCGATAAAATACAGTGGCCAATAACCATTCGCCGCTGGCAGCCGGGCGATGTTCTACAACCCTTGGGGATGAGCGGGCATCAAAAGGTGGCAGACCATCTGACTAACCGAAAAGTGAGGGCTTCAAAGAAGAACCAGGCAATTGTAGTTGAATCTTTTGAAGAAACAATCTGTGCCCTTATCTTTACGCCAATTAAAAAACAATCAGCAACAGGCACAGTTTCAGAACAGTTCAAATGTGAAGCTGATACGAAGCAATGCCTGTTAATAACTAATCGAACGTAGTATACATGTCGCTTTATAAGCCCGAAACGGTTCAGTGCAACGGTGAAACTTTCAGCATTTATCTTACAGAGGAGGAGCTCGAAGAACGCATTGCCGAATTGGGTAAAGAACTATCAGAAAAGTATGAGGGCCAAAACCCAATTTTTATAGGGGTGTTGAATGGGGCCTATATTTTTCTGTCAGATTTGATGCGCTCGGTAGAGATCCCATGCGAGGTCGACTTTTTGAAGCTCAGCAGTTATGGTGATGAAAAAGTATCCTCGGGAGAAGTGACGGATCTCAAAGATATTGATGCTGATATTGAAGGTCGTAATGTGATTCTTGTTGAAGATATTGTTGACACCGGGCTGTCAATGAATTATTTGTTGGATAAACTGGAGAAGAAAAATCCCGAATCCATTGCCACGGTTACATTGCTCCACAAAACCGAAGCTACTCATCACGAAGTACAGCTGGATTATGTAGGGTTTAAAATTCCCACCCTTTTTGTATTGGGGTATGGGTTGGATTATGCCCAGGAAGGTCGAAACTTAGCCCAGATTTATATCCTGGACGAAGAAGACCAAGAAAATGAATAATATTTATATTTTTTATTGATAAGGATTGCAAAGCAGCTTATATTTGCGACTTCACTTGGAGAGGTGGCTGAGTGGTCGAAAGCGCTCCCCTGCTAAGGGAGTATACCCCCAACGGGGTATCGAGGGTTCGAATCCCTCTCTCTCCGCTCAACTGCGCCACCCACTGCGCATAAAACTTCTGTGGATCCAGACGGCTTCGTTGAGCAAGCTCTTATGCTTGTTTAGCGAAGCCTTTGTTATTTCAAGAGAAAAGAGAGTATGTATTACGTATATATATTGAAAAGCAAAAATAGAGATTGGCGATACATCGGTTATACAAAAGAGTTAAAAGAGCGATTTGCAGCTCATAATGCAGAGAGCGTCCAATCTACGAAACATTATGCTCCTTTTACGCTCGAGGCATATGTAGCTGTTCAGACCAAAAGGCAAGCCCGGGAACTGGAAAAGTACTTTAAGACGGGATCAGGTCGATCGGTGCTTATGAAACGAATCTTGCAGTCGACGTAGCTTTAGCGTAGTCGACCCTCTNGAAAAGTACTTTAAGACGGGATCAGGTCGATCGGTGCTTATGAAACGAATCTTGCAGTCGACGTAGCTTTAGCGTAGTCGACCCTCTCTCTCCGCTCAACTGCGCCATCCACTGCGCATAAAGCTTCGTGGATCTAGAAGGCTTCGTTGAGCAAGCTCTTATGCTTGTTTAGCGAAGCCTTTGTTATTTTGGAGCATTTCTGATTGTAATGGTGGTGTGGGTATCTCGCTTGAATAATATCCCCAATTGAGGCGTCACTCAGCAAAAGTAAGTCCGAGCTCTGGCCTTTCGTCGGGCGACTGGGAGGGAATCATAAAAGGAAGTAAAGAATGTTCTATTACGCTGGAGTAGTAGGACGGATGTGTTTGAATAATCTTTTGGCTCGCCTGGAGTGCAATTCCCTTGGAGCTAGCAGGATTTTTAATCCCTTTAAAACAATATGGCACAGGCGGGGTGCTTGCAGTATAGTTAAGTGATGGATTAGTAGGGGGGCACACGCACAAGAATAATGGCAAGTTAACTTCTTTTAGTTTGTCTGTAGTAAAAACTATATCTCCCGCTAGTTGAGATGACATTAAGATATTGTAGTGAGGGAAATACACACCGTTTTAACAAGCGAGTCATTTCGAACGCAGTGAGAAATCTGGATTCAGATTTCAGGGTTAGAAGTTGGAATATGCCATATAATCCTAATTCAAACGTCTCTCCTCCCCGGGAGGAGACCAAGAGGTGGGTTAGTCATGCTATGACTATCTTGTCTTTCCGTTGAAGATCTTTGTTCCTCTGTTAATTCCTGGCAAAAGCGTAAATAATAGCAACCTAGCATTCGTGGGTGCCAGAATGGGAGCAAAGATGCTAAAGGATCATGAGTTACATAAGTTATTAAAAAACCATTATTCCCAATATTAAGTACTTCAACTGAAGCCTGGGTCTAAGCGAGCTATTTCTAACCTTCAGCATCTGCAGTTTCTGAATTTCCGGTATAGCGTTCCGGATAGGCTGCCCGATTAACAACCGACCGACTCAACTCAAGCATCCAGCGTAACTGCCGACTCAAATAGTTGATGTGTGCATAGCGCAGATAGGTCTCTGAATGATGTTGGGCCGGGATATCTTCGGGTTCAAGTTTGTTTTTAAGGGTATAGATCTGTTTTGACAGTGCTTCGCTGGCTTCTTCAATACGTTCGGACTTAGCGACTTCTTCATCAGGAGCAGAAGCGGAAGAATATCTGAAGCAGCGCTCAGAAAGAGCCATATTATCGTAAATTCCTTTGCCTATAATTTCAAACTCGGGATGGTGAAATTGCTGTTTAGGATGTCGCTGTAAGAAGATACCCAGTGATGTTGTGGCAGAAAGAATCATATAATTCAATAATGCCAGATCGTAGGAAAGTCGAGCTCCTTTTTGTTTTGATTTGGGATCACCGGAAAGGCGGTGATAGGAAGAGATAAGATTAGCCATATCCACATAAGCCTGTTTACGAGCCAGACGGTATTCTTTTTCATCGAATTTACCCCGAAACAGATAGCTGAGTACCTTATCAAGATACTTTTTGTTGGCTTTTAGCGACTGCCGTAAGAGATACGGAAACTTTTGATACTCCCATGAAGGCCAAAGGTAGTGAACTGCTCCTATAACCAAGGTAGCTCCTATAATAGTATCAACCACCCGGAATACTACCATAGAGGGTATCTCACGGTTTAAAAAGCTGTACATAAAAATCACAAAAATGGTAAAAAAGGAAGAGGCAACAACATAATTACGCACGACATAGGTAAAGGCCAGGGTAAGGGATATGCCGAAAATAGCAAGTGACGCTGCATGGCTGGGATCAAGCAGATATAATCCATAGGCAATAATAGCTCCAATAAGGGTACCTGCAATACGTTGGAAAAAGCGCTTGCTGGTAACACCGTATCCGGGCTTCATTACCACAAGTATTGTTAATAATACCCAGTAGGCATTTTGGAGACCAAGGATGTGGGCCAGTCCATAACCTGCTACAGCTGTTGTTGCTGTTCGCAGGGCATAACGAAAGTAGCTGGATTCAAAACTCAGGTTGTCAATAAAACTTTCCCAGTTTAGTGGGTTTGGGGTGATGAATTGAGGTAGGTCTCGAGAACTGAGTTCGGATTCCGATTGTTGGCTAAGTTCCTCAGGAGCATCAGCATATCCTTGCCAGTTTAGGATGGCTTTCTGAATTACTTCCACTTTTTGAAGCTGTTTGTGTAAGTAGAGTTCAATACGCTTCAATGTGTGATAGGTCTCTTCATCGCGCTCGTCATCCTCAAAAACTTTCTGCTTGAGTTCGCCCAGTTTTATTTCGAGGTTTCCAAGTTCATCCTGCAATTGCATGGGATTCTTATAATCATTTCCATGCTGTAGAACATCTGCGAGGATATCCATCTCTTCGTGAATTTTGGTAATAATGTCTCGAATAATACTATACTCGGGATATCGGTGTAGTAAATCTCGAACCTTGGGATAATCGATAGGAGTCGCCATGGCAAGCTCGTGCATATCGATGAGCTCAATGAATATCAGATTATAAAGTCGGCGTTCACTGCTGCGCCCGGATAGCAAGGAGGTGTTACTAAACAGTAACTCTCGTACACTTTCCTGCGTCTCATTTAAATCGTGTTGTATTTCGGCTATTTCAAAAATGCCTTCTTCATGATCAATATCCGGCTCTACCATGGTAATGCGTTGTTGAAAAAAGTGTCCTGTCTGGCGCATGCATGTAGCCAGTCGTCGTGTAATGGTACGAGTGCCGGTAAAAAAGTGGATCACTAACGCAAAAAAAGTGTACCACAGAGAACCACTCAACATTAGTGAGCAGTGGTATAGAATATCATTGAGTGAATTAAAGCGTCCTACCAAGCTAATGGCAATAATGATGGCTAAATACCCCATTAAGCCCATAAGAGAATAGCGCAGACTAAATGGAGAAATATAGGCCAGGCCAAAGACAAAGAGGAACAGCATAGCCAGGATTAACATAAGGTTGCCCCCGGTGAGCAACAGCAGAAAGGTAATAGTGATCGATATTCCCGTAGTGATAAGCAGAGCAGAAGCTTTGGAACGGAATGTACCTGCAATATCAACACCGGAGACAAAGAAAGCACCCAGCATCATCTCAAGGCCAATGGTTGGATAGCCCAGCAGTTCGCTGATTACAAGGGGAATTAAAGCCCCGGCGGCATGGCGCAGGCTGAGGTAGAACTGTTCGTCCCTGGAGACCTCCCCTATATATTTTATCGCCTGTTGGAGTTGGTCAGTTATCTTAAAAATGGTAATGAGTCTCTTTTATACTACACAGATCTTTGATTTTTATGACCCTTAATATAAGAAGTTACAATCGGCAAAGAAGGGGGGTAAAAAGATTTTATCTATTCTTAATGCAAGGAGTGGTAGTCCTTCTTATGATCGAATCCATCACGGAGAGAGTGGGAACAGAAGAAGGTGCAGGAGGATGGTATTACATATCGTTTTGTTGCCTTGTTCAACGAAATCTTGGCTTAGTTGCGCTCTGCGTAAGAACGAGACTCTCCCGATTTTGGCAATAGTTTATTACCACTCTGCGGTACAACTTTTTTCGCTTGTTCTATTTTCGCTGGTAGTTGGATCAGTAAAGTTGGAACTACCAAAAATTGATTGGCTGTTGAGAATACCAAACCAATAGCGCGAGCGTCTTGCTCGTGCTATATTGACCCACCCTTGGTCCCTCCCTAAAAATTCAGGGAGGGAAATTCTTTTCCCTAATAAAAGCAGTGTCATTACGAGGGAAGAGTGTTTTTACTCTGACCGAAGTAATCTTCGATCGCGTGGATGTTCATTTTTGTAACCAAAAAACGAACCCAAAAAGTACAGGCACTACTATGCCAAGGTGAAATCTGCCGAAGCCCATAGGCGTAGGTATGGCTTCGTAGCACGCAGGGAATCGCAAATTTTGTTCTGGTTAAAGCAGTGAGGTCGCATGCTGCTTTAACTCGACAGTTGTTATTAACACGCTTTTCCCGCGATTTGTCTCCAGGCCCCCGACTTTAAAAACCATATTATAATTCCTTGTCATCCCGAACCATGTGCTGAGCTCAGCGAAGTATCTCTTTCGGGATCTCGGTTTTATTCTCTGCGTGGAAATGCATGTACTACTATTGACCCACCCTTGGTCTCGTCCTGCGATCAGGTAAGGAAACTCCGTTCTTCAGCAGAATCACTGTCATCCTGAGCGCAACGTAGTGAAGCCGAAGGATCTCCTCGAATAAGTTCGCGTAGTAGCTAAAGGGGGGGCATATATCATAGAGCTATTTTCGAGAACGGAACACCTCCCGACCAATTCGAAATCCGCGAATTGCCCATCCTCCTCGAGGAGGGATCTTTTTCGGAGTTCTGTTGAAGGGCAAGAAAAAGCTCCCCCTTCAGACATTATCCGAATGAAAAGCGTTGAGTGTAGTAAGAAGGGGGCTGGGGATGTTATAGTTCATCTTAAGGTAATTAAATCACCAAATTTAAAGCAGTCTCCCTTTCTTAGATCGCATAGGAGCTAAAAGGATATCCTTTAACGTATCAAGTAGCTATGTCAGGGAGATCGCCGCGCTTCACTCGCGATGACAGGCGTTGATAGAGCAAGAAATAATCCTCTTTGTGCTTCTAACTATGATATGGCAGGTAATGTGAAGGGAAGGAAGTACAGCTATGGCCTCGAAGTTTTAACGTAGTGGCGGAGGATGGCCGTGATACATTTTAGTACCCCTAAAGCGTACTATGTTGTCCCAAGTCTGTACAGCTCGCAGGGAGGAGACACATGAATCTTTTTTTAAATAAATAGTGAAATATAAAAGTAAGCCACGGATTATCTCCCCTCGAGGGGAGTACCGCGAAGCGGGAGGGGGGGTTGTCCTGTCACATATCATCTCGTTCCGATACTCAGCTGCGGAACGAGAGTGAAGCACTTAGCTTTAAAAAATAATCTTCATTCTTAATTGCAGATCCCGCTATTTTGTTGAAAGATAAATATCAACCTCAGCATTATCCCAATCTTGACTTTTGGAGCCATATACCTCAAAATCAGCGAGATACTTCCTGTTTAGCTCTCCATCTTTTTCCCATATTTCGCGCCAGGCATTAGCTACGCAGTCGGGTATTTCTCCTTTAGCAGTGATTTTTTGGTACTTCCCTTCGGGGATTGTCAGTTGATCCATTCCTTTAGGAACTTCAGTTTCTGCAGGTACTTTACAACCTATAAAATAGGAATATGGTTGGGTGAAATCCCCCTCATAATCGTGGTAAACGGCAAAGACTTCATCACCGAGTTTATTGGGAATATTAGATATACAATCCTCAGATTGAAATCTTTCCCATAATTGCCCACAATCTTTTTGGGCCTGATTATTCTCATTGGTCGTTTTTTCGGGCAATGACAATCCTATTAATGTAATCTCTTGAAGTTCTGTTAATTTCATAATAAATAATTTTAAAATGTAAAATCCAGATGATAATTATATCTGGGAATCTAAATCTTGGCTATGCTATTTCAAAATAAATTGTAAGAAAATCTAGCTAAGGGGGAGGGCTAACTATTTTAAGTGTTTTGCAAAACCAGATACATCATCCTGAATTTATTTCAGGATCTTCGCTTTAATGCTACTGTACATGAGATACTGATTCTCCAGTAGAAATGAGAAGGTGCGGATGGTTTTGCAAAGCCTCCTTACTTTGTAAGAGTAATAACGGTATATTCTCGTTCCACCTCGTCACCACTTTTGCTGGTAACTTGTTCAGTTTTATCGCGGACAGAAGCAACCTGGAATGCTGTTTCTGCAACGAGCTTTTTAACATCGTCAGTATTAAAAAGGTTAAACCCATACTCTGCAAAAGGCAGCTGTTTCATAAAAGACTTCTGGGCAAAACCGATGCTACAGGAACCGCCGGGTTTTAGCACCCTGAAGACTTCGTTAAGTAGATGAACGGATTTCTCCCAAAAGTATATCGTATTGACAGTCATAGCATGATTGAAGGTGAGATCTTCGAATGGAAAGTTAAGACCGTCATATAAATGAAAGGAAGCGAGATTCGAGTCAATTTTATCCCTGTTAATCCTTTCTGCTTCTCTCTTCATGGTTTCTGAAATTTCCAGGCCGTGATATCGTATATCTTCAGCTTGATTGAGTACTTTATCCAAATGACTGCAGTTGCCGTGGCCAATTTCTAAAATGGTATCATTATCAGAAATACTAAGTGAATCAATAGTACTCAATGTCATGCTAATGTTAGTTTCTTCCATCTTTTGGGCAACCTCAACACCTTTTTCTCCCTCAGGAGAACATAGCTGTGAAGCTAACTCTTGCAGGTCTTCATCCCTAAACTCGTTTTCGATATTCTCTTGTCTGTTGCTCATTTTTTGAAGGCCTAAATTGTGAAAAGCTATTCTCCATGCAGCGTTACGACCAGCTTCCTGCGTCCACCATTATTCCGGTGTTCACATAAATAGATACCCTGCCAGGTTCCAAGGTTTAGTTTGCCATCCGTAATGGGGATACTTACCGATGAACCCATCATCGAGCTTTTAATATGAGAGGTCATATCATCGGGGCCTTCAAGGGTATGCTCATACATCGAGGTATCTTCCGGGACCATCCGTTTGAAATGAGTTAAGAAGTCGCGACGTACCGAGGGATCTGCATTCTCATTGATGGTGAGGCTGGCACTGGTATGTTGGATAAAAATATGAGCCAAGCCCGTTCTAATCTCTTTGATTTTAGGAATGGTTTCTAAAATCTCATCTGTGATAATATGATAGCCCCGAGATTTCTTGGAAAGGGTTATCTTCTGCTGATGCCACATAGTCAGTTAGATTGTAATACTAATATTTTATGAACAAATTCTGACCGAACTTAAATATTGGTAGGCCCAAATGTACGCTCGGTATATTGTCCAAGATAATAAAATCCGGCTAAAGGAATCAGAGAAAAAGTGGTATAGAAATCAGCCCAGTCCAGGTATATAATTACTGATAACATAATACCCATGAAAATAATTATTGAATAATCGAATAGTTCCCTATTCATAGCAGTGTTGGTTGTTAGTCTATTAATGGTCACTCGTTATCCCCGAAACCTATTAGGGGATCTCTATTGAAAAAATGATCTAAAGGGAGTAGCTAGCCAAAAATTCCCTGTATGCTGCCGCCGTCGTGGCTTATTGTTTGCCCCGTTACGTATGAGGAATGGGGGGATAACACCCAGCCGGCCAATGAAGCGATCTCTTCGCCTTTCCCAAAACGTCCTACCGGGATAGCAGCTTCCATCTCCTCTTTTACCTCTTCATATGATTTATCGGAGTTGTCGACTTTCTTTTTGATGACGCGTTCAATGGCAGGAGTATCGTGAGATCCGGGGGCCAGAACATTGACCGTTACCCCGGTATCGGCAACTTCCTGCGAGAGAGATTTCGCAAAACCGACGATACCGGCTCGAAATGAATTGCTTAACACGAGCGACGGAATAGGCTGTTTTACAGATTGGCTTTCTACAAATAGGATACGTCCGTATTCTTTGGAGGTAAAATAAGAAACCAATCGCAGAACAAGCTCAATTTTCCAGCGCATTACCTTCTCATAGGCTTGGTCCCAGTCATAAATGGCTGTTTCTAACGGGCTTAAGGCCGGAGGTCCACCAGCATTGACAACGACGCCATGAAGTTGCTCATTGCCAATAGCTGCTTCAATTTTGTTGTGTGTATCATCATCGGTGAGATCGCCGGCAATAATATCGGTAGCGTCAGGGTAGTTATCTTGCAGCTCTTTAAGCTTTTCTTCGCGACGAGCAACCGCAATTATGCTGGCCCCTTCGTCTAAAAGTAATTCTGCTATAGCTCGCCCAAATCCACTACTTGCACCACAGATAATAAACCGCTGGTCTTCAATCTCTAAGTCCATCAAAAATAATAATTTTGTTTTAAAACTGGTTGTCTATCCTACCCTGGGAAAACCGGTGCTTTAAACCTGCGTTTTACCCGGAAAATATTTAAGAGGAGTTAAAACTCTAAATTGCTGAATCTATATATACCAAAATACCTGCTGATGAGCAATTTAGGGAGTGCTAAAGCATATTAGAAAAAAATGAACTTTCTAATAATGAATTACGCAAATAAAGTCGTATCTTTGCACGCTTGTGAAAATAGGATGTAGGCCCTTATGTCATTCTGAACTTATTTCAGAATCTACCCTCTTCTCTTTTTAGAACGAAGAACCTGATCTGTCGGACGTTAGACAGGCTGACACGAACTTCTGAAGGACCTATCTAAATAATACTCAATTTTTTATGTACAACGATTTAAGAAATATAGCCATCATAGCCCACGTTGATCACGGTAAAACAACCCTGGTCGACCAAATGTTAAAGCAGAGCGGTACCTTTCGCGAAAATGAAGAGGTTGCAGAACGGGTGATGGACTCCGGGGATCTGGAGAAAGAGAAAGGGATTACCATTAGTTCCAAGAATACGGCTGTTAAGTGGGGAGATACCAAAATAAATATTGTCGACACCCCCGGTCACGCTGATTTCGGTGGAGAAGTAGAACGTATCCTTAAGATGGTAAACGGGGTGATTATATTGGTGGATGCTGCCGAAGGTCCACTCCCGCAAACGAAGTTTGTGCTTCGCAAATCATTAGATTTGGGCTATGAACCTATTGTAGTGATCAACAAGATCGACCGAAAAGATGCGCGTCCTGATGCTGTGCTGAATGAGATCTTCGACTTGTTCGTGATGCTGGATGCCTCTGATGAACAGTTAGATTTTCCAATTATTTATGCCGAAGGGATTAACGGAATTGCCAAGCACGAGCTTGAAGACGATAACGATGATCTTACCCCACTTTTTGATAAGATTGTGGAAACCATACCAGCCCCCGAGCAAGAGTTTGATGCACCCTTTAAGATGTTGGTCAGCAGTATGGACTGGAATGATTATGTCGGTCGTATTGCCATCGGACGTGTGGAACAGGGGACTATTGAACAGGGCCAAGAGATTGCCCTGCTTGATCGGAACGGGGATCTCAAAGAAAAAGCAAAAGCTACCAAACTCTTTACTTTTACCGGCTTGAAGCGCGAACCGGTAGAGAAAGCAGTAGCCGGAGATATTTTTGCATTGGCCGGATATGAAAAGGTGGATATCGGGGACACCCTGACGGCCACGAACGAAATGACCGCCCTCGACTATTATGATATCGATCAGCCGACAATGGCGATGTTTTTCCGGGTTAATGATTCACCTTTCGCAGGATTAGAGGGTGAGTATGTGACTTCAAATATGATTAAAGATCGATTGATGCGTGAAATTCGCACTAATGTTTCTATTGAAGTTGAGCAGACCGACGACCCTGACATTTACAAGGTTGCCGGCCGTGGAGAGTTACAGTTGGCTATTCTGACGGAAACAATGCGCCGAGAAGGATATGAGTTTGCGGTATCGCGCCCTGAAGTACTGTATAAAGAAATTGATGGGCAGCGGCACGAGCCTTTTGAAGAGGTGGTTGTAGATGTACACAAAGATTACAGTAACCGTGTAATTGATAACCTGCAGCAGCGCAGAGGAATTATGACCTCAATGACCCAGGAGGGAGACAATAATCGCCTGATCTTTAAGGTGCCATCTCGTGGCCTCATCGGTTTCAGGGGAGAGATGCTCACCGAAACGCGCGGTACCGGTATTATGCACCAGCAGTTTGATGCCTATGAGCCCTATGCCGGTGAGATTCCCGGACGTAACAGTGGTACGCTCATCTCTTTAGAAAAAGGGGAAGTCACCAGTTATGCGCTTGAAGGCCTGCAGGATCGGGGTACGTTCTTGGTTGAACCCGGTGATTCAGTGTACGAAGGACAGGTAGTAGGTATTAACAATCGTTCTGATGATCTGGTTGTTAACGTAGTGAAGAAGAAAAACCTTACGAACCACCGTGCTACCCAGAGTGCTGATGAGGTTAAGATTGCCCCGGCCAAAAAGATGAGTCTGGAACAGTGCATCGAGTTTATCGATGATGATGAACTTTTGGAAGTAACGCCCAAAAGCTTGCGGATTCGTAAAAAATATCTCGATTTCAACGAGCGAAAAAGAGCTAAGAAAAAAGCTGAAGCATAGTTATACAGCAGTTATTTATTAGGGACCTTTGCAAAACCAGGCAGTCATCC
>NZ_JAALLS010000024.1 GCF_011059105.1 Fodinibius halophilus | reverse complement strand
TTAACTGGGTGTCCACCAAAATGTAGCAAGTTCAATTGGACTACAATTCCAACCCTCTCTAAGTTGGAATTGCTTCATAAGATCCTAGTTAATTATGAGTCCTAATATGAGTTTCTTACAATCAAGTTTATTATGTCGTAAGTTGCTTGTTGCGATGAGAGTGTTTTTTTCCTAAAGGAACGAAAAATGATAATATTATCTCTCTCCACATTGATTAATACACTTTGTGGCGTATCACCTATTGTATACTTTTTAAAAAGTTCTTCGCTTTTATATACCTCAAACTTTATATCATTTTGCTTTACAAAAGCATTAATCAATGAACTGTCACTTACATTAGTAATTCCCTTGATAAATAAATTTGATTTATGTATATCAGAATTTAACCTATTATAATACACAAACTCTGTTGTACAAGCCATACAATCATCATCTGAAAAAAACACAAACAAGTTATATTTACTACTTTTCTCTATCAATCGATGGTCATTAAAATATGCCCCCTTATCCTCACATGAGACGATAAGGAAAAGAATAAATATGAGCCCCCTCCTCATAACTGATTTAATTTTATTTGATATAAAAATGTTTTTTTATCTCCCTCTATCCTATCCGAGACATTTATATGGTTATTAAAAAATGAATAGTTATGCTTATACCCTATTTTTTTTAAATCATAAATTTCTATATCAGCACTACTGTCTAAAGAGCGGAGATTAGTAACTTTGCCCAAATACCTTTTCAAGTTATCACCGCCGCCATCCCTAAACAATATCCATAAAGTTTGGTTTTTGTAATGAAGCTTTTCTATTACAAATAGATTTTCAAGAAAGCTGACTAACTCATCCGGAGTTGCTCCCTTTTCAATAGAATCTTCATTTTCCCGAATTATTTCAGATATAATTTCATAATGAGCAAAAGATTTGCTCTTTTTTTCAATCACGTGTATTAAGTTTAACGTTGTTTTTGCATAAATTATAAGCTCATCATTAGAGAAAAATGTTTTACTGTTTGATACCGAGACATTGAATATATCTGATCGATCATCCATCAAACTCATTTGAATATCATATGACTTCTTGTCTACTCTTGTGACTGGATAGGGAAAGTATTCGTTCGATGCTATATTCAAATCGAAACCTTGCCCATCAATAAAAGCCTGATAGGCCCATAACCCTATAAAGGTTCTGTCTATTTCGGTAAGAGTCTCATCGAATAATTTTATATAGCCATTGTCGAACAAATAGGTTGTATCATTACGTTCAACAATAACACCTCTTGTTGTTTTTTCTCCAGGCCCTCTCCCTTTACGAGCAAAAGAAGCAAGAAAAGTACCTTTTTTATCATATTTAGCAGTATTATAACCATTGGGTGATAAAACAATATTATCCAAGAAAAAATAATTTTCAGTTTCTATAAGCTTAGAAATCCCAATACTTTCGGGATGTTCAAATGTAGTACTGTCCAGCTTTTCCAACGTAAAAGGAAAAGCTTTTATGTTCCCATTTTGCCTTACAGTAATAAGATCAGACGATTCAAAACTTTTAGAAAGATTAACACTTTTTTGCTGGTGTTCACTCAGCAATTTCTCTTGCTGTTCCGGCATTCCCGGAAATTCTTTTTTATTTGAACAACCGAAAAGTATCAATATTATTAAAATCCAATATCTTCTTTTCATTATTATAGTTAAAACTAATTAGAAGGCTAAAAACAACTGATTTGTCATCTTAGAAGTATCTTCTCCTTTCAACTCAATAGATTCTTCAACAGTCTTTAAATGACAAGAGATGTTCACTGGGTTTTCAAAACTTTTTATAATGAAATACGATTATCAATTGGCACTCCCGTAAAAGGAAGTGCCAATTGTTAAGTTATTAGCATGAACCAAAAACACCCGGACAATTTTGCACTAAAACTAAAGTCCCACTGTCTATTATTCCTGTATAAGTTACTTCTGATGCAAACCAATCATCAGACTCAACTATGATTATATCGGCTGAAGCCTCAATAACAGGAAATGACAATGCAAATAGTAATGCAATAACAAAATTACGAATGGCCTTTTTCTTGATCATAATTACCTCTCTTTTTTAGATTTTGAATAACGAACGTAATTTTATTTAGCAAAAAAAAATAAAAATGGCAAGTTTTTACCAGATTAATCGGATCTGTTTTCTGAGGAACCGCTCTAATATTATAATTACCCCACATATTGCCAGCATTACGCAACCTTCAGAAGTGGCCGACCAAATAGTAGATAACTATAAAAGAGCACTGTCCGGAATGGAGCTAAACCATAAGGTAGAACGCCAAAAAGGATATTAATAGAAATGAAATTAGTACTGAGTATTCTACATACTCAGTACTATATTATTATGTTGTTACCCTACTTTTACCGGATGAGCCCATCCAAAAGGATCATCAATTCTACCCTGCTGGATACCGGTAAGGGTGTCATAAAGTTTCTGACCTATAGGTCCGCGAGAATCAGTATCAAAGGTCACTGATTCTCCGTCGTGGTGTACTTCTTTAACCGGAGAGATTACCGCTGCAGTACCTGCACCGAACACCTCATCCAAGACTCCTTCTCTGCCTGCCTTCATGACTTCGTCTATTGTCAAGCGCCGTTCCTCAAAAGGCATATCCCAATAGTCAGCAAGCTGCAAGATAGAGTCTCGCGTGATGCCCGGCAATATAGTGCCGCTTAGTTCGGGTGTTACCAACACCCCGTCAATCACGAAGAAGATATTCATCGTTCCTACTTCTTCTACATATTTATGTTCTTTGGCATCGAGCCAAAGAACCTGATCAAAACCATTCTCCTGTGCTTTTTTAGCCGGATAAAAGCTGGCCGCATAATTTCCTGAAGCTTTGGCAAACCCAACGCCCCCTTTAGCAGCCCGAACATACTTCTGTGAAGAGGTCAACCGAACGGCTTTATTGTAATAAGCCCCGACGGGAGAAGTCATTATAAAAAACCGATAATTTTCTGCGATACTTGCGGAGATTACAGGATCAAACGCACAAGCCAGAGGTCGTATATATAGCGTATTACCATCTTTCTTTGGCACCCATTTATGGTCGAGCTTAATAAGCTCTGTCAGCCCTTCCATGAACGTCTCTTTATCAAGTACGGGAATACACATGCGCTCACATGAACGAGCCATCCTCTCATAGTTCTGTTCAGGACGAAAGAGATTGATGGTCTCTTCATCTATATAATAGGCTTTCATTCCTTCAAACACCGACTGGGCATAATGCAGGGTATTAAGCGCAGGAGTCACGTCAATACTGCCGAAAGGCTTTATTTCTGCTTCTTTCCAATAACCGTCGGAATATTCAACCTCAAGCATATGGTCAGAGAAAACACGACCAAAGCCGGGATCATCCAGATTAACCTCAGTTAAACGGCTGTTTGATATTTTTGTAATCTTCAATGCAGTTTTGGTTGTCATAACTATTCATTTATTAAAACGACCATATAAAATACGGGGTTTTTGATAGAAAACCTTATTAAAAATAATATAGAGTGCAGAAATGCTTTAACAGAAGATAGTTGAAAAACTGTTCCGCTTTCTGCTTCTTAAATATTCTCTATTAATACCTCAATTAAAAACAATGTCTATGAAAACCTCTTCGCGATCGGGCATCCTGTTGGGAATTATTGCCATTTTCTTTTTTTCAAATACCTCTTTTGCTCAACAATCGAGCCCTCCTCGTATACTACCTATGCAAGAGCGGGCCGAAGTTCAAAATCGCTGGCTTGAATATCGTCTTGATAATGTTGTTCCAAAGCTCATACGTCGTAATAATATTGACATGTGGATTATTGACGGCCGTGAATATAATGAAGATCCGGTCATAAAAACGATGCTACCGGCCACATGGCAAACGGCCCGGCGACGCACTATACTTATTTTCTGGGATAACGGGGAAATGGTTAAGCGGTTAGCCGTAGCCCGCTATGACATCGGCAAGTTTTTCAAAACAGCCTGGGATAAATCTAAGCAGCCTGACCAATGGCAACGACTGGCTGACATTATTGAGGAAAGAGATCCGCAAAAGATTGCCCTCAATTATTCTTCTACCTTTGCTTTGGCTGATGGCATAAGCCATTCAGAGTACGAGGCGTTAACCCATGCTTTGCCTGAGAAGTATCAAAACCGCATTGTATCTGGCGAAAACTTAGCCATTGGCTGGCTTGAAACAAGAACTGAGCCTGAAATGCAGGTCTATCCCATGATCTGTCATATTGCCCACGATATTATTGAAGAAGGTTTTTCAGAAAAAGTAATACAGCCGGGCATTACAACGACTAAAGATGTGGAATGGTGGTACCGAGAGCGCATTCGAGATCTGAACCTAACGGCTTGGTTCCATCCCAGCGTTTCGGTACAGCGTGCAACCGACCCGGATACCAGCTTTTTGGCCAACTTTTCAAAACGTCCGGCTAAAAATACCATCCGCCCCGGTGACCTGCTGCACGTGGATTTTGGGATTACCTACCTGGGATTAAATACAGACACACAACAACACGCTTACGTATTGAAACCGGGCGAATCGACTGCCCCCAAGGGATTGCAAAAGGCGTTATCTGAGGGGAACAAACTCCAAGATATTCTTACAAGCAACTTTAAAAACGGACGAACTGGAAATGAGGTTTTAGCTCTTTCGCGAACACAAGCTAAAGAACAAGGTATCACTCCCAGTATCTATACACATCCTATAGGTTTTCATGGACACGGGGCCGGTCCTACTATCGGACTTTGGGATCAACAGGGTGGCGTAGCCGGTAAAGGCGACTATCCGCTCTATCCCAATACAGCCTATTCTATTGAGCTGAACGCAACGGTAGATATTCCCGAATGGGGCAAAAGTATTCGAATTATGCTGGAAGAAGATGCCTTTTTTAATGGCGATTCTGTCCGCTATATTGACGGGCGGCAAACAAAGCTGATGTTAATCCCAAGACAACAGTGATACCAACTATCGTTGCCCATTGCAGAAGGAGGCCGAAATAAGCTCAACTAGTAATCTTAAATTATGAACGAGATATAACTCCTTGTCATCCCGGACTTGCTCCGGGATCTACCTAGGGTAGACACCGTTGCCCTGCTACCAACTCGTATCAAGATTATTGATCAGTCAACTGATGAACAGGATGACGCATCAGCCTATTTTTAACCGCTAAAGCCGATGGCATAGTACGCTTTACAAAAATCACCATTTATAACAACTAGTAATTCACGATATATTCATGAGCAGTATTGACTCTCTTTTTGATCTCCTTGCAGATACCCCAAGCGGTGCTTTCTTCAATCCCTGGTACCAGACCGATCCCCATCACGATCTCAATGAGCAGGGTCCTGATATCCGAAAAAAACAACTACGGACCTATCTCGAAGAACGTCTCGACAGTGCTAAATATCTTTTTATTGCTGAAGCTTTGGGATATCAAGGCGGACATTTTACCGGAATTGCAATGACTTCCGAACGTATTCTGCTTGGTCATCACGAGCCGGTGCATGGTATTCCGGCTGACGGGGCCTTTACCTCTATTGAACCACAGCGAACCAGCAAGCCCGAAGTTAAAGAAAAAGGGATGTCGGAACCTACAGCCACAATTATGTGGAAAGCGCTCTACCAATTGGGGATCGATCCCTATGAAACGGTACTTTGGAATGCCCTGCCTTGGCATCCATATGATGAGGACGATGGCCTACTGAGTAACCGTACTCCTACTGATAGCGAACTTGAAAAAGGCTATCCTTCACTCCGTGCCTTTCTTGAGCTTTTCCCCGATGGACAGCTTATTGCTGTGGGGCGTAAGTGTGAACAAAGCCTGGATGCATTTGGTATAGACTCATATACGCCGGTACGCCATCCTGCCAACGGTGGAGCTCCCAAATTCCGCCGCCAAATGAAAAATTTAATTAGGAATGAGGAATGAAGAATTAGGAATTTGCTTGAGCTAAATTCCTAATTCAAAATTTTTAATTCCTAATTGTTAGCCCGTGCTTTGCATGGCGGCGGCTACCCCGTTGATACTTAGGAAAAGGGCGTTTCGCAGAGCGTCCTCTTCATCTTCCTGACTGCTTTCCCATCGCTGTAACAGCTCGGTCTGCATCATATTAAGTGGATAGGTAAATGGATTTCGGAATCGAATCGACTTCTTGATAACGGGACTGTTTTCAAGAATATGTTGCTGTCCGGTGATCTCAGTGATAGCCTGGGCTGCTTTATCAAAGTCATCTGTAATTCGGCGGTGAAAAGTGCCGTCATCAATATCCTTATAAATATTAGCAGTGGGAATATGCGTGCGGGCCATCTCGCGTTGGGCATTGTCGAGCACTGTTTTAAAGAAAATTTTTTCTTCATACCACTTTTGTAGCTGATCAAGTTTGTCTTCCTGTTCAATTAAGGTACTCAGTACATTGCCAATGCCATACCAACCCGGCACATTATAGCGTACTTGTGTCCAAGCAAATACCCAGGGTATAGCACGCAGGTTTTCAAAATCTGCCGCTTTGGCACTGCCCCGTGATACCGGGCGCGAAGCAATAGGCAACCGGCTGATATGTTCAATAGGCGTCTTCGCGGTATACCAACTCCAAAAGCCCTCATCATCGATAAGATCGCGATAGCTTTCCATCGAGGCTGTGGCAAGCTGCTCCATTGTGTCGCTAAACAGCTCCCGGCCTTCGTATGATTCGTGCGATGATACTGTAACCCGAATCATCGCATTCACAACCTGTTCTAAATGGCGGCGTGTTATCGGGGCCAGCGAATAGCGAAATGATATCACTTCACCCTGTTCTGTAAAACGGATACGCCCATTATTGCTAATAGGTGGCAGAGCTAAAATAGCCTGGTTTGAGCGTCCGCCCCCACGCCCTACGGTACCACCGCGTCCGTGGAATAACCTAAAGTCTACATCATATTCACGGCATACTTTACCCAAACTACGTTGCGCTTTCTCAAGGGCCCAGTTGGCCATCCAATAGCCACCATCCTTGTTACTGTCGGAATAACCAAGCATAATCTCCTGCAGATTATCTCGGGCAGCAAGTTGTTCCTGGTAAAGGGGACTCTCAAAAATCTCGCTCATTATCTTTCCACACTCCTCCAGATCTTCGATTGTCTCAAAAAGTGGTACTACATCGATCTGGCTCTCAACGGTATCGGCATTAAAGCTCCAAAGTCCTACCTCTTTAGCCAGAATAAATACCTCTAGCATATCGCTTACGCCGTGGGTCATACTAATGATATAATCACCAATACTGTTACGGTCCAGCTCCAGCATCTGCCCGATAGTTTCGAAAACCTCTAGCATCTGTGCAGTACCATCTCCCAGTTGTGCATGGACCGGAGATAGTGGACGCGGATTTTTCAGCTCTTCAGTGAGCAAAGCCACTTTTTCATCCTCAGAGAGTTCTAAATATTGCTCTGTAACCTCTCCTGCAGAAAGTAGTTCAGCTACTGCGGCTTCATGTTTAGCACTGTGTTGACGGATATCCAGGGCCGCCATATGGAATCCAAACGTTTTAGCCCGTACTAACAGATGTTTGAGTTTCCCCTGCCCTGCTACACTTTCCAATCCGGATTGGGAAAGGCTCTCGCGAATCATTTCCAAATCGGCAACAAAATCTTTTGCGCGATAGCTCTGAGCCTCTTTTAGGATATAGCCGGGATTATCAGAGTCTGCCGCTTTCAACTGATGGCGCAACTTATGCATCATATGCGTAACCTTACGACGATACGGTTCCTTATTATATAACCGCTGGTAACGCTCCGACAAAGCCCGAAGCTGTTGTTCTTTCTCCAGAGATTCGTCCAGTTTATCGGTAATCGTATATTTATTCTGCGAGATGCTCAAGTAGCGGCGCAGCTCATTCAATTCATCAAGATAAAGCTCTATCACATTTTGACGCTGTTCCAAGATTGTCTCCCAGGTCACCTCTGGCGTTACATTAGGATTACCATCCCGATCACTACCAATCCAAGACCGATAACGCAGTATAGTGTCAAAGTCCAGCAGCTCATCATAATACATTTCAAAGGCATTACGCAGATCATCATAGAGTACGGGAATGGTCTCCCATATCGCATTCCGAAAATAAAACATCCCATTTTCCACCTCATCTTCCACCGTAACCTCTCCCGTTCGCACCTCATCAGTTGCCATTAGCAGATGAATCTCATTTAAAATATCCATCTTCATCGCCTTGCGCTCATAAGGTGTCAGATCTTTTAGACGTAGCTGATCAATCATCTCCGTTATCCGCTGCTGCTTAATCAACACGCTATGCCTGCGTGCTTCGGTGGGGTGGGCAGTTATGGTCGGCTGGATATCGAGTTTACCAATCACTGCAACAGCTTCATCAACACTGTGCCCTTGCTCTTTTAGATAGTGAACCGCTTCTGCGATACTTTCATTTCGTGGCGATTCAGGATTGGTATGAATGGCCCGTTCACGATTGATTCGTGTAATCTCTCTTTGCTCCTGTGAATTCATTAGATGAAAGAAAACGGTATAATACCGCAGAAACGCAGATATTTGATCTATAGAAAGAGCTTCAATTTTAGTCTCCAGCTTGTTAAATACTTTTGAATCCCCCTCATCAAAAGCCTCTGCTGCCAACTCCGGGAAGGTGGTCAACATTTCCAAGAACTCTTTCTCCTCTTTATCACCCACGATCTCTTCCAAGAAATGAGTTAGCAGTTCAACCTGACCGGATAGCTTTTTACTAATTTCAGTTTTCTCTCCAAATG
Source organism: Fodinibius halophilus (assembly GCF_011059105.1). Classification (GTDB taxonomy): domain Bacteria; phylum Bacteroidota; class Rhodothermia; order Balneolales; family Balneolaceae; genus Fodinibius; species Fodinibius halophilus. The sequence continues at coordinate 63,435 of NZ_JAALLS010000024.1, read as the reverse complement.
TTTCAATAAGTTTTTCCCAGTGCATCGATTTCCTATTTTAGGCTAAAAGTAATTGCAATAATGCCGTTTTAAATTAACAAACCCAAAAATGCCTACTCGATGCGACTGGTGCGAAGGAACTTTTGACCAATATGTTAGATATCACGACGAAGAATGGGGAGTGCCTGTCCATGATGATAAGACGCAATTTGAATTTCTCATGCTGGAAAGTGCTCAAGCGGGATTAAGCTGGAGTACTATTCTTAAAAAACGGGCCGGGTACCGAGAGGCTTTTGCTAATTTTGATGTACAGAAAGTAGCGCGTTTCGATGAAGAAAAAGTGCAAGAACTACTTCAAAATCCTGAAATCATCAGAAATGAAAATAAAATCAGGTCGGCGATAAACAATGCGCAGCGTTTTATTGCGATACAGGAAGAGTTCGGAAGCTTTTGTAATTATATATGGGATTTTGTTGGTGGGGACCCTATACAAAACGAATGGAAATCGTTAGAAGAGGTGCCGACTAATACTCCAATTTCGAACAAATTAAGTAAAGATCTTAAGCAGCGAGGCTTTAAATTTATTGGCAGCACTATAATATACGCTCATATGCAAGCTACCGGTATGGTTAATGACCATATTACTTCCTGTTTTCGGCACCAGGAAGTTTTAAACCTGACTTAAAGCGTTTATACCCTTATATTCATTACTGTTTCATTAATAGTTGATATTTGACTAGTAAAAAAGTTGATTTTTTCTATTTTTAGAGCCAATTGATCAACCAAGCTAAATAAATTATAGGTAGTATTATGCGGTCGATGTTCTCTCTGGAAGAAGTTGGTGAAATGTTAGATATGAAGACCAGTGAGGTAGAACGTGAAATTGAAAGTGGTCATTTAACATATTCTTTTCATGACGGTGAAAAGCGGATCACCTTATATGATCTTGAAAAATATATGGGCGCTGAACAGACCCGAAAAATAACTCAGGATTACCTGGGAGAAGGGGAAGGTTAACCCGCCTTTATTCATCAGTATTGCTGAATTTAAACAATTCTACCAACCGACCATCCTTTTTACTTATAAAGTTCTTTCGTTTTGCAAAGCGAATATAACTCAAAACTCTTTAATAAATACCTTCTAATAGAGAAAAGAGTTTTAGAAAAAGAGTAATATCACTAAACCTTACAAGAGCATATTTTATTTAATCAGGAGATATTCTTATACCTTTTTAAAAAATGGTAGTTTAAAAAGTGGTAGCTTTATAGAGTAATATATTCGAACCTATCTGCTTACATCCCGCACCCTCTCTCAAAGTAGGTTTAGATCATATAACTTTACGGAAAAAATTACTCCCTCTTTCTTTAAAAGCATTTCCAGTAATCTTTATACCGGAGAATGCATGCCATATCCCCTAACATATTGCATATTAATTAAGACTTTTTAATGTAATATCTGTAACGATCTACTTGGATATCACTCTTGATAATACAGTTCTCTTAGTAAGTAAGTTGTTGGCAATCAAGGTATCCCAAAAAGGAATGACTATACATCTTTTACACCCTAGCAATATAGAAGCAATAGCATTATCTCAACTATTTAACAAAACGAATTATAAAATAAACCATCACAATAAGAGTACGTTCAGCCAAATAATCTCTCGTGCCAATCCAAAACAAAATCTACTAATTGATGCAAGGGCTTTGCTTCTCTTAGAGAAACACGATTTAGAAATATTTTGTACCCGGGATCATGCTATAACACTTATAGGTGAACTAAAACATCTATTTTGGCTATTTAAGTTTAACTGCTCTTCAATCAATTTTGTCTACAAACAAGATGATATTAAGTATTTGTTTCAAGCAATAAAGAGAAGAGAAAACAAAGAACTTTTTTTTAGTAATTATATCCTGGACTTTCTCGCGGCAACAGATGAAAAAAAACAAGAAAAGCTCTTAAAAAAAGAGTTAAAAAAGCCCTTAACCAAAACAGAACTACAGACGATGTTTGAAATATCAAAAGGGAAAGAAACAAAGCAAATAGCCAGCGACTGGTCTCGGAGTCACCACACCATTAATAATCATCGGAAAAATATCATAAAAAAAACTCAGCTAACAGGAACATTTAGTCTCACCAAGTTTTGTTTAGAAAAAAGAAAAGAACTTCACTCTCTCATTGCACTAGATAGTAATAAGAACCTCGTCTCTAAGATCATCAAAAATAACTAAAGGTAGCTATTTACTTTGCTTCTCTATACAAATTGATTGTAAGTGTTTCGTGAGAAACCGTTCATTATAAACAACTATAACACAACAAGAGGCAATTATGCTTGACAGTAAGAAGTTAAAAAATCTACATTTAGATGAATTGACACCTGAAGAAAGTAGAAACTTTGAAGGTGGTAATGGTACAGGAGTATGGGATGATCCCAATGACCCTGATGATGGGGGCTGTATACCATATCCCGACCCACTCAAAGATATTATAAACGGTGATTACTGATCTACCATTTTTTCATGGGGAGGCTATAGCAATACTAGCCTCCTCATATATATAACTTCAATTGATTTTTTTAAAAAAATGCCCAAAGAACTATTCCCTGAAGAAATAATAGAAAATTCTGCCGAATCGAACTTCCAGAAACATTCGGTAAAAACAAAGTTAATCTATGTAACTACTATCTTATTTGTTGTCGGATCTATTATTACTTTACCATTTATTTATGTGGATGTAAGTGTTAAAAGTAGTGGTGTGATCCAACCTACTACAAAACATAATAAATTAACATCCTTGGTCTCCGGGAAAATAGATGGGTTATATATCAAAGAAAATGAATCGATAAAAAAAGGAGATCAAGTTGCAATAATTGCGGCACCATTGTTAAAAGAAAAAATACATTTCAATTCAAAGCGACAAAAAAAAGTAAGTCGTTATCTCAGAGATTTATCAAAATTAGGGCAGATTGATTCCACCTCCATTCAACACCATATTGACCTCGAGACCCCTAAATACAACCATTCTCTTTTACAGCTCAAACAAGAAGTTAGGGGACATCTACAAAATGTAAATAAAATTCAAAAAAGACATAGCCGGAATCAAAAGCTGTTTAAGCGCGACATGCTAAGTAAAGCAAAACATGAAGAAACAGCATATGCATTAGAAACTGCTGAAAACAAATTACAACTGCTCTTTGATCAGCAACTAAACAAATGGCAGGCTGATCGAATAGCGTATCAAGAAGAATTAGATCAACTCAAGACAAAAAGAGAACAGTTTAAAAGAGAACAAGAACAACATATTATCAGGGCACCGATTTCTGGAACTATCCAAAATATGCAAGGGATCTATGAGGGTAGTTTTATCACTCCCAATCAACCGTTGGCAGAGATTTCTCCAGACACTGACCTTATTGCAGAATGTTATGTGTCGCCAAAAGATATAGGACTTATTAAAGAAGGGATGGAAGCTCGCTTCCAGGTATCTGCCTTTGATTATAATCAATGGGGCATGCTAAAGGGCACGGTTACAGAAATCTCCAATGATGTTACAGTAGTTAATAAACAGCCGATATTTATCGTAAAAAGTAGGCTGGACCAATCATACATGGAGTTAGAAAACGGATACCGGGGTAAACTAAAAAAAGGGATGACTATGCAAGCCCGATTTACGATTACCGAACGAAGTCTCTTTCAACTATTATACGACAATGTGGATGATTGGTTAAACCCTAAATGGGATGAGCAACAATCTGAGTCTAAGGAAGTCGCTATCAAATAATTCGCCTCTTCTGTTACACTTCTCCATTCGAGAATTATCTATACGAATAACACAAATAAACATATCTATTATACATGTGGTTTAAAGAACGTAAAGTTGGTATTAAACAACACGATATAACGGATTGCGGGGCAGCCTGCTTAGCCTCAGTTGCAGCTCATTATGATCTAAAGTTACCTATTGCTCGAATTCGTCAATATGCTTCTACCGACAAAAAAGGAACCAATGTATTAGGGATGATAGAAGCTGCAGAAGAACTTGGATTCTCAGCTAAGGGTGTGAAAGGAGAGTTCGACAGCCTTTTTAAAATTCCCACTCCAACCATTGCTCACGTTGTTGTAAAAGAAGTTCTTCACCATTATGTGGTCATTTATGAAGCTAACGAAGACCATATAGTAGTTATGGACCCCCAGGATGGCAAACTTCATGAGATACCCCATGAAGAGTTTAAAGAACAGTGGACCGGCGTTTTAGTTTTACTAATGCCCGACGATGATTTCCAGGCAGGTGATGAAAAAGTTTCAATCATTAGCCGGCTTTGGTTTTTATTGAAGCCCCATAAAAAGGTATTAGGGCAAGCCCTCTTTGGTGCGGCCTTATTCACCATCATTGGTTTATCAACGGCCATCTTTGTACAACTTATCCTTGATCATGTTATCCCGGATGGGAATGAAAACTTACTCAACCTTCTGGGCGTTGGGATGGTGGTTTTGTTGTTGTTACAGATATTCATAGGCGCTACCAAAACCGTGTTCACCCTCAAAACCGGTCAACTTATTGATGCAAGACTCATCCTTGGATACTACAAACATCTGTTGAAATTACCGCAACGATTTTTTGACTCAATGCGTGTTGGTGAAATCATTTCACGAATTAATGATGCGGTTAAAATAAGGACCTTTATCAATGATGTTTCTATCAATCTAGCGGTCAATATTTTTGTTGTGCTCTTTTCATTCGGGCTTATGTTCACCTATTTCTGGAAGCTCGGATTGGTTATGTTGGCAATCATCCCCGTCTATGTGTTGGTTTATTTCATAACCAACAAAATTAATAAGAAAACACAGCGAAAGGTGATGGAAAATGCAGCTGACTTGGAGTCTCAGCTGGTAGAATCTCTGAATTCCGTTTCTACTATCAAACAATTTGGACTTGAAGATTATGCAAATATTAAGACAGAGGGACGATTTGTCAAGTTACTGAAATCTATTTATCAATCCGGTTTAAACTCCGTTTTTGCGGGTAATGCCTCTACTTTTACCTCCAGAACATTTACTATTATTCTGCTTTGGCTGGGAGCTTATTATGTAATGGATAACACCATTACCACCGGTGAGCTCATGTCCTTTTATGCCGTAATCGGCTACTTTACCGGACCTGCGGAGAAACTTATCGGGATGAATAAGACCATCCAAGATGCCTTAATTGCCGCTGACCGTCTTTTTGAGATTATGGACCTGGAAAAAGAAAAGGAAGGTCAACAAATGGAATTAAAGCCGGAATCTGTAGGTGATATCACATTCCAAAATGTCCATTTTCGTTATGGTTCTCGTGTCACCGTTTTTGAAGATTTATCCCTTACTATCCCCAAAGGCGAAATTACCGCTTTTGTGGGAGAAAGCGGGTCGGGCAAAACAACGATCATCAATATTCTTCAAAAACTTTATCCATTGGATAATGGGAAAGTGATGATAGGAGATATTAATCTGAATTATATAACAAATAATAGTCTTCGAGATAATATCTCTGTGGTTCCTCAAGATATTGATCTTTTTGCCGGTAATGTCATTGACAATATAGCGGTAGGTAAGTTTGACCCTGACATGGAAAAGATCATTAAGATCTGTAAGCAACTGAAAATCATGGAGTTTATTGAAAATCTCCCCAACGGCTTTGAGACCTATCTCGGGGAGAATGGAGCCAGCCTTTCAGGCGGGCAAAAGCAGCGCATTGCCATAGCGAGAGCCCTTTATCAAGAACCCGAAGTTTTAATCATGGATGAAGCTACTTCCTCCCTGGACTCCTCCTCGGAGCAACATGTCCAACAAACGACAGAACTTTTAACTGAGCAGGGTAAAACCATCATCCTTATTGCACACCGCTTAAGTACTGTCTTTCAAGCAGATAAGATCTGTGTGCTGGATGAAGGGAAAATTGTGGAACAAGGCACCCATCAAGAGCTTATGGAACAGGAAGATACCTATTATAAACTCTGGCAGAAACAGTTTCCCATTTTGAATGGAAAATCTTTATCTGAATTAGATCAAACCGTCAACTAAATATCATTTATATGTCACTCCGCACTTACTTGACCCGTATTCGACGTCTCGATGCAATGATACGCCGTAAAAGCACTGGCCCACCGGAAGAACTTGCAAACAAGTTAGATATATCGGAGCGCTGGCTGTATAAGTTTTTACGAGAGTTGAAAGAAGAGTTTGACTGCCCCATCACCTACGATCACTATCGAGAAAGCTATATATATGAAGAGAAAGGAAAAATTATTGTAGGATTTGAAAACATTTCAGAGGACCAACAAAGAAAGGTTGGAGGAGGTTTTTTAAGAAAAATAGGTCGCTGTATTTATTTATTCAGTAAGGGCTATAAACTTTAAGTCGAGCCATCAAGAGATGGCTTATTAACTCTACATTAATTAAAATTGGTGAATACTATGGATAATTTAAATGAGATGGGATTATCCCCAGTCAGTAAAAATCAATTAAAATATACAAATGGCGGTCTTATATTAGTAAATGCCGAGCTTACAAAAGCCCTGCTAAAACCTTTAGTAGGAGCATATCAAAGAGGATATGATGAAGCGCAAAATAATTGTGATTGTGAAAGTTAAACTTTAACCCAAAAACTTTTAATGTCATGGATTATCCAAATCTAAACCTAGAGAAGTTAAATCAATCCGAAATAAAGAACATAAATGGTGGAGGACCCTTACTCGCTGCAGCTGGTGTAGCTATAGGAGTCGCAAGTTTAGCTGCCGGAGCTTATGCCACAGCTATGTCAGCAGCCAGTAATGCGGGATATGCGGATGGCAAAGCTGATTGCCTCCCGCCTCCTTGTACTGAATAATTAACTTATTTTAAATTAGGTAAGTTACATTAATTTTGAAAGGCTTTGTGAACCCACAAAGTTTTCCTATTCGGACTCAAACTTTTAAAAGTGTATTCCTTGCGCTTATAATTTGAGCTGGGTTTTCAAAGCTTTTCTTTAATATTTTTTCTATGGAGATACACCTTAGCCATCAATATCTTTTTATAATCACATTTAGCTCTGTTATCATATTTTTTGTTCTCCATGTCATTGAACAAATGGATGATAAAACAAGTAAGCTGTCATATGTTATCTTTGTTATCCTGTTAGCATTATTCCTGCTGTTAATATATGAGGTTATTTGGTGGTTTGTTATTCCAAATATTAATTACTATAAAGGCTGAAAAAATAGAAGAATATCGGGATACCACAGAAAAGAGCCAAAATGAAGAGATGAACAGTGGTCGTTAATATTGCCGAAACAGTCAAAGATATAGGTGATGACGTCAAATAGTTTGGATAAATTGGAAATAATGGTCCAATTTAAATTCTTCTCAAGTAGTAATGAGTTCAGGCTCATTACCAATTTTTTTAAGTCGGGCTAAATGTTGAAACATTACTAATGTTTCAACATACCTTTCACAAAAATTCAATAAATACAAAAGGTTATTGAATAGTTCGGAATAGCAAAATAACCTCTTCTAAAAACAAAAGATTAGTGTGAAGTCTATGAAGGTATTGGAAACTGTTTATTTAATCATGAAAGCTGCTTTTATGGCCTTCTTTTTCATGTATATAATAGCCGTAGTATGGATTATTCCATTTGATATTTTACTACCGCAACATTTTGATGAATCGATTGCACCCACTACTCTCTTGGGGCGTGTGATAGTAGGGATAGGTTTTCTGGTGTCTTTTCTTGCCGTTACATTATATATTCATCAGTATCAAAAGGATTTAAAATCATTATTTTCTTCCTCTCCCTTAAATTGGAAAGCCAAATTGAAGTGATTTGTTATCAGTTCCTTGCTTACATTCTTGGCTTTGACGATTATATTATCTATATCTATAACCTTGGATTTTATCGATTATCAGGCTACCGAGGGATACTTTCCTTTTACTCATCTTGTTCAAAGTTTAGAATTTACATTTTTTGCGGGAATCTTGACCTATTGCTTTTTGGCTTTAGCTGAAGAAATGGTATATCGAGGGCTAGTATTTCGCTACCTATTTAAAAATACATCACATCTACAATTTGCTCTTATTATTTCCTCTATTATTTTTTCTCTACTACATTTTAATAAGAGTCCTTTATTCTATATTACTGCATTCTTGATTGGTTATTTGTTAGCCCTAATATATTATCACTCAGGTTCTCTCCTTTACAGCATCAGCATTCACTGGTCTTATGACTTATTTATGTTCATAGGGAAAAATTTTCTTGATGATCATCTTAACATGCAATCACAAATAATAAGCGGATGGGGAGACTATTCTAACCTAATTAAAATCCCTTTTCTTATACTAATAATCTTAGCTATTCACATGTTTATGAAAAGAAATAAATCTATAGAAAAATGAAAGATCAGGCTATCACTTATATGAACAATTTATTCCAAAGTTCAATGACTAATTAAACGCCGTATTCAAGTGATTAATGCAACACAGTTGTGTTTTAGGGTTTATTGGATAGGGTAAGGTAATCAAATGTTACGAATCGGTCGAAAGTTCAAATACTGCTCAACGGTTTTGATGCGCTGGCGGGATACTTTTCCTAGATCTGTTCCCTGTGGCAAGAAACGCCTGATCACCCAAATAGGGTTTTATATGGTTCCTTTGTCCTGAGAAGTGTACGGGCGGGTAAAGTAAGTATCGGCCTGGAGGTCTTCGATAATATGCTGATGACGGTGGCACAATGATCTCCGAAATAGCCAGGAAAAGCCCTTATCGTTATCAAAGGTCAGAGTTTTTGATGAAAGCTGATGAATCTTGCCCAGTCGCTGGGAAATCCGGTCAACTATCCCTTCGGCCTGCCGGCTGGTAACTTTCTGGAAGGCCGTTGGCAGTGTGCCCCGAAAAATGGGGAAGCTTACAGTTCTAACAAAAAAATTATATCAGTGTATTTATTTATTCAGTCGCTCCCTTTTTCTTGATTGTGGATCTAATGCTTAGATCAAAATAGAGCAATAACTTAATCAAGAAATCATGGATAATTTAGATCACATGGAACTCGTAGAACTAGATGATGACACATTAACAGAAGTTGATGGAGGATTCATCGCTTTAACTATTCTAGGAGTTACTTATTCAGCCGCTACAGTAGCCGGAGCAATAGGTGCTGCAACAGCAGCAGGAGTTGCCGCAGGAGTCGCCGCTGCAGCCGCCTCTGATAAATAAGCATATAATTTCATTCATTTTAACACCTTTGTTTATGGAATTCTCAGAGTTCACGGCTCATACCATAGTACTTTCCTGTTATCTAGCATTAGTGGCAGGTATGGTCTTAGGTGTTATTACTGCTATCAAAACTGATAGCGACAAATAAACTATTCATAACTAATAATTTCTTTAACTATGGAAACAGCAGTAAAACAACACTCTACCTTTAATAATCTTGATGAATTCGGACTTACCGAATTAAACAACCAAGAAATCACTAATACCAATGGTGGTGAACCAGTAACACTTTCTGGTGCTGCAGCAGTAGCAGCAGGCGGAGCTATGGTAGCCGGAGCTTTTGTCGTAGGTGTCGCAATTGGTGTTGGCGTTTATTATGGTGTAAAAGCACTCACCAGTGATGAATAATTCATATTGGGTCTGTTATTTAACAGACCCATTTTTTTCTTTAACAACTAGTATTGAACATTCTATGTTGCATCTAAAAGAATAGAACGTTCAGCTAATTCCTATTAAAGAGTGTAAAGAGATTGATGGCAGTAACCCAATATCAACCCTTTTGATCACCAATTATTTATTTAACAACGATGATACCTCTGCTGCTACAGCCGATAAAGCAGGAGGAGCATCAGCCAGCGCTGGCTAAAAAACTAACACAGAAACCCAACGCTATGTCCACTGATAACAATTTTTTTATTCAAATAGGCCAACTTTTGTTCAAAAAAGAATCCAGAACAACTATACTATTCGGCGTTCTGTTGCTGGGAGTTATGGTTGGATTATTGAGTATCATACATATCGATAATCCGGAAGCTACATTAACAGATACCCTCCCCCTTTTCTTCGGTACTGTTATTCCAATTCTTATAATCATAAGAGGGTTTAAAAAAACCGCCTGAAATTAGCACCATCAGGTAGCATCTTTAAAATCTGGTTAAAGCTTATTTAGCAGTTCACAATTCTTAAAATTGTATTAGCCTGTTGCCCTCTGGAAGCTGAAAATATTAATAAGGGAATTCTTTTAAGATCCTCAAGCCACTCCATTAGAATTATTACCAGATCATATCACATCATACACTCAATAACTCCCTGTGTAATATTCCCCATTTTTCGGACCACTCAGAAGTGGAGGATTTGAACTAAGTTAGTAGTTCAAGAAGTGTTTTCTATCCCTGCAATTTGAGAAATCGACTGTGGCTATAATCGTATTTCCATTAAGTAGCTTTCTCACCTACTTCACCTAGCCTTATTAATATCAATAGCTCTAAGTGAATATTACTCTTGCCTATTAAACATGAAAATGGTTTGTGATTCGCTAAAACACGGTTATATAAATTGAGAGTATTCTTTTTTACCTTCACATAGTCAACTTTCAGAGGAGCCCACAATATTGTTTTGTATGAATGCCATACAAAAATATTACATTCGGAGTTTAAACTACTCAAAACATAGATTCATAGTTGAATTAGTAGCGATGAGTATAATCTTGAAACTGTTTTTGGGGGTTGTTTGGGGATTACTTGCCACAATAATTGATGTACCTTCTTTGTCAAAACAAAGTGTTTCTTATCAAAATGATAATATTGCTATTCTAATAATAGTTTTAGGCATCTTAGCTCCCCTTATCGAAACTTTTACTCAGTGGATACCGATCAAAATACTTAAAAAGGTTACTACTAATTATCTAATTATAATCTTTATCACAGCATTACTATTTGCCTCTCTTCATCTTTCCTATAGTCCGTTTTATGCAACGATGGTATTCCCCGTTGGCATTGTCTTGAGTTGGAGTTTCTACTGTAAATACAAAAAATCGTTACGAGAAGCTTTTTTAACAACATTTTTGATACATGCTTTTCATAACCTATTTACAATTAGTTTCATTATTCTATAGTGATAGTAAAGGGGGTTAAATAATACGGGCAAATAGGTAAAAGTTAAAAATTCTAGATTAGCTCTATAAAAAACCTTCAAACTAAGCATTATAAAAAAGACTGAACATACACCAACAGTTTAACTTCCGGGCCCCAAACCTTCTACCAAAAATCAGTGTTACGAATATTATTATTTTTTAATCCCACCCTATTTTTTAGATAAAGTACGCGAAACCTATAATTTTAGGTTCTATTATAAATCATCAAAAAATCAAAGGAGAAATAATGCTACGACATACCTTAACAGCGCTCACACTTTTGGTGCTACTGGCCGGCTTTTCTATGCAGCCAGCAAATGCACAATCATTGAGCGAATTCGAAGATAAAGTCACCGAATTTACCCTCGATAACGGCCTAACATTCATCGTTATTGAACGCCCGGTAGCACCGGTCGTAAGTTTTGCTACCTACGTTAATGTAGGCGGTGCCAACGAACCAGTCGGCCATACCGGAATGGCCCATATTTTTGAACATATGGCTTTTAAAGGCACCCATACCGTTGGTACTAACAACTGGGAAGCCGAAAAAAAAGCACTAAAAAAACTTGATAACACCTATCAACAGTGGCTGGACGAAAAATATGAGCCCGAGCCTGATACAGCCAAGATGAACAAGCTTTGGGACAAGTTTAAAAAGCTGCAAGAAAAAGCCGGTGAATATGTCGTTAATAACGAGTTTTCTCAGATAGTGGATCGTAACGGAGGTACCGGTATGAACGCTACTACCAATCAAGATCGGACTAATTACTTTTATAGCCTTCCGGAAAATCGCATGGAGTTGTGGTTTAGTCTGGAATCGGATCGATTCAAAAATCCCGTCTTCAGAGAGTTCTACAAAGAAAAAGAGGTAGTACGTGAAGAACGACGCATGCGTACAGAATCGCGCCCTGTCGGTCGCCTTTTTGAAGAATTTTCTGCCGTTGCCTATACCGCCCATCCATACGGACGGCCGACTCTCGGCTGGGATTCTGATATCACAGCAACCACCATGGAAGACGCACGAGAGTTCTACAACACCTATTATGTACCCAACAACATCACTTTTGCCATTGCCGGTGATGTTACTGTTGAAGAAGCTAAAAAGCTGGCCAACAAGTATTTTGGAGACCTAAAGGAAGGGCCCACTCCTCCGCCTGTTTATACCCAGGAACCGGAGCAACGTGGGGAACGTCGGTTCACTATCAAAGGGAAATCCCAACCCTTTTTACTGATGGGCTACCACACTGTTGCCCAAGATCACCCCGACGCAAAAGCCCTGGAACTTTTAGGATCAATATTAGCTAGTGGTCGCACATCTAAGCTATATAAACCACTTGTTGAGGAAAAGGAGATCGCACTGGGTTTCCAATTATTGAACGGAGTGCCCGGACAAAAGTATGAAAGCCTTTTTGCCCTTTTGGGAGTACCTAACAGGGGATTTAGTGCAGATACACTTGAAAGTGCAATACTGGAACAAATTGAAAAAATAAAAGAAGGGAATATTAGCCAGGAAGAGTTAGATCGTGTTCGTACCAAAGCACGTGCTAGTTTAATCAGAGGTATGGACTCAAATATGGGGCTCGCCAGTACCCTTGCCTCCGCAGAATCTATGCGCGGCGATTGGCGAAAAGTATTTACTGACTTAGAAAAACTTCAGGATGTCACTGTTGATGACGTCGTACGTGTTGCTAACGAATACTTGACAAAGGACAACCGCACTGTTGGGGCTATTGTCACTAAGTCTGAAAAGAAAAAAGAAGTGGCCGATGCCAACAAATAGTTCATCAATCCAACAAATATTGAACACTAAGTACCCTAAGATTATGAAGAAACTAAGTATATTATTTTTGCTGGTTGCATTTATTGCGTCCTGCACCGGTACCGAACAAACAGCTAAAAAAACATCAGGAGATTCCACTGATTCCCAAGAGCTCAGTGCTCACGAAAAACTTGAATTTCCAGAGTTAGATGAGTTTGAAAAACCTGAGGTAGAAACCTTTACGACTGAAAATGGTATTAAGTTCTTTTTGGTAGAAGATACAGAGCTTCCCCTTATCAACGTTAATGCTCGTATTCGTACCGGGGGAGTGCAAATACCCAATAAAAAAGCGGGCCTGGCCTCAGTAACCGGTTCGGTAATCCGTTCCGGAGGTACTGAAAATATCGCAGCTGACTCTCTGAATACCCTGCTCGAAAACAAAGCGGCCAGTATCGAAACCAGTATTGGTCTCTCCTCGGCACGGGCAAGCATGGGTGTACTCAAAAAAGATTTTGATACCCTGCTTCCGGTCTTTATTGATGTATTGACGAACCCGGCCTTTCCCAAAGACAAAATTGAACTGGCGAAGACACAACAGAAATCTGGAATATCACGTCGAAACGACAATACCCAGCAAATTGCTGTTAGGGAATTTATGCGCCTTATTTACGGTAAAGATTCAGTCTATGGCCGAAATACTGAATATGCTACCATCAATAATATTAAGCGAGAAGTTCTGGTAAACTTTCATGAGAATAACTTTGTGGCTGATAATATGATGTTAGGCGTTGTAGGAGACTTTAATGCTTCTGAAATGAAAAATAAACTTCGCAAAGCTTTTGCGGAGATACCGGCCGGCGATGAGAATGAGCTTGACTTCCCCGAAGTTGACTATAAGTATAAAAGTTCTATCAATTTCATCAATAAATCCGATGTTAACCAAAGTTTTGTTTTATTGGGTCATATTGGTGGAGTGCGTGACAATCCTGACTACCCGCAAATCCAGGTAATGAATCGCGTATTAAGTGGTGGATTCTCGGGACGCCTGATGCAAAAAGTACGTACCGAGATGGGACTTGCGTATGCAGTATTTGGTCAATATGGTATGAATAGTTTTTATCCCGGTGCATTTTATGCAGGGGTGCAAACCAAAAGCGCAACTACCGCTGAAGCTATTGATGCCATTATTAAGGAGATTGAGCGTCTGCAAAATGAGCCTATTACGAGGCAAGAGCTGCAAGATACCAAAGATCAAATTCTAAACTCTTCGGTATTTGAATATGACAGTTATGAAGAAGTACTGCGTAAGCAGATGTCCTACAACTACAGGGGACTGCCTAAAGATGCTTTTGAGCAGTACATCGAAGGAGTTAAAAACACCACTATTGAAGATGTACAAAAAGTAGCCCAAGAGTATCTCAAGCCTGACAAGTTGGAGATCCTGGTCGTAGGTAACAAAGAAGAAATTGGCGATCAGCTGCAAAAGTATGGTGATGTGAATAAAATCGACATCTCTATTCCAGAACCGGGCAGCGAACAGAAAGTGGTAGAAGGTGATACCCAAAAAGGCCAGCAACTACTTAATGCTATGGCTGATGCAGTCATCAAAGGGGATACTGAGCTCAATACCTTATCCCTAAAAGGGGAAGTAACTATGCGAGGACAGAAATTACCTGCTGAAGTTACCATCGATTACCCCGATGCTATTACACGGATCATTCAGGCCCCTATGGGTAAAATCAAAGTTGTCTATAAAGATGGATCAGGTACAATGAAGATCGGTGAACGGGAACGTCCACTGCCTGCACAAACAGCAAAGGCACTTAAACAATCGCTTAATAGTAGTTTCCTGGCCATTGCTCAAAATGTGAACAAAATGGATCCTAAATTCCTGGGAACAGAAGAAATTGACGGTACCACATACAATAAGGTCAATGTTTCTGTGGATGGGAAAAATATAAAACTGTTACTCAACCCATCAACAAGTTACCCGGATATTGTTCGATACAAGCAATTTAATCCCCAGCTGGGCAAGCAAGTAAATGTCGAACTCAAGCATTCTAATTGGAAGGTTAAGGACGGAGTCGCCTACCCTTACTTGGAGGTAACTATGCAAAGTGGTAAAAAGATGTCAGAAACGACCTATGAAAACCACGAAGTAAATAAATAGTAGTTCTACTTTTTCGAATCCAAGGCCGGAGCAATCCGGCCTTTTTTATTTTCTATATATTTTCATCTGAGTTTTTAAACTGCTAATATTGGCAATAATAAGAATGCTAACTCATCTTTTGTTATGCCGCTTTTTACGTGGGAAGAAAACACCCCCTCTCCCAATGAATATGGGGAATTTTATAAAGGATATATTGAACTGGTTACTGAGCCCAATGTTTTACAGGCCCTCATCAATCAAGGACAAAAAACGTATGCCTTTATGCAACAGCTTGCCCCTGAAGAGGCAGACTATCGTTACGAAGAAGGTAAATGGAGCGTTAAAGAAGTTATCGGACATCTTATTGATACCGAACGTATTATGGCGTACCGGGCTCTCAGCATAAGCCGTGGGGAAGAGCAATCACTGCCCGGCTACGACCAAGATGACTATGTGGAAAATGCCGATTTTGATAACCGCAGTATACAAAGTTTGTCTACAGAATATGATGCGCTTCGAAATGCTAATATTAGCCTGTTTAATAGTTTTGATAAGGAACAGACATTACGAAAAGGTACGGCCAATGGTGTAACGGTTTCAGTGCGGGCACTGGTTTACATTATTGCAGGCCATGAACAGCATCACCACAATATATTAAAAGATAGATATGGGTTTGACTCATCACTGCAAGACACCTAGAGCTGAGCTTCTGCTGTCTTCTCGCTGAACACTGCGCTTTCCCTTGTCTGTGAAAGTATATCTTCAACAATAGTCGCTGGATCTGCAATTTCATTTAGAGTAACCGGTTCGTTCTGTTCCAGCCACTTTTCCAATTTATCTTGCTGTTGGGTTAAGCCAGGCAAAGTAGTAGCCCCCAACTGTTTTAGCGCCGCAACGTTACATTCCTGCTCATATTGATTTCGGATGGGCACAGCCAGCAGTTTTTTTCCCAGGTACATCGCCTCAGAGCATGTTTCAAAACCCGCATTACAGATAATTCCCTCACAAGAGGCGAAACTATCCAGAAACTGCTGATGACTGATAGGATGGATCGAAACGTTTTTATCCTGATAATACTGATTGCAATGCGGCGAAAAGATATGCCAATCGACATGCCTAAACGGCGTAAAAACTTCTTGTAACACCTGATGGTGATATGCAGGCAAGTAAACGGTAATATGAGTAGATTTGTTGACCTGTAATTCCCGAATGGCCGATCGGATGAGGGGTGGCTCTATAAAATCATCATAGCGTCTAAAATGAAATCCTAACGTATTAACAGTGGGAGCGAAATGCTTTAATAGGGTCTCTGCTATTAACGACTTTTGTAACGGGCGCGGCGTTTGGGAAGATAAAAAGGCGGCTTGATGACTCAACCCCACTGCCGGCACACCTTCCAGCTTGGCCGACCAGGCTGATACCGGTTCATAATCACTTATAACCAGATCATAATCGGTAACTGATATTGACTGTACATCATTAATAAAACGAATGGGTCGAAAATCACGGAGGGTATCCAACACTGCAATCCCCCCGTTATTATCATATGAAAGACTTACTCCATACTTCTGATATTTAATATCTCCATCAATTGACAGCTTGTTGGTGTGCCCGCTGACCATTACATCCACCGATGCATGTTTTTGCAGTTCGGGGAGGATCTCGCGGGCCCTGCTGATATGCCCTTGGCCCGTACCCTGTATTCCATAAAGTATGTTCATCCTATTACTGCTACTTCTTTATAACGTTGGCGCACCGGTATGGTGACCGACTGTTCTTTGTCGATAAAATCATCTTCAGCGTATTTATACATCTCCCACTCTTTGCCATTATACTCGAGGGCCGTCAGGTTTTCTATCCAATCACCGGAATTCATATAGATGACTGATCCCTCCTCGTTTTCATACCCTTTAATTTTAGGCTGGTGGATATGCCCGCATATCACATAGTCGTATCCATTTTGGATAGCCAAATCCATGGCCGAAATTTCAAAATCATCAATAAACTGAACCGCTTTTTTAACGCTGTCTTTAATACGTTTGGAAAGAGAAATTTTGTCTTTGCCCATCTTTTTGAGCAGCCAATTTACGGCCCGATTTAACAGAATGAGCATATCATATCCTTTGCCCCCTATTTTGGCAACCCACCGGGTCTGCTTCATAGTGATATCAAAAATATCGCCATGGAAAATCCAACACTGCTCGCCATTGAGATTCAATACGAGCTTATCTTTGACGAACAGTGGCCCCAGTTGAAGGCTCGATATTTTTCGGATAACTTCGTCATGATTGCCGGTCAGATAATAGATATCTGTACCATTGGCCATCATGCTGAGAAAACACTTTACCACCTGCATATGCGACTCCGGCCAGTAGTATTTTTTGAAATTCCAGATATCAAAAATATCTCCGTTGAGCACCAGAATACGGGGTTCAATGGAGTTCAAGTACTGGGCTAGTTCTACGGCATGGCACCCTACCGTACCCAGATGCAAATCAGAAAGCACAACAATATCTACTGGTCGTTTATTTGTCATAGATGATCGCGGTTTTTCTTTAAGAAAGGGATCATATATTAACAGACCGTGGCCTAACTTTTAATTCTTAATAACATTTATGTTACCCTAGTTTGATCTGCCAGAGATAAGAGATCAAAACATGGCATCATCTTTTGTACATTATGTATGAATAAATACCGTCAATATTCATCCTTAAACCATTAGTACTATGTCAGCAGATTCCAATAAGAAAAAGATTGTACATGCTCATTTACCTGCGGATGAAGAGTTTACCACTACCCTTACCGCCGGCAGCCACGAACTTTTGGCCGATGAACCTACATCAGTAGAAGGGGGGAAAGATAAGGGCCCCGATCCATATGACTACCTGTTAATGTCGCTGGGCACCTGCACCGTTATGACGGTGAAGATGTATGCCAACAGAAAAGGCTGGGAGGTGGATGATATGTATATGGAGCTGCGCCATAATAAGCGACACGATGAGGATTGCGAAAACTGCGACGACCCGAAAAGTAAGATCGATGTCATTGAAAAGGAACTCATTATTGAAGGGGATTTCACCCAAAAACAACTGGACCGTATGCTGGATATCTCAAAAAAGTGTCCGGTACATCGTACGTTAATGAGCGATATGAAGATTAAGAGTTTTATAAGCCGAAAATAATTTCAACGAAATTATATAGCCATTCACCTTTCCGCCTGACGATGAATCATCAGGCTAAAAAGAAAAACCAAAGCCCACTTTAAGTAGGCTTTAAAAAGATGCTTAACCTACGGATTCATCCCTAGATAAAATAGCAGCAGACTCTTCCATGAAGAAAATTTTTGTAAGGATTTCTTTTCAAATCGATCATACTCTTAAAGGTCAACAAATCAAGAGTATGATATGAGCAATACTTATTCACAAATTTATATTCATCTTGTTTTCAGTACAAAATATCGAGCACCAAGCCTGAAACAAGATTTCGAGCATCAACTCCAATCTTATATCCGAGATCATGCTGAAGATCAGGAACTAAAAATATTAGCCATTGGTGGTACTCAAACTCACCTGCATATTTTATTAATTATGCCACCTAAATTTCCGGTCAGTAAAGCAGCTCAAATTATCAAAGGTAGTTCCTCAAGATGGCTCAACAAGTATCATTTTGATAAAGAAAAGTTCCGGTGGCAGAAAGGATATGGTGCTTTTAGCATTAACAAATCGCTGCTTCCGACCACCATCAATTATATCAAAAGGCAGAAAGAACACCATTCAGAAATAACGTATAAAGATGAATTCGCAGCTTTTTTAGATAAGCATGAGATTGATTATGATAATAGAAAGCTGTTCCCCTCTCCGCCTGAAGATGAAGCACCAGGCTAAGAAGAAAAACCAAAGCCCACTTTAAGTGGGCTTTAAAAAAGGTGCTTAGCCCACGGATTCATCCGTGAACTCAGTTTATTCCACAGCCTCCGGCTCTTGTCCATCAGCATAGGCATCCATCGGCACACAGCTGCACATCAGGTTTCGATCACCATAAGCATCATCCACACGGCTCACTGCCGGCCAGAATTTATCGAACCGGAGGAAGTCGAGGGGGAATATTGCCTTATCACGACTGTAGCCGTGATCCCAATCTTCTACCATCGCAACCCGCATAGTGTGGGGAGCATTTTTAAGTACATTATCCTCGGGATCCGCTTTTTCTTCTTCGATCTCCTGAATTTCTTCCCGAATAGCAATCATCGCCTCACAGAAACGGTCGAGCTCTTCTTTGGATTCGCTTTCTGTAGGTTCAACCATCAGCGTACCCGGCACCGGGAACGACATGGTAGGAGCATGAAATCCGTAATCCATTAACCGCTTCGCTACATCAATAGAACCAATATTGGCTGATTGTTTAAAGGGACGCAGATCCACAATAAATTCATGAGCAGTACGACCGTTCTTACCGGTATACAAGATCGAGTAATGATCTTTAAGCTGCTCTTTCAGGTAGTTTGCATTTAGTATGGCATACTCCGTTGCCTGTGTTAGTCCCTCGCCCCCCATCATTTTGATATAGGCATAGGAGATGGTAAGGATACTGGCACTACCCCATGGTGCTGCTGAAATAGCGGGAATACCATGCTCTCCCCCTGTTTCGATAACAGCATTGCCGGGCAAAAACGGTCCCAGTTCTTCAGTAGCAGCTATTGGTCCCATTCCCGGACCGCCACCGCCATGTGGAATACAAAATGTTTTATGGAGATTCAGGTGACAAACATCGGCCCCAATTTCTGCGGGACTTGTTAACCCTACCTGGGCGTTCATGTTGGCTCCATCCATATAAACGAGCCCGCCATTATCGTGGATAACCTGGCAGATCTCTTTAATATCTTCTTCAAACACCCCATGCGTGGATGGGTAAGTTACCATTAAGGCCGCAAGATTCTCTTTATTGGCCTCCACTTTTTCTCGCAGATCATCGAGATCAATATTACCATGTTCATCACATTTGGTAACTACGACTTCCATCCCGGCCATAACCGCACTGGCAGGATTTGTACCATGGGCAGAATCCGGTACGATAGTAACATTACGATGCTCTTCGCCGTGGTGCTTGTGATAAGCCCGAATCGTCATCAATCCTGAGAACTCTCCCTGCGCGCCGGAGTTGGGCTGCAGCGATACGGCCGGAAACCCAGTAATTGTTTTAAGCTGATCTTCAAACTTTTCAAAAAGTTCGTGATATCCTTGGGCCTGCTCTTCCGGGGCAAAAGGATGAATTTTACCAAACTCGGGCCAGGTCAGCGGTATCATTTCAGCCGTGGCATTGAGCTTCATCGTACACGAGCCGAGTGAAATCATGGAATGAACCAGCGATAGATCCTTATTCTCTAACTTTTTGAGATATCGAAGCATCTCATGCTCGGAGTGATACAAGTTGAAGACCGGGTGTTCCAGGTAACTGGACGTACGATTCAACACATCCGGGAAATCGACTTCAACTGACTTTGACAGAGCCGAAACGTCTACATCATTTTCGCTCTCTTTTAGAGTGGCAAAAATATCCAGTACCTGTTCTACGTGATCCAGGTCCTTAACTTCATCAAAAGAAATTCCTACTGCGGCCTCATCAAAATACCGGAAATTAAACTCCCGGTTCAAAGCAGCCTTTCGAAGCTCCTCTTTTTGCTGCTGGCTATCCAGTGCTATCTTTAAGGTATCAAAGTAGTGTTCGGTCTCAACATCAAAACCAAGCTTCGCCAGTCCTTTATCAGTAATTTTTGTCAACCCGTGAATTCGCTCTGCAATACGCCGTAACCCTTCCGGACCGTGATATACAGCATAAAAGCCAGCAATAACAGCTAACAGCACTTGGGCTGTACAAATATTGGAGGTCGCCTTTTCCCGACGGATATGCTGCTCCCGCGTTTGCAACGCCATTCGATATACAGGATTCTCCTCCGTATCCTGAGAAACCCCAATAATACGACCCGGAATCTTGCGCTTATACTTTTCGCGAGTGGCAAAATAAGCAGCATGTGGACCGCCATAGCCCATAGGCACTCCAAAACGTTGGGTAGATCCCACAACCACATCAGCTCCCATCTCGCCGGGAGGAGTAAGTAAGGTAAGGCTCAACAAGTCAGCAGCTACAACCGCTTTTACCCCGTTTTCGTGTGCTGCTTCAATAAGGTTAGTATAATCTTCTACTGAACCATCCGTAGCCGGATATTGTAACAGGATTCCAAAAAGTTCTTCATCAGTAACATCGAGCTCATTATGATCTCCGACAACCACTTCAATATCCAGTGGCTCTGCACGTCCCTCTACAACTTCTATTGTTTGAGGATGACACTTTTCAGACACAAAAAACTTCTCTGCCTTCTTTCGTTTTGCTCCTCGCCGGGTAGAATAGAGCATCGACATCCCTTCAGCGGCAGCTGTACCTTCATCCAGCAGCGAAGCATTGGCAAGTTCACGTCCTGTTAAATCGGAGACCAGTGTTTGGAAATTAATTAATGCTTCCAAACGCCCCTGTGCAATTTCGGCTTGGTATGGTGTATAGGCCGTGTACCAACCCGGATTTTCAAGAACATTCCGTAGAATTACATTGGGCGTTAACGTATCATGGTAGCCCATTCCAATAAACGACTCATGAATCTCATTTTTCGAAGCCAGCTTATTGAACTCTTCCAGGAACCGATACTCACTCATCGGCTCCTCAAGTCCAAACTCCTCACTAAGTCGTATTCCCTCGGGAATAGTTTCATCCATCAATTGTTCTAGTGACGAGGCATCGATAGCAGAAAGCATTTCTGCGCGTTGCTCTTCGTCGGGTCCTATATGGCGATGTAAAAAGCGTTCCTTATCAAAGTTGATGCTCATTGAAAGCAATGATTTAGTTTTAAAATCGTATTGGTTTGGGTAACAGTGAAGCAGCTGAAACCATTCTCTAAAAAAGAGATTTGTACTGCTTTATTTCACAGGAAAATCAAATGAAAGAAGGTAAGCAAAAACCGCTACAATAAACAGCCAATATCTTTACGAAAGATGGAGTATTACAGCATATTGGATTATATCTCTTTATAAATGTAAAAGAACGTAAGGGATGGGGATGAATCAGGCTCAGCGAAATTTTCAGCTTCATTTTCGTCCCAAATTTCACTTACTTGACCACAAATTACACATTAAAACCTGTTCCTATGAAAAAAGCGATTTCTCTTGCCATCACTCTCTGCTTTATAGCCCTTATTACGGTACCGACGTGGGCTCAAGACAGTTCGTATCAAATTGTTCTACAACCTTCAACGCTGAGCCTCGAGGTCGATGACACTACAACAATAAATGGCAGCATTCTGGATCCCGATGGAAACACCGTTCAGGATTCTGTTGCATTCTACTCACGCAACTCTAAAAGTGTTTCTGTCTCTTCTGATGGAAAACTGAAAGCATTAAAACCGGGAACTTTTGAAATCATTGCCTATGCCATGGCTCCAAATGATGACAGGCTCACCAAAAAATTAACGGTTGATGTTGCCTATCCCCCGGTTACGGACATCAAGTTTGTTAAGATGCCGAAAAAGGTATACACCAAAACCGCTCTCTCTGTAGCATACAAGATCACAGATGCTAAAGGATTTAACAGAGAAAATGTAGAGGTCGAATTCTCCTCTTCTAATAGCAATGTTGCTTATGTAGACCAATTTGAACGTTTACAATCTAAGAAACCGGGAACAACGACCATTACGGCCACTGCAAAAGAGGTGAGTGCAAGCTGGGAAGTTACCGTTATTGAAAACCCTGTAACTTCCATTACTCTGGATCATGAAAAGTCTCCGGTCCGAACTGGTGATGTCGTGCATTTTAAAGCGATCCCTAAAAATAAGAACGGAAAAGCAGTTAACGATGCTCCTGTGCAATATTCTTTTATCTCGCAAACCGATGACAATCTCGGCGAAGCGGCAGCCGGTCAAATTCAACCTGACGGCCGCTTTGTTGCCAATCAGCCGGGATTATATACCATCACCGCGAAATCCGGTTCTGCCGTATCAGAAAGTACCATCCGTGTTAATGCTCGCAATGTTCAACAAGAGCTACAAGTAGTTGGCAAAGGTATTATTAGTGACGTTCACACCTCTGACCTTTGGGTTTGGGAAGGAGTTGATGGAGGCGATTATGCTATTACCGGTACGTGGGGAGGCAATGGAGAGGCCTATTTTTGGGATGTCAGCGATCCGGCAAATATGTCCATCATAGATACCGTTACCGTTGATGCCCGAACGGTCAATGACGTAAAAATATCTAAAGACGGTCGTATTGGTGTGATTACACGCGAAGGGGCATCTGATCGCAAAAATGGAATTGTCATACTCGATGTTAGCGACCCGCACAATGTGAGTATTATTTCGGAATACACAAAAGGACTTACCGGTGGCGTGCACAATGCGTTTATTTATAAGGATCATGTTTTTGCCGTAAATAACGGACGCCGATATGATATTATCGATATCAGTGATCCCAAAAATCCAACAACAGTAAGCCGTTTTGAACTTGATACGCCCGGCCATTCCATTCATGATGTGTGGGTTGAAAACGGTATCGCTTATTCTTCGAATTGGGATGATGGTATTGTTGCTGTAGATGTGGGAAGTACCCCAGCGGCACAATCACCTGAACGACACAGCACCGGGGTGGGTTCCTTGGATAATCCCGTTAAACTGGGCAGTTACAGCTATCCCAGTGGATGGAATCACGCTGCGTTCCCTTTTAAAAGTCAATCTACGGATGACTTCTATGTTATCGCCGGCGATGAAGCCTTCCCCAATGGACTTAATATTGAAGACGGCCCTACCCAACCGGCCGGCTGGATACATTTTGTAAAATTTGAAGACGGATGGGATGCCCCCAAAGAAGTAGCGCGCTACCAAATTCCCGAAGCAGGCACCCATAACTTTTGGGTTAAAGACGACACGCTCTATATCGCTTACTATAATGCCGGACTCCGTATTGTCGATATCTCCGGTGAATTAATGGGCAACCTCTACGAACAAGGAAGAGAAATTGCCAAACATATTCCTACCCATCCCGAAGGCCGCATCTCCAATGCTGCAATGACCTGGGGGCCTCAACCCTATAAAGGATATATCTTTGTATCAGACTGGAACTCCGGTATCTGGGCTTATAAATTACAGGACAGTAATACACAAGGAACAAATTAAGCTTTAGCGATTTAATGGGCACAATAATCAGCCTTATTGTACCCATCATTACTTTCTCTCAGAATAATGTAACCATTATGAAGCTGATCAAATACAGTTCTATTTTTGTAGGAATTATTACCATTTTGGTAAATCCTCTCTGTGCTCAAACCTATCATGCCTATGTAGCTGCAGAATCTGATGACCAAGTTTACCAAATCGCTTTTAATGCTGAAACGGAAGAAGGATCTGTTAGCGATATTATTCCTGTAGGACAGTACCCGACCGAAACAGAAGGGCCCCACGGCATAAATGTGGGTCTTAAAGGAGAATATTGGTATCTCTCCATTGCGCATGGAACTCCCTACGGTTGGCTCTATAAATTTGAAACGGGGTCCAACAAATTTATAGATCGAACAGAACTGGGTATGTTCCCCGCCAGCCTGGAAACCTCAAAAGCAACAGGCCTGCTCTACGTGGTAAACTTTAACCTGCATGGCGATATGGAGCCCAGTACTGTTTCCGTTGTTGATCCGGAAGCAATGAGTGTAATAAAAAATATAAAAACGGGTATAATGCCTCACGGCTCTCGCATTACTGGCAACGGCAAATTCCAGTATCATGTATCGATGATGACCGATGAACTTATGGAGATTAATACCACAAATATGAAGCTTAGCCGTCGTTTGTCGTTATCTCAAAAAGATGACAATCTACCCCGTGTTAAGCCTACCTGGGCTGATCCGCATCCCCAAAAGAACCTGGTTTATGTAGCGGGCAACGGCTCTGATGAAATTATTGAAGTTGACACCGACAACTGGAAAATTCTCCGTCGTTTCGAAGCAGGAAAGGCGCCCTATAACCTGGAAGTCAGTAATAATGGAAAACACCTGGTCGCCAGCTATAAAGGAGAAGCAGCCACCGGCATATGGGATCTGGAATCAGGTGAAGAGGTGGCTAAAGTGGCTAACAGCCGAAAAGTCACTCACGGTGTTAGTATTACTCCCGACAGCAAATATGCATTTATTTCTGTAGAAGGCATTGGCGGACAAGCCGGATCGGTTGATGTTATTAACCTTAACACTCAGGAGCGCGCTGATGTCATAGAAGTAGGTAAACAAGCGGGCGGTATTATCTACTGGAAAACAACATCAAAGTAACAATCTTAATGGGACCTTTACAAAACCAGGCAGTCATCCTGAATGTAATGAAGGATCTCCCTCTCGACGGCAGCAGATGGATACTGGAGATTCTTCGACAAGCTCAGAATGACAAAATCAAAGGTTTTGCAAAGCCCTCTTAATACGGATTGAAAGCAATACATACTTAGCCCCGCCTAAACTTTACTTTTGATTTAGCTTACCTTTTCCTATTATTGCTGATCAAATTTTCACTGTCTAGTTAGTTAAAAGTAGCAATGTTCGAACTCTCAGAACTTAAAGATCTTTTTTACGGCCTGGGCCCCATAACTCAAAGCCTGATTGGCGGTACCTTCACCTATACTCTCACCGCTTTGGGAGCGGCCCTCGTATTTTTTACGAAGCGAGTAAATTACAAACTTCTTGATGCGATGATGGGCTTTGCCGCCGGCGTTATGATCGCCGCCAGCTTTTGGTCCCTGCTTGTGCCTTCTATTGATATGGCCGGTGCTCAAGGGATGATTGAATGGCTGCCTGCTGTTATTGGATTTTTAACCGGTGGTATCTTTCTTCGAATTTGTGATGCCTACCTACCTCACTTACATATTGGATTACCCGTAGAAGAAGCCGAAGGCGTACCCACTACCTGGCGCCGGGCGACATTACTAGTTTTGGCTATCACCTTGCACAATATACCCGAAGGATTAGCAATTGGCGTGCTTTTTGGAGCCGCTGCTTCCGGTATTGAAGCAGCAGGTGGGGCTACGGTAGCCAGTGCTGTTACCTTAGCTATAGGTATTGGTATTCAAAATTTTCCGGAAGGTACTGCCGTATCTATGCCCCTTCGCCGAGAAGGACTTTCGGTAGGTAAGAGTTTTTGGTATGGCCAACTTTCGGGTATTGTCGAACCTATATCAGCTGTTATAGGAGCTGCGGCGGTCTTATTAATTCAACCTTTGCTACCTTATGCTCTGGCCTTTGCTGCCGGTGCCATGATCTATGTTGTGGTAGAAGAGCTCATTCCCGAGTCACAGCATCGGGGCAATGCTGATATCGCTACCATTGGTACTATGGTTGGTTTTAGTGTTATGATGATTTTAGATGTTGCATTAGGATAATTAGTTTAAAACTTCCTATATTCGTATCCTTAATTTTCTTTATGGTAGAATTATACCACAATACTTTTGAGATAGTCTTAAGGAAAACGAATGAGTGAATCTATTCCAGAAAAAAATGTACTTATCGTAGAGGATGACATGATCATCTCTATGGTATTAGAACGAATGATCTTAAAGCTCGGGCACAATGTTCTAAACAAAGTGATAACCGGGCGAGATGCCATCGACAATGCCTTTGATCTCGAACCTGATCTTATTTTGATGGATATCCAGCTTAAGGATGATATCGATGGTATTTCTGCGATGCAGGAGATCAGGAAAGAGTCTGATGTGCATGTCATCTATATTACCGGTAATTCAGATCAATACAATCTATCCCGGGCCAAAAAAACAAATTTTGTAGACTATCTTATTAAGCCCATCCAGATGAGCCATCTCAAAAAGTCTATTCACAAGGCTTTTACATCTAACGGTTCGGAATAATTTTTTTCCCGCTCGCAATTTGTTTTATTACCCCTTACTAATTAGGACCACGGCTTAGGGTATAAACATAAAATGTCAGCAACTCGCATATCTTTTAAGGGCACAAGACAAGCAAAATTTTGCGCGTGAACTGAAGCAAAAGGTGAATGCCTATTTTGAAGAAAACAATATCTCAAAGCATGCAAATGCTCAAATGGTTGCCAAAACCATCATTTTGCTTACCTTCTACTTTGGAACATATGGGCTTATCATAAGTGGACAATTTGGGTTATGGGGCATGGCTCTTCTGTGTGTGCTGCTAGGCATAGGCATGGCAGGTATCGGCTTTTCAATATCCCATGATGCCTTGCACGGGGCCTACTCACCGAACAAGTATGTGAACCAAATACTGGGATATACCTTTGATATGTTGGGGGCCAACAGCTATATCTGGAAAATAACCCACAATATCATCCATCATACTTATACCAATATTTATGAACATGATGAAGATCTGGAAGTAGCTGCCTTTATTCGGTTGTCTCCCAATGCCGAATACAAACCGGTACACCGGGCCCAACATATACTCGCTTTTTTTGCCTATGGATTTGCCAGCCTTTTTTGGGCTTTTGTGAAAGACTACAAATACTTCCTGCAATCTAGCCTGGGGCCGTATGAAAACAAGACTCACCCTATTAAAGAATGGATTATCCTTTTTGTAACAAAAATCATGTATTACGGGTACATGCTTGTGCTACCCTACCTTTTGCTTCCCATTACGTGGTGGCAACTGGCTATAGGCTTTCTGATTTTCCAATTTACTTCTGGTATTATCCTGGGAGTTATTTTTCAGCTGGCCCATGTTGTGGAAGAGACCGAACACCCTACGGAAAATGAAGATGGAAATATCGAAAATGCATGGATGGTCCATCAGCTGGAAACGACTTCTAATTTTGCGCATGACAATCACCTGTTATGCTGGTATATCGGGGGACTTAATTATCAAATTGAACACCATCTCTTTCCAAAAGTGTGTAGCATTCACTATCCCGAAATCAGCCATATTGTTCGTGAAGTTGCAGAAAAGTATGATGTCCCCTATAACTACCACGAATCGTTGGGAATTGCCATTAAGTCGCATTACCAAACACTTAAAAAGTTTGGAAGCCCGGCTACGGCTTAAAAAACTGTTGCATTACTGCCCTGCCATTACTATTTAACATATATGTAAAAGACGAGTCGCTTTACCTTTTTCGTCTTTTGCTGCTCCGTTACATATTCAGCCGCAATACCGATTATAATCGGAAATAAAAGGAGGAATTATGGAAGCGAATTTATTAATGGCAGCATTTTCTGGTTTCATAGGGGCCGTCATACTCACCTTGCTAATCTATCTGCTCAAACTTTTTGGTTACGATCTGGATATCCCCTATCTCATTGGTTCTCGTTTTGTTGGAATCCAAAATAAAAGTCGAACATATACTGTGGGTGTAATAGCCCACCTTCTTATTGGGGCAGGATGGGGTGTTTTGTATGTCTTCTTAATAACTGCGATGGTTGTTACCCCCAACTGGCCCATCGGTATTTTATGGGGCTTTGGCCACGGTATCTTCGTGGGTTCGATGATGGGCATTCTTGCCGAAAACCATCCCCATATCGGTGAGGATAAAACAATTTCAGATCCGGGCATACTCGGTCGGCGATGGGGAGCGCTTATGCCTTACTTTATTCTTGGGCTACATGTTATCTTCGGTATAGTTACCCTGGCGATCTATCACAGCATCGTCTTTGCCCAGTAACAGTTACTCAATAGCTGACGGGGAATCTTCCTCATAACTGTCAGTTTCCAATGGCTGCTGAAGTTCATTATTACCATTAGACAACCAATGTTTATAGGTAGCTGCTTGTTTCTCTAATAGTTCCCGTACCTTAAATGAACGTCCCTGGTTACCGCTGGCTACATGAACAATCAGGTCCGACAGATCAAGCCGTGTCTGAAAAGGATTCTGTTTTATCTCTACAGCCTGTACCCGGTATTTTTTAATAATGGCTGTCGTTTTTTTCAACAACCGCCAGCTCAAAATGATGGTATCTTCTCCTGATTTCACTTCAGCATCACGATATTGCTGATATCCCAGTAGTAACATAAGCGGTAAAATAAGCCACGAGTAAACGCCATAAGGAACCATACTCCAAACTACGGCAATGATAATCAATGAAAGCCATACCATCCGCAACAGATATCTTCGCAATCCTTTTTTGCTGATTTGTACCCTTTTATCCACGGGTACATGATACTCCGGTATCACCTCATCTATAAAGGTACGCAGGCGCTGTTTGGAAATAAGAGGAAAAAGTGTGCTTGAATTCCCCTGATCTTCACCATAGCCTGCACTTTCAATCACGAGAGCTGCATACCCAAACGGTTGACGCAGAATGCCCTCCTTAACCTGTACTGCCTGAATACGATTGAAAGGAATAGTCAATTGCTTACGTTCGAAAAGCCCCTTGGATATGTGCAAATCATCTTCTCGTACCTCTACCTCAAAATCATAATAGGTAATAATGGTACTAACAAATGAGAGTACCCAGGCTGCCAAAACCATCCCCACAACAGAAATAGCCACAATAGAGAAAGAAGTGAAGTTAGGCAGGTGGGTTTCAATAAAACGAAGAATCTGTTCGTCAGATACAACCTGATCCAGCTGTGAAAAAACTGCACCCACTACTGAAAGAGCAACTCCCATTCGTCCAGACGTTGTAGCTGCAATAACAAGATCACGATTATCAAGGGTATAAGTTTTATTCGCTTTTTCTTCACCTGAGACTGTGGCAGTCTGCTGCTCGCTCCCTTGGCGTAGCAGTTTTTTTAGTTTCTCTGCCTCTTTTCGACTGATAGCGTTAATTTTTGCTTCTTTTGAACTACTTCCGGCTGTTTTTACCTCTACCGCTACCAGGCCAAATACCCGTTGAATCACTCCGGCTGTAATATCAATAACCTGTATACGATCGGAAGTTAAGTACAGTTTTTTGTGAACAAATACGCCCTGTTCAATCTTCAACTCTCCCTCGTTGACACTGAAACGAAAACGAAGCCATGAGATGCCCCCCCAGATTAGCAAAGCTATAAAAGTGCCAAATATCCAGTAGAGAGTATAATCTCCTTGTTTGCCTCCACTCCCTACAAAGATAAGAATCAAAATAGTAATGAAGTTAGCCTTAATAATATCGAAGGCATTGGCAAGAGCAGCAACCGGATGTTGGCGTTGTGCGTCAAACATCTTCTTTGGCAAGTCGGGCAAATTTTGAAATTCTATCGCGTACTATATCGGCAGTTTCTTCGTCCAGAGCCGGAATACGGTGTGTTGTAGCGGCCGTTGAAATCGTGACATCAGCCAGACCATAGGAACGCAAAATAGGTCCCTGTCGGGTATCGACATGCTGTACGCGCTTTACCGGTATTAAGGTGCGGGTGATAATAAAGATTCCGCTTTGAAGATCTACCTCATGTTCATCAACCTGGTAGTACCAGTGTTGCCAACGAATCTCCGGTAGAAAAAATATAATTAATCCCGACACAATAAGCAGTACTACAGAGATGCTCACGATTACCCATGTAGAAAAGCCCATTTCGTTGGGACTGAAGGTATTATAAATCCAAAAGAAGAGTGGCACTAATATAAAAAACAAACAAGCAATTGCCGTAGAGAGGCGCCATGCCTTAATAGCCGATTTTGATAATTTATGCTCGGGCGAAGTACGCATATATTATAAGATCTAAAATAATATTAACTACTAGAAAGCAGATACAAAAAAAGCCACAATAAAGTGGCTTTTCAATAAAAATCGGATAAAAATTATCCGTTATTTTTGATATCCTGGATTTCAAGACGTACTTCCTGGGAAAGCTTTCGCAGGTTTTGGAGCCCCTTACGAGTTCTGGTACCGGCTGCTTTGTTTCCTTTTTCGTAGAACTTTGTCATATCTTCTTCGACACCTTCTACGATATTTTTTAATTCATCAAATCGGCTCATTTTTTTATCCATTATGTTGTTGTTAAGAGGAAAGGACTTTCTTTCCCTTGAATGCTTTCATTCAAATAATAGGCCTAATGTAGCATATTCTACGTTAAAAGGCCGTAATTATTTTAATTTTCTTTGTTACCAATCTTCACATCCTTGGCATCGGGCACGGTGTACAGAATGGCAAGCCCCACTATAAATAGCAGAACGATAAAGCTCATGCCAATACGCTGGCTGCTAAACATGTAGGTTAACCACCCTACCAGAGGCGGGCCCAAAAATGCCGTTACTTTACCCGAAAGTGCCATAAGCCCAAACATCTCGTTTTGCAGATCGGGAGGAGAAACACGAGCCATATACGTACGACTTGCTGCCTGAACAGGACCTACAAAAATCCCTAAAGCCAATCCTAATCCCCAAAACCAGTTAAGTGTGGTCACTAATAATACCCCTGTTGTGGTAATAATCAATCCTACCAGGGCGAACATCATGGTCTTCTTACTTCCCAGCTTATCATCAAGCCATGCAAACAGAGCGGCACCAATACCGGCGGTTACATTTAAACCGATACCAAACATAAGCACATCGGTCTCATCCATATCAAAGGTGCCGGCGGCGTATATTCCTCCAAACGCAAATACCGTAGCCAGTGCATCAATAAAAATCATGCGTGCAATCAAAAAACGAACGATATGCCGATATTGTCTTACATTTTTAATGGTATTTACCAGCTGTTTCCAGCCCGACTTTGCCGCACCTAAAAAGGAGATTCCACTTTTGGGGCGATCTTTCGTAAACAGAAACATTGGAATAGAAAAGATAAAGTACCAAACAGCCACCAATATAAAGGTAGCCCGCACGTGTTCTGCTGATGCTTTTTCTAAGCCGAAAGGAGGGTTTTCAACATCCACAAATACGAACAGAGCCACTACCAAAGCGGCAAGTCCGCCGGCATACCCCAACCCCCAGGCCCAGCCCGACCATCGGCCCATGCGTTCTTTCGTAGCCAAATCGGGGAGCATAGCATTATAAAAAATGATTGCAAATTCAGAACCCACCGTACCCAGAAATACCAATGCGAGACCAAACATCGCGAACTCTTGTGATGGTTCTACCCACCACAGGCCTGCTGTGGCAAATATGCAGAGCAGCGAAAACCAGCCTATCCAGGGCTTTCTGCGCCCCAATTGATCGGCAACAGCGCCAATAAACGGTGCTGCCAGCGCTACTAACAGCCCGGCAGCCCCGATGGTATACCCCCATTGAGAGCTCCCAAGCGTATCGTTTTTGGCTACCGAGCCCATAAAATAAGTTGCAAACACAAACGTTTGTATGACCACAAAAAAGGCACTGTTGGCCCAATCATAAAGTGCCCACGAAAAGAGCCCGGCAAAAGAGTCGGGTGTTTTTTTAAACTTGTTCATCTGTCATTTTTATATAAAATTCATACCAAGTATGATTGGAATAATTGGGAAATGCAATTTGTTATAGCAAGCACATATCCATCGACTAAACTGACCGACTATTATGAAGTCTAAGCAACAAGATCTTATTTACATTTACGATTCTGATCATCAGAAAATTATTATGATTGATAGTGAAACCGGCGAACAGGTAGATAAAAAGGATGATCAAATTACCTCGATGCTCAAATACCTGCACCATGAAGGGCGGCAAATACTATTGCGGAAATTTGCTGTATGGTGTACCCGGCAGATCAACGATAAGCTCAAACCAATGCAGAAGAAGATCCTAGATCTGGCAGAAGAAGCTATCAGTCAAAAAGCCACAACCGAAGAGCTGGAGGAGTTATATAAAGAAACCGAAGGTGCTGCGGTGGCAACGGATTCTGTGGGTCTGCGACAAGGCAAAGAAAGTGCCCCGGCATACCTTGCTGCTCGTGAATGCATTAATCCCGACCCCCTGGAAGGTGCTATACAGGCTGCTCGTTTTCATCGTATTTGGAGTGAAATGCAACAGAAAGAGGATAGCAAAAAAGTTCTCAAAGAGGTAAAGGCAGAGGCAAAAAATGATACCATTATACAAGTAGAACAGCAACAAACAGATTATTTGCTTGATCTGATGAATCAATAATCAACAGGACGGCACTCAGGCGAGAATACCTTATTTATTTAGTGCAAAAGTAAATTTAAAAGCAGCACCACTCTCGCCATCAGTGATAATCTCTGTCTCTGCTTCCAGCTGTGTTGCAAATGTTTGTATCAGCATAGACCCTAGGGATTCGCCGGAACCAAAACTAAAATCGTCGGGCAGGCCCGGGCCGTTATCAGCTACCATCAGTTCAACCTTACCATTTATTTTTTTTAAGGATACCGTCAAGACGCCTTTTTGACCGGCTGTAAATGCATGTTTAAACGCATTTACAACCAGTTCATTCACAAGCAATCCGCAAGGAATTACGTGGTCGATATCAATATCAGCAGGTTCTAGATCAAATTTTAATTCCACGTCGCTACTGTATTCAGTAAACGTGCCATGGATCGCTTCCACAAGTTCGTGCAGGTAGTTATCCAGCTGAATATCAGATAGCGACTCCGTTTGGTACAGTTTATCGTGGATAAGCGCCATCGACTGAATACGCGACTGGCTATCCTTTAATACATCCTGTGCTTTTTCATCTTCCGTACTGTCCAGCTGTAATCCGATGAGACCGGATATTATGGATAAGTTATTTTTTACCCTGTGGTGAATTTCACGCAGAAGTACATCCTTTTCGTCCAGTGATTCCTGGATACGTTCCGTTTTGTGATCAACCTGCTGACGTAAGCTCACAATCCACGCCCCAATTGCCAATAAAATTACTACCAAAGCTCCAATACCTATAGAAAAGTAGTAGCGAGGAACACCGGCATATTCAAGTCCGGCAGGAGTTCGCAAATATATTGGATAATATATTGCCCCGGTCTTACTTCTATACCTTCCAAGTATTCCCTTCACCTGAACTTTATCTCCGATACTTAACAGTTCAAAGTCAAACTCATTGAATTGTTTATGGAAGTTGGACAAATAGATTACCAACGGTTCATCGATCGAACCTTCAGTCGACACCTCTAGGTATTTCCCATTATCAACTTTGCCTTTATCAATAATCTTTGCTGTTCCCCCTACCAGCATGCCGATATATTTTTCGGGCTTGTCAGCAACATCAGAGAATGAAACAGGTGTAAACGTTTTATCTACTTCGGAAAAAACTCTGTAAGACTCCACATATATCTCATTCATTCCGTCATAATTTTGCAACTCCCCGGTTACAACAAGACTATCTCCCACTTCAAATGAAGCCCCTATATCTTTAC
The DNA here is from genome assembly GCF_011059105.1 of Fodinibius halophilus. Taxonomy (GTDB): domain Bacteria; phylum Bacteroidota; class Rhodothermia; order Balneolales; family Balneolaceae; genus Fodinibius; species Fodinibius halophilus. The sequence continues at coordinate 29,172 of NZ_JAALLS010000024.1, read as the reverse complement.
TAAAAAGGGGGAACCCGGTGTGCTCGTTTTGCAGAAAGGCTTTCAAATTATTGGTATGGATTTGACCCGAGGCCGTATTAACTATGCCGCCTACCGTTACGGTAGAGCCAAGATAGTCAAGCGTATCATCCTGGTTAGCGTCCATCCGCAGGGTAGAATATGACCACAAAGAATCACTCTTATTCTGAGACAACGCACTTTGTGAAAAACTCAACATCATTACCAGGTATAATAATGATACCTTAGCTGTCAGAAACAGTAAGCCACTATTATTCTGCAAATAATGTTTCATACTTTGAGAAATGAAGCAGAACAAAAGAAATAATCTCCTTAAAATACCTTTTTTAAAACCTAAACACTTTTTATTTCTTGCAAAGATACAAACTTTAGCCTGAAAACTATAACACATGTGGTACTATTTTTTGAACCTTTTATCATAAAACTCGTGTTACTATCCTCTAACCTATAACCAGAAAAAAGTTATGGCTAAAGATATACACTGTTTAGTTACGGGTGTCACCGGTTATATCGGCGGACGGTTGGTTCCCCGTTTACTTGAAAAAGGATACCGGGTTCGGGTACTCTCCCGGGATACCTCACGCCTGCAAGGCCGCCCATGGATCAATGAGGTTGAAGTCGTACAGGCCGATGTATTACAACCCCAAACACTGGGGCAAGCGTTCGAAAACATTGATGTCGCCTACTACCTTATCCACAGCATGAGCGGAAATAACAGTTCCGGCTTTCACAGTCGAGATATCCAAGCTGCCCGAAACTTTAGCCATGTAGCTGAAGAAGAGGAGGTCGAACGTATTATCTATCTGGGGGGGCTGGGAGATCCTGAAGATCAATTATCAGAACATCTCGCTTCAAGGCAGAAAACAGGACAAGTCCTGCATGATTCTAACGTATCAGTAACGGAATTTCGCGCTGCCGTTGTGGTGGGCTCGGGCAGCAAATCTTTCGAAATGATACGATACCTTACCGAACGCGTACCAATCATGATCTGCCCTTCGTGGGTATACAGTAAAGTTCAACCCATTGCAATTCGTGATGTGTTACAGTATTTAGTTTCAGTACTGGAAAAGCCGGAAACCAAAGATGAGATCATTGAAATCGGCGGCAACAGTGTTATTACCTATGGGGATATGATGCAGATATATGCCAAAATTAATGGTCTGAAACGCCTTCTTATCCCCGTTCCCGTATTAACCCCCTCACTTTCCTCGCATTGGGTGCACTGGATGACTCCTGTCCCTGCATCCCTGGCACGTCCTCTTATTGAAGGTCTCAAAAATGATGTTATTGTCAAGGATGACAAAGCAGCTAAACTATTTCCGGAAATCAATCCCCTGACCTATGAGAAAGCTGTAGAACTGGCAATGGTTCGTATCAATACTGAGGATGTAGAAACGACCTGGAATGATGCGCTTATCAGCAGCAAAGGAAATGAGAAGCCTGTTATGCTCAAGTCCAAACAGGGACTCAACATTGAACGTCGCATGCGAAAAGTTGAGGCGACACCACAGCAGGTCTTCGATACCTTCAGCAGCCTGGGCGGCGAAAAAGGGTGGCTTGCTTATGAATGGGCCTGGAAATTGCGCGGTATATTAGATCGATTAGTGGGAGGTGTAGGATTCCGGCGGGGACGACGTCATCCCACGGAGTTGCGTGTGGGCGATGCCCTCGACTTTTGGCGGGTAGAAGCCATAAAGCCGGGTCAGCTACTGCGACTGCGTGCGGAGATGAAAGTACCGGGCCGTGCCTGGCTGGAGTTTCAATCCCTCGCCCAGGAAGACGGGAAAACAAAATTAGTACAAACTGCGTATTTTGCCCCCAAAGGACTTCTGGGGCTGCTATACTGGTATGGTCTATATCCCCTGCATGCACTTATTTTTTCCAGTATGATCGACAACATTGCCGCAGAAACAACTTCCTCATAATAACATACTTCATATTTGAAAGCCCCTTTACCTTTTGTAGTTTAATAGCCGATAAAAATTTATGCTCTATTATAAAACATATCACAAAAGTGAAGACGCCGAATGGGTTGTGTTTGTACACGGTGCCGGTGGTAGCTCTTCTATCTGGTTTAAGCAGCTCAAGGCTTATAAAGAGGCGTTCAATGTATTGATGGTGGATCTGCGCGGCCATGGCAAATCGAAGGGCATGCTCCAGCAATATTATGAGGACGAATATTCTTTTAAGATGGCCAGCCAGGATATTATCGACGTTATCGATGATGCCGGTATCGAAAAGGCTCATTTCGTAGGCGTTTCTCTGGGTACTATTATCATACGAACAATCGGTGAAATGGAGCCCGACCGCGTACAATCGATGGTGATGTGTGGGGCCATTATGCGACTGAATATCCGGTCGCGCTTTCTTGTCTCGCTGGGACATCTTTTCAAAAAGGTGGTGCCTTTTATGTGGTTGTACAAACTCTTTGCCTGGATCATCTTGCCTCGAAAACGCCACTCCGAATCCCGTAATTTGTTTATCCGGGAGGCAAAGAAACTCTATAAAAAAGAGTTTATGAAATGGTTTAATATGACCCATGAAGTCAATCCACTGCTAAAGTATTTCCGTGAAAAAGAGCTGGAAATACCTACACTTTATGTGATGGGCAGCGAAGACTACCTGTTTCTGCCCCCTATTAAGAAGATGGTTGACGACCACAAGGAATCGGTCTTAAAGGTCGTGAAGAAATGCGGACATGTGGTGAATGTAGAACAGCCTGATACTTTTAATAAGGTCTCCCTCAACTTCCTTAAGTCCGGTAGCCTGTCGCCCCAAGGTTGAACAATATGGCACGAGCGAGACGCTCGTGCCATTGGTTACCAATAATTCTTTGAAACTAACCTTGGCGTCAAGGTTAAAAGGGAGCCAAGTATATACAGATGATATTTCTCACCACCTTTCGGCGGTTCGAAATGACTTATGGAGAATTGGCTGCTCGAAATCACCAATCCCCCCCCAATCAATAGATAGCGCGAGCGTCTCTCTATACAATATAGGAATTGATCATTCTCCTGCACCTCCTCCAAGGAGGAACGCCGTGTTAAAAAATTCAGTCGCCGAACTCCCGATCTTACTTAGTTGCTTTTCACTCAAAAAAACACCCCTCCCGCTACGCGGGGCTCCCCTCAAGGGGAGATAAGTAACGGTTTACAGTCCTTCCTCACCTAATTGCCATTCACACAGTCACTCTTTATAAAACCTCTCCCTATACCTGTCGGAACAACCGATTTCAGAATTTTCAGGCGGTTACTTTTTCATCACTGAAAAAACAAACTAAATATTCTCAACGCCTGTCATCGCGAGCGCAGTGAAACGTAGCGCGGCGATCTCCAAGATATAGCTCCTAATAGTTTGAAGGTTTCCCTTCAGATACTACGCGATCCTGTTCAGGGAGATTACTTCTTCGGCAAGCCTCCTCCCCGTAGAACGGGGCACAGCGTAATGACATTGCTTTTACTTTTGAAAAACGTTTCCCTCCCTGAACTTTTAGGGAGGGAAAAGGGTGGGTCAATAATTGTTGCCACGAGCGGGCCCTCGCTCCAGACAAAGCAAAACAAGGATTTCGCACTACGTTCGAAATGACTCCTAGATTTAAAAATAAGTATCCCTCACCATAACTCCCCAAAGTCATCTAGAGCCGTTGGCTGGCGTACCGACTCAACACAACAGTTTTTACCGCTACGCCTTTTCTATTACTTCTTCTACGTCTCTTCGCTCAGAATAGGGCATCGTATCAGAATAGCCGAAACGAATGAGCATCAAAGGAGTTAACCCCACTAAATTAAGCCGGTATGCCAGGGCCTCACGTATCTTTGGTTCTTCACACGGCATATTAACGTGAGCATGACTAATTCCCAACTTAGTGGCCGTAAGAGCAAAACGCTGGAAAGCACGTCCCAGGCGAACCCAGTGAGTGATATTGTTATGAGTAACTGCAAAAAGCATTAAGCCGGCAGAGGCATCAATCAGCTGTGACCACCGCCGGGCTTCACTTTTCGCTGAAATAAGATGCTTCATTAGTGTTGTCCCAACAAAAGAAGGCATACTGGGCAGCCCCAAACATTTTGCACGTAAGCCGTCTCCTTCTAGCTTTGCATTCTGATCAGAAAAGCGTGTCCACTGCAACAGCTCTTCGATAAATTTACGATCCTCGAACTGCTTACTACTGGCGGATAGAATAAACGGCTTAATCTCTTTCATCTCTCGTTTACCGACAAATGTTAAGACTTCTACTCCCCTGAAATCAAAAGAGTTCTCTAACGCTTGCAGCTCTTCTTGAGGTACTTCTTTATCTTCATATTTATTCCTCCTGGTTTGACGTATTTTGATAGCATCCACTAACTCATCAACCTCAATAGTGGAATCTCGTTTTAACGCAACGGATATATAATCCCTATCCTCTTTCGATCGCATTACCGTTATGCGGGGACGTAATCCCATAGAAGTCGCAGCAATAGCTATATTTTCGGCGGCACACCCTAAGCTTATAAATAGTTCGTGGTGGTCACTGTCTACAACCGGCATTGCACGATCGAAATCAGGATAAATACGAATTTCGCCCTCTTTAAGTGAAAAGAGCCACGGTTGGGTATTATGTCCGGAAGGTGCTTGTATGCCGTATTCTACCAATCTTTCAAGGGTTATTGAATTAATCATAGTCTTATTTTTTTAATGGATTCACAGGTAATTGAATGATAGATTCAATGCTAAACAGCAACATTGCTATCCCCACCGAACCGTAAATCAGTTGCAGAGGTGGATTAGGGTGATAACCGATCATCAAAATTTCTACCCCTATCCAAATTATAAGAGCCCCGCTTAACAAAAGGGCACCATAACTACCCCAGGGATATCTTTTGATGAGACCATATAATACTATTGTGGGATAGATGCCGAGCACTGTAAGAAGAATTGCTCCGGGAATGCTATAATCACTGAAGGGGGAAGATTCCAGTAGATTCAACGGCATCTGAAGGGTAGCTCCCGACGGATCCCAAACTAATGCTCCACCTCCGTATAGTCCACTCACGGCTTGGAAAAAAACCAAGAACATAAGGATATAAAGGCTTAGAAAACCACTATCATTATTTTTTTCCATAACGAATCCTCCTTTCACTTTGATATCGTTTTTCGGATTGATCCGGCATTCTCTTTTACTATTGAAATAACTGTGCCAAAGGTATTATCAGCCCCTAAAAAGCAACGAAGACCATATAACAGAAATGGATACCGCCTTAAATCTTGCACTCATGCTACTCTCTTTGCAACCCTGCAATAGTTATTTGAATATTTTTCCCGTTGATAATTATTGAATTAATGCTACTTTCTACTTGAGTCATTCACTCCCAGAAAATTGATAACCTATGAACACGACCTTTTCGACCTTTATACTACTCATTCTATTTTTCATAACCGCTCCACTCAAAGCCCAGGATGCTTCTGCGGATGCAGTGATCGATGACCTTTACAACACGATCTCATTTAGTCCCGATAATGACCCGGACTACGATGCTTTCGAAACGCTCTTTACCCAAAACAGCAGATTAATCAGCGTGGGAGATACCAGCTCGGTAACACTGACACCGGCTGATTATAAAAAAGCGATGCTCCGACAGCGTGAGGAAGGCAAAATTATTGCTTTCAAAGAATATGAACTGCATCGCAAAACGGAACAGTACGGTCCTATCTTGCACCTGTTCAGTACCTACCAAGCGGAGTTGCAAACCCCCGATGGTGATACCATCCTCCGGGGCATCAATGGCATACAGATGATGAAAAAGGATGGGCAGTGGAAGGTAGTTTCTTTAATATGGCACGAAGAAGATAAGGCCCATCCACTTCCCAAGAAATACCTCCCTGAAGAAAAATAGCTACAGCTAGCCTAGCAGGTAATTGAGTACCGCATCCCAATCGTGAAAAGGGGCTTTGCCATACTGGATATGTTCGCCTTCGAAGTCTTCTGCTCCGTTGGCGGTACGATCGTCGATCAGGTAATCTCCTTTGTTGAGATGCTTGTTGTGACTTAGAATCAGCCGTTTGTAGCCGACCTCGGGCAGGTGCCGCTGTACCCACTTGACTTTGTCGATCCAGGCCGTGGGATTGCCCCAGGGTGCTGTAGATAGAATATAGGTATCGTAATGGTTGCTTAAGGCCCGGAAGCCCTCAATGGCTCCATCAATGGGAGGCAGATCGCTAAAGAAGTTGGGAATTTCATCAAGATCGCCCTCGTACTCTTTTTTGAGCTCTTCGGAGAGCTGCTCTACGCCCCAGGGGAAATCCACAAGGACGTTATCCATATCTACATATACAATTTCCATCTGATTGATCTGTTTCTTTTCTGGTCTGTTGCCTTATAATAAGGAATAACAAACAGCGACTCTATTTCAATTGTTTTTGTTCTGATGAGATCTGCTTTTAAAACCAAGGGGGGATATCACTTTTCAATAAAGTACTTAATTCTCTGGTCCTGCTACCCAACAAACGGATGAGTTTCTCTCCCCCTTTTCGGCGGTTCGAAATGACTCATGGGCTATTTGCTGTTCTATACTATCAACTTTCCCGGACAAACTTGTACCAGTATCGGGATATATTCGTTCCGACGCAAAGCATCGGAACGAGATCGAAAAGTATCTTTTTAGATGCTACGCACACCTACGCTAGGGGGAAGCCCTTGGCGTAGGTATGACTTCGGTGCACTTCGCAAACCTATTCAAGGAATCCTTTGACTTCACTCCGTTACGTTCGGGATGGTACTGCTTTTATAAGGTTTTCAATTGGGGAGATTGGTGCTTTATAAACAGATAAATGGTATCATCCCCCTTACCCCCTTCTGATTACACCCAACGCCTTTCATTCAGATAATGCCCGAAGGGGGACTTTTTCTTGCCCTTCAACACAACTCGGAAAAGGAATCCCTCCTCGAGGAGGGTGGGCAATTCGTGGGTTTCGAATTGGTCGGGAGGTGTTCCGTTCTCGAAAATAGCTCTATGATATATGCCCCCTTTAGATACTACGCGAACTTGTTCAGGGAGATCCCTCGGCTTCACTCCGTTGCGCTCGGGATGACTGCTTTTATAAGGTTTTCAATTTTGGAGATTGGTGCTTCATAAACAGATAAATGGTATCATCCTCTAAACGAGCAGATGTTTCAAAGGACCATCAAATGCTCCCGCAGAATGTTCGGAGCCGGGTTCAGAATTCACAGCCGGTAACTTTTATCCTGTTTTTTGGTCGATCAAAAAACGGGAGCATACAAGATCAATGCTACCATCTTTTTCCACCTTTTGGCTTGATCCAAAAGGCTCGTAAAAAATCAAGACTAAGAATTGTGGATCAACTCCGGTCTGCAGTATGCGCGTATTTTGATGGTCCTCTCACAAGGAGAAACCGTTTCACCGAAGATCACCGGTACAAAATACACACCCGCATACTTTGACCTTCGTTCACAATTCTAATGCCGTTTGGGAAAACCATTTAGAGATGGGCGATTTCAAAATCAGGGGGGGGGGCAATACTATGCTCCCAGTACCTTTTTTGGTGTTTCCAGCTTTGCTGGTGCGCCTACCGGGGGATCGTCACTGAAAAATGAACCTGCCCTTCCTGGCAAATTCGTCCCGACGCAGAGCTCAACTATGCTAAAGTGCTAATCTGCCGGAGTTTCTAACGCAGGTAGGCTTCGTTGAACAAGGCATCCGAACGAGATCGAAAAGTATCTTTTTAGATACTACGCGAACTTGTTCAGGGAGATCCCTCGGCTTCACTCCGTTGCGCTCGGGATGACACTGCTTTTATTAATACTCATAATACTCAAACAACAACGCTCGTCATTGCGAGGAGTGCCGTGGGTTAGCGGTACGACGTGGCAATCTCCCTGAAACGATTTATTAGTGTGTAGAAGGTTATCCTTTAGCTACTACGCTAGCTCATAAAGGGAGACTGCGAGCGGAGTGGAACACAGCGGGGTCAGCCGGTTGGTTTATGGAGACTCTCCTGTTGTTAATAGCTGCCTAAGAAAAGATAATCTCTGTGGTTTTACGATAGCCATTGCAACCCACCCCGCTCCGCCTGCCGGCCGAGCACCTCTCCCGTGGAGGGGGCTATTACGGAATATAATTTAGAAAACTGCTGAAATTTGGTATTTCACCGGATAGTATTAGGGCTGATAGCCTCAGCGAAAAGGCTACTTAACCAAATAACAGGCACTACGAAATCCCCTCTGGGGTGGGCTTCCGGCGGTTGCCCGGAAGGTCGGGGTGTGTTTAGTAGAGATGACTGGAATTGCAACAAAAAAGTGGAATTGCCCTTCAACGGCTAAATTAAGGGACTAAAATCACCTTGCCGATATTCTTGCGCTCCTCGATATAGCGATGCGCATCGCCCACCTCATCAAAAGTAAAGGTTGTATCCACATGGGGCCTCAGCCATCCCTCTTCTACCCCTTCCAACAGCTTATTAACCCAGACATTCGCCTTTTCCGGTTCATGCCACAGGTGCCCCAGGTTAACGCCAAAAACACCTCTGTTTTTATTAAGCAACGGTAACGGATGATAAAACGGCATCTGCACTACCGTCTTTAGCATATTCCACATCGCCTTGATACCGCCCGAACTACTGTCACTGGCCGTGGAAATCCCAAACATCCCCAGCCGACCGGTCGCCCGAAGTGCCTTATAGCTGCGCTTCCACTCCTTACCGCCCAACGGATCCGTAATGAGCTCTACGCCCCTGTCGTCGGTAAGTGCCATAAGCTCTTCGAACCAATCCTTATTGCGATAATCAATTGCATAATCCAGTCCGCGCTCTCGCAAAAAGTCGTGTTTGCGACGACTTGCCGTACCGTAGGTGGTGGCCCCGATATGCTGGGCAATATCCAGGGCTGCAATCCCCACGCCGCCGCCCACATTGTGGATCAAAATAGATTCATAAGACTGCAGCGAACCCATCACCTCGATCAGCAGATAGGCCGTAATGTAGTTTACCGGGATCGCCGCCGCATCCACAAAAGAAAGAGATTCCGGCTTCTCAAACACCTGGTTGGGCTTCACGGCCACCTGCTCGGCCTGTCCCCCAAAACGAGAAGTAGCGATTACCTCTTTGCCAATCCAATCTTCGCGGATGCTGTCGCCGACCTCCCGCACCGTGCCCGATACCTCATAGCCCATCACGCAAGGCTTCGACGGTCCATCCGGGTACTGTCCCTTACGGGCCAGGATATCCGCAAAATTAAGCCCCGAAGCCTTTACCTCTATTATCAGCTCATCAGCCTTGGGCACAAGATCGGGAGATTCCTGAACTTCCAGAACATCATAACTGCCGTTTGCCGTATTAACAATTTGTCTCATAGTAAGTCGTCTGCCTGTATGTTGATTAAGGGTACCCAAAAATCCTGATAAAAGTATGGAACCCAGTCTTCGGTTATGGATATATAAACATTAGCAAAACCTATGATTATTATTAGGAAACGCTATAGTAGCGCTCTCCTTTTTTGCATAGTTTCTGCTACTCAAAAGAAATAATTACCCCATTAAATACCAAGCTATTATTAGATTTATGAGAAGAAGTACCATCATTATTTTTGCATCAGTAACGCTACTGTTTATCAGTGCCTGCAGCAACAGCTCAGGGCCGACAGACCGCAATCTAAAAACTATTATTGGCCAGGTTAAGGCCCCCGATAACAGTACCCCCGTCGAAGGAGCTACCGTTTATATCGGCAAACCGATGTCTGACTCCAGCGGCAAAGAAAAAGCCGTACCCTCAACAACCATTCAAACCTCCCCCACAGATAAAGACTGCCCAAAGCCCGAAGTCGAACATACCGCTTACACCTGTACCAAGGCCGACGGCCGCTTTGAGTTCGAAGCCGATATCGATCCCTCAAAAAGTGAAGTGGAGCTGAAAATTTTCAAAGGCCAATTTTACTTCACCCAAACTGTGGATCTGGGCTCAGGCGATACCTCTGAGGCCGGCACCATCAACATATCCACCGACGATATTGATATCGCTGTAGTGGCCTCTACCTTCGACCGCATGCAGGATGTACTGGCCAAGGTAGGCTTCGGCGAAGTCTATACTGATGAAAATCACGCCAACTATGGCAAGCTAAAACGGGGCACCGAAACGTTTGACCTGTACCACAGCCCATCTTCCCTTGGCGGCGACTATCCCCTGATGGGTAAACTCTTTGAAGATGGGGACGGCAACGGCCAGGCCGACATCCACAACTACGATATCGTTTTTCTTAACTGTGGAGTCTCCGATGAATATATTCAACAATATAAGTCACACCGCCACAAACACGCCCAATCTGCTCAATCGAGCAATCCCCAGCTAAGCAAAGCACAAATTTCGACCATCCGTAACTATGTAGAACAGGGCGGTATGTTGTATGCCACCGACCTGGCCTACAACTACGTGGAACAGGTCTTCCCCTCCTACCTCGACTTTCTGGGTTCTCCCGACACCCCGGCCGATGAAGCAGAAATACTGGGGGTTGCTTCCAAAGGTACGGCCGATATTGAAGTACCCGCCGAGCTGCTGGATGCCAACATGAAAACGTGGCTACAAAATGTTGAATGCGCCAACGGCCCCTGCCTGGAAGAGGGACAACCGCTGACGATCAAAGGTTTTATGCCGATATGGGTTGTACTCAACGGCAAACACGAGTCTTCAAATGCCAACATTTGGGTTAAAGGACCGGTAGAATGGAGCGACGGTTCAGGTGTAAAGCCACTGACAGCAACCTTCGGAGTAGGAAGTGGAAAAGTAGTTTTCAGCTCATACCACACCATCGAAGAGGAACACTCCCATAAATTGCGTCCCCAGGAACGGATATTGCAATACCTCGTTTTTGAATAACCCAACTTTCAACAGACCGGGAGTGATCCACCACCAAGAGGTCACTCCCGCTTATCGTCATGATTCCCGCCTTTTCTTTTGTATCTTTGGCTCGCTTTTTCATGCAATTTATCACCGTTTAACAGCTACGTATTTTTAGATGGCCGCCTCATCACCCTTTGAACAAAATTCGACTGCCAAAAACATCCTGCTTATTGCCGGCATTGTTCTGATTGCCGTAAACCTGCGTCCCGCCCTGGCTGGCGTAGGCCCCTTGATCGGGACCATTCGTGAGGCCACCGGCCTTTCCAATACCCTTTTGGGATTACTGACCACCCTGCCCCTGATCGCCTTTGGCGTGCTCTCCACGCTGACGCCCCTTTTTACGCGCAGGTTGGGCATTGAGGGTACCCTGGCCCTAGCAATGGGCTTGCTTTCCGGCGGGATATTACTGCGAGTTGTGCCCGGCAACCTGGCCCTTTTCGGCGGAACCCTGCTGTTGGGTATTGCCATCGCTTTTGGCAACGTGCTGCTGCCCAGCCTGGTCAAGCGCGACTTCCCCAACCACACCGGCATTATGACGAGCGTTTATTCCAGCATGCTGGGCCTTGGCGCTACCCTGGCTGCCGGCGTTAGCGTACCCTTGGCCCACGATTTGGGATTGGGCTGGCGATGGTCGCTGGGGGGATGGGCAGCGCTTTCGATATTGGCTTTTGTGATCTGGCTGCCCCAGCTTAAAAACCTGACCCTGCCCAGCCAAGACCGCAGTTTTATAAAGGCGATGAAGGACCTGGGCGGCTCTAAGATAGCCTGGCAGGTAGCCCTGTTTATGGGACTGCAATCACTGGCTTTTTATGTGATTTTGGCGTGGCTGCCCGAGATCCTGCAAGACCGCGGCCTCGATGCCAGCACTGCCGGCTGGATGCTCTCGCTCTCCCAAGGGATGGGCGTGGTAGGCACCATCTTGATTCCCGTCTGGGCTGAGAAGATCAGCGACCAGCGCATACTGGTCTGGATACTGATGATCTGCGAAGCCGTAAGCCTGGTGGGACTGATGCTGCCCAATGCCTTTTTAGTTGGATTATGGGCCTCCCTCATCGGCCTGGCGCTGGGCGGCAGCTTTGGACTGGCCCTGCTGTTTATTGTACTGCGTGCCCACGACAGCGAAACCGCCACCGAACTTTCCGGGATGGCTCAGTCTATCGGCTACCTGCTGGCCGCTGTGGGACCGACCCTTTTTGGTGCCCTCCACGACCTCACCCACGCCTGGTTTGTGCCGCTGCTCTTCCTGTTTGTGATCCTGGTTGCCAAGCTGATCTTCGGCCTCGGCGCCGGCCGCCCGCAAGAGGTGAAGTAAGCTACTGCCAAGAATGTTATGTCAACATATTATAGCACACTTCTGCAGCATAATATGCGCTATAATATTCTATTTTGCCCTTAGCAGCCTTTTATACAACTTATATCACTGAACAATAATATTGTTATACAATTACCTGATTGCGATAATCATAGTTATGCACAATAAACAATTTTAGATATGTTATACTTTGCCTATGGGTCCAACTTGCTAACCAGTCGGTTAAAAAAACGAGTGCCTTCCGCTTCAAAACTTAATAATGCATTACTTCCTGATTATTCACTCACATTTAATAAGAAAAGCAAAGATGGTTCAGGTAAATGCAGTATAATTCCAAATGCAGGGTCAGTAGTGCATGGCGTTATTTTTGAAATTGATGAGAATGAGAAATATCGTCTCGACCGAGCAGAAGGTCTCGGTTTTGGATATAATGAGGAAGAGATTACAGTATATGTCGGGGAAAAACCAATTGATACTTTTACATACATAGCCTCTAAATCTCATACAGATAATTCTTTATCCCTCTACCATTGGTACAAAACTCTTGTACTAGAAGGTGCAAGAGAACATTCTCTCCCAGAAGATTATATTGGTAAAATTCAAAAAGTAAGCTCTGTTATAGACCAAGATGAGGAACGAAGAAATAGCGTGTAAGCAGACCTTAATTAATTTATAAAAAGGCGTCAAGATGTTAAGAATTGATAATGAGCACATCAAAAAACTGGATGAAAAACAATTAACCATTCTTTGTAAAAAATTGCTTCGTGCAGAGGCTATCTCGTTTGGAATTAGGCTGGGAAGTGCAAATGGTTCTTTGAATATAAAAGCTTCAGATGGAGGAAAGGATGTTAGTATAAAATGGGATAAAAGTAAGTGTGAACACACAGATTATTTACCATCAAACAACGTACTATTTCAATGTAAAGCTACAAATATGCCTCCTAGTAAATGCAGAGGAGAAATTCTTAACACAGAAGGAAATGAAGTCGTGGAAGAGGTAGATACTTTGTTTAAAGATGGTGGTACTTACATACTTTTTTGTACTCATGATCACCAAAGAAGTAAACAAAAAGAAGCATTCTTTGACGATTTGGATTCTGTTTCTGCTAATTATGATAAAACACCAGAAATAGAAATAATGAATGCTTCTGAGATTTCAGATTGGGTCAATAATTATCCTTCTGCGATATCATATGTATTAAAATGCAATCAGCTTATTAGCCCTGTTGGATTAAAAATTTTCAATCAATTTACTGACATAACTCATGGACAACCTGAATTTGTATCGAATTCCAAGACAAACCTTATAATTAACAAGATTCATGATACTATTAGAAATCAAAAAAATATTCTAAGATTAGTAGGTTTATCAGGTTTAGGAAAAACTCGCATTGCAATTGAGTGTTTAAATCTGGGAACTGATGAAGATGAACTCAAACAATTTAGATCAATATCTTGCTATATAAAGTGCAGAAAAGATAAAGAAGGACAGATCATTGATTTTATTAATCAACTCTTAATTAATAAACAAGCCGCTTTCATCATAGTAGACGAATGCCCATCTCATATTCATAGAGAGATATCTCAAATTGTCAATTCCCCGGATTCTAAGTTATCAGTATTAACAATTGATTATGAGTTTGATCAGATTTCAAACGCTGATATTATTAAGCTCGAACCATCTGACCTACAGGATATCGTCAAGCAGATACTCAAAAATAGATTTCAAACCTCACTTCGGGATTTTGAGCTTGACAGAATTGCAAAATTTGCCCAAGGGTTCCCTCAAATTGCAGTTCTTATAGCTGAATCTAGAATTGCAGATGATATTCGGGTTGGGACTTTAAATGATGATATGATTAAAGAAAGGTTAATATATGGGCGTGAGGTCTCAGAAAACCAAATCAAATATGAAGTTTTGAGGGCCTGTTCAATTTTCGAGTATATTGGATTTACTGAAGATAAATCTGAGCAAGCAAAATATGTAGCAAATCATGTATGCGGTGATAGGATCACTTATGAATTATTTTATGAAGAGTGTGAAAAGTTTAGGAAAAGAGGAATTATAGAAACAAGAGGTGATTATATACGAGTCCGTCCTTTGCCCTTGGCAATTAGTTTGGCTGCAGAGTGGTGGGAATCAACACCACCTGATAAAATAACAGAGATTATTAGTGAAGTTACTACAAATGGCTTGGGCGAATCAATTTGTGGACAACTTTCAAAGCTTCATTTTGTAGATAAAGCAAAAGAAAGAGTCAGTGAATTATGTGAGGATGATGCCCCTTTTGGAAAAGCGAAAGTTCTGACTAGTGTACAGGGTTCACGGCTCTTTCGCGAATTAGTAAATGTGAACCCTGAAGCAACATCAAAATCTTTATATCGAGCTTTATCAAATTTAAAAATTGCTGATTATGAAGAAATCAAAGGCGATGTACGGAGAAATCTAGTTTGGGCATTAAGTGACTTGATTTTTTATGAGATATCTTTTTTTGAGTCTGCTGAATTACTCATGAATTTAGCTGTTGCGGAAAATGAACCTTATTCAAATAATGCTAAAGGTGTATTTAAACAAATATTTAAAGTTGCACTCTCAGGTACAAAACTTCCGCCACTATCTAGATTAAGTATTTTAGAAAAGGCTTTAGAAAAAAACTCAAAACGTTACACTGAGTTAGTCATCAATTCCCTTGGTGCAGCTTTACAAACAAGGAATTTTACGGGGCAGGTTAGGTCAGTTGGGCCAATTGTTGATAGAACCTCTCAAGAGTGGTATCCCGGTACCAAAGAAAAAATTGAAGAGAGCTTTGAATATTGGGAAAGTTGTTTAGATCTATTAGTCAGAATATCAAAAGAAGACAATGATTTTATTGAAATCGTTAAAAGTGAAGTTGCAATTCATACTAGATCGTTATTTAACGTTAATGATAGGATTGTAGAAAAGTTGTACCACACAATAAAAAAGTTAAATAATTTATCGGATAATATTTGGACAGATGTTTTTCAGGCACTATTAGATGTTAAACGCTATGACCAGGAAGAACTGAATGAAAATAAATTGAGTAAGCTTGATAGTCTAATAAGGGTTATTGAGCCAACTGATTTTAAAGATAAAATCCAATTTTACGTAAGCACACCAGTACACGATCACGAAAAAGAAGAAGATGGTAATTATGTTGATTTGACATTAGAAAGAGTAAAAGACCTTGGCAAAGAAATTATTGAGGAAAATATCGAGATCGTATCGCTTTTACCTGACCTCTTAGCTGGAGAACAACGATATGGGTTTCAGTTTGGAAATAAGATTGGGGAACTGGTTAATTTTGACCTAAAATTTATTGATGTATGTGTAGAAAAATTAGGAAAAGTAGATAATCCTAATCCATTATTTTTAGCAGGATATATTAGTGCTAAAAATAATAAAAAGGCTTCCTATTCTATTCAAAAAATCATTAATGATAAAAATGCAAGAGATCTACTTGTTTTCTTTATTTGTGCTCTAGATGAAGTCAAGACTGAACATTTAAAAATGATGATAAATGCGATAGAGCAATATCATATTGATACAAAAGATTTGCACAGATTTTCTTATGGGCGAAAACTAGAGTCGTTAAGTATGAGCGACTTAAAGTGGTTCTTAAATTCAATTGCTAGCCTAGGTGAGAAGGAATCATCGCTTGCATTGAAAATACTATATATGCAAGTATTTAATGACGAAGAAAAACTTCAATCCTTGCAGAACTTTATTTTAAATTTCTTTCTAACCTATAATCCCAAACCATCAGAAAGCAGAATAGATGGTGCCGATGGTCATACATGGTCAGAATTGGTAACAAAGCTTCTTAATAAGAATATCAATAAAGAATTTCCTGATTATGTATACAATACTATAATTGACATATGTTCGGATACGGATACATATTTATCATTAGACCATTATTTAACTAAAGTATTCAGAGTCTTATTAAATCGATATCATGAAGTTATTTGGCCAAAACTTAGTGATTACTTATTGAATGTAGAGGGTGTAGAGTATTTAAACATTAGAAGAGTTATTGGAATTGATGCTGTTGGATTTGGTAGAGGTAAGGGATTGGAAAATGAGAAAAGTATTCTTGAGGAGGAAATCCCAAAAGAGAAGTTAATTGAATGGTGCAACAAGAACCCTGATTCAGCGCCAATATTCTTAGCTAGTATCATTCCTGTTTATAAGGAAGAGAACAAGAAAATTACATTAAGTGATTGGGCTCTCTATTTGATAGACAACTTTGGAACAAACAAAAAAGTTTTAGCTGAAATCGGATCAAACTTCAGCTCATTTTCTTGGACTGGTAGCGTTGTCAGCTATTATAAAATTCAGAAGAATGTTTTAGAATCGCTTACAACTCACCAAATATCAGAAGTGAGAAAATGGTCAAAAGACAGGATAGATTGGCTTGATAAAGCAATAGTTCAGGAAAACAAAAGGGATGAAGAAAGAGAACTTGGTATATATTAATGTATCTAAAATAGTTTCACTTACATCTTCACAGTGTTGTGCATAACAAGCAAATTAAGCGGACGTGGTACAAACTTAGGTTACTTTCTCTGCCATTGCTGTTATAATTCTGTGTTTTAAATTGAATAACTAATCACCACGCCGCTTATTTGCCGGGCCGTTAGGTAAACTTAAAATCTATTCGAAGTGGAAAAAATTTTTGAACATTTTGATAAAACCCCTAAAACCCCAATTTATCACTATACATCTCAAAAAGGATTAATCGGAATTGTTCTTAACAAAGAAATTTGGGCATCTAAAATTCAATATCTAAATGATTCCACAGAGTTTAGGCATGCTTATTACCTTCTACAGAAGAGGTTGGGTACTGAATTCAGATCTATAGACGACAAATTTATTAATGGATTGAAAAATTCTGCTGATGGCTCAAAGCATATAAACATATTTGCTGCATCATTCTCAGAAAACGGAGATCTATTAAGTCAATGGAGAGCCTATTGCCCAGACTCTGGCGGTTACAATATTGGGTTTAATCATTCAGATTTAGAATGGTTGCTAAACAGTTATAACTTAGAAATTGTACCTTGTATATATGAAGAAGAAAAACAATTCCTACTGATTGATGAATTGATCAACCACTTTCTGACGAAATATCAAAATGATCAAATATCAGATTGGATGGATTTTTTGGATGATTTTAAATCTGAGTTCATAAGATTAGCACCAGTTTTAAAACATCCGTCCTTCAGGGAAGAAAAAGAATGGAGAATTGTTTCAAGACCTGTAAGCTATTATAACGAAGAAGTAGATTATAGACCTGGAGAATCTATGATTATACCATACTATAAAATGAGATTAGCCAGTTCAGATGATAATTTTAGTTTTCACAAAATTAATATTGGACCAACTCCACACAAGAAATTAGCTGAACATTCTGTAATGGGCTTACTATTCAAATCAGGCCATTTTAATTCAACTGCGAATCATCAAATGATAGATAAAAGCAAAATACCTTATAGAACTTGGTAGAATAAATAAAGTTTACCTAATCCCTTCAAAAAGGAAAATGTCAAGCAGCTAGTCCTCACCTACCTTAGCATCGTATTACTCCAATAAATCCTTGGTTCAAACCTATACCCCGCTCTGCGGGGCAGGTCTGGCAACCGGTTTCGGTGATCACGCACAGATTACCTGTTCACCAAAGTACAGCCTACGTAGCTTTCTACTTCGGTCTCTTACGCACCATAGCTTCAGCGACGGGGCGCGTAGTGGGCCGTAAGGTCGTTATCTAGGCTTGCAATTATCAATTCAGCTAATCGTTGTTTTTCTGTGTAATGGTTACGATACTACAGATAGAGTTTAATTCAATCCTACAGTTATGGAAAAAGCAGTATTAAAAAAAGAAATCGAAAATATGCTTGACGACCTTCCTGATGATGCCAATTGGGATGATTTGATGTATAAAATTTATGTACGTCAATCTATTGAGCAAGGACTGGAAGATTCAAAGGCTGGCCGAACTGTTTCACACGAGGACATCAAGAAGAAATACCAGCCCGCTAAATGAGAATTATTTGGACAGAGAAAGCCGAAAAACAACTTGACCAAATTTTTGAGTATATAGCTGCTGATTCTTCTCTTTATGCTTATCGCATAGTAGGACAAATAATTGAGGCAGCTGAAAATCTCCCACCTCACCCTCGAAAAGGTCGCAAGGTTCCAGAATATGAGCGAGAAGATATTCGAGAAGTATTTCATCATCCCTATCGCATTATCTATTTACTAAAAGAAGATACAATAGAAATACTCAGTGTAATTCATGGAGCACGTTTATTACCAGAAGATCCCAAGTAGCAGTGGGCGTAACCAGGCACTTCAACGCGTTTATGCATTAGAAGGTCAACTCACTCCGTACTTCTCCTTTAGTCTTATTTGAGCGGTTGCTAGGACACCTGCTATTGGATAATTTCGTACTACTTTTGACTTCCATTTCCCCATCCCCGATGTACGAGATTGCTTTTGTAAGAGGAGATGAATCTTGTCCAGGCGTTTATCTGAGACTGACCCCCTTCCATTTATTAGTTAATCTTTCGTTTTAAAATTAATTCGACATTCCGGGACCTGTCGGTTATGCGCAATGTCGTTATACAACCGATGCTTTAATTCATTTTTTTTGATCAATAGAAAAATGCATCAGTTTTAGTTAAGTTTGTTGTAGTAAGTAATTAATCGACAATTATGGCAACAAAAATAGATCTTAAAACTGAACAGCTCCAACAGCTTTACAAAAAGTATAATGTGAAGGAGCTATATCTCTTTGGATCAGCCACTACTGATAATTTTTCTGAAGACAGCGATCTTGATTTTATCGTCAAATTTGATCGTCAAGGATTTGAAGGGGGCGTTTGACCAATTCATTGATTTTAAGCAAGAACTTGAGCAAATCTATGGGCGTTCTGTTGACTTGTATCATCTGAAAAAGTTTAGGAATTCAATTTTTCAGAAAGAAGTTGAACGCTCCAAAGAACTTCTGTATGCCGCATAAAACAAGAAAGCTGCTTCTTGACATTAGCCTTTGCTGCCAGGAAATTTTAGACTTTATTGGCGGCAAAAGCTTCAAAGATTTTCAGGAAGATCGCATGCTTCAGCGTGCTATCGAAAGAGAGTTCGAAATCATTGGCGAAGCACTGCACAGATTGTCCCGAATTGAAGAAGCAACGCTTGCCGAGAAAATTCCTGAATATCGAAAAATTATCGACTTTAGGAACATTATCGCTCATGGGTTATGATATCATTGACGAAGCTGCTATGTGATATTTTGCCGTAAATCGGGTTCCAAAATTGTTAGATAAGGTCGAAGATTATTAGTCCCTAAACAAATTTTAACTATTTCTACTACGGTCTGGCTGTATACCCCCTTCAAAAAGGAAAATGTCAATCCGCCGGCTGGCGGACTCACCTACCTTAGCATCGTATTACTCCAATAAATCCTTGGTTCAAACCTATACCCCGCTCTTCGGGGCAGGTCTGGAAACCGGTTTCGATGGCAAAATTCAGGTACCTACCGGTTTGTTTTTCTAGGTGCCAAATAGTAAACTGCAATCGCATTCACACCAACCCATACGCCGGTTAAGTGCAATGTCATTATACCGCCTCCACAATACATTACAGACATGATTCATATCGCTCTGCACTTTATAGTGCCCCCGCTGGTCGCACTCACGTTCTTCCATAGCCGCTGGCGCAATGCGACGGTGATCATGATTGCAACAATGCTTGTGGATGCAGACCACTTGCTGGCTGACCCGATCTACGATTCCATTCGGTGCTCCATCGGTTTTCATCCGTTGCACACCATCCCCGCCATCGTGATCTACGCCTTTCTGTTCATTCTTCCTCTCATTATGAGGCGGAAAGCTGACGGTCAGGATTGGCATCCCACCGCTCGTGTACTACACTTAATCGGTCTTGGGCTGCTAATCCACATGGCGCTCGACTGGATCGACTGCCTGGTTTAACATGCGACGGGGGGAAACCGCAGATCGAGTAGCGAGAAAACTTTGTAACTATTTACTTTAAAAAGAGTATATCAGCTAGGAGACCTTTCTACTTTCTAAACCAATATTATTAATGCTTGCAAATACAATTCCATGGGAAAAATAATTTTTGTTCTATCATTAGTCCTTTTCGTTAATTTCTCAGCAAAAGGTCAGGAGACGTCAACATATTATTGCCCTCCTTGCAATTGCCAAGCCCATGAAACTAATGAACATTTTAAAGAGAACGGTACCTGCCCCTATTGTGGAATGAGCTTAGTACAAGCTCACAATTCAATGGATCCATCTATACCGTATCAACAGCTATTAGAATACGAAGGCAAATATGAATACGTCTCTGGATCAACATTAAAAATCATGGCATCGCCAATGGATACTACGCTATATGCGGTTATAGACAAGGCTAAATATCCGTTGTATCATGTAAAAGATGATAGCTTCACTAATATTGATGATACGCCAGTTATTTTTCAGAGAAACGATCAGGGCAATATCAATGGCTATACGGTTAATGGACAGTTGTTTGAACTGATTACAACCGATATTGAAAAATTGGTGATGTATCCTCGTAAAGAGTTGTTTAATCACCCTGAGGACTACACCTATCAAATCCCCAAAAGAACGAACGATGGCTTAGAAGTCGAGAATATCAATAATGCTTTTGAAACCCCCGAACGTATCAAAGAAATGGTTAAGCAAACTATTAAAGGTAACTATCCCGATGTTCACAGTATATTGATTTATAAAGACAACACCTTGGTACTTGAAGAATATTTTTATGGATATGACATAAACACTCAACATCAACTACGTTCAGCAACAAAGGCATTCATCGGATCACTTGTAGGCTTGGCCATAGAAGCAGCTGCGATCGGTAGCGAGCAGGATCAACTCTTGCCTTATTTTAAGGATAAATACAAGAGCTTTGATCATATGAGCCAGCGAAAAAGAAGCATTACCATTCAGGACTTTTTAACTTATCGTCATGGCCTGGATTGTGAAAACAACAATCCGGAAAGTGAGGGAAATGAGCAGCAAATGATGGAAAGTGCCGACTGGGTAAAATACACGCTCGATCTTCCAGTAGTTCATCAGCCCGGAGAAGTATCATCTTATTGCACGGGAGCAGCATTAACCTTGGGACGGCTTGTTGAGCTTGCAACGGACAAACCCCTGGAAGAGTTTGCTGATAAACATCTCTTTAAGCCTATGAATATCACCAACTACGACTGGCGGTTTGACCCTGATTCCACAAGCCGACAAACGTTTAGTCAAATGTACCTTCAACCGCGAGACCTTGTTAAGCTCGCAACGATGTATATGAATGGTGGAAAATGGCAAGGTAAGCAAGTTCTTCCTGAAAACTGGGTACGGAAAACATTTGAAGAATACACTTCCGAATTTGGCTACTTATGGGAACACAAATATGTTGTTATAGATGGCAAACAATACAATTCCTACATGGCATCGGGTAATGGAGGTCAAAAAATAAATATTTGGCCTGACTACAATATGATCACAGTTTTTACCGGAGGGAATTATAATTCATATGAACTGTATGGAAAAAGCACTCCTCCGAATCAAATGATCCCGAAATATATATTACCAGCACTTGATTGAATTGGTATAAACCAGCCGCTTCAACTCGGACCTTGATAGCCGGGGCACGGCGTGCCTCGGCCCACCTGCGCCAAGATTTCGGTGGGCAGGCCTATGCTCGTTTTGTTTTCTTGCTGTCAAATAGTAAACTGTAATTGTATTCATAAGAGACCGTACGCACCTTATGCCCAAGTCGACAGGTACCTTCATTTTTCTTGCAATAATTCCCTTCCCTTTTTAGTTTCATATAGAAACCATAACGAAACTAATCTGTTATGCCTAGTATCACCGTAAAAAACATTCCAGAAGAAATTTACGATCGAGTCCGTAAGCAGGCCAAAGCTCATCACCGTAGTATCAACAGTGAAATTATTGCCTGTTTAGAACAAACCGTCAAACCTCAACAGGTTTCTACTGACGATATCTTGCAAGAAGCACGTCGATTACGTAAAAAAGTAAAAGGGAGCCTTTCTTCCGAAGAAATTGAATCCGCCATTAATCAGGATCGTCCATGATCGTTGTTGATACTAATATCCTTGCTCACTTTTGGCTTCCATCAGATTCAACAGAACTTTGTGACCAGCTCTATCAAAAAGATCCACAATGGGTCGCCCCTATTCTTTGGCGGAGTGAATTTCGAAATGTAGTAACGCTATATTTACGAAAAGAGCTGATCGATTTAGCAGAAGCGTTACTGATTATGGAGAAGGCTGAACTTCAAATGAAAGATCAACAATTTCAGGTGAATTCAGTCCAAGTTCTGCAGCATGTCAGCCAATCGACCTGTTCATCCTACGATTGTGAATTTGTTAGCTTAGCCAAGGATCTGGATCTCGAATTGATTACCACGGACAAAAAACTTCTTCGGGAATTTCCAGCATTAACCAAACATCCAGAAAAAGTAATCGAATCGTAAGTTTTGTCCCCCCCTTTAAAACGGAAATTATCAAGCAGACCCCGTAGGACGGGGCAGGTCTGGCAACCGGTTTGGGGGATCACGCTCGGACTGCATGCCTTCTGGGCAGCCTTGATGCCGGGCGGTTGAAACCGCCTGCTATTCGTTAAGCTTCCTTAAGGGAGCTTCTTGGTTAGCGAGATGCTTCAGCATCCAGCGTACACACGGGTGCGGTGCCTTGTCCCCCCTCCATCTTATAATTACTCTTTCATTTGCAAACAATTTCAACACTCAAGCGCCTGCACTTATGTACAATGTTGTTATCAGTCTCGGTAAATTCGCAGCGGTAACTGCGTTGCTATCTGATTGAAGTCTTTATCGTTATGTAGCAACTCCACTTCGTGTTCGATGCACCAACTTCCGATGAGCATATCTACAGTTTTTCGAATAGTTACGCCTTTCGACCGAAGAAAACGAAAATTAGATGCTGCTTTTATAGCCAGCGGTTTTCCTCCGAGATGAACACAATCTAGCGGATCAAGCGCTTGTTTGGCTAATCTAAACTCTTTGTCACTATCGAAACCTTGTAAAATTTCGGTGAGAATAATATCTCCCACAAGGATTGACTGTTCAGAAAGGATCCGGTCAAGATTTTCGGTTTGCTTATTTTCTACGCCATTGAAATAATCGACCCATACACTGGTATCTACTAAAATCACTTCTCGTCATTCCTCATATCCTCTAAATCACCTTTCCAGTGCAATTTCCCGCGCAAGTTTTTGATATTTTCTTGCTTTTTACGCTGGACTAACAATTTCAAGCCTTCTTCCACAGCATCTTTTTTCGTTTTTAATTGACTCACCCTCAAGGCTTCATCCATCAAGTCGTCATCAATCACTACATTCGTTCGCATAATTGTACCGATTTAGTCAATGTGTATTTTTTATTAACCTATACACATAACTACTAAATTCCTAACTTTATTGTACACCTACCCCCTTCACAAAGGAAAACATAGAACGGGGCAAACTAGTCCTCACCTGCCTTGGGATCGTATTTGTCCAATAAATCCTTGGTCCAAACCTGTTCCCCTCTGCGGGGAGAATCTGGCAACCGGTTTGGGTGATTATGCTCGGATTCCCTGTTCACCAAAGTACAGCCTACGTAGCTTCTACTTAGGTCTCTTACGCTCCATAGCTTCAGCGACGGGGAGCGTAGTAGGCCTTTAGCGTCGGTGAACCTGCCCGTTTTGTTTTCTTACTGCCAAATAGTAAACTGCAATTGCATTCACAAGAGACCGTGCGCCGGCTAAGGGCAAGGTCGTTACAGGGCTTAGACTGCATTCCTCAAAAAAAACTCTCATCCTTCAACCAGGGAAAAGTTAAAATGAAAGCTTTTACAAAATATATATATGGTGGGCCAGAAATTCTTCAATTGGAAGAAGTAGAAAAGCCTACTTTGAAAGACGATCATATTCTGGTTAATGTTATTGCCAATTCAGCGAATCCTGCCGATTGGCATATTCTTAGGGGAAAACCTTTTTTTGCTCGATTCTCTTTCGGGCTGTTCCAGCCAAAAGAAAAAATCCCGGGAGCGGACTTTGCCGGCATTGTGGAAGAAGTCGGGAATAATGTAGAGTATTTTAACATTGGAGACCGTGTATTTGGAACGACATCCACAGGCGGGGCTTTTGCTGAATATATTTGTGTGCCAGCAAATGTTTGTGGTCTCATGCCGCAAGGAATAGATTTTCCTGAAATGGCATCCGTGCCCATAGCCGGGGTGACCGCCTTACAAGCGCTCACCACCCATGGAAACCTCAACAAAGGAGAATCAGTTTTGATTAACGGTTCATCAGGAGGGGTCGGTCATTTTACGGTTCAAATTGCGAAGGCCTATGGAGCGAAAGTAACGGGTGTCTGTTCAAGTAAAAGTGTTGATTTTGTAAAAACGCTGGGTGCAGACCAAGTCATTGCCTATGACAAACAAAATATTCATCAACATGATGAAGAATACGACCTCATTATTGATGCCCATGGAAATCTTACCCATAAAGACTACGCACGTATGGGACAGCGCGGGGTTATGGTAGGCTTCACAACGATGGGTAACATGGTTTCGGTTCTTTTAAAAAATGCTTTCAGCAACTACCCGTTGGCCCTGTTTACCGCTGAAGCGAACACCGCTGATTTAGAGACATTAGCAACTTTGATCAAGGAGGGTAAAATTAACGTTAATATTGAGAAGACCTATCCCTATAAAGAAATACCTGAAGCCATCAGCTATATTGAAGACATGCATACGAAAGGAAAAGTAGCAATGGTTTGGAAAAGTATTGATAACTGAAAGGCTATTGATACCTTTAAACTTAAAACGTCCTATAATCTGTACATTCAAGCGGACGCACTCCCCTTCCCTGCCTGTTTTGTTTTTCTGGGTGCCAAATAGTAAACTGCAATCAACTTTCACAAAAATACACCCACTGGTTACGTACAGGATCGTTATACCAATGTTGATCCATATTTAGAATAATGAACAGACTACTAATCATATCGACACTGATCGTTTTAATTTCTTGTGACCAATCGAGAAAATCTGGCCATTCAAAAAATCAGCATGACGAGAAAGAAATTCCATCAGCCAAAATTGTGTCTTTAAAAACCCACAATGAAACCAAGGAAGTAGAACAGTTAGAGAGCTTTGAATATCCCGCCCTTGATTTTAAATCGCCAAAAGAACAGTCAGATTCTTTACAAGCATTCATGGAAAGAGCTACAAACCCAGCTTCAACAAACCGACAGAAATGGAAACTTAAGTTTTTCTGTGCTTTTCCCAATTCCTTTAATAGGATGCAGTTAATTTTTGGTTTTGACAACGAGAAAGGTGCTGCTCCACTTTATTCTACAGACAATACAACTCGGGACTACTTAGACAAAGGGATATTTAGTGATGTGATCGGTTATTTTAGTGACCTAAAGTCGATACCAGACACAGCTTATTACAAGAAATACATTGCTATCAATATTGATGGCAAGTGGAAAGCTGACAATATTAGTAATGCTTTTGGCTTTCATCATAAGATACTTAATGATACAGAAGACGTTTGTTCAGTATTATCACAGTATGATGCCAGCCAAATAAGAACTGTCTTTCGGTTCATTTTTGATGGACCACATCCAAAGAACGACTACAACAAGAAATTATACAAAAATCTCAAATCGAAAATTGACAGCCAGGACAAAAGGCTAAGTCGATTATTGACGGAATCCTACGAAAACTTAATGACTGAAGATGACGGACATGGTCATTAAAAGAAGTAGAAATAGACACAAAAACCTTTTCCAAAAATGACACCCTTCCGCAACACATCTATTGTCCTTATCGCAATTTTAGCAATTGGGTGTGGCGAACCTGCGTATTATCAAAAAGTAGAAACTAATCCCAAATGGTGGCAGTTAAAGAGGAATTCTCTAAAAAAGTTTATTCTGCTGACCAACTTGGGACAATAGACTATGCTGATCACAAAAAATTTGCCCTTCCATATAACCAGCGCTTTAACTCGAATCTTGCTATCTGGGTTCCAGGCCCTTGTTCCTTGCTCGCTTCCTATTTTATAGTTACTCTTTCAACTGTAAACAATTGCAACATCTTGGCGCCTGCCGCTTATCATCTATAAAGGCAACGGTACACCCCATGAGTGATTCAAATATAGAAATCGACGAGAGTCAACTTGTTTCGCCTCCTACTTTTATTCAAAGAGTGAAACATACTGTCTATGCAATAATTTTGGGCGCAGTTCTTGTTCAAATGGTTTCCTTTTATGGTGCAGCTAAAAGTGGGACTTTTGTACCTGGTTCAATCGTAATCCATTTCGATAACTTCTACTTTTGGGGATATTTAGCAATTTGTGGCGTACT
The DNA here is from genome assembly GCF_011059105.1 of Fodinibius halophilus. Taxonomy (GTDB): domain Bacteria; phylum Bacteroidota; class Rhodothermia; order Balneolales; family Balneolaceae; genus Fodinibius; species Fodinibius halophilus. Next base: position 2,492 of record NZ_JAALLS010000024.1, on the reverse strand, counting down.
GGGATGGATTGCCGGACAGAACTTTTTAGAATGGCTAAAAGTAAAAATGGAATTTTGGAAATTTTGGTAGTTCCCGGCTGGAACAAGTTGTCCTTTGTGGTATAAAAGTTGGGACAATTAGCGTTGGAATTGTAGCTATTTATATGGTGATAAAAGTTTTACTGACGAAAGGTTAACAAAATTCAACTACTTTTTAGAGGGCTTTGCAAAACCTTTGATTTCGTCATTCTGAGCTTGTCGAAGAATCTCCAGCATCCATCTGCTGCCGTTGAAAGGGAGATCCTTCATTACATTCAGGATGACTGCCTGGTTTTGCAAAGGTCCCTTTTAATGGTTTATACCCACGCTTCGATACTACTGGATATGTATTTCTTTCCAGATTCTCGAGAAAAAGCAAATTGGCAAACGTCCGATTAGTCAACTTAAAACCTGGCAACTTTACCTCCCCTCTTCAAAAAGGAAAATGGCATGCAGCTCTCCCAGAATGGGACAGGTTTTATTAGTCACGGTAGGATTACTACTGGTTTTAATTTTTAGGCATCAAACAATAAACTACGATACCGCCAACAATACAATAGCAACACTCCTTTTTAAAGAGGACTGGTTTGTAAACTACTATTGAGAGCAGATGAAAAAATCACTATTCCTCATATTCAGTCTATTGGTCTTTCCCCAATCGATGACGGCTCAACATAGCATAAGTGGATATATTGTATCCCTTGAAACGGCCAGGCCCATAACAGATGCTACTGTCTTTCTGAAAGACAAATATAACCTGCCTTTTGATAATCCGGACTCTTTAAAAGCAACAACCGATTCCACCGGCTTCTATCGCATAGGCGGAATACAGGAAGGCACTTATATTATAAGTACCTGGACAACCTATCGTGCAATGGATCAGCGGTATGCTATGGTATTAGCATCGGACAGAATTGAGGTCGATCGTAATTTGTCTATAGACTTTGTTTTTTCAGAGATCGCTTTTAAATACAGACTCGATTATAAGTTTCGAAAACGGGCAGCATTTAAGTCAAAGAAAGCAGCTAAAGCATTTTTAGATACGGTGCAAAAAAGAAATGTCGACCTAATAGCCCGCCGGGCAACCTCCCCCAAAATATATATTGATTCCAAAAGAGATACACTACTTACCTGGCTGATCAAAAATATAAGTGATCAACAACAGTAATAGAAAATATCGGTTTAAAATTGGAACAGAAGTCCAATAGGCATAGAATGCTACCAATAAGAACATACCAAACTGTCTACTTAGAGCGAGATCTGTAATCACCACCCATTCCGATCAATTTATCTGGCTTCTTCTTTCTTCTATAATTATCTATTATTCAGTGACTACTTGTGAAAATACACATCAAAGTTGCAAAGTTATTATATCCAACTATTAAATCTACAGGATCATGAATAGCATACAACAGGAATTTATAGCAAACAGGAAAAAACTTTATGTGGTGGTTGTTGTCAGCGCTCTGCTGATGTTTGGGATCGTGTATCTGTTGGAAATGAACATGGTGGGATTGGTGCCCGGGTTGGCGCTGGTGCTTGCCACAATCGGACTATCCATTTGGGGGGTAACTAGCTTTTGGAGATGTCCTTCGTGCAACGGACATCTTGGCAAACTCTATATTGGGCTTGACCATCCCAAGTACTGCCCGGGATGCGGGGTTGAACTTATTGAACAAGATTGATGCCCTATTGCTGCCGAGCCAGACAAAAAAAGGTTACATAGCCCCAACCAACTACGGCCGATTGTCAGAAAGCCCTGTTTTTTCTTGCCCGAAATCTCAAATATGATTACCCTTGCAAACATTAATACGATTATCATTCTAACTGCTATTTTCAGCACCTGATAAATACCCGCTTTAACAATCCCTTGCATGAATTCAAACGAACTTATAGCGCACCTTAACCGATTGGAAAATTGGCTTGAAGAAAGTAAATCCCGGTACCATCTTCTACCCTTACGGATGGGCGGCTACCTGCTCTTAATAATTACGTTACTGTTCAGCAATCTGCTTGCCGTTATACGATGGCCGGTGGTATCCCTAAAACGCTTATTCACCGGCAAAGCTAGTCAGGCCAACGAGCAAATAGATTCAAACAGAGTCAATGAGGTGAATGCTCAACAACTAGAACAAGCCATGAAAAGTCCCGGTCCGGTACTTATAGACTTTTGGGCCGAATGGTGTGGCCCCTGCATTATGATGAATACCCCTTTAAAAAAACTGGCCGCCTCTAACGAGATCAACTGTGCTATTGTAAAAGTTGATACCGTGAAGCATAAAAAGTTAGCTGACGAATATAATGTAAAAGGTCTGCCAACTCTGCTTCTTGTAAAAGACGGAGAGGAATTAAAACGCTATGCCGGGGCGCTCTCCTATCACGAGTTAAAGGAGTTTGTTAATCAATAATTACAATAGGTTTAATAGTTTTCCTATCTGGCTGAACTTGCTACATTTTGGTGGACACCCAGTTAA
>NZ_JAALLS010000023.1 GCF_011059105.1 Fodinibius halophilus | reverse complement strand
TAACTCACTGTCCATTTTTTTGTAGCAATTCCATGTCCCCTCCTGGTGGTAAGGTTACATTAGAATGAACAATATTTACATTATCACTGAACCCATCATATAAACTTATTTTTTTATAAACTTCAGATGGGTTTGTAGAGTGAAGATCTTTTACCAACACATTTAACTTTTTATCAGCTTCTAAAAAGTTAGTCAAATGTTCTAAATAGAAACTATTATTTGAGATGTCTCCACAAAAATCACCAACATACATTCTAACATGGTTTTTTGCATACTTGAAAATAGTGCCCAGAATAATGGCGCTTTCATGAGGTCCAGAGTGGTTGATGGTTTCTATAGATCTTGACTGTGCCTTTTTTTCAATATTGCTGTGAAATTCTTCAATGAATGTTTCCATAAACAAGCCACCAATATTTAAAATTGCAAGAGAAGCTCTCCTTCACTATTAACCTTTATAATGTGGAATTATTTTAAGTTAACCTTCGCAATATTCAAGGTTAATTAATCTAATATAACTGAATTCAATTCCAAAATTATTAATTAAAACTACTTTTAGAAGTTATACGAGGTATATCAATATGTATTATCGACTGTTTAAACTAAATGTTAAATAACTTCTATTGTAATGATAGTTTTATGATTTGTTCCTGTATTTCCTGTTTATATCCGCACAAGAAGGAAGATAGCAATAACTTTGAAAATATTAAAAATATTTAATGTTCAGTACATGAAAATGTACCATTTAAGGTGAATGGAATGGTTTTATACGAAGTAATGCAAAAGTTATCCACAGGGTGTGGATTTATCGAGTCAAAAAATCAATAAATATTGCAGAAAAGATTGCTTCTATTGTGGATAACTCTACCCTTTTGTGGAAAAGTATTCAGCCAGTTTACTTGCTCTAAGCCTTATAACCTTTATTTTTAATAGAAGCACATTAAAAAAGCTCTCCAGCAGGAACTGGAGAGCTAGAAAATTTATTTGTCACCACAGACTTTGACGGGAAAGGGTGACAGCGGCATGAACTAGTCAGGGAACTTAGGTGCCCCTGATGTTCTAATTAGCACCTACACAAAGGTTTTATACTTTGTTAGAGCCTTTTTCAGTTATGGCTAACCTAACTAGTATTGAGCGTTGTGTCAATACAAATTTAAACTTTTTTAACTATGGCAACCAATCCGCCAACTGGCGACGGACATAGGAAAGGAGCGGTTCGAGATCGATCACAGACCTATAACCCAAAGACTAAGAAATGGGTTAAGCGAGGTCCGGATGGTCGATTTATGAACCAGAAAGCAGATAATAAGCCCTTTAAAGGGGTTCGTAAAGAGAAATAATAAATATGGGGAGGTTCAACCTCCCCATATTTATATTTAATTATTCTAAAAATTAATTATTGAGAACCAGTATGGAAGAAGACTCAAATAAAGATGAATATACGCATGGTTTTACAAAAGATGTTAATGATTATCTCAACTTTTATATCAGAGTAGCGGATGCAAAAGCAGCGGTATTTCTTGCAGGTGATATTACTGTTGGAGCAGCTTTAGCCAAAAGCACTTTTTGTTCCGATGAAGCAATTATTTTTGGTGCAATAAGTGCCCTTAGTATTCTGATATCAATATTTTTTGGTGCTAAAGTATTCATTCCTAGTGTAAGTAGTAAACATCAAGGATTTATTTTTTGGGAAAACATTAAGAATTGGAGCTCTAAAGACCGATATCTCTCAAAAGTTCAAAACCTTAGTTCTTCAGAGATAGAAAATCAATATGCTAAACAAAACTGGGAGGTAAGTAAGATTTTAAGTAAAAAGCACTTCGCGATTAAGTGGGGAGTAGTAACATTTTTGGTTGGCTTTTTAGCATACGTATTATCACAAATAATTTAAATAGAGAGTAGTATCAAATAAAATTAACTTAGTCTATGAAATACACTGATTTTACATCAAGATTGGAGAATGCATTTGAATCATATTACCAACAGGCTTCTAATAACTTTAGTGTTCAGAAATCAGTTGCTGAGGCCAAAAATAAACATTCTAATATTGTAGAACAGTACGAACTACAAAGATTATTTCGTCCTTTGTATGGGAAAGAAGGGGTAGGAGAACCATCAATTGGAGATCACCCTGATTTTGAGCATTTGCGAGATTCAAAAGAAATTGAACATAATTCGATAACCACTTTATTCATGGACATAGTAAGTTCTACTCGGTTGGGTTTATTGTATAGTCCACAAGAAGTTTATCAGATTAAAAATGCTTTTATAAGGGCATCAATTGAATTGATAAAGGCATTTGATGGGCACGTTCATAGAATAATGGGAGATGCTGTAATGGCTTATTTTGGAGGGAAAAACACGAGCGATTACAATGATATCATAAATGCATTAAATTGTTCTGCAGTAATAAGATATTTTGTGGAAAAGGTTGTAGCTCCCAATTTAGAAACCAAAGGCTTTGAAGATTCATTTGGGATCAGAATTGGACTCGACTATGGAAAAGAAAGTGACGTGATATGGAGTGCGTATGGGTTCCCAGGGATCGATGAGGTTACCGCTACTTCATTTTATGTTGATGTTGCTTCTAAATTACAGCACTCTGCAGGCAGTAATCAAATAATGATCGGTAAAAGCCTAAAAAAAGAAATTGATTTTCCAGAAGATCTACTGGATGTCAAGCAAGTAACTAGAAATGGCAAAAAGAAACCAGAACCCTATCTTAAGCCGAATTTAACAAACTCTAATGGTGACCCAATAAACTATAACCAGTATTTATTGTCCTGGAAAAAATATTTAGCGTATAGTCCAATTGGTCATTATGACCACTCATTTTTTAACGAAACGGATAATTCCATCGAGTTAAATGCTGACATTTCAAAAACAGAGAATGGAATCATTACTAATGATTATAAATTTACTAGTAGGGTCTTAAGCAGTGATAGTTGGATTAGATTTAATGTCAATCTTTCAAAAGGTTTTGTTACTCCATACACTGTTAAATTCAAAGTAGAAAATCATGGTTTGGAAGCCTATAAAGCCGGTAAACTAAAAGATAGTGATGGAAGTGATTATCAAAACCATGAAAAAGTCTATACAGTGGAAAATAACAGTAAAACGGAAATAAATCACTGGGAAGGCTTAGAATACCGAGGGTTACACTATATGTTTGTAGAGATCACTACAGCCTTGGGTGTTAAACACAAAGCCCAATGCGGAGTGTACATAGACTAAAGTCTGAATTTAGGACTATTTCTATTATTTAGTATATGTAGGATAAATAGAAGTGCGAACTTATTTCTATTTGAATGGAGAGAAAAGAACAGTTTGTTTTACCAATTATAAACCAAAAAACCCTAAGTTCTTTAAAAACAAGAACTTAGGGTCTGTTTAAGTACCCGAGGCCAGACTCGAACTGGCACTGGTATTTAGATACCAATCGGATTTTAAGTCCGACGCGTCTACCAATTCCGCCACTCGGGCATCACTCTTAAAACGAAAAAGCAGATCGTTTGAGAGACGCTAAATATAAGGTATTCATATCTACTTATACAACAGAAAATCTGAGACTTTTTGTGATTACCCAAACACACAGGGAGAAGTAACGCAGCAGGGGGGGGTAATTCTTGAAATTAATACCCAATTGGGCATACGTTGATGTTAGAGTCAATTGGGCAAGCATATAAAATCTATTGTTACCCTTGTATTGTGAATAACAATCTCTTAACTTTAGCGCTCTTTGAGAGAAATACTGATTAGGGCCCGTAGCTCAGTGGTTAGAGCAGTCGACTCATAATCGATTGGTCGCAGGTTCGAATCCTGCCGGGCCCACTTTTTTATTCCCTCCTTTTCCACCCCTTAAATATGCCTTTAAAAGCAATAAAGCGACATATTTAGCATTCTATCCCCTTCGATACTAAAAATTCCCGCGTGAAATCATTTCACTTTCTGCAACGAATTATGTAAATAGTTGGTACAAAAGTTGGTACATTGGTACAGCTAGTTACAAGTATTAATTACTTTTTTAGAGTGACTAATACAGAGTAATGCACTGTTGTGAGTTGGTACATCGTGTACCAACTGCTGTACCAAGGCATAATTTTTACACAAAACTACTAATATGGCTAGTCTAAAAAAGAGAAATGGCACTTACTATATTCGGTTTTACAAAAAAATTAACGGAAAGGGGAAACAAAAAGCCCTGAGTCTAGGCACTAAGATCAAGCGGGAAGCACAAAAACTTTTGATTGAATATGAAGATAAATTCGAACGTGGAGAGATCGATCCCTTCAATGGATGGAGCCCGCGTCAAGAAGCCAAGAAGAAGCGACAAAAGTTGCGGGGCAAATACGTACCGCTTCATAAAGCGGCCGATCAATTTATAGAACAGCGCAGCCAGGCCAATCAGACTACAAAAGATAACTACCGTCGACACTTGGATATGTTGGAAGATAAGCTGGGACGTACCATGCCGGTTACCGAAATCTTAGAAAAGGATATCAGGGAGTTTTGTTTTCGCTCGGATTTAGCCAAGGCAACACAAGCTAGTTATCTGCGTCATCTGAAAGTGTTCTTCCGGTGGCTTCATGAAAAAGAAATTTTAAAAGAAGATATTACCGCCGATATAAAGCCTCCCAAAGTACCACAGAAGATAGCCCAGAAGACGATCTCCAGAGAGGAGTTGGATCAAGTCTTTGAAGCTTATGACCAGTTTTATAAAGAGCAAAAGAAGAAAGGGTATGTAACAAAACCCCATCAGATGCGTCTGTGGTTTAAGCCGATGATTAATACCATGTACTATTGTGGTATGCGAGCCAGTGAAGCAGTCAATTTGCGATGGAAAGATGTAGACTTAAAAGGCAATTCTGATGATCCGGATGACCTTGGACATATCCGTATTACTAATTCCGATGATAACACTACGAAGTCAGGCAAGGAGCGCATAGTTCCGATTAGAGAGCCGTTAAAACCGTGGCTAGTGCAATGGCATAAGAAACAGGAGGAACCCACGGATGGGTATGTTTTTCCCAGCTCTACAGGGTTGAATAGGTTTCAAGGGATGACGGCAGGATCGCTTTCCCGATCATTTAAAAAATTTGTCCGGCTGGCCGAGGATGTGCCTAACACGATAACCTTACATGGGTTGCGTCATTCCTGTGCCACTGACCTTTTACGAAAAGGGGTCCCCATCCATATTGTCCAAAAGATAATGGGACACTCTTCCATCGATGTGACTCAGATTTATGAGCACCTGGATCAGAATGATATTAAACATGCCATGAAGGGGATAGATTAGGTGAGCGTCAAAAGAAAATATTATCCGGGTATTTCTAGGGAGACGTTATGTAAGGGGTTTAATGAGTTATTTTATTCAGGGTTACTATGTTCAAAGAATTTTAAAAACTGACTGTATGAGTTGGTCCAGAATTCGGAAATAATTCGGAACTTTTCGGAAGTAATTCAGAAGTGTTGGGGTGATTATTTGCTTGGCATCAAAAACATAATGAAAGGAATTGATTAAATAAGATAGAGTTATGTCACAAGAAAAAGTTAATACATTAATTCAGATACTGAGCAGCTCTTTTTATATAAGTCGTCATGTTGGACAGGAGTTGTCTATACGGGAAATAGCTGTTGATCTCTATAAGTTGACCGGGCTACATGAGATGGAGCAAGAAGAATACCTGTTAGAGTTTGACGGATATGGTTTTGAAGAGCTGGAGGATCGGGTTTTTAAGAACAGAAGAAAAAAACTAGAGGAGACGCGAGATCGCTTGGTGGAAAGCGTGGAATCCGTTAGCCCAGAGCCTATCAAAAATCCGGATGCTACCGATAAGAATGATTCTTTTTATAAGGTGGATAAAGAAATAAACGGGGTTGATGATCCGATCGTAAAAAAATGGCACCGTGAATTTGAATCTTTGGGCGGGAACTCCTGCTATGTATTTGATCAACAAGGTTTTGATGAAATTAAAAGTAAGTTAAAGAAAATTGCCAGATACCAGATTAAGCTCAATGCAATAGACAAGGTCATTGAGGAAGCTTCTTTAAAGGGGAAATATGAATTCTATAAGGAGTTCGACAGTGTACCGGATGCCTGTAGGTATTATGATAAGAAACTGGGAGACAGAGTGACCGGAGAGCGTATTAAAAATAAAATTAGAGATAGCGCCCGGATCATAGAAGAGGGAGAAGAGGTATCCTGGGAAAAGATAAATAACAGGATTAACTCCTGGGTAAGGTATGAAAATGGCAAGCCTACGAGAAAGAAAGAGATCCCCAAAAAGTAAGGGAATTGAATGGGGTATTTGGCTAATTAGAATTTAAAAATTTTCAGGGTTTCTCAATTGGGGTCCGGGGTGAATCGCGGGAAAAGTGAATTTAAAGATGAGTAACGCTATAGAGCAAAAAACAGGATAGAAAGTATAGTTAGGACAAAATCTACGATTCCCCCGGTGGTTTTTTGGTTCGTTTTTGGCCAACCAAAAATGAACAATACGTTATTAGATTAGTGTGAAATGAAGTGTCAATTCAAGAGTTGAAAATTAATTCTGTAGTAATTCTATAGCAGATCACAGCCTTTTCTGTAGAAAACATATTGAACCTGTAGTAGATAGGTTATTTTCTGTAATGTTGCTATAGGTAAAAATACTGTAACTTTTTGTAGCTCATGTGTTTAGCGTATAGTTTAGGGATGAAAATCAATCACCAATTAACGCTAATACCGATGAGTGAAGAAAAATTAAACAGAATAGAGAAAAAGTTAGATCTGCTCCTCAATTCTAACAAACATCGTATAAACGAAAAGAAATATATCACCGCCAGAGAGGTCGAAGACCTGACGGGATTGAATTACCGTACCATTCTTAACCGGTCGAACCTGGACGAAGAACATCACCGGTTCATTCCCTCCATACAGTTCGGTGGCAGCCGCCGCAAATATTTCGAGCGCAAGGTAATCGAACGCATTTTCCATCTGAGCTAACAGAAATACCATGCCGAGGTTACCTGACCATGTCTCCTTTACGATGATTCCTAATTTCATTTTTGATGAACAATTGGAATCTCTTAGCGGGGGAGAGCTTAAAATTTTACTGATGATTTATCGCAAAACAGTAGGCTTTGACAAAAAGTCTGACAAGATCTCCTATAGCCAGCTGGTAGAGTTTACAGGTTTATCCAAATCGACTATTTCCCAGGGTATAAAAGGATTAGTACATAAAAAGCTGGTCAAGATAGATCGAACCGAAAATACCAATAGATATACTTATTGTTTGCCTGACATAAATATCTCAGGTAGTTCGAAAATCGAACCAGAAGTAGTTCAGAAATCAAACACCCAACCGGTTCGAAAATCGAACACACAAAAGAAAGTACCTAAAGAAACAGAAAAAAATACTACTAGTAGTAGCAATTTATCTGAAGATTTATGGGAGGTTATCAATTACTGGAATACGATTTTTCCCAATACCCTGAATCCGGATGATCCAAGTAAGGTAAAAGATATTGAGGAGGCTTTAGACCAATTTACTGTAAAACAGATTAAGCAAGCGATTTTCATGCGAAGTAAGTGCAGCTACTACAGAGACAACAAACCCCAACTGCTAAACAAACCCAGTGCTTTCTTTCCTTATCCCGAAACGATAGCAAATGATTTGGAACGCAAATCCCGGGATATGTATGATTTTCAAGAAATGATTAACAAAGTAACTTCTTCGAACCTGACTACTGATGATTTTGAACAGCTTGCAGATAGTGAGATCTGGGTATTAAAAAAACAACGACACAGAATGTTAATAAAAACCTAAAACCTATATCCAATTATTATGAAAAACGCTATCCAAATCACATTTAGTGAAGAAATGCTTGACGAATTTACTAAAGCCATTAAAGAAGCCGTCAAGGAGGAGCTCCCCAAATATCAGAATAGTTTCCAGAAAGACTGGCTTTCTACCGAAGAGGTTATGGAGATGTTAAGCGTTTCGAGGCGGACGGTCCAAAACTATCGGGATGAAGGAAAGATTTCTTACTTCCAGCATGGACGGAAGATCCTATATCCCAGGGAGGGAGTTGAAGAGTTTCTCCGTAAAAATATGATTAAAGCTTATCGGTAAAACCACAATAGAGGGCTTAAAATTAAAGACATCTCCTTTGTTAAACCATCTTACTTTAGAACTATCAATTTTTCATTCTTATGTCTAACAATTCCGAACATTGCTGTCTTTCGTGCGGCATTGATATCTCAAACAAACGCATTGATGCGAAGTACTGCAGTGATCGCTGCCGGATGCGGTACCGCAGGGACCAGAAAAACAGTAAATTGCTAAACGAACTCATCGACCTTTTCACTCAGTTACCGAACCATTCCGTACAACAAACAGATAGCGAGTTATACCTGCAATCGTATAACGCATTAAGCCGAAAAACAGAAAATTGGCATATTTCTGAGCTGAAAAGTATGTCAAACCAACGATTGAAGGACCTTATTAAGAAAAAAAGGTGGCTGTTAGCAGGGGAAGGGTTAACAAATATGTTGTTTAACAGAAGCTAAGAACAATAATCAGAAATTTGTTAAACATTTAGTATATGTTTAACAAAAATGTTAGAAAAAACAGCTTTTTGAGCATGTATGTGGGATATATATCCTCTGAACGGCATGTTATACATTTGTTAGACGGAATGGGATGATACCTCTCTTGTGGTCATTTTAGTGATAAGTCTGATAATTAGGTCGTTTATTATACATTTTTCTGGGAATTCGTTAAACATATAAAACTATATATCTGATTTTTGCAATGAGCTCATGAATAACATGGAAATCAGCAGTGGGGATGTTTACCATTTTGTGAGAATCAAACATCTTTTCAAAAAAGTTTAGTAAAAAAATTATTTAACAAAGTCTTGTCTCTTCAATCCATACTTCTCCATTTTGTTCTTAAGAGTATTTACCACGATCCCTAACGCTTCGGCAGATTTGGATTGATTCCCGTTATACAAATCCATGACATATTCAATATGCCGTTTTTCTAAGTCAGCCAAAGAAAGTGATTTCTTATTGTCATTTTTCTTAATAAAGTTGGGAATATCGTTGGCCATGACCTCTTCTTCAGCAAATACATAGAGCCGCTCAATTAGGTTTTCAAGTTCTCTGATATTTCCAGGATAGCCATAATTGACTAGCACCTTTTTTGCCTCCTTTGAAAACTCGAGTTTGGCTGACTTTTTTAATGTTTTTTGTTTCTGATCGATGAAAAAGTCGATCATCTTTTCAACCTCTCCCTTTCCTCTCTCTTGCAGGCTAGGTAATTCTAAAGGAGCTACATTTAGCCTGTAGAAAAGATCCCACCTGAATTTATCGTCTTTACACAGTTGTACTAGGTTTTTATTACTTGCAGTAATAATTCTAACATCGATTTTCTCAGGAGTTCCTCCAACAGGCGTAATCTCCTTTTCTTCTAACACACGTAACAAAGCTTGCTGCATATAAGATGATATATCTCCAATTTCATCCAAGAAAACAGTGCCACCATCCGTTTTTTTGAAAATTCCTTCCTTATCTTTGGTAGCACCCGTAAAAGCTCCCTTTTTATGGCCGAAGAGTCTTGATTCTAGAAGGTCATCGCTAAAGGCTGAACAATTGATTGGTATATAAGGTTGGTTGCTTCTTACAGAGTTTTCATGGATAAAACGGGCAAGGTGTTCTTTACCGGTTCCGGTTTCTGCTTGTATTAAGGTGGTAACATTATCAGTTTGTGCTACTTTAAAGGCATTATCATAAACTGGTTGAATAGAATCAGTTATTAGATAATTTTCAGTATGCTCATAGGTATCTGATTCTGAATTTTTTTGTTTTAAAATTACACCCTTGGGAATTTCAGATGTATTAACATCTATTATTAAACGCTCGGGTTTATTACTTTGAGAATGTTTAGCTGGGCGTACTTGTATGAGTCGACTATTAAGACCTAAAGAGGTATGGCATATATACCAGGCTACCTGCATAATTGATGTGCCGGGAGAGAAAAAGATATCAATTTCGCAATCCGATAAGTCTAAAAGAATGGGTTCTACTTTAGTTTTTACCTCTCGTAGATCTATTGGATCTTCAATACTGACTGTTTTACACTCAATATTATGTTTGGGAAAGTCTCTTTTCAGCTTATTTTCTAGCTTCGTTATACGAAGGTTTTCGGGAGTCTCCGTTGCAAGAAGAATGTGTTTATCATATTGTGCTTCATTGAAGAAATAATTATGGAAATTATATGTGGGACCTGATTCATCGACAGTTCCATTTTGGAAGTCATTATTATAAGCAAGCCAAGATATAATGATCTTCATAGGTATCAATAATTGATGTCTATTTTCGATAATTGATAACTTAATATCTGGAATATATACTATATAAGCTAATTATTGCTAGTACGCGGGTTGGCACTGGGCTTGCAACACTAATAATGTTTATGTGGGTTGAAGGGTTTTGGGAAGTGAAGCTATTTAAATTGTCAAAATGAAAATTCAAACAGAAGTTAATTAGAACATGCTTACAGGAGAAATTCGAAATAAAGTTGACAACATTTGGGAGACTTTGTGGACAGCAGGGATCTCAAACCCGCTGACGGTTATAGAGCAGCTTACGTATTTACTTTTTATTAAGGGATTAGATGACAAACAGTTGCGCCAGGAGAAGAAAGCAGAACGTACGGGTAAACCCATTAAGAATCCGACTTTTGGGCCAGATGAAGAACATTTGCGCTGGCGCAATATCAAAGAACTCGATCCAAAGGCTATGTTTGAGCGCATTAGGGATGAAGTATTCCCTTTTATTAAAGAATTGGGTGGCGAAAACGGGGATACCTATCGCAAGCATATGGAAGGAGCCATTTTTATGTTCCCCAAAGCTTCCACTTTGTCTCGTGTAGTTGAGCTAATTGATCAGCTTGACATGAAAAACCGTGACACAAAGGGCGATATATATGAATATATGCTCTCCAAGCTGAATACGGCCGGTCAAAACGGACAGTTCAGAACCCCACGTCATATTATTAAGATGATGGTGGAGCTTACCCAACCTAAACCTCTTGACAAGATTGCTGATCCTGCCTGTGGTACGGCTGGATTTTTAGTGGCTGCTGGAGAATATATTCGTGAAAATCATGCTCAGGATATGGTTGATGAAAAGGTGCGCAAACACTTTAAGTCGGATATGTTTACCGGTTTTGATTTTGACCGAAGTATGCTTCGGATTGGGAATATGAATATGGTTATGCACGGCTTTGAGGGGGCGATGGTTGATTATAAAGATTCGCTGTCCAGCGAGACTGAGGAGCTGCGCAATAAATATGACCTAATTTTGGCCAATCCACCATTTAAGGGATCTCTTGATTACGATAGTGTAGCTACTGATCTTCTCCAGACCGTAAAGACCAAAAAGACAGAACTACTTTTTATAGCCTTATTTCTCAAAGCTTTAAAAACCGGGGGGCGTACCGCTGTCATTGTACCTGATGGTGTTTTATTTAACAGTTCTAATGCCCACAAAAAAATTCGGAAAATTCTAGTCGAAGAGCAGCAGCTCAATGCGGTGATCTCAATGCCAAGTGGGGTTTTTAAGCCGTATGCAGGGGTAAGTACTGCGGTACTTCTCTTTACCAAAACGGAATCAGGCGGGACTGAGGATGTTTGGTTTTATGATATGGAAGCAGATGGATATTCTTTGGATGACAAAAGAGAAGAAATTGAGGAGAATGATATACCTGAGATAATTAAGCGTTATAGAAACTTAGAAAATGAAAAAAAGAGGGAGCGAACCGATAAAAGCTTTTTGGTTCCTAAAAAAGAGATAGTTAATGAAGATTATGACCTTTCAATCAATCGGTATAAAGAAATTGAATATGAAGAGAACGAATATGCAACTCCAAATGAGATAATAAATGGTAAAAATGACAAACCTGGTTTACGCCAACTTGCAGAGGAAAGGCTTAAGTTATTGAGAGAGCTCGAGGAAATGATATGAAGACAATAGAGTTAGGTGAAATTGCTACTTATCAAAATGGATACGCGTTTAAACCAAGTGATTGGTCTGATAATGGCTTACCTATTATCCGCATTCAAAATCTAAATGACGAAAAAAAGGATTTCAATTATTATGATGGGGATTTAGAGAAAAAATATTTTGTGCAGGATGGCGATGTTTTAATTGCCTGGTCAGCAAGTTTAGGTATATATGTTTGGAATCGAGGTGATGCTTGGCTTAATCAACATATTTTTAAAGTTATTTTTAAAAGTGATGAGGTTATAAAGTTATACTTTGTATATGCTGTTCAAGAAATCTTGAAAAATATTGAAAATAAGCTTCACGGGTCTACAATGAAGCATATTACAAAAAAGAAATTTTTAAAGCTTAAAATGCCTCTCCCATGTTTAGAAGAGCAAAAGAGAATTGTTGCAAAGCTTAATCGAGCACAACGAATTAACAAAATAGATGTTGAAATGCGGGATCAATATGACGGACTTATTCAAAGTCTGTTTTTGGAGATGTTTGGTGATCCAATGACTAATTACACGGAGTGGGAGGAGGTCAAAATTAAAAAGTTAGGAGAAATCGTCTTAGGCAATACTCCACCGAAAAAGGATCCTGAGAACTATGGAGATGAGATAGAATGGGTGAAAACTTCAAATATTGATAAATCTAGTATTTATCCATCAGAAGCTGAAGAGTATCTTTCCAAGAAAGGGAAAGAGTTGGGACGAGTAATTCCTGAAGGATCTTTGATTGTTTGCTGTATAGCAGGGAGCCTGAGTTCAATTGGAAAGTGTGCTATTACAGATCGAGATATTGCAATAAATCAGCAAATTAATGCCATCGTCCCTGACTCTGAGGTTGTCGATGTTAATTATCTTTATACATTTTTGCTCGTTGGTCAAGAGCTTATACAGGATGCTTCAACAAAAAGTATGAAAGGAATGGTATCAAAGACAAGGTTTAAAGAGATCGAGCTGATGTTACCTCCTTTAGAACTCCAGAAAGAATTCTCTCAAATTTTTGAAAAAATAGTTGATGAAAAAAGAAAACTGATCATGGAATCGGGAAAGTCCCAAGAGCTTTACTCTTCGTTACTTCAGCAAAGTTTTGCCTATGAATAAACTAGAAAAAAGAGAGCTGATTAGTATTATTGGCCGTGAGCTTCAAGAGAGAATGACTTTTACGGACATTGATGCCTATTTCACTGAGTATGGGATACCGACAGATCACGAACCAAGTGCCAATAGTAAGTGGGTTTATGTAAAAGAAGTACTGGCTGGCGTAGATGATGACATAGTCCTGCAAATAGCATCAGAATTAGATATAAAACACAAGGCCTTATCTGAAACTCCTATTATTGAAGAAGATGAAGCAACTTTTTGGAAGCCAGGACATTTTAGGTTGTTTTTGAGTCATCTTTCTTCATTTAAAGTGACGGTAACACGTTTGAAAAGAGCTCTTGAGCCCTATGGTATTAGTTCTTTTGTAGCACACGAAGATATTGAGCCAACAAAGCTCTGGGAAAAAGAGATAGAGAAAGGTCTATTTTCTATGGACGCCTTATGCGCCATTTTAATGCCCGGATTCAAAGAAAGTAATTGGACCGATCAAGAAATCGGTGCTGCTATTGGACGGGGAGTACTGGTTATTCCAGATAGAAAAAATATGGATCCATATGGATTTATTGGGAAATTTCAGGGATTCCAGGCAAATAACAAAACAATTGGAGAAGTAGCAGAAGGTATTTTTCAAATACTAAGTAGTCATGATAAAACACGATCCCAATTGACCAATAAGCTTTCTGATTTATTTCTTATGTCTAATAATTCGGAAGCAGCTTTAAATCGAATAAAAGCGATCAGCAAAATTGATGATTTTCCTGAGGAAAAGGTTGAGGCATTGCATTCAGGAATAACTGACAACAAGAATTTACAGGATACGGATTTGCTAAAAGCTTTCAACAAATTCATGGACAATTTTGGTAAGCCGAGTGTCGCTATGGCTGACTTTGAAGAGAAAGAAAGCGAAGAGTGGGAAGACGATTTGCCTTTTTAAGTTTCATTAAAATATAACTATGGTCCAATCAATTCGAGAAAAAAGAAGAGTAGAAAGAAGTGAAAGATATCATAAAACAGCTGAAGCTTTTCTAGGGTGCATTCCTTATGGTAGTTCCGCATATTCTTTTTTTACCACTCTATTTAAGCCACTGTACCAAAAGCGAAGAGAGGATTGGGTTAAAGACATAATTATTAGATTAAATAAGCTCGAAAATGAAGGAAGGATAGATTTAGACGAGTTAGCAGAAAATGAAGAATTTAATACTTTAGTAATAAAAGCAACTCGTTTGGCTGAGGAGAATCACCAAAAGGAAAAAGTTGAGGCGCTGAAAGGCATTGTTATTAATAGCTCACTTGAGCTTTTGCAAGATAAAGAAATGTTCGATTGGGCAAATCACTTTTTGAAGATAATAGAAACTATAAGTCCATTTCACATTTTGCTGCTAAAAACGTTTCAGGCGCCGGGCGATATAGTAAGAGTAAAGAGTATCGATTTGGGGAGTGAATTTAATTCTTTGCAAACCAAAACTGTTTTCTTTGCTATATACCCAGAATATCGGGATCGAGCTAAGTTAATAACCCAATGCTGGAAAGAGCTTCATGATCTGGGATTTGTAGCCTTTGAAAGTTTTGAAGATGGTGGGCATATGCCCGGCCAGCTAAATAAGCTGACAACTGATTTCGGAGATAAGTTTCTTAGAATGATAAGGAGTGATGAACTAACTTCTAATTAATTTTAACCCGTTATTCATTCAGTGGAGAATCAATTACATTATAACTGAAAATAGATGTTGGTTAACTTATTGGTAATAATCTTTATTCATCATGTCAAATTTTGATTTTTTACAGGCGGACTGGCCCGAATTTGTAGAGGATGCAAAGTCGGTTGAGCAGTTAGTACGATTTGACCCAAGAGGAGCGTGTGGCCGTGCTCGATATTTGATAGAGCAGGTAGTGTTGTGGATGTACGAACATGATGAAGATTTATCCCTCCCGTATGATACGAGTCTCTATAATATTACCGATGCCATGCCATTTAAGAAGATTGTTGGCTACAAGGTTTATAATAAGATTCATGTTATTCGAAAGGCCGGAAATCTTGCCCTCCATGATAATAAACAGGTAACAGAAGATAAGGCTCTTCAAATATGTAAAGAGACCTTTCATGTGCTGTTCTGGTTATATCGAACCTATACTACAGATGACCAGCCAAAACCCGAGATTGAGTTCGATCCCAATAAAGTTCCGGAAGTCGATTTTGATAACCTCGTGTCGTCAGAGGAATTGGAAGAGCTGGAAGAGCAGATGGAAGAAAAGGCCGAAAAACTTCGGGAGGAACTTGAAGCGAAAGATGAGGAGTTAAAACAACGTAATCGTGAGATTAAGCAAATGCGGTTGCAGACCCGTAAATTTGCTGATAATCACGACTACAATGAGGCCGAAACGCGAGAGCTGCTCATTGATGTCATGCTTCGGGAATCAGGTTGGGATCCTGGGATGCCTAATTTCCGTGAGTATGAAGTTGATGGTATGCCAAATCCATCTGAGACAGGATATGTAGATTATGTACTCTGGGATGACAATGGTAAACCCCTTGGTTTGGTGGAAGCAAAACGTACAACACGTAGCTACGAAGAGGGAAAGCATCAAGCTAAATTGTACGCAGATTGTCTTGAAGAAGAATTTAGTCAGCGCCCCATAATTTTTCTCTCTAATGGTTATGAAATATGGATTTGGGATGATCAACAGTATCCACCCAGACCCATTTTAGGATTCTACACTAAGTCCAGTCTGCAAAAGTTGTTTTTCCAAAAGCGGGAGAAGGAGAAGCTTCACCTTGTTGACGTAGATCAGGATATTTCAGGTCGTTACTATCAGAATATGGCGGTGCAAAAGGTTTCTGAGCGATTTCAGGAGGGCCATAGACGGGCACTGTTAACCATGGCTACAGGAACGGGTAAAACTCGTACTTCCATTTCTATAACTGATGTATTACTTCGCTATAAATGGGCTAAACGAGTTCTATTTTTAGCTGATCGTAATGCTTTAGTGCGTCAAGCCTATAAGGCCTATGCCGAGCATCTCCCGGATGTCCCTATTATGAACCTCGTGGAAGAAAAAAATGATACTTCGGCTAGGGTTGTCTTTAGTACATATCCCACAATGCTTAATCAAATTGAGCAGCTTGAAGAAGGAGAAAGGAAATTTGATCCTGGTCATTTTGACTTAATTATCATAGATGAAGCTCACCGTAGTGTATATAATAAATATCAGGCCATATTTGATTACTTCGATTCGCTCTTGCTAGGGCTTACTGCTACTCCCAAGAGTGAGGTTGATCACGATACTTATGAGCTTTTCAGAACAGAAGAGGGTAATCCCACATTTGCGTATGGATTAGATCAGGCTGTTGACGATAATTTCTTGGTTCCGCCTAAGAAGATATCTGTACTTGGGAAGTTTCTTAATGAGGGGGTTAAATACTCAGACTTATCGCCCGAAGAACAGAAAGAGTACGATGATCTATTGGCAGATGATGAAACAGGGGCCATACCGGACCATATCCCACCTGCGAAACTGAATAGCTGGCTGTATAATCGTGATACAGTAGAAAAAGTTTTAAAGCAGCTGATGGAGAGTGGAATAAAAGTTGAAGGAGGTGATCGTGTCGGGGATACAATCATTTTTGCTAAGAATCACCGACATGCTACCTACATTCAAAAGATATTTGATGAGAATTATCCGCATTATGCCGGGCACTTTGCTCAGGTTATAGACAACAAGGTTGATTATGCGCAGGATCTGATTGATAAGTTTTGTACTCCAGGGGAGATGCCAGCCATTGCAATATCAGTGGATATGTTAGATACGGGAATTGATGCTCCGGATGTGGTAAACTTGGTCTTTTTTAAACCCGTACGATCGAAGGCAAAGTTTAATCAGATGATTGGCCGCGGTACCAGGTTACGCCCTGATTTGTTTGGCCCAGGACAGGATAAAGAAAAGTTTCTAATTTTTGACTACTGTGGGAATTTTGAATTCTTCGAGGAGAATCCCGAGGGATATGAGAATTCATCTAGTGCATCTCTAAGCGCGAGAATATTTGAGAAGCGCCTTTTACTCACGGCGAAATTACAAAACGATCCATACAAGCAGGACGAAGATCTACACAAATATAGAAGTTCAATTCTTGATCTGTTACATCAGCAAATTGTTAATCTGGAAAAACAGAGCGTTCAGGTTCGTCCTCATCTGAAATTAATTCACCGTTTGGAAAACCGTGGGGTATGGGATCACCTTGAATCACATGAGAGAAAGGAGATAGTAAGAGAATTAGCAGAGTTAGTTCCAGTTGATCTTACTGAGGATGAGATGAGCAGAAGGTTTGATTTATTGATGTTAACTATTCAGCATGAACTCTTAGATGGTGTTCTGCAAGAGAGGACGACAAAAAATAATGTCATTTCTCTGTCTGAAAATCTCTACTCGAAACGACATATACCGGCCGTCAAAGAAGTAAAGTCTACATTAGAAAAGGTTCTTACTGAGGAGTTCTGGGACTCACCTCAGTTGCTGCAACTCGACGAAGTTCGAAAGAACCTTCGTGAACTAATGCATTTAATAGATGAGAATAAAAGGGAGCCGGTATACACTAATTTCGAAGATGATTTCGGTGAGCCAACTGTAATTGATTCTGTCAGCGATTCCACAGTTGACCCAAAAAGATATAAGAGGAAGCTTGTGAAGTTTATTGAAGAGCATAAAAACCATCTTATTATTGAAAAAATTCGTAATGGTGAACCATTAACAGACAAAGATGTTGAGACCTTAGAAGAGTTTTTGATAGAAGTTGACCCCAATGTGTCTGCTGATGATTTTCATGAAATACTGGGTGAGGGAATGGAACTCATCAATTTTATACGTTCCTCTACAGGCCTCAGCCGTGACGCTGTAATGAAAGAGTTTGAAGAATTTTTACAGGACAAGCGATTGAGCTCCACTCAGAGTCAGTTTATTAAACAGATGATCGAATTTTATACCCAAAATGGTCATTTGGAGGTTGCTGATCTTTATGAGCCTCCTTTCAGCTTTATCAATGAAGACGGTATCGAGGGAGTATTCAATGATAAAGCAAATATTATTGAGCTGCTCATCAATAAGGTAGAAAAGCTCAATGAAATCCGAGTTGGGTAGGTGTTTGTAGTTGCCTATGAACTTTAATGTATTTAGTTGTTCGCAACTTGTAGAACCAAATTTTGATGAAGAGAATGATTCTAAGCTATATTTTTGGTAGATATCAACTGGCCAACTTTACTACTAGTGCCATTTCATATATGCTATTGTAGATCTGGAGGTTTTCATTTTTTAATGAGACATCGAATAATTTAAACGATT
This sequence comes from Fodinibius halophilus, assembly GCF_011059105.1. GTDB lineage: Bacteria > Bacteroidota > Rhodothermia > Balneolales > Balneolaceae > Fodinibius > Fodinibius halophilus. The sequence goes on along the minus strand of NZ_JAALLS010000023.1, from coordinate 59,907 downwards.
ACATATATTTCCGTATTTGTAAATTAATTTTCAATCAATTCTTCGAATAAAGCCAGATTGTAGTTTGCTAATACTTCTTTTGGATATTCCGGCTTGGTAACATATCTAATAGGCTCATTTACAGAGAGCTTTTTTCCTCCCCTAATTCCTTTCATTATTGGCTCTCCCGTTACTATTGAAAAGGAATGGTTTGAATTTCGTAATTTGTCTTTAATAAAAAGCCCATTTTTTGTCCCAATACCGGTGAAAAATATGTGAAAGTTTCTTTTAAGACCATCCAATAATGTTAGACTTGTCTCTATGATTTTTTCAATATTGACACCTTTTGATTGCAGTGAAAAGTCAAAGGCTATGTGATTGACTTGGTGATTTAGAACTAACCATTTTTCCCATTGCTCAATATTAAAAACAGAACGCCAGTAAATATTTGGTATTGGTACTAGATCATAATCGTATAACTCTTTAACTATTCGATTATGTCTTAATATCATACTTACATTATGTGAGGCAGGTACTTTAGGTTCTTTTATGATAGAAAAAGTGGGACCAGTTATATATTGAATACCCAATTCTTTGAACTTTTTATAAAGTTTATTACGGTCTGGCATTCTCCAAAGAGCTTCCAAATAATTATCTTTCCCATTTAAAATAGCTACATATTTACTTTTGTTGTTAGTGTTAAAGTGATTTTCTACTTCTGTAAGATTGTTGACATATTTTCTAATACTTGGGAATTTAGTTTTAGGAGCAGTCAGTATTTTATCAATAGATATTCCCACAAAGGTAGAATTAATAGGATCCTGCAACTCACTTGTATGTAATGGAATGTAGGTTGGGAATTGAGGTTTATCAGCAGGCTGTTCTATTCGTAGTTTATGTAATGGTATGCCAGCTGCAATTTGATTGTGAAATGTATCTTCCGAAGCTAGATTTGTGGGAGGTACTTGTCTTTCTCTACATATAATATGACACTCTTTGCAATTGTATTTGTCCTTACCGGTGTGTATACATTCACATGGTGCAGATGGAGAACCACCACAAATATTCCATAAAGAACATTCATGACAATTAGCTTGCCACAAATTACCCTGTAGAGATTTTTTAAAAGACATTTTACTCCCTCAATGTAATTTCCACCTGATAATTGTCTTTTTCTAAACCAGAGATAAAAGCTTGTGTATAGTTGATGTTTCTTACTTCTTCTGTATCATGAATCGGTATATTACCAATTCTTCCACTAGCAGTGTGTGCCTCTATTGTTTTAACTATATCGCTCAATGAAATTTGATCACCCTTGCTAGCCCTTGAAGCAATTTGGCTATTTATTTGGACGAGGTTTATAGTCAACTCTGACTTTTGATTTGCATCGCTTTCTCCCGATGAATTTTCTTGTTCAAATTCATTAGGATAAGCTCTATCTGGTAAACCACTTTCTTTGAAACTAGAACTCTTACCCATAATAATTATCTATTAATTGAAATTTATTGAAGAACACTCTTTGATATTCAGATTGTACATTGAGAATAGATTCAAGAATTGTACCTCTTTATACTAACAGTATAGACGGAGGGGCTGGTATCAAAAGTAATTATCACCCATCAATATTTGATAGGTATATTGGCCTATCAGTTGCTTGTAATCCAGAAATGATTACCCTATATACTATATTTTGTTAATTATTTAATTTTGGCCGTCTTGTTAACTTAGAAGAGGGGTATTGGCAATATATTTGCACATTATGAATGTTGTTGGCTTTTAAATGCAATAAAAATCTATTCAGATAAAGAGATTATGTTTAATTGGATAAGAGATTTTTTACATAAGCGTGATTATGATAGGCCTACAGGAAAAAATCTTTACACATATAAAATGTCAAGAGAGGAGTTCGAAGAGTTAGAAAAAGAGCTCATAAAATGGCTACAGAAGAAGTTAGAATTTAATTCCTTATCGGAAATTGTAGATAAAAAGAGAATTTTTAATAACCTATTTGTTTTATATGCAGCCGAATGGTGGAAGCGCCGATTTTCTGGAGGTAGATGGTCTTGGCAGCCTATTTTAGATGATCTTAATCTGAACTCGGATGAATGGAGTGCACCTAAAAGAAGTCACTGTGTGGAAAGAGGATTTAGGTATTGGCGAATAGATCTTAAAAATACACATGGGTTAAGATTTCTTGGTAGTGTTGCCTTACAAGGCGGACTACCAATGAATCTTTTAGGTAATAACCATGGCTCAATTGCTTATGTCTTACAAAGAACAATTGATTTGTCAGGTGATAAGGAGCCTACAAAAGATTTGATTATTTCGTGGATATCAGATTTGAGTAGCTATTTACCTAAAACTTACAGAAAGGAAGAAATCTATTTTTTACTTGCTGAAGTAATCCAAACAATTTCAAGAATTAAGAGTGAGGCTAATTCAACCGTACCAGAAGATGTAGTAAAAGAATGGCGGAATAATTCTGATTATTGGTCTTCGCAATTTCCAATTTCTGTAAGTGAACAAAAAACGTTTAATATACTTGAGAGTTTAGTTGAAAAAGTTGCTAAAACTACCATTAAAAAATCGACATCGTTCGTTGATATACAACGAAAAATTCTTCGAGATGAAGACAAGAGAGTTACTTTAAGAGTTGAATTGACTATTGATGAATTTATTGATGGTCAAGATATTAAAAACAAATTTGAATTAGAGATAGATAAGGACCTTCCTCAAAAACTTGTTCTTGGAATTAGTGCAGGTGAGAGTTTTCAGAATATCTATTTAAGAAGAACTTTAGGGGGGAGTTCATATAGATCAGAGAAGCAAACTATAGATATTGCTGGTTCTGATGTTTCATCTGAATTACGATTGGAGCTCAGAGATTTATTAGGAAATAAATGGATACAACCTATTGGTCAAGGTGAGGAACTAGACGAGGGATTACCATGGATATTCGATTTCTCAGAATCAAATACAAATGTAGGGTTATTTAATAAACAGGGTAGTGTAAATATTTCGGCAGAGAAGTTTATGCTTGTTATGCCTAAAGAATGGTCAGTAGAAGCAAGTAAGGTTAGCAAGCGATTGTGGGGGTATTTAGATAATAGAGAAATCTATGTTTGTGTTGGCAATGTGGTAGTAGATAGTGGGCAGGATCAATTTATTATTAGGACACAAAAGGCTGGGAAAGATGCTAGGTATGTGTTACATGGAGAAGAGATCTTAAATGTTTTTGAAAAGCCTCAAATTGCTTTCAGGGGAGGGCCAAGACTTCAGAAAAAGAGTTCATATGGTGATATAACTAGTGTAAGGAAAGGTGTAAGTTGGAAGCGGGGTAAAAAAAACTATACAGAATCTCTTAAAGGAATAATTGGTCCAACAACTTTAAAAGTGATGGAAGGGATTTACACTGATTGGAAAAAGAAGCTTGTTATTCTACCAAAAGATTCTAAAGAATACTTAGAGCCATCGAATAAACCTGATTGTGGTTATTGGATATTGAAAAATTGGAAAGTTGATTTAATCAAGGTCAATAATCCTCTTTTGGAAGTTGAAAAAGTTGGTACTAACAAGTGGTTTGTTAATTACACTGGGAAGGGTATTCCTCCTGAATCCTTTAATGCAGAGATTGCTTGGAAAGGCAATTCAACAAATGCCAGAATATGTCTAGACTTTCCCGGTAAAGGGGTTCAGATATATAATAGTAATGGTGAGAAGTTAGTATCGAATACTTTGGTATCTGTAAATAACTTACATGGTTTAAGGGCAAATATACTCCCAGCTGATGCAACAGATATTCAATTACTAATTGATTTAGTATCAGAAGATGCCAACAATGTGAGTAAGCTATTTAATTTAGGTCTTCAAAAAAATGAGACCTCTAAACAGCTTCGTCTAATTGATTATCGTGAAGTATTTGAAGAAATGCTTTCAATTACTGAAGAGGCAGAGGCATATATCAGTTTTGAGGTATTACTTGATGGTAGAAGATATGCTCAATTGAGAGTTTCGAGGTATTCTTTTGTCTTAGAGAATGGAACTGATGATAAATTTTTCATTCAAAATGATCATATAAAACAGGATTTAACTGGACAAGCTAGTTCGCTATCAGCTAGAGCGCAAAGGCTTGACATACCAGGTATTGATCATCTTGAGCTCCAATATCAAGAGTCTGGCCATCTTAAGTTACCGCCACAACTAAAGAGCCCTGGTCCTTGGATTGTTTATCCAAGTACTTCTGCTGATTATATGTTTAAACCAGTAATTAAATTTATTGATGGAAATGTTGATCAACTAGGTGGTTTGCGAAGTGCTTTACAAATATCTGATAAAGAGGAACGTATAAATGAGTTAGATGGGGTAATTGAAAAGCTAGTACAGAATCCATCACATGAAGACTGGACAGTAGTTGCACAGCTAGTTAATGAGTTTGGACATTTGCCACTTTCTTCATTAGACATGTGGAAACGATTGGCACATAATTATGATGCTATGGCAATGTTATCAACTGGCATTATCTCATGTCCTGATGATTTTCTAGATCGGTTTGCTTTAGAATTACCTTTCTTGTTTGAATTTATCCCAATAGCTAGTTGGGCAAAGGCCAGTTTATTATCAGTAAGTGATTATCAGGATCAATTTTCCCCAAGTGAGTTAAATGAAATATTAAATTCGAAATTAAAAGTGACCAACTGGTCTAGAGATATACTGGAATTACCACTTAGTTTTAGTGCATTTTTTGGTTTTGATTATTTGAGTCCTGATTTAGAGAGAATAAATGAAGAGATAATAAATTTTTCCTTTTTAGAAGGACCAGAATCAGCTTATCAAAATTTACGCAATAGAAATTCTGATAAAAATAAAAGCGAATGGCTTTCTTTTGACACAATTTATAGGTTGATCGAAAAGTTCAGCCAGGAAGAACCTTTTTTATATAATTTGGATGAGGAGTTTAGAACTGTAGTATATAATACTCCAATTCTTCTGGCTCACGCAGCAGCAAAGGATATTAGAATAAAACAATTCGAGGACCCAAATTTTGTTTCAATGTTGAGAAAAGTGAAAGAATTTGACTCGAATTGGTATATAAATGCTTATAAGTTTTCACTCGCAAAATTGTTTTGCAGAGATAAAATTGAGGTATAGATTTTATGGATAATTATTACAGTGATATGATACCAACGCTTGCTGATAGAGCAAGTACAAGTGCACTAAGTTCTTTCGGATTTTCCAATAAGGCTTTGAGAACTTATTTGGAATCCTATTTCAATAGGCCTTTAGGAAAAGAGGGCTGTTTTATAGGTGACCCAACTTTTGAGGCGGTGTTTGGCTGGGAGCCCGGATCCAAGAAGATTAAGGAACTAGGGGGAGATTTACTGCGAAAGGAATTAGTTAAGGCGTTAGATCGAGGAGAGTTGAAAAAGGAATATTATCCTTATACACATCAAGAGAGAGCTTGGAATATCTTAGATAAAGAGGATCCGCAATCAGTAATTATCTCAAGTGGCACCGGTTCGGGTAAGACTGAATGTTTTATGGTGCCCATACTTAATCGTTTGCTTGACGAAAGAGCGAGAAGGCAAAAACCATTAGTAGGAGTCAGGTCCCTTTTCTTATACCCACTAAATGCACTGATTAATAGCCAAAGAGAAAGGTTAAGAACATGGACAGAACCGTTTGGTGGTGACATTCGATTTTGCCTGTATAATGGTTTAACAGAAGAAAAGGTTAAAGCATCAAGAAGACATAGGTATCCAAATGAAGTCATTGATAGGAAATCTTTACGAAATTCGCCTCCGCCCATCCTTGTCACGAATCCTACGATGCTTGAGTATATGTTAGTGCGTGCAAAGGATAATCCAATATTGGAACAGTCAAACGGACTGTTAGATACTATAGTATTGGATGAAGCCCATACATACATTGGTTCACAAGCGGCAGAGATGACCTTGTTAATTCGTAGAGTTCTTCAAGCTTTTGGTAAGAAACCAAGTGAGGTTCGATTTATTGCAACTTCAGCAACTATTGGTGAAGAAGGTGAAGAGGCTCGTTCACAGTTAAAAAGCTTTTTAACTCAAATTGCTGGTGTCGATGAATCAAAGGTTCATGTTGTAGAAGGGAAAAGGGAAATACCACAGTTGCAAAATTTTCAGTTGGGTGAAAGCTCATTAGAAAGTTTGAAAACAATTGAAAATCCTGAAGAACTTTATAAAAGATTGACAAAACATTCGACAGCTAGAAAGATTCGGGGTTTGTTTGTCAGAAATTCAGATGCAATTGCTAAACTCAGCGATATATGTAGTGTTATTTATGAGCAGTCTGAAAATTATTCTTCAGAACAACAACAGAAAGCACTAGAATGGTTGGATTTACTTTCTAGAGCTGAATCAAATGAAGAATCCTTTTTGCCATTAAGAGCACATATTTTTCAAAAAACGGTTGCTGGACTATGGGCATGTGCTGATCAATGTTGCTCTCAAGTTCAAGGAACATCGTTAGAAGGAAATGAATGGCCTTTTGGGATGGTGTATTTAGACAATAGAACTGAGTGTGATTGTGGGGCACCTGTTTATGAAGTTGTTTCGTGTACTGAATGTGGAGAAGTTTATTTGAACATCGAGGTTAAGGAAGTCAACACTGGTGGAGAACTTTCAGCTAAAATTATTCAACCAGCTAAAGATGAAGGATATGATGAATTTGAACTTGAACTCGAAGATGATCCTGAAGCTATTAATCCAGAAGAAAATGAAAGTATTAACCGACATGGAAATACAGCAATTATAACCAATAGGGATTTGGAGGGGACTGGTACTGTATACTTAAATAAGAATACAAGAATAGTCGAAGAGGGAACTGATGGTTTAAGATTATCTATTAGAGAGTATGAGGGAGAAGAAAATGGATTACCCTGTCCAAGTTGTTTGGATGGTAGTTATAAAAGGCATAATAGATTTAGGGCTCATCGGATAGGTGCTCCTTCTCTTTTAAATGTATTGCTTCCGACGCTTCTTAATTATGCAGAAGAGAAAAATGAATCACCTGAAAACCCATTTAATGGTCGAAGATTATTAACTTTTAATGATAGTAGACAGGGTACAGCTAGAATAGCTGCGAAGTTACAGCAGAATGCTGAAATCACTAAAGCAAGAGGTCTGATCTATCATTATGTACTACAAGAAGGGGGTAAAAAGAATAAAGCAAAAGTTAAAAAACTGAAAAATAAAATAAATAGGCTAACGGAAGCTAATAATGGAGATTTAGATGACATAATCGAGGATGAGAAAAAGGAGCTAAAAAAACTTAAAGGGTTTAATCCTGTAGAGTATAGTACCTTAAAAAAGTTACTTGCCAATGAAAATGGGGATTTTTCATATATATGTAATAATTACAAACGTCATGACCCCCATATTTTCAGCAGTTCAAAGGCTGGCTCATTAGTTTCAGAGTTACTGGTTGTTAGAGAGTTTGCAAGAAGACCACGAAGACAAAATAACCTCGAAACGCTAGGTTTAATAGGCCTTGAGTATCCAAAGATAAATGAAATCCGAGAAGCTCCTGATAAATGGCTTGGAAATGGATATTCTTTAGAAGAGTGGAAAACATACTTGAAATTATGTGTTGATTATTTTGTTAGAGCAGGAGGAAGTTTAGGTAGTACTAAAATATTAGATAACTGGTTAGGACTACCTTTTTATAGGTCTCATCTTTTGGGTCCAGATGAAGAAGATGTAGGGAAATATCAACGTCGTTGGCCAAACACTAGAAGGGGTAAGGCTCGTAGCAGGATTGTCCGTTTATTAATTTATCTGTTAGGGGTAGACGTAGAGAGTCCTAAAGGTGAAGATATTGTTGATGACCTCTTGTATCGAGGATGGAAAGACTTGATTGATACTAGCACTTTGGAAAACCGGGATAACGGATTTGTATTACCACTGGACAACATTTCATTTACGATACCTACCAAAGCATGGATTTGTCCTATAACTCGAAGATTTTTAGATAAAACTATTGGAAAGGTTACACCATATCTCCCCAAATATTTTGAAGGGGATATCAAGTGTGAAGAAGTAGAGTTGCCACGATATGACAAGCCTTTCGGAAATACACAAAATCCATTTAAAAATCGAGATATAGCACAAAAATGGTTAAATGATCAAGAAACTATAAACAAGCTAAGAGAGAGAGGTTTGTGGTCAATTTTTAATGATAGGGTAATTGAGATGATGCCCTATTATTCTACTGCCGAACATTCAGCTCAACAGGATTCTTACCTCTTAAAAAAATATGAAAAAGGATTTAAGGAAGGTAAAATCAATATTTTGTCCTGTTCAACAACAATGGAAATGGGGATTGATATTGGAGGAATTAGAATAGTGGCTATGAATAATGTTCCTCCTCATCCAGCTAATTATTTACAGCGAGCTGGAAGAGCCGGACGTAGAAATGAGTTAAGATCAACTACTGTAACGCTTTGTAAGCCTAATCCGCATGACTTAGCGGCATTTGAAAACAGTTCCTGGGCCTTTGATACACAATTACCTGCTCCTACTGTATCGCTGAATAGTCAAGTTATTGTCCAAAGACATGTTAATGCTTATCTACTTTCCCACTTTTTGAATAATGTACAAGGGTTAAAGGATGTAGATAAATATAAATTGACATCTGGTTGGTTCTTTACTAATGAGGAATCAACCTACAGAAAGTTCATAAATTGGTGTGAAAACCAACAGCTGGAGGAAGATAAAAATGTATTTAGGGAAATTAAGATTTTAGTTAGAGGTAGTGTGTTTGATGAGACGGATCCAATTTTCCTAATTAAAAATTCTGCAAATAACATTGATCAAATAGCTGTCAAATGGAGAAATGAATATGAAACTATAACAAAGCAAAGGGAAGATATCCTAGAAAATGGGGGGAAAGATCAACCAGCTGTTAAAGCTATTGACCACCAGTTACGAAGACTAACTGATGAATATCTATTGCGAGAACTTGCTTCTAAAGGTTTCCTTCCTGGTTATGGTTTTCCTTCAAATATCACAGTTTTCGACCACTATAATATTGCGGCATTTAAGCAGGAAAAAAATAAGAAAAGTAAAACACGGGATGACAATACTCTGCAAAATAGGGAATTGCCATCAAGAGATATTGTGTCAGCACTTAGAGAATATGCACCTGGGGCGGATATAGTTGTTGATGGAGTGGTTTATAAATCAGCTGGTATCACACTCAATTGGCATATACCAAGTAACGTATCTGAAGTTAAAGAGTCACAGGCAATAAAATATGCTTGGAGATGTCACAGTTGTGGTGCAAGTGGTTCCACGTTTAATCGAAAAGGTGCACTATTATGTGATCACTGTGGTGAGCAAATAAGACCTTCTAATATTGAAGAGTATCTTGAACCCTCTGGGTTTAGTGTAGATTTTTATGAATCTCGAAAGAATGATGTTACATCGAGAAAATTTATTCCAGTTGAAAGGCCATGGGTGGAAGTAGGAGGTGAATGGTCACCACTGATTAATCCAAGTTTAGGTCGTTATCGTTCAACTTCTGAAGGACAGATTTTTCATCATTCAAAGGGAGAAAATGGTACAGGTTATGCGATTTGTATGATGTGTGGAAGAGCTGAACCTTTAGATAACGAAGGGAACTTGCCTAAGAAGTTTGAATCTGGTAAGCAACACAACAAACTTAGAGGGAAAAAGGGTGACAGAGTGTGTCCAGGTAGTGCAAATGAATGGGCAATAAAAGAAAATATCTCACTTGGACATCAACAGTCTACTGATATACTTGAGATACAATTAAAGGATAGTGAGGGGAACTGGTTAAAAGATAGAAACAAAGCGGCTACTTTAGCGGTAGTATTTCGAGATAGTATTGCTGATTTATTAGGAGTTCAATCAATGGAGTTAATTTGTGATGTGAAAGAAGCTTCTATCGATGGTATAAGGTCAACTTATTCGATCTTGGTTTATGATAGAAATGCAAGTGGTTTCTCTTCTAACATTGATCATATTATTAGCAATATTTTTCAGAAAGCTTATGAGAAATTGAACTGTTCTAACAATTGCAGTTCAAGTTGTCCAAAGTGTGTTTTGGATTATGACCAAAGATTTAGATTTGATGAGTTAGATAGGTTTGAAGCTCTTTCATTGCTTAATGAAGAATGGCTAAATAAGCATCAGTTGCCGAAAGAATTAGACTATTTCGACGAAATTTCAAATATAGAACATGAAGATATAGAGAAAGCATTAATTCGGGAGGTCAATAATAATCCCTCTGGTACAGTTTATTTGTTTGCCGATGGAGATAGCGAAGATTGTGATATTGCGGTCTCTCCTTTACGTAATATGGCGATTCACCTTTCTGAAAAACCAATTGAAGTAAAAGTTGCATTCCCTCAAAATTTATTTGAGGATTTAGGAGATGAAGACCTGTTATCTTTATTGGGAATGATGGATAGGGATTACCTGGAAGTTATTGGAATTAATAAATTACCGAAACAAAATAATGTTCCCATAATTGCTGCTATAAAATTCTCAAGTGATATTTTAGCTTGGGTAACTCAAGATAAAAGTGCTTTTAAAGCAAATAAATCATGGAGTAGTTCAGAAAGAGATAAAAATCCACTGATAAGTGGAAATTTAAAAGATTGGAGTCTGAATTATGAGTTAAAGGAAAGAAAAGGGCTGAGACAAAAGCTTAAGGGAAAATCTGATTTAGAATTAGAGTTAAAGAATGATTTAGATGGGACTCTTAAAGATTTTGGCAATAAGTTTTGGGAAATAATCACTAATAATCATAGCAAAACTAAATCCCTTTTTAGTGTTGGAGGAAAAAATATAAGTGAAGTTAGTTACAGTGATAGGTATTTGCACAACCCCCTTAGTATTGCAATGGTTAGGTCTTTATTTAGTGGACTAAAAGAAATTCAATCAAAGGTGGATACATGGGATCAAATTCCACTTACCATAAATACCACGAAAAAGAATAAGGGGTACAACAATTATGGGAATTTGATATTCCATGATTGGGAAGAATCTAAATATCGAGATTATGTTTTAAAAAATGTGTTTGATAAGGATGGTTTCAATATTTCATTGAATGTTTTACGTCGAAAACAGATAAAACATGGTCGTATAATAGAGATTATATTTAAAGATGATTCAGTTTTATTTGTGAGGTTGGATCAAGGGGTGGGATATTGGAAAGTAGAGAACCCAAGATATTCTAATAATCCTCAGGAGGCACAATTTGATTTCACCCATGTAAATACTGGCGAAAGTGGACTAAAGAAAGAAGTCGATCAAGTTCTGAAAGCTAATCCAAAAATTATCGGGAGAAATACACCTACACAGATTTTTATTAAGTACCGAGATTAAATGGGAAAAACTTATAGTGTAATTTATTAATCACCTAATTGATCAAAACATAGTTAATTCCACGATCCCATGGGTTAAATAACCTGCTATTATATTTATCATTTTGGCTTGTTAAATTTCCCATGGGATGGTTTTTTCATATTGCCTTTCTAAGCGGCTTAAAATTAAAGAGGAGGTGGTTATCTTCTTGTTTTTTTGCCGATAATTCCCCTAACCAGATATTTAAAAAAGCATTTGTGGATCTTGAGAATAGAGAGGATCAATGATTCGTTAGAACGTGTTTTTTTAGTTTCAGATGATTAGCTTTTTCAGGAGATCAGTAATTTAGGGAAGAATTAACAATAGTACCTTATTGCAATTAACAAAATAAAGTTATTCACTCTGATAAATGTATTTAATAGGTAATTAAGGCTGATCTCATCGTTTTTTTGATAGTAATCATATTATAAAAATTAACAAGACGGTTGTATGATATTTAACAAAAGCCATTCATTTTGTTTGTTGGATATTGCAAAGAATTAATAGCTAGTATTCAGTTTCCTAATAAAATGCAGCAAGTTCACTTTTCGAAAGTGCAGGCCTAATTATACAGTGATTGACATCAAAAAATATTCACATAGAATATCATAATCACCTTATAAATAACAGGTTAGTCGTAACTCTCTATTGAGAGATTTACCATAGCAAATTCAGGAATTATTAATCTTTGGTAGTGTACTTTTAAATTAATAGTATTAGAAAAATTACACGTTGGCTTAATGGTTTTCATCGGGATGAATTACATTTTTCATGCAATTCTACGTTTGCTTTAAGCCCAAATTTATAATTAATACATCTACAGGAGAAAAATGATAAAACGTACACTATTATTACTAGGGATTTCTGCATCCATAATCATAGCAGGTTGTGCAACTTTAACAAAGGGAACAACACAAATAGTTACTATCAACTCTAACGTTGATGGTGCTGGAGTTTACTTAAATGGTGCTCAGATAGGGGAAACCCCTTTTGCCAGTAAGATTAAAAAGAACGAAGATGCCCTGGTTATTCGAAAAGAGGGGTATAAATCGCACACCTTAAGCTTATCAAAAAGTCTGGAGCCAATTTTTTGGGGTAATATAATAACCGGAGGTACACTGGGAAGTATTACTGATTGGATTAGTGGTGCGGCTTACTCATACTCACCATCCACATATCAAGTGGAACTTTACAAGAAAGGGGAGGGACAGGAAGCATTTTTAAATCGCTATGAGTTAAGACGTTATACCTTATTTAATATGACTGATATAGCTATTGATCTAGGTAATAATGGAGGCGATCATCTCGAAACGTTGATTGCTTTAGCCAGTTTACCGTATAACCAAGAATCAATAGATCTTATTAAGTCAAAGTTTGAAACAACCGATGGAAATGAAGTCCGTTTCGGTAAAGAGGTCGTTAAATTATTAGATGCATAGATGATTTATATCACCCGAAGGTGGATACTTTTATTGGTATCCGCCTTTTTTTTATTTCCACTTTTCACACATGCTCAAAACAAAACCGTAGTTTCCCAAAGCAGTTCAATCAATGAAGAGTTAGAGGGCAATTTTGACCAACTTTATTTAGTATTTGCGGGTCCATATCCGGCAAGTCCATCATCCACATTCGGACACCTTTTTCTCTTAGTAAAGTCTAAAGAAAATACGTCTACAAATCCGCAGATGTGGAAGGCCATAAATTTTGCTGCTGATGTAGAAGGCCATTCCGGGGCATCGACTCTATATAATGGTTTAGTTGGGAACCTTGATGGGAGCTTTGAAGAATTACCATTTTATAAGAAAATACGGGATTACTCTTATGGGGAATCACGTGATCTTTGGTTGTTTCCACTGAGGTTAAAGCCGGAAGAGAAAAAACGATTCGCAAAGTATCTCAACCAAGAACAAGGCTCCTCGAAACAATATCGATTTTCAGATAAGAATTGTGCCACCCGCATAAGTGAGGTGTTGCACTATACGCTTGGAGAAACCTATTCCAAAGAATTATTTGTATTACCTCAAGAGGTTCTAAGTAATGATTTTATTGCACCAAGGCTATCTGATCCGTTATGGATTGAAAATATTGAGGGCCAGCTAAATGATATTTTATCAGGCTATGATAGCAATGGTTTAACAAGGACCAATATCGATTCCTTATCGACTGAAGAAAAAGTACATTTTTTAAAGACTTTTGAGTGGCTTTATAATAATAAATCGGATCACATAGATACCGAAAAACAAGAATTGATCAGGAAGCTTAGATATGAAGTTGCCCAAAAGGAAACGGATTATAATTTCAGAAGTTTAAAAAGAGTCCCCTTTGCTATTCATCCCCCCGGACGAGTTGGCATTGATTATGGGTATACCCACAATGGATCAAGTGCTATGTTGGTGGATCTACGCCTTGGGCTTCATAGTTTTACTGATAGCTACAATACGTACCCGAAGTTTGATTATATCGATGTATTTCGAATTCGTTCGATGTTTTCTCAGACCGATATCTTAATTGATGAGTTTTGGTTATTCCAGCAGCTGAGCAGGCAACCCAAAAATGAATTTAATTCTCCATTATCATGGGGCTTAGGATTGGGTGGGAAAAGATTTACCTATAAAAACGAGTCCTTAATGGCCATGGGATTATACGCTGGTGTCGGTAAAACCTTTGCAATGGTTAAAGAGTATTGGGCTACGTCCTTTATGCTCTCTTTCAATCCCGTTTTCTTTGAAAAGGAAGGGGGAGAATTAATATTTAATCCCAAGATAGAAAATCGATTTTTCCCCTCACAAAAAGTGAAGGGTTCTTTTACTGTCAGTAATCCAATATTTCTCAAGTCCCAAACAGCGTTTGCCCCCAAATTTACCTTGAGAGGCGTTTATTCAATAACGAATAGCATCCAATTAGCTAGCACTATAGAACTGCAGGATATGCAATTGAGGGCGTTTGTGGGGATCTATGTGAATCTATCCTTATAGCAAAAACAGGATGACTAGAAACAGATGAATTGGGAACTATCCCCCAGAAACCACACTAACACACCTTGTCATTATCGCAGCTGATTAAAACCCAAGATATCATTTATTAACTGGTAATAGAACCGGCCAATAAACCGGCCATATATACATATTTTTGGGATATAATATTTTTGTAAGTTCATATATATCATGAACTTATCGCAAAAAAGGAATCGGCCATATGTCCGGCCAAATGACCGGTCAAAATAAGGAAGAGTAAGACTTTAATAAGTGGGCTTAAGCGAGAAAAGGCTACTCGTTGTCCTTCTTCTAAATAATGGGTTAATTGGCCTTAAAATGTCCAGTTAGCCTTAGTATTCAGCTCTTAAATAGCTAAGCCCCAAGTTATTTAAGAGGGGTTGGTTTCAGGACCTCCACCTGGTCTCCATAGCTTCTGATAAGCGCTCGTAGCTCATAATTAATCCGCAGATATAACTTTATGGTGATTGACTCATCATCTTGGTCAATTACCTCTTGGGAATCATGGATAGGTTTAGTCAGGATGTATTCAGATTGAGGATAGAAAAACTGAAGTATAATCTCTTGGGGATCTCCCACAAATCGGCTTACTCCTAAGGTGTGTTTAAAGATTTCCTCCCTGTCCCCGGAGAAATAACGATACTCGCCGCCTTTGTCAGTTTCAAGATCCTGGATGCGGTCTAGCCCAAAGATACGTTCCTCTTCGGTCTCCTCATCAAAACCATAGACGTACCACCGGTCATCGTACTCTTTAAGTAGATACGGATGCAGTCTCCGAGTTTTGGTGCTTTGGCCGCTAATAGATCGGTAGGTAATTACTATTACTTTCTTAAGTTCAATGGCATTTACCAGCGGCTGGATCCATGTAAGTCCTTCTACCTCAACGGGCTCTTCAAACTTAATATATTCTGATAAATCTCCCTTTAGTTGGTTTTCGACCTGGGCAAATGTAACTGCTCGTTCTATAAAATTTTTGAACCTGTTGAGATAAGGCAGAGCCCCGCTTTGATTTAACAAGGTCAGGGCAAATTGAGCTGATTCAATCTCTTCATATTCTACCGGGAACTTCTTGATGGTATAATTGGGATCATCATAGTAATACCCTCTATGTGAGCGTGAATACTTGATAGGAGCATCAAAGCCAAGATCAGCTGATTTCTTCATCGCTCGGATATCCTTTAGCAGCGTTTCTTTTGCTATTCTCTGATCAAGAACCCTTTCAATTACCTCCATTAGTTTCTTGGGAGATGGATATTTCATCGATCGCCTCGTTAAACATTCATCAATGACTTGGTATCGCAGGTAAGCTCTTTTAGACATAAAAACCAGTTAAATTAGTAAACAGTATTTATAATACGGTTTACCCTTTTACATTACAAGTGAACAATCACTAAGAAAAGATATTGATGTGGATGGTCCTATAACTTTAGCTGAAATATGTTCTAATAAAAGCAAAAACCGGGAATACCATTCTACACAAATTGGGTTCACAGAATCACAAGGTTAAAAGCACAAATAATTAGTAATATGTTAACCCATTTGCACAACTTATTTACTGAAACGACGCAACGTTCGACTTCGCCAACAGAACGGTTCATTGCAGGAGGATTAGTAGCTCTTCTAAATGAAAATGAAGAAATCAAAAGTGTTTTTTTGCAAGATGTTATTCAAATGAATATTTCAGAAGCCGTTATAAAGGCTGAAGTTTTATATCCGGAAGATGACTGTCTAGTTGATATTGAAATTGCTGGTTTTTCGACATTAATTTTTATCAAGCTCAATATAGATACCAAACAAGACGAAAACCAGCTGTGGAAGTATCACATTCTATTAAATAAACTCAAGCGAAAGCATAACGATTTAGAAGTTCGACTAATAAATCTTACCAAAGACTATGTTAAGGGGCTTGAAAGGCTGAGCTACGCTCGTAATCGTAAACTAGTCATTAATAGGATATTCTGGTCCCAAGTATGCGAAATGCTTTGCAAATTCAGTAGCTCAAATGCACTTGTAGATTCTTATTTACAGTTTCTCAACGAACTTAGATTAGGAGCGATGCGAGAGATGACGAAAGAGGACTTACAATCATTGACTCTCCTACCAGATTTATATGAAATGGTTCATGGAATGATGGAAGTTATTAAATCAGAGTTTCTAGAAACTTTTGAAGCATCTTTATTCAACCAATTAAAAGTGAAGAAGCGGTGGATTATCTTAAATAAGTCGGTTATTAAAGGAAAAGGTTATTCTGAAATTGGTCTAGG
This sequence comes from Fodinibius halophilus, assembly GCF_011059105.1. GTDB lineage: Bacteria > Bacteroidota > Rhodothermia > Balneolales > Balneolaceae > Fodinibius > Fodinibius halophilus. Next base: position 43,269 of record NZ_JAALLS010000023.1, on the reverse strand, counting down.
TATTTATCTTCGGAGCACTCCATGTATTAGGGCCCATATCTATGTAAGTAAATACCAAGACCAATATAATGAGATAGCATCTTATGCTTATAAATATTATGATCAAGAATATGTAGAGCAGACTAGAGAAGGCTTGGCTATTAAGTTCGAACAAACTCTTATACAATTGGTTGGGGATAAATCACCTAAAGATCGTCTGGTAGCTATAACAAAAGATCTTCTTGACGAAGTTAAAGTTGTGATTAGGGATTCACCGCATATAAAATGGAATTTGTCTAAGTTCTAAAGCAACGTGATGGCCGCTTGAAGGGAATGCACAAGTTTAAGAAGATTCAACCTGGAAAAGCTAAAAGAGATTGCCGAACAACTGGGGAGAGATATTCAGCCTGAAGAGCCGATGACATTGGCAGAAATTTGTGTTTCGAATGGGGCGTCTAATGGATATAAATCAAAGAATATTGGATTTGATGCCCCCATCATCTAAACTCCATTCAACTGAACAAAAGACATAGTTATAATGAGAATAACAGAAGATGAACTTACAAAAGTAAAAGAGTTATTATCGAAGTTTAAGGATCTGGATCCTATCCCGAAATATATGCCCACCATTTTTGAAATATCCGGGTATCCTCACTATGAGGATGTAATCAGTAACGTTCTTCAATTCTTTTTAAAATCTGACTATGATCACGGCTTCTCTTCGATATTTGTTGAATCACTGTTGGATACAGTAGATGGGGAGGAAAGCTCTAGCATGCCATCTGATTCTTCGGTATTGAACGTTGAAAGGGAAGTGACCACTAAAAAGAATAATCGGATTGACCTGGTCATAGAAACTGAGAATCGATGTATAGCAATCGAAAATAAAATCTATCATCATCTGTATCACAATGATCTACAGGATTATCAAGACTATATTAAGAGAGAATATCCAGATCACCAGTATACGTTTATTGTGTTATCACTGGGGCAAAAGGAAAAGCCTGAGGATTGGGAAGAGAATGAATTCAAATTTATAACCTATGATGCTTTTTTCGATCAGTTGGAAGGCAGGTTAGATGAGGTTATACCCAAAGCTGATGCTAAAGTTGGTATATATCTTAGAGACTTAATCAAGACCATTCGGAATATGAATAAAAGAACACAGCTAACAATGGAGTTTATAAATTTTCTGAGTGAAAATAGGGAGGAGGTTGAATCCCTTTATAACAATGCATTCAAGAAATTTAAAAAAGAAATTGAGGCCAAGGCTGATGAAGTGGAAGAATTAGTAACCTTAGAAGGTACCGGTTTTAGCTCTTCAACATACACCGAAAAAGGTAAACTTAAGTATGTCAGGTCTTTTCAAAGAGTGGTTAACTGGGAGGGAAGTGAATATAAAATACAGATTAAATTACGCCTTACACCTAAAGAATATCGGATGGAGATTTGGGATCGGAAGTCAACAGATGAAAAAATATTTCGCCAATTTATTGAAAGTAGGTTGGGAAGTGACATTGCAAATCGGGAAGGGCATAAAGACAATAGGTCGGGAAGTATAATAATTGAATATTTTGATTATGGGGAAAAGCCTGAGGAGGTAGCCGAAAAGTTAAATGATCTTATCCCCAAGTTAGCTTAATACTAGTGATAGACTTAGAGTTGTAACAAGAAACAGGTCGTATATAACCAAAGAGTGCATGTTCGCTTTTTCGTTTGTATTAGGTAGTGAGTTACTGCCTAATATTGTTCATTATTTCCTTACGTTCACGTTTCGTGAACATGTAAAATTAGTGAACAAAAGGGCAATAGTACTTACTGCTCTATGCCTTGTGCAATTCTATTAAACAACTCCTTTATTTTGTCGGTAGTAAATGATCCCCCTTGTGCTATCAACTCAGGAATTCTCTGATGATATTTTTTTGATAAAGAAAGAATATTCAATGTGCGATCTTGCAACGATTTATTTGAAACCAGCAAAGGTTTTAACTCTCGTCCTATTACGTGGGCAGCGATATCCTCCAACTCTAAATTTTCGTTATCAAATAGATCATTGTGTTTGTCGTAAATTAGCTTGTCCTCAATGTGAAAATAGTGGTGAATAATAATACCAACATCTTTGATGTCATGAGTACGTTTCTCCGGGCGGTCATCAAAGGCAATCAGTTTCAGTAATACAATTGAAGCAAGAGAAGCAATTTTAAAAGTAAGGCCTTCATCAGTTAAGATTGGTGCCAGACCTTCTTGGTATATCTCCTTAAAGCCATTAACGTGAACCTTTGTAAGTCCGTCTCCCTCCACTTCTACTGCTTCATCAATTTCCACGGATCCAAATGGCAGCAGGTCAACGGGATAACCATAGGGAGTCAGTAAGGCAAAGGCATTCGTTGATACTTCTTCAAAACCGTGCTCTTTGATAAGGATAGATTTTATCTCATCATAATCCCCGGATTCCGAAATAAATACTGCTAAATCAACATCTTTTGTAGCTCTGGATTGAATTTTCTCTTGAGCCAACCACATATCCTTTGCTAACGCACCAATGATATAAAAATCTACATCAAACTTTTGAAAAACTGTTTCGAGTGTTTGAATAACTTCCTCTAGCCCTTGATGATTAAAGCTAGACAACTTAATCTTGTATGAATTCGCCATATATTCTTTCAGCTATGTTAAAATTGCGTTCATCACCCGTCAAAATCAAGTCTGCGTAGATAGCCAAAGGCGGGGCAGTTTCATTCTCTGTTTTGGTATTCCAGAATGGCTCATAGACCTGGACAGTACCATCAGGATCAGGCTTTAGTCTAAATTTTTTCATTATATTAGCCTTGGTATGGGTGGTATAAAGAGTCAGATCCTGTGGCCTTAGCATTCCGGTTAGTAAATCTGCACCGGCCTCACCACCCCAGACTGTTTGGTCATCAAGTTCCATCTTTTTCCAATTAGCAGCCTCTTCTTTATCAATGAATGCAAACGTACCTTTATGTAGCTTAGGTTTTAGCTCTGTTTCATAGGCACCGATCCATTCATCAATTAATTCATCTTTGCGTACTAGCTGATTATTCTTTTCGTTCTTTTTAACTAGATAATTTCTCTTCTCAAGTCCATTGATAACATAACCGATGGTACCCAACGCAACATCTGCAGCTTCGGCGATTTCTCTATAGGTTTTTTGAAGCCACTTTTCATCGCGAAGAAATAGGAAGAGTACTTTTAAACCCGTTTTAGTAAAGGCTCGATCTTTTTCTTTTTTGACACGATAGGTCTTATTGTGGTCCACAAAAAGAAAGTGATCTTTGGTTCTGATATACATGTTACCAGCTCCATCAATCCAGTTGATTCCTTTATCTTTAAGCTTCTCTTTTATAGTGGGAAAAATTTGTCCTCCAATTAACAGAAATGGCTTATTGTTTTGTGCCAACTCATAAATTCTGGGTAGTTGGTGGGTTCGGACCTCTTTCTTGATTTCTGCAAAGAATTCTAATGTCTCATCTGGAAGGTGAAGCTTTATCTTTGCATCAACTTGATATCCATTTTGGATATACTTTTTCTGTTCCCCAATCTCTAGCTTAAATTGAGTTACCTTTTCTAGGTTTTCTTGTGTTATGGGAAATATATTGGCTTCCATATGTTCATTTTTTATTTATGTTCACGTTACGTGAACGAGGTAAATTAATGAACATGCGAGTTTTTTCCAATTAAAATAAGATAGGCAATACGCGCTACTCTGGAATATTCTGTTATTAAGTGACTCCCAAATAGGGGGATTTATACCCGCACAACTATCATCTGATTTAAAATACTTTATGAAGAGTCTTCACCAGTGATACGAAAAGTTGGTACATTAGTGGGTACACAATAGTCATAAATCGGCCTCTATAATCCATATGGCCAATTATGAACTACACTCATAATCGATTGGTCGCAGGTTCGAATCCTGCCGGGCCCACATTTATTACCCTCCCCTTCGACTTTAGCGATCTCGTATTACTTACTCCCACACAAGGCTTATGCCAGGTTTTAAGATCCGGTCCTCATGTTGCGAAGCAGTGCTTCGCGGTTCGAATCCTGCCGGGCCACTTTTCTTTACCTTCCAAGCTCTTTAAATAGTATAAAAATTAGCTAAAAAAGGGACCCAATATAGATCCGATCAAATAAACAGTGAAAAGAGTTGGGAGGAGAGCCAAAGTATATCTTGTCTGAGATGATGCCATGGTAAAAACTCCCAGTGCAGATACCCAAAGGGTACAGGGCTTTCTGGGAGCTCAGTCCAAAGGGGGCTTGGGGAGAGTGATAATTCGTTATATCAGAAAAATATAGGATGTCATTTTCTCAATTTGTATCACTTAAGCAGTGTATAAGAGGGGGTTAATACTTTCACTATATTTAGAACTGAAATTTATCCCCAAAAACAGGCATAGGGATCCTCTTTCAACTCCTCGATAAACTTTTCAAGTTTATCTGTTTGGGGTAATGGGTCATAACTGTGCCAATTCATATCAGCCCGTTGCCAATAAATCTTCCATATTTGCTGTCTTCTACCCCAAGTGATTTTAGCAGCCGGTATCTTCATCTTTTCCTTCGGTTGATCCAATTTGGGACGTATGGTATAGATGATGATACTTTGTTCTTTAATAGTATAACCAAGATCAATTTTAGGTCGAATCTTTTTGGGAGGTCTTTCTTCGTCGATGTAGGAGGCAATAATTGGCTCCCAATTTTTTAGTTCTTTTTGCCTGAATGCCATAGTAATGCTGTTTTTATATTGGTAAATATAGTATATAAGATATATACAAATTATTTGTCAATTCAAGGAGTTGTTTGGCTAAATGATTTAAACGATTTTTAGCCTGAATGTAGAAAGATCTATCGCAAGCAATACCTGTTTTGTTTGTAGAAAATGATCCAATAGCCTGCATTCAAGTAGTAAGTACAAAATGTGGCGAGCTTACTGTAGTATCAGCTGAAATGGAGATGGTGGAAATGGCTGATATACCGTTACTAATATTTAATGTGATTTTTAAAAGTAATTTGTGTAGAATAACTTTGATTGATTAGACAAAAGAGAGTTAATGTACGTTTGGCTTTAATATATTATCAAGGTGTTTAATATGGTAGCAGGGCATTTGGAATTGTATATGAAAAGTATACTGGTGGCCTTTCTGTGTTTATTTATTTTGAATCCTGTTGTTGCTCAAGATACAGTTCAAAACAGGGGGCTTATCATAAAAAAACAAGCTGGGGATGGTAATGATTTAGAATATTATCAAAACCATTATGCTGTAATTGTAGGCATTGATGATTACCAAAAAAATGAATTCTCTGATTTAAACTATGCTACAGCAGATGCGAGAAGCATTAAGGATCTTTTAGTCCGAAAGTTCAATTACAAGGAGAAAAATGTAAAATTATTATTAAATGAGGATGCCACCAAGTACAATATTTTATCATCTCTTTCAGCATTGAAGGATATAGAACGGAACTCCCAGGTTCTCTTTTACTTTGCCGGGCATGGGCAGACACTACAATTAGCATCAGGAGGAGAAATGGGAATTTTGGTTACCCATGATGCCAGCAATGAAGATTTATATGTTACTGGGTTACGAATGAAGGAGCTCAGTGATGTCACTAATTTGGTTGCCGGAAAGCATCAGTTATATATGGTAGATGCCTGTTATGGTGGATTGGCCGCTGTTACAAACAGGGGGGGAGACAAGCAAAGAAAACGCTATCTTAATTCCCTACTGCGAGCAGATGCTAGACAAATCATAACAGCCGGAGGTAAGGATGAACAAGTAATTGAGAAAGCAGTATGGGGACATAGTGCCTTTGCAAAAGTACTGTTGGATGGCCTTGGAAAAGAACTTGCAGACACTGATCAAAATAGGTTAATAACGGCAACTGAGCTTTCATCTTATATGAAGTCCCAAGTTTTTGCCCACAGTGGGGGGAGACAAAAACCAGTTTATCGGCGTTTTACGCCCGATGAAGGTGATTTTGTATTTAACTTAGAACAATCAAATCAAAGAGAAAGTAGAATAGTATTTAATTCAACACCGTCTAAAGCAGAAGTATTTATTGATGGGCAGAAAATTGGAACAACTCCAGTTAGCTATGAGACAGCGTATGGCACAAAAAATATTAGAATAAGTAAAGATGGATTTGTGGACTATTCTGAAAAAGTTGATATCTCAAATCCCGATTCAACTATTTATCCAACGCTTGATCGTGTCCAATCGAAGGTATTTATTTCTTCAAACGTTACTAATGCTGATATCTTCATAGACGGCAGAAAAGTTGGTACAACGCCTATGAGCTATGAGACTACTTACGGGTCTAAACAATTGACAATCAGAAAAGAGAGGTTCAATGAGCATTCTCAAAAAATAAATATTACAAGTCCCGATTCTAGTATTCATGCTGTTCTCAGTAAAGCGCGTTCCCAATTAAGTTTTTCTTCAAACGTATCTGAGGCTAATGTGTTTGTAAATGGAAGAAAAGTTGGTGTTACTCCTGTGACTTACGAAACCACCTATGGTCCTAAAGAGTTGAAGGTAACTAAGCAAGGATACCATGATTTTGTGCAAAAAATTAATGTCTCAACTCCTGATTCTATTATTAATGCAAAACTTAATAAAGCGTATTCGCAAGTAACAATTTCATCGAATGTTGCTGAGGCTAAAGTCGTGATAGATGGAGAGAATGTTGGGATAACACCATATTCGGGGTCGATTGAAACGGGTAGTGTTGAGTTAGTGGTCAAGAAAAGTGGCTATCTCCCCTACAAGGAATATGTGTTATTTTCTGACTCAACAGAGAAGATGGATATAGAGTTAGAAAGAGCAGCCTCATTTAGCATAACAAGCTCTCCTTCCGAAGCAAAAGTTTTCGTAAACGATTCGCTGCGAGGTGATACTCCTTTCAAAATTCAGGAGACCGATCCTGATGTATACCAAATTCGATTAGTTAAGGATGGGTACCCTGATGTTAAAAAGGAACTGGATCTGGAAAATAATTATCATAAGGAGTTGAATATTAATCTCAGAGACCATCTGGGTTCGTTACAGTTGATAGGTATTGAGGCAGATGCAGATGTGGAAATTACAGGCAATCATTTGTACGAATCCTCTGATAAACTACCGGCCACAGTTGAGTATCTGAGACCGGGGACCTATTCTGTAAGTATTAAAAAGAAGGGGTTTAAGTCTGTTAAAAAGACCATTCGCATTGATGATCAGCAAGAGAAGATCAATGTAATCAACGAATTGGAACCTAAATCTAAATTCGCATCGGTCGTCTGGTCATTATTTATTCCCGGTGGGGGGCAGTTTCATATGGGCAAAACCGGACGTGGAGCACTGTTCTTAATTGCAGGGGCTGCGAGTGCTGGTTATACCGTTAAGTCCACAATAGACTTTATGAACAGGGCAGATACATACGAAAATGCCCGGGCCGAATACAATAGTGCCGTTAGTGGCTTCGACCACAAGTATGAAATAATGCAAGAGGCTTACGAAGAGCGGAAGGCAGCCAAGGACAATCTTATGTTGGGGGCTGGTATTTTCTTGGGCGTGAAAGGTCTTGAATTACTTGATAACCTGTTATTTCGATCTCCCAAAAAACGCTTGGAAAAAGCCAAAATAGAATTTGAAGCTAAATCGAATGCAGTGGGGATGCGAATCAATTTTTAAAAAAAATCTTGAAGTTATAATGTCAGAGAGCAGTAAGTATTTATATCGTGGGGTACATAGGTTGGTGATAGTCGTGGTGATAGCTGCCATTGGATTACTATCCTGTGACATTGTTGATTCCGTACAAGAAGATCCTTCCGATCCTGATCGCGATAATCCAAGAGATCCTCAAAGTGAAAATGCCCAACCGCCCATTGCAAATATTACCTCTCATGATGCTACTCAGAGTTTTGTAATCAATAATCATACAGTTTCCATTAGCTGGGAACCTGATACTAGTGGTGTTGCTGAGAATATAGAATACCAGTATCGGCTGGCCCAACCCGGACAGGATATTGAAGATCAGCATTGGCAACCTTCGGGATGGATTTCTGATAATTCGATTGAGCTTTCCTATCTCGATGAATCTTTTCCGGGGGAGAATTACAATTTTCAGATTAAGGCTCGTTCAAGCGAGGATACGACGTTGGTGCAATCTGAGCCTTCCGAACTCGCCTTCTCCGTAAATGCAATATCTGATCGTGGAATTGTATTACAGCCCCGCAAGATTCAGCAAAATGAGTTCGGGTTATACTCAACTGAGCTTTGGCTGGATGAAATTGAAACCACTGATACTCTAACAGTTGTTCAAGCTGAAATTGAGATTCCGAGCAATCAATTGGAAGTCAAAAATATTGAGATATTTGCTGATGATCGGAGCTTGCTGTTAGATAGTGGAGGAGAGGTTACAGATATGGTGAGCATCGATCAGAATACAGGTCGTATATCTATTAGCATAGGGGTGTTGGGTGGGACTCCGGAAAAAATAGAAGGGTATGGAAAGATCGGTCAGATTACCTTCACTGAAACGGGAACTGCTGATTCCGTTTCGGAAATCGCTATCCAGCCGGGAAGCATTTTTTTCAATGGTGCAGGAGAATCACTGGGCATTGCTGAAAGTAATCTTGATTCCGGAATTTTTATGATCAATAGTGACAATTAAAATTAATGCTAACTTAAGCCTTCTTCATCTAGATGAATAGCAAAGTACGTAAGGTTACTTTCCTGACAGTGTTATTGGGATTGGCTTGTCTGCAACCGGCTATTGGACAAACGTTATTTAGTCCCCAACAGATTATATCTACCAACGTCGATTCAGCTGAGTCGGTTCATGCAGCTGATCTGGATGGGGACGGCTTTCAAGATGTGATTTCGGCCTCGTATAGCTATGATGAAATTGCTTGGTATAAGAATGACGGAACTGGAAATTTTGGGTCAAAGCAAGTAATAACAACAAATGCAGAAGGTGGCCAGTCTGTCTATGTAGCTGATCTTGATGGAGATGGAGATCAAGATGTGCTTTCAGCTTCTTCAATTGACGATAAGATTGCGTGGTATGAGAATGATGGGGCCGGAAATTTTGGATCCCAACAGATAATTACTACCAGTGCCGATGGAGCAGTAGATGTTTATGTGGCTGATTTGGATGGGGATGGAGCTGTGGATGTACTATCAGCTTCCTACGTTGATGACAAGATAGCATGGTATCAAAATGATGGTTCCGGAGTATTTGGTTCGCAGCAAGTAATAACGACGAATGCCGACGGGGCTCAAAAGGTTTATGCGGCTGATCTTGATGGGGATGGAAGTCCTGATGTTCTTTCAGCTTCAGGTATCGATGATAAGATTGCCTGGTATGCCAATGATGGAAATGGAAATTTTGATTCACAGCAGGTAATCACAACCAATACAGATGGGGCATGGGGCGTTTTTGCTGCGGATCTTAATGGAGATGGCAGTCAGGATGTGTTATCGGCTTCACAATATGATAATACGATTGCCTGGTATAAAAATGACGGGACCGGAACTTTTGGTCCCCAACAGGTTATTACAACAAATGCAGCCCGGGTTTTGAAAGTTTATGCAACAGATTTAAACGGTGACGGCAGCCAGGATGTGCTTTCAGCTTCGCGTGCGGATGATAAGATAGCGTGGTATAAAAATGACGGTTCAGGAAGCTTTGGCTCGCAACAGGTAATTACGACGAATGCCGAAGCAGCTCAATCGGTATATACCGAAGATCTTGATAACGATGGGGATGAAGATGTGCTTTCAGCATCATATGATGATGACAAAATTGCCTGGTATGAGAATGATCCGCCTCCCAGAAATATTATCCTCGGTATGCCTGAAGATTCAACCTTTCGTCGGTCGGCTGCTCCCAATGATACTATCACCGTAGGATATAGCTATTCCGAAATTAAGCCGGACTCTATGACGGTTATCTTTGCAAACCAAGCATCTGGAGATAGTGCGAGTTATGGTATTAATGATAGTAGTTATCCTGGAGACAAAACTCTTAAGACTACGACACTTGATCTTTCTAGTCCCCAAAGTATATCCGGTAATGGGTTACAAGATGGCACTACCTATGATATAACCATAACGGCAACTGATTCCTCGGCTCAGACGACTGATACAACATTGACAGATCGTTTGACAATTGATGAGACAGCACCAATTCTCGACAATGCAACTGTAAAAAGTGACAGTCTTTGGCTTGACTATAATGATGTTCTTGATTCCACCTCTGTACCGGCAACAAGTTCTTTTGAGGTAAGGGTCAATGGTTCAGTTGCAACTCTGGGATCAACCGAAATTATCTCTGATACAACAGTTATTTTGCTCTCCACTGCAGTTAAGGTGCAGGATAGTGTAGTTGTAGATTATACAGCCGGATCTGCACCACTGCGGGATAGGGCATTAAATCAGGCAGCAAATTTTTCTGCACAGTCTGTTACTAATATTACTGAAGATACAACCCCGCCCGATGTACCTACGGCACTTACCGCAAGCGCAACGGTGGACAGTGTACGTCTCTCTTGGACGGGGGCAGATTCATCGGATATATCCGTTTATCATATTTACCGAGAAATGATGCAGATAGATTCAACAGCGGGTCCAGCTAATTATTCGGCTATTGATACGGTAAACGCCCCCACTACCACGTATATCGATTCAGCAGTTACACCAGGAGCAAGTTACTATTATCGCATTGCAGCAGTAGATACAGCGAGCAATGAAAGTGGATTCTCCAATGAAGCAGAGACAGATATTCCACCACCGGGACTTGCAGAAATAAAACCCCAAAGCGGCGCTGTTGGAACGACCGTCCGAATCTATGGAGTTGGTTTCAGTACAGTAACGACTGATAATGAAGTTACCTTTGGTAATGTTAGTGCAACGGTAGACAGTGCATCAAGCAGAGTATTGTATGTGCAGGTGCCATCAGGAATTTCCGGTCCGACTTCTGTTTCTGTAGCAGTGCATGATACTACAATGACTGGCTCTGAAACGTTTGTTGGGATAACAGGCGGAATTGAAATTTTCAGTAATATTGAAGCGGCCTTCACGGGAGTCGATCAGAGTTCATCAAATTGGGGAGATTACGATGGAGATGGCGATCTTGATCTTGTTATTACCGGCTATGACGGAAGTGATCAAATAGCTAAAATATATCAAAATGACAATGGTACCTTTACCAATATTAATGCGGGATTGTCCGGCGTTAATAATGGTTCTTCGGATTGGGGAGATTATGACGGGGATGGCGACCTCGATCTTTTAATTACCGGCAGGGATAATAATGACAATCGAATTGCCACAATTTATCGCAATGATGGAAACGATACATTCACCGACATTGGAGTAGGATTGACAGGCGTGGATGTTAGTTCCTCGGAATGGGGAGACTACGATGGGGATGGAGATCTCGATTTGGTTATTACTGGCGATACTGGGAATAATTTGTTAACCACAATCTATAGAAACGACGGAGAGGGAGTATTTACAGATATAAGTGCTGGATTGACAGGGGTACGAAGTGGTTCCTCGAACTGGGGGGATTATGACGGAGACGGTGATTTAGACCTTGTAATTACCGGCTATGATGGAAGTAATCGAATAGCTGCGATCTACCGTAACGAAGGGAATGGCGTATTTACAGCAATTGGGGCCGGTCTTACAGTAGTTCGGCGAAGCTCTTTGGATTGGGGAGATTATGATGCAGATGGTGATCTTGATCTGGTAATTACGGGTGAGGGAAACAGTGGCACTCAGAATAGTGCCATTTACCGCAATGATGGAGGGGGGACCTTTACCAATATTGGTGCGGGACTAAATGGAGTTATCGATGGTTCCTCGAATTGGGGTGACTTTGATGGGGACGGCGATCTTGACTTGGTTGTTACGGGGCATGACGGGAACACTCAAATAGCTGCTATTTACCGTAATGACAGCAGTACTTTTACCAATATTAATGCCGGATTAACCGGAGTAAACAATGGTTCTTCCAGTTGGGGGGATTACGATGGAGATGGCGATCTTGATCTGAGTATTACCGGCAAAGACACTGATGCCAACCAGTTAGCTATAATCTATGAAAATGGTGATATTGTTCCGCCTGATGTACCGACGGCCCTGGCAGGTAGTGCCACCCGAGACAGCGTAAGTCTCTCCTGGACGGGTTCGGATTCCTCCGATGTGTCTTCCTATCGTATTTATCGGGAGACGACTGCCATTGATTCGACTGCCGGGCCGGCCGCATATACGGCACTTGATACGGTTTCTGTCCCTGCTACTTCCTATACTGACTCATCGATTACAACGGGCAATACCTACCACTACCGCATAGCAGCAACAGATACCGCTGGGAATGTGAGCGGTTTCTCCAATGAAGCTCAAATAAATACTCCAACATTACGAGTGACTGCTATCGAGCCAAAAAGCGGTGCAGCCGGGACGATAACACGTATATACGGGTCGGGCTTTAGTCTCACAGCCACTAATAACGAGGTGAAATTTGGTGAATCAGTTGCTACCGTAGACAGCGCAAAGAGTTCTGTGCTTTATGCAAAGGTTCCAAGTAATGCTTCTGGACTAACGAAAATATCGGTCTCAGTGGAGGGGAGCACTGTTACAGGATCGGAAACCTTTACAGCTGTAACGGGAGGGTCGGAGCTCTTTGGTGCTATTGAATCTGGACTGACTGCTGTGGAATCTAGTTCTTCGGCGTGGGGTGACTATGACGGGGATGGGGACCAGGATCTGGTAATTGCCGGCCGTGATACTAATTCTAACCCAACAGCCACCATTTACCGCAACGATGGCAGTGGCACGTTTACCGCACTAGGGACTGGGCTAACTGGTGTATTTAGAAGTTCCTCGGATTGGGGTGACTATGATGGAGATGGGGACCTGGATTTAGTGATAACCGGAATAGATGCCAATTCCACTGGGAACAAAACAGCTATCATCTACCGCAACGACGGGGGCGGCACTTTCGCTGCCATCGGCGCTGGACTGATAGGTGTGGACTTCGGTTCCTCGGACTGGGGCGACTATGACGGGGACGGTGATCTGGATCTTTTAATTACCGGCCGGGATAATAATGACAATAGAGTTGCCACCATTTATCGCAACGACGGAGGAGGGATTTTTACTGATATTGGGGCGGGTCTAACAGGCGTTGATCTTAGTTCCTCGGACTGGGGCGACTATGATGGGGACGGAGACCTGGACTTGGTGGTGACCGGCCGAGATGTCACTGGGAACAAAACAGCCATCATCTACCGCAACGACGGAAGTGGCACGTTCACTGACATTGGCGCTGGACTGACTGGTGTGGACTTTGGTTCCTCGAATTGGGGCGACTATGACGGGGACGGTGATCTGGATCTAGTAATTACAGGAGAGGGCGATGGTGGTACCCAGATGAGCACAATCTATCGTAACGATGGAGGGGGCACCTTTACTGACATTGGCGCCGGGTTGACTGGTGTAGATGGGAGTTCTTCGGATTGGGGAGACTTTGATGGAGACGGTGATCTGGACTTGGTGGTAATCGGAAGTGCCAGTGGGGGCGAGATAGCCACCATTTACCGCAACGATGGTAGGGGCATGTTTTCTGCACTCGGGGCCGGGTTGACCGGGGTGGCATCTAGTTCTTCGGCCTGGGCCGATTACGACGGAGACGGGGACCTAGATCTGGTGGTGACCGGCGATGATGAGAATAGTAACAATTCGGCCACAATTTACGAAAATGGCGATATTGTTCCGCCTGATGTACCAACGGCCCTGGCAGGTAGTGCCACTCGAGATGGTGTGAGTCTCTCTTGGATAGCATCAGACTCCTCGGATGTGTCCGCGTATCATATTTACCGGGAATCGAGTGGAATTGACTCTACAGCCGGGCCATCAAATTTTACAGCTCTCGACACTGTTGACGTTCTAGATACATCATATATCGATTCGACAATTGCGGCAGCTACTACCTACCACTATCGTATAACAGCAGTAGATACGGCTGGCAACGTGAGTGGTTTCTCCAATGAAGCTCAAGTAACGACACCTTCTTTACGATTGACAACGCATGAGCCAAAGAGTGGTGCCGAAGGTACAAGCGTTCGTATCTACGGATCTAGTTTTAACACTACGGCAGTTGGAAATGTTGTAAAATTTGGACAAGCCACCGCGACGGTTGATAGTGCAAAAAGATCAGTGCTTTATACAAAAGTACCCAATGGTATTTATGGACCGGTTGAATTATCAGTAGCTGCAAATGATACTATAGTAGTGGGAACAGAACGTTTTATTGGGATAAGAGGTGGTAGTAGTTCATTTGAGACTATTGGCGCGGGGTTGACGGGTGTGAATGGTAGCTCCTCGGCGTGGGGCGACTTTGACGGGGATGGGAATCTGGATCTGGTAGTGACCGGTGATGATGTCAATGGTAACCCAACGGCCGCGATTTACCGCAATGATGGGAATGGCACCTTTACTGATATAGGAGCGGGACTGACCGACGTGGACTTTAGTTCCTCAGATTGGGGCGACTATGACGGGGATGGGAAGCTGGATCTGGTGGTGATCGGACGAAATGTCAACGGTAACCCAACGGCCATAATTTACCGCAACGACGGCAATGGCACCTTTACTGATATCGGAGCGGGACTGACCGGCGTGGACTTTAGTTCCTCAGATTGGGGCGACTATGATGGAGATGGCGACCTGGATCTGGTCGTGACCGGACGGGATGTCAACGGTAACCCAACCACCATGATATATCGCAATGACGGGGGCGGCACGTTTTCTACCATCGGGGCCGGGCTGGCTGGAGTGGAAGATGGTTCTTCCGACTGGGGAGATTATGATGGAGATGGTGACCTGGACTTGGTCGTGACCGGACAGGATGACAATTTTAATTCAACGGCCATGATATATCGCAATGATGGGGGCGGCACGTTTTCTTTCGTAGGCGCCGGGCTGACCGGGGTGGAAGGTGGTTCTTCGGCCTGGGGAGATTATGACGGAGATGGCGACCTGGATCTGGTCGTGACCGGACGGGATGTCAACGGTAACCCAACAACCATGATATATCGCAATGACGGGGGCGGCACGTTTTCTACCATCGGGGCCGGGCTGGCCGGGGTGGAAGGTGGTTCTTCCGACTGGGGAGATTATGATGGAGATGGTGACCTGGACTTGGTCGTGACCGGACAGGATGTCAACGGTAACCCAACAACCATGATATATCGCAATGACGGGGGCGGCACGTTTTCTGCCATCGGTGCCGGGCTGGCCGGGGTGGAAGATGGTTCTTCCGACTGGGGCGACTATGACGGGGACGGGGACCTTGATTTGGTGGTGACCGGAGTGGATGGAAGCGGCAATGAAACGGCTGCAATTTACCAAAACGGAGGTGGAGATATTACCCCTCCTGATGTACCAACTGCTCTAGCAGCAAGTCCTACCCCGGATAGCGTGAATATTTCTTGGACGGCATCCGATTCGGCGGATGTGGCTTCCTATCATATCTACCGGGAGACAACCGCCATTGACTCGACGGCCGGCCCGGGAAATTATGCAATCTTTGATACTGTAGAAGTTTCCTCAACTACTTATACAGATACTACAGTTACTGAAAATGGTACTTATTATTATAGAATATCAGCAGCAGATACAGCAGGAAATGAAAGTGATTTCTCAAATGAAGTTGAGGTATTAGCAACAGATGTTACACCACCTTCGCCGCCTATTAATATTATGAGCAAAGCAGGTGTAGACAGTATCAATGTATCTTGGGTAGAGGTAAATGCAGCGGACCTGTTGCAGTACAAGGTGTATCGAGATACTTCTCCGATTGATTCAGTATCGGGATTAAGTGCTCATACACCTGTCGATAGTGTAAGGCAGGATACACACTTTGTAGATACCAATATTGAAAGTGGCAAAACCTATTATTTTCGTATAACAGCCGTAGATAGCTCTAGTAATGAGAGTGGTTTTTCTAGGCAGACTTCAGTTTGGGTACCAACGGCACCTACACTACAACTTGAAGAATTCGGTCCCGACTCATTAGTTTCTTATCAATACAACCGGAAAATATTCTTTAAATTTAGTCATTTGCTGGATACTGCATCTATTGGAAATGGAAACGGTGCTATCAGGCTGAATGGATCGCTAAGCGGAGAAGATATTCCCTTTGATTATAATCTTACGTCTGATGGTACGGGATTTAAAATTGAACCCGATTCCAGTTTTTATGGTACGGAAACGCTGACAGTAGAAATACATACCGGTCCTGATGGAATTAAAAGTACTACGGGAAAAGAATTCGACGGAAATCAAAATGAAAAGGTGGAAGCCTCTTCTATTGATGACTTCTCCTTTACCTTTGAAATGTCAATACCGGGCGATTTTGATGCTAATTCAGAAGTGAATTTTGATGATCTGACTAAGTTGCGTTCCGTTTGGAATAATGACTACGCGAAAGAGCTGGGACCGGTAACCGGTACTTTCCCGGCACTGAGGGTGCAGCCCGACAGTACGTTTGATGGTTTCGATCTGGTCACCTTTATCCGTTACTGGAACTATACACTTTCCAATGATTCCGGAAGTTCAAATGGAGTTTCCGCTAAAGCAGACTCTGGAAAATCGGTTGGTAAACCCGGAAAATTTGTGAATAAAAAGGATGTAATAGAACAGGATAATAGCTCCCCATCATCTTCAAAAGAAGACGTTGATAATGTGCTGACGAAACGGAAAGACCGTATGAAGTCTGCAACCCAAAATGAATTTAGCTATATCAATATTTCAACCAGTACTTATGGGGATGAGTACCAGGATGCCCGTAGTAGTGCCAAATCATCGCAGATGGTAGAATACGATTTGCTGGTAGATTATCCCGATAATTTATTGGGAATAGAGCTGGTAGTTGAATATGATCCGTCCAATTTTTCCCTTAAACATATAGAGAGTAGGCAACTGTTCGACGACGTTGAGAACGGTAAGACGGTCTTTGTTTCGCACATCGACAGTTCGAAAGGGCTGGCTGTTATTAATGTTGCCAACTTTGGTCAGCTGCAAGAGGGGCATCAGGATGACTCGTTAGCCACATTACGTTTTGAGGTTAGGAGAAGTAATACCGATGACATACAATTTGGATATGATATTCGAAATAAAAATAATAAAAGTGAAGTGGCTTGGTCGGGTATTTCGGAAGGAACCAAGATGGATTTACCTCAGGAAATTGTACTGGAGGATAATTATCCAAATCCATTTAATCCCCAGACAACTATTCAGTACCAAATTCCAGAACAGAGTACTGTTCAGGTTAAGATTTATGATGTATTAGGCAGAAGAGTAGCTACGCTTATTGATAAAGACATTTCACCGGGTAGCTATAGATTGCGTTTTAATGCAGAACAACATTTGGCCAGCGGGGTCTACTTTTATGTGCTTGACGGCAAAACGCTGACCGATGGCCGGAAATTCCGAAAAGTCAAGAAAATGCTGCTTCTCAAGTAATTTTATATTTGGTTTTCAAGTAAATAAAATACAATGAAGATTTTGTGCTCAAAAAAGTGGTTGGCCCGGTTGGTATTTTTAAGTGTATTTATTCTGCTGGGGAACTATTGTTACGGGAAACAGGAACAGCCAGAGTGGGTACAAAACTATGGCACAAAGACTCCAAGTTTGGGTAGTGGCTACATTATCGGCTTTGGGATGAGGGCTTTAGATGGAGCAAAGGAAGAGGCTTTAGCAGATGCCAAAACACAGGCTACGGGCGATTTGAGTCGCAAAGTACAGGTGTCTGTTCAGACTACGGTTACTTCGGAAGTTAATGAAACAGAGGAAACGATTTCCAGCAGTTTTAATTCGGTAAGCCATACAATTAGTAATCTTGAATTGAAGGGAATCAGTTTTAAGATTGCAAGTGAAGATGAAATGATTTACGCACTGGCTTATCTGGATAGAGATAAGGCTGTTGCACAATACCGGGAAAAAGCGAAACAGACGCTTGAAAGGATACGAACGATACATAATCAAGCTTCTGATTTTGAACAAAAAGGAAATACTAGTGAAGCCATTGAGCAGTATGTTCGGCTATATCCACTTTACAAGAGCTATTATGAGCAATATGCTATTGCAAATACGCTGTCTGGCAGTGAGTCAAAAGCGTTTGATGAGCTTACTTTTGAAACAGGAGGTGATGATAGCAATTCTTTAGTGAATCCCAGACAACTAGTAGCTCAAGAGAACGAAGTACGTAAAAAGATTAAGAAACTGACTCAAAAACCGGTAGGATCACTATCTGATGCATTAGAAGTGTTGGTAAATCAGCTTAAGATGCAGCAAGTGGAAATCGCAAATAATCAAGTCCGCAATTTCAGATATCAGGAGTCTGATTTTTCCAGTGAATTTGGTTCATATGTAGGGCAAAGTTTGCAACGTAAGATCTTATCAGCTTTTCAAAATAGTAAATCATCATCAAAAACAATTACCCAGGGGTACTATTGGGATTTGGGAGAAGAGATTGAGATGTCGGTTACTGTTAATACAGAGCAAGGCCAGAGGGTAGCCGGTGCCGAAGTACGACTGCCTAAATCGGGTGTGCCAGAAAAGCTTGAATTGAAACCACAAAACCATGAACAAGCACTTAAAACCAAAGAAGCCCTTTCTGAGGGTGCAATTGTTGATGGGGGAATTAATGTAGAGGTAATGAGCGATAAAGGTAGTAACGGAAGCAGTATCGTGCTTAATGATGGTGAGGATATTAATTTCTATTTTCGCGTAAACCAACCTTCTTTTTTGAGGTTAACTTATATATTGGCCAATGGGATGAAAGTTATGCTCTGGGATTCGTATTACATTGGCACTGACCGAGTCAATAAAGTAGTTGCTTTTCCACATACTTTTGAAGCAGCCCCCCCCTTGGGAGTAGAACGATTAATTGTAACTGCTTATAGCAAACAACCACCAAAGCAGAATATTGTAAGAAAGACAATAAATGGGCAGGTATATAAGGTGATCCCTGATGAAGTTTCTGAGATGGTAGCACAGACAAGAGGTCTTAAGGTGAAAGGGGATAAGATGATGAGAGTGGGGATGGATGATTTATCAATAACAACGATCTCCAAATAAACGATTTGTTTTTTCTACCCCTCGCTCAGCATATTGAATGGAAATAGAATGCTTTCGCTTCATTTACGGTTTCCTATTGGTATTGCAGAAAAGGTAGTCTGCAATTAAGAATATAAGACAGTTAGCATATATTGTAGTGAGCTTACATTTTCTATGCTTTATTACAATTTAAGAGCTTAAAAAATATTCAAGCTGTTGAACGTATGCTTTAATAAATAATGCCTTGGCTTCTACAATCTACGAAGGCTAATATGCGGAGTATATTGTTGGTCTATTTTGTCTTATCAGAAAAACAGAAATTCAATTCGTGAGTTTCCGGGGCCTCCCGTCGCTGACGCTCTGAGGCGTAAAAAGGTCGAATAGCTTTGCCGACGTAGGTTTTTATTCAGTACAATAGGTCGGAATACCCAAAATGGTCTGCCCCCCCCCCTCCAATGCTTTGCGTGGGACATTTTTTGATTAATATTTTGCGAAAAATAAGGACCTAACAATAACTAGTTATGCGAGGTTGAGTATATATTTTATATGTTGGGCCGCAGGATGAATAAGCCATTACTAATATCACTTACAATGATAAGCCCACTTTCAAAGAAGGGGTAACTACTCCATGCACCGTCAAATTCAGTCTCATTATGTTGGGGAAAGGTATCAAAATAGGCTACCTCATTTAGTGTACCCGAAGCGATATTGGACAGATCCAGAATACGCAGACCGGAAGTGTAATTTGCCTGGTAGGCATATCCATTTTTGATATACAAGTTGTGATCTATTGCGTTGGAAGCCGCTGTATGTTCGTTGATTAACTTCGGGTTGTCAAGGTCCCGTACATCCCACACATAAGTAGTGGTTTTTTTTCCTGACTTTTCATCTAGTTCATCATCCTGCAAAAAGTAGGAGTGATCTTCAGTGAGCCAACCTTGGTGGATATACTCGCTGTCGTCATAGGTAGCTTTAGAAATTGTAGCCGTTGCACTCTTATCACTAACATTTGCTATAACAAAATGTGTTTCACTACTGTTGAAGCAAATTTCTTCTCCTTGGTAATCCGGGTCCGGTCCTTTGTAGTTAACACACTGGGTATCATGGACATAGCCGGTCAAATTTCTGCCCACCGTACTGTCTGCATGGGCGCCCACAAAAGTAGGATTCAGGGGTTGGCTAAGGTCCAGAATATGTAACCCACCGCCATCCACATCTGAGCCAACGGCATAGGCATAACCTGACTCTTTATTAATAGCGATATTGTGGGCAGGAGAAAATCCCTGGTACAGATAATCTTCAGTAAATTGGACTGGCGGGCTTTCTACGTTTCGAAGTTTGGTGAGATCAAATACTTGTAGGCCATGTGGTTGAGCATCACTGACAACATATAAATGGTTGTTGTATACTTTAAGATCTCTCCATGTTGATTTACCTTCATCATCATGTTTGAGTGATTTGAGATGACCATTTGTTGTACCGGCAGATACTCTTTGGGTTTCTGATTCCGTGAGCTTTCCAAGTATACGAGCATTGTCTGGCTTAGACATATCAACAAATGTAACGCCATCAGATAATCCAACTAAAGCATATTCTTTATCGGTCATTGGATCCGTCCATCCCCAAATATCATTGACTCTTTCGCCCATCAAATCGTCAACGGTTAAAAATTGTACTAAATCGACATTTTTGCAGTCATATTCTTTATGAGCCATCCCATTTACACACCTTGGGTCATATATAATATTATTTATTGACAGTGTTCTAGTTGCAGACCACTCTCCGGCACCGGCACTATTTTTGGCTCTAACTTTCCAATAGTACTGCTTATATAGTTCATATTCTTCGTACTGGTAGCTTGGATTATCCGCTGATGTATTAGAGATAATATTTTCAAAGTTGGAGTCAGTGGCAAGCTGTACTTCATATTGCGAGGCATCGGTGACCTCATCCCATGTCAGGGTGATATTCGTGGAAACAGTTGCACCAGATTCTGGCGAGAGATTTGTAGGTATCGACGGTGGATTCGTACTCTGAGGTTCCTCTTCTTCCTTATTATTAACGGGGTTATCTTTACACGAGGAAACAAAACATAACATTAATCCCAGAATCAACAAGCAAGATGTTTTTAATGCTCGCTGACTGATTAAGCGGATAATACTTGATGAAATCATAATAGTGATGTTTAATTCCTACGCCTATGGTTTACTAGAACTACAAGAAACGTACCTTTTTGTAGCATAATTTTGTTTCGCTTTAAACGTAATTTCTTTTCTATTGAATTTCTTCAAGATAAGTGGATTTTAATATTATGGAGGCTCCCAAAAGTTAGAGGGTCGTACACCCAGGAAAGATATTTACAGAGATAACCTGGTGTATTGATTACATGTTGGGGTAGCTTTTTGGTCTATAGATTTTGATTGAAATTTATCTTTATAAAAAAATCCCTTTGACTATACCAAAAGGTAGAGAGTCAAAGGGATTTATGTAATTGTTAGTAAACGGATTGCTATTATCCGAATCTGTATCTCTATTTAGATGCCAAGCTGCGGACGGTATCAGCTAGTTTTTGTACTTTTTCTGATTGTTTGGAGTCCTTAGCTTTGTTTTCAACATCATCAGCCAGCGAATGTAGAATTTCTTGTTGCTCTGATTCGGAAGCTTTTTCAGCGTTGGCAAGTTGTATTCTTGCAGTTCTGATTGCGTTTGCTGACAGACCATTACCTCGTTGCAGCTGATCCAGGTAGGCTTTGGCTAATACAAAGGTAGTAGGCCAGTCATATTTTGGCTGTCCCTGGGGATTCAGTTGTTCAAACGTAACGGTGTTGGCTGCAGCAATCTCATTTTTGGTGAGGTAGGGATTTGGCTTGAGTTCAAAGATGTCAAGTCCACGGGCAATTTCTGAATTTACAATTACGCCGTTATACCAGTACACCGACCAGCTTCCGCCCATCTGCATACGTGTCGAATCAACGGGACCGCGGTCGTGGAAAGCGATTTCGACAGGATTGTTGGGATCCGTCCAGTCGAATACCGAAATGCCGCCCTGGTACCACGATTGTACCATGACATCACGATCGGGAATTGGTATTAGAGAACCATTGTGTGCTACACAGTTTTCTTGCTCGGTTTGTGGAGCGGGCATTTTAAAGTAGCTCTGAAAATCCATCTTATTATCTTCTCCTATGGTGAAGATTGCATTTGCCCCCCACTCCATAGGATCTTTTTCGCGACATTTAGGTTGGCCACCGCCTCCCCATTCGTCGGTAAAGAGTACTTGAGAGCCCTCATTATTAAAAGTAGCCGAGTGCCAGTATGCAAAGTTAGAATCAGCTACTGCATCAACACGCTTTGGGCTGGCAGGATCTGTAATATCAAGTAGCAGTCCGTATCCCTCGCAAGCACCGCCGGCTAGGCCAATTTCCGGATAAAGGGTAATATCATGACATTGATTAGGGCCTCGGCTTGGTCCTTCGTCACCGCTGTTGCCACCGAAACGAGCAGCAATAATTTTGGGTAGTTCTTTTCGAAGTTTAGCACTGTCGGCTGCTGTTGGTTCTCCACTGCCACCACGTTTTTTGACCATGCCTTTGAGCATCATTTGGACATAACGATCGGGTACAACACGTTTTTGGCCCATAATGTTAGCAACAAATGCTCCTTCTTTTTCAGCTTTTTTTACTTTGGCAATATCAGCAGGAGACATGCCGTGGGAGGGTGATTCTTCAAGATCTTCAAAGATGCGCGGAGAATTTACAATTTTAGCATCTTTGGGATTGTCCAAGGGCACTTTTATGACCTCAATACGGTAGAGGGCCGAGTTAGGGTCCTCACTGGGAGGGGCATCGGTACATCCGGGTAGTTCTTCTTCGGGACGTACAGGAGCAGAGCCCGATACATAGACATATACATTTTCATCGTCGTTGGGATCATCCAGTACGGAATGGGTGTGAGAGCCACGGCATGTTTGTACGTTGGATACATATTCGGGATTTTGGATATCAGAAATATCAAAAATTCGAATACCGCGAAGCCGTTTATCACTTACTTGTTTATCTATACCTTCGGTTCCACAATCGAGACGGCCACCGAGGCCTTCACCCGAAACAAAAAGCAAGTCGCCATACACAGAAACATCACTTTGAGAGGCCGGGCAAAGAAAGTCAACAACCAGTTCAGGGGAGCTGGGGGTAGACATGTCCCAAACCATAAAGCCATTATAGTTTCCTTGAATGATGTAATTGTCTTTAAAAGCCAGATCTGAATTGGTAACGCCTACAAAATCTTTTGGCGGGCGTTTTTGTGCAATCATATTCAGATTCCAGGAGGCCTCTTCAGCATCAAAAAGCCCTGCTTTAAGTCCCACGCGAGGATCCGGCGAGGGAGCATTTACTGAAGTCAGGGGTTTGGGAGTTATAGTAGGTGCAGAATAGGTGTCGTCGGCTACCTCAGAAGAAGAGGTACAGGCATAACTACCGAAGAGTACGGCAGCTACAAAAAGCCACAGGCAGTGTTTGCCTATCCCGGAAAAACCAGGTGACGTAACATTTTTATTGTTATGAAGACTCATAAGTATATCTGTTAGGTTAGGGGTGATAATAGTTAGAACGTGTTAAAACTGTTGTTAATCCGTTTCAGGAAGGGCTTCCAGCATCTCAAACATTCGGTCAATTTCAGTGCGTTGGTCTACTTGTATGTCAGAAGCAAGACGGAATGCAGATCCGTCTTGTGCAGCACCATCCGTATTAAAAAGTTTGTCTACCATTGAGACGGCCCCGGCGTGGTGTTCAATCATATAGGTCAAGAATAGACGATCAAATTCGGTATTTTTAGCTTTGGCCAATTCTACAATTTGTTGTTGGGTAAGCACGCCTTTCATTTGCCGATATTTTGTGTACTTCTTTTCATCAAGGGTAATGGTTAGTTGCAGGCTGTCGATGGAAATTTTAGGTACTGTTTCGCCCCGGTCGCGCAGCCACTGTTGCATCGTTTTAATCTCATCGCGCTGCGCATTAATAATTCGCGAAGTTAAAGTGCGTACTTGGGGGCTGGCTCCGTTATGGGGTGCCAATCGAGACATGACCAAGGCCTGGGCGTGGTGGGCTATCATCCCCGTCATAAATTTCACATCAGCTTCGGTATAAGAGGAGCGTGAATCTTCAACTCGTTGCCAATATAGCTCTTCCAGTTCCTTCTTTGATTCTGTAGAATCTGTTTG
Source organism: Fodinibius halophilus (assembly GCF_011059105.1). GTDB lineage: Bacteria > Bacteroidota > Rhodothermia > Balneolales > Balneolaceae > Fodinibius > Fodinibius halophilus. The sequence goes on along the minus strand of NZ_JAALLS010000023.1, from coordinate 18,939 downwards.
TTTCCTGGTGGTATTAGAACTTTTGCATGCGTTCATCCCAATTAGAAGGACAAGGGCAGTAATGAGAGTATGAATAGGAAAAAATGATCGGTCGATAGTTTGTCCCACGGTACTTATAAATAGTTAAATTGTGATAAGAAAAGTTGTTTGCCTTATTTGCAGCATTATAAATTCAATATGTCAGAAAAACCAATTGAAATAGTTAGCTTTCGTTGAAAGTAGTAAAAACATGTTAATACAGTTTGGGAAATGACTGTTGCATACCTGTGCTCTACGAACCTGGGTAATGGAAGTTTCTAAAAAATAGAATTAAGCATGTGTTTTGAAATTTGAATTTTAATAGTTATTGTATTAAACAAGAAAAGCGGAAAACATTTTTCTTTTTCCGGTTAAAAACTGAAATATCAATATTGGTTTATCTAGAGAGCTTTATAGGGGTAAAAAAATGTGCTATAGGTAGTGAGAAAGTGTGTGGTTAGAACTCAGAGAGTTTATCAAGTTAAATAATGTAATCTGCTCTTCTGTGTTGTTATACTACCCTACCTCTTTTTACTCGAGCTTTATGTTATGCATGGCCTGATGTGATAATATAAGGGCCAAGCTTGTTTATATGGGTTAAAAATATTTTGTAGTCAAGATTGAATATTGCCGTAATTAGGTAACATGCTATGGGGTTAAACAAATCAGTATTGAACTTGTTTGCGATTTTGTTTGTCGGTGTTGTAGCCACCGGGATCTATTGGATATATCAAAATGATTCTGGTTCTTCAGAACAAAAAAAGGGGTACTATATTCGTTATTCTAAAGGTGGGGGGATGGGTGAATATCAAAGTGGTGCTGTTTATGGATATGTTATAGAAGTATCATTTTCAGCTAATTATACATTGTATAAACAAATTTACAGCGAGAAGAATGGCAAGCAACAGATTCGAGAGGTAGAGGTTAAGCATGGGAGCCTTCCCAAAGAGACATTTACTAGTTTGTCCGATTATATTTCTCAGTCATCCTTTTCTTCTTTTCCCAGTTCACTTCCCAATATAGATCCGCGTAAGGTTGAGATCAATACTCCCGCCCCTCGCATTGAACTTTCAGTTCGGTTGAAGCAGGGAGAAAAACCTACAACTGTTAAAGCAAATATGGGAGCGGATCAAGAATATTATCCAAATCAATTTTTAAAACTAACAAAAAAGCTTGGGGATATATTGCGAAAGGTCCAAGAGACAAGTTAACACATCATCACTATCAGGAGGTAAATATGTCAGGATTAAACAAAACATTAGGGATTGCGTTTGCATTCCTATTCGTTCTCTTTTCGGGGAACCTATTTGCTCAAAGCCAGCAACAGGTTAACCGGCTTCAAGAGATCGCACAAGAAAGTAAAGTCAAATGGGAAACAGAACATCAGGCTGCTGTTGAAAGAGCACAGAAGGCAGGAATTCCTGTCCAGAGAGTGTTGCCCGACGGCAGAGTAATAGAATTACAAAAGTTTGAGAATGGGCATCCCGTATATTATACAACCTATAATTTGGGGGCGGCCGAAACAAGTTCTATTGATGAAATATGGTCGGGTGGTGCAGCAGGATTGTCACTCTCCGGTTCTTCAGAGACTTTAGGTGTCTGGGACGGCGGCGGAGTATTAGCCTCGCATCAAGAATTTGGAAGCCGTGTCACTCAAAAAGATTCACCCGGGGGAATTAGCAATCACGCCACTCACGTAGGTGGTACTATGGTTGCCGCCGGAGTTGATAATAATGCAAAAGGGATGTCTTTTCAGGCTGACTTAGATGCTTATGACTGGAGCAATGATGAAAGTGAAATGGCTACGGCTGCAGCCAATGGATTGCGAGTTTCAAACCATTCATATGGATCTATAACCGGATGGATTTATGATTATAAAGGTAATGGAGATTGGTATTGGTTTGGCAATACATCCATAGATGCTACAGAAGATTATAGCTTTGGGTTTTATAATTCAGCTGCTGCTCAGTGGGATGATATCGCATATAATGCTCCTAATTATCTTATTGTAAAGTCCGCAGGGAACGATCGTAATGATGGTCCCTCAAATCAGCCTACCGAGCATTATATTTGGGATTCCAGTAGTGGATCCAATGGGGCTTGGGTTACGTCAAATGCAACACGCGATCCTGATGGAGGATCAGATGGATTTGATTCTATCTCATCTAAGAGTTTAGCTAAAAATGTTCTTACCGTTGGAGCAGTGGATGGTATCCCCGGTGGGTATTCACAACCGAGCGATGTTCAGATGTCTTCATTTAGTGGGTGGGGGCCTACTGATGACGGGCGAATAAAACCGGATATTGTAGCAAAAGGGGTTAGCGTCTACTCTTCTGTTGGTTCAGGAACAGATCAGTATTCGTCATATAATGGTACCTCAATGTCTTCGCCCGTAGTTAGTGGTACAGTCGGTTTGTTACAAGAACACTATAGAAATCAGTTTGGAGGTACAGCACCCCTTTCATCTACAATGAAAGCTTTATTGGTACATACTGCGGATGAAGCAGGAAACCCTGGCCCTGACTATAAATTTGGATGGGGCTTATTAAATGCTGAAAAAGCAGCGGAGTTAATTACCAAAGATAAAGCAAACGGTGGGGGAGTTAATATTAAAGAGTTTTCTCTCGCCGACAGTAAAACGGTTGAGTATAAAGTAGAAAGTGATGGGCAAGAGCCGTTAATAGCTACACTTGCCTGGACCGATCCGTCAGGGTCACCGGTGAGTGCGCAACTTGATCCTACAACATCTATGTTGGTTAATGACCTGGATGTTAAGATTACTGATGAGAATGGAAATACGTATGAACCCTATGTGATGGATCCGGCTAATCCCAATACTGCAGCAACGAAAGGGAATAATGACCGTGATAACGTAGAGCAAGTAATGATTAAGGCCCCTACGGCTGGAGTATATACAGTTACTATAACTCATGAGGGTTCAATAACGGATGGCCCGCAAGATGCTTCGCTTATCTTAACAGGACAAAAGCAATTCTTGGTTAATATTCCGAGTCTTGATTTTAGGTTGACAGGACTTCCGTTACCGGCAACACCTAACTTTGTGGCGAGTGTTAGTGTTACGGAACAAGGTTCTCCGCCTAACCCAGCACTAGATCTCTCTGATTTTTCAGTGACCGAAGATGGATTAGCGGTTGATAAACAGAATTGTACTCTGACACCACCTTCACAAAGCGGTGCTCGTTTGGCTGATGTTGTTTTTATCGTAGATAACAGTGGAAGTATGGGATCGGAACAGCAAGAAGTAATTGACAACATTATAGCTTTTGTCGATACACTAAAAAATCGAGGTGTTGATTTTGCACTTGGTTTAACGCGTTACGGCCAATCCGGACAGGGAACGCTTGGGCTTACTTATGGTGGCCCTATATTTGAAGATGGCGGTGCCTTGACTACAGATGCCAGTTATTTTAAGAATGATGTCTTGGCAAGAAACGTAACATCTGGATCATCAGAGCCTGGGTTTTTATCGATAGAAAAGTCTATTTCAAACTTTTCTTTCCGCCCCGGTTCGCAGCGAGTATTCGTAATTATTACCGATGAACGCCCTGGTCAGTCATCGTTATCTGATGAAACGAGTGCAATTAATGCTGCTGTGTCAGGTGATGTTACGGTGCATGCTTCTACAACTACTTCGTTAAATGATGAATTTAAAGGAATAACGAGTAATACCGGTGGGCAGATATTTGATATCAGAGAGAACTTCAGTTCTACTGTTGCCGATGCCATAAGTCAACAGGTTTCAACTACCTATATTCTCTCCTGCAAGTCACCTAAATCATTCGACGGTTCAAGTAGAACTGCCGGCGATCGATTGGTAGAGGTTACGGTAACAGGTAATTCACAATCACAGGATTCTGACAACGCAACGTATGATCCGGCTACTAAGCCAATTCAGAATTTGTCTACCAATACATTGGCAAAGCGTTCGCAGAGTCAACCGTTAGATCAGAATATCGGTATAGAAACAGAAATAAAATCATTTGTGAGTTCCACAGTTCAAAAGGTTGAGCTGCTGTATCGAAAGGTAGGGGCAGCCGGTTCATTTAAATCAGTGGAGATGAATAAACCGCAAAGCTCTTCGAAAACGAAGGATTCATTCCAAACTTATACCTTATCTTCTGAATCGTCTTTCTATAAAGGGGAAATACCGGATACGGATGTGCAAGAACCAGGTATGGAGTTTTATGTGAAGGTCACGGATTCTAAGGGTACCCAAACAATACCTAGCAGTGACCCACAGAGAAATGCCTATAGTATGGCTGTAGGTAGTAACACGCCGCCTACTATTTCACATTCTGTGCCATCCTCATTTACACCGAGTAGTGATCTAACACTATCTGCCCAAATTGAGGATACAACAGGAGGTGTAGGAGATGCCACATTGTACTATAGAACAATAGGTGACCTTACTTATAAGACAGCATCTATGACCTCAAACGCAAATAACCAATACGAGGCTACGATACCCAGTAGTGAGCTGAGCTCGCTGGGAGTTGAGTATTATATCAAAGCGGAAGATGGTTCTGCCGGAGTTGTAAATACAGAAGGAACAGCTGATTTCCCCTTAACACCGGGCGGAGTCAATTTTGCAGCTCCTGATAATCCAAAAGGTATCAGCTTTAGTCTTTCAAGTGGGGATGCTGATATATCTTGGGATGCCAATACTGAGAAGGATCTCCATTTTTATAAAGTATATAAAGGAGATGACCCTGATCAGATGACAGCCATAGATAGTGTGAAGCGCAGTTCGCAGAATTATTCCTACTCCAATGCTGAAACAGATAAAACTCAGTTTTATGGTGTAACTGCGGTAGATAGCTTGGGCAATGAAAGTGGCTTTTCGGAGCTTGCCGGTAATTACAAAGGGTACGCCCATTACAATAACAGTTGGAGTATGATAAGTATCCCTACAGGCGCCGAGATTAAACTTCCTGCGAAAGCACAGCTTGTTAGCTATTCTGGGGGATACCAGATAGAGGATTCTTTGAAAGGAGGTAAGGGTTATTGGATAAAAGGTCCTGCCAAAGATAGCATTACCGTAGAGGGAAGCATTTTGACAGAGACCGGTGCAAATATTACCAAAGGTTGGAATATAATCGGTGGACTCGCGGATACTATAAAAGTTAATTCTATTATTGACTCCAGTAGTGTGCTAACATCTGTACCAATTTATGCTTTTAATGATAGTACCTATGAGGAAGTATCAGAGATTACCCCTTCTGGAGCTTACTGGGTTTATGCTGATAAAGAAGGTAAAATAGACCTGCTTTTTGATGCACCCACAAGTGTATCAGCTTCTAAGAAGGCCAAGGATAGTGACGCCCCATTAGTGCGCAACCTGCAAGAATTAAGGTTTGAGCGTGATGGGATAGAGCAATCTATTTATATGATGACTGGTAAACTTTCGAAAAAAGAAAAACGAAAGTATATGTTGCCACCGGTAGCACCGTCGGCACCTCTGGATGTTAGAATTGCCGGTAGTTATAAGATTGCTGATAACAGTATGAGGAGTTTAGATCTCACTGCCGCCTCTTATCCTGTTAAAGTAACCAGTGATAAAAATAACAATAGTCCTATTCGGATTGAGGCAATTGATGGAGAGAATGTGATCTATTATGATTTGCGACCAGGACAAAGCAGATTCATTGAGAAAGAATATGATGATATGCATTTTAAAACCCTGGCGTCTGACGAGATGGTTGTAGAAAATGATCTCCATCCCAACTATCCAAATCCGTTCAATCCAACAACGACAATTAGTTATGAACTGGCGAATAAAGCTGAAGTGACACTTAATGTCTTCGATGTTTTAGGCAGAAAGGTGCAAACTTTGGTTAATAAAGTTCAACAGTCGGGGACTTACACAGTAAACTTTAATGCCAGCAAGTTAGCGAGTGGCGTTTATTTTGTAAGGTTACAAACCGATTCATTTTCTAAAATTCAAAAAATGACTTTGATCAAATAAGGAGAGTCCAATGTTTAAATATATTCGTATAATATTTGTCTTAGGTTTAGTATCAGTACTCATAAGTTTTTGTGGAGGGTCAAGCACTGACTCCGGTGGAGGCAGTGACTCGGAACCTGCAATGTATGATTTAAGTTCTGATGTTTCGCCTAGCGATGCGGGATCAATAACTCCCGGTTCAGGAACGTATGAGGAAGGGGAAGAGGTAGAACTTACTGCCAATACTGAGAATTCAGCATGGTCATTTAATAAATGGACAGGAGATGTGGAGTCTACAGATAATCCACTGACAATAACCATGGATTCTGATACTGAGGTTACAGCTAACTTTGATGCTGTAGGATCTATATATGAGTTTGACCTGGAAATGGAAGATTCCCTATATTCTACGGATCTAGCCATTGGGCAACTCGAAGGTGCCTCAGAAGGCTTTGACAGTGGTATGGATCATGAAAGCCCTGGTGCCCCCCCACAAGGTGGTGATGCAATTTATCTGTTTCTTAAAGTTCAAGATCTGGAATTATTGAAGGATTTTCGAACAGTTCAAACAGGAGCTCTTACTTGGAATGTACAAGTAGGAAGTATGTCAGGTGATTCATTAACTGTAAATTGGAATTTAAAAGAAACAGTTCTTAATGGAGCACTGACTATTCAAAAGAATGAGGATACCTCAACTCAGGTAGATATGGCAGGTAATAGTTCTGCAAGCTTTCAGGCCACTGAGAGTGATAGCTTGCTCATTAAATACCAGTTATCTAATTGAGGTATCTGCCGCTATTAATTTAAAATGTCAAAATAGCCTGCTGGTTCTACCAGCAGGCTATTTTTGTATATATGAATTGGGTTTTAGATTGAGCTTATTCATTGGCGTTTCTGATCATCTTAGTTATTTTAGAAAATAAATTTCCATATATCATCAGCTATTATAGCTTATCGCCAATTAATTTTTGCACATGATTGAAATCAAAGAATTGACGACTTCTGCTGAGTTAGAAGAGTTTGTAAAATTTCAGTTTACACTATTAGAAGGAAATTCATTTTGGGTGCCGCCTATTATATCAGATGAAGTAGAAAATTTTGATCCGGATAAAAATCCCGTTTTTGAACAGGCTGAGGGGCGATACTTTTTAGCTTATAAAAATGGTGAACCAGTGGGACGTATTGCTGCTATCATCAACAGAATGGAGGTCGAAGAGCAAGAGAAGCCTAAAATGCGCTTTGGTTGGTTCGATGTTATTGATGATATCGAGGTTACTAAAGCCCTGATAGGTCAAGTTCGAGAAATTGGGCAAAAGTATGATCTCGAATATATGGAAGGCCCTGTTGGCTTTTCTACTATGAACAAGGCGGGAATGCTGGTTGAAGGTTATGATGAGCTCAACACGATGATAACATGGTACAGTTTGCCACACTATAAAGAGCATCTTGAGCAGCTTGGGTTTGAAAAAGAAAAGGAATGGATAGAGTTTGAGATTAAAATACCGGAAGAGGGACCCTCTGACAAGGTAAAACGGTTTTCTGGGCTCATCATGGAAAAATATGATTTGGAAGTTATCCATTATGAGAATAAGAAAGAGATCTTGGGACATGCGGAAGCAATGTTCGATCTAATTAACAAAACTTACAGCGATCTTAGTACGTTTGTACCTATTCAGCAAGAGGAGATCGACTATTATAAAGAGAAATACCTGAGATATCTACATCCCGACTTTATCAACTGTATTGCTGATCAAGATGGAGAGTTGGTAGCTTTTGCTATTACGATGCCATCGTTTGCTAAAGCTTTACAGAAAGCTCATGGAAAGCTTCTGCCCTTGGGATGGGCACATCTTCTTAAGGCTCGGTATTTCCACGATAAGGCAGCTTTTTACCTGATCGGTATCGATCCCAAATATCAGAATAAGGGTTTAACATCTATCATCTTTAAGGAGATGAATGAGATGTTTAACAACCGGGGTATTACAACGGTGGAAACGAACCCTGAACTTGAAGATAATGAGTCTATTCAAGCATTATGGAATAGCTATGAAAATAGGATCCACAAGCGAAGACGTACTTACCGCAAGGCATTATAGTTATCTTTAGCTGATGAATTTTAGCTTGTAACAAGCTGTTCTTCCTCCCAAAGCTGTGGATCAGTTTCAAAAGCCACAGCAAGGTGGTGAGCTCGCAGATCAGTTATGGAGAGTCGATTTTCGAGTATCCCCTTTACTTCGGGGAGGGGCATGCCCGATAATCGGGAGAAGGTTTCAGCAGAGATATTGTGAGTTTCTAAATATTGTTTCAAAAGATGTCCGCCTTTGGTACGCATGGGATCTTTATGATTGGTTCTATTTTTGACTAGGGAGAAGGTATAAAATAGATTTGACCAAATCGTAAAGCAGGTATTATGAAATCATCAAACAGAAGCGTACCAGTGCCCCTCTATTGGTTATTGTTTATTAGTGTAATGGTAATAATCTCATAAAATAGGTTGATTACTTTCTGTCCTCGCAAAAAGAAGGACAGTTATTTATATGAGAAAATATCTCGTTTACACGTTCGCTATTTGGGTACTTATTTCATGTACGGATATAAAAACATCTGATCCTAAACCCTATTTCAAGATAGATGGTTCCAGCACTGTACATCCTATCGTAAACTTAGCCAAATCAAAATATGAGAAGGTTGATGATGATCATAAAAATGTCATTAATTTAAGCGTATCGGGTACAGGCGGCGGTTTCCAGGCTCTTTGTGAAGGCAAAGCCGAGGTTGCTAATGCGTCTAGAAAAATAACAAAAAGTGAGCGCCGGCAGTGTGAGCGTAATGGTGTTTCTATCCTCAAAATTCCTATCGCAATGGATGGTATCGCCATTGTTGTACATCCGGGTAATAATTGGGTCGACTATTTGTCTGTAAACGAATTACGAAGGTTATGGCAACCTATTGCTGAGCGGTCACTTTCAAAGTGGAGTGAGCTGAGAAAGGGATGGCCGGATCGCACGATACGTATTTATGGGCCGGGTTCTGCATCGGGAACGTATGATTATTTTACACGCTCCATACTACCTGATCAGCAGGCGACACGGGGTGATTATATGGCTACGGAAGATGATAATTTCCTCGTAAAAGGGGTTGCTAATGATAGCAATAGCCTGGGAGTTTTCGGTTTGGGATACTACCAGGAAAATTTTTACCAGTTAAAGCTGGTTCCCATTAAGAATAATACGGCTTCTAAAGATATATCGCCGGTAATGCCCTCTCTTGAAACGGTGAAAAATGGGACCTACCAACCATTGTCTCGTTCGCTTTATATCTATGTGGCCCAAAAGGCAGTTCTTAACCCTGAGCTACGTGAGTTTATTTACTTTTTCTTGGATAATGCTCCCGAAATAGTCCGAGAGATCGGCTATGTGCCCCAGCCAAGTACATTTTATAGCGAGGCCAAGGAACAGCTTAGAATGGTTACAGTATCGGCTGATTCGAACTAAAGATCCGCATTAAGAAACAGTTTATTTAATGATCAGTTACAGAAGAGTTATTAGCAGAATTTTCTTTGTGATATTTAACCTATTGTTGACTATCCCATTGTCAGGTATAGCACAGCAGCATGTAATTAGGCATTATTCAGCAAGTGGGGCACTTCCCTCGGATAGTGTGACTGCCATTAACCAAACTCATGATGGTTTTATCTGGATAGGGTCTAAAAACGAGGGGTTGTTGCGGTTTACAGGTCGTTCGGCTAAGCAGTTTACGGACGAAGATGGGCTTAAGGATAACAACGTGCAGTTGCTATATCGGGATCAGAGAGATAAACTTTGGGTGTCCACAGCTGTCGGTGGGGTAGGATATGTGAAAGGCGATTCTGTGGTATATCCCGAGAAAAATACTCTTATTCAACAACATCTCATTACTGCTATCGCGCAAGATCATATGTCGCGTATGTGGTTCGGTTCCAGGGATGCAGGAGTTTTTGTCGGTTTGCATGGGCTTGGTGACCGTTTAACAATGGATGAAGGTTTGCCGACCAACTCCATTAATAAAATCCTGCGAAAAGAGAACCAAAAGATCTGGGTTGCTACCTCAAAAGGAATCGCCGTTGTAGATGCCAAAACCTTAGAAGTAGAGCGGCAGCTTGCAGCTTTCACAGGAATAGATTGTAAAACGATGATGCAAGATCATCGAGGAATTGTTTGGGTAGGCACTGATGATGGGATAGCAAAGGTAAGACAAGAAAAGACAGTGTGGGTACGGGAGATCGATGATAAAAAAATCGGGGAAGTGACCGGTTTTGTTGAAAATGAATACGGCACTATTCTTATGGGTACGGCCGAAAATGGAGTATTTACCATTGATGATGGGCGACTTAATCAAACTGCTATCCAAAACGGTGCCTTGAGTAATGAAATTACTGATCTGTTTCGGGATCAAAGTGGCAGAACCTGGGTGGCGAATAAGGCTAATGGTGTGGGATTGTTTGTTAACGAAGCCTTTGTTTTTAGCACGCACCAAAGTGCTCCGATGAGTGTAGAGGCAGTAGCCTACCAGGATGATAAGGTTTGGTTGGGCGGTGAGCAGGGACTGGCTGTCAAGAATACTGGGCAAGAATCATCGAGGGTGGTGGAGAACGGTATTAAGGTGTGGGATATCGAAGCTGTAGGCAGTGATTCGCTTATACTGGTTACCGATATTGGATTGCGTTATTATAGCATTTCTGAGGAAATGCTATATCCTTTTTCGGTAGCTAATAATACAGTAGAAGGACAGATTTATGATGTTCAAATAACAGAGAGCGGGACTATTTTTATAAGTACAGGGCAGGGGGTTTCCCGATATTCAGGACAGCAATTTGAGCGGATAGGAAGTGATAAATACGCAGATCGAGTGTATTGGCATATGATGGCTGATCAGGCGGATCGTCTTTGGCTCAGTACCAGCAAGGGGATGCTTCTTTATGCGGACGGACACTTAAAAGAGTTGCCAGAGCTTAAAAAGCACGGCTTTACGGGACTTTTTCGCTATTCCGTTGAAGATAAAAATGGTGATATATGGATGGGGACGAATCGGGGGATTGTTTACTACCAGCAACACAACGATTCGGCAAAGGTTACACTTTTTGATAATGAGTCCGGACTGCTTTCGGTGGATACCCAATTTTTAGCCATCGATGCTAATAATCAATTGTGGCATGGTACGTCGGCTGGCTTACATAAGCTAGACTTGGTTAACTATTGGAAGAGCGGAGAGATGGAAATTAATCATTACAGTTTGTCACTGGAGACCCCCGGTTTGCCATTTAATCATAGTGCAGTAAGTAGTGATAAAAATGCGAAGCTTTGGTTTGGCAGTAAAAAAGGTATTGTCAACTATGACCCTGCCAAGAAGTTGATAAATAAGGCGACTACCTCGGTCTACTTAACGGATGTCAGTTTGGGCCTTAATAAAGAGCATGAGTATAAATATAACAGGAAAGTGCAATTGGATTACCCAGTAACAAATCCGCCCAAAACGAGATTATCAAACCAAGAAAACAATTTAACGATCTCATATAGCGGACTCAATTACCAGGAACCGGAAAATATACAGTATCGATATCGGCTTAAAGGGAAAGAGAAAACGTGGACAGAAGATACAGGCGAAAATAAGGTAAAATATGAAGATCTGTCTCCCGGGAACTATGTATTCCAGGTTCAAGCTAAATCAGTAAATGGAGGTTGGAATACGGAGGGTGCTACGTTTAGTTTTGTGATAGCAAAAAGCATATGGAGTACGTATTGGTTTAATATACTGCTGGTTATAGGAGGTGTGGGAGTGTTGTACGGTTCTTCCCAAATTTGGCTGAATGCCTATGAAAATCGGAAATTACAGCATTTGGTTGATTACCAGACCAAGGAGTTACGAGAAGGAATCAAAGAGAAAGAGGTGCTTCTTGCTGAAATTCATCATCGGGTGAAAAATAACCTGGCCGTTATTTCGGGCCTTCTGGAACTGCAGCAGAGTTCGGTGATGGCGCCCTCGGCCTCTCGAGCCTTGGTAGAAGCCCAAACGCGTATTCAAAGCATTGCTATGGTTCATGAAAAGTTGTATAAAAATGATACGCTGGCGAATATCAATTTCCAAAACTACATCAGAGAGTTGGCTGAAGTAATTGCCCATTCCTTTAATAAACAGGATGAAGAGGTTACTCTACATGTTGATACAGATAATATCTTAATCACTATTGATCAGAGCATCCCTTGTGGACTCATTTTAAATGAGCTTTTATGTAATGCGTTTGAACATGCTTTTGAGGGTATGGAAAAGGGCAATATCTGGATAACGCTAAAAGAGGAGGGAGAGAAAGTAAGCCTAACAATCGCCGATGATGGTTGTGGGTTGCCTAAAGATTGGGAGCAAAAGAAATCAGGAACCCTTGGATTGACGTTGGTGCAAACGTTGACTCACCAACTTGATGGGGAGTTATCGGTAAAAAACGAGAGGGGAGCTTGTTTTGAAATTAATTTTACCAAACAACTTAAACCTACAGGACACTTGGAACAGGCAAAATAAAAAAGCCCACTTCTAAAAAGAAGCGGGCTAAAAGATCAAAAGAAATGCTTAAGCATTACTTGTAATCAAGGCTGCGTACATCAGTAGCGCTTAACCCTTTGTCGGTTTCTTCAACGTCGAATTCAACATTCTCACCGTCTTCGAGGCCTTGATTGTAATCTAAATTTTCTACGTTATTTCGGTGGACGAATACGTCTTTGCTTCCGTCCTCAGGTTCGATAAATCCATATCCTTTTTCAACGTCGAACCATTTAACTTTGCCTTGTTGTGTCATTTATACTAAGTATTGTTTTATACACCTCAAGCTCATCTGTCAAGAAGAATAGTTATAACTACATATTCTATATAAGACGTATTGCTAAAGGTGGGAATTAAAAATTGAGCTTAAAGATAGGGGTCTTTTTTCGGAATGTCCATAGTTTTTTCCGTGCCGAGAGCAGTTTTACTTAAAAGAAAAGGTTTCAAGGGGGATATCAGCATTTCATCGATTTATACTCCCACTTATCGATTCTTATAGGTAAAGTCTGTGGCTGTTCATTACTCTTTGTAACAGAATAAAACGACAAAGAAGAATCGCAGGCTATGTTTTACGAATCAAATAGAGGCTCATATTTATTGTTCCTGTTGCTTACAGTAGGGCTAATCACTTGTTTTTCTAACGTAAGCAGGGCACAGCATAACGGTAGTCCAACAGAGATAACAGGAGAAGTTACGGGAGAGGAAAATGAATCGTTGTATTTGGCTCATGTGATGATAAAGGGATCGACAATGGGGGATGTAACGAACCAGCAGGGCCAGTATAAGTTTAAGGTCGATACTGTTGGAACGGTAACGGTAGTAGCTTCAATGGTTGGATATAAATCAACTGAAAAGAAGATTGATCTGTCTAGTGGAGAGGTGATAACACTGGACTTTGATTTAAACGTTAAAAGTAGCTCGTTGGGAGAAGCAAAGGTTACGGCCAATGCTTTTACTACGGGTGCCGGAGAGGGGGTAACACTGTCGCCAACAGAAGTTGTGACTACACCGGGAGCTGCAGCAGATATTTTCAGGGCATTAAAAACGTTCCCCGGCGTCTCAAATATTGATGAAGGGTCGGGCCTGTTCGTAAGAGGCGGAAATGTTAATGAGGTCTCGTTTATCCTTGGCCAAGCCTCGGTTGTACATCCTTATAAATATGAGACGCCAACAGGAGGTGTTTTTGGGACTATTCCGCCATTTCTGGTTTCGGGCACTCATTTTTCTACGGGGGGCTTTTCTGCGAAATACGGAAACGCCCTGTCAGCGGTATTGGCTATGGAATCGAAAGGAATGCCGAATAATACCAGTTTTAATACGAATATTGGTATAGGCGCATTCTCGGCGGGGGGAGCGGTTTCAATTATTCCTCAAAAGTTGGGGGCTCACTTTTCCGGAAACAAAAGTTTGACCGGCTTTATGTTTGATCTAAATGGCTTGGCTGATGAGTTTCGGGAGACTCCGCGATCAAAAGATGGAAATCTTAGCATTATTGCAAAGCCAGCCCACGGAACTACGATTAAACTCTTTAATTACCTTAATACAAGTAAAGTGGGCGTACGGGTACCGCAACCTTCTTTCGATGCAATATTCAGGGGAGACGACCAAAATCGCCTTCATAATTTGCAATGGAAGCAACTATGGGATGAGTGGCTTATTAAGACAAGTGTTTCGGTTAATAACTATAAGAAGGATCAGCGATATGGCGGTCTTGTCCTTGATGAAGAAGATCGTACCTATAAGTTTCGCTCGGATGTTGAATTCACTCCGGGACAGAAGGTCAGTTGGTATGGCGGTTTTGAGTGGATACGGCGCGAGAATAATTTCTTGGGAGAGGTCCCTGAACGGAAGGGCATACTGGCCCCCTCGGCAGGTTTTGTGTCTCTTGATGAGAAGTATGCCACAGATTATGTTGGCGGATATTTAGAGACAGAATATCAATTGGTACCGCCATTACAACTTAGGCTGGGAGTACGGGCAGATTATGAAGATAGTTCAGCAAAGGGGACTATTGATCCTCGGTTTTCAGTTACATATCGTGTTTCAAATACGAGCAGCTTTAGGCTGGCCACGGGCCGTTACCATCAGTATGCCGAACCATTTCAGTATAATACGGTATCTGGAAATAAAGATCTGCGTCCCCAGGAAGCATGGCATTATATTGCCGGCTATGAGTATAAAAAGGATCTTTACCACCTGCGCCTGGAAGGATATTATAAGTCCTATGATGAGTTAATAATAGAGGGTAAAAAGGAGGAGCTGAATAATACTGGTTATGGGGAAGCCTATGGGGCAGACGTTTTCTTTAAGTATTCTGATTTTATGCGAACCCCATTTAATGGCTGGATATCATACAGTTTTTTGCGTTCAAAACGATTATATCCCCGGCAGCTACAGCAGGGCGTTGAATATGAGTACGCCCCGTCTGCTTTTGATATCACCCATAATCTTAATGTCGTGGGTAAAGCAAAAATTATAGGGATGTTAACCGGCGGCATAACCTACCGTTATTCAACAGGCCGTCCTTTTACTCCTGTTATTAATGCCCGGGCAACTTCAAAAAATTACTATTTACCGGTAGAGGGAGCCATACATTCAGAACGCTTGCCCAACTTTCACCGAATGGACGTGAATCTGAGCTATTATTGGGTGCCAATGAAAGATTGGTCTGTCATATTTTATGCATCGGTATCTAATTTATTAAACCATAATAATGTTATGGATTACGCCTACAATAATGATTATTCCAAGCGAAAACCTGTCTACAGTAACTATAGGAGGTTTGTGTATGCAGGTGCAACAGTTAATATTAAACTATAACCAAATTGTATTATGAAGTATCTTATAAGTCTGATTTTATGTGTAGTTCTTCTGTTCGGTTCCGGTGAAATACAAGCCCAGGGACAACAGTTAATACAGCTAAAGCAATCAATAGAGAAGGCCATAGATTCTCTTGAAGCTGAGAAGCTGATCAAAATTAATGCAAAGCTTGCTTCGCTTTCGAAGAGTGATGATTCTCAAACCCGAAAGTATTCATACTATTACCGCGGGTATAGCTACTATCGGTTACAGTCTTCATTCCCGACTATCGGCGAAGATCAGCAAGAAAAATACCTGGAGCAAGCTATCAATATGTTTAAAAGTGCGATTAAAGCAGATAGCGAGTTTGCTGAAGCCTACGGTCTATTAGGTAGTTGTTATGGGATGAAAGCATCCGGTTTCTTTTCCGGGATGAAATATGGACCTAAGTCTGAAGAGGCGATGGGCAAGGCTAAAGAGTTGGCTCCGAAAAACCCACGTATTGCAATGCTGGATGCAGTGGGTACCCTTTATAAACCTTCTATGTTTGGAGGGGGTACTGATAAGGCGATTGAGGGGTTTCAAAAATCTGCCACATTTTTTGAAAAATGGACGTCCCCCAATAAATATGCACCTCAGTGGGGTAATGCCGAAGTGTTTGCCTGGTTGGGACAAGCTTATATGAAGAAAGAGGAGTATGAGAAAGCAGAAGAAGCTTTTCAAAAAGCACTGGAGGTCAAGCCGGGCTACCCCTGGGTAAAAAAGGTGTTGGTTCCTAAGCTTAATAAAAAAGCAGATTAACGATATGTTTTCACAGGCTAAGTATGGAGCTGAAAGCCGGGAGACGATCCGGGAGCAGTACAGAAATAAGATTTTGGCTATAAGCGAAATAGTACTGGTGTTTTTGTCTGCTGTTGGTGCTATGTGGATTGTGGATCTGATACCCGGGTTTGAAAGTTGGCAACGTGCCGGTATGGGAAGAACACTATTGAGCAGTCTTAGTACAATGGCACTGCCTACACTGTTAATGCTGTATCTGCATGGCAACCCAGTCCCGAAAAAACTATTTAAGGCAGAAGCTGTTAAAAAGGCGTTACAAAAGGGAGGCAAGGCGATGTCGGTTCTGTTACCTGCAACCTTTGCCTTCCCTATTGCACAGTTTTTAGAATTCGATTTTATGGATTGGGGAGGTGCAGTTATCATTGCTTCCTTTTACCTTATTGCTACACTGTTATATCTGCTCATGGTTAAAAAAGAAAAGACCGTGCAGGAAACCCCTTTTGTAAGGCAGGATGCAATAATTGTGGGGATGGTATTTGCGGTCGGATTTCTGCTTGCAGTCGCAGCTCATTATGTTAATACTATGGTCCGGGATGTAATAGTAGCCCTCGTGTTTATAGGGTTTATGGAAGAACTATTCTTCCGAGGATACATGCAGCCTCGGCTCAATATGGCATTTGGTAAACCCTTTCACTTATTGGGATTACAGTTTGGGTGGGGTATTATCATTACAGCAAGCTTATTTGGATTAATCCATGTTATAAGTCCGGGGGCGAACCCAATGGAATGGGCATGGGGATTTTGGACCTTCTTTGCCGGACTTGCCTTTGGAGTTGTGCGAGAAAAAGCGGGTAGCTTTTTAGCCCCTGCAGCGGTACACGGTATTACCATGATATTTCCTCTTGTATTTTCCTAAATTTGAAGTATGAATCAACAAATAGATACTCTTGAGATTGAGTTCTCCAAACCGAGAATAACATGGCGTGGAATAGGGCTGGTCTTTTTTATCAGCTTGCTCTACGTGTTGCTTTATACCGGCGCATTATCTTATGCAGAGAATGTACCCTTTCTGTCTGCTTTTATAGGATCCGTTTTAAGTACGGTTATAAAAGTGATACTGTTGTTTGGGAACTGGTATTTCATCGTTCGCGAATGCTACAAGTTAAGTGGTTGGAAGAAATTAATACTCCATATTTTAGCCGGTATCGCTTTTGCAATAGCTTGGTACTATAGCTACCTGATTCTTTTTGACCTCTTTTTTGGGATTGAATATTTGGAGGGCGGTGGTTTTATAGAGAATTGGATTTGGGTGGTCACGTCTGCTTATTTTGAATATGGAATTGCGTTTTCCATTATTCATGTTATCGATTCTATTAAAAAACTCAGGGAGCGTGAACGACAAGCCGCGAAATTGCAGGAGCTTTCAAACCAGCAGCAGATCGCAAATTTAAAAGCCCAACTTAATCCACATTTTTTGTTTAATACCCTCAATAGCATTAATGCTATGGTCTCGAGGGATGTAGATAAAACTCGTGATATGATTGCCCGCCTTTCAGATATGTTACGCTATTCGCTTCAAAGTTTTGAAAATGAAAAAGTTGCTCTCTCAGAAGAGATAGGTTTCATAGAGAAGTATTTACAGCTTGAGAAGCCCCGACTGGGTGATCGGTTATCATATGACATTAATGTTGATAGGGAGCTTCATGGAGTAGAAATACCGCCCATGATTATTCAGCCTATCGTAGAAAATGCTGTTAAGCACGGTATTAGTCCGTCCCCGGAGGGCGGAAAAGTAGAAGTTAATATTACCCATCAGAATGAACACATGGTGGTAGAAGTCAATGATACGGGTTGTGGTATCTCCGATTCTGTGATCAAGGGCAATTCGAATGGTATCGGTATCCGGAATACAGAAGAACATCTCCAAAAAAGATATGGTGAAGAGTCAGGACTCGCATTTTCTTCCAATGAGAAAGGAGGAACAAATGTACGGTTTAAAATTCCAATTGGCGGATAGGTCATGAAAAACTATAGAGCTGTTATCATAGATGATGAACCTCCTGCTCGAGATGTCATACTTGAATATATTGAAGATATAAATTGGATTGATGTTGTGCAGTCGGTGGGTAACCCTCACAAGGGACTCGATTATCTGAACAATCATGAAGTGGATGTATTGTTTTTGGATATCCAAATGCCACAAATGACAGGTTTTGAGTTAGTAAATCGCTTGGATGAGTTACCATATATTATTTTTTCCACTGCTTATGATGAATATGCTATCCATGCCTTTGATATAAATGCGGTAGATTATTTGTTGAAACCTTATACCAAAGCTCGCTTTAACGAGGCAATTACGCGTGTACAGAAGATCGCGGGGCAGGATGATACCCGACAAGAACGTATCCGGGCTTTGCTAAAGCAGGTAGATGAAAAAGAGAAATACCCTGACCGTTTGTTTGTTAGATCTCGTGATCAAATCATCCCCGTGGAGGTTGATGATATACAATGGATTGAGGCTGAGGGGGATTATTCCAGGATACACTATTCCGAGGGAAAGGTGCTTTGTGGAAAAGGGATCGGTAAATTATTAAAACAGTTAAACCCCTCAGATTTTGTTCGGGTTCACCGTTCCTATGCCATAGCGCTATCGGCGTTGGAAAATTTAGAGCCTGATGGTCATGGGGGATTTATGGCTACGCTGGAAGGTGAAACACAAGTTAAGGTTAGTCGTAGTTATGCCAATCGTATTAAGAATATTATTATTTAATAATAACGCGTTTACCGATTATCATTATAAATAATAA
>NZ_JAALLS010000022.1 GCF_011059105.1 Fodinibius halophilus | reverse complement strand
GCCCTTCACGCCCAATCGCGTGAAGGGCTTTTTTTATTGATATCAAAAAAGC
Source organism: Fodinibius halophilus (assembly GCF_011059105.1). GTDB lineage: Bacteria > Bacteroidota > Rhodothermia > Balneolales > Balneolaceae > Fodinibius > Fodinibius halophilus. The sequence goes on along the minus strand of NZ_JAALLS010000022.1, from coordinate 81,831 downwards.
CTCGATAGTTTAAGTACCTTATTATATACTATAGTGTTGTTCATCAAATACTAAATAATTAGATAGACGGGATAAAGGAAAATAAAATGTTCAGGCCCATCAACAAGATATTATTGCAACTGGCAATAGTATTTGCTGCATCTGTACAGCCTTTATTTGGTCTGGGGCTATCTATCTCAGGATTATCTTCAGGAATCTTAGATTTTCAAAATTCTACTAGTATCCAAACTGAGGAGTCACCGAAGTCTTTTTTAGATAATGATTATATCTATGATCAATGGACTGTTAAGGAGGGGCTTCCAGTTAATTCTACCACAAAAATAATAACTGATAACAAAGGATATTTGTGGTTTGGTTCTACTGACGGGCTAGTACGTTTTGATGGTGTGGAATTTAAAATTTTTAAGTCCAGTGAATACCCATCACTTCCCACCAATAGAATAATGAGTTTAAAGACGAGCCGTGATGGAACGTTATGGCTGGTTACTGACCAAGATGAGATAATAGGCTATAAAGATAGCAAATTCCGACAAATAAAATCAGAAGACGGTTTATTCGGAGATGAAGTTAACTACTTGTATACGGACAGTGAACAGCGCCTTTGGATGGGAACAGAACGGGGTATCACAAGATACCACAAGGGGCAATTTGTTGCCTTTGAACCTGAAAAAATACAAGGTCCCATATCCAGAGTGTATGTCAACAAAAAGGGGGAGGTATGGTACAAGAACCAAGCAGAGCAAACCCTGTATCAGTTTGATGGGGAAAAAGTATCAAAAGTTATCACCGTGCGAACTGAAAATGGGATGAATGTTAACCCAATACTTACACTGGAAGATGGGAGTACCCTGATTGGGGCTAATAGAACTATTTGGAGATATAAGGAGGGAAAATTACATGATTTAGGATTTCCGTCCGCACAGATAACTGATATTTATCAGTCAGAAAACGGAATCGTTAGGGTTGCTACCAAAACTAATGGTGTCTTCCGCAAAATGAAGGATAAATGGATAAAAAAACACCAGGGTAGTGGCTGGTCTCTTGGCGGTGAGATGTTGATCAGCTACAAGGGGAGCCCATGGTTTTTAGGGCCGGATGCTGTATACAAAAATGGGCGTCTTATTTTTCAATCCGCTAGTCAGATCAGTGATTATGTGTTTGATCGCGAAGGGAGTTTATGGTTAACAACAAGCAATGCGGGACTGCTTCGATTGAAACCACGCTTATTTCAGTTTTATAAGCCCCAAGGAGATAAGAAAAAAGCTAATATATATTCGGTACAACAAACAGACAATGGTAGCATATGGTTTGGTACCTATGGAAGCGGGCCGGTAAGGTTGAAAGATGGTGGTACATATAGTGATTTTGATTTTAAAATGCTAGCGGGGCGCGAAGTTCCTAATTCTATTTATGTACAGTCGATAATTGAGCGAAAAAATGGGGAATTGCTAATTGGGGTATTGGGAGAGGGATTGTTCCGTTTTGAAAAAGAAGAGCAACAATTTCGACAACTCTCAACACCATTTCCGTTGGAGAGTAAAGAGGAGGTATTTTCTGTATATACACTTTATGAAGATCGCAATAATATTCTGTGGGCTGGTACAAATTATGGGTTGTTTCAACAAAAGAAAGGGAAATGGCAAAAAGTTAAAAGCAACAGCCCGGGCCTAAATTATCCTGTACGCTACATTACAGAAGCGCCCGATGGTTCATTATGGCTTGCAACCAACGGAAGGGGAATTCTGCACTACCAGGATCATACGTTTACAACATATGATACAAATGATGATCTGTCGAGTAACCTTATCCGCAGTTTATATATAGATACAGCTGACACAACGGATAATTACTTGCTTTACGTGGGTTCAGAAGATAAAGGGTTAAATCGTATTGAGGTAAATGGTGGTACCCCGAATATGAAAGAGCTTGTAGTAATTGATAAGGGCAATGGGCTCTATAGTAATGGAATACACCAAATCTTGGCAGATTCACAGGACCGGTTGTGGATGAGCAGCAATCAAGGTCTTTTTTATGTTTCAAAATCTCAGTTGGATCGATTGAGCAGTGGAGAGCTTGGTCAAGTGACAGTTACCGGATATAATGAAGAAAGTGGATTGAAAAGCAGGGAATTTAATGGAGGCGTACAGGAAGCGGGTATCAAAGACAACAACGGAAATCTTTGGTTCCCTTCACAAGAGGCGTTAGTAAAAGTAAATCCTACAAAGTTTCCCCACAATACACTTCCGCCCCCACTGGTGATTGAAGAAGTAATAAGCGAAGAACAAAAAATTGCTGTTAATAAGGACATAGTTTCTTTAGATGCAAAGCAGCGAAATTTTGAGATTGAATTTACCGGTCTCAGTTTTTGGCAACCGGATGCGGTCCAATTTAAATACCGACTTAAAGGATTTGATACAAAATGGATTAATGCCGGGACTCGTCGGACTGCTTTTTATACGAATGTACCTGCCGGCGAATATACATTCGAAGTGACAGCGGCCAATAATGAAGGTATTTGGAATCCAAAGAAAGCTCAGCTTACCCTAAATGTACGTCCCTATTTCTATGAAACGACTATTTTTTATGTATTGGTGAGTATACTCGGCATTGTCTTGCTAGGAGGATTAGTGAAATTGCGAACTTATCGCTTGAAAAGAAGAGAAAAGGAGCTCGAAGAAGCTGTACAAGAGCGTTCGCACCAACTTATGCAAGAAAAAATCAAGACAGAGAAGCAGGCACAAGAGTTAATGCGCCTTAATAAGCGGAAAAATCAGTTCTTTACTAATATTACCCATGAACTGCGAACGCCCCTTACTATGCTTATTGGGCCGCTGAAGATTCTCCGAGAAAATGAAGATATCGAGATGCAAGCTGTTCGTGATCAACTAGAGCCTATGATTCGTAATGGAAAACGTTTACAGCGTTTGATCGACCAGCTACTGGAACTATCGCGTATCGAAGCAGGAATGGTGGAGTTGCAAGCGTCCCGTCAATCAATGACAAGTTTTGTGGAAGAATTAATACTTGAATTTTCGCCTATGGCGGAAGTCAAAAATATCTGTCTCACCACAGAGCTACCCGATAGTGATTGCATGATTTACTTTGATAATCAAAAAATACAGAAAGCACTCAGCAATTTGCTCTCTAATGCACTCAAATTTACCTCCGAGAATGGACGGGTTTCTGTTAAGGTGATTGAAAGTAATACTGAGGTTACGATAAAAGTCTCTGATACTGGTATCGGAATTGACGAAGAAGAGGTGAGTCATATTTTTGATCGCTTTTACCAGGTAGACAGCACATCAACTCGAAAGAATGAGGGCACCGGTGTTGGGCTTGCTTTTGCAAAAGAGCTGGTTCACTTGCACAAGGGTACGCTTACTGTTGAGAGCACACTTGGCGAAGGGAGTACCTTCTCATTGAGTTTACTAAAAGGCAAAACACATTTGACAGTAGAGCAGATTACTGAACCCGGAGAAGAAACTTCTGACAATAAAATAGAGTCATCGGCCGTATTAGATGCTCGGCAAAAAGTTGAAAATTATGAAAGTGATGGGGACGCAGAGAGAGACACCACCACTTTGTTGGTCATTGATGACAACGCAGATATTCGGGATTATATTCGAACGATCATGGCAGCCGATTATACAATTTTAGAAGCTTCTGACGGTAAAGAGGGGCTTTCGGCGGTACGCAAGCAATTACCGGATCTGGTTATCTGCGATGTAATGATGCCCGAAATGGACGGTTTTGAATTGAGTAGTAGACTCAAAGAAGACACAATGACTCGAGGAATTCCTCTTATTTTTGTTACTGCCATGGCCGATAAACAGGGCCAACTAAAAGGTTTGCAAACGGGAGCCGACTCCTATATAACCAAGCCGTTCGATGCGGATGTTCTTCGTGCAAGGGTCAAAAATCTCTTGGAGCAAAGAAAACGATTACATGAGGTATTTACCGATAGTGAGTTTGACCTAGAAAGTGTTGACCAGTCTTCCCAACTTGAACAACAAGTTAGTGAAGTTATAGAAGAACACCTGACCGACAGTGATTTTACGGTGTCACAACTTGCCGATGAAGTGGCTATTGATCGTTCGCATCTTAGCCGAAAATTAAAGGAAGAAGTAGGGGTAACACCGGCGCAACTAATTCGAGATATTCGCCTTAAAAAGGCAACACATCTTTTGAGAGAAGATCAATATAATATATCCGAGATTGCCTACAGCGTAGGTTTTAACAGCTTGTCTTATTTCAGTCGGCGTTTCAAAGAAAAATATGGAGTTTCCCCTTCAGCATATCTTGATGATACCAGCTCGTAGTTGAACTTGTATGCCTCATAAAATGTGAGGGACTTTCGCTTTTCTTGGGGATACAGCCCCTCTGATTATTTACCGGAAGGAATCAATCCACCAGAATATGTAAGGAGTAAATCTGTAGATCTAAAGTCATTCTGGATTATATTTCAGCCCATCTTTGGAGATCCAAAATGACTCCTGAAAGGATTTTACGGCAGAAAATCACATTTGTATAAATATTTGCAACATCTGTACAAGCGTCTATACGCAATTTCTGATAGGTTCCCAGTGAAATAATCACAAACGATATCGCACCTCGCTCACTACCAGCCGAGTTTGTGCGAAATAAATTCTATCAGTATGAAAATTTCAGATATAACTATCATAAAATCATTCATAGTAGCAATCAGTCTTTCGATGGTTTTAATTGTGGGATGTGATCAGGGAAACAGTCCCGACCCCTTACCGCAAGAACCCAATGAACGATTGTCTTATGCTATGGCTATTGCATTGGGCAATGCTGAGATACGGGAAAGTGTCCATTCAGCGATGGATGCCTCTCCGTACCGGGAGCATAAACTGGTGTTTGGCCAATTCTTAGAGAGCTCAGCCGGTGTTAAACTGCAAAAGACATTGGCTGAGGAATTGGGTGGAGAGAATAAACTCAATGAACTCTTGGATAAACTTCCCGAGCTGGATTTTTACCTCCCGTATGAGACTCATCGTGAGACCTGGCAGCATGCCAACAGTAATTTGCTGGTCGTTTGTATTACGGATGTGGATACCACAGAAGCCGTCGCCTACCATCCGGATGGCAGCACGCAAATATTGAGTTCCAGCCAGCAGATCAAAGAAGCGGAAATAGCGGCTATGTTTACCCTGCATCCTGCAGAAAAGAAAATACACAAAAATAGCTCAAACTCCCGGGAAAGGAGCCACTCGGTTTTGGGGAGTCAAAGTAGTGAGATCATCCAGAGTAATGAAGCAACATACGTTACTAAAATTGCGAATTATACCGCTGACGGAGTTTTTGGCGGAAACTGCGAATTTTATTTTCTGGCCCGCAGGCTAGATGAAAGCCATGCAACCAAATCAAGTCAAGTGAGTGTTGAATCGGCATTGGTTTCCGCATTAAAAAATTCGGACACTCCCCCGACAAAGGAAACAGATTTATTTATATATGACGGGCCAGTATCAGGGTCAAATAAGTTAAAAGTAAGGATGTATGAAGCTGATGGTGGTGGAACCGGTGGGGACGATGACTACGGTTATTTTATAGTAGATAAGCCGGGAGATTATGATACAAGTAAAAATCAGACCGAGAATTTTCCCAAGGCAACAGTTAGACTGGATAATCAGTAATTGACATTGAACCCTCATATTTCAGCCGTTTCTCTAAAGAAAATATGAGGGTACATCCTCTGCCTACCTTGAGAAGGGAATGTGGAAATTATGGACTATTTCTCTAAAAAAACCTACTCAGAGCTTATAAAGGCAGATGATCACATTTGTGCAAACAATCGCAACATCTGTGCAAGCGTTAGTACGCAATTTCTAATAGGTTAGCAGTGAAATAATCACAAACGATATTGCACCTTGCTCACTACAAGCTGAGCTCGTGCAAAACAAATTCTATCAGTATGAAAAATTTAGGTACAGCTATCACAAAATCGTTTTTTATAACTATCAGTCTTTCGATGGTTTTAATTGTGGGATGTGACAAAGACAAGACCCCGAGTCACCTACCCGAAAAGCCTAATGAAAGGTTAGCGTTTGCAATAGCATCGGCACTGGGTGATGCAAATGTACGGGAGAGTGTCCACGGCGCCATGGATGCGTCCCCGTACCAAGAACATAAACTGGTGTTTGGCCAATTTTTGAAAGACTCCACTGGAAGTAAGTTTCAACAGGCATTAGCCGAAGAACTGGGCGGAGAGAATAAACTCAATGAACTGCTCGCAGAGTTGCCCAATTTAGACTTTTACCTCCCATATGAGACCCACCGTGAGACTTGGGAGCATGCCAATGGTAATTTGCTGGTCGTTTGTATTACGGATGTAGATACCACAGAAGCTGCCGCCTACCATCCGGATGGCAGCAGGCAAGTGCTGAGTTCCAGCCAGCAGATCAAAGAAGCAGAGATAGCGGCTATGTTTACCTTACATCCTACAGAAAAGAAGATCCATCGGAGTAGTAGGACAACTGCCGGAGGTGACCAAATGAAGTATGAATCCTGGAAGACACGGGTCAACAAATTATGGAACCGAACCACTGACGGTCCTTTTGGCGGGCGATGTGAAATCTTCTTTCGAACCAAGAATCCGGCAGGAGAAACCCATCGTTCAAAAACAATTAGCATTCAAACAGGATCAAATGAAAAATTTGGAGCGGCAGTAAAAGACGTATCCCCTGCTGTATGGCTTCACCCCGATGCAGCGACCGATACTCATCCCTTAGAGGTAACCGTAATGGAAGATGATGGGGGACTTTTCCACGGTGGTGATGATGATAATTACGGTAGTTTTAAGGTTGTGATGCAAGGGAAGTATGAGTCTGATGTAGTGCTTTTAAAATATCCCAAAACAGAGCAATACATAACGGTTCGGTAGGGGAGGTTGCCTAGCAAATTAAGTCGAACCATCAAATAGTATTGAAACATATACAATTAATTTTGAGGTACATTCTTATGAGATTCGGAATCTTTAATAGCCTAAACGTTTATTTGATGCTGCTGGCAGTAGGCTTGCTGTTGGTAACGGCCTGTAATCAGGGGACTGACCCTGAGCTGCAGCCGGAGGAACCCAACGAGCGCCTGGCATATGCCTTGGCGGCAGCTCTGGACAACCCCGAAGTACGAGAGATCGTCCATTCGGCGATGGATGCTTCGCCCTACCACGAGCATAAGCTGATCTTCGGTGAATTTTTGCAGCACGAAGAAGGGGCTCTTTTGAAGAATGAGTTGGTGAAAAAGTTGGGTAGTGAAAAGGAGTTGAAGCAGTTACTTCAAGAACTGCCGACACTGGACTTTTACTTACCCTACGAGACGCATCGCGAGACGTGGGAGCATGCTAATGATAATCTGATGGCGGTTTGTGTGACGGAGGTGCATGCCGAGGAAGCCACAGCCTACCATCCCGACGGAAGCAGCCGTACGCTCAATTCAAAAGAGCAGATTCACCAGGCCGAGGTGGCCGCCATGTTTACCCTGCATCCTGCAGAGCCCAAAATACAGCGTTCAGCCAGTTCGGTTAAAAATAACGTAGCAATGTCAACAAATCGTTGGCGAACTCGCGCTAAAAAGATCTGGAACTGGACCGATGACGGGCTTTTTGGCGGGGACTGTGAAATCTATTTTATGACCAGCAGTACCAAATCAGAAAAAGAATACCGTTCAAAAATAATGCATGTCCCTTCAAATCCGTTTGGATCAGATACTCCAAAGGTTAAAGTATTATCGACTGAGGTTTGGATACATCCTGATGCTGCTGTCAAATCAGAAGAGTGGTTAAATGTACATGTATTGGAATCCGACGGTCCGGAACAGTTTGGTGATGACAGTGAGGGATTTTTTACTGTTAAAGAGGAGGGAGTTTATGCTACCGGTAAACGAGACAGTGATTCCGACCTAAGTAATCCAACTGTAAAAGCTAAAATTGTTGTCAGATAGCGATTGCGAGCAGAACTTATTAAAACAAAATCCTTTGAATGATGAAGAATTTTATTTCTATTGATGTAACTCATTTCCCGAAAATTGTCGCCTGTCTATTAATAGCTGTGACCATTGTGGGATGTGACCGGGGAACATCGCCGGACCCTCTTCCAGAATCTCCTAATAATAAGATGGCATATGTGCTGGCAGCGGCCTTGGATAACCCCGAGGTGCGAGAGACCGTCCATTCGGCGATGGATGCCTCTCCACACCGTGAGCATAAGCTGGTATTTCAGGAGTTTATAGAGAGCTCGGAGGGTACCAAACTTCGAGAAGAACTAACAAGTCAGCTTGAAGGAGAGAAAAAGTTAGATGAGTTATTGGACAAACTTCCCAGAATGGATTTTTATCTCCCTTATGAGACGCATCGCGAGACGTGGGAGCACGCCAATGGCAATATCATGGCCATATGCATTTTGGATGTGGATGCGAAAAAAGCTAAGGCCTACCATCCAGATGGCAGTAGCCAAATGTTGACCTCAAAAGAAGAGGTGCATGCTTCGGAAGTTGCTGCTCTGTTTACGTTACATCCTGCCGAGAAGAAGATACTTCGTGGTGATTCCGAAGTAAAAACGCCTATAGCAACTCAGTCGGATAGGTGGAAAACACGAGTCTACCGTATTTACAACTGGACAACGGATGGTTATTTCGGCGGTGATTGCGAGATATATTTCAAGACCAGCGATTCTGACGGGAATAGCCGGAGTTCAAAGATAGTACATGTTCCAAGACGTGGAGGCAGTGGAACTAATCTGCCGGGTCATGCCGGAAACAAGCTTGTTTCTCCTGCGGTTTGGATCTATCCCGATGCCGCATCGGAGTCAAATGAACTGACCGTTACAACTATGGAGGCCGACGGTGGGTTTGGAAACGGTGGGGATGATAATTACGGCACATTTACAGTAACCAAGTCGGGCAAATACGACACCAGTAAAAAGACGGAACAACCTCTTGAAGGTTCACTGTATCCCAAAGCCCGGGTTTTTGTAAATGTAAAGTAAGTTACCTCAATTTTTTAAAGAGAAAGATTACCAGGCAGATTAATCATCAATTATCAAGGATCGTGTTTATGCTATATCAGAGTAATTTCAATACGTACAGAATACTGCCCCTTCTAATCTTTTTGCTTATAGCAGTGATATTTTGGGGATGTAACCAAAGGGCCGAGCCTAACCCAATGCCGGAGGAACCCAATGAGCGCCTGGCATATGCCCTGGCAGCAGCAATGGACAATCCCGAGGTACGCCAGAGTGTTCATGAAGCGATGGATGCCTCACCTTACCACGAGCATAAACTGGTGCTCGGTAGTTTTTTACAAGAAGCGAGGGGGAGTATCCTCAAAAGTAGTTTAGCAGAGAGGTTGGGGGGCGTAGATGAGTTGAAACAACTTATACAAGAGCTGCCGGCCCTAGATTTTTACTTACCCTATGAGACGCACCGCGAAACATGGGAGCATGCCGATGATAACTTGATGGCGGTATGCGTGCTGAATGTTCATGCTAAACAGGCTACGGCCTATCATCCCGACGGCAGCAGCCGAACGCTTAGTTCCGAAGAGCAGATTCACCAGGCCGAGGTGGCGGCAATGTTTACCCTGCATCCTGCAGAACCCAAAAGCTATCGTACTGCTGCAGAATCCCAGGCGAGCGGATCATTACAACAGTCAACAAGGTGGCATACGCGACTATCGAAAATTAAAAACTGGACAAGTGACGGCATATTCGGTGGGGACTGTGAAATTTATTTTGAGACGTATCTCAACAAGGTAGATTCCCCTCATTTGTACAGGTCCAACAATATCCATGCTCATTCGGGGAGCGATGACGATCCATCGACAACCGATATATCGCCACTTGCGGCTATTCATCCCGACAAGGTTTCTGAACGAGAACTGTATACCAGGGTATATGAATCTGATGGCGGATGGGGTGGTATAAATAAGGATGATACCTATGGTACCAAAGTCCTAACCAAAGAAGGGAGCTATAGTATTGATAACGCAAACCCGGTACGAAATCCACCAAAAATTGAGGCCACATTTGTCATTGATTAGGGCATTGCCAGGTTATTTTGGGCTCAGTTGAAGATGGCTTTGGCCGTGCGTCCAAGCAGTTGTTTACAACGGGAATGCGCTATAAGCGATTGGCATACAACCAGAAATCTATATTTGAATCTATAAGATAATAGCAATAACACAGTCATTAAATATGAAAAATGAAACCACAGGTAAAGTAACTGGTATCGATAGTAAATCTGAAAAGCAAGAAGTCGGAAAAGTATTGGCCAAAATAGGTAAAGCTTTTAGCACGTTGGATGCCAGCTTAGCGGCCGATTGTTATACAGAAAATGCCGATTGGACTAACGCTTTTGGAACAACCTTAAAGGGAAGGGATGAAATTTTGTGTTACTTGGAAAAGTTGCTAGCTCAACAACAGTTTAAGACAGGTGCATTCGTGAGTGAACCGCAAGCGACCATTCGAATTATTGGGAATGGAGTGGCAGTAGCTAAAACATATGCCGAACGTGAGGGGCAATACACTCAGTCTGGAGAGCCTATGGAGGTTCGTCGTAATTTTTCATTAAAGGTGTTGGTCAAGCGCAATGGCAAATGGAAAATAATATCGGATATGTATATGGACGCGCGCGATGATAAAACACTAAATGTGGAATCCGGATAGACGGGAGAGCAGGAAGAGCAGCCGATACTACCTCTCCAAAATTATTCTGAGTATTTCGCAGGTGCTTATTTCGCATCATTATTGGCACCTGTTTTATTACACTGCTCTTAATGACTGTTTAGGAAATCAGACCATGGATAAAATGTCTGCAAGACAACAATTAATTGAAGCCATAGGGGTGCCGGTAGAGCAACGCGAAATCCAGGTCGGTGATATCAAGACGGCTTACCTGGCGGCCGGTGACGGCCCCCCGCTGGTTTTGCTGCATGGGTCGGGGATAGGAGGTGTTGTTTGGTATCAGTCTATCGGGACCCTTTCTACTCATTTTCGGGTTATTGCACCTGATGTGGTGGGATATGGTGAATCCGATAAGCCACCAGCGGCCTATGATAAAGCTTTTTATGCCCGTTGGCTGCGTAATTTCTTTGATGAGCTTGGGCTGCATGAGGGCTATCTGGTTGGGAACTCGTGTGGAGGAGCTATTTCGCTGCAGTTTGCGATGAATAACCCCGGGCGGATTAAAAGACTGGCATTAATCAATTCCGGTGCTCTGGGTAAGCAGATGGATAATGGAGCCAAGCTAAGATTTTTGTTGCTTAATTGTTACCCCTCATTGACCACCGCCCGCTGGGCAACCCAATTTCTGGTTCATGAAAAATCAAATATTTGTGAAGCCTTAGCTAAGTATGCGGCTGAAGTACTTGAAAAGCCCGGTGGCAGGCGTCCCTTTTGGGATGGAAAGGGAAAAGTATTTGATCCTTTCACAAATGAGCAGCTCAATAGTGTGAGTCATAAGACTCTTATTTTGTGGGGGGAAGAAGATCAGTTTATTCCTGCACAATATGGTCGGTTAACCAAGAAGATTATGCCGAATGCTCAATTTAAGGCTATTCCCCGGGCAGGGCATTTCCCTTTCCTGGATCGCCCATTCGTTTTTAATAAACACCTGATAGAATTTTTTAAATCAGCTGATGAATCCTATTAAAACAGGTAAATAATGAACATGATAAAGAATTATGGCAAGCTCCTTTGAAGGCGATCTGTTAAAAATTATTGTCTTTGAAAAAGTACGGCTATAGCTGATATAGGCCTGATTGTCACAAAATTACAAACATCTGCAACATCTGTACAAGCAGCAAACCTGTTGTCCTGTTACGTTTTAGATGGCATCAAATGCTTACAACACTTGGTTTTTAATCACAAAACAAAAAGAAGTTATATGAAATTTTCAGCGAGCAATACCCAACAGAACCAGTTAAAAGTTATTGGATTGATTCTGGGTATGTTATTAGTAGGGAGTTGTAACCAGGGTGTCACCCCGGAACCCCTTCCCGCAGCACCAAACGAAAAACTGGCTTATGCTGTTGCGGCAGCTCTGGATAATCCCGACGTACGTAAAGGCGTGCACAGCGCGATGGATGCCTCACCCTATCGTGAGCATAAACTGGTGTTTGGAGAGTTTTTATCTCAACCCGAAGGGGCCGCCCTGAAAAAAGCGGTAGCCCAAAAACTTGGCGGCGAAGACGTCCTCAATCGCTTGCTCGATGAGTTGCCAAGCATGGATTTTTATCTTCCCTACGAAACACACCGCGAGACCTGGGAACACGCCAAAAGCAACCTGTTTGTCACCTGTGTGCTTGACCCCGACATTAAAGAAGCAACTTCCTACCACCCGGATGGTAGCACGGAAACCTTTACCTCTCGCCAGGCAATTAAAGAAGCTAAAATAGCGGCAATGTTTAGTCTGCATCCCCAAGAGCCAAAGATTCATAAGGATAGTTTAAGTGCACGGAGAAAGGGATATGTTGTAACCAGCAGCCGGAATGGCGGCAAGATACAGGCCAGTACCACTACACGGGTGGTAGGGATTAAAAACTATACCAACGACGGCATATTCGGCGGAGACTGTGAATTCTATTTTATGTCCCGCAGGCTGGATGAGAGTCATGCAACAAAATCAGGCATGGTGAGTGTTAAGCCTGCATTACCTGACCTTGCTTCTACAAAGAATACGAATCTATTTATATATGACGGGGCTATCTCAGCATCAAATAAGTTGAAAGTACGGGTGAAAGAGGCCGATGGCGGCGTAAATGGCGGTGATGATGATTACGGTTATTTTATCGCGGACGGACCCGATGATTATGAAACAAGCAAGAACGAGGGAGCTATAGGTGGTTTTCCTGGTCATGATGGCGATCCTCCAAAAGCAATAATAACGTTGGAAAACAAGGGAAACTGAAATATAAAAGAGGACGACCGATGGGATCTTCGACACCAATCATAATTAGGGGGAGAGTATCGTAAAGGAACCAGCAACATTTTTTGTGTTCGACTAACGAACCAGTTTAGATAACTAATTTTAACTACAATAAATTAATACTGAGCATGAGTACATTTAAATTTTACCCTGCAATTGGAGTGGCTCTAATCGTAACAATACTGGCAAGTTTTGTTGCCTGCAAAGATAACAGCACTTCGGTTGAGAATAAGCCAACAAAAGAAACCGAAAAAGAGGCCGTTGGAAAGGTATTAGGTATTATGGCAGAGGGGTTTGCCAAACGTGATGCCGAAATGGCTTCCAGTATATACTCTTCTGAAGCCCAGTGGCTCAACGCTTTTGGAGATTGGAGAGAAGGACAGGAAGCAATACAGGAGAAGCTGAAAAAATTGTTTTCTTCTTCGGAATTTAACAGCGGAGAGATGGTCGGAGAACCCACTGGAAAGGTTCGTATTCTAAAGCCGGATGTAGCGGTTGCATGGACCTACCAGGAAATAAAAGGGCAAAAATACCCCAACGGCGATGAAGTGCCACTGCGTAAAAACCACTCGCTCTTACTTCTGCTCAAAAAAGACAGTGAATGGATAGTAGAAGCCCAAATATTTATGGACGAAAACTACAACCCTAATAAGTAACTCAATCATTAGTTCATAACCTGGTTCTAAATCACTTGTTTACAGCAAAATTTAATTAATAAATCTACTCGGATATGGTTGCTTCAAACAGAGCACTCTTTTTTATAATCAGTTTAATATTACTTGCCACTACATTTATTGGTTGCGAGCAAAAAAATAAAACAACAGCAGAACCACCTGAAGCTGACGGAGTACAGCTAGAAAAACAGGTATGGAAAGCTATGGCGAATACGAATATCAGCTGGTTGAAAGAACATATAGACGAAAATTTTCAGTCGGTGCATTCCGATGGTTCCCGCGGGCGCATGGCCGAAATTAAATTAATTGAAGGGCTAAAGTTGGGCGAATATGAGCTGAGTAATTTTACGACCACCAAAAAAAATGACCAGCTTATAGTTACCTACACAGTTTCTGTAACCGAGACCATAAAGGGCAAACGCACGAGCTCGGAACCCGCCCCTCGGCTCAGCGTCTGGACGTGGGAGCCGGCCGATAATATGTGGCAATGGACGGCTCACGCAAACTTAAAGCCATTCTAAGGAATAGTTTTTCCGAATTTTTACCGGCTATAATCTTTTTTAACTGAGATCAGACAGCTGGTGACAAATTGGAGCATTAATAAAACAGTAATTTAGATCATAAATAGAAGTAGTATGCAAGATCAACCTTCACCTTTTAATAACGAAATAATGAAGCTGGTTACCAGCTTTGCCCATCTGCAAGTAATGTCAGCAATCGTAGAAACAGGCATCAGTGAGCAGCTAAAGGATGGGCCAGCATCACTGCAAGAGCTGTCCGAGTGTTGTAATTTGGATGCTGGGGTTTTACCCCGGGTATTACGTTACGCATCCGGTATTAATTTGATTACCTCAAATAATGATCGGTATCAGTTGACAAAATCGGGACGGTTGCTCATTAAGGATGAGCCTGACAGTATCTATGATATTATTGTTCTGATGGGCAGTGAGCCATGGCAAAAAGCCTGGAATAATCTGTCACATTCACTACAGACCGGAGAATCTGCCTTTGAAGATGCGGTGGGGATGCCGTTTTTCGAGTATACGAAGAAACACACCAAGCATGCCGATATTTTTGATGATTGGATGACAGTTGAATCCCAAATGACAGCCGATCTTATTCCGGAGGTCTATGATTTTTCTGACTGTGAGAGCATATGTGATATTGGCGGGAGCCGTGGGATTTTACTCAAAAGCATCCTGCAATCAAATCCCGACTTGCAGGGCATCTTGTTCGACAAAGCCGAAGTGGTAGAAAACCATGAGTTAAACGATATCAAAAGACAAGTAGATATCCGCGGAGGAGATTTCTTTGAAAGTGTGCCCAGGGCCGATGTGCTGATTATGAAACATATCATCCACGACTGGAAAGATGAGCAGGCCGTACAAATTTTGCAGACTTGTAAAGAAAGCATGGATGATGATACCAGATTGCTGCTCATCGAACGGGTGTTGGATGAAGATACAGGCATGAGTCCCCTGTTTTTTGATCTGCACATGCAGGTTATGAATGCAGGAAAGGAGCGAACCGCGGACGAGTTTGAAGCTTTATTACAAGAAGCCGGCTTGTCCCTAAATCAGATAATACCAACAGATTCTCCGGTAATGGTTCTTGAGGCCAGTCTGTAATTCAAGGAGCCGGAATCATAATATTTTTCACAACTATAGATTTTAACTTTTCAAATTTAGTCGAATTAATCATGTTTTACAGGTCAAAGGATAAAGGCGAAACTGATCGCACAAATATGCATAGCTTTTTCCCGTGGACTGGTTCTGTAATGTTTGTATGTGCAGTATTCTTTTTATTTGCTGTTATTACAAGCTGTGATAATAGCAGCAGTGCTGACGGATCAAAGGGAAGTATCACCGGTTTTGTAAAAACGAACGACCAGTGGGTAAGGCCGATTGACGAGCAGGAAAATGTAACGGTAAGCCTGAAGGGTACCTCTAATTCTGATCGCACGAATGCAGATGGTCGATTCTTACTGGAAGATGTACGGGCAGGCATATATGATATCAGTCTTGAGAAGGCCGGTTTTGGTACAATGCGCATTCCGGCTTTTAGCTTTGCAGGAAATGGACAGGCTTTTATAAAGCCGGGGGAGTATACGCAACTGTCAAAAATCCCTGACTTTACAACGAATATTGATACCATCTATACGGATACTTCTTTCGATGGAGATATAACTATTGATGCTGAAGGCTTCATTAGTGCAACTGTTCCCCACAACGGTCTGGGAAAAGTAGTAACGTTGTATAGTACTTCTGAGGATATTTCTGCTGATCCTTCTTCTTATGATGTCTTTAGCTACGATTTAATAAGGGGAGGACGTTCAGAGTACGGAAATCAAGCATATTTAGATCAGTTTGCTGCACCCGGAGATACAGTTTATGTTAAGTCGTATTCGGATTCAGGGGTAAATACAAGTTATGCAGATCCCGAGACTAACAATATGGTGTTTGCTAATCTAGGGGATTCTACCAAAACGAAACAGTTTGTAGTACCCGAAGCTGAAGGAAGTAAGCAAAAACATCAACAGAAATTGGCAAGCGGGAATATTCAGGGATGGATCCATTTTGGAAAGGAAACGATTCCAATTCCTAAGGATATAACAACCAAAAAGCTTCAAGGTATCCAGCAGAAAATATTTAACAAATTTCGACAGTCTACGAGCTCCAAACGGTAACGGAGACCATAAATTTACAATGTAGAATTTCCCGTTTCAAGCATATCCTGGCAGGAGTCACCGAAGGTAACATTGGCAGATGTTCTAACGCTTTTATCAGTCTAAATAGTGATTGTTGTTTAATATACAGGTTTATTTTGAGCAGGCGGGGCAAGTGCAGGAGTCAGGATAAGAGAAAGTTATATCAGCTACTAAATTTTGGTATCCAGCACTTCAGCTTTTTCTTTGTACCAATTGTGAAAAGTATCGTTTGCAATACGTTCTTTGACTTCATCCATAAGCGATAGATAAAAAGTGAGGTTGTGGAGGCTGGCAAGTTCAAGTCCCAACAGTTCATTATTTCGGAAGAGGTGATGGATATAAGACATCTTATATTTGGAGCAGAGGTCAGAAGGAAAGGCCGGATCTAAGGGCTGATTATGATTCTTCCACTTGGCATTGGAAATATTAATGTATCCATTATCGGTAAATATTTGACCGTTACGGGCATTACGGGTTGGCAGTACGCAATCAAACATATCGATTCCGCGCGCAATGCAATGCAGAAGATTAGCGGGCTTGCCTACTCCCATCAAATACCTGGCCTTGTTTTCAGGAAGATAATCGGTATTTAAATCAGTCATCTCATACATCAGATCGGTGGGTTCCCCTACACTTAACCCGCCAATAGCAATACCCTCAAAATCCATATCAGCTACCCGCTTGGATGATTCAATACGAAGGTCTTCAAAAGTACCCCCTTGAACAATACCAAACTGGGCTTGCTTGTGTCCGTATTTAGGCTCTGTATTTAAGAAAGCCTCGCGCCCGCGCTTCTCCCAGCGATGAGTCAGCTCCATTGATTCTTTAGCATATTCATAGCTGCAGGGGTAGGGCGGACATTCATCCAGTACCATCATAATATCGGAACCCAGGGTACGCTGTATATCAACCACGTTTTCTGGGGTAAACATATGTTTAGATCCGTCAAGGTGACTTTTGAACTCTGCCCCTTCTTCGGTAAGTTCTCGATTATCTGATAATGAAAATACTTGGTATCCGCCGGAATCAGTTAGAATAGGGCGATCCCAGCTCATAAAAGAATGTAATCCTCCGGCACTTTCCATAATATCGCATCCGGGGCGCAAATAAAGATGATAGGTATTGCCGAGTATGATCTGAGCTTTAATTTTTTCTTTCAGGTCATCCTGCTTAACTGCTTTCACAGATGCCAGTGTACCAACAGGCATA
Organism: Fodinibius halophilus; assembly: GCF_011059105.1. Taxonomy (GTDB): domain Bacteria; phylum Bacteroidota; class Rhodothermia; order Balneolales; family Balneolaceae; genus Fodinibius; species Fodinibius halophilus. The sequence continues at coordinate 64,299 of NZ_JAALLS010000022.1, read as the reverse complement.
AAAATAGGGGTCGATATTTCACCGTGGTCTGTTGTTAGCGTACCTAGTCGTGCCTTCGTTGAGGCTGCCGTCTTTTTTAGTTCAAACAAAAATGTATAGGATTATGAGTTTTCAGTATTGTTGATAATATTGGGCTGGAAATTAATAAATTATTTGATGTAACCTTAAGTTACATTTTTGTATCCTTAGCAATTATTAATCTGCTGTTTTACCAGTACTATTAAAGAGTTATTCAGAAAGTATTATGTCTGATAAGACATTAGTTATTGTACCTACATATAATGAGTCTCATAATGTGCCTCGATTAATTGAGCAGGTTATGGGATTAGCCCCGGCTATGCATCTGCTGATTGTGGATGATGGATCCCCGGATGGAACGGCGCAGATCGTTAAAGATCAGCAAGAGCAATATGGTGGTCGCCTTCATTTAATTGAACGATCCGGAAAATTGGGATTGGGCACAGCCTATGTGCGAGGATTTAAATATGCCCTGGAGCATGAATACGATTATATATGTGAGATGGATGCTGACTTTTCTCATGATCCTGATGACCTGCCGCGCTTAGTTAATAAAGTTAAAAATAGTGATGCCGATGTGGCTATTGGGTCGCGTTATGCTGATGGTATCAGCATTATTAATTGGCCTTTGAGTCGATTAATTCTCTCTTATAGTGCCAATCTGTATGCCCGTTATATTACTGGGCTTCCTATTTTTGATACTACCGCCGGTTTTAAATGTATCCATAGAAATGTGTTGGAACATATTCCAGTGGATGGGATCAAATCTAATGGCTATGCATTCCAGATCGAATTACATTTTAGAGCTTGGCAAGCAGGGTTTACACTCAGAGAAGTAGCAATTATCTTTCGTGAGCGAGAAGAAGGGGTGTCTAAAATGTCGAAAGGTATTGTCTGGGAAGCGATATGGAGGGTTTGGACATTAAAACTTCAAAGTATTTTCGGGACACTGTAAAACTCTAAGATAAGTTCTTAAATCTTAGCTTTAGTTCTTATATTTGAACGGAATTTTCAAGCGACAAATAAATGGTATGGAGTATTTAGATTTCGAACAACCAATTGCTGATCTCGAAAAGAAAATTAAAGAGCTCAGCGAGCTTTCGATAACGGACGATGATGTATTAACACCTGAAATCGAACGACTTGAAGAGCGTGTTGATGAACTGCGAAAATCCATCTTTTCCAATTTAACACGATGGCAGCGTGTACAGCTGGCTCGTCATCCCGAGCGGCCCTATACGCTGGATTATATTTATAAAATCACCGAAAACTTTGTAGAAATTCACGGTGACCGATACCATAGTGACGATAAAGCTATTGTAGGAGGATTTGCAACAATTGATGGCCAATCAGTGGTTATCATGGGGCATCAAAAGGGCCGGGATACCGACAGCCGACAATATCGCCGGTTTGGGATGGCAAACCCTGAAGGATATCGAAAGGCTCATCGCCTTATGAAACTAGGCGAAAAGTTTGATATACCGGTTATTACTTTGTTAGATACCCCCGGTGCTTATCCTGGCTTAGAAGCCGAAGAACGTGGACAGGCCGAGGCCATAGCAAAGAATTTAAAGATGATGGCAACGCTCAAGGTGCCTATTATTTCAGTGGTGATAGGAGAAGGTGCCAGCGGTGGTGCAATCGGTATCGGCATGGGTAATGAAGTGTATATGATGGAAAATACCTGGTATTCGGTAATTTCTCCCGAATCATGTTCTTCAATTTTATGGAAAACCTGGGACTATAAAGAACAGGCCGCAGCGGTACTAAAGTTAACGGCTCCTGATCTTGAAGATATGGGTATTATTGAAGGAATTATTGATGAACCACTAGGGGGAGCCCATCGCGACCCTGATCAATCGGCAAAGGCAGTCAAAGAACAGCTACTGGAATCATTAAAGCGTCTCAAAAAAATGTCGCCCGCAGAACTGGTTGAAAACCGTATTGAAAAGTATTCCAATATGGGCGAATGGGAACAAGCTGCCCAGCCGGCCTAACATATCGCACTGTGATTCCATCAGAAGACCCGATCTATTGTTACTCTCATAGCCTACGCAGCCGGTATGGAGAAACCGACCAGATGGGCTATGTCTATTATGGACGCTATCTGGAATATTTTGAGGAGTCCCGTACCGAAATGATTCGGTCATTGGGCTTTCCCTATACCAAGCTCGAAGAAAACGGCGTTATGCTTCCGGTTATCCATACCGAAGTTGATTATAAAGCACCCGTTTTCTATGATGAGTTAATGACTATTAAAGTGATGCTGTTTGAGGTTCCTACAGTAAAACTCGAAACGTACTACGAAGTTTATACTGAAAGGAGGGAACAACCTCATATAATTGGACAGGTATCACTCTGTTTTATGAAAGAAGAAAACCGGAAACCGTGTCGGGCTCCCGCTGATTTTATCAGTAACTTGGAATCTGCGATCTAATTTAAGGTTATGCAAACGAAGCAGTTAAAACTTTACTTTTTAGTATTGGTTTTAACTTGCGGCATTGTTTTGGTGGCATTAGGTGGTGGATTATGGAATCAATCGGGCTTTTGGCTATTTCAGTGGCAACATCAGGCATTTCAGATGCTGTGCCACCAACTCCCAGAACGTTCATTTTGGATAAATGGACAACCCATGGCTGTTTGCAGCCGGTGTTTGGGGATCTATTCGGCCTTTGCCATATTCTGGATAACAATGCCTTTATGGGCTAAATGGACTTTTCCTAACTTACTATCGCCCAAAAAATTAGCACTTTCAGCACTTATATTAAATTTTATTGATGTTGTTGGAAATATGCTCGGATTTTGGCAAAATACGCTTCTCTCGCGATTGGTGTTGGGGATCCTATTGGGCTCAACTGGCGCACTAATCTTTTCAAGAGACTTTTTTCTAACTACAATCAAATCAAAGGGGATAAATCATGGAAGAGTCACAACAACAAACAGTTAACGAACAGCCGTCATATTGGACATCTGTAGGTATAGCTGCACTTATTTTTGGTATTCTTTATTTTGCGATATCACTAATTGGTGGTTATGCAATGATTAATTCAGAACCGTCCGGTTCTATGTTTGGCAATATGAATCAGACGGTAAGCTCTAGTATCGCTTGTTTGGTTGGTATATGTGGTGCTATACTTGCTATTTGGCATTATTCTAAAACATATGGCGGATTATCTATTACGCTTGGAAAGGGAGCTCTAATAGGACTATATGTTGCCATTGCCACCGCTATTGTTGTTACTGTCCTGAACCAATTTTGGAATGTCATTGATCCAACATATACTGAGCGTCTTATGGATAGCATGATTGCAAATTTTGAAGCCATGGAAGGAGTTCCTGAAGGGCAAAAACAGCAAATGGTTGATAGCATAGCCTCAGAATTTAAAAACAGTAATACCCTTTGGGGTATCACAAAGGGATTTTTAATGAATACCGTAATATTGGGAATTGGAAATCTTATAACAGGAATGATCGGCGCTAAAATATTTGGCAAAGACGAGGGATAATTGTTTATTCTGGCAATAAATAATATTGCCAATTTGAGAATTTAATTTTTTAATGAGCGAAGAACATTATACTTCATGGGCAGAACGAAACGGTTTTGCCGACTGGGCACTGGCCATTCTTTGGATTATTGGTGCCTTCGTTTTGTTTCAGGTTACTGCTAACGTTGTCGGGATACTGTTAATAGTATGGCAACAAGGAGGGACCTTTGATCCTGCCCAGATAGAAAAATTAGTTACAGAGAATATTGACCTTCTCTTTATTGGCAATTCTACTGGCCAAATTCTATTTCTGGGGTTAGCTACCTGGTTTTTTGCACGTCTTCATGTTTCTTCTAGAGGTCGCCCCTCTTTTTTTCGGTTTAACTTCAACCCCGATACTCCGTCAAAGATTGTCCTAACTATTGCATTGATTTTTGCCATACAACCTTTTGTATGGTTCTTATCATGGCTTAATGCCATGGTTCCGGCTCCTGAATTCCTGAGTGAGATGCAAAATACCCAGATGCAGATGATTGAGGATTTCTTGAAGGGAGATCACCTGGTATGGCTTACTCTTTTTCATGTAGCCCTGGTACCTGCTGTATGTGAAGAAGTGCTATATCGCGGCTACGTAATGCGAGCTTTGGAGAAAAGTTGGGGGATTTGGCCCGCAATTATTGTTTCAGGGATCTTCTTTGGGATGTATCACATACAGCCTACAAACTTGTTGCCTCTAGCAACACTGGGGATGGTTTTTGCTTTTATAACGTGGACATCACGCAGTATTCTACCGGCGATGGTTGCTCACTTGGTGAATAACGGGGGAAGCGTGCTGGTAGGTACCTACTACCCGGATTCCGCTTTTGCCGAAATTACACCCGAATCAATGCCGCCTATAGAAGCTGTAATTCCGAGTCTGTTAATAAGTGGTTTTATTGTATATTTCATGTACAACCAGTACACCAAAAGGGCAACCTAAAACGGAGTTACTATGTTTAATGAAGCCGATCCGAACGAAATTGAAAATTGGGCCTGTGTTATGGAGGCAGGAACAGAGTATAAAGTTGAAATGGCTAAAGATCACCTGGCTGACCAAGATATACCGGCTAATATTTTATCGAAGCGCGACTCTGCCTTAAGTTTGAATATAGGAGATACAGCTTTGGTATATCTGTACGTACCAAATGAGTATGAAGAGGAAGCCCGTGAAATCCTGGCTGAAACTGCGCTTAATAATGAAGGGGAGGAAGAGTAGATAAGCTGTGAGTGAATTAGCTAAGCGTATTCTCTTTGCCGCGCCAGCTGCGGCTCTATTCTTATTTATTACCTGGATGGGTGGTTGGAGCTTTGCAGGGTTGGTGGTACTTATATCTTTATTTATTCAGTATGAACTCTCGGCCCTAAGTGAAGGATCCGGTTTTAAGCCGGATCCTTATTTCCCCTATGCTATTGGACTATGGGTGCTTTTGATCCCTTTTTTGGATCACGCTTTTCCTATAGGTATTGGGATTTTTCTGGTTTTTGTGGCAGTTAAAATATTTAAAACCGGGAATGTTGGGTTACAAGAACTTATATCTACCTTTTTTGCAGGCATTTATGCTCCATTGGGCTTATTAACGATGCTTTTGATACGTGATATGGGAAGCAGTGAAATGGGCTTTGCATTGACCATAAGCGTACTACTGATGGTCTGGGGGAATGATGTTTTTGCATATTTTGGTGGGAAGGCATTTGGTAAAAATAAGCTGGCTCCCACCATTAGTCCGAACAAGACCTGGGAAGGCTTTTTTTTCGGGATCATCGGGGCATTGGTAGGATTAGGGTTAGTCATATATTTTGTGCCCTTTGAGTTTCCTGTCTCTATACTGGCTATAGCTCCTGCTGCCGTATTTGTTAGTATTTTTGGCCCTATTGGTGATTTAACAGCAAGTCGCCTCAAGCGGGCAGCAAATGTAAAAGACGCTTCTAACATACTGCCGGGACATGGTGGTGTCTTCGATCGATTTGATGCCCTTATCTTAGCAGCACCGGCTTTTTATTGTTACCTCTATTTCTTGAAAGTTATTGGGTATGTCTCATTTTAATATTGAGTGCCAAGTCAGTGAACTCACATTAACCAATCCATTTACTATTGCCCGCGGTACCAAAGAAACAGTGCGCAATGTGGTGGTCAGCCTTACGGCCGACGGCATTACCGGTTGGGGAGAAGCAGGGCCCAATCGACGCTATGCTGAAGATGCCGAAACAGTTATCAACTTCATTGATGATCTTGGAGAAGGTTTTTTTGACGACTTGGATAGTCCGGATGCCGTGGCTCAAAAATTAGCAAGCTTGGATTCCCCGGTATATGCTGCATTGGCAGCGCTCGAGATGGCATGGTTGGATTGGTGGGCCAAATCAGAAGAGCAGCCGCTATGGAAATGTTGGAATGCTCCTTCAAATATAACTCCTTCCACATCCTTTACCATCGGCTTGGACAGCATTGAAGTGATGCAACAGAAAGTTCGTGAAGCAGAAGAATATCCCATCCTGAAAGTAAAGCTGGGTACCGAGCGTGACCGTGATATTATTCGGGGCATACGGGAAATTACGGATAAGCCTATTCGCGTAGATGCCAACGAAGGGTGGAAGAACGTCAATGAGGCCAAGAAACAGATCACCTTCTTAGCGGATCAAAATATAGAACTGGTAGAGCAGCCGATGCCGTCGGCCATGTTTGATGAGATGATAGCCTTAAAACAGTGGTCGCCGTTGCCCCTTATGGCCGATGAAAGTTTTAAGGGGAACGAAAACCTGAAGCAGATGTCCCGGGCTTTTCACGGCATCAACATCAAGCTGATGAAAATAGGGAGCCTGGTTAAAGCACGAAATGTAATTGCACAGGCTCAAAAGTATGATTTAAGCGTAATGGTGGGCTGTATGATTGAGAGTTCGCTGGCCATTTCCGCCGGAGCCCTGATCGGGACATGGGCTGATTATGTGGACCTGGATGGTTTTTTGTTGATTAAGGATGATCCTTTTGAAGGGGTAGCACTTACCGAAGATAAAAAGCTTGTATTAAGTGATCAGCCCGGGTTGGGTGTTTTTCGAAATAATAACAAGATGGTTTAAAATCCCTTAATAGCTGCCATCACGAGCCCGGTGGATTCGGGGTCGGGGTTTGTTGTTCCCCACGTCAAACTTCTAGTATTCCCCCTACTCGTTATAACATAGAAGTTCTTTTACAATATTTGTTCTTCGAATTCTCATTGAAATAGTTGGCTTACAAGCATACTGTAAAATGATACTGGCAGAAGCCATATTTGAAAAATTATTAGTTCTATAACAATTAAAGGGTTCTAATGTAACAAAAGTATCGGCTGAAGCTCTTGATATAAAGTATCATAATAGAAATATAACTCGGCTAGATATGCAAGAGAAAAAATATTGCTATAAACCTATTCACTTAAAATTATCACTCAATATTCTAAAAAAGAATTTAAAGCAAATAACAAGCGTACAAGATTGGGCCCGGTACATGGGATATTCGAGAAGTTATTTTTCGACTTCTTTTTCAGAGCACTTCGGTGAGACGCCATATAAATGTCTTTGCAGAGTACGATATACCCAACTACACAAAGCGACTTTACAGTATCCTTACAAAACAAGTCGGGCTATCGCTGCGGAGATCGGCTTAAAAGATGAGCAAGCCCTATACAAGTTTCTTAAACGACACTACGAAACGAATTTTACCGAGCTTAGAGAGAAGCTCTTATATGATAAAGAGTATAACAACTAAGCAAAGAGTTAGACTTATGTCGGTTATCTTTTACTGTCGAAGATGAAAACACTAATCAGTTATGGAATTAACAAATTTCCGGGATCCTAATATCTTGTATCTTGGCTCCTAAAATCGGCATCAAACAAAACGGATAGACAGAAAACAAATGGGATACAGTTCAATATTGACGGGCTTAATCCCATTCATGATATTGGAAAGGCATTCATTAAAAGGGCTAAGAGAGCACCTCATTGAAATAGGTTAGTACGTTGGCTTTTTGGATGAGAAAATATAAAACAAAAAAATAATTATGAAAACTTTACTTTCAATTAGTGTATGTTTGGTTCTTTTCTTTGGGGGTGTCAAGAACAGGTTAGTAATACCAAAAGTATTGATTTTAGCAGCTTATCGGTGCAAGAATTAGCAAAGGAAATTTCCAAGGATTCTGTATATGTTGAACTCAATAAGAAAACTACTAATCAATTTAGTCAGATTAGAAAAAAGATGATGAATCGGAAAACTTCATTTTCTAAGAATCAATCAAAAGAAGATGTTTTAAACCAAATCGGATTAAATCAAGAATATTGGGAAGAAAGAAAAATTCTTATTATGGAGAAGGTCAATTACTTAAAAGAACAATTCGAGCTTAGTAAGCGTCCTGAAGTAGAGGTAAGACAACTATTCAAAATACTTCACAATATTTCGACTTCGAACAACAATACTTTAAACAAAAGCAATAACTGTCAAGCGCAATTTGAGGAAGACATACAAAGCGCTCATCGTACATATGATTTTATGATCTATTACGGATGTACAATAATAGGGTTAAGAACTGGCCCTGGTGGTTATGCCACTTGTGCTGCGGGGGCAGTTTATAATGCAACATTAGCTGTAGCTACTGCAATAGATGATTATAATGCCTGTATGGCTGAATGAATCTTAATAAATAAAATAATGAATGTGATCTGGGAAAAGTAAAACCTTGATCACATTTAGAACTCAGTTTTTATCTTTAAGACATGAACTATGGATTCTGATTTTTCATATATAATAACTGGCGTTTTAGTACTTTATGTTATTTATGAACTCTTAAGTTTGAAAAAAACTGAATTAAGCGAAAAAACTAAGCTGCTAGGCTATTTCTCATCTATCTTGATGGGGATATACATCACTTCTTTACTATACATAGGGCCTGATATTCAATATCTTATTCTTATATCAATATTTTGTGTACCTATTTGGACGTATTACACCTATATTCGTTTTAAAGAAGACAAAAAAAATGTTTTTACCTCATTGGGTATTGTTGGTTCAATGGTAGCCATTATATGGCTTTACGGCTTTTAGAAGTCATTCCATTTAAAACTTAAACTTAAAAGTTATGAAAAATAATGTTATGCCGTGTTCAACTGAACAATGCAGCACAGTGGTGTTTTAGGATTTTTGGAAAGGAAAAAGGTAATCAAATCCCCGAATGGGACGAACGATCAGGTATTGTTTGAGCTTTTGGTGCGCTGCTTGGATATCCTTACATGTTTTGACTCTTTAGAAAGATTTGCTGTGACCTAAATGAAAATTCCCACGCTCCAGTTGTCTTGGAGAAGTATACGGATGCGTAAAATAGGTATCAGCCCTAAGGCCTCAGTGACTTTATGCTGGGGCAAAAGCTTTGTCATTGTCAAAGGTCAGGAGTTGATGAATGCAGGTGGAGTTACGAAGAGCTAATCGATTATAGTTTAGACGTGGCCGGTGGTGTTTAGGTTTATTCTGGTGGCGCTGATTGGTCAGTTGCTGGGCGACCTCCGGGTGTAAGGTTTGATTGGGCATTATTGGCTACATTGCCTTTAAGCTCAGAAGAGATGGGCAATCAGGGCACGTCGATAGTCCGGGTAATTTCGTTTTGGTTAAGACCCTCATCTAACAAGGCGTTTATTTGATGACGATTCTCATGGCTGAGTTGGAATGTTGGTTTTGAGAACCAGAATATGTCCGCCTTATTGCACATATTATTTGAACTCTGGTTTTAAATAGCCTATCATAATTCCATCAAAAAATTTAAGATAAATACTCAAGAAAAGGAAGAAAATTTTATCAATGCTATATAGAAAAATGGAGCTAGGAATCTATTTCTTTTTAATAGGGAGCTTTGCAGAACCCCCTGATTTAGCGATTTTTACTCAAAATAGGTAGATTTGACTGAACATCACCAATTTTTCACCTCATATTGTTTTGTTATCTCGGACAAACGCCACCAACTCAGCATGTTGGATCAATGGGCCACCCAATCTGGTCAAATTAGCCGTTCAACCGAACGGCTGGCCGAAATAGACGAGTGGATCGACTGGGCTCCGCTCTACGAGATTGGCCGCCGCATCGACAAAACGGGCCCCCAGGGCGGGCAGCCCCGCAAACCGGTTCGATGGATGATCCGCGGGCTGTTTCTGCAGCACCTGTACCAGCTTAGCGATCCACAATTGGAGGATCAGCTCATCGATCGGCTGAGTTTTCGCCGCTTCGCTAGGCTCCCCCTGGACCAGAAGGTCCCAGACTTCAGTACCTTCTGGCGGTTTCGCGAGGCCCTGGCCGAGGGCGGCCACCTGGAGGATCTGTTCGGGGAGGTAACCGGTCAGCTGGAGGCCAAGGGGTTGATCCTGAAGCGCGGGACGGTCGTCGATGCGAGCATTATCGAATCAGCGGGACGCCCGCTTAGCGACGATAAATGCAGGGGATTAGAACAGCAGCCTTCGGCCCAAATCGACACCGACGCCGACTCCACCCAAAAAGGCGGGACCCACTACTTTGGCTACAAAGGCCATATTGGGATGGACGTGGGCAGCAAGCTGATTCGCCGGGTGAGCTTTACGACGGCCTCCCCGCATGACTCTACCCAACTGGAGAACCTGCTCAGTGGCGACGAACGGGCGATCTTCGGCGACAAGGCCTATCCCAGCAAGGACCTGAAGGTCACCTGCCGCCAGCAGGGAATCTACTATGGCATACTCGATAAAGCCTACCGGAACAGCCCGCTGAGCTCATCCCAGAAAGCCCGAAACACCCGCAAGCGGCGGGTCCGCCGCTACGGGGAACATCCCTTCGCGGCCATTAAAAACCGCTACGGAATGGCTACTGCCTCCGCCAAGACCAAACTTCGCAACAAGGCCCGGTTTATCATGAGTGCGATCTGTTGGAATATCGAACGCAGCATCAGCTGGGCCAAATCCGGCTCGCCCCTGCTGCCGGCAGCGGTCACCTGATGGGTGAGCTGTACCCATCAGAGGCCGAATCGGCCTCGCTGGCCCGATTTTCGGGCCAATAACAACAGAAATGACTATGATTATCGACTATTTATACATTTTTGGAGTCTGCAAAATCCCAAATTGAGAAAAACTCGAAAAGAGCAAGTAATTCAAAGCCCCCTAATAAAACACAAGTAATGCTAACTACTACCAAAGAGCTATATAAAGTCAATAAAAAACTCTCCAAAAGTATTCGCCAAAACCCATGGCTCTATTTTTTCGTGATTGGTATATTTTGTGTGGCAGTTATTTCAATGATATCAGTGACGTTGTTTAAAGATTATACAGATCGAGATTCGTTTATAGTGGTGGCTTACTTTGTTGCTGTTTTTGATATAATTGCAATCATAGCTCGAATTACAAACAGGGCATTTATCGAGCCTTATCAACTGGCGATCTTTCCAATCAGTAAATGGAAAAAAACTCTATTCCATTTTGCAATTTTGCTGTTGGATTACAAATCGTTGATATACCTATCATCGATGGTCTGCTTTGTAGTTTTGTTTGTGCAACAATCACTGTATACAGGGGCATTTTTAAGCGTGATCGTATGGTTTCTTTTATTAAGCATTATTTTAGCTTGGACAGCTCTGTTCTATAGCCTTTTTGGGAAATACTTAGATAAAATGGGAAATAATATTCAGTATATAGCGGTTTTTTTCATCGTCGTTCTTACAGGTATGGAAGAGTTTATAGATGATTTTATGGTTAAAATTCCTGTACTGAAACAGGCTGGAGCTACTTTATATGGACTCTGGACAGAGAGCCCGCAACTAGTGTGGGAGAACTTTCCAATATTGTTGGGCAGTTTAGGTCTGCCATTAATCTTGCTACTTGTAATTTCAAGATTGGGCTAGAATCAATAAAAATAGATGTACATGGATCGTTTGAAATATATTCAGGTTCAGCTAAAAATAATGAATCGTTACTTGAATCTGACTATTGGTTTAGTTCTGTTTTATATACTCTCAGGGATCATCCTGGTAGACTTTAGTCGATCCTACGCTATCAATATTCCGTTAATTAGTGTTGCATTAGCTATTTCTTTCACGGGAGGATTATTTGGACGTCTGTTTTGCGAAAAAAAGAACGAAATACAGGGTTATATGCTCACTCCCTGGTTTCTGCGGTCTGTTATTCTGTCGAAAAATATTGCCTTGCTTTTATTATCAGCAGCAGTGCCCCTGCCTATGCTGGTAGCAGCCTCATTTTTTGTTCCTATTGCCGCGCAGGACTATATAGATATGGCGCTATATTTTATTACCTCAATATCGGTATGTCTACTATTGGGAAATGTTGTTAGTATTTCAAAAAATATTATGTCATCAGAACGTCTGGGGTTTTCTCCCCTTCAATGGCTCATTGTTGCTGTTTCTCCTGTTCCATACCTGATATTTAAAAGCTGGATGGGAAGCTGGACGTTGTGTGTCTTATTTTTCTGTGTTTCTTGCTTTGTGTGGTACTTCTATGAACTCCCCTGGGCGGAGAGAAACTTCCAAACCGTTTTTTATAAAATCAGTTAGATATGAATGCGATTGAAATAAACAACCTTACAAAAAAGTATAAGAAATCTATTTGTGCTGTTGATGATTTCTCTTTGGCCATTCCCTCATCCTCCATTTTCGGCATTGTAGGTCCCAATGGAGCGGGTAAATCAACCGTTATGAACATTCTTGCAGGAGTTATCAATAAAACAGAAGGAAGTTTTACAATTCTTGGGAAACAGATTAAAAAAGGAGGTTACGAATACAAAAGAGAGGTTGGGTTCGTACTTGATAAACCTCATTATATTGAAAAGCTATCCGTAATAGACTACCTGAATTTTTGTGCTGCGATGTATGAACTGCCGGCAAAGGAAATTGAAATGCGTGTCTCAGAACTATTGCATTTTTTTGAGTTAGATGAAAAGAAAGATGAGCGAATTGAATTCTGTTCAAAAGGTATGAAGAAAAAAGTGTCTCTGGCAGCGGCAATGATACATCAACCGAAACTGCTTATACTGGATGAACCGCTGGAAGGGATTGACCCTGTTGCTGTAAAACAGATCAAGGATACATTGCGCTTAATGGCCGAAAAGGGGGTTACGGTGATACTTAGTTCTCATAATCTTGATGCGGTAGAAAAATTCTGTGATGAAGTGGCAATCATTGATAAAGGAAAGCTTGTTTTTCAGTGTAAGACACAAAAGATACGAGCAAAAATAAAAAATGAGTTAACCAAAGAGACTTATGAATCTCTGGAAGAAATATTTATAGATGCTGTTTCCACTAAGGATACTAAAAAGGGAAGTAAGAAGCTTTCGTGGTTATAAAAATGATTTCTTTATAATTTTATGAGTAAAAATGTCATCCCTTATACAGAAGTATACTTTATAGTCTTATGAAGCATAGCATATTATAATCGATCAGAAATTTCAGCAGTTGGTCCGCTTGTTTGCGATGGATCGTACGGCTACTTTTGCCAGCTGTTATCGTTGGAACTCATTAGTAGATAAGCCCCTAAGATCATTGTAATAAGTACCGCGTTTCGTATTAGCGTAAACTCCAATCCCGAAGCAAAGCCAAAAGCCCCAAAACAACCGCAACTGTCAACATTCATTCCCTGCAGATAAAAATACCCCAGTACCGACGAAAAGCCGATTAGCATGAGCAGGGTAACCGAAAGAGCCCACTTCAGGTATTTTCCCCAGAGTAAAAAAACGGCGAGCACTAACTCCAGTATAGAAGTTCCTGTCACTATTGCTGATGCATACTCAATAAGCCAAAAATATTCTGTAGCCAGCAGTTCTACCAGGTAGCGTGCGTCGGCCCCGTTGATGAGTTTGCCCACCCCCGAAATCAGGAACAGTAGTCCTAAAATAATTCTTATGGTTAATATGGAATAACGTCGATATTTTGGGTTCATCATTGTTACATTACCTTAACTCTGGAATGATTAGTCGATTACTAATGTAATTGATAGCTACCAAAAAAATGAAATTATTTTTATGAAGATTTTTTTATCAGGTGCTACAGGCTTTGTTGGTTCTTATCTTCGAAGCATGCTGCTTCGTGAGGGACATCTTTTGACCATTGTAACACGTAATCCTAAGAAGTATGAAGAAGAAAAAGCTGAGAACCAGCAATTTGTGTCATGGGATGACAATCTTGCAGCTGAAATGGAACAGGCTGATGCCGTTATTAATTTGGCAGGAGCCTCCATTTTTGGGCAGCGATGGACCGAAGAAGTTAAAAGAAAAATATATTCCAGTAGAATTGAGACAACCACCCAGCTCGTAAGTGCAATTGAGCAAGCCGATAATCGTCCTTCCGTAATGGTTTCAGCGTCGGGAGCAGACTACTATGGAGATTGTGGGGACAAGGTACTGGATGAAACAGAGGAATCGGGCGAGGGATTTCTGTCCAAGGTTTGTGTGGATTGGGAACAGGCAGCAGAGCTGGTTACCGCTTTAGACGTTCGGTTGGCTATTCCGCGCATTGCTGTTGTCTTAGAAAAAGATGGCGGAGCCTTGGAGCAAATGTTAACCCCCTTCAAGCTGTGTGTAGGTGGTCCCATTGGTAGTGGAGGCCAGTATTTTCCCTGGATACATATGTATGACCTATGCAGAGGCATCGTTTTTGCAATCCATAACGAAGATTTTACGGGAGCTTATAATTTGAGCGCCCCCAACCCGGTTACCATGCGAACATTTGCCAACGAGTTGGCGGCACAGCTCAATCGTCCGTCGCTGTTTAAAGTCCCGGGATCAGTGTTAAAGTTAGTACTGGGAGAGGCGGCTGATCCGATTTTAACGAGTAAACGCCTACAACCTAAAAAGCTGCAGCAACACGGCTTTGAGTTTCGCTTCCCCTATTTACAAGAAGCCCTGGCCGATATTTTATAACATTGTAGTCTGTTAATTATGTTGAGCCGGACAACACTCTCACAACCTTGATGTCAAGTGGTTGTCCTTCTTTCTAAAAAAGTGAACTTGTGCTACGAAGCTATGCCTGCGCTCAAGGGTCTACTGCGTGCTCCGTCGCTGAAGCTATGGAGCATAAGAGACTGAAGCAGTTTTCGGCTACGTAGGTTGTATTTCGGTAGATTAAACCTTGGCATAGGATGGCCTGTCGAAGTTTCTCTTTCAGCATCTCGTATACTCGCGCTATTGGTGTTGGGGAATCAGCTGACTATCTCCCAAGTACTGTTTCCGCGGCAGAGCGACGGAAACAGTACTTGGTCATTACTCGCAACATCCTCCTTCCGGTGCTCCGCTCCGGAAGGAGGGGGGGCAAAGAGAACGAGACAAAAAAGATAAGTTAAGCACATGAGCCAACTACTCATGCACTTTAAAATATATACTTACTTATCCTCACCGAATATCGTCCAGCAGCGAAGTCCTTCACGGGTTTGGGCCATGAGTTCTTTATAACCATCTCCATCGATATCCGCGATTTTCGGATAGGCCATAGCAGAGGTGGGAACAGAATAGATACGTTCTCCACTATACGCCTCCCAAATATAAAGCCGTCCAAAATTAGCCAACGCTACGATATCATCAAGGTTATCATTATTAATGTCGGTAATAAAGGGAGAGAATGAAGAAGCGGCAGGTTGCCCCATGTTTTGAGTAAATCGAAGTTGCCCTTTGGTATTAAGCAGGAAGATGGATCCATTGTTACTTATCGTCAATATCATATCTTCGCGATAGGTTTGTTCGTTGGCACGCAAGCGCATATTATGAACAGAAGGTGTACCCATGAGTGCACTGCTGGAGGCATAAACAGCTTCGATGCCTGAGGATTCTGAGGTGGTCTCAAGTACATTTAGTGAGTCGGCAAAAAGTTTCTTAGGGCCAACAGCATAAAGGTAGCCATCCGCAGCATTTGCCAGGATGTGGTTTTCATGAATTAGAGGAGACCCGTTAAGCGAGGCATTAACAAATTTCGGAAATCCGTTGCGCTGGTTTCCGTCTGCCGACCAGCTGTGAACAGCGTTTTCTGAAAAAGCCAATACAGAGCGATCACCCCGGTACTCTTCAACGACAGGTTGTGTGCGAATTTTAGCATTTGTGGTTACAGGCCATCCACCGATATTTTTTCCACGCCCATTTAAAGCGTGGAGGTTACGATCGCTAGTAGCGACAATTGCGTTTGGTAATCCATTGCGATCAATATCATCTACTTGCAATGGGGACGTTATTTTTTCGTTTAGTCTAAAAGGGAACTTCGGCAGAGGCTGACCATTATCATTCCAACCGTATATTTTATCTCCGGCCGCAATTAAAATCACGTTCTGGTTGGTCGAGTACCAGTCATAGATGACAGGAGATCCCAAAGGTTCATCGGAGCCGGTATTGGCTTGCAGTACCACGGTACCATCGGCAGCCAGGGCATAAAGGTTACCCGATTTTGTGGCAAAAATAATCTCTTCTTGGTCACTGCCGCCGATGTCTGCCATTACCGGTTTCCCGGAGAGTTCAGCGCCAGTTGGAAAAATCCACTTTTCACGATAGGGGGCACTGCGATCTTCAGCTTGATAGGTCTGAAATTCAAATGCCAGCTCATCTTTATTATCGTTGAGAGTAGCTGAGGCAGTGAATGTATTAAATTTTGATGTGATCGCATCCAGATAGTTATCAGGAGCTAAAAAGGGCTTTATAAATGGGTAAAAGTCTTCGCCGGTTACAAACAGTCCACTTATTTGATCCGAAAGGTCATTTTTAATATCGCGGAAATGTTGTTCATAGTACATCGTTCTTCGCCGGTTGCGATCTGATGATACCATCTCAACCAATCCTTTTCTTTTGGAAATTATAACAGCATTTCCGGTGACGTCGAGATAAAAGTCACGAAAAGAACAGAGGCTGCTACCAACAAGTTTTGCAATTGTAGGACTTTGAACAAAGTAGGTGCCATCTTTTCTTTGGATTAGATCATCTTGTGTTAACTGCCGAAGCTGCTGTCTCAGGGTAGCCGGTTCAGAAACTTTGCGAATAAAAAGGTGTTCCCCCGTAGATAAAAATCCTGATTGTGCATAGGTAACCATGGCAAATTCAGGATCGAGAGTTTGTGCTATTTCTGTGTATTGATACTGGTCGGCCAGTAAAGTTGAATCCAGTTTGGTAGGATTATTTATGCTTGTAGGAGGAGCCATTCTCGGGGAGAGGCGTAGAAGAACAAATGCTGCTGCATTCGATGAGATATACCGATCAAGAGAAATAGGAGCATTGATACTGGAAAATGAGGCCACAAGATCTGTAGGAATCTCTTTAGATAGAGGAAGAGTGCCCGAAAACGCAACTTCTTGTGTTTTGTCGCTCTTCCTGTTAGCGGAGAGTAAAGAAGGCTTTGTCCCTTTTAATGCATTCTTTATTTGAGGGCGGTAAGTAACAGAAGTAAGTTGGCGAAGCCATTCGTCAAGTGATGGGGTATTCATTACGATATTCCCGGGTGCCAGTGATAGGTCGGATAAGTCTGCACGTGGTGAACTTCCCAGATAGGCACGGATGGCATCTTCAATACCGAGACTGGATTCAGATATTAACAGGTGCTCATGCATTTGAGCCGCAAAAAGCGTACGGTCTTGCATACGAAGTTTGTGAATGGTTACATCCTGGAAAAAATATTCATTTTGTGAAAAGCGCTGATAAAAATGATCTGTAAGCTTACGTAATATATTCGGTTCTGCATCGGCCATCCAGACGGTTTCAAGCTGGTCGTTTGAACCGGTGTAAAGCATAATTGCCTGTAAAGGGATCGACTGAGATGCCGTTGAATCTACCCTGGACAACAGCTGGACGGCAGAAGAGGTTACGTCATCCAGAAAAGGAGTATAGGATGATGCTAAAACAGAATTTAGCGTTGCCCCCTCAGCAGGGATGATAACAAAGGGTGCGTTTTCGGGAATGGCATCGGACCATGGCCGGTCTGGAATGGATGAACAGGCTGTGAATAAGGTAAAAATTAATAGAAATAAGCCCGGAAGTTTCAGTCGTGTCATGAATGGGTAAATTTCTCAGTAATATTATTACTAAAACGCTGTTAATTTTATAGCTTAGTGTTGTCTTAATCAATCTGGGGGACAACCCGCCCAAAGTAACAATTTTTGATGTAAATGAACTTCTTAAATCCATTTTTCTTATTCGGATTACTAGCCGTAGCCATACCGGTTATTATTCATCTCATCAATTTGCAGCGACCAAAGAAAGTTGCATTTTCGACGTTGTCGTTTTTTAATGAGCTTCGTAAAACAACCATCCGTAGAATACGCATCAAGCAGTATCTGTTAATGGCACTAAGAGTGTTAGCGTTACTGTTTTTAGCACTGGCTTTGGCCCGTCCCTTTTTACCTCCAACGATAACGGGCCCAACAAGTTCCACGGAGCCTAAAGTAGTGGCTATTGTATTAGACAACAGTGCCAGCATGAATCGCATCGGCAGCCGGGGGCCTCTTATAGAGCAAGCCAAAAAAGTAGCTGGCCGTATTATACAAAACGCAAACTCGGATGATAAATTTTATATTACCACCACAAACGGGGATTCGTTTTCACAAGATCGATTGTTGGACAAAAAGAGAAGCAATGAGATCATATCTGATATTGAGCCCCAAAATAGTGGGCATTATACTAAAGAGCGTTTTTTAAAAGCCTATCAACAACTGCAAGGTGCGCCCCAGGCTCAGGCGATGATATATATTATATCAGATGGACAGAAAAGCCAGATGCTAGACCTAAAAGATCTCAGCATTCAACGAAAAGATAATGCACAAAAGCCGGTTACAATACAGCCCATTAGCCTGGAAAAGGGGAAACAACAAAATGTAGCAGTTTCTTCGATCACCTTAAAAAATCAGATGATAAGCCAGGGTACGCCTATCACTTTAGCGGTAGATGTAGAAAATGTGGGCGATGCTGCCGTGACGAATCAGTTCGTATCCCTGGAAGTGGATGGAGAGCTGTTGGGGCAACATGAAGTAGCACTAGAGCCTGGGGAGTCGAAAGAGTTTTTGTTTCAGGCGGTGCCGGGACAGACAGGTAATTTAACTGGGCGCATTATAATAGAAGGAGATGAGGTGGATTATGACAACCGCCGTTACTTTGTGGTTAATATTCCCGAAGAACGCTCAGTATTATTAGTAAAAAAAGAAGAGGCCGACTCCCCTTTCTCCTCATACCTCCAATCTGTTCTTGAAGCTGCAAAGCAATCACGTGCACAACTATCATTTAAAGTACAGCAACCGAATCAAGTTACGCCTTCACAATGGCCAAATTATGACGCCATAGTGCTGGACGGTATTGAACAAATTCCGGATTACTGGTTTCAGGATATGCAGCGATATGTGCAAAATGGTAATGGCCTGCTGTTTTTTCCATCAGAAAAAGGAGCTATCGAAAATTATAACCGATTTTTATCGCTTTTTAATGCGGGGAAATTCACAAATATTGTAGGGGAGTACGGTTCTTTTGAACAAGTAATAAAGATGGCAGAAATCGAAGAAGGCCACCCCGTGTTAGAAAATGTGTTTGCCAAAAAAGGGGATGAAGATATAAATATTGAGTTACCCTCTCTTTATTACTATTACCGATATCGGAATTCTGGGAACGCAGGATCGATCGATATTCTAAAAGCAACCAATGAAGATCCCCTGCTAACGGAACAGCAGTTTGGTGAGGGGGTGTTCTTGATTTCGACATTAGGAACAGATCCCGGTTGGTCTAACTTGCCGGTGAATCCGATATTTGCGCCCCTCTATTACCGAAGTATACTTTATGCTTCATCATCCCAAAAAGCCGGTTTGCAGAAATATGAACTGGGTAAAGCATTTCGATGGGAGCATGCATTACAATCGTCTGATGTTAAGTTGGAACTCGATGGGTCGGAATATAGACCAAAGGTTGAACAAGCGGCATACGGAGTTCGTATTTCTTATAGCGGGCAAGAGTGGGAGCCCGGGATACTGACAATAAAAGCGGGGAAAGAGTCATATAAAATTGCTGTAAATCAAAATATACTTGAATCGCGGTTTGGTTCGTTAGAGAGTACAGCCTGGCAAGAAATGATTTCGTCTAACGCCTTAAGTGTTAATAAAGGGATTAAGGCCGGGCAGTGGTCGGCAGAAGAACTCGATGAAAAATTGAGTGCCAGTATGTTCGGTCAAGAAATATGGAGCTGGTTTATTTGGTTAGCTTTGCTTTTTTTAATATTAGAAACTGTTATTACGCGGATATATAAAGCAGAATCCGTATCTTGATTCTATGATTCAACTCACTGAAAATATCGTACTTTGGCTGATACTTGTTCCTACTACCTTTGGAGCGGCAGTGTTGGCAACCATGGCCTTGGTAAATGTCTTGCGGTTACGAAATGTGAGATTGAGCTGGAAAACTGGCAAAATGTATGGTTATCCCTTATTTTCAACCTTGTTTTTAATATCGGGACTTCTTGTAGGCGGTATTGCAACGTTTAGGGCCGAAACTGCTGAAATGATAGCTGCCGGCTTTTATATATGGTTGGGATTTTGCTGGTTTACAACAAGTTACCTGGTAACGAAACGATTTATTACTGATCACGGCATCGTTAAAAACGTAAATAAGCCCTCTCAGACAGTAGCATGGCACCAGATCAGAGATTTTGTCGAAAAAGAAACTGAGGAGAACACACGATATATCTTTATTTATAGTCTGCAAGAAACGGACGATAAGTATAATCTGATCCGATTAGAACTTGATGTGCCGCATAAAAAAAGAGAATCCTTCCAAAAATTGATTTCTCATAAACTCGGACGACGCATTCGTTGTTATATGAAGGGTGACATTAATGTAGAACAGTTCGAATAACTGTTGTGATCGCATAATTTTTAACTTTTTACCAGTAGTCATTTGTTTGAAGAGATACGAAATTCTGATATTGTCCAAGAGCGAGCACTCCTTGTGGCAGTCTATGGTCCCGGCACTCCGCGTGTACAGGCCGAAGAATATTTAGATGAGCTTGAGTTATTAACATATACTGCCGGCGGTGTAACTGTAGATAAGGTCTTGCAGAATCGAATGCATCCCGATGCTTCAACCTATGTAGGCTCGGGAAAATTGCGTGAACTCAAGCGTATGGCCGGTGAAAAGAATATTGATACCCTCATTTTTGATGACGACCTTTCTCCGACTCAGATTCGTAATATCGAAAAGGGAACCAAGGCCAAAGTGTTGGATCGCAGTGGCCTTATTTTAGATATCTTTGCTTCCCGGGCTAAAACGGCAGCTGCAAAGACACAGGTTGAATTGGCACAACTGCAGTATCTGTTGCCCCGACTAACACGGTTTTGGACTCACTTATCTCGCCAGCAGGGAGGTATTGGCACGCGAGGTCCCGGTGAATCACAGATTGAGATGGACCGTCGTATGATCGATAAGCGTATTGCTACGCTAAAAGATAAGTTGGAAAAAATAGATCAACAGCGCCAAACCCAACGGAAAGGCCGATCTAAAAAGAATCGCGTTTCTCTTGTTGGATATACCAATGCCGGTAAGTCTACGTTGATGAATGCCCTTACTGAAACGGAGGTCCTAGCCGAAAATCGATTGTTCGCTACGCTAGATTCAACCGTTCGGCAATATGAGATCGAGAATCATGATATTCTGCTATCGGATACCGTTGGTTTTATAAGAAAGTTGCCTCACGATCTTATTGAAAGCTTTAAGTCTACACTTGATGAAGTGCGTGAGTGCGATATTTTGCTTCATGTGGTAGATGCATCTTCCCGTATGACCCAGGATTATATCGACGTGGTGGAAGATACACTCGAAGATATGGATGTAGACGATAAGAAAAGTGTACTCGTTTTTAATAAGGTAGACCTGTTGGATTCGCATAAGATAACAGAGCTCAAGCATAGATATCCCGATGCCGTATTTGTTTCTGCAGAACGGAATATTGGATTGGCTAAACTTGAGGATGAGATTACGGAACTTATTGAGGAGGATTACGTAACAAAAACTATGAAGATACCTGCTGCAAAGTATGAAGGAGTCGCTTTTTTACATCGCGAAGCGAATATTATAGAAAAGAAATATGTTGGTGCCGATGTTGAGCTTACGTTTAGTATTGATAAACCTGATTTAATGCGCTTGGAAACATTATTGGATAATAATGATGCCGCAGAGTCAGTTGCATAAGAAAACCCTCAAAGATTAAAACTATGTTGGCAAACAAATCGATAGTCAAGCAAAAGTTTGAGCCGTTGGAAGGGTCCGATCAGGTCAAAAGGATAAAGGAGCGTATGGATCAGGAGCGTTATAATACGTTGCCTGTTGTTAACCAGGTTACCCAAAAGCTGATTGGTCAGATAAACAGAGACCAGATCGAGGATATGAGTGATGAAGCACCTGTATCAGATCTGGAACTGGATGAAGCCGTAAAGATTTACCAGGGGCAGCATATTTTTGAGGCCGCTCGTCTCATGTTACAACATGAATTACATCTGCTGCCGGTGGTTGATAAAGAGTGGACCTATATTGGGGTGCTTACGAAAGAGAAAGTACTGGAATCGCTATCACGTATGCTTAATCTGGCTTCTTTTGGATCGGTTATTACTGTGGAGCTTAGCAAAATTAACTTCTCAATATCTGAAATTGTCCAAATTATTGAGACCGAAGGGGCAAATATTTTGGGGGTTACCGTTGAAACTCCTGCAGAGGCGGACAAGAAGTTTGAGGTTTCTTTTAAACTAAATCTCAAAGATGTTTCGCGAGTAGTGGCAGCCCTTCGCCGATATGAGTATACGGTACTTGCTGAATCGAAGAGTACCGTTTTCGGAGAAGACCTGGAAAATCGAGCAGATGAATTGTTAAATTACATCGATATGTAAATAGCTGTTCAATCTGACTTCCTTCCTTTTTTTTCGGAACAAAAAGACATTTCTTGATATATTCAGTAATAACTGAAACGCTAACTGTTTATCTACCTGATGTTAAATACGCGTGTAATTTTTGGTCTGTCCCTATTTCTCTTTGTTTCCATTGCTACTCCACTGCAAGCCCAGCAAATCCAGTCTCCAGCTACCAAAGACTATCAAGATGGTATTACACTGTTTGACCGGGGATTGTATGAAGAAGCGATAGATGAATTGAATCAGTTTATATCGGATAACAGGCGTCACAACTTGCAGCCTTCCGCCGGTTTTTACTTGGTTCGTGCTAAAGCAAAAGTAGATTCTGCCAATACGGTCGCGCATTATGAGACATTTATCAGTAAATACCCTCAAAGTCCGTTTTCCTCAAAGCTTTTATTTGAGCTGGGACAACAGGCAGAAAAAGAGGAGCAGTTCGATAAAGCAATAACCTATTACGATCGGGCTATAAAACTTGGACTCAATAATAAAAAGGCATCTCGCACCTATTATTGGATGGGGGAGGCGGCCGCTGACAATGATAATAATAGCCAGGCGCGCACCTATTTTCTCACATTAGCGGATAAATACCCTGATTCTGATTGGGCTCCCAAAGCGTTATATACCCGGGGACGGTTATACCTGAGTGAAAATAAATATGATTCTTCTACAGTAGCATTTGAGTTACTAAAAGAACGCTATCCCCGTGATGAAATGACCCGACGTATTGGAACTGCTCTCGGAGAATCATACTACCAACAAGGCCGATATAAAGAAGCGATCAAAGCGTTCAAAAATGCCATTCCACACCTGGATGAAGAACTGGAAACGAAGGCTGTTTTATTGATTGCCGAAAGTTATAACTATTTAAATAAGTTTGATAATGCGTCAACCTATTACAAGCAATACATAAACAGAACCAAGGGTACGGATAAGGTACGTGCCGCGCACTATGGCTTAGGATGGGTCTATCATAAGCAGGAGATCTACCACTGGGCGGCCGAAGAGTTTGGAAAAGCTGCTAAAGGAAGGGATGAACTGGCACGCAAAGGCCTCTACTATAAAGCTGTGAATGAAAAACTGGGGTCTCGGTACCGAGAGGCGATTGAAAGTTTTCGGACTTTTGGCGATCGGTTTGAAGAGGGCCTTTGGGTGGAAAAAGCGTATTATGAATGGGCCATCACGGCTTATGAGATAGGGCGTTACAGTGAAACTATTGAGGTGTTATTACCGCTGGTCCGTAGTGATGCCGAACTGGAATGGAAGGGTAAGGTATTTACGCTGTTAGGAGAAGCTTATTTTGCCAATGAAGAATATACACGGGCCCTACAGGCTTTTAATGAGGCAGAAAAAGTAACGGATGTAGCTCCTGCGATAAAACGCCAAGCACAGTTTCAAAAAGCTTGGGTCCAGTACAGTAATCAGGCGTACAAGCAGGCACAACCTATCTTTGAGTCGCTTAATGAAGAATACCCGGATTCTAAGCTAGGCAAAGAAGCACTGTTCTGGAGTGCCGATGCTTATTATCACCTGGAGGATTATGGACCGGCCAGGGCACAATTTGCGGAATTTATTCAACGCTATCCCGAACATAAATTGGTGGGACCGGCGAACTACTCGTTGGGATGGAGCCATTTTAAAATGGGTGATTACCAAAAAGCAATAGAGCCGTTTATCAGCTTCAAAAACAAATACGAAGCCCCGGAAATAGCGCTTTATCCCTATGATACCGACACGCAATTACGTATCGGGGATTCTTATTACGCTATCAGCGACTATGAAAATGCCATAAAATATTATCAGCAGGCTATTGGAGCCGAGCCCGGTGGAGATTATGCTATGTTCCAGGTTGCGAACAGTCATTATCGCAATGAACAAACCTATGAGGCCGTAACGACTTTTCGTCGATTCTTGCGTATTTATCCTTACAGCCGTTTACGAGAACAGGCCCAATATAATATTGCTTACATATATCTGAATACCGGGAACTACACGCAGGCAGTAGAGGAGTTCCAGACCGTTATTAATAAATATCCCAACACCAGTTGGGCAGCTCGTTCGCAGTATAATATTGGTGATACCTACTACAATGCCGGGGATTACAAAAAAGCTATTAATGCTTATAAAAAAGTAATGAAGAAGTATCCTCGAAGTGAGTATATCATAGAGGCGGTCAACGGTATTCAGTATGCTCAGATGTCGAGTGGAAAAGCCGATTCCAGCTCAGCTGTGTTAGAGGATTTTCTGGCAGAGCATCCACAAACTTCTATGGCCGACCGACTGCGGTTTCGACAGGCTGATAACCGTATGCAGACGGGTGATTACCGAGGGGCAATTAAAGAGTTCCAACAATACCTACGTATCACCAATAACGAAGAATTACAGCCGGACGCTCACTTTAACCTGGCCAATGCCTATGAACAGACCAACCAGATGGATAAGGCGGTACAAGAATATCAGACCATTGTCTCTGACTTCCCTAACGCTGAAAGGCTGGCACCATCACTTGCTGCATTAGGACGAATTGCCTACGATCAGGCCAAGTACCAAGAGTCATTCAATTATTTTGAACAGCTTTTAAACAAGACTAGCCAATATAGGCAGGAAGCATTAATAGGGATGGGCGATGCTCAGCTTGCAATGAAAAACATTGATAAAGCTGGAAAGCATTACCAGGCAGCACTCAATAACAATCAGGAATACGCCCCGGCAAAAGTGGGAATGGCGAAGGTGGCGATACAAAAAGAAAATTATCAACAGGCTAAGGATTTATTGAGCCTAGTCGCAGAATCGAATACCACTGAGATTGGTGCAGAAGCACAATACCTGTTGGGCGAAGTATTGCAATTACAAAAATCGTATCAAGCTGCAGTCAAGGCTTATTCCAACGTGAATGTACTGTACCAGGCTTTTGACAAATGGGTTGCTAAGTCGTTACTTGGCAAAGCAAAATGTTATATTCAGCTGGGGCAACGAGGGGAGGCCCGATCAGCTCTGCAAAAACTGATTAAAGATTATCCCGATACACCACAATCACAAGAAGCGCAACGCTTACTGGACCAATCGTAAGAAATGAACCAAGACGTTACACCTGCGAAAGTATTACAAGGAACTCTTAAACTGCCTGCTGATAAATCGATTTCCCATCGTTCTGCGATGTTTGCATCTCTTCATGAGGGCACTTCAACAATTAACAATTTCTCGACAGCAGCCGACCCGCACAGCACATTAGATTGTATGAGGCGGTTGGGTGTTGCTATTCGCGAGTTGGGTGACAATACTATTGAGGTAGAAGGAGTGGGGCGTGATGGATTAGAGACCCCCTCAGATGATTTGGACTGTGGTAACTCGGGTACTACAATGCGATTGCTTAGCGGTATTATTGCAGGGTCAGGAGTTCCGGCGCGGCTTACCGGTGATGAATCCTTGTCGGCCCGCACGATGAAACGTATTATAGATCCCCTTTCCGAGATGGGGGCCAATATCGATGCCCGCAAAGATGATTATGCGCCTTTGGCTATCAGCCGAAACGGTCCCATAGCCCCCTTGCATTTTCCGTTACCTATCGCCAGTGCGCAGCTTAAATCATGCGTATTATTGGCCGGTTTGTTTGGGGATGAGGAGACCGAAGTGATAGAAACATTACCCAGTCGTGACCATACCGAGCGTTTGTTAAATCTTCCCATACAAAAAGAAAATGGAAAGAAGATTATAACTTCCTCCCGAAGTGATGAAATACCGGAACAGTCGTATCGCATCCCTAATGATTTTTCAGCAGCTGCTTTTTGGTTAGTTGCGGGAGCCATACATCCTGAAGCTGAAATTACATTACCTAAAGTTGGTATGAATCCCACGCGAACGGGGGCACTGGATATTTTAAAAAAGATGGGGGCTTCTGTTACCGTATCCAATACGGGCAGCGAGGGAGCAGAACCCGTAGCAGACCTGTCGGTCTCCAGTTCAGCCTTGCAACCCATCACAATAACCGAAGATATCGTCCCCAATTGTATTGATGAAATACCCATTCTAGCGGTTGCTATGCTGTTTGCTGATGGAGTATCTCGTATCTCGGGGGCCGAGGAGTTACGTCATAAAGAAACGGATCGCCTTACTGCTATGGCAGATATGTTGACAAAAGCAGGAGCCGATTTTACGGAATATGAGGATGGGTTGGAAATCCACGGGGATCCTCAGTTTTCACCCCAGCCGTCAACATTTAGCAGTTATGATGATCATCGCATAGCAATGTCGGCTGCTGTGTTGGGGTTAATGGCAGAAAATACCTGTCGGGTTACCGAAGCCGAGTGTACTGCCATTTCGTACCCCACCTTTTGGGAAGACCTTCGAACCCTGACGAATTGATCTCCTTTTACGCAAATCTGACAAATCCTATTCGGTGCTGACGTAATAATGCCAATACGTCATAAATGTATCCTGCCTATTAAGCTTGGCATTGTCATTGCTCATACTATAGTGAACTTGAATTAGACCGGTGGATCTATGAATGATTTCGCAATTGATATTGAAAAACAGCTAACGAAGCTGGGCAAAGATATCCAGGATTTTGTAGAGCGCATTGTACCGCTTGAAGATCGTGGGCATGATTTTACTCCATCGTGTGATATTATTGAAAGCGATGAAGAATTTGTCATTAAGCTGGATCTGCCGGGTTTGTCAAAGAAAGAGATTAATATCGCTCTGAAAGAGCATGTATTAACGGTGAAGGGCGAACGAGTTACCAAACTTGATGATGAGGAAGTGTTCCGCCGTCAAGAGCGGTCAACGGGAGTTTTTTCTCGCTCGTTTGCGCTGCCGGAAAATGTTAATACTGCCGAAACAGATGCCCTGTTTCGCAATGGAGTATTAACAATTACCATGCCCAAATCAGAGGTGCTTAATGATGCACAGTCGATACCAATTAAATAATTACTTGTCATGCTGAACTTGCTTCAGCACCTGATTGCTCCCGAATCAAGTTCGGGATGACAGGTACAACAAGAAATTGCACAAAGAATTAAATAACTAACAAAAAAGACCAAATAACTATTATGGGAAAAATTATAGGAATTGACTTGGGTACTACCAACTCCTGCGTTGCTGTTATGGAGGGTAATGAACCTACAGTGATTCAAAACTCTGAAGGTGGCCGAACAACCCCATCGGTTGTGGCATTTTCCAAAGACGGCGAACGCTTAGTTGGTGCACCCGCTAAACGACAAGCAATAACGAATCCAGAAAAAACGATTTCTTCTATCAAGCGCTTTATGGGGCGTCTGTATAATGAGGTAGAAGAAGAGACGCACCAGGCTTCATATGAGATTGTGAAGGGCGATGACGATACCGCTCGTGTGCAGATTGAAGATCGCAAGTATGCTCCTCAGGAGATCTCTGCGATGGTGCTTCAAAAGATGAAGCAGACAGCTGAAGAGTATCTCGGCGAAGATGTTGAAGAAGCCGTAATTACGGTTCCTGCTTATTTTAATGATGCACAGCGTAAAGCTACGCAAGAAGCAGGTGAAATTGCAGGCATCGATGTTAAACGAATTATTAACGAGCCAACGGCTGCTTCATTGGCATACGGTCTGGATAAGAAAGATCAAGACCAGACTATCGCAGTATATGACCTCGGTGGCGGTACCTTCGATATCTCTATTCTGGAGCTCGGTGATGGCGTTTTTGAAGTGAAATCCACAAGTGGTGATACGCACCTCGGCGGAGATGACTTTGACTCGCGTCTGATTGATCACCTGGCCAAAGAATTCAAAAAAGATCAAGGCATCGATCTCCGTGAAGATCCGATGGCGATGCAGCGACTGAAAGATGCTGCTGAAAAGGCAAAAATTGAGCTTTCCAGCTCACAGAAAACAAATGTGAACCTGCCATTTATTACGGCTACTGATTCTGGTCCCAAGCACTTGGATGTTGACATCAGTCGTTCCGAGTTCGAGAAACTGATTGATGACTTGGTGCAAAAAACGATCGATCCTTGCAAGAAAGCTCTGGGCGATGCGGATATGACGAAGAACGATATCGACCAGGTTATCTTGGTTGGTGGATCTACTCGAATTCCAAAGATCCAGGAAGTTGTAAAAGATTTCTTCGGTAAAGATCCAAGTAAGGGCGTTAACCCTGATGAAGTTGTAGCCGTTGGTGCTGCAATCCAGGGTGGTGTAATGTCTGGTGATGTTGATGATGTAGTACTGCTCGACGTTACTCCACTGTCTCTCGGTATTGAAACACTGGGTGGCGTTTCCACACAGCTTATTGAAGCAAATACCACCATCCCTACAAGCAAGACCGAAACATTCTCTACTGCTGCTGACAACCAAACCAGCGTAGAAATTCACGTACTGCAGGGTGAGCGTGCCAAAGCACAGGATAACCGAACACTGGGACGCTTCCACTTGGATGGTATTCCACCCGCCCCACGCGGTGTACCTCAAATTGAGGTAAGCTTTGATATTGATGCTGACGGTGTACTCAATGTAAGCGCCAAAGATAAAGGAACAGGTAAAGAGCAGAGCATTCGCATCGAATCTTCTTCCGGTCTTTCTGAGGAAGAAATAGAGAAGATGAAAGAAGAAGCTGAGAAGCACGAAGAGGAAGACGAGCGTATCCGCGAAAGAGCAGAGAAGCTTAACAAAGCGGACAGTCTTGTATTCTCTACGCGCAAGCAGCTTGATGAACATGAAGATAAGATCTCTGATGAGAATAAAGAGAAGATCGAAGAAGCACTTGAGAAAGTGAAAGAACTCCACGATCAAGAAAAAGTGGATGAGCTCGATGATGCAATGGAAGAACTTAATAACGCATGGTCAGAAGCTTCGCAAGAGATCTATCAATCTGCTGCTCAAGGTGAAGGACAGCCCGGACCCGGAGCTGCCGGACCGGGTGGTGCTGCAGCTGGCGCTGCCGCTGGAGCAGGTGCTCCTAACGGTGCTGCCGATGCTGGTGCCGAGCAGGATGACGACGAAGATGCGGTAGATGCAGACTTCGAAGTTGTTGATGATGAAGACAAAGAGTAATCATCAGCTGATGGTTTATCATTAGTCTTTGGGCCCTCCATCTTATCGATGGGGGGCTTTCTTTTTATAATAGAGACTTATTATTTTCGTTGGTCCAAATGAGCATACTACTCGGCCTAACAGTGGGTATAAATGCAGCGAGAAAATGTGAGAATGAAAGCGATGAGCTACCCCATCTAACAAACTAGAGTAAACCGGCAAGGATGTTAGGTGAGATGCATATAATGCCTTATATTTGAATGAATTTTAGTTATCCCAAGAAGTGAACAGTAACACCTCAATAACCGATTTTCTCATCATTGGCAGTGGTGCAGCAGGCCTGCATGCGGCCTGGCATGCCAGTCAATACGGAAATGTAACGCTTGTTACAAAATCCAGCCTTGAAGCCAGTAGTAGTTATTGGGCACAAGGGGGTATTGCTGCTGTTTTGAATGATCAGGACAGCTTTGAAAGCCATAAGAATGATACCCTGGAGGCTGGGCGCGGTATTTGTAATAAGCAGGCTGTTGATATTCTTGTCAAGGAAGGGGCCAAGCGAGTTCAAGAACTTATTGAGCGTGGGATGCCGTTCGATATGGAAAACGGAGATATTGAACTTGGTCTGGAAGGGGGGCACTCTAACCGACGAGTTCTTCATGCTAATGGTGCTGCTACCGGAAAAGCATTGGTTGAATTTCTTGCAGAACTGGTACAGCAACAGTCAAATATCAAAGTTCTTGAGCATGCTTTTGCCTATGAATTGTGTACCGACGGTGAGCAATGTACGGGGGCCAGCACTTATCTGTATCAAGAAGAGCAGTTGTTAACGGTTCAGAGCCCGGTTACTATTTTAGCTACCGGCGGGTATTCGGGACTTTATCAACGAAGCACCAATCCGCATACTTCTACAGGAGATGGCTTGTGGCTGGGATATAATATTGGAGCTACACTACGTGATCTCGAATTTATTCAGTTTCATCCCACGGCTTTTTATACGGGAGATGGATCTACCTTTTTAATTAGTGAAGCGGTACGAGGTGAAGGGGCGCGATTGTTTAATGAAGCCGGTGAGCGTTTCATGGCCAAATACTCCCAGCAAGAATTGGCCCCGCGGGATATCGTCTCCCAAGAGATTTTCAGGCAGATACAGCATCAGAAAACAGACCATGTTTACCTGGATGTCAGTCATCTTGATATTGATAAGCTGCGCAACCATTTTCCAACGCTAATTCGGCGTATAGAAGAGCAGGGGATTGACCTGCGGAATAAAGGAATCCCGGTAGCTCCTGCTGCGCATTACTGTATCGGGGGCATCGAAACGGATCTTCATGCACGGACATCCATAGAAGGATTATACGCCTGTGGCGAAGTAGCAGCAACAGGTATTCATGGGGCTAATCGTTTGGCCAGTAATTCGTTGCTGGAATGCCTGGTATTTAGTAAGCGAGCTGTTGATGTTGCTGCGGAAAATGATATATCGGTAGACAAACAAACAGCTTCAACGGAGTTTAAAGTTGATGATGAGCAGGAAAGTTCATTTACTGAACTACAGCAGCAGGTAGCAGAATTGTTGAGTAATTATGTGGGAATAAGACGCAGCAAAGAAAGATTAAAGAAGGCATTAAAAGAATTGGAAGTTTTGGAAAATAAGTTGACGCCGGTAGATAACGAATATTATTACCTGCGTTCCAAAGGGTTGATCCGGATTGCAAAATTGATAAGCCGTTCTGCTTTAGAAAGAGAAGAAAGCAGGGGTGTTCATACGCGCAGTGATTTCCCTGAGTTGCAGCCGTCATCAGCTCCCATCCACTACCAGAAAGAAAATTTGAAAACACTCTCGGTATAGATATCGGAATAATGAAGGATCTGGAAAAAACAATAGAAAAAGATGATGCCATTGAAGCACTTATAAAACGTGCTTTTGAAGAAGATGTACGAAGCGGTGATATTACGACCAACTCTGTTGTGGATGAAGATTATAAGGCCGAGGCGATTTGGGTTGCCAAAGAAGAGGGTATTATAGCCGGTGTTGATATTGCCCGGCGCGTGTTTGAAAAGCTGGACTCTGATATCCTTTGGAGCCCGCATGTTAGCGATGGCGAAAACGTTTCTGAGAAAACAAAGTTGGTCACTATAAAGGGGAATGCCCGGGCTATGTTAACTGCCGAACGGATCGCCTTGAATATTGCCCAGCGTATGTCAGGCATTGCAACAACGACCCGACGATATATTGAAGAAATCGGGGTACTGAATACCAAGATATTAGATACGCGTAAAACAGTGCCGGGGCTGCGATTGCTCGATAAGCAGGCCGTTGCTGCCGGTGGGGGAACGAATCATCGCATGGGACTTTTTGATCTGGCGATGATTAAAGATAATCATATAGTAGCAGCAGGAAGTATTGAGGCCGCTATGCAGCGTGTTCGTAAAAATGCCCCAGCTGTACGTATTGAAGTTGAAACGAGCTGTTTAGATGAGGTCAAAAAAGCTTTGGCCGCCGGTGCTGATATCATTATGCTCGATAATATGAGTGCCGCTAAAATGAAAGAGGCAGTGAAATTGATAAATGGACAAGCTGAAACTGAAGCTTCGGGTAATATTACTCTGGACAGAGTTGCAGAAGTAGCCTCTACGGGGGTTGACTTCATTTCTGTTGGAGCGTTAACGCATTCAGTAACCGCGTTTGATATCAGCCAGCAGCTACAAGAAATTTATAAATAGAATGAAAACGGAATAGTTATTATGAATACCCAAGAGTTAATTGATGGGATAAAAGAACTAAAAGAAGAAAAAAATGCCGTGATTCTGGGCCATAATTATATGGTGCCCGAAGTACAGGATATCGCCGATTATATCGGTGATTCTCTGGGATTGTCGCACCAGGCAGCAGATACCGATGCCGAGATGATTATCTTTTGCGGCGTCCACTTTATGGCAGAAACAGCCTCAATCATTTCGCCGGATAAAAAGGTGCTCATCCCGGATTTAGAAGCCGGTTGCTCACTGGCCGACAGTATTACCGCCGAGCAGCTGCGCGAGTGGAAAGCTGAGCATCCTGATGCTGTTACGGTAACCTATATCAATACTACGGCTGCGGTAAAAGCGGAGTGCGACTACTGCTGCACTTCCTCAAATGCGGTGGATGTTATTAATACGATACCGGAAGATAAGGAGATCTTGTTTTTGCCGGATAAGTTTTTGGGCGGATATATTGAGATGGTTACCGGTCGTGAGCTCAATATCTGGGATGGGGCTTGCCATGTTCACGAAAAGATTGGGGAGCTGAACCTCTCTGAAAAGCAGGAAGAATATCCCGAAGCTGAAATGTTGATTCATCCCGAATGTGGTTGCTCAACCTCGTGCATGATGAAATCAGCGATGTATTTTGATTGTGAGGATGGACATATCCATTCCACAAGTGGTATGCTGAACCGTGCTCAAGAGTCGGATGCCGATGAGTTTGTGGTTGCTACCGAGACAGGGATTCTGCACCGGATGCGCAAAGAAAATCCGGGTAAAAAATTCCACCCGGCTAATGAAAATGCGGTATGTGAATTCATGAAGATGATTACCCTTGAGAAGTTATATGATTCACTGAAGCATGAGCAGCATGAGGTAAAAGTAGATGAAGAGTTGGCCGAGCGTGCCCATCTGCCGATCGAACGCATGTTAAGTATCGCCTAACAGTAGTGTTTAAACCTGGTCTTTAAGACCACTTTTTATTGATCAAAAATGAAGATACTTGGTATTGAGTCCTCATGTGATGAGACAGCAGCTGCTGTTTATACCGGCAAAGGCATGGAGTCGAATGTTATTGCCTCACAAGCGGTGCACGAGCAGTATGGAGGGGTAGTCCCCGAATTGGCATCTCGCGCTCATCATAAGACGATATGGCGCACGGTACAGCAATCTCTGGATGAGGCAGGGGTTCATATAAATGAAATTGATGCTATCGCTGTTACCCAGGGGCCCGGTCTTATGGGATCGTTGTTGGTTGGGCTCTGTTTTGCCAAAGGGTTATCCTTGTCACGGGATATTCCACTTGTGGGGGTCAACCATATGGATGCTCATATCTATGCCAACTTTATTGATGAAACGCCTGCTTATCCTTTTGTAGCACTTACCGTATCGGGGGGACATACACAACTGGTGCACGTGACGGCTCCTTTTGAACACAAGCTGTTGGGCGAAACACGGGATGATGCAGCTGGAGAGGCTTTTGATAAGATCGGTAAGATACTGGGCTTGCCTTATCCGGCTGGGCCGGTGATTGATGAGCGTGCCAAAGATGGGGATCCCCGTTTTCATGACTTCCCGCAGGCGATGTTAGATAATAACTTTGAGTTTAGCTTTTCGGGACTTAAAACATCGGTTAAATATTTTCTAGAAGATCAAGAAGACAAAGAGCAATTTTTAGAGGATCACCTGGATGAAATCTGTGCCAGCGTTTCATATGCTATTACTGAAGTGTTGGTGAAGAAACTACGTAATGCTATGGAACATACGGGCGTTGAAAGTGTGGTGTTGGCAGGAGGCGTTTCTGCTAATTCAATGTTACGTCGAAAGGCCCGTGAATTAACGAAGGAGATGGACTGTAGGCTGCATATTCCCAAGCTAGCTTATTGTACCGATAATGCGGCCATGATCGCAATAACGGGGGGGATGATGGCTGAGCGGGATATGTATTCTGATATGGAACTAAAGCCTTTTGCCAGTTTGAGCAGTAGAAAATAAGCCACAGCTCATTTCGAATGGTTGCAATGCGGTGAGAAATCTCATCGGTATACCTGGCGCCCAAATGCCAAAGTAAGTTCTAAAAGAATATTAGAAGCAATGTCATCCTGAACTCGTTTCAGGATCTCCATGTATAAGTTCGCGTAGAACCTAAAGGGCAGCCTCTTATACATCAAGCGGTTTCTTCAGGGAGATTGCCGCGTCGTTCCGCCAACCCACGGCACTCCTCACAATGACAGCCGTTGATTAAAAAAAGCAGTGTCACTCCCCGTTTGGCGGGGAGGGATTCCGGCGATTTTCCGGAAGACCGCGGCAGTCTCCTGTTCTTAGTTCGCGAAGTGCGCCGAAGCCATTCTTCAAAAAAGCTTCAACAGAGTTCATCTCGGCGTAGGTATGCGTAGAACCAAAGAGCAGCCCTCATACATCAACTGGTTTTTTTAGGGAGATCGCCGCGCTGCGTTCCCCTCCGCTCGCGATGACAGACGTTGATAGTGTGAACGGTAGGAGGTGCAGCTATGTGCCTCAAAGTTTTAACGTAGTGGCGGAGGGTGATCAGCAGGAAATATAAATGTAAGCACAACTTATTATCTGTCTACCTGTAGTTTAAAAGCAGGCGAATAGAACCAGCGCTACGGGAGTACAACTCCCTTGGAGCTATCGGATTTCTACTTTTCAGTAGCCCCGGTTAAGCTGTTCGCCAGCCTGCTTTCAACGCACTAATAAAATAATTACTGATATTTTTTGGAAGCTTCTACAGCCAGACGATCCACCCGGTTATTGCGGACATTATCGGAGTGGCCTTTCACTTTAATCCATTCAACCTTGTGGGGTTTCATTGCTTCCAGCATCTCTTCCCAAAGATCCTTGTTTTTTACCGGTTTTTTGTTTGCCGTTTTCCAGCCCCGTTTTTTCCAGCTCTTAATCCAATTTTGTTTAAAGGCGTTTACAATAAGAGCACTGTCACTATGAATTTTAACGTGGCAGGGTTGTGTGATGGCATTTAATGCTTCAATAACGGCGCGCATCTCCATACGATTATTAGTGGTATGCGAAGCACCTCCGGTCAGTTCCTTTTCAACGCCGTTCCATTGCAACAGCACGCCCCAACCACCAGGACCGGGGTTTCCACTGCAGGCGCCATCCGTAAATACAATAACCGTTTTTTGCTTATCCTTTGACATATCGAGCTGTTATTGGGGCTAAACGTTCTTTGAGATCTAATGCTGATTGAGCTACTGCTTGTTTCCAGTCCGGGGAATCATTACCGGCATAAATAATACTTCTGCTCGAGTTCACAAGCGGAACAGCAGTATGCTCTTTAAGGGACTCAGAAAGTTCACTGACCGATCCTCCCTGTTTGCCAACCCCCGGTATCAATAGAGGGGATTCCGTAAAGTGAGAAATCACCGGTTCCAGCTCTTTCGCTTTTGTGGCTCCTACGACCATTCCTATCGCAGTTGGATGATCTTGTTGCTGCTTTTGCAGTCTCTTGGCGATGAAGGTAGAAAGAGTTTCGCCACTGTCTAATTGTTGCAACAAAATATCTTGAGCCCCGGGATTTGAGGTGAGGGTAAGTACATAGATACTTTTTGCCGGATTACCCAGGAATGGCTCCAGTGTTTCAAATCCCATTAACGGGTTTAATGTAACGGCGTCCACATCATGAGTCTCAAAAAAAGCTTTTGCATAATGCTCGGCCGTAGAGCTGATATCACCTCGCTTTGCATCGGCAATAATGATTTTATCATCGGGGATGTAATCCAATACACTTTCAAAAGTATCCCAGCCGTCAGCGCCCAGGGCTTCAAAGAAGCCGAGGTTCGGTTTATATGCCGCACAGTGTTGCCGGGTGGCATCAATAACCTGCTTAAGAAAATGGTCAACCCGTTTGGCAGGGTCTTTAATTTTGGTTAATTCGGCCGGTAGCAGCTGTAGATTGGGGTCCAGCCCCACACAAACCGTAGAGTTATTGCTACGAACCGCTTTTTTAAGTTTCGTTCTGAAATCCATGTGTATGTTGTTTTAATTTCAGCAAAAGATACAAACTGCCTTGTGTGATTCGAAATCATTATCCCATAAAAAAAGCGGAGGAATCGCTTCCTCCGCTTACAATACAAAAAGATAAGTTAGATTTTAATTAGCCACTGGAAACCCCTCAGGTATTTTCGCTACATTGATCTTGTCGAGGTTAGCATTATAGGCACTGTTAATTGCATCAATAGATTTGTTTGCAATAACAGCTGCTCCCCGGTTTGTGGGATGGACGCCATCGAAGCTAAACAGTTCACCCGGGACGGGACGTAAATTTAAGCCATCAGTCTGGTATCCATTTTGTCCTTGAGAACTTTGGAAGGTAGTAAAGATATCTTTGAAAACTTTATTGATATCTACAACTGTAAAGTTATTGGACGATGCGACTGAAGAAATTGTGCCGTTATATTGTGCAACAGCGGCAGCTGCTTGTTCAAGCTCAGAATCTGAGGCATCCTGAGTGGCCAGGTTTCCGTCTAGTACGAGTTCATCCGGGATGGCACTTTGAGGTTGAATAGGAGGTGGTACCTGACCATTCTGTACTCTGGCAAAGTACGATTGAGCACTTAGCAAAGGAAAGTCATCTTGACGCATTTTTTCAGCATTGCCGTCAACCTCAATATAGATATCAAAGTTACCGTTTTCAGTAACAAGCTGATAGGTTTGACTACTTGAGTTAAAGGTTATAGCCCCTTGTTGTTCCAGTTGTGTTCGGAGGTAAAAGACAAAGGGAATATTGGTAACATCCGGAATCGTATATACCATTACATCGGCACCAGTTGCTGCTAAACCCTGGGCCGAAGCTTGGTAGAGTTGAGAAAAGTTTGCTGCAGGTGTGATTGATTGGCCTTCGCCACCTGATGTGACATAACCGAGCACATCATTGTTGCCCAACCAAAAGGTAATAAAAGTAGGATTTTGTTTAGCAACCTGGTTATGAAGATTTGGAGCAGATTTAGCCAGTTCGGCCTGTTCCATTGCTACCTTGTAGAATGGATTAAAAGCAGGGTTACTTTGATCGGTAGCCCGTTCTTTTAGATTTCCAGCATTGTTGGGATTCAT
Organism: Fodinibius halophilus; assembly: GCF_011059105.1. GTDB lineage: Bacteria > Bacteroidota > Rhodothermia > Balneolales > Balneolaceae > Fodinibius > Fodinibius halophilus. Next base: position 27,047 of record NZ_JAALLS010000022.1, on the reverse strand, counting down.
ATAATCAACCAAAACAGCTCCCGGAACTCCCAGATTTGAGAAGGGTTTATCTTCTTGGTTTATTGGATTGCCCTGATTGGAGTTACGGGTTGTAACCAGAGGATCAAGGTTGGAAAGCTCTATACGTCCCCCGGAACCAATTCCCGGATTACTGATAAGGGGTTGCTCAAAACTTTCAGATTTGTTCATCTGGCGTGCCAAAAGTTTGGGGAAAGAGTACTTTTGTGCTGATTCGTATAGTGCTCCATTTTGCAAGCCCGCTGTTAGACTGTTACCAACGGCTACATAAGAAGAAAAATCAGCATCTCCCGAATTATTAGCAGCAGGATCTAGATCGTTGTAATCTTTACAGCCTGTTACAAGTGCCAGCAAAAACGCCAGCGAGAGTATTCCTTTAATATATTTTTTAAAATAACTCATAACGTAATATCCTTAATTATTTATAAATTCAGAGTGAAGCCCAGGCTCGGAAGGTTTGCGTAGGTCGTATAGACCCCATCAATGCCCCCTTCATGAGTGTTAGTAACCTTGCGTTGATTGGCACGGATAAAGATATATGCAGCATCAATGGCCAGATAATCAGTCAGGTTATAGCTAACACCGCCGGAAAAGAGCCAGCGATCGGAGTCGGGGAGGGTGGGATCTACGTATCGATCCTTAATGGGATTTTCATCATAGGCAATACCTCCGCGAAGAGTGAGCCCTTCTACACCAATCTTTGTATACTCTGCCCCAAAACGAAGCTGCCAGGAATTGTTGTAGTTTCGTTCATTAACGATAGTACTACCTCCGAGTGCAGGAATTGACTGGTCAAAATTAATAGCTAGTTCATCATAACTTGACCATCCCCACCAGACGTAATCAAGTTCGGTAGAGAGTCCGTCAATAGGCTTAACATTTAAGGCAATAACATAGCTGGAAGGCATGGTTATTTCTGCACTTCCTTTGGCTTCGGAAGGGAAACCAACATTGAGGTTTTCAAAAGTAGCATCCCCTTCAAACGTTGTGGTAACTTCGCTGCGATAGGTAAAGCCAAGGGTTACATCTTTGACCGGTTCATACAGTATGCCGGCATGGTATCCATAGGCCGGTTTTTCGAGCTCACCATTGAGTGTAAAGGTCCCTTCGGGGGAGAATGAAGCTACTGCACGTTGCAATTTTACCTCACCATGAGCGGCAATACGGACACCTGCACCAATCTTAATTTTTCCGATGCCGAAATCGGGTAATTGGTATCCGACGGAAGGTGAGACAAAAATTGTTTCAATACTTGTCTCTATCGCCGAGCCACGACCTACCCAGTCGGAGGGCCACTTTGTGCCCAGGCCAAAGGGAGCATAAACTCCAATACCGGCCGTAAGCTTATCTGTTACTTGATAAGAACCGTAAAAATTGGGAACCAAAAAGTTCTGTTTTTCCATACTTGTCTTTTGCCCTCGTGGAGCAAGGGACGATAGATTACGGAACGTAGAACGAGGAGCAATAATGGTAGCTCCACCACTAACACGTAATCCATCCATACCGCCCAAACCGGCCGGGTTATAATAAATGGTAGAAACATGATCAGCATAAGCAGAAAAGGCACCGAGCATGCCATTTGCGCGTACACTTGCTTCATATATTGAGAATCCGCTGGCGAGAGCAGATCCCGAACATAAGAATATTAAACATATTGTAGCTATTAGTCTTCGCATAAGTTCTCCGGGTTTAATTATTAATTTTAAAAATCTAAGCAGGGTCTACTGTTTTAATAGTACTCGTGTTCTAACTTCAATTTGATCAATAGTTTAAATTATTTGTCTATTGAGGAAAATTAGTTAACACTGTTAATCATAACTAATTAAAAGCTTAGGAAAGATAAAAGCAAAAGTTTGGAATAATCCGGCAATTTTGATTCATTCCGTGCAGTTAATAGTCAATATAGAAACAGATTTTATATGGGTTGGTTCGAAAAGTGGTTTGATAGTCCATTATATGAAAAGTTATACGCTAACCGTGATGAGGAAGAAGCACGGCAGCTTATTGATTTTTTAGAACAAAAATTTCTGCAAAATAGTTGTACCTCAATTCTTGATTTGGGATGCGGACGTGGACGTCACTCTATAAGTCTCGGTAAAAAAGGATATACGGTAAAGGGAATTGATCTGTCTCCCCAAGCGATTAAAACAGCCAGAAAAAAAGCCGAAGAGCTGGAACTCGATAATGTCTCTTTTGAAGTTGGGGATATGCGTGACCCGCTGGATCAGTCGTTTGATGCTGTTGTAAACCTGTTTACCACTTTTGGATATTTTGAGCATGATGGTGAAAATGCATCGGTGCTTGACAGTGTGGTAAAAATGTTGAATCCCAACGGGCTATTTGTTTTAGATTATTTAAATGCGGAAAAAGTAAAACGGGAATACAGCCCTGAAGACCAGGGGGAATTTCATGATATTCATTATCGTATTAAACGATATGTAGAAAATGGGGCTATCCACAAAGATATTGTATTTGATGGGGAGGGGCTTGATGAGCCTCGTTCTTACTCTGAACGGGTAAAACTCTATGGCTTACCCTGGTTTAAAAGTGAGATGGATAAGCGAAACCTTGAGATCCTAGATGTGAAAGGAGATTATAGAGGAAGTGATTTTGATCCCGAGACCAGCCCTCGACTTTTGATGATATGTCAGTTGCTACATGAATAATTCAATATTGATGGTTTCTATTTCATAATAGGGCGCGCCGGCCCTTACATACAGATCTGCTGGTAGTCTATATTTTTGTTTTAGCGAAGACCTCTTCAGCTCCGTGTGGCGGATGGTCCAGGGTCCATGTCTCAAAATAGAAATGGCGCTCTGAGCCCATGCGCTTGCTGTTAATACTAAAGAAACGAAAATCATTATCCACCAATGGTTGCAAGTGCTCAAATAGGATAGGATAAATATTTTCCATGGAAAACAGGTGCAGGTCGAAGCCATGGTGGGCTTGTTCTTTATAAAGTACGTAATCTCCCTCTTTTAAGACCTCACTTAGCGCTTCTTTTTTATGGCCTACATTCGAATCTTCATCTATCTCTAATACATCAAAGTTGTATTCACTTTCAGCTTCTGAACTTAGTATTACTATCTGACCTATATCAATATTATTGATAGCTTTCGGTAATGAATCGAATCGGCCTAAAGCTGTATGAATGGTGCGATCGGTAAATGTTCTATTCAGTTGTTGAACAACAGCTTCATATTTGGATAAGGTATTAAGGCCAAATTGTTCATTTTCGAGCCGGGTGCCGGTAATATAAAATTTAGAATAGGTAGGGTCCGGCGACATAAAATCTGCCAGGCTTGCCTCAATCTCTTCTTTGGTTTTATTGGCATTGCGCTTGGCCAGTTTATCCAGGCGCTGGTCGTGATTGAAAAACAGTTTGAAAATATCCATCTGTGAAATTGCTGTCTAACGAAGGTTGTAATTGCTCTGGGCAGTACGGTAAGATCCTGAAACAAGTTCAGGAAGACAAGTGCTATAACTATTAAAAAAGCCCTACAGCTTTATGCTGCAGGGCTTTAAGATCAAGATATTGTGTAAGACTTAGATCATGGTTGCAATAACGAGTGCAACAACTGACATCAGCTTAATAAGAATGTTGAGAGAAGGACCGGAAGTATCCTTGAATGGATCGCCAACGGTATCGCCAACAACAGATGCTTTGTGAGCTTCGGAGCCTTTTTCAAGCATTTCTCCTTCGTGCTCAAAGCCTTCTTCAATCATTTTCTTAGCATTGTCCCAGGCACCGCCTGCGTTGGATTGGAACAGGGCCATCAGTACACCAGAAGCCGTAACGCCGGCAAGTAGTCCACCCAGCATCTCCGGGCCTCCGATAAATCCAAATGCTACCGGAACGGCTACAGCCAGTACACCAGGTGCAATCATTTCACGCAATGAAGCAGTGGTAGAAATTTCAACACATTTCTCATACTCTGCTTTACCGGTAGCTGTTTCAAATATTTCCTGATCTTCTTCAGACCAGTTTTCCAGTTTTTCACCTTCGTTGCGCCCCATGGCATCAAGACCGGCACGCAGTTCCGGAATATCATTGAACTGGCGACGAACTTCCTCAATCATTGACATCGCAGCACGTCCCACAGCATTCATGGAAAGTGCAGAGAACAGGAAGGGAAGCATGGCTCCAATAAAGAGTGCAGCCATTACTGTAGGTTGGGTAATATTAATTCCAGATAAATTTGTAGCGTGTGTTGCATTGTAAGATGTAATGAATGCAGCAAAGAGTGCAAGGGCAGTTAAAGCTGCAGATCCGATTGCAAAGCCTTTACCAATGGCTGCTGTAGTATTACCTACCGCATCCAGTTTATCGGTACGGTCGCGTACTTCACTTGGAAGTTCAGACATTTCGGCAATTCCGCCGGCGTTATCTGAAATAGGACCGTAAGCATCAACAGCCAGCTGGATACCGGTGTTTGAGAGCATTCCAACAGCGGCAATAGCAATTCCATATAAGCCGGCAAATTCATATGAAGCGATCATTGCAATAGCAATAATTACGATGGGAATGGCAGTAGAAATCATCCCTACTCCCACACCGGCAATGATATTTGTAGCTGCTCCGGTGGAAGATTGACGAACAATGGACTTAACCGGGCCGGTTCCGGTTCCGGTGTAGTGTTCCGTAATAAGTCCGATAAGCAGACCGGCAGCAAGGCCAAAGATGGTGGCCCAGAAAACGCCCATACTTGTAATTGTAAGTTCATCACCAAAAATAGTTGTATGTGCCCAACTTGCAGGCAACATCCATTGGATAAGCAGGTAAGAGGCAATCAACATAATAATGGCAGAAACAAATTCACCAATATTAAGTGCAGTTTGTGGGTTTCCACCTTCTTTAACGCGTACAAAGAAGGTACCGATGATCGATGTAACAATTCCGGTGCCGGCTAATACGAGGGGAAGCAGTACTGCAGATAATCCATTGAAGTTATCTGCCCATTCTGGGTTCGCCATAAAAGCAGCACCCAATACCATTGTACCAATAATAGAGCCTACATAAGATTCAAAGAGATCGGCTCCCATTCCTGCAACATCTCCGACATTATCACCTACGTTATCGGCAATAGTAGCGGGATTGAGTGGGTGATCTTCCGGAATACCAGCCTCAACTTTACCTACAAGGTCGGCCCCAACATCAGCGGCCTTGGTATAAATACCCCCACCTACACGAGCAAAGAGCGCAATAGAAGAAGCACCAAAAGAGAAACCGGTAACAACAGCTAATACTTTGTTGACATCAGCCGCTGTTCCAGTACCGAACATATCGCCAAAGATCAGAAACAGAGAACCAAGTCCGAGAACGCCTAAGCCTACAACGCCGAGTCCCATAACAGAACCACCGGCAAAGGCAATATTTAAGCCTTTTCCAAGTCCTTCGCGAGCAGCATTGGTAGTTCGTACATTTGCTTTTGTAGCAACGCGCATTCCAATAAAACCGGCTAAGCCAGAGCAGAAGGCTCCAATAATAAATGAAACAGAAACGAGCCAGTGAGAGGTCTGAGCATTTGCGGTAACACCGAGAAGAATGGCAACAGAGAGAACAAAAATAGAAAGTACTTTGTACTCTGCTTTAAGAAAAGCCATAGCACCACGTTGGATGTGTTCGCTTATTTCGGCCATTTTTTTAGTTCCGGTGTCTTGCTTAGAAACCCATGAAGATTTAATCAGGGTATATAATAAGCCCAGAACTCCCGCAAGGGGAACTAAGTAGGTTATTAAGGTATCCATATTAATTATTGGTTAGTTGTAAGCGTTATTAATTGATCAATTAAACTTGTTCATTGCCTCTTCAATACCTTCGCGAATAAAGCAGAAGGTTGCATCGGCGGCTTTATCCAAAGTAGGGTTAAGAACGGTACGCTCTTTATCAGTAAAAGGGGAGAGTACATGTTGTACTTGTTGTCCTTTTGGAAAGTCGCTTCCAATCCCGATTCGCAAGCGTGGAAAAGCGTTCGTACCCAGTTGTTGAATAATATCTTTTATTCCGTTGTGTCCGCCTGCACTTCCGTTTGGTCGCAGACGTATAGTTCCTACCTCTAAAGCCAAATCGTCATAACATACCAGGCAATGATCGATCTCTTTTTTGTACCAATTTATGGCCTGGCGTACAGCTTTACCGCTATTATTCATGTATGTGGTGGGCTTGATGAGGTAAAGTGGCTGCCCTGCATGATTTCCTTTTCCCACATGAAAAGGGCCCTTGCCGGGCCCTAGTCGTACTGACAGCGATTGTGCCAGTGTATCAATTAATTCAAAACCTATATTGTGACGTGTACCAGCGTATTTACTTCCGGGATTACCCAAGCCAATGATTAACGGCATAAAGCAGTTACGCTGGTTAAGTCAGTATTTTTGTGCAAATTATTCGGTTGTTTCTTCGTCTTCTTCGGCTTCCTCGCCTTCTGCTTCTTCTCCTTCGGCCAATTCGCCTTCTTCGCCTTCTGGCAGTTCGCCTTCTTCGAGCTCTTCTTCGCTTGGTTCCTCGGAAATGAGAGAAGAAGTAAGCAGAGCTTCGGATTTTGGAGGACGAATAGTAACAAGCGTTCTGCTGAGATCATCGAGAGGAATAATTCCTTCCAATTCGAGATCCCGAACGTGGAGATTGTCACCAATTTCCAGTTCACTGATATCCACGGAGTATTCACCGGGGATAAGGTCAGGAGTAACGCGGATACGGAGAATTTGCATTGGCTTGAAGATACGACCACCACCTTCGGTAACACCAACAGGTGTTCCTTCAAGTTTGATGGGCACGCTCAGTGTCACTTCGTGGTCTTCAGCAAGAGCGTAGAAGTCTACGTGTACCGGACGATCCGTAATAGGATGAAATTCAACCTCTTTAAGCAGCGTCTCATGAGTTTCTCCATCAATGGAGATATTGATAATTTGCCGCTTACTTACCGATAATATTTTTTCGAGTTCAAGCTCATCAATAGAGAAATGAACGTTTTCATCTACTTTTGGGCCGTATAATACAGCAGGAACTCGCATCGCGTCGCGAAGTTTCTTGGCTGCATTGCGTCCTGTTTCTCTAATTTTTCCTTCAAGCTCTACAACTTCTGGAGTAGTCATAATTCTATGTTGTTGATTTTTTTACCACGAAAGCACAAAACATTAAAATGCAAAGAGTGTGGTAATAAACTTCAGTGTGTTCGTGTTCCTGTGGTTACAAATTTAATCGTCAAAAAGTGCACTTATGGTATCGTTGGTGTGGATACGTTGTATTGCTTCAGCAAAAATACCTGCAACGCTCAATACCTTGATTTTGCTCGAAGGTTTGCGAAGCGGTACCGTATCGGTCACCAGTAATTGATCAATAGGTGAATCTTCAATGCGTTGGTACGCGGGCCCTGATAATATGGGATGCGTACATGTTGCAGTAATGTTTAGTGCCCCGCGTTCTTTTAGTGCGGAAGCGGCATTAGTGAGTGTGCCGGCTGTGTCGATAAGATCATCGACGATAAGCACATTTTTCCCTTCTACTTCACCGACAATGTTCATGACTTCGGCCACGTTCTGTTTGGGCCTGCGTTTGTCGATAAAAGCAAGTCGGGCACCCAGCCGCTTGGCATACGATCGAGCCATCTTCAAGCTGCCCACATCAGGAGCAACAACGACCAGGTTTTCTATCGGATGTTCACTAAAATGATCAATAAATAACCTGCTGGCATATAAGTGATCCAGCGGAATATCAAAAAATCCCTGTATCTGTGCAGCATGCAGATCCATGGTTAATATTCGATCTGCCCCTGCTTCGGTTAAAAGATTCGCCATCAGTTTCGAAGCAATGGAAACTCTTGGCTGATCTTTGCGATCCTGGCGTGCATACCCAAAATAGGGCATTACTGCGGTAACACGCTTTGCTGACGCCCGCTTGGCTGCATCTAACAATAGCAGCAGTTCCATAATATTATCACCGGGCGGTGGGGTAGACTGAACTACAAATACATCTTCACCGCGGATACTCTGTTCGTACTTCGCATACAGTTCGCCATCCGAAAACGGCTTAATGGTAACCTCTCCAAGATCGGTACCGTAACTTTCTGCAATGGCACGTGAAAGAGCGAGGTTGCTGCGTCCGGCAAATATGGCTAAGGGAGTATCCAACGAAGCGAAGATTCAGGAATTTAAAAATAAAAGAAAAGGATGGCTTTTCAGTCATCCTTTCGTAGTTAATTATCAAGTGTTGCCCGGGGAGGACTCGAACCCCCACTGACGGTACCAAAAACCGCTGTCCTGCCATTAGACGACCGGGCAATGTTGTGCCGTTTTTAACAGATTCAGATAATAGGGATTTCCTGAATACGAATCAAGAAGAAATTACATTTTTAAATACATTGCAGTTTTGGCATTTCTTGGGTTTACAGTAGCTGCGAAGCTGATGGATGGTACCCAGACGATGGGCATAAAGGGAAGGGGGGAGGGCTGTTTGTTCGAGTAGGCCCAAAAGTGAGCTCGGAAGGGTGACTTTATGGGTTTTCCAAAGTTCCCAACTTTGGGTTTTTAGACGCTTGCAAAAAAAGAGATTACCCAGAGAATATAGGGCCGGAAGAAATACGGTGCCGAAAAGAATGTCGGATCGTTCGCGGCCCAGCGAGGGGGTTGTAGTGATAGAATTTCGCATTTGGGCCCAAAACGATTTGGGATTGCAGCGTAGCCAGGTTTGGAATGGCTGGTTAACGATGAACCAGAGGCATTCGGCCCCTTGCTGAATGCGAGCCCGCGGATGGTTGCCGGGACGTACACCACGATGTTTCCAGGTAAACGAAGGGGTGGCCCGTGTTTGGCTTTCCAGACCTGAAAGCTGTACCGCTTTTTCTTTAAGCTGATGCGGGGAGTTACAGTCTTTGACCTGGGGGAACAGCTGCTTACCCAGCCTGCGCATGGGGCGGCGGTTATGTGAGATTCCCAAGCCGTCAAAGAGGGCAATGCTCAGCATTTTTTGCCATGCCGCTGAAGGAGCAAGGGTCGGATCATAATATTCAAGGAGATCATCAACCTTCTGTTCAAAATATTCTTTGTGAGCTTGCTCCAGCTGCTGTTTAAATGCCTCTTCTGAAATAAAGGAGTACTGGCCGGAACAGGGTAGTTTAGGTTGCTGGCGATACTGTTCTAAAAAAGCCTGCAGGGGTTTCTCCAAATGAGATGATAAACAAAAGGCAGGTATTACAGAGCCGTTACTTCGCCTAATTCGTTTGCCGCAATCCTGAAATACCACATGAAGAATAACCTGTTCATAGTTGGGGTCTTGGTGGTGCCCATGGGCATGCCAGTCGGGTGGGGTCCAATGGATTTCGACATCCCCAAACCAGCGCAGGTTACCAATGGTGATTTCTGCATTTGTAAAATCAGGGCCATCGGACCGGTTGAGCTGCCCGGGGTGATGGATAATAACTTCTTTACCATCGGTGGTAGATAACTGATGCCGGGCAACATGCTTTTGCTCCCAAATCCAGTGCAGTAGTTCTTCGTGATATGGTGGCTTCGATTTACTCACCGTTAAGATCTTGTTCACTCAGTTCAATATCCTCGGTGGCATCGTAGAGATCGGGAACATTTTGGCGAACTCCTTGCTGGACATGGCGGTGGAATTTGTGGATCTCTTTTTTACTAAGCCGGCGGGCCGACTTCCGTTGGTCATTAACCCAATGGGTGAGTTCATTTACTCGTTTTGTTAACCATGCTCGATTTCGAGCCCCGCTTTTGGGTGCAAGTAAGAGCCCGGCGGCAACTCCGCCTATAAAGGAGGTGGTAAGAAGTATGATAGAGTTTGTTGTTTCTTTTCGTCCCATATAAGTTCTCCCTTTTATATAAAGATTTGTAAGTTCTGGCCTTATTTATAATGTAATGTACAAAGCCTTTGCCAGTTTATAAATAAGTTAGTCTTAATTCGGCATTTATTTTTAATATTAATCAGATCATAAAAGGATATGGATACTCCATTGGTATTGATGGATACGCAGCGCATTAATCGTTCGGCCAAGAGAATGGCGTATGAGATTTTAGAGCGGAATACAGAGGATAATGAAATATTTTTATTTGGTATCAATGAGCGCGGATATGCTGTGGCCCAAAAACTCAGCCGTTTGCTGTCGGATATTGCTGAGGTGAAGGTCAGCTCCGCACAGCTGTTGCTTGAAGCGGAATCTCTGGCAGGGAGTGATGATATCGATACTTCAGAGGTGCAAGATAAGCTGATTGTTCTTGTCGATGACGTTATTTTTTCCGGTCATACAATGTTTCAGGCGCTCAATATCATAGCAGATGAGATGCAGCCATCCGAAATACATACGGCTGTGATGATTGACCGGGGACATAGAAAATTTCCTATTCAGGCTCAGTTTTGCGGTATGGAACTGCCTACAAAAGTTAATGAACACGTTTCTGTTATTGTAGAAGATATGGAGGTAAAAGAAGTAACTTTAGAAAAAGTGTAACGCGAGGCAGTTTATTATTTAGTAAATATGTGATATTTTCCATAACCCTCAAATTATTGACCAAATCTGCAAAAAATGCAACGGATATTCCCCTTATTACTCCTCTCTTTGTTCTTCTTTATATCAACTTTCCAGGCTACAGGGCAGGAGGCAATTGAAATTAGTGACCTGCTCGAAGATAAAAGTGATATATCAGTTAGAGATATGTCGCGGATTAATCGAAAAGTTGTTGTAGCTGATTCCCTCAAAGGTTGGCAGCTCGATTGGGTAAGTGGGCTCAATGGTGCCCAAGCTTCCTATGACAATTGGAGTCAGGGTGGTGTTAATACCATTAGTGTTACGGCTTCTACCGTTTTTGATGCCAAGTTTCGCAAAAATCAGTTTGCCTATGCTTTGGCAACGAACTTTAAATATGGTAAGGCCCGTCTTGAAGGTGAAGGCACCCGAAAAACAGATGATCGGATCGCTGTAAATAATAAGTTTAGTTACCTTTTTGAGGATGAGCGATGGAGTGCTTTTGCAAATATTAATTTTAGTACCCAGTTCGACCAGGGCTATGACTATAATGTGCCCGAGGATGAGGACCCCAAGCTTATATCAAAGTTCTTTGCCCCGGCTTACTTTACACAAATTGCCGGTATTGCTTATAATCCTACCGATTATTTTACAGCGGAAGCGGGTATGGCATTAAAACAAACGATTGTTTCTGATACGACCTTGTCGACGCGTTATGGCCTGGAAGTGGGAGAGCAGTTTCGGTTTGAGCCCGGTTATTCGGTTGCAATGAGTTTTGAGCGCAAAGTCTTTTCAAATGTAAAGTTGATTAGTTCGGTTGAGACATTCACAAACCTGCAGCGGCATGTAGACAATACGGATGTAAATTTCTCAAATGAGCTTATTGGTAAAATTAATGATGTCATGAATATGTCAGTTCAGTTTGTGATGATCTATGACAGTGACTTTTCCCGAGAGGTACAGATTAAGCAGGTACTTTCAGCCGGTATCTCATACAGTATTTTATAGGTTTGCGATATATACTGAAACAAAAAAGCCCCGGGAACCGGGGCTTTTTTATTGTGTGATTTTTTGAAGATCGAACTAATCTACATCGAACTCAATACCCTGAGCCAGTGGCATCTCGTCGCTCCAGTTGATGGTGTTGGTTTGACGACGCATATACGCTTTCCAGGCATCAGATCCCGATTCGCGGCCACCGCCGGTCTCTTTTTCACCACCGAATGCTCCGCCAATCTCAGCACCACTGGTGCCTACGTTGACGTTGGCAATACCACAGTCAGAGCCGCGGGCACTTAAGAAGGTTTCGGCTTCGCGTATGTTGAGGGTAAAGATCGAAGAGCTGAGTCCTTGCTTTACGCCGTTGTGTTTGGAAATAGCTTCATCCAGATCACTGTACTTCAAGAGATACAAGATAGGAGCAAAGGTTTCTTCCTGTACGATATCGAAATCGTTTTCTGCTACTGCAATAGCGGGACGCACATATTGGCCGTCCTTTAATTTGGTGTCGTCCAGTTCTTCACCGCCATAAATAACTTCTCCGCCGGCTTTTTCAACTTCCTTAAGGGCTTTTTGCATATTTTCAGTTGCCTGTTCATCAATAAGGGGACCAACCAGGGTATCTTCATCCAGCGGGTTACCAATATTGACGTCGTCATAAATTTCAATCAGCCTGTCTTTGAGCTCATCAAATACATCTTCATGAACGATCAGACGACGAGTCGAGGTACAACGCTGGCCACAGGTGCCTACTGAGCCAAATACCGTTGCCCGAGCGGCCATTTCAAGGTCAGCATTTTCGGAAACGATGATCGCATTATTGCCGCCCAGTTCTAAAATAGTTTTACCCAGGCGTGCACCTACGGTTTTAGCAACTTCTTTACCCATACGGATAGAACCGGTAGCAGAAATCAGGGGCAGGCGCTCATCCTCGGTCATCCATTCTCCTACTTCGCGTCCGCCGGTAACGAGATTAAAAATGCCTTCGGGTAGATCGTTACGCTTTAATACCTTCGCCGTGATATTCTGCACGGCAATACCGCATAATGGCGTCTTTTCGGACCCCTTCCAGATCATTACATTTCCACAAATAGCAGCAATCATCGCATTCCAACTGTAAACAGCCACGGGAAAATTAAAAGCAGAAATAATTCCGGTAATACCAAGGGGTTGCCACTGCTCATACATACGATGCTCGGGACGTTCTGATTGCATCGTTTTACCATAGAGCATGCGAGACTGACCTACCGCAAAATCACAGATATCGATCATCTCCTGTACTTCGCCCAGACCTTCCTGGTAGATTTTGCCCATTTCATAAGTTACAAGACGTCCCAGGTCTTCTTTGTGCTTGCGAAGTTCCAGTCCGATCTGGCGCACAATCTCTCCGCGTTTGGGGGCCGGAACCATTCGCCATTCTTTAAAAGCCTCTTGTGCTTGTGCCACCACTTTGTCGTACTCTTCGCGAGTGGTTACAGTAGTGTCGGCAATTTGTGAGCCGTCAATAGGCGTATGGCTCGAAATAGTTTCTGCTCCTTCATCCCCTAAAAATTGTTGCCCGGTACTTGTACCGAGGTTTGTTCCTTCAATACCTAGTTTCTTAAGAAAATCCATAAAATTGGTTCGTTGATTTGTTAAATTTTGATCGTAAAATAAGTATTGTTAATGAGTTTTCCGCAGTGCGTATTTGATTAATGTAAAAATATGCGTTGTGCAATTAAAGAGGTATAAAAAGTATGATTCCCAGACCGGTCTCCAATAGACAGGCTACCCTTTTACGCAAATTGAATAAGAAAAAGTATCGCACGAAAGAACAGCTTTTTTTGATTGAGGGGGCACGTGCTGTAGAGCAAGTACTGGCAAATAGTTCAGTTTCAGTTCAGCATCTCTTTTTTGATGAATCCCAACAGTATTGGAATCAACAACAATGGCAAGAGGCACTGGCAAAGGTAGAGGGGGCCGTACTGGACGAAGAACTTTTTGCAGAGGTGTCTGATACGGACAACCCACAGGGCGTTTTGGCAATGTGCCGAATGCCCGCGGAAATCTCGCAGGAGAAGCTGGTTGAGGGGGGCGGAATTATTATTGCTCTTGATGCAGTACAGGATCCCGGAAACCTGGGAACCATTATTCGAACGGCATCCTGGTTTGGAGCCCGTGGTATTATCTCGGGAAAGGGAACGGTTGATCTCTTTCATCCCAAGGTTGTTCGGGCTACGGCGGGCGCTACCTGCAGTATCCCATACAAAAATGGACCGCTTTCTCCCGCTTTAGATGAGCTGGAAACACAGGGATGGTCCATCTATTTGTTGGATGCGGGCCCCGGGGCCATACCACTTAAAGAGGTCAGTTCACTTGGTAAATCCGTCATCGTAGTAGGCAATGAAGCCCACGGGGTTCGCCCGGAGCTCATTACCGGTGACAGGCAAACAGTGAAAATTCCCTCAGTCGGGGAAAATCGCAAGGTTGAGAGCTTAAATGCAGCAATAGCTACCTCAATTGCCCTTTATGCATTGACCTAAAAAAGAAAAGTGGGGAAGAGTAAGCAAGACTAGGTTATTCTACTAGTCAACAGGTATGGTAGGCATTTACCGGATCTCTAGTTTGACACCGACTAACACAAAGCGAGGGTTTAAAGTATCGTACTGTTCACTTTGGCTGTAGCTTCCTGCACTGACCGATTTAAAAGTCGTTTGGTCAAGTAAATTGCGTCCATCTAGGTACAAGGTCAGTTTATCTTCTATGGTTTCAAATTCCAGAGATGTATTTAGGAAGTGATAATGGCCGGCATTTTCGATCTGATAAAAGGTGTATTCGGCAGAGAGCTGAAATTTATCACTAATATTTAATGTAGTATTGGCAAAAGCTGAGAGATAGGTATACTGGCTTCTATAATTATTAATCCGGTTCGTTGATTCTGAGAGGTTGTATCTTAGGCCTATTGACCCATTAACTGGGCCGACAAAAGCAGTTCGCAAATAGGACTTTATAAGATGTGAATTAGAACGAATATTATAGGATTGGTTATTAAAGAAACGAGTGAATGAGGCATTGGTAAATGTGTATTCGGCAGCAAGGTTGGATTGTAGAACGTTTAAAAATTGGTTGACTTCAAAACGAGAGGTTAACATACGACGGTTACGCTGCAAACGATATGTACCGTAGTTATAGGTGGGAGTAATAGTAGTAGCTTTCGTATAGTTTTTATCGGAATGAGAAATACGGAAGAAGGTGTTTAAAACGAAGTCGTCTGACCAGTTGCCATAGCGGTACGAAGTGGAAAAGATGTGTTGGGGTAAAAGGGTAAAATCAGAGGTGCCCTGTACAACAGATTGATAGCTCGATAAACGCAAACCGTTGAATAATGTATGGAAGTTGGGTTGTTCCCGGTTAAACTGATATCGTATTGTTAGTTCATTTTTGTCGTTGGGCTCATAGGTGATTGAGGCACCCGGTGCCAAGTAAAAAAGGGATTCATCGATGGCAGGCTCCAGATTCGTATAATTCCAGATAACGTTGCCTGTGAGTTGAGTCTCAGCTTTTAAGCCCTTGCCGATCGTATGCTGATAGCTGAGTGTTGAAAATGCGCGTAAACGATCCCATGAATACTTAGCTGTGAAGTCCGCTTGTTGTTCAATTTGGTTTTGGAGGGTCGTGGCAGTATACCCGGCGCCGGAACGGATCGAAAACAGGCTCTTGGTGGTACGGTCCCAATAAGTTATATCAGCACCCGTATAGGAGGTGTGGGCTTCTGTTTGTTGAAGTAAGGCTTTGGTGGAATCGCTATTACCAAAGGGACCATTTGCAAGGGGAGGGGTAATTGAGAAGTTTTGCTCGCCATCCTCATTTTTATATCGAATTCGAAGTCTCAAAGCTTTTTTATCTGCTATTTTGTGAGTGAAACGCAGATGCTGATTCCACAAACGCTTCTTGGTTTTTAACGTTGTGAGAAGAGGCTGATCTCGAAACTGCCTGTCACTTTGATTGCTGCTCGGTTGGGACTTATATATTCCTTCGTAGCGAAGATTACTTTTTTTGGAAAAAGTGTATTTGGCATTGAGCTTTCCAAACGCGGCATCAAAACTTTTTTCAGTCTTTTTAGAACGTTCCAAATCAGGGAGCCCTAAAGATGGATCATAGCGAGTACGAAACTCTTGGCGGATACTGCGGTTGGCCAGTAGAAAATATCCTACCCCCTTTATTTTAAGGTTGTCAGTAGGGCTATAAATGCCCCCTGAAGCATGGAAAGTGGTCTGGTTATTCAGGTACTGTTGTTGGTCGAGTTGCGATACCCGGTAAGCGGTTTCTGATACAAATAATTCTGTCGAAGCCTTACTGCCCAGGGGCGTTGAGTTTTGAAAGGGCAAACTGCTGCCTGTTCGCAGAAGGTTATAAATATTGCCGGAAGGGTCTGCACCTATATTATTAGCATTTTCAAACAGGTAGCCCTTAAATTTTTTGGTAATAGAGATCAGGTTGCCATCCAGTTCATAATTTTTATCTCCGTCATATTGGGCGGTAAGCGTACCAAAGAAGTCAACTTTGAATTCATCCTTTAAGGCTAAATTAAGTACGGTTTCGTCGGATTCACTAATCTCTTTCAGTATCTCGTTTTCTTTATAGTTGTCATATAAGCTTACTGTTTCAATGGCATCGGCCGTGAAATTTTTTGATAGCAGCTGGTAGTTGCGTCCAAATAGATCATCCCCCTCAATCAATAGCTTAGAAACTGTTTTACCGTATGCTTTAATGCCGCCCTGACTATTGACAGAAATACCCGGAAGTTGCTTGAGCAGATCTTCTACATTCTCTTCATTGCCTGCTTAAAGGCATCAGTATTAAAAATGACGGTATCCTCTCTAATGGAGATAGGATCCCTTTTTTCTTTGACAACCAGTTCCTTCAGTTTGGTAGTTTCAGTTTGTAATACAAAATGCTTGTGTAGGGTATCGAGGGTAGTATATACCGGTAGTTTGATAACCCGTTTTTTATAACCGAGAGAACTGACCTGGATTAAATAGGATTGGTGCAGATTTAGCTGTAATGTAAATTCTCCTTTGGAATCTGAGTAGTCAAAAGCTTTTACGCTTGTCGAATCCGGGCCGGTGGCATAAATATTGACGTTGGATATTGGGTTATGCAGGCTGTCAGTAACAGTGCCTTGGATCATAACTTGGGCCTGACAAACGCCTGTGCTCAAGAGGATAAGAATACAAAGACAAACAAAGTGGTAAATACGCATATAACTTTCGCAAAAGATTAAGTTCTTAAAAACTGGCTAAAGCTTTTAACAGGTAAATAATTCCTATATTTGCCCTTAACCCAATATTTTATCTTGGCAGAGTGAGTTCTAAATAGTGGTGTACACTAGGGGGTATCGTTATCAAAAGTTTCCATTAGTTCTATATCCGGCAGGTTTATCTTCATATTTGCTATCTCTTGTTGACTTAGTACGGCTCTTGCTTTTTTTACTACCTTATTCCGCATCTCTTTTCTGAAGTTCTGCATAATTTTTTTGTACTGATCTAAGGTGACCACCTGTTCTTTCCCATTACGTTGGATGGGATCAATGGGCCCCACATCCGTAAATGTGATAGTAGTGGCACTAAAATAAATATTCCCACTTTGATCATAGGCCTCTAAAATTAACCCGGGCAGTCCATTTAGTTTCCATGGCCCAAAGGGCACCGGAATTTCGGGGGTAAACCAAGCCGTATAGGATCTGCCACGGAAACTTGCAGTTGCCTTTTGGACAGTATAGTTGCCAATTTTTTTGGTACTGTCAGATATATTCCAGCTTATTGTTGGTTTTTTCTCCTGCAGGTAAAGCACTTTATTTATATGACGCATGCTTTTCCGAGAGAATAAACTATCCTTTATCGCATCATAATAGTTTGTTTGCCCCGTTTTGCGAGATACGGAGACATCCTCAGGGATTTGAGCTGAGGGAAATCTTTTTTTAATCTCATCGGGCAACTTGTTATCATCATTATATAAATTCCACGAGAAAATGGATCTTTGACGGTTAAACTTTAGGGTGTCAGTAGTAAAAACAGGTGTTCTGAGGGAAATTCTTTGAGAATAAATAACCATTCCTGTTAAGGAGTCAGCGGTAGTAATATGCTGTTTGCCATAAACTGATTGAATAGTCAAAGGTAAGATTAAGAGTAAAAACTTATACATAAGACTCATTCTTTGGGTTCAATATGGTATTGCAATAAGCAGGCAACGGGTAATTGTATATGAGCTCTCTTTAGTACTTCGGGTCAAGATTAGATCAAGGTATAGGGCAATTTTTCTACCCCATTGGGTATTTCTAAAATAAGTAATACGCCTAATACTATTATAGTAGTACTAGGACAGGTATAAAAATTTTATTGAAAGTGTTATATGAATCTAATTTTTAGATCATAGGGGTAAAGAATGGGGAGGTATAGAGTAATTCTTTCTAATACAAAATTTGGGGGGGATTATCTAGAAATGAAATTTCTGGTTTTTGACATGTCAACAAATGAATTCCACCTGTTTTTGAATAGTGCAGGAGGGGTATTTTTTTGTTCCAAATATTTCCATTAAAAATTGCTTCTGGGCAGGCTATTCAATAACGTTGAATAGAGAAGGTTTTAGAAATAGATGTTCTTTAAAATCTAAATTGATGCTTTATGGCCGAAGCTAAGCAAAAAAAAATCTTTGTTCTTGACACGTCCGTCCTTTTATATGACTCTGATGCAGTAAAAAACTTCCAGAAAAACGATATTGCCATTCCTATTACGGTATTGGAAGAGATCGATACCTTTAAAAAAGGAAATGATGTTATCAATCTGCATGCCCGTGAGTTCAGCCGTTACCTCGATAAAATTTCTGACAAAAATATGCTTCAGAAATGGATCCCACTGAATGGGAAAACCCACGGAAAGCTACGGGTTCTTAATGATGAAGACAGTGAGGTGGATTCTTCCGATATCTTCGGGAAAAAGAAAAATGATCATCGGATACTCAATTCGGTTCTCAAATTAATGGAGGAGACGGACCGAAAGGTTATTTTGGTTTCAAAAGATATTAATCTGCGCATTAAAGCACGGGCATTAAATATCGAGGCCGAAGATTATGAAACGATGCGCATTAAAGATATCGATCACCTCTATAAAGGAAAGACAGAAATAAAGTATGAGAGTTCGGAATTTATTGATCGCCTTTACGAGGAAGGGAAGCTGGAACCCAGCGAAATAACCGATGAGAAACCTACTAGTAATCATTTCTATATTTTAAAGAATCACTCCAGTTCGGCACTGGGTTATTATAATCCCCAAAAAGATCTTATTGAACCGGTACATCGCAGTACCGCTTACGGGGTAACCCCGCGTAATGCTGAACAAACTTTTGCCCTGCAGGCTATTATGAATCCCAACAACTTGCTGGTTACCATTACGGGGGCGGCCGGTACCGGTAAAACGCTGTTGGCTCTGGCCGGGGCACTGGAACAACGCCGGAATTTTCAGCAGATCTACCTGGCCCGACCTATTGTGCCGTTGAGCAACAATGATATCGGTTTTCTTCCGGGAGATATTACTGCCAAAATCGATCCCTATATGCAGCCACTTTGGGATAACTTGTCATTCATTAAAAACCAGTTCCCCGAGACCAGTAAGAAATATCAGCATGTAGAAAAGATGCTGGAAACCGATAAGCTGCGTATTGTCCCTTTAGCATATATTCGCGGGCGAAGCTTGTCGAACATTATTTTTATTGTGGATGAGGCACAGAACCTGACGCCCCATGAAGTAAAAACCATCATCACGCGGGCCGGCGAAAATACCAAGATTATCTTTACCGGGGATATTTATCAGATCGATACTCCTTACCTGGATACCCAGAGTAACGGCCTCTCATTTTTGGTGGATCGTATGCATGATAACGATCTTTACGCCCATATCAACCTGGAGAAAGGGGAACGTTCGGAGCTGGCCAACCTGGCAAGCAAGTTGTTGTAATCGTTTTCTAGAAGTGCCTCCCATATTCCCGGCATTTAAAAAGTCAGGGGATTTGCTAGATCATTAGATAGACCAAAGTATATGACGCAGATTGGATGCCTGTTACGTCTCCGTGTTAAAATGGTGAGCCGGTTATTTACTGAGCTGGGTTGGCTGCGCTCTGTTTTGTTGTTGGTGTTAATGGGGATAGGAGTAGGTCAGCTCACCTATGTTAGAGATCCGGCCGGACTTTGGGCCCTGGTGGTGACAGCTTGTAGTATTATTGCCGGTATTCATAGCAGGCGTAGTGATATCGGTTTTCTATACTCGATTAGTCCTAAACCTTATCTTGTTGTCACGATAGAATATTTCGTGGCTTTTTTGCCTTTACTTATCTTTTTACTGTACAATCAATTTATGCCGGGAGTAGCAGTAGTGCTGGCATTTGCAGCAGGTTGGCCGTTGATATTTAGGAGGAGAGGGGATAGCCATATTATCAATAGTGAGGCCTTTTCTACTTCCTTTTTAATACCTTCTTTTGAATGGATCGGAGGCCTCCGGAATATGTGGTGGTTGGTATTAATAGTATTGGCTGGTGGAATCATATTGACATACCTAAACTTTGTAGCGGGATTGGTAACCCTATTTTGTATTACAGCTATCATTACTGGTTTCTATGCTGAGAATGAATCGATTCGATTTATCACTTTAATTGCTGACCATTCAACTTCTTTTTTGATTAAAAAGATAACCAGAGAATTAGCTTTATACAGTATAATAAGCCTTCCTATATGGGGGAGTTGTATTATGCTATATCCCGATCGGTACCTGTATACACTATTATTTTTGTTACTTAATACCATTTTATTGGCAATGGTTTTACTGGCAAAATACACTTTGTATCAGCCTAAAAGATCTATCGAATTACCGATTGCCACATATTTTATCGTATTATCCTTTTTCCTATTTGTCCCATATTTGCAAATCGGAGTACCGTTTATTGCCATCTTTCTCTGGATAAAAGCTAAACGACGCCTTAACAAAAAAGTATATGCTCGAGCTTAAAAATCTAACATTCAATTATGATAAAGTCCCGGTATTGGAAGATATCAGTGTTCAACTGAATGTGGGAAAGGTGTATGGTATTTTGGGGCCCAATGGGGCCGGAAAAACAACTTTGTTTGAGGTTATTGCAGGCCGCCAATCTTTGCAGGATGGTGTACTTAACTACCAAGGAGAATCGATATCAATACACGATATAGGATACCTGGAGACAGTCCCCTATTTTTATCCTCGAATGACCGGGGCAGAATACTTACAGCTGCATCAGGTCAGGAATCCCGATTTCAAAATTGACGAATGGAACGAGATTTTTAATCTTCCGCTCTACCAGTTGGTGGACAGCTATTCGAGCGGTATGAAGAAAAAACTGGCTATTATGGGGATGATCTGCCTGGATCGTCCCATCATGCTCTTGGACGAACCCTTCAACAACCTGGACCTGGAAGCTAATCAGTTTGTGGCACAGCTGCTGCGCCTGTTGGCAGATAAGGGAAAGATTATTGTGTTGAGTAGTCATTTTGTTGAGGTACTAACAACAGTTTGTGATACTATTTATCCTCTTCAGAATGGACAGCTGGGAGAGCCCATTGAGCGAAGCAATTTTGAGCAGTGGAAGGAAAAGTATCGCAAGTCAGAGGTTGAGGAAGCAATAAATTTAGCTGACAAGCTATTGTGATTTTAAGTGCTATCTGAGTCCCCGGCACTTTTAAAGTGCCGGGGATTTAGTAATTGAAAATTATCCAATATCGAGATGCTGGGCAGCGATCCATCCGGTTGTCCAGGCCGATTGAAAGTTGAATCCGCCCGTGATGCCGTCGATATTCAGTACTTCGCCCGCAAAATAGAGGTTCGGGCACTTTTTACTTTCCATCGTTCCCATATTCACTTCATTGAGGGGAATCCCGCCGCTTGTTACAAACTCCTCTTTAAAAGTGGTTTTGCCCTGTATTTCATAGGTTGCTCCTGTGAGCTCCTGAGCAAGCTCGTGGAGCTGTTGATTCGAAAGCTCTGCCCACCGGCTGTCGGGGGCGATGTCGGTTAGTTTCAGCAGGCGTTTCCAAAGACGATTGGGCAGTCTAAATCGATCTTGTTTGTCAGCATTCTTTGCGGCATTGTCCTGGCGCAACTCCTGCAATATTTTACGAGTTTCCTGTTCATTTTTGGGATGAACCCAGTTGACCCGTATCGTGAATCGATACTCATTATCATAAAGGTAGCGGGCTGCCCAGGACGAAGTTTTAAGAACAGCCGGACCACTTAAGCCCCAGTGTGTAATTAAGATGGGGCCTGTATGCTGATAGGAAGTACCTTCGATAGAAACAGAACCATTTTCTACAGAAATACCGGCCAGGTCTTTGAATATCTTATCCCGGAAATTAAAGGTAAACAGCGAAGGAACGGGGTCAGTAATACTGTGCCCCAGCTCGGTAAGCCACTCATAGGTGCTGCGTCGGTTAGAACCCCCGGTGGCAACAACTACAGCATCAAAAAGTTGATCCGACTGGCCGCGCACTCTCAGCTTGTATTTAGATGTTCCTTGACCTATTTCTTCGATTACTTCAACCCGACTTTTGGTCTGTACGGTAACCCCGTGTTGATTGGCTTCCCGTTTTAGGCAGTTGATGATGGTTGCTGAATCATCTGTGGTCGGGAACATGCGCCCGTCACTTTCAGCCTTGAGATCTATATCGCGATCTTCGAACCAGGCAACCGTATCTTTGGCCTGGAACTGTTCAAAAGCCCATCGCAGCTCTTTAGAGCCCCGCGGATAAGCTTGAGAGAAAACCTCCGGGTCAAAGCAGTTATGGGTAACATTACATCGGCCACCGCCCGAAATACGAACTTTGGAAAGCACTTCACGGCTCTTTTCAAAAATGGTAACTGATAGCTCAGGATAACGCCGGCCAGCATTGACAGCAGCAAAAAAGCCTGCCGCTCCGCCACCAATAACAGCGAGTGATTGTTGGGAAGATGGGCTGTCCATTACTGTATTTGTGCTATATGTACATTGGGGATGTCGTGGCCCAGGAAGCGTTCTGCCAGCTCCTGGAAACGTTGAGGGCGATCACTGACAAAGCATTGAAAATCACCAGACTGTTTGTTGTTCAGTAGCTGGAGGTTCCCCAGCTTGTTCTTTGCCATGGAGGCAATGGAAAGGGCAGAGTCCACAATTTCTATACTTGAATCATGCAGGACCTTGCGGATGGTATTCGTAAACAGTGGGTAGTGCGTGCACCCCAAAATGAGGCTGTCAATATCGCTACCTCCAAACTGTTGCAGATACTTTCTTACGATCTGTTCTGCGATATCATTGTCGGTCCATCCCTCTTCAGCCAAAGGAACCAGCATAGGACATGCTTCGGCTGTGATTTTAACTTCCCCGTTGTATTGTCGAATAGCTTTTTCATAAGCTTTTGAGCCGATGGTAGCGAGGGTACCGATCACACCAATATGCTTGTGATGCGGGAACTGCATGGCGGCTTTGCTGCCTGCTGTAATAACATCGAGGACCGGGATATCACCGGCCGCCTCCTGGATTTCATCCCGCGCAGATGCAGAAACCGTGTTACAGGCGATAAGAATCATTTTTACGTTTCGTTCCATCAGGAAATCTGTAATCTGCAGGGCATAGCTGCGGACCGTTTGTTCGGACTTTATCCCGTAAGGTACCCGAGCGGTATCGCCAAAGTAAATGATATCTTCATCAGGCAGGACATTGCGAACCGCCTTTACAACAGTTAGGCCACCGATACCGGAGTCAAAAATTCCAATAGGAGAGGAAGGATCCATCAATATTAGTTGAAGTTAAAAGGAATGAGAAAAGGTATTGAACAGTAGGCTTATGAACAAGGGAGATTGTTCCCCAATATATCCATTGAACTATGAGGATTGCCGAAAAGGGATGGAGCCCCGGTAGCCCGAGGCTGCTGTGGTATAGCCTATATGAGTATTATTTCAGCGGGCGTGCAAGTACAACGGTTTTCTTAAAGGCTTTATCTTTACCGGAGGCACTGTCATAGGCCTCAAATACCACAATATAGATGCCGATTCGGTTGCGACTGCCATCATCTTTTCGGCCGTCCCAAATAAGTTGCCCCTGCAGCCCGGCCGGCTTACCGTCGGCCAGTTCTTTCACGAGCCGCCCGTAGCGGTCATAAATATGGACTTTGATCAGGTAATCTTGTTGATCCAGCTTGTAGTTTATAAACAGGTTCTCTTTTTCGCCATTGCCATCGGGGGTGAAGGGGTTGGGGGTAAAGCTGATTCCTGTTTCTTGAGGAGCTTCTCCCTGGGCCTGATAGATCGAGTTTTCGGCATTGGGGGTTCCGCCCTTGGCATTCACACTGGAGCCCCAGTTCGATTGATCATTACTGGGTCCCTTGGGAGATATCCGTTCCAGGGCAATACCACGGGTATCAATAATATTGGGATTTTGCCAGCTTTCACTATAATGGACAGAGTCGATTGTAGCCCCGGTGCTGTCTGCCACATATATGGCATCGCCGGAAGAGGCCAGGCTAAGGCTGGAACGGTCGGCGCGCATGATAGCGTGTTGTGATGAAGGGGCAAGGTCAAAAAATGTGGCGATCTTGCTTTCAGAAAAGAGGGAGGCATTGTCGGCATGGAAAAGTGCATTCCCTTGGGCTGGCACCCACTTGGCGGTACTGCTTACCGGTTGTAACTCTCGGATGTTGCCATCCTCATCCGGCGCGTCGTGCAGTACCAGGCCTTCGAGGGAGATAGCATAATCTGCGGTGTTACGGAGTTCAATATATTCACTTTGGTCGGGTAGGTTGTCATCATCTTCGGCCAGGGGATTATACATGATCTCATTAATTACCAAATCTGTATCGGTTGAACGCATGGGATAGGCCACAGGCAGTTCCGATTTTGAAGCTGTATTTCCTTTTACATCGGTTAGGTTTTGAGCGGTAATTGCGATGTTTGCCGGTGCTTTTTTCTTTGCTTTTGGAGTTCGCAGGCTGATTATATTTGCTTGTGTAGAATCGAAGGAAGCTATTTCGAGTGGTTGACCATCGATTAAAAAGTTGAGGTCGTTCGTAATTTTTATGAATTCATTGAACTGTACTTCGAAATGATTGTTTTCCAACGCTTTGGAGAAGACAATCTCTGGGGCAGCATCATCAGATTGAAAGCTGATGTTTTGTTCTCCGGCAGAACTACCTGAATCTCCACCACTTGTTTTCCAGTTGGAAGCATCATTTGAGGCCGCCAGGGGATCTTTTCGCTCAAGGGAAGCGCCCTCTTTATGAGTGCCCCAATGTTGGGAGTAGTGGAGCGAATCAATGGTGGTGCCGTTATCTGTTTTAAGGTATACCGCATCCGGCGTGGAATTATTTAAAGAAGGGAAACCACTGACATATTTGATCTTTTCAGAACTGCCGGCAAAGGTTCTGTCTCCGGTTAATACCAGGTATTCCTCGGCCCTGATGGTGAGGCGGGACGAGATGGAGGTTTCGCCGCTGGCATCCCCAACAAGCCAATCTTTTAAGTCAAAGTTTTTGGTGGTGGTATTGTACAGTTCAATAAAATCTGCCTGACCGGTGTCGCCGGGATCATATAAAATTTCATTGATCACAATATCAGTGGTTTGGGCGTTATCAACCTTCAGGTATTCAATTTCTTTGGTTGCAGAACCCAGGGTATTGCCAAATAGGTCGTTAATAGTTGAAGCAGTAACCGAATAGGTCTCCCCGGAATTCATATCCTGGTCAAGGAACAGAGATACCGTATCTTCATTGACTGCTACCAGCTGAATGCCGCGCGTCGGGCTTATCGAATAATTGTTTTTATTGGCAGCAGAAGTCGATTCCAGATGTTCTGAAAATATGAGTTGAAGCGTAGAGGCGTCTGTAAAAGAGAGCGATTTTAATTCAGGAGCGGTATTATCATCAGCAATATTATTAGCTGATCCCGGAGTGCCGGGTGCTATGGGTGCCTCTCCCCAGTTTTCGTCATAAATACCGGCAAGTGAGGTGGTTCGACGTTCCAGGGCTATTTCATTGCCGCCCCATTCCGAAGTAAAACGCAAAGAATCGAGGGTAGTTCCGTTGCCGTCTCGTAATATAATATCGTCTCCGCTGTTGTTGAGTGAAGGAAAGTTACTGCCCATAGCTACGAGAGAAATACCAGGATAATGGGTAAGCAGGGTGTTGTCCGGGGCAATAACGGCAAAGCTATCGGGCGGGATAATAAAAGGGGTATCAGAGATCGATGCGGGTGATCCTGAATTGTCGTTTAGCAACCAATGTTGTAAGTCAAAGGATTTTGAGGAGGTATTAATAATTTCAATGTATTCCGTTTCGCCTGAAGCGGGATCGTAACTAAATTCATTGATGAAAATATCATCGGCCGTGACAGACGATAGTTCATAATAGGTAAAGGTACTGTCTGTTTTGGGCATACTATTGCCAAAAATATCTTCGGGGCCGGTAATGGTTAACGTATAATCCTGGGCATTTTGTAAGGCAGATTTAAGATCCAGCTCTACGGTGTCAGCTGCGGTGGCGGTTGCTGAGGTTATCACATTTCCGGATAGATCGAAGTTAGTGGTATTAGCGGCGGTCGTTTCTGTTATTTGTTCATCAAAGCTAACTTGTAATTTATTGGATGACAGTATTTTAAAGCCGGTAAACTGTGGAGGGTTTTGGTCTTGGGTAACGGTGTTTGCCATACCCGGTGTAGTACTGCCGGTGATTTCGGAATATTCCCAGTTTCCTTTATAGTAAGCGGAGATGGTTGGTTGGCGTCGTTCGAGAGAACCCTCAGAAAGATTCCAGGAGTTATCATATTGCAGAGAATCCAACAGTATCTGCTTATCATCTCTCAGAATTATTTGATCATCACTATTATTTAGGGATGGGAAGTCGGACCCCATGGAGATTAATGCAATGTTCGGATTATTGGTTAAAAGCGTATTATCAGGAGCAACAACTACAAAACTGTCGGGCGGTACTATGAACTGAGATTCGGTGATCGTAGCCGGGTTCTGCCGGCTATCGCTTATGGTCCAGTTGCGGAGGTCAAATGATTTTGATGTGGGATTGTAGATCTCAATATATTCGGTACTTTCTGATGCCGGAATAGCACTAAATTCATTGACGTATACCTCGCCGGAGTCAACAGCAGATACTTCATAAAAAGTAAAGGTTGTGTCTATGGAGCTGATGGCATTATCAAAAATATCGCTAATGCCTGAGGCTGAAAGCGTATATTCTGTGGCATTTAGCAGATCACTGTCGAGAGTTAAGAACACACTATCGGGTGAGGAAAACTGGACATTATTGACAGAAAGGGAGCCTGTGATACTGTATTGGCTGGTATTGGTAACGGAAGACTGTTTAAGCTGTTCTGAAAACTGTAGAACCAGGGTGTTACTATCTTGAATAATAAAGTTTGCCAGTTGCGGGGCATCGTTATCCGTCGTAATGGTATTCGCCGTGCCGGGAGTGCCCTTTCCGTTGGGGGCCTCTCCCCAATTTTCTTTATAGGAAGCTGAAACAGA
>NZ_JAALLS010000021.1 GCF_011059105.1 Fodinibius halophilus | reverse complement strand
GGGGGCTTTATTGTGTAGCCTGCAACAAGCGAAGCTACTATTGACGACAAAGCGTTATAATAGTTCTTTTCCTAATTGTCACTCCGAATGCAATGAGGAGTCTCAGCCCGTATAACAGCACAGTATCCTCAACAATAGCTGCTTGCCGGTAATTGGATTTGATATTCCTCGTTGCGGAGCTCCTCGGAGTGATGAGGCGGAGTAGTGAGATATGGGACTGTGAGATTTGAGATTGTGAGATGTGAGATTTGAGATTATGAGTAGTGAGCTGGGAGAGGGTAGTTAAATTGTTCGGCCTCATGCATCCCGCATCTTGCATCCTGATTTCAATCCTGCTCTTCATCCTGCTCGTAACTCTGCATCGCTTTCCAGAAACAAAGGGTACCCAACACTCCGCAACAGCTAAACACCAGCATCAACGCTTTAGCAGGTCCGTAATGCCCGGTAAAGATGGTGTCCATCAGCCAGCCGGTTAGGGGTGGGCCAATCCCGAAACCCACTACACTGATCACGAAAAGATACAACCCGCCGGCCAGGGCGCGCATATTCGGTTTTACCAGGTACTGCAACAGTGCTGCTGCAACACCGTTATAGGATGAGGAGATCACGTTGGCCGCTCCTATCAAGACCAGTGCCGTTGTAGCTGACTCTGCAAACAGCCCCATATAATAGAGCGGCAAACATGCTAACCCCGCTACCATTCCCATCACAAAGCGATATGAGGCATCCCATTTTTGAGCCAGCCAATCGGCTATTTTGCCAGAGACCATTACACTCAGACCGGTGGCCATCATAAACCATCCGTACTGGGGAATGAGATCAGCAGATTGGTGAATATCCTTCAACACAATACCCACGAATCCTAAAATGGTATAGCCGGTAAAAGCCAAAAAGGAGAATCCCAAGAAATGATAGCGAATGGTTTTTTTACTGAGGATATAGGCAACAACCTCTTTAAAACTCGCCTCCGTATCGAAGCGTTGATTGGTTTGGGTAATACCGCGCGGGAGTTCACGAATGGCAAACCAGGCAATAGCAGCAATGATTAAGCCCGGAGCTCCAACAACAAACAAAGCCGTTCGCCAGTCGTACGCTTGGGCAATGGTCCCCCCTCCCAAAAAGGCTACTCCAATCCCAATAAAAATACCGGCGGCATAAATAGAAAACACGGTCGCACGCTGGCTCGGGCGAAAGTAATCTGACAATAAAGAATATACCGCCGGACTCAGGGCCGATTCACTAATCCCCACGAAAAAACGAGCAATAATCAGGGAGGCCAGAGAGCCAGCGAACCCACTGATCACAGTCATCAGGCTCCATACAATCAATCCGACAACAATCATTACTTTACGGGAGTAAATATCGGCGAGACGCCCCATCGGGATACCGCACACCGCGTAGATTAGAGAAAATGCCGTACCGTACATTAATCCCACCTGGAAATTGCTGAGCGACAGCTCTTGTTGAATTTGAGGAGCCAAGACCGCGATAATCTGGCGATCTACAAAGCTGGAGATATAGATGAGGGTCAGCAATCCCAATACCAGCCAGGCATACGGACTTGAAACTAATTTTTTAGCTTTCTCTTTTGGTAGAGACATTATCATTGTTTTCATTCATTTTATGAGGCTAAAGGTAGTATAAATGTGCAGTAGAAATCTACCTTATCTCGCGGTAATATTTTCACTATAGATTGAACAGTTAGAAAACAGTGAATTACGAATGATCAACAAAAAACAGTATGACGACCTGCCCGAACTCCCTTCTAAGAGCGATGAGGAGCAAAAGCGAGCTGAAGAAATTTTAAATGTTCTATACCAGCACTATCCCAATCCCCATTGCGCCCTTGATCACCGGAATCCTTTTGAGCTACTCTGTGCCACTATCTTAAGCGCCCAGTGTACCGATGTTCGCGTCAACAAAACCACGCCGGATCTTTTTGAGGCATACCCGACACCGGAGGCTATGGCCAATGCTCCTATCCAAGAGCTCGAGGAGCTGGTACGCTCTACCGGCTTTTACCGCAATAAGGCAAAAGCACTTAAACAATCTTCCCAAACTATCGTAGAGGATCATGACGGGGAAGTTCCCCGTAAAATGGAGGACCTTCTGGAGCTCTATGGAGTGGCCCGAAAAACGGCCAACGTTGTGCTGGGTAATGCATTTAATATTAACAATGGGGTTGTCGTTGATACGCATGTCCGCCGATTTTCTAACCGATACGGACTTACGAAACACGAGAAAAACACCGATAAGATAGAACGGGATCTCATGGCCCTGTTTCCGCGTGAGCACTGGACGGAGCTTTCGCACCTAATGATCCACCATGGGCGTAACGCCTGTAAATCACGAATTTCAGAACCACCGGATCATCCCCTTTGTGAACAATATGGGATTAAGTGCGAATGTCAGGCGATGCGATAGCAATAACAACTAAAATGTCATGCTGAACTCGTTTCAGCATCTCTTTAGAATATATGATGATAGATCCTGAAATAAATTCAGGATGACACAGTGTTCTAATAAATACTACTGAATTATGAGTGAGCAACAGCTTTTCAATTCTCAATCACAACCCATTCCACCGTTACGTCGGGATCTGCAGGTTTTTCCTGTTGAGGAAGACGGGCAATCATACCTTTACTTCCATGATCAACAAGGATATGCCACCCCCGAACTGGCCCTGCACAAGCAGGCCGGAACGGTACTTAATCTCATTGATGGTGAACGAAGCATTAACGACCTGGAACCTTTTCTGGGGCAAAACTTAAGTAAAGATGATCTACTGGAGTTTATCCAATTTCTTGATAAAAACAGGTTGCTCCAGTCCACTCATTTTAAAAAACATGCTCAAAAAACGGAAGAAACCTACGAGCAATCTACGATACATCAATCGGTGACTGCAGGTGGATCTTACCCCGCAAACCCGGAAGAATTAAAAACTTATCTCGATGAAGCTTTTAACAAGCATACGTCTCAAACCAATGGCCGGGACAAAAAGGCCAAAGCGCTGTACGCTCCTCATATCGATCCCCGTGTAGCCATTGACAGCTATGTGCAAGCCTTTGCTCCCATAAAAGAGCTGAAACCCAAACGCGTGGTTGTACTGGCTACCTCGCACTATGCCAGCTTGTACCCTGATATCTACCGAGACAATCCATTTGTACTGGTTAACAAAGATTTTGAACTGCCTTTAGCTACTATTTCCAGAGATCAAGAAGCTATTTCTGAATTCCAAAACACCAATGGAGAGCACGGAATTACAACTCAGGATCGCGCTCACCGGATGGAACACAGCATTGAGCTGCACCTGCTGTTTTTGAGCTACCTTTGGGATCACGACTTCTCTGTCGTACCATTCTTAACCCGTGGCCTCGACGATCTATACTATATGGAAGATGGTCATTTGGGGCAACAGCTCCAGAACTTTTCGACTCTGCTTCGAAATAAATATGCCAAAGATGAGGATACCTTCTTTTTGATCAGCGGAGACTTAGCGCATATTGGCAAAAAATTTGGGGATTCAAGTGCTGCCTCTACCATGTTTGATGATGTCAAAAAGTTTGACAAACAGTTTTTGGATCACGGGGCCAATCAGCGCCGACGGCAAATGCTGGAGCTTATGAAAGAAGAGATGGATTCTTTTCGCATATGTGGATTCCCGCCCCTGTATACCTTCCTGGAAACGATCCCCAACCTCGAAGGAGAGGTGCTAAGCTATGATCTTTGGGATGAGCAAGAACGGGAAAGTGCAGTAACATTTGGTTCCATTCTCTACCGTCAGCCCTAAAACCTCCTTTTCTAATAATCCTCTTGTTACAACGCGAAGCATTGTAACGAGAGGGTACTTTCTACTGCTTTAAAATCTCCATCTCATCAGCAAAATAAGAGATGAAGTCACGCATATCTTCAGCCATGCCGTGTTCTTCGGTAGCATTTTCAAACGTTTCGGCCATCGTGATAAGCGTTTGATGATAGAAAATCTTCATCTCTTCTTTCGTCATCTCTTTCGTCCAAAGATCCAAGCGGAGTGTATCTTGTTTTTTGGGATCCCACATCGACAACAACATTGCCTTACAGTTGGCAATGCCTTCACCTTCTTTATCGGTGGCATTCCAGTCAATTTTTTCGGGGACATTATTTTCATCAAGTTCTACTGTGATACTGATTTCTTTCTTCTGCTCTGCCATAGATGTGCGTGCTTTACTTTCAAATATATAATTTGCAGGTTATTGATTAATACATTGGTTAGGGTAAAAGTCAGGTTATGAGAGTATAACGCAATTCGTATTATTCACTTTACCCTAAACGAAATACTAATAAACGGATCAAAATATCATGGAGAAAAGTATGAAAAAAAGAACTCAAAACAGATTCACTTTTGCAAATCAATTGGTTCTGATTTTAGGGATCGGGTTACTACTATCAGCTTGTAGTCCAAGTGCCCAAATGCTGAATCGTATTCCGGTTAATAAGGTGAGTTTTAAAGTGGTAGATGCTGACGGACAACCGCTAAAAGGGGCTACGGTTGAGTCGAATAATGGAAACAGTACGGCAACGAATGCAGATGGTACAGCTACGATCCGTTTTGGCTCAGTAGGGATACATACGGTTAGCGTTTTTGCTGATAACCATACGCCAAGTACTACTACCGTAACGTTGCCATCGGATCGCGGAGAAACAAAAACAATACGGTTAGCCGAACAGGTTACCTATAGCGGAAATGCGTTTGCTCAGATGGGCTCAACTCAGATGTATACCATGATGTTCCGTTATCTCTTTAACAGCTATGGGTACAGTATGGAACTGGCTGATTACAAAGAAGGCGAATGGACGAAATGGCAGATCTCTTCCGGTGGCTCTGATGATACGGTTGTAATGAAAAAGGCTTTCTTGAAAGAAAATGAAGACGGGCAGCAGTGGTGGCAAATACAGATGACCAACGATGGAGAAAACACCTACACCGCAGAAGTCCTTTTTGATAAGAACAAGTCATCTATTCGCAGGTACCGAGAAAAGGTGGGCGATAATGAACCACAGGAAAAACCGGTTACCGAAAACTGGTACAGCCAACCCAATCAACTTACCGAAGAGTCTATTGAAGGCGCTATCACTCAAAAAAATACAGAAGTAACGGTCCCGAAAGGCACCTTTACGGCCGATTTAATCACCTATGGTGTAGTGCCTGAAATAAATCTTAAAATCTGGCGGGTCAAGGATGTGCCCGGCGGCACGGTTCGCTACGAAACCGTACAAGAAGGAGAGGAAACGATCTACGGCGTTCAGCTGATTGACTATGGTGATAACGCTCAAACCCAGCTCAACTCTTTCTAAAAATTCAAATCCAGTCATAAAAAAAGCCCCGACCGAATGGCCGGGGCTTAATTTTTTTGTGGGATACTAAAAGTGACTTGCCGTCACTGGCAAGTATTGTAATATCTAGTAGCGATAATGTTCAGGCTTATAGGGCCCGCCTTTGGGCACATCGATATATTCAGCCTGCTCATCTGTAAGCTCTTCGAGCTCCACACCAATTTTCTTAAGGTGTAGTCGGGCTACTTTTTCATCCAGATCTTTTGGAAGTACACTTACCTCCAAGTCAAAGTCTTCTGGTCGTTGCCAGAGAGCAATTTGAGCCAATGTCTGGTTTGTAAAGCTGTTGGACATCACAAAAGAAGGATGACCTGTAGCATTACCAAGGTTCATCAAGCGACCTTCGGACAGCAGGATAATCTCCTTACCGTTTTCGTCCAGCTTAAACAGATCAACCTGTGGTTTTAGGTTATCTCGTTCAGAATTCTCTTTTAACCAAGCGACATCAATTTCATTATCGAAGTGACCGATATTACCGACAATGGTTTTATCGTTCATCTTTTTGAAATGACGGTCGGTAATAATATCCTTATTACCTGTTGCGGTAACGACGATATCCGCTTTGGGGATCGCGTCATCCATCTTCATCACTTCATAGCCTTCCATTGCAGCCTGCAGCGCACAAATAGGATCAATCTCCGTCACAATAACACGAGCACCGGCACCGCGCAATGAAGCGGCAGAACCTTTACCCACGTCACCGAAACCGGCGACAACGGCAACCTTTCCGGCCAACATAATATCAGTAGCACGCTTTACCGCATCTACACAAGACTCGCGGCAGCCGTACTTATTGTCAAACTTCGACTTTGTTACGGAGTCGTTAACATTAATGGCGGGAGCACCAAGAGTGCCTTCTTTCGCCATTTTATAAAGGCGATTGACACCCGTTGTTGTTTCTTCAGAAATACCGTTGATACCGTCAAGCAGTTCGGGGTAATCCTCGTGAACTAATTTTGTTAGATCACCGCCGTCATCTAAAATCATATTCAGAGGCTCATCATCTTCAAAGAAGATCGTCTGCTCAATGCACCACCAGAACTCTTCTTCGTTCATTCCCTTCCATGCATACACAGGAATATCCTGGTCTGCAATAGCTGCCGCTGCATGATCTTGCGTAGAAAAGATATTACAAGATGACCACTGAACTTCGGCTCCAAGCTCAATCAATGTTTCTATCAGTACCGCTGTTTGGATGGTCATATGCAAGCATCCGGCAATTCGTGCCCCTTTCAATGGTTGTTCATCCGCATACTCTTCGCGAAGCGCCATCAGTCCGGGCATTTCTGCTTCGGCCAACCGAATTTCTTTGCGGCCAAAGTCAGCCAAACCAATATCTTTTACCTTATAAGGAAGTTTTTCTTTTACCTTCTGTGCCATAGATCTGTTACTTATTTTCTGTTTTGTGAAAGTCTTGTAAAATACAAGATATATGCGCGTTACTCAACACCGGCAGTTATAAATAAATTCCTGAACTGATTGATTTTATTTCATTGCCAAAGGGGTATGGCTATTTGCTTTTTTCTGGTTCACTTGGCATCTCAGAATGTTCTTTAATAATATTTTGGACCATTTTATAGTCTTTGTCAGGTCCATAACTCCCCATCGATTTCTTAATAAAGTTTCCTTGTCCATCTACAAACACTTTAAATGGGATACCTTGTACTCCCAACTTTTGATGGAGCTTATTGGAATCCATCAAATAGGTAAAATCATATTCATGCTCATTGGCAAATGATTGTGCATCGTCACGGGTATCAGTAAACCCGGGGGTAACCGCGAACACCACAAACCTGTCGGGATACTTCTCTTCTAATTTTTGCAATGTCGGGAAACTAGCCAGACAAGGTTTACACCATGTTTCCCAAAAGTCGATCATTACGACTTTTCCCTTGTAATCAGATACCGCTACCTCATTGCCTTCCAGATCAGTAAAGGTAGCTTGTTCTACATATTCGGCATCTGTTGTTGGCGTTGTCTGTTCTTTAGAGTTTTTTTCTTTGGTCTCATTCGAAGAGTTGCATCCTACTAGTATACCTAGCAATATTACAAAAAACACATTCTTAAACACTGTTTGTATCATATTTTTATGAACGCTGTAACCTTGTCATTCTAATAGAAGTTAATATAACGTAATTGTTACTAACTTATTAATCTCAAAATTATACTTGGTTTTCTTATCACGATTAAAATGGTGATAAATTCATATTCATATATTCTGACAGGTAGTTAATAACATTTTCTAGATTTATTCGGTTACTATCAATTGTTCCTCCCTTCTGTTGAACTCCATACCAGGATCTGAAAACTGCATTTCGAAACTAGCTTATCCTGCTATACAACCTTGCTAAATAATTTTTTTAGCTTTTGCTTGTTTTAAGATATAATTGTTATATAATTAACCATAGTAACATTAATTAATAAGGCTATTCCTATCTGTATAAAACTATACATGCTCATTTAACACTCACCTTCAGTTCCAACCTTTAATATATCTGCTATGAATAAAAAAGTTATACAATACGCTTTTATGATTGTGTTGCTCTTTAGCACGCATGCAGCAGTAGCACAATTTACCGTCACCGGAACCGTAACAGATGCCGAAAGTGAAGAACCTCTTATCGGGGTAAATATCTTTCATAAAGCCTCTCAAAAAGGTACTACTACTAATATTGATGGCGAGTTCAGTTTAGAACTCCCGGGAGACACAGCTGTTCTTCGTGTCACCTATGTAGGCTATATTACTCAAAAAGTGGAAGTAAGCAGTTCTAACAATCAACTTTCTATTTCACTGGCACCCGACATCGCCAATCTGGAAGAAGTTGTTGTTACCGGTTTGGCTTCTACCGTAAAACGAGAGAACTTAGCAAACGCCGTTACCTCTGTTAGTGCAGAAGAATTGGTGGGAGCTTCACCAAAACAGACTCTGAGCTCCACGCTTTATGGAAAAATACCGGGTGCGAATGTCAGCTCAAATTCCGGTGCACCGGGTGGAGGTATCTCTGTAAAATTACGCGGTGTTACTACTATTAACGGTTCTTCAGAACCACTTTATATTGTGGATGGGGTTTATCTGAATAATGATGCTATTGCCAACGGTTCCAATGCAGTGACAGAAGCAGCAGCCGGCGGTAGTTCTTCGAACCAGGATAACCCTGTAAACAGGGTGGCCGACCTCAATCCTGACGAAATTAAAAGTATTGAAGTACTCAAAGGTGCGTCTGCAGCCGCCATTTACGGGCAACGCGCCTCCGGTGGTGTGGTTATTATTACAACCAAAAGAGGCAGTGGAGGGAAGGCCCAATTTAGTGCTACTCAATCTATTGGCTTTACTACCATCCAGAAAAAGCTGGGACAGCGCCAGTTTACAGAAGCAACTGCTGACTCAGCCTTCGGTCCTAAAGGAAAAGCGCTTTTTAATGAAGCCAAAGCCAACGATCGCTTCCTGGATTATGAAGAACTCATGTATGGACAGGAAGGGGTACTCTCCAAAACCCAGGTAAGCAGCAGTTTTGGAAATGAATCTACTTCAATCTATGTGAGCGGAATGCTTCAAAATGATGAAGGTATTATTGAGACTACCGGATATGAAAAACAATCGATCCGTGCCAATCTGGATCACCAATTTACCGAGAAATTCAACGTCTCCGTTTCATCAAACTATATTCACTCTGAATCGCGACGTGGACTTACCGGTAACGACAATACCGGAACTACTTTTGGAGTTTCGATGGTAGCCACTCCAAATTTTGTTGATTTGCGCCCTCAAAATGGTGTATATCCTGCACATCCTTTTAATACGGCAAACCAACTACAAACAAGAGACCTGTTTTCCAACGTGGAAGATGTCAACCGTATTTTGACTTCCGTTAAGGCTGAATATGACATTCTCCAGGCAGATGGAAATTACCTGACGCTCCAGTTCCAAGGCGGTGTTGACTTTTTTAGTCAAAACAATAAACTCATCTTCCCAAGTGACCTTCAGTTCGAACGCATCAGCGCTCAACCGGGCACCCTGGTAGAAACCAATACCAACAACCTGAATACCAACACATCATTAATGTTGGTTCATACCTACAGCCTTTCCGAAGATATGACACTGGTCTCGCAAGGTGGATATACTTCATTTAATAACGACCAGAACACCATTTCTACTGTTGGTAGAGGTATTTTAGGTACCCAAACCAATGTGGATCAGACTGTAAGTATCACCAATAATCAAAACCGAGTATTCCAGCGAGATCGTGGATTTTTCATCCAGGAAGAGCTTAACTACGATGATACCTATATTGCCACGGTAGGATTACGTGGTGACAAATCGGATCGTAATGGGGCTGTGAATAAGATATTTTATTATCCCAAAGCATCGTTCGCCTGGAATATTTCCAACATGGACTTCTGGGATGGCGATGGCCCAATAGACAATTTAAAATTTCGTACAGCATACGGACAAACAGGAAACCTTTCTACCTTCGGAGCAAAGTTTACTTCGCTGGGCCCGTCTAACATAGGTGGATTGGGGGGAATATTGATCACCAATACACGGGGAACCGATGATATTCAACCTGAGCGCCAGAAAGAACTGGAAGCCGGCTTTGATATCAGTGCATGGGAAGGGACAGCAAACCTAAGCGTTACGTTATACCAGAAAAACATTTCGGAGCTACTTCTACAGCGTGAGCTGGAACCATCTACCGGCTTTAGTTTCGAAAGCTTCAACGGAGGAGGATTACGCAACCGGGGAATTGAAGCCAGCCTGGACCTCACTCCCGTTCGCAGTAACAACCTCAATTGGAACTCCACCTTCAACTTCTCCAAAAATGTCTCCGAGGTAACTGACCTCTCAGTTCCTGCCTTTGATGTAGGTGGTTTCGGAACATCACTGGGTGTTTATCGCATAGAAGAAGGGAAATCAGCTACGCAAATTGTGGGTATTGATCCTGTCAAAGACAGCAACGGTAATTTTAGTGGAGAGATTACTACTAAAAAATTAGGTGATGGTGAGCCCGACTTTCAGCTTTCTTGGTATAATCAACTAAACATACTCAAGAATGTAGACTTCTCCTTTATGCTGCACTGGAAAAAAGGAGGCGACGTTATCAACCTCACCGAACTCCTGTCGGACCTTAATGGTACAACAGCTGATTATGATGATACCGATCTTACCTTTCCCGACTTTGTTAACGAAGCCGGTGGTATTACAGATGATACCAAGAACGGGGTAAAGCGTGCCAGCTTGCTAGGTGTTACTACCCGGCAATTTGTGCAGGACGGATCATACCTCCGCATGCGAGAAATTGGTCTCTATTATAATGTCCCTTCAAAAACGCTAGAAGGTATTAGTTCCGTCTTAAGAGGAATCCGTTTCGGTGTATCTGCAACAAATTTATTTACGATATCGCCCTATCGCAGTTATGATCCCGAGGTTTCCAACTTTGGTAATCAACCCATTGCTCAAGGTATTGAGGTGACCCCTTATCCCTCGACCAAGCAGTATTATTTCCACTTTAATATCGATTTTTAATTTATAAGCATTGACTATTATGAACAATATTAAACATCGTATATCGATCGCTTCCATATTACTGCTTGCCTTGTCATTTGTAAGCTGTAATATCGTCAACATTGAGGATCGTCCGGATCCTAATAACACAGCACTGCAAACGGTAGTCGAAAATCCGAGCCCGTCAGAGATTAATACTCTTATAACGGGTACTGAATCGAGCCTGAGAACGGACCTTCGTATCTATCATATTAACACAGGTATGATAGGCCGGGAGATGTATCGCTTTTTAGCAGCAGAACCCCGTAATACCCAGGTTCTTTTAGGCGGCGGTTCTTCTGAACTGGATGCCGGTTCCTTCTATACCACGCGCCCCTGGGCAGCGTTCTATACCAGTATTCGTAATGCCAATATCCTCATTGAATCAGTAAAAACCATTACTGACAATAATGCAGTAAGTGAAGCACAACGAAACGGTATCTTTGGATTTGCCAAAACCATTAAGGCCTATCAATACCTTATGGCCCTAACGATGCATAACGAGAATGGGATTCGTCAACAAGATCAATCGGACTTCTTCTCTACCGGTCCATTGATGAGCAAAGCTGACAGCTATCAGCTGATTGCTGACCTTCTTGATGAAGCTGCTACGCATCTTTCAAATGCCGGAAGTGAATTCTCTTTCCCTTTGTCGGATGGCTTTGCCGATTTTAACAGTCCTTCCACCTTTTTAGAGTTTAACCAAGCCCTGAGAGCACGGGTTGCCGTGTACCGCGGGAATTTCGACGCTGCTCTGGGCTTTGTCAATAACTCATTTGTGGATGCCAGCGGAGACCTCGAAAATGGTGTATATCATATCTTTTCCACTGCAACTAATGATGTGACTAACCCATTGTTTTCAAATCCGCAATCCGGAGCCGGTGACAGTTACGTAGTTCACCCCTCATTTGTAGCGGATGCCGAAAGTGGAGACAACCGGGTAGTTGGCAATAAAGCCATTTTGCGCGTAGATGATAACGGCGACGTAAACACTGCTAGCCTTGATGGGCTTTCCAGTGATTATGGCCTGTTTGTTTACAAAACCCAAACAGCACCTATGCCTATTATCAGGAATGCTGAGCTGCTGCTTATTCGGGCAGAGGCCAATATTCACGGTAGTTCTCCTGACTTATCAGCTGCTGAAGATGATATCAATGTCATTCGTAATGCAGCGGGATTAGCCGATTACAGTGGCCCACAAACCCAACAAGCACTCGAAGATGAAATGCTTCGTCAACGACGATATGAGCTGTTCTTTGAGGGGCACCGCTGGGTAGACATGCGACGGTATGATCGGTTGGATGAACTACCACTCGACAGAGCCGGTGATAACGTATGGGAATCGTTCCCAATACCGGAAAGTGAAAACCTATAAAATAAATACCTAACATTATTATAAGGCCGGAGCTAACCACTCCGGCCTTTTTTATTTTTACCCCTACCCACTGTTTTTGTATTTTAGCGGCTCATTTTAAGTGACGAATAGATTATCAACCAGATGACATACGATTTTATTATTGTCGGTGCAGGAATTGTGGGGCTTTCAACCGCCTATAAATTATCCGAATCTTTTCCGGAGTTAGATATCTTGGTGCTTGAAAAAGAGGAAGAGGTAGCAGCCCATCAAACCGGGAATAACTCCGGCGTCATCCACTCGGGCATTTATTATAAACCCAACAGCTACCGAGCCAAAAACTGTGTGGAAGGACGTCACCAGCTGGTAGACTTTTGCGAGAAGAACGGCGTTGATTATGAGATATGCGGCAAAGTTATTGTGGCTACCGATGAGGAAGATATCCCGCGCCTAAACGGTATTTTTGAAACCGGCAAAATAAATGGCATTGAAGGGATCAAAAAGATAGGACCTGAAGAGCTCAAAGAGATAGAACCATATGCGGATGGAGTAAAAGCGATCCATGTGCCGTGCTCCGGTATCGTAGACTATATTGGTGTGTGCAAACAGTTGCGAGAGCTTATCGAGGATAAAGGCCATACTGTTGCCTGTGGTAAAGAGGTAAAAAAGATCAATAATTCTGGTGATGACCTTGCCGTAGTTACCAACGATGGTACTTTTAACAGCCGGTATCTTATCAATTGTGCCGGGCTGTACAGCGATCATGTAGCAGAATCAGCAGGCGTCTTTCCCGATATTCAAATTGTACCCTTTCGCGGTGAGTATTTTGAATTGAAGCCGGAAGTCAAACATTTTGTGAATGGCCTTATCTACCCGATGCCGAACCCCGCCTTTCCATTTTTGGGCGTACACTTTACCAAGATGGTTACTGGTGCGGTAGAGTGTGGCCCTAATGCCGTTTTTGCTTTCAAACGTGAAGGCTATGATAAAATCTCTTTTGACTTGGAAGAAACAATTGAAACGCTGAACTTTCCCGGTTTTTGGAATCTCGCCAAAGAGCATTGGAAGATGGGACTGGATGAATGGTATCGTTCGTTCTCGAAACGAGCTTTTGTTAAAGGACTTCAGAAATTGATTCCTGCCATTAAGCCTCAACATCTCAAAAGCTCTCCATCGGGCGTTCGCGCTATGGCTTTAAAACCCAATGGCGAAATTCTCGATGACTTCCATTATGAAGCAACAGAAAATGAAATTCATGTACTCAATGCCCCAAGTCCGGCAGCTACTGCAGGATTAGCTATCGGTGATGAGATTGTAAAACGGGCAGAAAGTTCTTTTTCCCTGTAGAGTTATGACTATGTGATTGAGTAATTAGGTGATTAAGTAACTGAGTTACAGAGTTACTAAGTCCCAAAATCATAGAGCAAGACTTCCTAATTCTTAATTTTAAATTTTCAATTCCTAATTATCCTACATCCTGTATTCTTAATAACACCCTTGTCATACTGAAGTTGTTTCGGCATCTTTGCAGGTATAGCTAAAAAAACTAATTCTATTTCCGCTTTGAAACTTTAGTAAGGCCATATTTATGGAGCAAAACCTGCAGATTGCAACGGATGAACAAACGCGGCGGCTATATGCCACTGATGCATCCAGCTATGAAGAACTACCCCACGGCGTAGCCTTTCCCACCTCTACCCAAGACATTGTTACAATTGTAAAAAGGGCCCGGCAACAGGGACAAAGCATAACGGCGCGTGGGGCAGGTACCAGCTTGGCTGGCCAGACTACCGGCAACGGGCTTGTGATGGATGTGGGGCGCCACATGAATGACATTGTTGCCATCAATCCCCAAAAACAGCAGGCTACCGTACAACCCGGAGTGATACGTGATTCGCTCAACCGGGAGGCCGATAAATTTGATCTGCTTTTTGGTCCCGATACCGCTACCACGAATCGATGTATGCTGGGTGGGATGATCGGCAACAACTCTTGCGGCATATTTTCTATTAAATACAAAACCACGCGGGAGCATATTCTTGAAATTGATGCTGTACTCAGTGACGGGTCAAAAACGACATTCAAACCATTGACCTTAGAAGAACTTGAAGAAAAACAGCGGCTCGATAACCTGGAGGGCGATATTTATCGCGGGATGGTGGATTTAATTCATGAGCATCGCGAAGAGATTCTGGCCAATTATCCGCACCCTGATATTACACGCCGCAATACCGGTTATGCCCTGGACCGCCTGTGTGAGATGCAACCTTTTGTTGACGATGGAAGACCATTTAACATGGCTGAACTGTTATGCGGCAGCGAAGGGACCCTGGCCATGACCGGCTCGGCAACGGTAAACCTGGTGGAAAAGGATCCGGAATCGGTTATTGTGGTCCCTCATTTTTCTTCCATTCGAAAAGCACTTGAAGCTACGGTAGAAGCTGTAAAAATGGATCCGGCGGCGGCCGAACTGGTTGATCATATTATCTTGGATGCTACGAAGGATAATATTGAACAGCGTAAAAATCGGTTCTTTCTAGACGGGGAACCGCACTGCATTCTGATTATACAGTTTGATGGCCAGGACCAACAGGCATTGGTGAAAAAGGCAAAAAAGCTTGCAGATCGATTGAACCAATTGGGACTCAGCAGCTCAACCCCCATCATTACTGATGAAGAGAAAAAAAGGCGCGTTTGGAATCTGCGAAAGGCAGGGCTTGGACTACTGATGGGCTTAGGCTCTAAAGGGAGAACCCCCACTTTTTGTGAGGATACGGCTGTACGGGTGCCCGATCTGCCCGATTATATTGATGAGTTCCAAAAAATTTTGGGCAAGCATGATACCGATTGCGTGTTTTATGCTCATGCCTCGGTTGGAGAGTTACACCTGCGTCCGGTTATTAATCTGCAGGAAGCTGAGGGTATTCAAAAGATGAAAAGTATGGCCGGCGAAATTGCCGAGCTGGTGCGCAGCTACCGCGGCTCCCTTTCCGGCGAACACGGCGATGGGCGCGCGCGTGCACCTTATATTGAAAAAGTGCTGGGCGCTGAGATGATGCCGCTGCTGAAGAAAGTAAAACAGATCTGGGACCCGGATAATATTTTTAATCCCGGTAAAATAACCGACCCCAAACCCCTGGAAGAAGACCTGCGCTATTCACCGGATTATAAACGCCCTGAACCCAATACCCTTTTTAACTGGCGCAAAGAGGGGAGCTTTGGCCATGCCCTTGAACTTTGCAACGGGGCCGGCGTATGCCGGAAGCTGGCCGATAGCGGGGGTACCATGTGTCCCAGCTATATGGCTACCAAAGAGGAGAAGGATACCACCCGTGGACGTGCCAATCTATTTCGCCAGCTTTTTGCCGGCAAAGAACAAGACGCCTTTACTTCTGAAGAACTCAAAGATGCCCTGGATCTGTGCCTGAGCTGCAAGGCCTGTAAAAGTGAATGTCCCGCTAATGTTGATATGGCTCGGATGAAGGCAGAGTTTACCCAGGGCTGGCACGAAGAGCACGGTATTGGGCTGGATGAACGATTTTTTGGTCAGGCTGCACAACTGTACCCCTTAGCAAGCCTTGTACCATCGATCTCTAATTGGTTCATGAAACAGCCTGTTATTAAAGAACTGCTTGAACATTTTTTGGGGATCGATAAACGTCGCGACCTGCCGGCCTTTGCCTCTCAAACGTTTATGGACTGGTTTAGCACTCGTCCGACGGCAAATTCAGCCGCCGGACGAGAGGTTGTACTCCTCATCGATATTTTTACAAACTACCATGAGCCTGAAGTGGGCAAATCAGCGGTTCGCTTCCTGGAACAGCTGGACTACCGGGTCCATGTACCGGACTTTCATGAAGTAGGGCGTCCCCAGATATCCAAGGGAATGTTGGGGCATGCCAAAAAGATCCTCAATACCAACCTGCCCAGGCTCACGGCATTTGCTGAAGAGGAGACCCCTATTATCGGGCTTGAGCCCTCAGAAATACTAACCCTGCGTGATGAATATCTCGACCTGTGTGACGATGACCAGCTGACACAGGCAAAAAAAGTGGCCGATCATACTTTCACTTTTGAAGCATTTGCTGCGCAAGCGCTAGCAGACAATACGCCGAATGCTCCCGACGAAGTAGGACAACAAGTATATATACATGGACACTGCCATCAGAAATCGTTAGTAGGACATAAGGAGATAAAAAGATTGCTTACCCTTCGCGGCTATAATCCCACCGTACTAGATACCGGTTGTTGCGGCATGGCGGGCAGTTTTGG
Source organism: Fodinibius halophilus (assembly GCF_011059105.1). Taxonomy (GTDB): domain Bacteria; phylum Bacteroidota; class Rhodothermia; order Balneolales; family Balneolaceae; genus Fodinibius; species Fodinibius halophilus. The sequence continues at coordinate 71,441 of NZ_JAALLS010000021.1, read as the reverse complement.
CTATGAGAAGAATCACTATAACGTTTCTATGGATATTGGCCGGCAACGGCTGTTCCCAGCCCTAAGGAATCTGCCGGAAGATGCCCTCATCTGCGCCCCGGGTTTTTCGTGTCGTCATCAAATTAAAGACGGAACTGGCAAGCAAGCATTACATCCGGCACAGCTTTTAGATTTAGATACTAAGTAAAGAAGTAATTCTTAGAATTTTGTAGGCAAAAATGTAATGCTAATTCAAATTGTTATTGCAGGGGCAAATACATTATGCCCCCTGACTTTGGGTTCCGCTGCCAGCCCTATTGTAACTCTATCCACAGAGAGACTTTTATTGGCATATTATACAAGTCTAATTTAACCCCAAAGCTTTCTACCTAGCATTGAGAACTTGCTCGTTAAGAAATCCAGAACAGTCAGTATCAAAGGCCATTTTCGATCCGCCCAAGGGGAGAACAAAACCCTATTTCAGATCAGAGATGACCGTACACATCGGATAGCACCTATCATTCCGACGCAGAGCATCGGAACGAGATAAGGGTGGGTCAGCAAAGCACTAACGGGAGGCTCGCGCAGTACGTGAAATGGGCGTGGTCATCCTCCGTCACTACGTTAAAACTTCGAAGCGCATAGCTGTACCTCCTTCGGTTTATGCTACCGACCCTTTCATCGACAGAGCCACAAGGAGGAATTTTTCTTGTTTTTTAGATCCTAAGCGAGCCCAATGCTGGAGATCTTTCAAACACTTATAATTTTGCTAAAACAATGACAAGAAAATATCCCCACCACAGGCAACCCCAGGCATAAAAGACCTGTATAGACTATATGAAAACGATATCTAATTAATAATTTTGTGAGGTCTTGTTATGCCTATTCGCAACCCTCAAAATATTGTGTCAAGCATTGTTATATCGCTCCTTTTTATTTTTGCAGGATGCGGTAATTCAACTACTAATTCTGACGACGGTAATAAGTCTACCAGTTTTAATAGCGGCTCCATTGCACCGGGGGGAATCATTTAGTTACACATTTACAGAGGAGGGAACTGTGGAATATTACTGCACCATTCATACTCCCGATATGCAAGGTAAAATTACAGTAAGCAGTAATGTAGTATCAGTAGATCAGGATACCGTCAGTATGGAAAATGATCAGTTTGTCCCTGAGAACCTGGAAGTAGCACCCAATACTACCGTTGTGTGGATTAATAATCAGGATCATAATCATGATATTGAAACTGGCAATCCCTCAAGTGACGGGGATGGCGATCCGTACTAAATATTAGCACTACCTATATGTTGCCTGTTACCATTTGGCACGGTAGGTACCGTATTAATTTATTACTTACAGCTTTCTGTATAACTAGTGCTATTTTCTATCAGGGGACTGTACTCTATCCTTGTCTAAAAGATAATAGAAGGCAACTAAGGCAAGTCCTCCTATTATTGCAGTGAAAATTTGTATCTCACCACCAAAGTACTCTTTGAATAGGCTGTTTATTGTGATGAATAGGAAAAAGAAAACCAGAAAAACGAAACTTAGTCGTAGTTTTTTGCCAGAGCCTATTATGCTAGAACTCATAATACCGATTTTCTCATTATTAGTAAGATCCGTTAGCAGATTATGATAATATTTGGTTTGGAAGATTTCAAAAATATAGCATTATCTAAGTTCCTAGGATAGGGTTACGTAGAATGTGCAACTATCCATTTTGTGGATGTAACGAGTTCTTACATGACATGTTCAGAATTAAGTCAAAGATTTTATGATGGTAATCTGGAACAGGTCTATGGAATTTTAGGATTTTACAGATCGTAAGTTACACCTCATTTAAAGCTTGTGTGATAGCTTGCAATGAATCTTTAGCATCTCCAAAGAACATCTGATTTGATTCTTTGTAGAACAGTGGGTTATCGATTCCTGCAAAACCGGGACTCAGACTTCGTTTAAACACAATGGTGCGTTCCGCATCATCAACATTCATAATAGGCATACCGTAGATGGGGCTGCCGGGTTCGGTTTTTGCGGTGGGATTGACCACATCGTTAGCCCCGATAATCAGTACTACATCAGTTGATTTGAAATCCGGGTTAATCTGTTCCATATCGTATAGCTGGTCGTATGGGACATCAGCCTCAGCCAAGAGAACATTCATATGCCCGGGCATACGTCCGGCTACCGGGTGAATACCGTACTTCACCTCTACGCCTTTCTTCTCCAGTTTGTCAGCCACTTCCTTAAGTACATGCTGTGCTTGTGCTACGGCCAAACCATATCCGGGTACTATGATGACCTTATTAGCATAAATGCATTGAATAGCTACATCATCAGCAGTTGTCTCCCGAACTGTTTTGTCGGTATCAGCAGCAGGTCCGCTCTCTGATGAGTCGTTGCCGCCGAATGCTCCAAAAAGCACGTTGCCCAGGCTACGGTTCATCGCATTACACATGATATTGGTGAGGATAAGTCCCGCAGCGCCAACCAGGGCCCCACTGATAATGAGCAGGTTGTTGTTGATGACAAAGCCGGCCATTGAAGCCGCCAGTCCGGAGTAGGAGTTAAGCAACGAAATAACAACGGGCATGTCAGCACCGCCAATAGGCATAACGGTGAGTATCCCCAATAGTAGAGCAATACCGAAGATTAACCAGAATGCCAGTTGGCTGGAGGGGTCATAAGTTAGCCATCCTACTAGAACCAGGGTGCCAACAGTTAACAAAGCATTAAAAATATTTTGCCCGGGAAAGGTAACCGGGTTCCCGCTTATGAAGCCTTTAAGTTTCCCAAAAGCAATAAAGCTACCGGTGAATGTAATGGAGCCGATTAAAATACTGAGACCAATGGTTACAAGATCTTGGCCGGCAAGCATTGTGGGGGCGCCAATGCGTACAAACTCGCCCCAGGCAACAAGGGCAGAAGCCCCACCGCCAAAGCCGTTAAAGATCGCTACCATCTCAGGCATGGCGGTCATTTCTACCTTCTTAGCTGCAAAGGCTCCAATGGCTGAACCCACAACGATGCCTGCTATGATAAGTTCATATGAAATAATCTGTTGATCAAAAAGGGTGACAATAACCCCGATAAACATTCCCAGGGCGGCCAATTGATTTCCTGAACGGGCGGTAGCCGGCGAGCCAAGTCGTTTGATCCCCATAATAAATACCCCTGTAGCCAAGAGGTAAACAAGTTGAATGATGTTGGGCAGTACCGCTTGCACTGAGGGTGGTAGAAAATTACTCATCGTTTTTATCTTTTTTCTTGAACATTTCCAGCATGCGGTCGGTTACCATAAAGCCACCAACAACGTTAATAGTTGCGAAAACTATTGCCATGAAGCCGATAATTTGGGCGAACTCTTGGTCAACTTGTCCTGCAATCACCAAGGCTCCAATGATAGTAATTCCCGAAATGGCATTAGCCCCCGACATTAGCGGGGTGTGTAAGGTGGGAGGCACTTTTGAGATGAGCTCAAAGCCCACAAAAGAAGCCAGCACAAAAATAAAGAGATTAAATATTAATCCGGACATGGTAATTATTAATTAGGGATTAAGAATTTAAAATTTAGAGTTAGAAATGTTTTTGCTGACCAATTTCTAATTCCTCATTTTAAACTTCTAATTGTTTTTTAGCATGGGGCTAATAATTTCACCCTGATGTGTTATGGTTGTGTTGAGCGTAATTTCATCTTCGAAGTCGAATGTCGGTTCCCCATCTTCCAGCAAGTGATTTAGCAGGGCCATCATATTCTTAGAGTACATCTGGCTGGCATGATAAGCAAGCATGCTCGGGATGTTGAGCGGTCCAACGATATTTACTTCATTAATCGATTGAGTTGTACCTGCTTCGGTGAGTTCGCAGTTGCCGCCCTGTTCTGCAGCCAAGTCAACAATAACAGCCCCGGCGTGCATATCTTGTACCATTTCTTTGGTAATAAGTAGAGGTGCGGGCTTACCCGGAATAAGAGCAGTTGTAATTATTATATCTGATTTCTTGGCATGTTCATGGATAACCTGTCGCTGCCGTTCCTGCTCATCCTCAGCCAGCTCTTTGGCATACCCACCTTCGGTTTCCGATTCTTCATCAAGGTCCGGAACTTCAACAAAGGTTGCCCCCAGGCTTTCAACCTGCTCTTTAACGGTTGGACGTATATCAAAAGCTTCTACCACCGCTCCCAGGCGTTTTGCGGTAGCAATAGCTTGTAGGCCAGCGACTCCGGCTCCAAGCACCAAGACTTTGGCCGGGGCGATAGTGCCGGCTGCCGTCATCATCATCGGCATGTAACGATCCAGCTTATTAGCTCCCATAAGTGCGGCCTTGTAGCCTGCTATAGAACTCATCGAGGAAAGGGCATCCATATTTTGGGCCCGAGAAATTCGCGGTATCGCATCCATCCCCAGAGCGGTAATCTCTTTTTCTTTGAGCAGATTAACGGTTTCCTCATTTTGCAGTGCCCACAGAAAGCAGATTAAAATACTGCCTGCTTTCATCTGTCCAAGGTCTTTTTGCGGGGGCGTTTGAATGCTTATTAGAATGTCAGCCTCGCTAAAGAGTTCATTACGATCAGAAACAATAGAAGCACCCGCCTCTTGGTAAGTTTCATCAAGGTAGTTTGCAGGCATTCCCGCAGCTGTTTCAATACGGATGTCTAAGCCCTTGTCACTTAGTTTACCTACAGTTTCAGGGGTTAGGGCAACCCTTTTTTCACGCTCGCCTAGTTCTTTTGGAATAGCTAAAATCACGGTAATCACCAACAATTTTAAGTTAAAGCATAACTTATCGAAAACTTACAGTATTGCAAATGAAATAATGAAGTAAGATTTGAGGAGGTTATGCTGTCATTATTGTGCAGTACATAGAGTAATCGAATCGATTACTCTTATAAAGCCAATAGAAAATTTCGACTCAATCCTTTGAGCTAAATTTTGTACCTTTTGATCGAACAATCTGAAAACCTTTTTGAATAGTACTAATGGAAGATATTGTTGGAAAAACATTTGATGTAATTATCGTTGGAAGTGGCCCCGCGGGGTTAACGGCAGCCTTATATGCTGCGCGTGCTGATTTGAATCCGCTTGTTTTTGAAGGGCCGGAACCCGGTGGGCAGTTAATGCAAACAACAGATGTAGAAAACTACCCCGGCTATCCTGAAGGAGTAATGGGTCCCCAGATGATGCAAGACTTTAGAGCCCAGGCCGAACGCTTTGGAGCCGATTGCCGCTATGGAATGGTAACCGACATTGAATTTGACGGACGCCCGTATAAGCTCGAAGTAGATGAAGAGACAGAGGTCTTTGCAAAGACTATTATCGTTTCAACGGGGGCATCAGCCAAATGGTTGGGACTCGAAAGCGAGCAGGAAATGAGGGGTAAAGGAGTATCGGCCTGTGCAACCTGTGATGGTGCTTTCTTCCGAGATGAACATGTTATTGTAGTGGGAGGCGGTGATACCGCGATGGAGGAGGCAACCTTCCTCACGAAGTTTGCCAGTAAGGTTACGGTGTTACATCGTCGTCAAGAGTTGCGTGCTTCTAAGGCAATGCAGAATCGGGCATTTAATGACGATAAAATTGAGTTTATGTGGGATACTGAGCTCAAAGAAGTACTTGGTGAAGAGGCAGTTGACGGGGTAAAAGTTGTCAATAACGAGACCAAGGAAGTAACAACACTCGATGATGTAACTGGGGTCTTTATTGCAATTGGGCACAAGCCCAATACCGATCTGTTCAAAGGCGTACTTGAGATGGATGATGTGGGCTATATTATTACAAAAGGGCAGTCCACAGAAACCGGTCTTCCCGGGATATTTGCCTGCGGCGATGCCATGGACCCTGTCTACCGGCAGGCAGTAACAGCAGCCGGAACAGGATGTCGGGCAGCTCTGGACGCCGAACGCTTTTTGGCTCATGCTGATGTTGAGGAAGAAAAAGCAGTAGCTGAGTAAAACATTGGGTAACAGTGACCAATGTTAACATGCAGTGTTTGGCTTGTTAATTATTGGTCACTGTCATCTTTCCCTACCGTTTTATCGTTTTGGTCCTCTGAGTCATTCCTATCTTTTTTCTTTTCTTCATTTTCCTCTTCTTCATCTCTGATCTCAACAAAGTCTGCTTCTACTTCATATTCATCTTCTTCCGTTTCTGCATTCGGATAACGTTCAACTATGACCTTCACGTCATTGGAAAAGAGTACGAACATGCTGATAGCCGATACTATCGGTGCAATTGATGTTAAGAGAGCAGCTCCGCCTATTCCTACCGTCAGTTGCGACTGAAACAGGATTTTGCCGTCTTTGTTTTTAATAAGGATACGACGGGCGTTTCCTTTTTTAATAAGTTTTTTAACTTGGGAGATGATTTCTGAAACCGTTCCTTTTATCTCTTCTGTAAATGTTTTTCGTGATTTTTTTGAAGCTTCCATAATCTGCTCGTCCGTTTTTATTACAAATAATTTGGGCTTAATAATATGCCATTTTTGTAAGGAATCATTTGCTGTAGGGTCTTACTACGTTAATGACTAAAAAAAGATTCATCAGGAGAATATTATGTTATCACGTGTTTATTGCGCTTCTACAATTGGGGTTGATGCTCGTCTTATTGAGGTTGAGATACATATGTCTCCCGGGGGTATGCCGAAGTATTTTCTAGTGGGCTTGCCCGACCGGGCGGTAAGCGAATCCAGTGACCGCATTGAAGCAGCACTCAAAAACTCCAATGCAAAATTTCCCGGCGGACGTGTTACTGTGAACCTGGCACCGGCCGATCTGCCGAAAGAGGGAAGTGCTTTTGATCTGCCTATAGCTGTGACCTTGCTTGATGTATCGGGTCAAATTCAAACGAACAAACTTAAGGAAACGCTCATATTGGGCGAGTTGGCTTTGGACGGTAAGTTGCGTGCTGTTAAAGGAGTGCTGCCTATGGCCGTAGAAGCGCGAAAGAAAGATTTGCAAAATGTAGTTGTTCCTGCCGAGAATGGTCCAGAAGCTGCCGTGGTTGATGGTATTGATGTATATGCATTTTCTCATCTGACGGAAGTCATGGAGTGGCTAAAGGATGGTAATACGCATATGCCTCTGGATGTGGATGTAAAAAAGATGTTTAGCAGAAATGGGGAGGGGGAAATTTTGGACTTTAGCGATGTACGGGGACAGCAAAATGTTAAGCGGGCGCTGGAAGTCGCTGCAGCAGGAGGGCATAATGTAATTATGGTAGGGCCACCCGGTTCCGGAAAAACGATGATGGCTCGTCGTCTTCCCACAATATTGCCTCCTCTTACATTGGATGAAGCACTAGAGACAACAAAAATACACTCGGTCGCCGGTTTGTTGCCCGGTGGTGAAGCATTGGTAACACAACGTCCATTTCGCTCACCGCACCATACAGTATCCGATGTTGCGTTGGTAGGGGGCGGAAGCATTCCGATGCCGGGAGAAATATCAATGGCACATAACGGAGTTTTGTTTCTGGATGAGTTGCCGGAATTCAAACGCAGTGCGCTGGAGGTCATGCGTCAACCTCTCGAAGATGGCAGTGTAAGTATTTCGCGTGCTCGTATGAGTGTAAGCTATCCCAGCCGTATTATGTTGGTTGCCTCCATGAATCCTTCACCAACCGGGGATTGGTATGATCCTGCTGATCCGGGTGGGGCGTCTCCGGCTCAAATGCAGCGATATTTGAGTAAGATCAGTGGTCCCATGCTCGATCGTATCGATCTGCATATAGAAGTACAAAAAGTGAGCTACGAAGAACTATCGAGCAAATCCAAGGGAGAGCCCTCAGCCTCAATTCGCCAGCGAGTTATAGAAGCTCGTAAAGTACAGACCCATCGTTTTGAAGGTATCGAGAGTGTGTATTGTAATGCACAAATGAGTACAAAAATGTCGCGGAAAGTTTGTGTACTGGATGATGCGAGCGCACAGATGTTAAAAAAAGCTATTACTTCTTTGGGGTTATCGGCCCGGGCGTACGACCGGATTCTCAAAGTTTCTCGCACAATTGCCGATCTCGAAGGGGCATCAGATATTACTCCAAATCATATTGCAGAAGCCATTCAATACCGTAGTCTGGACCGAGAAGGGTGGTTGGGGTAACTGTAGTACTAGTAATGGAGTGGTGGTTTCCCGTTACTAGTAAGAGGGATCCCCCCCCCCTAACAATAGAATTAGGTAAAAATAACTTGAAGTACTATTCAATAATTGCTATACATAGGTGTACTGAAATGAAATGGGACTTTTGATGTAAAGGCTTTGGTTAATTATGCTACGCAAAATGGACCTTCTGCGTGAATACCTTATCATTAAACCCTATTTTCTGATACACTTGTAAAAAATATTAGGATCTAAGAACAAATTGCTTTGCCTGGATAAGTTTTGTGTTTATTTCGGGCTCCAAGTAATAGAGCTCTGTACTAATACGGGATGGTTTTAATTTTACTACGTCTGTTATAATTATAGGTGTGGTGTTTCGTATCCATTCCAGAGCTCTCTAAAACACAGTAATATTTCATCAAAACATCTAATCAACATGAGGTTAACTATGTTAAAAAAGTTACTTTTAATGGTAATAGTATGTCTTGTTTCTACTGGTTTTGCTTTTGGGCAAACTGGTACGCTAACAGGTACAGTTACCGATGCTAGTACAGGTGAATCCTTACCTGGAGTAAATATTTATATTTTAGATATTGAACGAGGTACTGCCACAGGCCCTGAAGGTCAGTTTACGATCGAAGACATTGAGTATGGAACATATACAGTCCGTGCTACTTATGTCGGGTATCAAACGTATAAGCAACAGGTTACTATTGATCAGGCAGATGTTAAATTAAATATATCAATTGGACAGAGTACGCAACAGCTAGAAGATGTTGTGGTTACGGCCTTAGGAATCGAACGTAAAGAGAAGTCCTTGGGATATTCTGTTCAAAAAATAAGTGGAGAGGACGTAAGTAAAGTTCGAGAAACGAACTTTGTTTCTTCTTTAACTGGAAAAGTCGCTGGAGCTAATATTTCTAACTCCAGTACAATGGGAGGTTCTTCCCGTATTGTAATTCGTGGTGCTAAGTCCGTTGCGGGTAATAACCAGCCATTGTTTGTTGTTGACGGGGTTCCTATCAATAATTCTAATTTCACTTCAACTGCACAACAAAGTGGTGGTGGTGGATATGATTATGGTAATGCTGCCCAGATAATAAACCCCAATAACATTGCATCTGTATCAGTTCTTAAGGGACCCAGTGCATCAGCATTATACGGGTCAAGAGCTGCCAATGGAGTTATACAAATTACTACAAAAGATGGTAGCCTAACTGAAGGTATCGGTATTACGGTTAATTCTGGAGTCAAGGTTAAAAAAGTTTATGGGTTGCCTGACTATCAGAATGAATATGGTGGAGGAGGTCAAGGACCTTTCAAAATGAATAGCCAAGGTCAACTTGTACCTGATTATGCAACTGATACTTCTTGGGGACCACCACTTGATGGACGGATGGTTCGTGAGTGGTTTAGTTATGATGATGTGGATGGAAAAATGGGTGAAACAACACCATGGGATGCGCATCCAGATAATATTAAAAACTTCTTTAATACTGGTATAGAGAATAATAATAATATTTCACTTTATAATGGTACAGATACCTATAATTATCGCATTTCTCTTACAAATGTGAATAATGAAGGGATTTTGCCTAACAGTAGTATGCAGCGTAATGAGGTTAGTTTTAATGGGTCACTAAAATTAACTGATAAGCTAACGACTTCAATTTCCACGAACTATGTATATTCGAAGGCTGAAGGGCGCGTAGGAACTGGTTACAATAGTGGTAATACATTAAATCCAATGCTTCAGTTTAATCATTTTGGCCAGCGTCAAATTGATTTAAGTGAAGGTAGCCCAATGCGTAATTTAACACGGCCTGATGGTACGCAACGTACATGGAACTGGGCAGATCCGGTTGCTGGTACTATAAATTATGCTGATAATCCTTTTTGGCTCAGAGAAAAAAACTATCAGGATGATGATAAGCAACGTATCTATGGAAATTTCACGGCGTCATATGATTTTAACTCTAACTTAAATTTAGAGACTAAATTATTGACGGATTTTTATACCAGTAGACGGGGAGAACGAGTTGCTGTATATTCCTCTGCTACTTCCAGGTATAGCGAAGGTATACGTGAAGTGCAGGAGACAAACTCTAGAACTACCTTGACCTATACAGGGTCTCTAAATGAGGATATTTCTTTAGATGCTTTTGTAGCAGGAAATATACGATATAATCAGTATAACCGGAATATTGGGCAGACTCAGGGTGGATTAAGTGCCCCCGGTATTTATAGTCTTGAAAATTCAATAGACCGCCCAGATATTGATGACCATAACCAAGAATCAATGGTTTATAGTTTGATTAGCAGTGCTAGTTTAGGCTATAAAGAGATGTTATACTTGGACGGGACACTTAGGAATGACTGGTCCTCAACGCTTCCAGAGGATAACAATTCATATTTGTATCCCTCAATAACAGGTAGTTTAGTATTTTCTGAACTAGGAATATTTGAAGATCAGGATATTCTATCTTACGGAAAACTAAGAATAGGTTATGCCAAGGTGGGTAGTGATACTAGTCCTTATAGGTTAAAAAATACCTATCCATTTAGCACTCCATTTGGTAGTTCACCCCAACTTTCAGTAAGTAATACGTTAAATAACTCTAACTTAAAGCCTGAAACAACATACTCTTGGGAGGTTGGAACAGAATTATCGTTCTTTAATAACCGACTGGGCTTAGATGTAACACTATATAAAGACAACACAGAGGATCAGATTCTTGCAGTAGATGTATCTCCTGCAAGTGGTAGTAATAGCCAGTTAATTAACGCCGGAGAGATCGAGAATAAAGGAGTTGAGGTTATGCTGGATGGTACTCCTGTTCAAACGAAAAACTTTCAATGGGATGTAACTGTAAATTGGTCTAAAAACAAGAACAAGGTTGTTCAATTTGCAGGAGATATTTCAAATTATCGTTTGGCTAATGCTCCTTTTGGCCTTTCAATAAATGCTAGAGAAGGTGAACCTTATGGGGCATTTGTAGGTACTGATTATGTATATGATGGAAATGGAAACAAAGTCATAGCTCCTAACGGAAACTATAAGCAGGCTTCGGACCAATCAGTATTAGGCTCATATGTGCCAGACTGGACTGGTGGGCTTTCTACTTCAATATCATATAAAGGACTTTCTGCAAGTATAACCTTTAACGGTCAGAAAGGTGGAGATGTCTATTCAGTAAGCAACCTATGGGGTAAATACAGTGGAATGTTTGCTGCTACAGCAGAAAATGATGTTCGTGAGCTAGGCGTTGTTCCCCAAGGCGTTGATGCTAATGGAAATGCTTGGACAAAAGAAGTTCCTGCTGTTGATTTTTTCCAATCCTTTTACGGGTTAGAAGCAGCATTCGTTTACGATGCTAGTTATATCAAAATTCAAGAAGCAACAGTCGGTTATGATCTGCCAAGAAAATGGTTGAGTAGTTTGCCAATACGCAGCTTGCGTGTCTCTTTGGTAGGGCGTAACCTTGCTATGCTTTTCAAAAATGCACCTAATATAGATCCATCTATTGCGATAAGTGCCGGTAATGTTCAAGGAGTGGAAGCAGGACAGATTCCACCGCAAAGAACACTTGGTTTTAATATTAGCATGGATTTATAAAAATATTGCATAAAGAAAAATAAATTAAGTATATCATTATGGATTTTATTACAAAACACAATAATATTGTCTACGGGGGGCTACTGGTCATACTCGTAGTCATGGTTTCTTGTGATTCTCTTACTTCATATAATGAGAATCCAAATGAGCCACAAGAAGCAAGGACAACTTATCTTTTGACTAATGTTCAAAAAAGCTTGTCAGATACCCAATGGGATGATTTCAACTTAGGGCGGTTTGGTAACTTGTATGCCCAATATTGGTCGCAAACGCAGTATACTGATGAAAGTCGGTATTCTCCTCGGACCGGTTCTATAAATTCAATGTGGGCCGATTATTATCTAAATATCAGAGATCTGGAGGAGATTATTCGTTTAAACCGCGAAAATCCAGATAAATATAAGGGATATGGTGCTAATCAAAACCAGATTGCAGTGGCTAAGATACTCAAAGCTTGGTCCTATCAAATGATTACTGATGTTTGGGGAGCAGCACCATATAAAGATGCTATGGGAGGACGCGAAAACCCATCTCCCAAATACTCTTCTCAGGAAGAAATATATACTGGTATTATTAAAACGCTCACTGAAGCTAGTGACTCTATAGATGTTAATGCAAGTGGTTTTACTGCTGGTGATGTCATTTATGACGGGAATATGACAAAGTGGAAAAAATTTGCTAACTCCCTAAAAATGCGTGCTGCTATGCGTATTGCAGATGCTAAACCACAATTAGCAAATACGGCAATTAACGAAGCTATTAGTGCCGGGGCGTTTGAGAGTAATGAGGATAATGCAGTTTTTACGTACAAAACGGCTGTTCCCAATAACAATCCAATTAATGAAGCGTTTAAGAATCGTAATGATTTTGCTGTTTCAGAAGCTCTAGTTGGATTAATGAAGTCGAATAGTGATCCTCGATTGCCTTTTTATGCAGATCCGGCATCAACGGGAGATTATTTAGGCTATCCTTATGGGCTTTCTAATGGCGCTGCTCCAAAATATTTTGCGGATCAGCCATTCTCGTATCCAAGTAGTAAGGTTAGAGACGCAACAGCTCCAGCTTTGTATATGCTTTATGATGAAGTCCTGTTTATCAAAGCAGAAGCTGCTGAAAGAGGATATATTTCTGGAACTCCTGCAAACTTCTATGAGCAAGCGATTGAAGCTTCTATAAACTATTGGAGTAACGAGAGTGTTTCTCAATCTGATATCTCAAGTTATATAGCCAATGTTCCTTATAATGCTTCCAATTTTGCACAGCAAAAATGGCTTGCTCTTTATATGCAGGGAGTTCAGGGTTGGTCCGAGTTTAGGCGACTGGACTTTACAGGAGTACTTCAACAACCAGCTGCGGGTAAAAAGGGAACCTTTGGTACTGATTTTCCACAGCGTTATCCTTATCCAAATGAGGAGTACAACCTGAACCAGACAAACCTTAAGGCTGCAATTGAGATGCAGGGTGCAGATAACCAAGGTACCAAACTCTGGTGGGACCAAAACTAATTTTGAAATTTAAAATATCATAATTATGCGAAGCAATTCATTAACATTATTTATTATATGTTTGGTCATAGTAGGCTTTTTCCAAGCGTGTGACGTAGCAGGTGAAGAAAGCTATGATTGGGAACCCGGTGAAAGTCTTAATATCATGGGGCCTGTAGAAGTAGCAATCCCTCAGGATACAACAACTGCAGATACTAATGATGTAGTTCCGGTTACCAAATCTTATTATTCAAGAGCCTTTACAATAAAAAAGGATTACTCTTGGACGGTAGAAGGAAGTGCGAGTAAAGACTCAGTATATCGAGATGGAGAATACATTGATGTTACCTTTGGTAACGCAACTGGGTCAGATACGACTACTACTACGATATCTGTTGATGATGGTGAGTATCAAGGGTCTATAACAATTAAGGCCTTCCGTCAATCCAACGAATCAGCAGGTATTTAGGGATAGCTATCATACAAATATCTCAGTTTAGCCCCTTCCACTGCGGAAGGGGTTTTTTTATTTTAAACAGTAAATAGAGTAAGCTCTATTTATGATTGATTCACATCAACAAAATGGATATGCTGTGCAGCAATAGTTAATCATTTCCATATTGTTATTACGCATTGTCTACTTACGCTGATATCGTTTTCGCTACTGCTGTCCGACAGCCATTCACTTATAGCTTACCCGCAGATCTCCTGGAAAAAGCCCAGGTGGGTAAGAGAGTATGGGTGCCCCTGCAAAAGCATAAGGCAATCGGGATGATTGTCAACATCCATAACAAGGAACCGGAGTTTAACACTCGTAATGTACAGCAGGTATTGGATGAAAAGCCGGTACTATCCCAAGAAATGCTACAGCTTACACGTTGGATCTATCGGTTTTATTACTGTGGATGGGGCGAGGCAATTCAGGCCGCTCTTCCTCTGGGACTTAATTTTTATGCTGAAAAATATTTACGAGCAGTAACAGAAGCGGTGCCTGATTATTTGGATGACCACGAAAAGGAGATTATTGAAGAAATAACTGGACAGAGTTCCTACCAGTTAAAGGAAGCCCAAAAAAGATGGGGCGACAAGGTTATTGATAAATTGGTAGGTCAGAAACTACTAGAAATTCGTGAAGAGCCTGTAACTAAGATGGACCCCAGGACCGACAAGCTATGGAGCTGGACTGATAAGTTATCTGTTAAAGAGATCCATGAATTTATTAGTGAGCATAAAGAGTCCGATAAGTTTTATAAATGGATTCAAGCGCTGGAACTTCTTACAGAGCTTGGCCTGCCGGAATTTCAAAAAGAGCTTACAACTCATGAACTGCTAGAACATTATACGCTGCAGCGTATTGCAAAAGAGGAATTAATAGAAGCGAAAGAAGTAGAGGCCAATAACATTAGTTTAAAGCTGGATCATGATCCGACTCAAATAAATACGTTAAATGATGAGCAGCTCGATGCTTTTGCAGAAATTGAATCTGCCCTGGATAGGGATGCGTTTGCAAATTTTTTACTCTTTGGGGTAACGGGAAGCGGCAAAACAGAGGTGTATATCCATGCATTGAAAAAGGCGCTTGAGCAGGGCAAAGGCGGATTGGTATTGGTGCCTGAAATCGGATTGACTCCCCAAATTGTGAAACGGTTTTATACTATTTTTGGGGATGAAATAGCGGTACTGCACAGCCGGTTAACCAATCGTGAGCGCTATGATGCTTGGAGAGCATTACAAAAAGGGGAAAAACGCATAGCAATCGGTGCACGATCGGCCGTTTTTGCACCTATTCAGAATCTGGGAATTATCATAATTGACGAGGAGCACGACTCATCCTATAAACAGGAAGATCCGGCTCCGCGCTATCATGGCAGAGATGTAGCTATTATGCGTGCCCATATTAACGATGCTGTAGCGGTAATGGGATCTGCTACACCCAGTATGGTTACCCTGCATGGGGCAAAGAAAGAGAAGAGTACACTGTTAACATTAACGGAACGCCCGTTTGAAGCATCGATGCCAGAAGTTGAGGTACTTGACCTGAAGCAGTATCGTTCCGCTATGAAAGGGCCTGTCACGATACCCCTGTTTGAGGCAACAAAGGAAGCGGTAGAACGGGGAGAGCAAGCTATATTCTTATATAATAGGAGGGGCTTTTCATCATATATCCAGTGCGAAACATGTGGGGATATCCCGGAGTGCCCCAACTGCTCGGTCAGCCTCACATTTCATAAATCCAAAAAACAATTGCGTTGCCACTATTGTGGTTATTCGCAATACCAGCCGCGTCATTGCAGGGAATGTGGTAATGAATCGGTGGTCCCACAAGGGAGCGGAACGCAACAGCTGGAAGAAGAAGTGGCTGACCTCTTCCCCAATGCGGAGACGCTGCGCATGGATTTTGATACTACCTCGGGGAAGGATGCACATGCCAACATATTAAAAGCTTTTGGGCGTAAGGAAGCCGATATATTGGTGGGCACACAGATTGTGGGCAAGGGATTGGATTTTCCCGATGTTACGGTAGTGGGAGTGATAGATGCGGATACGGAACTGGCATTTCCATCTTTTAGATCCGGGGAACGGATGTATCAACTGCTGAGCCAGGTAGCAGGACGTTCGGGACGGGCAGGCAAAGCCGGCAAAGTATATTTTCAGACCTGGCAGCCCGATCATCCGGCTATACAGGCAGCACAAGAGCACGATTTTAAGTCATTCGCACGCCAAGAGCTGGCTTATCGAAAAATGTTGCAATATCCTCCATACTCCAGAATTATTCGCTTTGCTTTTAAAGGGAAAAAGGAATGGTTAGTACAAAAGGTTGCTGAGGCGTTTACTGAAAGTCTTATTACAACATTAGGGAAATCAGAAGCCGTACTGGGTCCTTCGCCTGCTGCAATTGCTAAAATGCAAAACCATTACAGATGGGAGACCTTTATTAAAATTTCACCGGATAATGGGGCTACAGCTATTGAACGACTTGTTGATGCTACTTTTGATCATTATGACCAACATAAGCCCAAGGGGGCAAGTTCAATACGCATCAACGTAAATGTAGATGCTTTGGAATAATGAGTAATGGAATGCTAGGGACTTGCATTCTGTATAATTAATTCGATTATTACAGGCATAACTAAGGTATCAATAACTTAATTAGATACTTATGGGTGAATCACGGGTAAAGTTAGCCGACAGCCAAGAAGAAGTGCAGCGCTTTATGAAGTATGTGCTCAAAGATTTACGAGCACTGGATCGAATGCTGGATGAAGGGGACTGGTTTGAGTCAGATACAATCAGGATAGGGGCCGAGCAGGAGCTCTGTTTGGTAGATCAGCAAGCAAAGGCGTGGCCTCGTTCTATGGAGATCATGGAAAAGTTGAGTGCTGATGATGCCGGAGATTTTACCACCGAGTTTGCCAAGTTTAACCTGGAGATTAACCTGAAGCCTCTTGAGTTTAAGGGCGATTGCCTGTCCCGGATGGAGGAGAATTTACAGAAGAAGGTAGACCAGGCCCGGGAAGTAACCGAAGAGCTCGGGGGAGAGATATTACTGACCGGCATTTTGCCAACGATCCGAAAGATGGATGTGGATCTGAAAAATATGACGCCTCTACAGCGGTATCGGGCACTTTCGGAAGCAATAATGTCGTTGCGAAGTGAGGATTTTGATCTCCGGATACAGGGGATGGATGAACTGCTAATGAAGTTTGATTCCCCTTTGTTAGAGGCCTGTAATACCGCATTCCAGGTGCACCTGCAGGTAACCCCCGAAGAATTTGTGCCCAAATATAATATATCTCAGCTTATAACGGCCCCGGTATTGGCAAGTACGGTGGGCTCGCCCATCCTGTTTGGAAAGCGCTTGTGGAATGAAACGCGTATCGCCCTTTTTCAACAATCGGTGGATACACGAACGGTAGGGGATCATCTCAGAGAAAGTAGTCCGCGCGTGACGTTTGGTAATGAATGGGTGAAAGAGAGTATTCTCGAGATCTTCCAGGAAGATACGGCGCGCTATCGGGTGATGCTCAGTTCGGAGGTTACCGAAGATGTGGGGAAGATGCTGGATGAAGGGACCCCTCCGGCTCTTAAAGCACTACAGGTACATAACGGTACGGTATATCGATGGAATCGTCCTTGTTATGGAGTCATTGATGGTAAAGCACATCTGCGTATTGAGAACAGGGTATTTCCCTCGGGCCCAACGGTAACGGATGAAATTGCCAATTCGGCTTTTTGGTTGGGATTGATGAATAAGATGGATGATTACTATCCTGATGTATCAGAGAAAATGGATTTTGATGATGCACGGATGAATTTTGTAGCAGCATCGAAGTTGGGATTGGATACCAAGTTTCGGTGGTTTGATGATCAGCGAATTAATGCCGTAGATCTTATTACCGAAGAGCTGCTGCCCATTGCCCGCGAGGGGTTGGAAAAAGTGGATATTGATGATGATGACATAACTGGCTATCTTGAGATTATTGAGAAGCGCGTAGAGTCAGGCCAAACGCCCTCATATTGGATGCTGAATAACTACGCCACGCTCAAGAAGGAAAACCAATCCAAGGAACAGACGCTTGCTGCTATTACCACGGCCATGATCAAGAATCAAAAGAAAGGAGAGCCCGTGCATAAATGGGGCCGGGCCCGGATGGAAGACCTGGAACATTGGCAGCCTTCCAATTTGATTGTGGAAGAATTTATGACCACCGATCTGTTTACCGTTCAAAAGGATGATATCCTGGAATTTACGGCCAACCTGATGGATTGGCGGCGTATCCGTTATGTTCCGGTAGAGGATGACAAAAAACAGCTGGTAGGATTGGTTACCATGCGGATGATTTTTAACGCCTACAGTAAATCAGTGAATCATGAGGAAGATGTGGTTAAATCGGTAGAAGATATCATGATCACGAATCCTATTACCATTCATCCGGAAGCTTCGATTATGGAGGCTATGGATATTATGGAGAGCCAACAAATTGGTTGTCTTCCGGTGGTTAAAAATAATCGACTGGTAGGCATTATAACAGAACAGAATTATATGGCAATAACAGGGCGGTTGCTTAAAGTACTACATTCGAACAACAACTCTGATGAACAATAGTAGCGTAGCAAAAGTAAAAACAGAAGATATCAATAAACGAATCATAGGTGCTGTTGAAGGGGACCCGGATGGTCCTACTGTGGTAGTCTTGGCTGGCATGCATGGCAATGAGCGCGCCGGAGTTGAGGCCGTGAAAAATGTTATTGGAACGCTCCATGGTATAGAACCGCCTATCGATGGACATTTGCTGGGGTTGCGTGCTAATATCAGTGCGTTGGAACAGAATATGCGCTATATCGATGAGGATATGAATCGTATCTGGTTTCCCTCGGTTATCAGTGAAGTTCGGGAGACGCCGGAAAAAGAGTTGGGCTCTAGCGAACGAGTGGAGATGAAGCGGTTATTAAGAATTCTTGATAACATTGAAAACAGGACCAACGGACCCGTGATATTGGCTGATGTCCACACCTTTTCTGCTGATGGATGGATGTTTACTATTACCAGCTCAGATCCCAAGCAGCGGAAGCTATTATCAAAGCTTCATGTACCTATGGTTTTTGGGATTGAAGAGTCATTGCTGGGTACCGCTCTCGGTTATTATCAAAAGCAGGGCTTTGTCTCTTTTGGATTGGAAGGTGGTCAGCACAGGCACCAGTTAACAGAGTATAATACGACTGCTTCACTGATGTTACTGTTGCAGGCGGTGGGTTGTATTGAACAGCAATATGTGGATCAAATAAAGAAGTATGAAAAGCATATGCGCTCGCACACCAAATACCTGCCGGTGGAAACCGAGCTGGTTTATCAGCATATTATTGAATCCGGTGATGAGTTTAGGATGCAGCCGGGTTACAAAAATTTCCAGCCGGTAAAGAAAGGTGAGTGGCTTGCATCAGATAAGGAAGGAAAAATTGTCGCACGTTGCGACGGTTACATTCTCATGCCCCTGTATCAGAGTCAGGGTAACGATGGATTCTTTATTATCAAAGAGCACGAGAGTTAACTTTTTTTGTTATTTTAATGTGCGCTTGGATTGGGTTACAAGCCAAAGAAGTGAATTCCCATCAATTAGAAAAGGTTATGGAAGATTACCAATTTGTTGACGGTACCCGCCTATCATCGGTGATTGAATCTCTTATTTTTGCCAGTCCGGAACCGATTTCGGAGGAAAAGATTTGTGAAATTATTGCCAAAGGGGAAGAGAATCTGGGGCTTGAAACGGATGCGATTGAGCCATTTGTAGATAAGCTGAATCAGCGGTACGAAGAAAATGGCTTGGCATTTAGAATTGATTACGTGGCAGGAGGCTATACTTTTGCCACTAAAAAACGATACGAGCCTTGGCTGAGTATTTTTCAGCATGAGAATGCGTACCGAAAACTCTCGCAGTCTGCTATTGAAACGTTGGCTATTGTAGCCTACAAACAACCGGTAACAAAGCCTGAGGTTGATGATATTCGTGGTGTTGATTCCGGCTATATTCTACGCCAGTTGCTAGAGAAAGTCCTTATTGAAGTCTCTGGACGGCTAGATGCTCCGGGTAAGCCATTGCTTTACCGAACCACAAAATATTTTTTAAAGCACTTTGGCATCAACAGTATTGATGAATTGCCCAAGCCGCGTGAGATTGAAGAAATCCTGAAAGATGATGATATGGCGGAACATCGCCAGTTCCTTTTTGATCGTCAATTGGAACTCAAAGAGCTTCAGGATAAGGTCGAGGATGACGATACGGCTGAAACGGCTCTCTCACTAATCGAAGCCGTAGAGAAGATTGATGAAGATGAAGTTGAAATCCCCAATTTGGAAGAATACACAGCAGAAGAACTTTTACTGGATGATGACGATGAAGGTGAAGAAGAATCAGAAGATGAAACTAATGAAACGGAAGAACAGGTAGATCATGAGTCGAAAGAAGAAGAATAGACCATCTGGTAATAAAAACGAACCCTTACACCAGGCTGAACAGAATTATGACAAGGATGAACTGATCCGGCTGAATAAGTATATCGCACACTGTGGCTTTACATCACGGAGAAAAGCGGATGATTACATTGCTGCCGGTAAAGTGAAAGTTAATGGTGAAGTAGTCACACAGATGGGTGTTAAGGTGCGCCGGACAGATGAGGTAGTGGTAGAAGGGCAAACACTCAGCCTGGAGAAGTTTGTTTATATCTTACTCAACAAACCCAAAGACACGATAACAACTACGGACGACCCGCGTGGCCGTGATACCGTGATGGATAAGATTGAAGATGCCACCGGCAAGCGTGTATACCCGGTAGGGCGGCTCGATCGCCATACTATGGGGTTGCTATTGTTGACCAATGATGGAGACCTTGCTAACCGCCTGATGCATCCCAGTTACCAGGTGCGAAAGACGTATGAGGTTGAAACATTGCCCGGTCTCAAAGATGATCAGATCCAGCAGCTGGCAGAAGGTATTGAGCTGGAAGATGGACCGGCCAAAGCGCATAAGATAAGTCGAACGCCCGATGGTTTTGTGATGTCCATTTTTGAGGGACGTAACCGGTTGGTTCGCCGAATGGTCGAATATTTTGATTCGGAAGTTACAAAGTTAAAACGTGTTGAGTATGCAGGGCTTACGTTGAAGGATGTAAAAATGAGTCGTTGGCGTTACCTCAGAAGAAAAGAAATTAATGCACTCCGAAAAATGGTAAAACTTGATCCTCTTAATTTTACCTAAAAAGAGGTTTTCGCTGTTTGCTGAATGTAAATAAATGAAGAAGAGCAATTTAATATTTGAGAGCAATGAGTTCATCAACAATTACAAAAGAATCGGGTTCTGTTTCTTCAAACGAAGGACTTCCAATTTATTATGATTGTTATCTGCCTCCGAACAGTGGGGCAGAGCCTTTGCCGGTAGTTATTTTTTTGCACGGCTTTAAGGGATTTAAAGACTGGGGGGCATTCCCCGAAGCTTGCGCTGCCATAAGTGAAGCCGGTTTTGCAGTGGCAGCAATGAACTTTTCGCTGAATGGAGTGGGCGAAAGTATGACTGAGTTTGACCAGCTGGATCTATTTGCCCGCGAAACATTGAGCCAGGATCTGGAAGATGTGCGATCGATGATCTCTGCTATACACAATGAACAGGTTTTTCCAGCGGGTTCCAGTGTTGATACCGGTAGTATAGGATTACTAGGTCACTCCCGGGGGGGACATACTGCAGTGGCTGCCGCAGCGGAATATGCCGAGGTCGCATCCGTTGTTACGTGGTCGGCAGTAGCCGATTATAATGCCCGTTGGAGTGAGGATATGATATCTGACTGGGAAAATAAGGGAGTAACCGAAATTATGAATGGTCGCACCGGCCAGGTTATGCCGGTTAAGGATGTGGTTTACAAGGATGCCCTGGAAAATGCGGATCGGTTGATGGCTGTAAAGCGTGCCCGTGAGCTGACCATACCGGCTCTGTTTATTCATTCCAAAGGTGATGAGGCAGCCTCCTATGATAATGCCGAACAGTTGTATAGGAATTGCGCTTCTGATCATAAAGACCTGAAACTTATTGAGGATTCCGGACATACTTTTGATACCGCTCATCCGTTTGATGAGGATGAATTTCCGGAAGCATTTCAGCAGGCATTGGACTATACTACTGCTTGGTTCCAAAAGCATCTGCAATAATTGAACAGCCGGTCGGTTAATGAAGAAAAAGCTATAATGCGTCGATTTATTTTTCTTATTACACTTCTTGTAAGTGTAACTGTTTCTACTTCTGGTCAGGTGCCGGAACTTATTAACGATCCCGAATTCCATCCCGATGCAAAAGCAGCTGTAGATTCTATTTACAATTTTAATTTTGATGGGGCCGATAGTCGACTTGCCCCATGGAAGAAAGTGTATCCCGAACATCCTATATGGACGCTACTGGAGGGGATGAAATACTGGTGGAAGGTCCTTTCTGACCTGCAGGATACTGCACATGACGAACGATTTATTAATATTATGAAGAGGGTGGATTACCAAGCCGGTAAACTACTTTACAAGCACCCCTCACATGCCGACGGTTTAATAATAAGGGCAATCAGTAATGGTTACCTGGCTCGCCATAATGCCAATCGCAGTAACTGGGTGACCAGTATGCGGTATGGTCGTAAAGCGATGAAGGCCCATCAATACCTGAAGCAGAAACAGCCCGATCTTGCAGATTTAAAACTGGCCGAGGGACTCAAACTTTATTATACCGCTTATCTGCCGGAAGCGTACCCCATTGTTAAAACTGTTTCTTGGGCATTACCCTCGGGGGATAAAACAAGGGGGCTGCAGCTTATTAGAGAAGCTTCGGATGAAGCAATATTTGCACGGGCGGAAGCTACCTACTTTTTGGGAAATATCAACTATAACTACGAGAAAAAGTACAAAATTGCTGTTCGAGAATTCGAAGAACTGTATAACAAATATCCCGATAATAATTACTATGCACGGATATTAATAAAGAGTTATTACAAGCAAGGTCGGTATAATGAGGCGTTTACCGCTATTAACGAGATTTTGAATCGCTGGAAAGAAAGAGAGCTTCCACATTTTGAGGTGATGGAGGAAGAGCTTCTGACATGGAAAGGGCGGATTTTTGAAAAGAAAGATGAAAGGGAGCAAGCAATTGAAGCATATAAAGAAGCTTTTGCTGCAAGTACCGAGTTACCTAACTCCACGGAGCGATCTTTTTATACAGCTGCCGGCTACCTTGCTGGTAAGTTGCTCTACAAGCAAAATAATGTCAATGCGGCCAAAAGCTATCTGAAAAAAGTAAGCAGAGCGGGCATAGATAATAAGTATAAAGACCGATCTGAGGATTTATTAGAACAAATAGGGAACTAAGTTTGCTTATATACTTATGATAAAGTAACAGTGATTGTTATAAGCTTATAAAGCATATTAATGTTATTGCGTATTGTGCTGATATTCGCTAATTAAATTACCCTTTTATTCTCACACAAAGTTCAAACTAAGATGCTATGTTATTAGGCTTATTATCAGACTCCCATGATCACGTGCCCCATATAGAGCAGGCAGTACATATTTTTAAAGAGGAGAATGTCGATTTAGTGTTACATTCCGGTGATTTTTGTAGTCCTTTTACGATTCCTCCTTTCGAGGGCTTACCGTTGAAAGGAGTTTTTGGTAATAATGACGGAGACCACTATTTGTTGATAGAAAAGTTCAAGGATATTGGAGCTGAGCATATGGGAAGCTTTGGAGAGCTGGAACTAAACGAGGAACGGATAGCTCTGTATCATGGTACTGATCTTCCTATCACAACAGCTCTTGAAGAGTGTGGGCGTTATGATATTGTGGTATCGGGGCATACCCATAAGAAGAAGGCAAAAATCATTAACGATACTCTTGCCATAAATCCGGGTACCGTGCACGGTTTCGGAGGTGAAGCAACCATCGCACTGGTTGATACCGAGACAATGAAGGTAGACTTTAAAGAATTAACAGGATAGAGATATACGCTTGTACATCTCCATCCTGTTTAGAAATGCTTTATTGTAGGTTATTACAAACAGCCTCAGTAAAGGTTTCGGTTGTTCCGCTGCCTCCAATATCGGGAGTACAGACAGATTTGTCTTCCAGTGTATAGTAAACAGCTTGCCTGATGCGGTCAGCCAATTTGTTTTCATCAATGTGATCTAAGAGCATTAACCCAGAGAGCAAGAATGCAATGGGGTTTGCTTTATTTTGGCCGGCGATATCAGGTGCAGAACCGTGTACTGCTTCAAACATTGCAGCATCGTCTCCGATATTAGCTGCCCCGGTAAGACCAAGTCCGCCAACAAGGCCCGATGCCAAGTCAGAGAGGATATCTCCAAAAAGATTGGTGGTTACAATCACGTCAAATTGCTCAGGACGCATAACCATCTGCATGGCCATATTATCTACGATAAGATCTTCATACTCAATATCGGGATAATCTTTGGCAATCTCTTCGCCAACTTCCATAAAGAGACCACAGGTATACTTTAGAATATTAGCTTTATGAACGAGCGTAACCTTGTCACGCCCTTTGTTTTTAGCATACTCAAAGGCAGCACGCACTACTTTTTCACTGGCATCCCGGGTAACAACCGCAATGCTTTCGGCGTGGCTGTCTTCTTCAACCCATTGTTCTTTACCGATGTAGAGTCCTTCGGTATTTTCACGGAACATGACCAGATCAACATCTTCAAATCGGCTGTGAATATGGGGCAAGGTTTTGGCAGGGCGAATATTGCTATACAGCGCAAACTTTTTTCGCATAGCAACATTAACAGATCGGAAGCCGGCACCCACTGGGGTCGTCAAAGGTCCCTTTAAGGCGATACGATGCTTCTCTATCGCCTCAATAGTTTCGTCGGGCAAGGGGTTGCCTAGCTCTTCTTGGGCGGTAAGACCGGCAATATGTTCTATCCAGTTGATGTCGGCACCTGCCTCATCAAAGATGGTTGTTACAGATTTAGTGATTTCGGGACCAATTCCGTCTCCGGGAATTAAAACTATATCATGCATGTGGAGGAGTACATTTAGAGAGGTTTCAAAAATATTTTGCAGAGTCCCGAAATATACAAATAATACTGCGTGATGTCAGCAGTTTTTTGGGATAGGAGTCAGTCTAAGTTGATCTCCAGTACAGCAGAGCCTTCAAAGTTTCCGTCACGCAGGTCGTTCAGGGCCTCATTTGCTTTAGTTAGCGGGTAGGTGGTTACGTTCGATTTAACAGGAATTTTTGGGGCGAGTTCCATAAAGTCGAGCCCATCTTGCCGGCTAAGGTTGGCAACAGATTCTATAGAGCGTTCTTCCCACAGATCGCTATAAGGGAAACTGGGAATATCACTCATGTGAATACCGGCGCATACTACTTTTCCTCCTTTTTTTACCGCTTTAAGTGCTTGAGGTACCAGCGGACCCACAGGAGCGAAGATGATAGCAGCATCTAATTTTTTGGGAGGCAGAGTATCAGATCCCCCCGCCCAAACGGCACCTAGAGAGCGGGCAAAATCTTGCCCCTCTGTATCGCCGGGCTTGGTAAAGGCGTATATTTCTTTTTGCTGGTATAAGCTCACCTGTGTTAGAATATGGGCCGCTGACCCAAATCCATAAAAGCCAAGTGTCTGGGCATTCCCTGTTTTGCGCAGTGATCGATAACCGATAAGGCCGGCACATAGCAGGGGCGCTGCTTGCAAGGCGGGGTATTCATCAGGGATGGGGAAACAGAAGTGAGCATCGGCAACGGTATATTCAGCAAATCCACCATTGATATTGTAACCGGTAAATCGGGCATTATCGCAGAGGTTTTCTTGACCGGCACGGCAAAATTCACAATGGCCGCAGGTATAGCCAAGCCAGGGTACTCCTACTTTATCACCTTTGGAAAATCCCGAAACAGAATCTCCTGTTTCTTCAACGATGCCTACTACCTGATGACCCAGAATAAGTGGCAGGTCAGGGTTATCAAGTTCGCCATCTACAATATGCAGATCTGTGCGGCAGATGCCACAGCTTTTTACTTGAAGAAGAAGTTGATTTTCATTGGGCTGGGGCGTGGGTACTTCTCTCAGCTCAAGGGGTTCCCAAACGGTATGTAAGACCATTGCTTGCATTGTCGGCTGGTACTAATGGTTAAGAATTAATAGCGATGGTGGCGCCTTTTTTCCTGGAGTTTTTTATCAAGGCTGTATGTTCCCGGACCAATGAAAATGAGACTCAGAAAAACGACGCCCATTTCTATACTGTGTGAATAGCTGGCAAAGCTGTCTCCGGCTCCTAGGTGTTGAGCGGCAGCAACAAGCATCACAACCAACAGGAAAAATACAGTTGGGCTAAAAAAGAGACCCAGTATCAAGAAAATGCCTCCAAAAAACTCAGTAACCCCTGCCATAAACCCAAAAAACATGGGGGCAAAATCAATACCGAGATATTGGACAGCTGTTCCAATTTCTGACCACACTTCAGGTCCGCCAAACATTTTGGGATAACCATGTATAATAAACATGATACCAAGACCGATACGAAGTATTAGTAATCCGACATCTCGAAATTCATTTCTTTTACGTTTATTGAGCATACAATTTTATAAATTATGAATTATAAGTAACGCGATAAATGGTGCCACTATGGTCATCGGAAATTAAAACAGAGCCATCGGAAAGTTGAAGCAGGTCTACCGGTCGTCCCCAAACTGCTTCGCCCCGTTGCAACCAACCATCGATGAAGGTTTGATAGGAGGTGGCTTTTCCATCTTTGAGCATAACCTTCGTTATACGATACCCAATTTTTTCACTTCTGTTCCAACTTCCGTGTTCAGCGATCAGTATTTGGTTTTTGTAGGAGTTGGGTAACATATCCCCGGTATAGAAGATCATTCCCAGGGGAGCAACATGTGGTCCAAGCTCCTGGGCCGGGGCCGTGAATTCGGTATCTATTTGTTCGGCTAATGTGCCAAACTCCGGGTCTTTGATATCATTTCCATGAATGTAAGGGTAACCGAAATGTTGGCCTTTTTCAGACAGGTTGTTGAGCTCGCAAGGCGGACGGTTATCACCTAACCAGTCGCGACCATTATCGGTGAACCAGAGATTCCCTGTTTGGGGATGCCAGTCGAAGCCCACGGTATTGCGTACGCCGTGAGCGATAATTTCTCGGCCGGTACCATCGGGATTAATCCGGCTAATGCTGGCAAAAATATCTTTATCAGGATTGCAGATATTACAAGGAGCACCAACGGGTACATAGAGTTTGCCATCCGGTCCAAAGTCGATGAACTTCCAGCCGTGATGCCCTTCTGTCGGGTAGCGGTTCGTTATGAGTGTTGGTTCGGGAGGGTTGTGAAGTTGCGAATCGATACTGTCAAGTTTCAGAATTTTACTAACAGCCCCGATATAAAGATCGCCGTTTCGATAGGCTATACCACTGGGGAGTCGTAAATTATCAGCTATCACAAAGACGCTGTCAGCCTTAAAATCTTTATTCTTATCGGTGATAGCATACACCTTTCCGGCATTACGACTGCCGGCATAGACGGTACCTTCTGCCCCAAGGGCAAGTTGACGGGCATTGGGGACATCTGCAGCAAAGATATCTACTGTAAAACCGGATGGGGCATCCAGTTTTTCTGTAATTTGTTGGCTCTTGTTTTGGGGAGAACACCCTGATAGCCACTGCAGTAGAAGTAAAGTAGATAGAAAATATACAATGATTGCAACCGCATGTGATTTCATAAGGAAACCATATTTATCCGCCTGTTTATTATTTAAGTATCAATCATGATACAATCCTTTATTATTAATATCGAATGAGGAGGGCTGTTTCTTATTTAAATAATTGTAAATAAATAGTTTGTGAAACTAAAAATCCGGTGTGGCTCTTGATACTATCGGGGAACAAAGCTAGGGGAGGGTATGTTAGATACGCTCTTTAAGGTGGGGTGCAAATATTAAAAGCGGGGAGTGATATCCTCCCCGCTCTTAGATTCGTAATATTAGGCAGTGGCCTTTTCTAGATGGGTGATTTTAGTTCCCAGAACATCAAGAAAAGCAGAAAGCCATTTTGGGTGGCCCGGCCAGGCTGGCGAAGTTACCAAGTTGCCATCAACTACAACTTCGGTTGGTTCTACCTCTTTGAAATTGGCTCCGGCTGCTTCCATTTCAGGCCCGCAGGCGGGATAGGCTGTAAGCGTTTTTCCATTGATAACATCTGCTGCTGAAAGGATTTGAAGTCCGTGACAGATAGCAGCTACTGGTTTCTCTTTCTCGAAGAAATGCTGCACCAGATTTAAGACGCCATCTTCAAGGCGCAGGTACTCCGGGGCTCGTCCCCCGGCGACGACCAATCCGTCATAGTCCGCAGGATCGACGTTATCAAAAGTTGCATTGAGAGCAAAGTTGTGACCTGGTTTTTCGGTATAGGTTTGATCTCCTTCGAAATCGTGAATTGCAGTTTTAACTACCTCTCCTTCTTTTTTGCCGGGGCAGACAGCATCAACGGAATGACCTACCATCTGCAGGGCCTGAAAGGGGACCATAATTTCATAATCTTCACCAAAATCTCCGACGAGCATTAATAATTTTTGTCCTGACATCTTGTTTACCTCATAGTTTACTTTATGATTACAATGCGCTGTATGTGTTTATAACTTTTGTTACTATTCTAGCGTTCTTCTTGGCTACAAATAGTAATAAGTTGACTGATAAAGGGACGTTGAGCAGGGTTAATCTTTTTTCGTGCTTCAAAAGGTCCGAAATATTCAATGCGATCGATCTCTGGAAACTCTTCAATTTTACCGGAATCCGGTGGCCATTCCAACTCAAAATAGTTGGGAGCAAAAATAAAGTCATCGGGAATTTGATATTCTACTGCCCATGCATGTACTGTTTTTCCGCCTTTTTGAGTGACGGTTCCCAGGTCCAGGAAATCACCCTCGGGGATAAAACCGAGCTCTTCTTGAAATTCTCTTTTTGCCGCATCCAGGGCAGACTCACCTTCTTCGATTTCTCCTTTGGGAATAGACCATGCTCCCTCATCTTTGTTCCACCAGTAAGGGCCACCGGGATGGGCCAGTAACAGTTGGAGATGAGGCTTGCGAGTAAACAGTACGATACCGGCGCTGGTTTTGGACACGTAGTTGGGGTAATTGGTTTTCAGGATTAATAAATACTTTAGCCAAAAGGTATAGGGAATTTACATTCTGTTCCATACCCAATGAGGGATGATTTTTAGGAGCCATGCTACCAATCTCCAGCGCTTAGTGATATAAGCACGATGTTTCTTCTTTTTGATAGCATCGGCAATTTGAGTTGCAGCCTTGTCTGTGTCAGCTATCCAAAACATTCCCCGTTTACCCTCTGTCATTTCGGATTCTACAAACCCCGGTATGATAGTGGTTACCGAGATATCGGCATCGCTGTGATTCGCCTTCTGCCGGTATCCCTGCAGGTAGGTATTCATAAATGCCTTTGATGCACTGTAAGGGGCACTTAATCCCCAGCCAAAGAACGAAGCCACCGATGAGATGCCGATAATATGACCATGGTCCTGACGGTGGAACATTGAGTAGCTGTAGGCAGCTAAGTTGGCAAACCCTCTGACATTTACATCAATTACGTGCATATCGCCCTCATGACTCACCCGTTTTTGAAAGTTGGAAACACCGGCATTGAGAACGATGCTGTCGATTCCATTCATCTGCTGTTTTAATAATTCCAGTTGGTCAATGGCATCATCAAACTCAGTAACATCCATGTAGGCTGTATGGATACGGGTACCCAGCTTCTGTTTTAATGATTCAAGTCGTTCAACACGACGTCCTGTTGCACCAATGGTATGCCCGCGGGCATGGAGTTCTTCTGCCAGGGCTTTGCCAATACCTGATGTTGCACCGATAATGGCTATTTTCTTGCTCATATTTTTTTAATGCTTTGATGAAATTGATGTTTCGCCAGGTTTATCCAACGCGAGGAATCGGAGTTTGATTTGCTAAAGAAACCGGGATGCATAATTTCCGCTAGTATACGAGTAGAGTCTACCAGCCGGGGTCCGGGGCGATTAAAATATTGATTCCCATCTGCTACATAAACCTGGTTGTTGCGTACAGCATCAAGGCCTTGCCACCCATCCTGCGAGGTAAGGTTAGAAAGTTCTGACAGGCTCTCTTCAATATCGTATCCACAGGGAATTATAGTTATGATATCGGGATTCCACCGCCGTATTGATTCCCATTCAAGCCATGGCGAATGTTTGCCTGCTTCGGCACCGAGGGGACGACCCCCTGCCAGCTGAATAAGCTCGGGTACCCAGTTGCCGGCTGCCATAAACGGGTCCAGCCATTCGATAGCTAAGATATCGGGATGGTGCAATTTAGCTGTCTTTTGCTGGATCTGCTGAAGATCTGATTTCATACTCTGCATCACCATTTCGGCTTGGTCCGATGCGTCAATGGCTTCGGCAATTGTTCGTATGGATGCTACTACCGAAGACAGATCAGTAGGGGAAACAGATACCACTTCCACGTGGTCGCCCACATAAGATCGAACAGCCTCTTTGACATCATCCAAAGACACTGCACATACCTCGCAATGATCTTGGGTGATAACAATATCCGGCTTTAGTGCTTCTAATTTCTCTTGGTCTACCCGATAGACCGATAGTCCTTCTTGTAGTAATGCTTTTACCCGCTGATCGATTTGGTAGCTCGTACCATCGGGATTGAATTTGGGTTCGGTACAAGCGGGAAGGTCGGAAATCCCCTCGGGGAAATCACACTCATGGGAACGCCCTACAAGTTGATCACTTTTTCCGAGAGCAGCAACAATCTCAGTGGTACTGGGTAAAAGAGAAACGATACGCATAACTTCAGGTATTCTGTGATAAAGGTTAGTACTTTAACATAAAAAAGGCAGTTCGGAAATTTCGAACTGCCACTAAAGTTAATGAAAAAGAGTCTATTTCTTAGAACTGTTCAGTTCTAAAGCTAATGAAACGTCAACTTCATCTCCGACAACAGCGGTTGCTGCCCAGTCGCCTACTCCTACACCATAGTCGGTACGGTTGAGAGTGAAATCAGATTTGATTCCTGCTACCCTGGTATTTTCGCGCATTGGGTTGTCACGAATGCCCAGTAATGTAAAAGGAAGTTTGAAGTCTGTGGTCGTATCTTTAATGGTCAATTTACCATGTGCGATGAATGTATTATCCCCTTTGCTGGTAATCTTATTACTCTTAAAAGTCATTGTCGGATATTTTTCAGCATTGAAAAAGTCGGGAGACTGTAAGTGCCCATCTCGTTTCTTCTTGTCGGTATCAACACTGTTTACCTGGATATCGACCGAAATGCTACTTTCTGTTAGATTATCAGGATCAAAATAGATTTCAGAAGAATATTCATGGAACTTACCGCTGATCGGCGTAAAGAAGTGTGTGATTTCAAAACTAACGCTGCTGTGAGCGGCATCAATTTTCCAGTTTGTTGCTTTTGTAGGCTCTCCGTTATGTATGGATGTAAAAGCCGTAATAACAAAGAATGAAGCAATTAAAAAAGTTAGTACTGTATTTCTTAAAATAGAATTCATCAAGTGTATTGGTTAATAGTTGGAATATTATTTTGAATGAGATGAAGATAAAGAATAATTTAGTTTAATGTTGAATTAATTTATAGCCCTACGGTATTCCATCAAGTTTGAGCCTATTAACAGTTTTAGCTGAGATTCATTCGTTTTATATCGGAACAAATAATCAATATATTCATTTGACTACTACCGAATAGATTTATTTAATCGCAATTTACTACCAAATATACTATATGAAGATTTTCAAACGATCCGCAGTATTCATTCTTGGCTTTTTTCTTGTTGCAGGTGTGGCATTTGCACAGGGACAACAGATGATGCAGCAGCAAACTGCCCAGCCCGACAGCATTTCTGACAAAGAGTTGAAGAAGTTTGCTACTGCCAACCAAAAAATGCAAAAGGTTCGTGGTGATATTCAAAAGAAGATGATGTCTGAAGTTAAGGCAGCACTCGAAGATAAAGAGATGGATGAGCAGCGTTTTCAGCAGATTATGATGAGTAAGCGTAATAAGAAAGCTGATTCTATAAATGTTACTCCTAAAGAGGAGCAAACAATTAAAGAGATTCAGCCTAAGTTAATGAAGGTCCAACAGGGCGCTCAGCAGCAGATGATGTCTGTCATTCAGGAAAGTGGACTTAACCCACAACGATTCCAGGTAATCATGCGTGCTGTACAGTCAAACCCTGAGGTAATGAAACGTTTTCAAAAGATTACTCAGGATACAATGAAGAAGAAGTAACCTTTTTCTTTTTAGTGTTTTATGAGTCCACTTTTGCTTTTGCAGAAGTGGACTTTTTTATTTCTTGCTTATCCATGAACTTTCTCTGGGATAAAATCGCCAGGGAAGTTGCGCATCTTCACCGGCGTAACCAACGCCAACACGGGTTGTTGCACACAACTGATCTGGTTGAAAGGAGAGGCCCCGGTCTTCGATCCAGATGCTATCACCGAGAAGAGAGGTGGCATCGTGGTTTGTTTTGATATTTAAAGCTTGAGTAAGCCGACCGGGACCGGCTGTCAGCGGGGGTGTGGATTTTTCAAAGCCCCGTCGCTTTAACATGGTATCGATGCCATCCATCGGTTTTATGGCTCGGATAAGTACGGCATCTGCTTTATCTTTTGTGTTGGTAACGACATTAAAAAGGTGGTGAATGCCATAACACAGGTATACATATGCAATGCCACCGTTCTGATACATCGTTTCGGTACGCTCTGTCCGGGTGCCATCATTAGCATGGCAGGCACGATCCCCCCGGCCACAATAGGCTTCAGTTTCTGTTATGATACCGCTCGTTATTGTATCACCAAAAGAGGTGCACAGAACTTTTCCTACCAGTTCTTTGGCAACAGTAACAACATCGTCTCGTCGATAAAATGAGGGGATAAGCTTTTGACCCGTCATATCAGGAGATAGTCGTATATGGATTTTCTGGTAAGGATGGTTGGTCCAAAAAATGTTCTTGGTAGGATCGGGCTATAATAGTACTGACAACAAATAGAACGGCAGAGTAAAATGCCCATATTCCAATTATAACTAAGATAGTATATCCTTGGTAAAAATAGCGGTATGCACTAAGGGCATACTCCAGATAGTAGCCAACTCCTAATTTAGCTGCTTCAAAAAGCAGGGTATAGATGCTGGCAGCCAGTAGGGCAACTTTAGGCTGCATGCGCTTTTCACTGATATATCGAAAAATGGTGTAGAATAGAATAAAGGTAAATACGATAGGGATGAGAACGTTCAGGAATTCATAAACCCAGCTAAGTTTAATCACCATTTCGGTAAAGGGCAGGTCAATTTGATTGATAGAAACCAGGGATAGCAGTGATATAATCAGGCTGAAGAACAAAAATACGCCTCCAACTAACCCAAAAGTAAAGAAGTTATATACCATCTCGAGAATGGGATGCCTTCGATCCTCATATTCAAAAATATCAAATACTACGTGTTTGAGGGTGTGGAAAAAGCCCTGTGAAAAGAAGACCAGAATTACTGTACCTACAATACCAAAAATGCGTCGGGCTCCCACGAGTGGTTTTAGCAGGGTTTCCAGGGTAATGGCACCGCGATATACATCACCGGATTGTGATTCATAGGTGAAGTTGGGAAACAGTTCGCGACCGTAACGAGTAATTTCTGCGAACGCATCTTCGTAGGAAAGGGCATAGCCGATAATTGAGATCATCAAAAGGATAAAGGGAATAGCACAAATGAATAGATTAAATGTAATTGCAGATGCACTAAAAAAGACATCTTTCTTTTTGATCAATTTTACGATGAGCCGCCAGAAATTCTTATACTTCTGCACTATAAATGAATACTAATTAATAAGTCAGCTTAGATTATTGGTCAGTACCTTACACCCAAACCGGCTGCTGTACCGCTCTAATAGTACTGAAAAAATTAAAAACAAAATAACTGCTTGTCGATGAGTACCAAAACAAAATCACTTACCCCGCTGATGCGCCAGTATCACGATATTAAGGATGAACATGAAGGGGCCATCTTACTTTTTCGGGTTGGTGACTTTTACGAAACGTTTGCTGATGACGCTGAATTGGTCAGTGAAGAGCTGGGTATTACATTAACCAAGCGGAATAATGGAAGCGATCAAACGCCCCTGGCCGGCTTTCCATATCACGCACTTGACACCTATCTGCCCAAGCTGGTAAAGAAAGGATACCGCGTTGCTGTGTGCGAGCAGGTCGAGAATCCCAAGCAAGCCAAAAAAGCGGGTCGTAAAATTGTTTCGCGAGAGGTGACGGAGATTACCACTCCCGGCGTCACCATGTCAGAGAAGTTGTTGGAGCATAAGCGTAATAACTATGCGGCCGCCATTTATTGGGAAGGTAAAAAGGCCGGGATCGGTTTTGCGGATGTGTCGACGGGAGAATTTGCGCTCAGTGAAGTGCCAAAAGAACAGCTGGGAGATCTGTTACAGTCGATAACCCCGGCCGAACTGCTACTGCCACAGAATCTCAAAAACAATGTGCCGGAATACCTGTTGGATTATAATATGACCTTTATTGAGGATTGGGTCTATGAAGGTGATTACGGGTACAATTTATTGACTGAACATTTTGAGACGCATTCTCTTAAGGGATTCGGTGTTGAAGATCAGGAGGTAGCCCATGTTGCCGCCGGGGCGTTGATGCATTATATACAGGAGACCCAAAAAGCATCGCTGGGACATATCAAGCGCCTGCACAAGTTCGAGAATAATGAATATATGGCCCTTGATGGCTCTACTAAACGGAACCTGGAGCTGATTACCTCTATCCAGGATGATGGCAATGAAGGGACTT
Organism: Fodinibius halophilus; assembly: GCF_011059105.1. Classification (GTDB taxonomy): domain Bacteria; phylum Bacteroidota; class Rhodothermia; order Balneolales; family Balneolaceae; genus Fodinibius; species Fodinibius halophilus. Next base: position 36,849 of record NZ_JAALLS010000021.1, on the reverse strand, counting down.
TGATCTCCATTTTGGATGAAACCAATACGGCCATGGGGGGACGAATGCTGCGTAAGTGGATTATGCGTCCGCTCAAACGGATGGAGCCTATTCGGGAGCGTCTCAATGCCGTAGAGGCATTAAATGTAAACCATGAAGTGCGGGATAAGCTTCGCGGGGAGCTGGATCAAGTAGGAGATTTAGAGCGTCTTATATCACGAATATGTGTGGGGCGTGCCAACCCTCGTGATCTGGTAAGTCTGAAAGAATCGCTGGCCCAAGTGCCACGTATTAAGATGCAGTTCAATCAGCTTGAAGAGTCACTGCTGGTAGATATTTTAGAGCGTTTGAAGCTTTTGATTGAGGTGCAGGAGAAGATCGAAAACGCTATTGCTGAAGAGCCTCCCACCAGTGTGCGGGATGGTGATATTTTTAAGGATGGATACAACGAGGAGCTCGATGAGCTGCGCAATGTAGCTCGTAATGGGAAAGATTTTATTGCGGATACTCGGGACGAGCTGGCAGCGGAGACCGGTATCGATTCATTAAAGATTGGGTATAACAAGGTATATGGTTATTACATAGAAGTGACCAACACACACACCGATAAGGTGCCAGAACACTTTATTCGAAAGCAAACCCTGGTGAATTCCGAGCGGTATATTACGCCCGAGCTCAAAGAAGTGGAGGAGAAAATCCTGTCTTCCGAAGAGCAAAGTAAATCGCTTGAATATGATCTGTTTGAAGAGCTTCGTATTGAAATTGCGGGCTATGCCGAGGAAGTTCAGCAGGTTGCCGAAGCACTGGCCGAACTGGATTGCCTGCAGAGTTTTGCTGAGATCTCGTATCATAATAACTATTGCAAGCCGGCCATTGCCGATGACCAAAAGATTGATATCACAAAGGGGCGCCATCCGGTGGTGGAGAAAACACTTCCCCCGGGCGATCCTTTTATCCCCAATGATATCCACCTGGAAAATGAGGATGAGCAGATTCTAATTATTACTGGTCCCAATATGGCCGGTAAAAGTATTATCCTGCGACAAACGGGTCTGATTGTTTTACTGGCACAAATCGGTTGTTTTGTGCCGGCTGACGAAGCACATATCGGGCTGGTTGATAAAATATTTACTCGCGTAGGGGCTTCCGATAACCTTGCTGCCGGAGAAAGTACCTTTTTGGTTGAGATGAATGAGGCCGCTAATATTCTTAATAATGCGACACGGAACTCCCTGATTTTGTTAGATGAGGTAGGCCGTGGGACCAGTACTTTTGACGGTCTCAGCATCGCCTGGTCGCTGGCCGAATATTTGCATAACCAGCCTTCGGTAGCGGCAAAAACGCTCTTTGCTACGCATTACCACGAGCTTAATGAGCTCGAAAATATGTACGATCATATCGTCAATTATAATGTCTCTGTTAAAGAGCACGACGATAAGGTTATTTTCCTGCGCAAGCTTGTGCGTGGCGGAGCCGACCACAGTTATGGGATACAGGTGGCCGATATGGCGGGTTTGCCAACCATCGTCATAGAACGAGCCAAAGAGATCCTGAAGAACTTGGAGAGCCACAGTCTCGACGTTACCGATAGTAATGGAACGCTCGAGGAAGGGGCGAAGAAAAAGAAAGCAGCTGTTAAAAAAGCTGCCCAAGAGCTGGAGAAACAGGAGCAGATCGATCAGATGTCGCTGTTTCAGACGCAGCTTGATCCGCATGTAGAGCAGCTTATCGATAAGATTGAGGCATGTGATCCCAACCGGATGACCCCCATTGAATCGCTAATGCTGGTTTCAGAGCTGAAAAAGTTGGTGGATAAAACTAACTAATCAGAAAAGGTTGGCTGTCACGGTATTCTATCGCCATTTCTAAAAATGAGAAAAATAAGTTTGCAAATATTTGAAAAGTTTCAAATTATAGGGGCAGGTCGTTAATCAGTTCAGAATAAAAAAGCTATCCTTTACTACAATTAATATGTCGGATCATCCCAAACTTACCCAGCAAATAGTCGCAGATTTTGCGGAGGGGTATAGCAATTTTGGGCTTAACCCATTAATGGGACGCATTGTAGGGTTACTTATCATTTCGGAAGACCCTCAGTCGCTGGATGATTTTGTAGAAAAACTAGAGATGAGTAAAGGACCTATCTCACAAATATGCAGACGGCTTAAAGAACGCGGGCTAATTGAGAAGGTGTGGATTCCGGGGGATCGAAAAGATTACTATCAGGCGGCCGATGATATTTTTGGCAAAGCCTATGCAAATCAGATTAACAAGATGCAGAAGAATATTGAGATCGCTGAAAAATACCTGATGCAGGCTCAGTCAATGGATTCTTCAAGTGCAGCATTCATCAAAAAACAGATGAAGATTATGAAATCTTTTTATGAGCTGATGGATGAGTATAACGAAAAGTTCATGGATGCCTGGGAAGAGAAACATAAAGAGATAACGGAATAATTTTTTTTAAAATATAACGTTTGGAACTTTTCAAATATTTAATAAATTAGGATTAATATGGATATAAGGCACAGATATATAGCGCTAATATGTTTTTTGGGGATAGCTTTATTAATTCCTTCCTCTCTTCTTAAGGGCCAGACGGTACAATTTTCTGATCTCGATTATCCCTATACGGTTAAATACCAGCAGCTGAGTTCCGACCTTCGTGTTGCCTATTCGGATATAGGAGAAGGGCCCGCTGTTATTATGATTCATGGCCTTGGCAGTTATATTCCGGCATGGAAAAAGAATATCGAGGTGCTAAAGGAATCACATCGCATTATTGCCGTAGATCTACTTGGCTTTGGGAAAAGTTCAAAAAGTGCAGATCACTATAGCATTCCTTTTTTTGCTGAAACCGTAGCCGAACTTCAGGATTCGCTGGGTATTGCGAAAGCTACCTGGATGGGGCATTCGATGGGGGCACAAATTACACTGCGTGCAGCATTAGAGTACCCGGAAAAGATATCAAGTTTAGTATTGCTGGCACCGGCAGGCTTTGAGAGGTTTACCCAACAAGAAGGGCAAATACTGAGTAGCTTTGTAACTCCATCTTCTATTAAAGCGACGCCGGATTCATTGATTCGCCAAACGTTTAAGACTACATTTTTTGATTTTCCCGCCGAAGCAGAATTTATGATTGAAGATCGTATTACAATTCGACAAGCAGATCATTTTGATGGCTATGCCCGTGCCTATGCCTCTTCGGTGAAAGCGATGCTAGAAGACCCGGTGGCAGAGGAGTTGTCGAAGGTGGAACAGCCTACACTTATAGTTTTTGGCAAGCAGGATATGTTGATACCCAACCGCCAACTGCATCCGGATTTGACAACTCAAAAAGTGGCTCGGTTTGGCCACGAAAAGATACCAAAAAGTAAGCTGAAGATGATACCGGAAGCGGGGCATTTCGTCCACTTTGAGCAAGCGGGTACGGTTAATGAATTAATTTTGAATTTCTTAAATAAATAACAGTGGTAAGTGGTTATGATAGATTTTAAAAATAACGTTGTATTGATAACAGGTGGAGCCGGGGGTATTGGCCAGGAAACGGCTCAGCAGTTTATTGATCGCGGCGCGAAGGTAGAAATTTGGGATATGGCAGAGGAGGCCGCAAAGGAGTTGATGGAGTCATGGAAAACCGAAGGATATGAGGTCCATTTTGAAAAAGTAGATGTCACCAGTTATGATGCCGTTCAGCAGGCGATGTCTGGGCTGCACGAACGTTGGGGTAGGTTGGATGTGCTCGTCAACAATGCCGGTATTACGCGAGATGCCACACTAAAAAAAATGAGTGCTGATGAGTGGCAGCAAGTGATGGATGTTAACTTAAATGGAGTGTTTTACTGTGGTAAAGCGGCAGCTGAGTTGATGCGCGAGCAGGAGTCAGGGGTGATATTAAATGCCAGTTCAGTAGTAGGCTTGTATGGCAACTTTGGACAAAGTAATTATGTGGCAACAAAATCGGGGGTGGTGGGGCTTACCAAGACCTGGGCCCGTGAGTTGGGACGCAAGGGTATTCGTGTCAATGCAGTAGCCCCCGGCTTTATTGAAACACCCATGGTAGATACAGTGCCCGAAAAAGTACTAAATAAATTGAAAGAGCAGACTCCGCTGGGGCGCCTAGGCAAGCCAAAAGACATTGCAGCAGCCTATCTTTTTTTGGCTTCTGATCAGGCAGAATATATAACAGGAACGGTTATTCAGGTGGATGGGGGACTTGTCGTATAATGAGGCATTCAAAAATTGTAGCAAGTGGTTCGTATGCCCCGGACCGGGTTATTAAAAATGAATGGTTTAATGAGCAGTTGGGCGAAGATGTTGATACCTGGCTGCGAGAAAATCTTACTATCCGCGAACGCCGCTGGATGGAAGAAGATCAAACGACCAGTGATTTATGTGTGCAAGCAGGTAATAGTGCGTTGAAGATGGCCAACATGGGGGCAGAAGATATTGATCTGTTGATTATTGCAACGGATACTCCCGATTTTATTTCACCTTCAACAGCTTCGGTGGTACAGCATAAGATGGGGCTTGAAAATGCTACATCGCTGGATACCAATACAGCTTGTGCAGGGTTCCCTACTGCCTTAACAATGGCAAATAGCATGATGTCCACAGATCCCACTTACCAAAAGGTGATGGTGATGGGGGCTTATGGGATGAGCCGTTTTTTAAATCTCGATGACAAGAAAACGGTTACCCTCTTTGCCGATGGCGCCGGAGCGGTTATACTGGAACCGACCGACGAAGAGGGGGTTGGCTTTTTAGCTTCTGACCTGCGTACCAAGCCGGAGTATTATAAGCATATGGGGATATATGGAGGGGGCGCTGCTGCACCGGCGGCGCGCAGTGAAAGGCAGGGAGGCGCACAGTGCCTTCAGTTTGTTGAAAAGTTCCCCAAAGAGATAAACCCACGCATATGGACAGATATGATCCGTAGCCTGGCTGAAAAAGCCAAGTTTGATACCGATGAAATTTCAGGGGCCTATATGACCCAAATAAATATCAACCAAATTTGGGAGACCATGGATAATTTGTCGCTAAAAAGAGCTATTGCTCCTACGATCATGGACCGGTTTGGTTATACCGGATCGGCAGCAATTCCCATGGTTTTTGATTCCGCTCTACGAGACGGTGCGGTGAAGGATGGAGATCTATTGGTATTTGTAGGCTCGGGGGGAGGGCTTCATTTTGGAGCCTGTGCTTACCGATGGTAGTATGATGTTTATATAACACAATGAAGTCGTAATTATAAGGTGGGAAAAAGATATGGATCTAGCATCATCGACAATGGTAACAGCCGGTTGGGTTTTGATTCTCTGCTATGCAGCTATCATACTGTACTTTGTGGTTCGCGGAGCAGGGCAGACCAAGGAGATGGATGATTATGCGCTAGGTAGTGTCATGTTTTCGCCTACGGCTGTTGGGTTGTCATTGGCAGCTTCTATAACGAGTGCGGCTACCTTTATTATTAACCCGGGTTTTGTGGCCCTATATGGATTTAGTGGAGTGATTGCGTTGGGGTTAGCACTGCCGTTGGCAACATTGGGTTCGTTGATCCTTTTTACCAAAGGATTTAGAAACTATGGAACTACCGTGAAAGCTTTGAGTATGGCCGATTGGATCCGTAAAAAATACAAAAGCAGGCGATTCGGTATCTTTTTTGGCTTCCTGTCTTTACTCCTTATCACCTTTATTGTACTTATTTGCGTTGGGCTTACTAAAGTACTTTCCAGTACGCTCAATTTGCCTGAACTCTATGTTCTAACAGCTATTGTTGTTTTCATATTTGGATATATGATGTTCGGTGGGGCTAACTCGATGGTTTATACCAATACCATTCAAGCTATTTTAATGGTGATAGTGGCATTTGTATTACTGGGATCGGGCTATGAGCATTTTAGCAACGGGGTGACAGGCTTTTTGGATACCCTTAATGCTATAGATCCCAAATTAACACAGATTACCAACGAGAGCAGTTTCTTGTTTCGGGGTTATTTCGAAATTTTTATTGCTCCATTTATCGTAGGGATTGCGATCGTATGTCAGCCGCATATTCTTACAAAATCGTTGTTATTGAAACGAGAAGAAGATGTGAATCGATATCTATTAGTCGGTATATCGGCTCAATTTCTATTTTTCTTGGTTGTTATTGCGGGATTATATGCACGAATAAGTTTTTCGGATCTCACCATTAATGGTGAACCTCTGGCTATGGATGGAATTGTATCGGCCTATGTGGTGAAAGAGTTTACCGTGGCTGTGGCACTTCTCATTGTAATGGGATTAATTTCGGCAGGTATTTCAACACTTGAGAGTTTAATACAGTCTCTGTCTACTTCTATTACCAACGATATTATACAACCGTTGACAAACGATTCATTTTTTGAAAACGACCTGTTGGGTTTGCCCGCCAAACTAGTGTACAATCGACTGGTTATTGTACTGATGGGAGCGGTAACGATATTTCTTTCCTGGCAGCAGTTGGTCAATCCAAAGCTGAGTGTTGGTATCTTTGCTCAAAATGGAGTGTATGCATATTTCTCAGCGGCTTTCGTGCCTATTCTTTTGGGTACGTTCTTCAAGGAGGTACCCAAGCTTGCACCTATTGCAGCATCCGTTACGGCGGTGATAGTACATTTCACCGTTTATTATGCGCAGTTAGGTGTTCCATTTTTTAAAGCAGATGGAGAAAATCCAGGTGTCGCCGCTTCACTGGCAATTATCAGTGCGGTAATTGTTGGATTTTCAATTTATGCAGCTAAAAGTAAGAGTATTCAATTGCGAAGTGCGAAAACAGAACCAACAGCATTGAAATAATATGAATTATAACAACTGGCTTACGAAAAGGGATCGCCACAGCCCGCATAAAGAAGCGGTCATCGACAGTACTACGGGCAACCGTTATACGTATCGTGATCTCAATGAATTGGCAACTCAGCTGGCAGGTTACCTGCAGCATAGGGAGGGGTTAGAAGCGGGTAATAGGGTGGCGGTTGTATCCCCAAATAGTATATCGTACCTGGTGTTGTTTTTTGCCTGTGCCAAAATTGGAGCCGTTTTGGTACCATTGAACTATCGCTTGCCCAAGGCAGGGTTGAAGGAGCAGGTGTCAGATTGTGATCCCCATCTGTTGGTGAGTGCTGAAGAATTTTCAGAAGTAGTGACCGATATTGCAGAGTGCAATAGCTGTTCTTATCAAATGCTGGATGAGGGGGAGCGTGCTGTTGCAGCCGTTATGCAAACAGAACAGCCCGAGGTACTCCCTTACGAGAGCTCCGCCAACGATATTGCAATGATTTTGTATACCTCGGGAACAACGGGAAAAGCCAAGGGGGCGATGATATCATGGCAGCAGATTCATTGGAATTCGCTCAATACTGAAATCAGTTTAGGACTTACTGGGGATGATTCTTCTTTTGTCAATACGCCCTTCTATCATACCGGTGGCTGGCATGTACTTCTCACGCCTTTGATACATCATGGAGGCAAGCTGATACTACAGCCCAAATTTGATGCTGCAGAGTGTAATCGGCTGGTAGATCAAGAAGAGATCAGCATCTTGTTTGGTATTCCTACGATGCTTCGAATGATGATGGAGGAAGATAACTTTGAAGAAACTGATTTTAGCAGTGTTAGGTTTGCAATCTGTGGCGGCGAATCGTGTCCCATTCCTATCATTAAGGGGTATCAGGAAAAAGGGGTGCCTATAAGGCAAGGCTATGGATTAACCGAAGCAGGTCCCAATTGTTATTCACTGCCTGCAGAAGATGCAATCCGAAAAAAAGGATCGGTAGGGTTCCCCAATTTTCATATCGGGGTTAAAATTGTAGATGAACAAAATAAAGAGCTTCCGCAGGGCGAAGTGGGAGAGCTTCTGATGAAAGGGCCCCATGTTTTTAAGGGCTATTGGAACAATCCTGATGCAACAGAACAAGCCTTCGATGATGGTTGGGTCCATACCGGCGATCTGTTTCGATGTGACGATGAAGGGTACTACTACATGGTAGGACGTAAAAAAGAGATGTATATCAGCGGAGGTGAAAATGTGTATCCGGTGCAGGTCGAAAAGGTAATATATCAACATGAGGCGGTAGCACAAGTGGCTGTAATCGGGGTGCCCGACGATCAGTGGGGAGAAACCGGTTGTGCCTACATTGTCTTGCATAAGGAGGCAAGTTTATCAAAAGAAGAGCTGTTGGAGTATTGCCGGGATTACCTGGCCGGATACCAGTTGCCTAAGCATGTGATACTTAGAGAAGAGTTACCTGTTGGGGATTCAAATAAAATTCAGAAAAAGGATCTGGAAGAAGAATTTAACAACCGCCATCATGGATAAAATAAGGCATCTTGATGGTATAGAAGTTCAGCATGTTGATACCAGTCGGCTACGCATGCACCTGTTAACGGCCGGGAAAGAAGAAAATCCGACTATGCTTTTTCTTCACGGAAATACCAGTTGTTCCACTATCTGGGAAGGGTTTATGCTGGAGATGTCTGAAAACTACTATTGTGTAGCCCCCGACCTGAGGGGATTTGGGAAAACTGAAGATAAGCTAATTGATGCTACTGAAGGAACACAGGATTGGATAGATGATTTAGGTGCTCTAATTGCAGCTATGGAGCTAGGTCCCTTTCACCTGATAGGTCATTCACTTGGCGGTTTTATATGCTGGAGAATGATAGCAGAGTTTGCTGGCCAAATACGTACAGCAACATTAATGGCGCCGGGTCCGCCCATGGGATTTGGAGGTATTCATGGTGCCAAAGGAATTGCAAATAACGAGGACTTTTCTGGTTCAGGCGGGGGTATTGTAGTATCCGAGTTTGTGGAGCGTATTGAGGAGCAAGACCGTTCGGAATCTGACACGATGTTTTCACCCCGGAACACAATGAACCGGCTTTTTTGGAAAAATGGGTTCCGGGCAATGCGCGAGGAGGATATTTTGTCAGCTATGTTCCAGATACATACAGGTCCACAACAGTATCCGGGAGATTACAAGAAGTCTGATTATTGGCCGGGGGTAGCCCCCGGAAGTTATGGCCCGGTGAATGCGCTTTCACCAAAGTATAATATAGCATTGCTATCGCAATTTGTTGAGGCCAGCCCGAAGCCCCCTCTGCTCTGGATCCATGGGACAGATGATCGAATTATTGCTGAACAGTCTTATTCAGATCCGGGGTACCAGGGAAGGTTGAAGCTACGGGAAGGTTGGCCGGGTCAAGATCGCTATCCGCCCCAACCGATGATTTCTCAAATTGAGTATGCCCTGGAGAAATATAAAGGAGAAGGGGGCGAAGTAGCTGTACGATATATCGATGATTGTGGGCATACTCCCTTCATCGAAAAACCCCAAAAGGTATTTAGCGCCATGTTAAGGCATATAGAAGGCGGTAATAAAAAAATAAAGTAATTAGTGTTTGAAATTTTCCAAAACTTTGATAAACATGAAAAGTGTTATAAAGGTAAACGGCAACATAAACTGTAAATGGGGATTATTATGAAAAAACTAGCAACTATTACATTGTTGTGTGCCTTGATGGGCATAGCATCAAGTGGATGGGCTCAAAATGGTGGTGCCATAAAGGGTACGGTTACAGATCAGGAATCGGGAAAGGTAATGCCCGGAGTAAATGTATCGTTAGTTGGTACGACCAGAGGAGCCGCAACAGATGGTTCAGGCGTGTACGAAATTACCAATGTAGCAGAAGGGCAATATCGCATAAAAGCAACGTATTTAGGCTTTGCTACTTTTGAAAGTGAGCCTGTTTCTGTTGTGGCAGGTAAAACCACAACGGTCGATATTCAGCTTGAGAAGACCGTTTGGTCTGGGGATGAAGTAGTGGTGTCTGGATCTAAGCAGCCAGAAAAGCTATTAGAGTCGCCAACTACTATAGAACGTATTTCCAGTGAAGAGCTTGCAACTTCAGGTGGAAATACGTTTATGTCTTCCATAGCGAACTTAAAGGGGATTAATTTCTCAAATGCCGGGGTGAATACACAGCTGGTTTCTGCCCGTGGTTTTAACAGTAGTTTTAATACGCGCATGTTATTTTTAATTGACGGACGTATAGCTACCCTTGGAGGTACAGGTTTGCCGCAGGGTAACTTTTTACCTTCCAGCAAGATTGATTTAAAAAGTATCGAGGTTGTATTGGGGCCTGCTGCTGCATTGTACGGACCTAATGCAGGATCAGGTGTTATTAATGTTACAACCAAAGATCCGTGGGATCAGTCGGGAGTAACGGTTGCCGCCAAAGCAGGTAATCAAAAGCTTCGAGATATCACTTATCGCGTAGCCGGTACCGTAAATAATAGTTTTGGATGGAAGGTTACCGGACAGTATATGAAAGCCGTTGATTTTAAGCCAAAACGTGAAGACAGCTTGCACTTTTACCAGACGGCCGGTACTAAGCCAACGTCGGCTAATACAGTGTTTGAGTCGGATGTAGTAGAAAATTATGATGTAGGAGCTACCAAAATTAATGGGTCCTTATATTATAAAATGGGTGATTGGAAAGTTTCCGGTACTTATGGATGGTCATCAACAGATCAGTTTTCTCTTACTTCAAATGGCCGAAACCGAATCAAAGATTGGGAGGTAGACTATCAGACATTGCAAGTAAGTGGCAGCCATTGGTATGCGCAGTTTAGCCGAACAGGAAATAAGGCCGGCAGTTATCAGCTTAACCAGGTGGTACCAGCAGTACAGGCAGCGGTAAATGCCGGGGCATCACTGGATCAGGTAGATATTGAGAGTATTCGCGAAAGTGTCTCCTTTATTGATGATACCCAAATTTATGATTCAGAACTCCAGTATAACAATACCTTCGGAGCTCTCTCATTGGTTACCGGTGTGCAATACCGAAAGTTTATGCCAGAATCCAAGGGTACCTATCTACAAGATGGTTCCGGACAAGATATTAGTCGTGAGTTAATGGGCGGCTATCTTCAGGTTGACTATGATGTAATCCCTGATCAGTTGCAGTTAGTTGCTGCGGCTCGGTTGGATGGAAACAGTGATTATGATATGCAGTTTAGTCCCAAGGGATCTTTAGTTTTTACAGCTGCACCTGGACATAATATCCGGGCTACCTATAACCGGGCATATACTACTCCTACAATATTACAAAGCCATGCTTATATACCGGTTCCGGATCTTTTTGCTCCAAATTATGATTTCCTGATCAAAGGAAATAATGAGGGATATACAATAAAAGATGCCGGCGGAAATGTTGTTAACACCATTGACCCCACAAATCCGGAAGAGGTTAATTCAGTGGAACTTGGATACAAAGGGATTTTTGGTGAAAAACTTTTTGTAGATGTAGTAGGATATATCTCTTGGTATAAAAACTTCATTGGGACAGATGTTGTAGCAGATGGGGCCAATACCATAGCATATCAAAATGGAAGTCCGGTTATGGTTCAAGGAAGTAATTTTACGGCTTTACAAACGTATATCAACTTTGGTGAAGCAACAGTGCAAGGTTTTGATATAGGCTTAAACTACTATTTTAATGATAACTACAGCATTTCAGCTAGCATGTCTACTATTAAGCTTACTGATTTTACCAATGAAACTACTGATGCTACGTTGCCATTGAATACACCACCATTAAAAGTAAAAGGGGGAATAACGGCAAAGAATATCTTTGACAGTTCGTCTTTACAGGCTCCGTTTTTCAAAATAAAAGGCCGCTGGCAAGACAGCTACCAGTACAATTCAGGATACTGGAATACGAATGTACTGTTAGATGATGACGGAGATCTGACTGATAAAGAAGAGCTGCCTGCAAAGTTTCAATTGGATCTGTCTACCGGCTTTGATATTGCTGATACCGGACTTTCTGTTCAGGGGAGTGTAAATAATGTATTTGATAATGAAAAGGTAGATCTTCTTGGAGCTGCTCCTCAGGGCCGTACGTATTGGCTTTCAGTCAAGTATAACTTTGATGGTCTCAGACTTTAAGCGATCTAATAACTGCTTTTCTCACCAACAAAAAGCCCTTCCGGTTTAGGAAAGGGCTTTTGTTGTTTAATGTGGTAGTGAAATATACCTATTAAAGCTCTTGAATTTTTCTGGTAAAGAATTCAGGGTGGCGGCTTCCAAAGCCTCTGGGAATATCAAAATCTGCGATATGGTTTCTGATCTTAGAAATTCTCTTTTGCAAAGAGGTACCTTGCCACTTAACAAGTCCGATACCGCGTTCAAAATCACCTTGTCGCTTATAAATACGTGTTAGTAAGTCAAGTGCTGCGGTAGCATCATATCCCGCGCGATAGGTATAGACGAGTCCCCAGTAGTCTGCTTCATGTTCATATTTATTGAGTCGATCTTTGACCGTATATTCATAAACCTGATTTGCCCATTCGGTAAGCTCGGCTTCTGTTTTGATATATTTTTCGTTCCGTTCTTTGTCTATCTCTTGATTTAACTCCTCGAATGCCTCATCAGCCTTGATTTTTGTTTCTCGTTTTTTGCTTTCTTTAACCCCATGATTGAAAACGATATGAGCCAATTCGTGAGCAACGAAAAACGCAAATTCTGCTTCGTTTTTCATTAGCTTAAGGGCACCTTTAGAAACAAAGATAATGCCATTGGGTGAGGCATAACCAGTTACATCCTCAGAGTCGAGAATATAAACTTGAACCGAAGTCTCGTATCGATGAGAGTTTTCAGCAATAATCAGTGCAATATGAGTTAAGTACTGTTGCAGATCGTCATTTTTTATTAGTCCTTGTTGCGCAATTACATTTGCGATTCCCCATCCTGCTTTTTCCCTCAGGGGATTAAACTTTGGAGCTTTATTGGGATCAATAGAAAATCGTGATTGGGCTTTAGCCCAGCTCCAATTGTGCAACCGTTGTTCTCTAAATTGCTTATAATCAGATGCATTGACCAGACCATCAAAGTTTTGAAGGAGATTTTCTTCCTGAGAGGAACCCTTTTGAGATGTGAAATCTTTTGCAAATCCTTTTACGGCAGCAGCAACTTGGGCACGCGAGGCATAGGGATCATCGGCAGTATCAGCTTTATCTCCCCCGGATAGTTCATCAAAAGCATTTTGGGCGTTTGATTGTAGATCATCGTCCGGTTTAGATTCTTTATTTTGTTCTTGGTGATGGACAGAACGTTCAGGTATCCACCCTGTTTGTTCTTGGGCTTTAACTTTGATCCACTGTTGTTGTTGGTCCAGCTGGTCTACTTCTGCTCCCGGTTTTAGTCGCAATAATAGTTTATAGTACGAGCCTGGGCCGTTACGCATATCAACACTGTTTTTAATGCTGATCGTATCCAGTATGAGTGTTGCAACTAGTGCTAGGAACAAAGAAATGATGAACTTACGAACCATAGTGATCTCTTTATTTTGTTTTAAGATGGAAGACCCCATCCCAGTCTTTGGCGGGTGGATTGTTTTTGAATTTCTGACATCTCTCAATATACAGTTGTGAGGGGCCGTCGTCAGGTAATAGTTCTGTTACATCTTGAAAGGTACTGATAGCATCATCCCAATTTCGTTGATAGTAACTATCGAGGCCTTTCTGGTAAATTTGTGCTGCTTTTTCGAGTTTTTTAAAATCTTTTGAAGATTCCTTGTCAGCCATTAACTCGTACACCTTTACGGGTTTGGTTTTACCCTTAACAACAAGCATATCGAGCTGGCGGCATAAAAATTTGTCTTTTACTTGACGGTAGGTGTGTTCGGAGATCATGGCGCGACTTCCGTAATTTTTATTAGCCGCTTCCATGCGGGCAGCAAGATTTACCGTATCGCCGAGCACAGTATAATTGAATCTATTATAGGATCCGATATTCCCAACAATCATCTCCCCGCTTGCAATACCAAAACGAGCATGGGTATCGGTATTTTGGGGAGTCATTTGATTTACTTTTTCAAGCATCTGTATGGTACTGCGACAAGCAAGTTCCGCATGATTCTTTTGGCTGATAGGAGCACCCCAAAAAGCCATGACAGCATCCCCGATATACTTATCAACGGTGCCTGAGTGTTCAAAAATGATATTCGTCATTGCCCCCAGGTATTCATTGAGGAATGATACAAGCTCTTCGGGTGGTTTGGATTCTGAAATGGTGGTAAAACCGGCCAGATCTGAAAACATAACAGTCAGGTACTTCTTTTCACCTCCCAACTTTAGCAGGTTGGGTTGGGCAATCAGTTGTTTTACAAATTCTGGCTGTACATACTGACCAAAGGCCGATCTGATCTTTTTCTTCTGTTTTTCTTCGGCGAAGTATTTATATGCTGCTGAACCACTATAAGCAATAACCCCCATCACAAAAAACATACCCGTGGGAAACCAAATTCTGTTGTAGCTAAAAAGTGCGAGCCCGGTAAACAAAATTATCAACAAGAAACTAACTATTACTGCCGCGCCATTCGTAGGCCGGGTATAGGCGATGGCAAAAGGAATTCCTGAACAAAGTAGCAGTAGAAAAGTAACTTTTAGCCAGAATGGGAGTTCAGTAATAAAGTTATCCCCAATAAGGTTATTCAAAATTGTAGCCTGAATTTCCATTCCTGGAAAGGGCTCGAGCGAACTCATCGGTGTGCTTTTTATGTCTCCGAGGCCGGCTGCAGAAGCTCCAATAATTACGATCTTGTCTTTGAATGTGGATGGGGGTATTGATACCGTGGCCGTGGAGTCACGCATTTTCTTAATGGCACTTTGAACGATGGCATGAAAAGAGTAATAGGGAAATGTCCCCTTCTGTACGCCCCCCTTTTGGTACCAGTTGATAAGGTAGTCGCCATTTTCTTGGAGCGGAATATTTGTATTTCCAACTTGCAATCCTTTGTCGGTCCATGCCAGTTTGTGCTCCTCATTTTGTAGCTCCAGGTAGGCGGCCATCGATAGAGTGGGTACAAATCCTTTGTGAGCCAAACTGTCAAAAAGGTGGACCGATCGGATGAGGCCATCTTCGTCGCCAGACATGACTGTATTTCCCAGCCCTTGTGCAACGTTGCCAAACTTGTTTATCGGACGAGAGGTGAGTAGATGTGGTTGATGATAGGGGGCTTCATGAGCTATTTGATGGTGTTTCAGCGATGGGTAGCGGGTTACGGCTGTCGCCACAGAATCTTGGATTGCCGTAGATTTGAAAGCAAGAATACTGTTGTTGGCCCTTTTGAGTGATTGCATAAATCGTTTATCACTGAGTGTGCCCGAAATGTTACGACGATCAAAGTCCGGGGTGTCAAAAAGGATGTCATAGACAATAAGGTCAGCCCCCGACTTCTTGAGATAGTCGGTTGTTATTTGATAGAACTCCCGCGGCCAGGGCCAATACATACCATTTTGGTTAAAGTATGAGAGGCTTTTTTCGTCTATGGTAACCAACACTATTTTTTTGTTGGGATCTTCTTGCTGGAGATAGCGAAACTTATAGTCAAGGATTTGTCGGTCTACGGCCTCAAAAATTCCAGTGGAAAGACCAACTGCTCCAAGAAGAAAAAACCCTAAAGCAAGTAGTGCCAGATGTATTTTTTTTGAAAAGTTGAGAATGTGTACCCCAATTGATTATACAGTAATAAAACTCGCTTGATTGAAAACCATTTGTAATTTGAAGTAATATGATTGAAAAAGCAACATCCTTTTAAAAGAGCGTGTGTCGGCACCGTGTTAACCTCGCCAAGAGCAATTCCAGATACAGTCACAGGGATCATATTTTAATTTAAATCGATCTGTGAGAATGATCATCCTAACACCTATCTTTAGTGCTGTAAACAAAAAAAGAGCATTACGTACTTTTGAAGACATCTGCCAAATATATTGCCGATCGCATTCGCCTGATGATTGCAACCAAACAGTTTCGCGTGGGGGAGACCCTGCCGTCTACCCGTCAGTTGGGGCAACAGCTTGAATCCAGTTTTCATACCGTTCGCAAGGCGTACCACATATTAGCTGACGAAGGTCTAATTCGTGGCGAACGGGGAAAGGGTTTTATCGTTGAGCGCCAAAATACGAACCTGGATAAAGCTGATCGGCTCGAAGTGGGAGCCGAAAAAATGCGTAAATTACTAGAGGAACTGATTGGTTATGGCCTGGATGAGACAGAGATCGATGAACTATTCCAGGAACAGCTGAGCTTTATGGACTGGCCCGACCGTATTGAGAGTTGTGCCAGTATCGGGGAAACCAAAGAGCTGGGCCGTATGGTAGCGGATGCGATCAAAGATGAGGTCGGGGTTCGGAGTCGTATCCTCAATGCCAACCAGTATAATGAGACCGTGAAATATGACGCACTTTTTGTGCCTATACAGCTGGTGAATAAATTCCGCGACTTTTCTGAGAAAGGGCGGTTGTTGCCTATCGTATATGGTATTGATCCGGATACCCTGTTGTCGCTGGTAGACCGTGCGGCTATTGATACCATTGGGCTTGTGACTGCCGAAGATCAGACCATCCCCAAAATTATTGATGAGCTGAAAGTAAGCATTAATTTCAGTGGATCTTTTGTGGCAGGAGCTACCTATGGGGAGTCGTTGCCTCTTTTTGTTAGAGAAACAGACTTGATTTTATACACCTCCGAAAGTGCGAAGCTTGTAGAGAAGAAAATCCCTGAACGACGTCGCATCCTATTGAAGTATCGCATTTCTGACCAGAGTGCCAAGACGATCCGTGCCGAACTTTGGGATCAATGATTAATTAGAAATAAAAAATCAGGAATTAAAATTAAGAGGGCTTTGACTTTTGATGGTCATCATTCATTTTCCAGTAACCAGTAACCAGTAACCAGTNACCAGTAACCAGTAACCAGTAACCAGTAACCAGTAACCAGTTGTCAGATAAGAAACTAAAAAAATTATTAGAAAGGGCCCTTGAGGCGATTAATGCCGAGATTGAAACCGTTCGGGAACGGCCGGCCCAAGATGTGCTCTTTGATGGCAGGCGCCTGGAAGATCATCCTCCCAACACCTTCTACTATGAATTTGAATCTCGCAATAAATCGCTTCGATTTGCTGAAGTTATACAGGGAGAGTTAGAAGATCACGAGGATGAGCTGGAGTTGTATCCTGTGGAAGTGGGCGATAAGAAGGTGGTGCTGCATTTTCCGCAAAACTACGGTTCGGTAGTTCCCAAGGTAAGTGTAGAGTGGGAGAACGATTTTGTGCTTCGTAAACTTCGCAGCGAGCTGGAGCGGCTGCTTAGTGATGATAAGGAAGAAGAGCGTCAACGGGTAGGAAGTTTGTTTTATCCCGATGCCGATGCACACCATACGGATGATGAAAGTACACGCGTTCTGGATGATAGTCGCCGAAACGATTCGCAACACGAGTCGCTCATTAAGTCACTGCAAAATGAAGTGCTCTATGTATGGGGTCCGCCGGGAACGGGGAAAACCTCAACACTGGGATTTATGATTGCAAACTACCTTATAAAAGGGAAGCGAGTGCTCTTTGCGGCGAACACCAACCGTGCTGTTGATGTCGGGTTGTTAAGTGCTTTAAAAGCACTGACCTCGGTAGAAAAAGATCACCTGCAGGAGGAGGTGACCCGGTTTGGGGAGATGGCCTTGGACAGTGAACGATTGGAGTCGGTACTTTTTGAGCAGCACATTGAGAAGAAAAAGCAGGAACAGCAGCAGAAGGCGGCAACCTTAGATAACCTGCTCGGGAAATACCAGAAGCTGCAAAAGGAGATCGATAACCTGATGGAGCATGGCGAAGAGGTGCCCCAAGAGCTTGATGAGGAGATTGAAAGGTTGGGAGACCGCGTTGATAAGCACGGGGGTGAAGTAGCGCTTGAAGAGAAGATCGATAGCTTGATTACCGTAAATGAGCGGTTTGAGCTGAAGAAAAAACAGCTGGTGGCCACAACCTTGGCTAAGGTCTGTACCTCCGATCTGTTTGACGGTCAACATTTTGATGCGGTGGTAATTGATGAGGCTTCAATGGCAAATTTACCTTACCTGATGGTGCTTGCTGCAAAGGCTAAGAAGCATATTGTTGTGGTTGGAGATCCCATGCAGCTGCCGCCTATAGCACTGACTGATGATAAAGATGCCCGGAATTTTCTGGAAGAAGATATTTTTACGTTTGCCTCTGATGCAGATACTACCGAAGACCTGTTTGCATGGCACGATAAAAACCGTCCCCTGACAACGTTTTATGATACCCAGTATCGTTTGAATGAAGACTTGGCAGAAGTGCTTAGTACCGTTTTTTATGAGGGGCGACTGAAAACAGCCCAGCCGGAAGAAGAGCTTGACCCGATGATTACGCCCCAGGAAAGCAGTAATACAACAGTAAATGTGATCGACAGCCAGAAGTATGGCCCAAGGCTTACCCAAAAAGAGGAGGGAAAGGGATTTCAGCCGGTAAATGAGGTGCACAACCATATTATCATAAAAATGGTAAAGCGATTGGTGCTGAGAAACCAGGTGCCGGTTGAGGAAGTGGGTATTATTGTGCCTTTCCGAAGTACGGTATATGATATTCGGAATTCACTCTATGAAAACGACCTGGGGGTTGTAGAAGTAGGAACCATTCATACGTTCCAGGGACGCGAAAAAGATGTGATTATTTTTGATACGGTGATGAGCGGGGAGCAGCAGTATGGTCGTCGCCGTCATTATTCGGTACGTCCGTTTGATGAAGAAAAGAATGGATTGGCGGTCCCCCGGTTATTGAATGTTGCTTTTTCGCGCAGTAAAGAACGTCTGGTAATTTTGGCAGATATGAGTCATATCAATAAGATCTATGCCAATAAATTTTTGGGACGATTGCTGCATCGCTTTCAACAGCAAGAAAGTGGTTAATTAAAGTCTCCTTCTTCGTATCGGCGCGCGTAGCGTTCTTCATTCACTCGTTTGAGCCCTTCCAATTTGGAAGGATTCAGGGCACCAAGAATCATTTCTCTTTTGCCCAGTGCGCCTTGGGTTTTGGCAATGTTCCATCCGGCCCAAGCCATAGCTCCTTGCACTTTTGAGGCAGCACAGTAGGTCGAGAGGATAACCTCATCTTTACTGATTTCGCGAATCTTTTTAAAAACCTGTCCGGTCCATAGGTCGGGATTGGTATCCGGAGAAAAAGCATCATGGAAAATATATTCAGCACCAATGGGGGTATCCGGGAAATCAGAAAACATCCCGTTAAAAAGGTGAGCCGTGATATTATCCAGGGGAGAAAACCGGTTCATCCCTTTATCAAGGTTACCAAAAATATTAAGTATTTTTTTGCCCACTTGGGGATTCTCAAGGTGCTTGTGGTAATTGAGGCTTTTGGCTGTTTCGGCCTTGAGCGGAAATCCTTCAATGGAGTAATAGTTGATCTGGCTGGTTGATTCTGCAGATAAATAGTAATCCAGCAAGAGCATGAGGTTCAAGCCGGTACCAAAGCCGATCTCAAGAATTGTGATCTCATCATTGCCCTTCAGAGCATCAAGCAATCCCGGTTGTTGGAAAAAGACGTACCGGCTTTCGGCAACTGCACCATTAGGGTTATGATAATGTTGGTCAAATTGAGAAGAGTAAACAGTATGTGAGCCGTCACGAGTAACAACAAGCTCATTTTCGTCCTCAGGAGTATTTTCGTTCATTACTTTTTATAAATATCAATATTCACATTCCCATATCCGCAACTTGCGACCACCTCAGTACCTCCGCCATTGATAGTGCCGGTGATGTTACCGTTGTTTTTAGTGCCGTCGAAGTTGAATAGTTCTGCCATATTTATGGCTGAACCCGAAATATCGAGGTTTGCTTTGATATTTTCAGCTAATAAAAGAGAAATATTACCTGCAGAGCTTTGCAATTTAATGGGACCATTGGCCTTTTTTATAGATGCCGTAATATTACCCCCGGACGTTTTAGCATTTGCTTCACCATCTAGATGTTGAATTTCTATATGTCCACCGCCTGTTTCGGCTTTCAATTTCCCCTTAATATGGGCTGTCTTAATATGCCCACCACCGGTAGTAAGCTGCATAGTACCTGATAAGTGTTCACCCGTGATATGGCCCCCTCCGGTTTTTGCTTCGAAGCTTCCGTCAATATGGTTGAGTTCTATATGTCCACCGTTGGTCGTAAACTGTTGATCGCCTTTTAGATCATTAGCCTTTATATGGCCCCCGGAAGTTTGCGCCTTGATATGCGTATTCTCAGGTATAGAGATTGTGGCTTCAAGGTTTAATTTATTGGTCAGATTGGAATTTTCGGTGGTCGTTCTAAAATAGGCATCACGGGCGGTTAGCTTATTTTGGATCACGAGGCTCCGGGATAATGCTGCAGGATCTTCGAGGGCACCCGTTGCTTGCAGGTTTATTTTGCCTGTACTTTTTTGAGTCCCTACAATATTGATATTTCCAAAAGCGAGGTTCAGGTCCAAAGATTTTAGCTTTGAAACTGGAAACGTTTTTTCAAAGGCATAGACGCCGGGTTTAACTTCTGTCCATGTCGTTTCATCAATGTCGTAATCCTTATTTATATAAACTTTTTTGTCTTGTAGTTTAATATTAAAATCAGCTTTTTCTACTTTGCGGAGCTCTTTTTTAAGCTTCTCCAGACTTGCCTGCACATCCTTCTCACTTAACTGTTGATTAATTATTTTGTCAATGTTTTTGAGATCAATCTTCAGATGGTCAAGTTTTTCTAACTTTTTGAGTTCTTTTAGTTTATCATGATTTTTAAGGTCATTCAGGTCAATAACGAAGGAGCCGGGTAGGTCATCGGGCTGTTTGGTCTTTGGCAATGTGGTGGGCTGGGCCTCATGCAGGCCGCTTGATTTTGGAGCATCAGATGAGCTGGAGTTATCGGCCAGATAAATGCCGATCACTACAAATGCTAAACCGGCTACTACTATTTCCCAAGTTATATTTCGTCTGTTCATGATCTGGTTTTCAGTGATATTAATACCTACCTAACGTATACAATGAATCTATACGCAATGATTTATAAGATGTTACAGAAATAGACCTATAGACTTATAATATAATTCGTATAATTCACACCCTTATTACAAAGTAAGAAAAATATAATATCCAGATATGGAATTCAGTAAGTTTAAAAAGCAGGCAGAAGCACATCAGGGTGAGATGGTTGACATCCGTCGTCACCTGCATCGTAATCCGGAGTTAAGTTACCAAGAGCATGAAACAACTTCGTTTATTGTGGAAAAGTTGAAAGAGCTCGATATCACGGTTGATCAACCGCTGAGTACGGGCTGTGTGGGTGTGCTTGAGGGAGGTAAAGACTCTGATAAGGTTATCGCTTTGCGGGCTGATATCGATGCTTTGCCTATAACCGAGGAGGGGAAGCACAAAGAAGAATTTCTGTCAGATAATCCCGGGATAGCCCATTGTTGCGGGCATGATGCCCACACGGCCAATATGTTGGGAGCAGTGCGCCTGCTTTCCGAAGTAAGAGATCAAATTGAAGGTATCGTTTTATTTATTTTTCAGCCCGGAGAAGAGAAATTGCCCGGAGGCGGACGCTTGTTATGCGAAACCGGTTACTTACAGGAAAAGGGGGTTGATGTTATTTATGGACTGCATTCCTACCCTGGGCTGGAGCCCGGACAGATTGCTATCCGGAAAGGTGCACTAATGGCGCGGCCGGATGAGTTTGCTATTGAACTTATTGGCAAGGGCGGTCATGCAGCATCCCCTCACGAGGCTGTTGATCCTATTGTGATGGCGTCTCAGGTTATTAGCCAGATTCAAACAATAGTCAGCCGTAGTGTTAATCCCACTGAACCGGCCGTAGTAACGGTCGGGAAGATAAATGGTGGATCAGCCCATAACGTGATACCTGCCAAGGTTGAGATGTTGGGGACGGTACGTACTTTTGCAAAAGAAACCGCAGATATGATTAGAGATCGTATCGAAGCTATTACAAAAGGGGTGGCTGAGGCTTCTGGCGGTGCTTATACTTTTGATTTTGATTACGGATATCCCGCCGTTATAAATACTGAATGGGCAGCAGAAAATGTCATGGATACTGCAGATGAGTTGCTCGGTAAGCAGAATGTAAAACTGCTGGATGAACCGATTATGGCTGGCGAAGATTTTGCCTTTTATCAGCAGGAGTTCCCGGGCGCATTTTTCTTTTTAGGAAGTGGTAGAGAAGAAACCGGGTCGACCTATTCTTGGCATCATCCCCAGTATAATATTGATGAAGATTGCTTTGCAACGGGTGCTGCACTAATGGCTTCGCTTGTATTTCAGCCCATTCCTGAATAGAAGTCGTGGAAAAGGGAACGCATGAAAAGAGGCAGATGATTATCAAAGGAATAAAAATGATATGAGCTATAATAATTCTTTTTGGGAGCAGGGTTCTTTTTTAGACCCATATGATCTTATTATTGTTGGTGCGGGCATTGTAGGATTATCATCAGCATTGTTCTACAAACGAGCCCATCCGGCTGCCCGGGTTATGGTGTTAGAGCGTGGCTTTTTACCGAAAGGAGCCAGTACCCGTAATGCCGGTTTTGCTTGTGTGGGATCTATAGGTGAACACCAGGCAGATATCAAAAAAGAGTCTGAGGATATTGTAAAAGAACGCATCGTTCGACGATATAGGGGACTCGAACGTTTGAAAGAGGTGCTGGGCGAGGAGGCTATCGGTTATCGGCACTGCGGGGGATATGAGTTTTTTACCTCTGAAGAGGCCTTTAAAGAGGTGTCCTCAGAAGTTGGCCGATTTAACAAATGGATGGAAGAGCTTATTGGAGAAGAACAGGTTTATAGCCTGGATAGAAAGGAAGGGTATCCCGTAATTTGTAATCGGTTGGAAGGAGCCCTCCATCCCGGTAAGATGATGCAGTATTTGGCTCAAAAAGTTGCTGCTACCGGTATCGATATAAAGTGGAATACCGAGGTGGAACAGACAACGGAAGATGGAACGGTACATGTTGCAGGTGGACCAACTTTAAAAGCTAAGCAGATATTGCATGCGGCCAACGGCTTTGTAGCTCGGCTGGTCCCGTCCCTTACTGTTAGCCCGGCTCGCGGGTTGGTGTTCGTTACCAATGAACAGAAAGAGCTCCCGTGGAAAGGAATTTTTCATCATGACCGGGGCTATATCTATTTCCGGAATGTAGGACAACGGCTTCTTATTGGGGGTGCTCGTAATGTGGATAAAAAACAGGAAGAGACGGATCAATTTGGGGCGAATTCTAAAATAAAGAACCACTTAGTGGATTTTGTAGATGAGGAATTACGCCTGCAAGAAGGTTGGACCATTCAGCATCAGTGGTCAGGTATTATGGGATTTACAACTACAAAGTCACCCATTGTAGAACAGGTAGATCAATATCGTTATGTGGCGGCCGGTCTCAGCGGTATGGGTATTGCTATCGGAATGGATGTGGCAGAACAAGCAGTGGAAATGTTATAACAAGTATTCTTAAAAAAAGAAATAGATTATGATCAGTAGAAAAAATTTTTTAAAAATGACGGCTCTGGGTGGTTTGGCTCCTTTTCAGAACTGGACTTCTTCCCCTTCATCGTCTCTATCATTTTCCGGACAAGTTAAAAAGCCGGTGGTTATCTCTACCTGGAATCACGGTATTGCAGCGAATGAGGCCGCTTGGGAAGTACTCGCTGAGGGTGGCTCTGCTCTAGATGCGGTAGAAGCCGGCGTACGAGTAACGGAGGCCGATCCTGAAGTGCGGACGGTAGGATATGGCGGGCGCCCGGACCGGGATGGCTATGTGACCCTTGATGCCTGTATTATGGATGAGCAGCAACAGGGTGGTTCGGTGGGAGCCTTGCAGCATATTATGCACCCTATATCGGTAGCCCGTAAGGTGAAAGAAGATTCACCCCATGTAATGTTGGTGGGAGACGGGGCCCTGGACTTTGCATTGGATCAAGGGTTTGAAAAGAAAAACTTGCTCACAGATCAATCGAAAAAGGATTGGGAGCAATGGAAAAAGGATGCTGAATATAAGCCTGAGGTAAATATCGAGAACCATGACACTATTGGGTTGCTGGCTCTGGATAGCAATGGAAATTTGTCGGGAGCTTGTACGACCAGTGGAATGGCCTGGAAAATGCACGGGCGTATTGGTGATTCGCCTTTAATAGGTAGTGGGCTGTTTGTAGATAATGAGGTGGGAGCTGCATCTGGGACCGGAGTAGGGGAAGAGATTATTCGCGTGTGTGGAAGCCATCTTGTAGTTGAAAATATGCGGCGCGGTGATAGCCCGGAACAGGCCTGCAAAAATACTGTTGAACGAATCGTAGCGAATAAAGACTCCCTTGAAAATATCCAGGTTGGATTTATTGCAATTAATAAGCAGGGCCAGGTGGGCGGATACAGTATTCAGCAAGGCTTCAATTATGCGGTACACGATGAGACGGATAACCAGCTTATTGATTCAAAACACTTAATTTAGGAAGCCTTAAAGGGCTGGGCTAATGAAAGGAATCCCTAAGCCCAGTCCACGCAGTATAAGGATGATACCAACGACTGCGATAAAATAAGGGGAGAGGTTTTTTAGTTTTTGGCGGAGGTTGGTTGAAACAAGTCCTCCGGTCAAACTGATACCCAGCATGGCGGGTACGGTCCCAAATCCAAAACCTGCCATAAACAAGCTGCTGCTGTAGATGCTTCCAAACGTAATAGCCGTGGCCAATCCCATATATACAAAACCACAGGGCAGCAGCCCGTTTAGTAATCCAATAGTGTAAAGCGAGCTCAGTCCTCCATTATTAAATAAGCGTTTAAACTGATGGGTCATTTTACTGATAAATCGGCTGGGCAGTGCTTCCATACGCTGGAGTAGGCGTTGTACCTTATTCCAGGCGAGAGCTAGCAACATGAGTGCTCCAATGGTGATGGATAGGCCTTGTTGGTATCCACCAATGGCAATGATACGACTAAAAAAGCCCGCAATTGAGCCCAAAATAATATAGGTGGTGATTCGTCCAGCATTGTAAATAATGCGTGAAAAAATATAGTGGACTTGTTCTTTTGACTTGCGAGGTAAGGCCAGTGCAATGGGCCCACACATGCCAATACAGTGAAAGCTTCCTAAAAATCCGAATGTTAAGCCTGCTATAATCCACTCCATCTATTATTATGTAAGCTTGGAATATTTGAAAGTATTTTAAAAGAGTTTTACTGTTTACAATAATCCTGGTAGATATCGAGAAACTCATGAAGCATCATGGCAGTAGCTCCCCATAGGGGTACTTGGTGTATGTCCCAATAGGGAACTTTGTAGCGGTGCTTTCCCAGTTCCCAGTTTTCAACCGTCAAATTTTTCTTATGCAACAGGGAGTTAAGCTCCACGGCAAATACTTCTTCCACTTCAGAAGGATTAATCTTGAAGTTAGGCTTCTTTTTCACCACGCCAACCACAGGGGTAACAAGATTGTTAGAATTATTGATGTAAAGGTCGCTGAGTTGCCCTATGATGGTTATAGATTCAGGTGGAATGCCAATCTCCTCTTCAGCCTCACGCAGGGCAGTTTCAGCAGCGCTTTCTCCTTGTTCGGCTCTTCCGCCTGGAAAACTTATTTGTCCGCCATGATCTATATCGCGACTTCGCAGGGTAAGGGTTAGTTCGGGTTTATTTTCTTCATTGGGGAATAATAATATCAGTACGCTGCTATCATTGGCATGATCGGGCGGCTCCATTTTTCTTAGGCTGCCACTTGATACTGGCCTGGGGGCCATTTTGAGTTGGGCTTTGCGCCCGGGCAACTCTTTTTGCAGTCGATTTTTTAAAAACCTGGTAAACTCTTTCATTAATGTATAACAATAGCTTTGGGTTTAAACGCGCTTTCGGGTATATGCTTTGCTATCTGTTCATCTGTTCGAACAAAATGTATCTAAATATAACATACCCACTACTAAAATGAGGGGTATTTTCAGTCTGTCAGAAAATTAATTGGTGTTAAAAAAACTTACTATACGGCCTATAGACAGTTTTTTTAGGGGAAAAGAAAATTTTCCTAAAAAAATCTGTAACAATATATCATTTGTTAACTCTTGTAAATGAAAATGGCAAAGGTCCTTTAAAAAATAAGCCAATGGTATTGGTAAAACATAATGAGAAATGACTATTTCGGATCTTTGTCAAGATTAGCACACCACGAAAAACGTGGGTTAAATTCTAACAAAAAGGGATAAACTATAATGTTATCTAATATCGTAAAAAAGTTAATCGCATTTTCTGTTGTTGCTCTTCTCGTAATGACAGCTTGTGATAATCCAACCAACACAAAAAAAGAAAAAGAACAAATCACCAATGAGGATATCCAGGAAATAATGGATAAACAGGGCCAGCCAATAGATGGCCAGTACATTGTCGTCTTTGATACGGACGCTGATGTGAGTCAGTCAAAAGCTAAGCTGCGCTCTCAGAAAATAAACTCAATGGTGTCGAAGTATAAGATCGGCAGCGATGCTCTTAAGCATAAGTTTACCAATGCAATTGGAGGATTCGCCGCCCAGCTTTCTGATGATCAGCTCACCAAGTTACGTAACGAAAAAGGTGTTGAATATGTAGAGCAAGATCGTATTGCCATACTTTCGCCACCTAAAATTAATAATCATTATCCGTGGTGGTACTGCTACTTCTATGGTATCGGATGCCATGATGACGGCGGTGGCCAACAAGAGACCCCCTGGGGTATTGATCGCGTAGGTGGTGCCACAGCCAGTTCCGGTACGGCCTGGGTTATTGATACGGGTGTAGATTTAGATCATGATGACCTGAATGTAAATACCAGCCTCAGTACTTCTTTTGTATCTGGTGAGCCATCTGCTGACGATGGAAATGGTCATGGTACACATGTTGCCGGTACAATTGCGGCCAAAGACAACGATATTGACGTTATCGGTGTTGCAGCAGGAGCTACCGTGGTAGGTGTAAAAGTACTTGGTAGCAATGGAAGTGGAACGTACTCCGGAATTATAAACGGGATTGACTATGTAGCAGCAAATGCCTCAGCAGGTGATGTTGCGAATATGAGTCTCGGGGGCAGTACGTCTCAATCTGTAGACAACGCGGTACGCAATGCTGCAGATCAAGGCATCTATTTTGCAATAGCTGCGGGTAATAGCAGTACCCATGCCAACAACTCTTCACCAGCTCGTGTAGAGTATAATAACGTTTGGACTATTTCTGCTATCAATTCCAATGATTACTTTGCCTCATTCTCAAACTATGGAAATCCGCCTATTGAGTATGCCGCTCCGGGTGTGAGTGTTAAATCGCTGTGGAAAAATAATGGTACCAACACTATTGACGGTACTTCTATGGCAAGTCCACACGCAGCAGGGGTATTACTTGTAACGGGAGGTAATCCCAGCAGTAATGGTACTGCAAATGGAGACCCCGACGGGAATCCAGATCCCATTATTCATCAATAGAAACAGTAAGGTTAAATAACTTTACTCGAAGCACCTGCTTTAACGGGCAGGTGCTTTTATTATAGGGCAGTATATTTATAAAACATAAACAACAGAAGGATAAGCAAAGTGAAGCCTAAGGTAGTTAGGTTTTATATCATTTTTAGTTTAATGATTAATAATTAATTGTCAACTAAGTTTGTAATCTTCGGAACAATTATTGTTATTAACCCTTCTTAATAATTGTAACAGAAATTTTACAAATGCTTTCTTCCAAAATTCTTTAGGGCATTTGGAGCTATAAATTTCTGTCTTTCAATATTCGCTCAGGCGAATACAATATTAAATTAAAGATAGATAACTATGCGAAATATATTCTCTAAGTTAACTTTATCGGCGATTTTAGTCGTTTTTGCCTTTACGGCCTGCGATCAGCCGACTACCAACCTTAACCAAGAAGAAAACCAAGAGGTTACCGAAACTAATCAGGATATCGGTGATCGGTATATCGTGGTGTTTAATGGTAAAAATTCAAAAGGAAAAGCGGTCGGTTCTGATATTGACAAAGTAAAAGCCGTTCGTTCTAATATGCTTTCTAATTATAGCATTGCCGAGAAAGCAGTGACAAATAAGTATAATGTAGCTATCAAAGGGTTTGCTGCTAATTTTACTGACAAACAGTTAAAAGATCTTCGCAGTGATGATCGTGTAGCATATGTTGAAAAAGATCGAATGGTCACATTGGCCCCTCCGGGAAAATGTAGTCCATGGCCTTCATGCAAAGATGGTGATGACGGTGGTTCAGGATCGCAAACCACACCATGGGGCATTAGTCGTGTAGGTGGTGCTACTGCAAGTTCTGGGACAGCATGGGTAATTGATACCGGTGTTGATTTGGATCATCCCGACTTAAATGTAGACCAATCTCGAAGTGTTACCTTTATCACTAAGGGGAAAGACTCAAAGAGTGCGGATGACGGAAATGGTCACGGTACTCACGTAGCAGGTACTATTGCTGCACTCGATAATGATATCGATGTGGTAGGTGTTGCTGCCGGTGCTACGGTGGTAGGGGTCAAAGTTCTTGACAGTCGCGGAAGTGGTTCCTATTCCGGTATTATTAACGGTATCGACTATGTAGCTGCAAATGCTGCACCGGGAGATGTTGCTAATATGAGTCTTGGCGGTGGTGCTTCACAATCAGTGGATGATGCGGTGCGAAATGCTGCTGACCAAGGGGTCTTGTTTGCTATAGCTGCGGGTAACGACAGCGATGATGCCAATAATTATTCGCCGGCACGCGTAGAATACAATAATGTGTGGACCGTATCTGCTATTGATGATACAGATACCTTTGCTTCATTCTCTAACTATG
Organism: Fodinibius halophilus; assembly: GCF_011059105.1. Lineage (GTDB taxonomy): Bacteria > Bacteroidota > Rhodothermia > Balneolales > Balneolaceae > Fodinibius > Fodinibius halophilus. The sequence continues at coordinate 8,166 of NZ_JAALLS010000021.1, read as the reverse complement.
GAAATCCACCCATTGAGTATGCTGCGCCGGGTGTTGATATACATTCACTTTGGTTAGACGGTGGAACCGATACTATTAGTGGCACCTCAATGGCTAGCCCACATGTTGCTGGTTTATTACTGGTTACTAACGGCAGTCCAACAACAGATGGAAATGCCATTAATGATCCCGATGGAACAGCCGATCCTATTGCTCATAATTAAGGGTTAAATAGTTAATAAGGGCGAATGACAAAAAGGACCTGTTCAAAAGAGCAGGTACTTTTTTATTTGTTGTCGGTTTTTCTTTGTTCAGCCCTTCATAGTTCGTATTTTCCGCACTTTAATATTCTAATTACAGATCTTTTATCATTCCTATGAAAAAGAAGTACAATGTATACGGTATCGGAAATGCGCTGGTGGATATGGAGTTTGAAGTTACAAACTCATTTCTCGAGAAGCACGAGGTTACCAAAGGGGTTATGACCCTTGTAGATGAAGATACCCAGTTTAACCTGATTGATGATATCAACAGAGAGGAAACGGTTGAAAAGCCGGGTGGATCAGCTGCAAATACCATTTTTGCCGTAAGTCAATTTGGGGGTAAAGCTTTCTATTCTTGTAAAGTAGCGAATGATAAGTTCGGTGACCTTTATATAGAGGAGATGGAAGAAGCAGGTATTAATACCAACTTTAATCGACAGGAACGCGAAGAGGGAATCACCGGTAAGTGCCTGGTCATGGTTACGGATGACGCTGAGCGAACAATGAATACCTATCTCGGTATTACTTCAGAGTTATCTCCACACGAAATTGATGAGCTGGCGATCAAAGACTCGGAGTATGTTTATATCGAAGGGTATCTGGTAGCTGCTGATGGTGGATTTGAGGCCATGAAAGAGACAAAGAGTATTGCCCAGGAAAACGATGTAAAGACGGCACTTACGTTATCGGATCCGTCGATAGTGGAAGCATTTAAAGAGCGTTTTGAGGAAGTAATTGGAGCATCGGTAGATCTGCTCTTTTGTAATGAAGAGGAAGCAAAAATTTATACCGGCAAGGATGATATCCTGGAAGCGCGAGAGGCCCTCAAGAAAGAGGCCAAGCGTTTTGTGATTACACAGGGCAAAAACGGAGCAATGATTTATGATGGCGATACCTTTATTGATATTGAACCTTACGAGGTAAAAGCAGTGGATACTAATGGAGCCGGAGATATGTATGCCGGAGCTTTTTTGTATGGTATAACCAATGGTTTGGGATATGCGGGCGCTGGTAAATTAGCAAGTTTAGCGGGTTCTAAAATCGTATCACAATTTGGGCCGCGATTGAAATGGCACGAAGTGCAAGAGATCCTGAAAAAATCCCAAGCTACTGATTAACTACTCCGATGTTTGATACTATTGTTCTAGCCTCCGCTAATAAAGATAAAATTAAAGAACTGTGTTCAACCCTTGCACCTTTGGGAATTACGCTTAAATCTACCTACGATTTTCCGGAGTTAGAAGAAGTTATTGAGGATAAGCCCACTCTTGAAGGTAATGCTCTTAAAAAGGCAAAATACGTCTATCGAGAGACTGGGTTACCCTCTCTTTCTGATGATACCGGTCTCGAAGTAGATGCCCTTGATGGAGCTCCGGGCGTATATTCGGCGCGGTATGCCGGTGACTCAGTTACCTACCAAGATAATACTGATAAATTGTTAGATGAATTGTCAGAGGTACCATCGGAGGAGCGCAAAGCTCAATTTCGAACGGTCGTGGCTTTTGTTACTGATGAGGGGCAATATACCTTTGAAGGAATCTGTCGCGGAGTAATCCTCAATGAAGAGCGTGGGAGTCAGGGGTTTGGGTATGATCCGGTTTTTAAGCCCGACGATTATGAGCAAACTTTTGCTGAGCTTGATGCGGAAGAGAAAAATAAAATCAGTCATCGGGGAAAAGCAATTCAAAAGTTTTATGATTGGCTAAAGGAACAATCGTAAAATTTTGTGAATGCAAAATAATTGCACATAAAATTGCATGAAGAGTGAGTAAAAATTAATGTTGGAGCGTTGAATCTGTCACGCATTTCAATTAACTAGTGTTTTGATGATTAATATTATCACAATCGCTAGCTAAGCTGAGTGCGGAATTATGGTTCAACGTCGAGAACGTTTAGTATCGTTAGATGTATTCCGGGGCATCACTATTGCAGGGATGATTCTGGTTAATAACCCGGGCAGCTGGTCCCACGTATATGCTCCTTTGCTACATGCCGAATGGCACGGGTGGACCCCGACCGATCTCATCTTTCCTTTCTTTTTATTTATCGTTGGAGTTGCAATGACCTATTCCTTCGGAAAATTGTTTGAGCGAGACATACCAAAGTCAGAAATTTACAAGAAAGTATTTAAACGGTCGGTAATGCTTTTTGGTATCGGGTTGTTTATGGCCGTTTTCCCATTCGTCCGTTTTGATCCCCTGCAGCTCTATGATTTTTCTTCAATTCGTATTATGGGCGTACTCCAGCGCATTGCGCTTTGCTACTTATTTGCATCCATTATTTTTATGGAGTTCCGAAAAGTAAAATCCCTAGTTCTGTGGACGGCTGGTATTCTCATCGGCTATTGGGTGTTGATGATGGCTGTGCCCGTACCGGGACATGGAGCCGGGGTGTTGACAAAAGAAGGAAATCTGGCTACCTACCTCGATCAGCTTTTGTTGGGCGGTCACCTTTGGCAGCCGGGCTGGGAGCCTGAAGGATTGCTTAGTACCATACCAGCTGTTGCCACCGTATTAATTGGATTATTGACTGGTAAATTGTTGCGGTCCCAGAAATCAGACAAAGAAAAAGTAATACGAATGTTCCTGTATGGAAATGCGGGGTTGGTGCTGGGACTCATTATGGATGCGTGGTTCCCCATAAATAAAGGGTTATGGACCAGTAGTTATGTGCTCTTCACCGGTGGATTTGCCCTGCATTTCTTAGCAATTTGTTATTGGATCATAGATATGAAAGGGTATAAAAAATGGGCTAAGCCCTTTAAAATATATGGCCTTAATGCACTGGCCGTTTACGTGCTATCTTCTTTGATGGCAAAGCTGCTATATCTTATCCCCATATCTGTCGGTGAGGGCACAAGCCCACTTAAAAGGGTGATCTATGAGAGTCTTCTGCTCCCGATTGCAAGTCCTATAAATGCTTCCCTGATATTTGCGGTGGGTTACATACTCTTTTGGCTGTGGATTATGTGGATGTTCTACAAGCGAGAGATCTTTATTAAGATCTAATTTTAAGAAGGGAGAGATATTTTTCCGAAATTTATAGTCGGGCTATCGGGATCATTGGCATCCAGGGAGAAGCCTTTTCCTGATAGGGTCTCGTTGGCCAATATTGCAAACAGTACAGCTTCTTTGGCATCGGGATCGAATCCTATTTCTCCAAAACTCTTAATTGGGTATTCTGGTAACAACTCATCAATCCAGTTGCGAACAACAGGGTTATGGATGCCCCCCCCGCTTATATAAACAGCAGGTTTTGCTTCCTTTTCCAGCACCAATTCTATCGTTTCGGCAATAGTTTCGGCCGTAAGTTTGCTCAGGGTAGAAATCAAATCCTCCGGCTTTATATCGGCAACACCAGCTTTAAAAAGGAGGCGATCTACCCATTTTAAATTAAAGAGTTCCGGCCCGGTAGTTTTGGGCAGGGGCTTTTTAAAATAGGGATCAGCCTTGAGCGCATTGAGTGCTTTTCGATTTACGGTTCCCCGTTTGGCTATAGCACCATCTTTATCGTAATCAGCAGAAAAATATTGCCGGGTGGCCATATCAATGAGCGTATTGCCGGGCCCGGTGTCGGTAGTTATGGTTTGGGTTTGGCTGTTATTGCGGGCCGGCAAGTAGGTAAAGTTTGCAATGCCTCCAATATTAAGCAGGATACGCTCTTCGGAATCATGGGTATATAGTAGGCGATCCACAAAAGAAACCATGGGCGCCCCTTCGCCGCCAGCAGCCGTATGCTTTTGGCGAAAATCTCCAATTGTTAAAATACCGGTGGTTCGGGCTATATGATCGGAATCCCCGATTTGCAGGGTAGCGTTGGGCATGTTTTCCTGACGATGCTGAATCTTCGGTAAATGGTAAATCGTTTGTCCGTGACTGGCAATGCAGTCTACCTCTGAAGGGGCAATCTCCCAATCCCGGAGTGCTTCATTGATCAGTTGCCCATGATAGTTTCCGAGCCAGGAATGAAGCAGGCAAACTTCCTCCATTGAGGTCTCATTAATCGAGGAGATAGCACTCAGCCGCTTTTTGTTCTCAGTGGTATAGGGCTTGGTGACAAACTCTTTGAGTTCAATCTCAGTATTCGGACCGGCTCCATGAATCTCACAAAGTGCGATATCCAGCCCATCCAGGGAAGTTCCTGACATGAGCCCAATAATCGTTTTGGTATCTTTTTTCGCAATTTCGCCCAGCTTTTTAATGGAAGGATTCATTCAGTATGAGTGTGTTTTTTTAGGTCAACTACGCAGTTAGAGCAACGTTATAAAAGTTTTCAAAAAAATGCAGAACTGCCAATATATAGAACTCCTGTAATGGTAAAAATAATTTACTATAATGTTCTTCGCTCAATAATTGAATGTTAAGCAAGCTAAGAATTTACTCTAATCTAATACGAGGTACTTTTGGGCTTCACCATCATCGATTATATCGTGATCATTGTCTATCTCATTGGCGTTGCAGCACTCGGAATTTATGCTGCCGGGCGTCAATCTTCTACTTCTGATTACTTTATGGGTGGCCGGGGATTACCCTGGTGGGCCGTCATGTTTTCGGTGGTAGCAACAGAGACAAGTACCCTTACGTTTATCAGTATCCCTGCAGTAGCTTATGGAGGAAACCTTACTTTTATACAGATCACCTTGGGTTATATTGTTGGTCGTTTTTTAGTGAGCGTGCTGTTGCTGCCGGCTTATTTTGAGGGTAAACAGACGACCGCCTACCAGTTTTTGGCGAACCGTTTTGGCCCCTCCATGCGAAATGCAGCCAGTACTACTTTTATGGTTACCCGTTTATTGGCTGATGGAGTTCGCCTTTTTGCAACGGCAATACCACTGGCGATCATCTTACGCTTGGGCGGCGCCTTTACCGGTTGGGGAGATATCGAGCTCTACCTGTTGTCAATAACCGCTATTTCTGTTATTACTCTCATTTATACCCTCATAGGGGGTATTAAAGCGGTGGTTTGGATGGATGTAATGCAGATGGCGGTGTATATCGGCGGTGCACTTTTGGCCATTGGGATTATGTTTGGAGACCTGCCCAACGGTATATCAGGAGCTATTGCCATTGCGGCTGATGCTGGAAAAACGCAGATTCTGGACTTCGGTTTCGGGCAGCCCTTTACCGAGTTTATAGCCCAACCCTACACCTTTTTTACGGCCCTGATCGGGGGAGCCATCTTTTCGATCGCCTCCCACGGTACCGATCAGCTTATCGTACAACGCCTGCTTACCACCCGAAATGTTAAAGACAGCCAGCGTGCACTGGTATGGAGTGGGGTAGTAGTAGCCCTGCAGTTTGGGTTATTTTTATTCATCGGTTTGTTGTTATACGCTTTTTATGATGCGCAAACTGCCCAACAGCTGGGACTTGCCACGACCGATGAAATCTTTGCCAAATTTATTGTTGAGCAGCTTCCGGTAGGCCTGTCGGGACTTATTATTGCTTCGCTGTTTGCAGCGGCGATGAGTAGTCTCAGCTCTTCGCTTAACTCGTTGGCATCTTCAACAACCCTGGATCTGTATAAGCCATATTTGGGACAAGATAACACACCCGAAGAAGATCTTAGGATATCTCGTATTATTACCATGGTATGGGCCTTTATTTTAACAGGGTCGGCATTCTTTTTTGCCTATTTGCAGCTGCAGGAGGGCGAACGTCCCGCTGTGGTTGAGCTGGGGCTGGGAATTGCCTCATATACCTACGGAGGGTTATTGGGAGCCTTTATGTTGGGCCGTTTATTTTCGAGCCCGGATAAAACCGATGCAATGATTGGCTTTTTTGTGGGATTAGTTTCGCTGCTGTTTATGGTAGAAGGTCCTATTCAAAACATACTGCCGGGCGAGCCTTTAGCTATTGCCTGGCCGTTATACACGGTCGTAGGGAGTTTGATTGTAATAGCCGTCGGAAACATCTCAAGATGGATTCGAAAGATTAGTAAATAATAGTTGGAATGTTTTAATCACCAATGCGTATGTTTCTTTTTATTAACGCGTTTGTAAGAACTGGAGTTGCTGGGTTATTTTATCCGGCATAAGAATGCTAGGTCCGAGTGTTTTGCGATGGGTGATAATTTCATACCGGTGTGTTCCTCAGAAACAAGCAGAGTCGTAATGGACCATTGAAATTATCTTCGCAGGACATTCAGAGCTGTTCAGCATTCGCAGCCGGTGATTTTTTTGATTCGTTTTTTCATCATTGAAAAAATGAATGGATAAATAAAAGAGAATAGCAATGAACATAGTTAAAGTATTTATTATTTGTCTCTTGGGAATAGGGTTTGTCTCATGTTCTCATGAAAAAGAAACTATTCAAACTAAAGCCGGGCAGATTATAGCTATTGATAGTCTCATCCAACAAGAGATAGCTGCCAAGCATATTCCCGGCGCGGTGGTACAGGTAAAAAAGGGCGATTCTATTTTACATCAGGCGGCCTACGGTTATGCTAAAAAATATGATTTTAACTTGGAGCCGCTCGAGAATCCACAAGAAATGATCGTCGAGCATCTTTTTGATTTGGCATCGCTCACCAAGGTTTGTGCTACCACCTTTGGGATTATGAAGCTGGTGGATGAGGGTAAAGTTTCCCTTGATGATCCTATCCAACGATATTTACCGGAGTTTGATAGCGGAGATAAAGCGGATATCACTGTACGGCACCTGCTCACCCATACATCGGGACTGGCCCAGTGGAAGCCCACCTACTATCATGCATCGAATAAGCGAGAACGGTGTCATCATATTTCGGAGTTACCCTTAAAATGGAAGGTAGGTAAAGAGCGTCATTACAGTGATCTGGGATTTATGCTGCTGGGTGATCTCATCGAAAAGGTTTCGGGCCACCCAATGGATCAGTATTTGCAGCAAAAATTATATGAACCATTGGGTCTTGAACATATTGCGTTTAATCCCTTGCAGAAGGATTTGGCGCCCATTGCGGCCACCTCGCACGGAAATCCCTTTGAAAAACAGATGGTTTATGACGATGACTTTGGCTACCGGGTAGAGGTAGAGCCGGGAAAGTGGGATGGTTGGCGGCAATATACGCTGCAGGGAGAAGTGAACGATGGTAATGCCTGGTATGCGAACGGGGGAGTAGCCGGACATGCGGGATTGTTTTCGACGGTGAATGACTTGCAGGTCCTAGTGGATCTGTTGTTGCAAGATGGCCGTTATAACGGCAGTCAGTTTATATCACCAGCAGTCGTGGATACTTTTTTGACTGAAGATGAGTTTGGGAATGGTCTCGGATGGGCGATGGATAAAAATTTTATTGATGCGGAGGGAAGTCCCGTCGGTACATTTGGGCACATCGGTTTTACTGGGACTCATATTGTGGTAGCACCTAGCGATTCCCTGTCGATTATTTTGTTAACCAACAGGCAGCATGTAGGGCGCCAAGAGAATGGATACTATTTTAATCTGGGTCCGCTACGACAGGCTATCTTTGATACGGTGAAAGCGGCTCTCTGAGCTCAACTAGCTAGTGGTGAAGTTGCAATTCCAGTTTGGCAACCACCCCTAACCCCTCCTTGATAAGGAAGGGAATTTTGTAGCTGAGATGTAAAACTAATAGCACAATACAGTTAAAGCAGGTGCTATATTTTATTGTTGCTGTAACCCAAGAAGATGGCACATTTATTTCTCCTCCTTATGAAGCAGGAGACCAAGAGGTGGTTGGAAATAATGGGGAATTAGGCTACTCAAAGGTCAAAAATTCTAAGCCTTTACTACCGGCGTGCTGACCCACTCTTGGCCTCTCCCTACTGCTCGCAGGGAGAGGGACTCCTTTCTGTTATTTTTGCTGATTTTTTTAAACATATATTCTTTCAGAGAATCCCAGGAATATGTTCAGCTAACTACTCCTTACAAAAGTCTCTTCCCCTAGGGGTCTGTCGGACTAAGCAGTTCTAAAATTACTAAAT
>NZ_JAALLS010000020.1 GCF_011059105.1 Fodinibius halophilus | reverse complement strand
TTAACTCACTGTCCATTTTTTTGTAGCAATTCCAGGCGTTTTATTAGATTAGTTGTTATCTAACTGTATAAACATTCATCAAAGTATTTAAAAAGACGGCTCCCATAAATCGTAATATATCAAAGGTGCTGTCATGGATACTTCAATTAGTCGAAAAGATTTTCTTACTAAAGCAACATTCATTGGTGTTTGTGGTATGCTAACCGGTATTCTCCAAACCCAAAAACAACCTGCTGCTTTTGATCCCAACCTGTTGCTAAACGTTGATGAAGGAGAAATTTATCTCATTGGGGAGCGAAAAGGCCGGGTAACCATCAAAATCGGCAAGCAAAAGAATGGGATACAAACGATGTCGCTTTTAACAGAAGATATTGGTCCCGGAGACGAGATTCCGGTTCATAAACACTCCTCAGAAGAGGAATTTATCTTTATAGAAAACGGGACAGGGATATTTACATTTGGGGATGAAGAGTATAAAGTAACCGCCGGGAGTATGGCCCTGGTACCCCGAACGGTGTGGCACGGACTTCGCAACGAGAGTGAAGAAAATTTAAGAATGGTTTTTGGATATACCCCGGCCGGCTTTGAGAATTATTTCAGAGCTATAGGCGTGAAACCGGGAGCCCCCTCCCAAAAGCTCAGTAGCGAAGACTGGAAGCGAATTAATAGTAAATATGGCGTGGTATATCGTGACTAGTCTACGTTTTGCTATACCTTTAATATACGTTTATTATCATCCCGGGGAAGGGATTTATATAACAACTGCATCGGTTAAAGCTAAAAACTCTATAACTGGCATTTCTATTTCTGATTTATTATCTGGCTTCTAGTTAGTCTGCTAAAGACAAGACTTAGAAGTTACAACGTTTATATTCTTCTTAAGCTTCACTATATCCAAGAGAAAATGATGGAACCCTTTGAATTAACTGTGGACACCGAAACGATTTATGTAAAGATTATTCGTTTTCTGGGTACTTTTTTAATGGGATTTTTTATCGGTTCTATTATCATGAAATACCAATACGATAATTCGGTTGACTGGATGAATGTCTTAATAGGTGTAGGGGGCAGTGCTACTTTTGCTTTCTTTCCGGGACTTGGCAGAAAGCCAAAGCTACAAATTAGCCCTGAGGGTATTTTTCTTAAAAACTATTCAAACTATTCTTCACCGTTGTTTGGCAAGAAAAAATATACGTGGGACACTATTACTGCTGTCAATCTAAAGAAAAATAAAATTCAACTAACAAATAGCATTGGATCAACCGAGAAAATTAAGCTTCCCCTTCATACCAAAGAGCAAGTTGATAACTTGAGAAACTATCTTAAAAAGATCACTCAAAACAAAGACATTGTGTATCAAGAATAAAGCAATAGCTCAATTTAAAAATAGCAGGTAAGCATCTATGAGAAGAAAAGATATCATCAAAGATTTTTTTGAAGAACGACTCCAAAATACTTCCCAGTTTTTTCTGTATAAAGATAAGCGACTACTTAAAAATGGCGAGTATAGAGAATTTGCCAAAGAGCAAATTAATAAAGCCAATAAAACATTTTTGGCAGCTGCCTTTGGTCTGGTGATGGGCCCCTTTTATGGGATTTTCAGCTTAATAGAATATGGTGCAAACCCCAATTGGTTTGATCTGGCTGTGGGATTAGTTGCATGGTCCGCTTTTACCATGGTTTTATTTTTTCGGCCAAAGAGTACTATACCATTAAAAGTTCGATGTCACTATTCATTAAGCTGCTGGATGAAGAAGATAAAGAAACATCTGGCTAATATTATAATTGACAGTATCTAGTTGTTAAAGCAACTTACCTTATCATAATTCAAATGATACCAATTATTTGTAATTGTTGCCCATTAAACTATATTATTTGAAACGGGAACAATATTTATTTCTTATGAAATCACTCCTCAATTTATCAATCTTATTACTTTTTCTATCAGTTGGATGCTCAAAATCAACTGATTCAACAACAAAAGAGATCCTGTTAAGCGGTCAAGTATTAGAATTAAATTCTGACAGTAGTTCCGATCCCATCGCTTCTGCTAACGTAACTGCGGGGGGAGAAACAACAACTTCTAGTAGCGATGGAGACTACCTGCTATATCTTGAGCCGGGTACATATGAGTTAAAAGCCACTAAAAACGGTTTTGAGCCCTACAGTAAATCGATCACTATCCCTGAAGATACGGATGGCCATTATAGAGATATCATAATGACACGCTCTGAGAATTAATATAAAAGAATCGCCTTCTCTTTAAGGATAACGATAAATCATACCCGGAAAATTGGGACTTGAGAACCTATCACCAGATTTCTATAACCTCAATATAAAAAACTCCTGCACGTGTAATACCTGCAGGAGCTGAAGTGTAACCATAGGAAAGATATTACCCTTCCTGTTCTACGATCTGTACATTAAGCTGTAACTTTATTTCCTCACCAACTACGATATTTCCGGCCTCTGTTACGGCATCCCATTCCAGGCCAAACTCTTTTCGGTTGATGGTTCCCGTAATTTCAAAGCCTGCTTTTGTTTGACCATAGGGATCTTGTACCGTACCACCGTGGACAGCCTCAAGTTCTACCGTTTTTGTGTTTCCCCGAATGGTTAAATCGCCAATTAATCGGTAAGTGTCGCTTCCTTTCTTTTCAAAAGCGGTAGATGAAAAGGCCAGCTTCGGATATTCTTCGGCGTTGAAGAAATCGTCTGACTTAAGGTGCTCGTCTCGGTCTTCATTATTGGTATCGATGCTGTTAATATCCGCTTTAAACTGTATGTCTGCTCCCTCAAGTTGTTCACCATCAACTTCCAAGCTCCCCTCGAAAGACCCGAAACTGCCGGTTACGGTCGATATAACAAGGTGCTTTACCTTAAATTGAATTTCAGAATGTGTGGGATCAATCTTCCAGAGTTTTTTTGTTGCTGTACTCATATCTTTTGTTTTATATTAATTAATTTAATGTTTAACTAATATACACTTTCTCGGTTTGGGCTTCAATAACTATTATTTATGAGGCTGATAGAGCCAATGTGGGACAGTATAGCACGAGCGGGACGCTCGCGCTATAAGTGAAATGGCAGTGATCATCCTCCGCCACTACGCTAAAACTTCGAGGCCCATAGCTGCACCTCCTTCGGTTCTCATCTATTACCCCATCAGCAGTAAAGCCAAAAGGAGGACTCTTTCTTGCTCTATCAACGTCTGTCATCTCGAGAGAAGTGAAACGAAACGCGGCGATCTCCCTGACATAGCCACTCGATGCATAAAAGGATATCCCTTAGATACTACGCGACCAAAGAAAGGAAGACTTCTTTTTGTGGTTTTTTAATAAATAGAGGGGCTGGGGTTTCCATAAGATGAATTAAAACATCCCCCCAAGCCCCCTTCGAATTACACTCAGTGCTTGTCATCCAGACAATGACCAAAAGGGGACTATTTCTTGCTTGTTTCACAGTTCTTAATCAACTGGCATAAGGAAATTCTGAGCGGAGGCCGAAGGATGAACAGGATCATTTTATTCCGGGAGATTTTGATCTACCAGACGGTAAATGAGATGCTTTTAAAAGCAAACAGATTCAGGGTATATTTATTGAGGGAGCTTTGGTCCGGTTTCTGTTGGCACATCTGTGATCGATAGTCGATTATTACCGCTACTGGACTTACAGCCTCAATTTATTTAGGGTTATACCTTGTTGAAATAAGTACAGGACAAAATATCCCCTTCAAATGGGCTATTATGATTATAAAAAAATAAACCGTCCTGTGCTGATCTGTGAAACGAAAGCCAATCAAAATTAAAACCATTTGCTTTTATCATCGAAATTTGATGTATTGAGGGTGGATAGACATACTACTGCAATAGAAGATTTGCAGAATTTATAAGGGGTAACTACTAAATATCGATATATGAAGCATCTGCTAGCTATTATATTAATGGCTATTTCTCTGCCATTAATGGGTCAAACAAACGATTTTACCGGGAAAATAACCTATGATTACCAGTTCCAGAGCCCGGAAACCGGTGAAGACATCACCAAAAAAATGAAAAAGTTCTTTGGTACAGAAAAGCACTTTTTCATCAATTCCGAGAATTATCATGCCTATGATGAAGAAGGTACACTCAGACAACTGTATCAGAGTAAAACCAACACCTATTACTTTCGCAGCCCAAATAATCAGCAGCTCATTGCGGTTGAAGCAGAAAAAAGGGTGAGTGAAATTATTTCTGTTGAGCACAGTACCGAGAAAACAGAGGTAATGGGGAGATCCTGCCATAAGCTGGTTATTAAAACAGAGCACGATGAAACCACCTACTGGTATAATCCTGATATCTCAGTAAATCCTAAAAAGTTTAAGAATCATAATTTTGGAGGATGGAGTACTTTTATGAAGGCCAGTAATGGTGCCCTGCCGCTGAAATTTAAAGTTGAAGCTCCCAATTATATTTGGGTATCAGAAGCTGTTGCTATCCAGGAAATGGAGCTTTCAAACCAAGATTTTAATATTTTGACCTCACGAAATCAAAACGAATAACGAGATTCCTTTTAAGAACGAATATATTTAAAAGCCCCCGGCTCAATATTGTGCCGAGGGCTTTTTTATTTGGATACTCATTATTCTTGATAATATTTCGTGCTAAAATATCATCCCAAAATATTATAGACTAATAATGCTATCAGGATAACAAGAAGTATTGCCATAATGCGAAGATAACGTCCCATCTTGCTACAACACTTTTCTAACGAACCCTGACTATCCCCTTCTGGAATCAATGGTATACGCCCCTCTACATATTTAGAACGTACGGCTTCTCGTTTAACAGGTTCTCCATCCCGGCTGTATCCTCTCGTCCTGAAAATAAATTCATAGGTTCCCTCTTGATTCGTCGAGTTATACTTTTTGCCATAGTTACCATCGTCCCGTTCATCATCAAAGTGATTCCCGTCATCCTTTAACGTATGATGTGTAGTGGTTCCATCCGGGGCAATTGCCTCCACAGTAACCGTACAATCCAATACCGGCAAACCAAATTCTGTTACTACAGCATTTAGTCTGATGCTCTCACCAACTTTGACAACGCCGGGCTCAATAAAGGGACGCATTCTGAAATTGGATCCAGCGCCAATAGCTATTCCGTACATAACCGGATTTTCATTTTCAGTACATTTATAGGTAGGCTTAAACCCAAATTCAAATAACTCATTTCCATCATTAGTTTCGTTCCTATGTGTGACATCAACACTTCTATTTCTACTTCCGGGATGGAAACAAGCCTCCCCGTCATGTTTAATAATTGCTTGCCACTCTCCCGCATAACGATGATGCTCTCCCTCCGGCATATTAACTTCCATAAACCGGGCAGTTTTTGTAATTCCAGAACGCAGCTGAAAACGTGGTGGGATATTATTGAGTTCTACAATTTCTCCTAAAGGAGTTTTCAAATAGAATGGTATTCGAATTCCATCCCGATCATAGATCACTACCATAATACTTACATCTCCTTTCAAGACATCAAAGGGAATAGAGTGAGTTTCATGGGGTTCAATTTCAAATACGGGATCAGAAATTATGGCCAGGTCTACACTTTCCATATAGATCTGGGTGAAATGTTTCTCCAGCTTAAAATAAGCTGTCCCTGTAAAACTATTAACATGTAAGAACTCCCCACCACTACCCTGAGCAAGTTCTCCCAATCTCCCATTGTCAATGTTATCACCTATTCCAATGGCATATATTTGCTTATCGGCAGTAGTTGGCAGTGGTTCCGTACCATCTTCACCGATGAGCGTATAGGTCTCCCCATCAGCCGGATTGGTATAGGGGGTATTATCTTTACCATCGGTAAGTACCACAACCGACGTATTGAGCTCTTCTGGCACAGGAGAACGAGGGTTATCATCAATATTATTATAAGCGGTAAGCACACCACCTGCAATTGAAGTTGTACCGGAAGGATTGAAATTAGAACTGTTAAATGCATTGGCAATGGTATCTTGATTGGCCGATGTTACATTTTGGATGCCGAAACCAGGAACAATTTCGGGTGTATCATTAAATCGAATTAATCCAATACGATCTTCCACATCCGGACGGGCCAATTGAACAAAAAGTTCTCCTGCATCCATGGCTGTTTGCATTTTGTTGCGTGCCCCGGAAGTTTCTGCCATACTTCCAGATCGGTCGGTAACCAGCTCAACATCCGTTTTAACCCCTTCAATAATTTGTGCCTCTAAGTTGTGGGTTATTGGATCTGTTGCAATATTTGTAGCGTTATGATTTTCTATCACCAACTCAGCGTTAAAGCCACCCGGTGAACTATCTGCAAAAAAGGTTACACCAAACACTATTTCTCCCGATCCTGCAGTACCCCCACCACAAGGGTCCGTAGGTGCCACTGTTAAAGATAAATTATCAGAAGGACTGGTTACAGAGTCCCCTTCTGTTTGGAGGCCAAACAAATTCGCATCCGTACCCTGAATGCGTACATCGAAATTCAGAGGTCCATCTCCATTGTTTCTGACAGTAATAATCCGAACTGTTCGAAAACCCTGTTGGACCTCACCAAATGATATCGACGGCCCTGTGGGGACCTGTACATCTATCTCGGCGTTGGGTACACAGCCCGCTCCTTCAAGATTTACCGAATGTGGGCTGTCATCAGCATTGGTGGTAAAATTCAACGTTTCACTAAAATCTCCTTCCGTGGCAGGTGAAAATGTAATCGGAACCTCCTTTGAATCTCCCGGACTTATTGTAGCACTGTGCGCTGACCATTGAAAAAGACCACTAGAAGAGCCCGGGAGTTCCAAATCGATATCTGCTTCTCCGTTATTTGTAATTGACAGTTCTTTGGAATCCGATGTGCCGGCTAGCACACGACCAAACGAAATGGTGCCAGCATGTGAAACTGATACTGTAGCTTCTCGAGCTTCTGCCTCACAATGCAACTCTGTATCTCCGTTATCAGGAACAGGATTAATTGCTAGAGTTTCGTCATAATTCCCTAATGATGACGGAGCAAACTGGACCTCTACGTCAACTTCTTCTTCAGGATCCAAGGTAACAGGCAGAGAGGGAGACGTAGAAGCCACGGAAAATGGATCTGAGTCAGTAATACTGTTTAGCTCCATACAATCAGAACCTACATTCTTTATCTTAAAAGTTTTTGTAGTAGTAATTAATGCGGGATCAACTCCCGATCCCAATACCGCATCATCAAACGTCTGAGTATCAGGGATCACATCACATTCCGGGGCAGGTCGATCACAGGCGCTTACTGTGCTCCCCCCCTCTTTAATTAACAGTTGAGTATCTGTTGCTTCGGCGGTAACTTGCATCGATGACGAAAATGGTACAGCGCCACACAATACCTCCCCATTATCGCTACGCCTGATCGAAATGTTATTAATTGTACCAGAATTGGAGGGCGAATATGAGAAAAAAACGCTCCCACTACCGGGACTCTTGTGCACCACTGGCAATCCCACTGTTGAAGGTTCGTTTACAAACATTACTTGCTCAGTATCTACTCCTGAAACTGTTGTCGTATCTACCAGAGTAACAAAACGATCACCATTATTTCGTACATCAAGCACCAAGATATAATTAGCCGGAGTACCAAAGCGTATAAAATGTAGCTGAGCAGAAGGAAATAATTGAAAAAAATGATTATCTCCCCCATGAGAAATTGTAAGTCCAGGATTGGGCCCGCCATTTTCTAATTCTATTGTGGTACCATTGGGAGATGACTCTGTGGTATTTGCACTTTTCCATAGCAATGAGGGATCACTATTAATAAAAAGACCGGTAGAAATATTTAAACAGGGCATAATTATACTCTCTTTTGGTAGTGTTAATTAATACTATAGGTATGACCCTTTCCAATGGTAATCCTTACAAATAATCTTATCGGTATTTTCCTTCCTGTATTTTAACATTTTTACCGTGGATGAAACCCACTTGCTACTGCCCTTGAAAAGCAGTAAAGTATACAGTCGAAAGCAGCTGTTAGTAAATACTCCCCGGCATGACTCCTTTCGAATATATATTTCCGCTGGTGTCAGTAATAATCGGCTTGGCCGTAGCTGATCTTGCCAAAAGTGTACACCGCCTGTTGCGTAACCGAAAGAAAGTATACTGGGATTGGTTGCCCCTTACTACTGCCCTGCTTGTCCTTTTGACCGTACTTAATGTATGGTGGGGATTTTACAGCCTACGCGATGAAACCTACTATCAAAATTTAATCGGTTTCATTCCACTGGTTACACAATTGATTCTACTATTTTTTGTGAGTGCCGCCGTATTACCTGATAAGATCCAGAAGGAGGGACTTAACCTGCAACGTTTTTACAAAAAGAATAGTCCCTACTTTTGGTCGCTCTATGCTGCCTTCATATTTGTTATCATTACACAGCAATCAATATATCTAATAATCGCCGGAATAGATCCATTAACCAGTATTATAGACCAGATACCAAATATTCTTATTTTTTCGGTATTTATTTGCCTTGTCTTTATTCGAAGCAGACTGTTTCACGCTGTGGTTGTCATTGCTCTGTTTTTACTATTCATTACCAAATGGGCAGGTATGAACCTGGGAGCGATGTGACTCTATCGAGCTAAAGATATCAGGTATTAAGATCTGAAAATATCGAAATGCAACTTTCCAATAGGCAGATACCTTACGTTGAATCATTTTTATAAAGCTCTTGCACCAGAATATCTACACTATTCACGTCGTGTCCGGCTTCCCCTTCCCAATAACGAGAATGTGTCTGAAAGCCGATCAGCTTAACCCGGTTAAACCAACCGTAGTCTCTGAGTGATCTGTTCGGCCCCGACAAACGATTTGTATCCGGTGCTTTGGAAATTTCATCCCGAATCTATATTCGGGATGAAATTCAATACCGGAGGTTTCTCCCGTTTTTGAATCGATAAAATTGGAGCCAAAGACATCTGATTTCATATAAATATTGATCCATGCCCCGGGCGTACCCTCGTACTGCATCCGATTCTTGAAATACTCGGGCCAGTAGGTACTGATAAAATCGTAAGGAGTGCCAATTGTGGTCAAAGTATCTATCATTTTAAAGCGGGGTACCAGAGGACTATCATTGGGAAAAAGAGAATCAAGGGCGATAATAGATCCAAAACTGTAGGAGACCAGATGGATATTCTCGTAATCTGTAAATGATTCCCCTTCTTTCTCTGAAATATGTTCAAGCAGGGTGGCAAACTGTCCGCGTATTTTACCCCTTTTTTCATCTACTGACAAGTAATTTTCTGCAGCTGCCAGCTCCTTTCCCAGTTCGGAGATCATCTTCTTAAAATCATTTTTTGAGAACATCCCAACCCCTGCCAATACTACAACCAGCGATACAAATAAAGAGGGAAGCAGAGTCAAAAAGCGCCAAACTACATGGAAAAATCCGGAAGAGGGCTCTCCTGATGAGGTTGTGGTATCTTCTGCAACAGCCTTTACCTCATTTACAGAATCAGCCCCAACTATATTACCACCATTGTTACTCTTTATATTTTGGCTTATTTCAACCTGCTGGGGATTCTCAAATATGATACGCCCTTCACTGACTACTGAATAAAAGGCACCGGTAAGTATGACAAAGTAAAATGATACTATAAAAGCCATCAACCAGCCATAGAATACTTGCCCTTTCTCTAGGCTGGTCTTCCTGGTACTCCCGATCCCTTTAAAAAGTCGGGGAAACATTCCCAGACAGCTCCATAATATTGAAAGCAAATGAACAACGGGCTTTCGATTTTCTAAGGGGGAAAACAGTAAATCCCGATAATCCAGCTCATAAAGATCAGCAACGGGAGTATCATCGTCGCCCTTACGTGCAATAGTAAGGCGACGGGTATTAAATTCCCGGAACTCTTCTCTTGCCTCTTTTTTTACATAAAACTTGGTATGTCCCGACTCGGCATTACGATCAAACGCTCCCGCTAACCTGTTGGCCATTGCGCCTATGGAATCATTACCATGTTCCCTGCTCAGTGCCGGCACGTAAATGATGGCATCGCGCTTTTTTTCTGATTGATTCCCCATCTCATTGTGGCATATTTAATTCCATGGCTTTGTGTATAGGTTAAATAACGGGATATCTACCGTTATTGCTATTTGCCATCGCCAGACACTGCTCTCCGTTAAGGTCGTAGTTTCCGTTTCATCCGTTTCAAATTTTCGAAGCTGGGGCCCCAGCTGAGCTCCAGCCATCACAGTGAGAGGCACATTCCTAATATTATAGGCAGCATACGCTCCCGGAGCAATAATGTTTTCAAGCGTAAATTCCGGCAATTCCTCTACATCGTCCTGAGTTCGTATACTTGCTACAGCCCCTAAGTCAATAATACTAAGGAAAAGTGAAAATGAACTCTTGTTTTTTTCACTAAAACTAAAACTCCCACTAATTCCTATTGGTGCAAACATCCCAAAAGAATTAGGATGGAGCTTAAATTTCTCTTTTGACGTTAACATTTCACGCCCTAAAAAGCCCCCCAAATAGGCATTAATAGAGACATTAAATTGTGACCGTCTTTTAATGACTGAACTTCCTGCCGGTAAGACTACCGCTTTGATTGCCGCTTGTACCTGGTCGGAGTTTTCAGCTTGGGCTACATTGGCAATAAACAGTCCATACTTCAGTATCTTTGCACCCATTCTCTTATCAAGATAAATATGGTCTTCAAAGTAGGTCTCGAGTTTTTTGGTCAAGGCTTTTCTCTTACATTTATCATCCTCGAGATCGCTGAATCTGATGTCTCCGAAATAGGCATGTTCCTCCTTCAACAATTCAGTGATATCATTGTGCGCAGGTCCAGTACACTCTGCAATATTATTAATACAATGTTCGTAATCCTGTAACAACTCTTCGTGTACCCCATTAACGGTCTCTATTTTTGATCCGATTGCGTAATCATATATTTCCACAAAGTTGACTATAGCTAAAGCATAGTCTTTTTCATTAATATCTTTATAAACCTGCCCTCCTTTACGTGCTATACGGACATATTTTTCTATCTCTTTGCTAAAGTTTTTGAGATTTTTCTCCTCACCATACTTCAAATATATTTTTTTGACCTCTTGTAAACTTGCTTCAATAAAGTTAGGGATCGTCTCAAAAAAGCTATAATAATCATGATAATTCCGTTCACTCTTAGGAGTATCTTTCAGATTTTTAAAACTATTTTTAACCTCTGAAAAATGGGTTAGAAGGTTTTGATAGATTGCTTTAATTTCTTCACCACCTTTTTCTAGCTCACTAATCTTTTTAATAATTGTTGCAAAGTTGACCTTTTTTCCTTTTTCAGTTTCAAATGTAATATGCAATGATCGTTGGTAAAGCAATCCCAAAAATATGTCACGAGCAACTGCATCATTAAAAATATTATTTTCCAGTTCTTGGATAGTAGCATAGGCTCTTCCATCTGAAGAATCTCTGATGCTAGCTGAAAGCAAGGAAACCACTTGCAATGCATTCGCCAAATTCCCCGAAACCTTTTTAGCGCTCTCGTACTGCCCCAAACCATCAATCACATCAGCGGGATGTGTACCGTTCGTTAATTCTGATACTATTTGGGCAACTTCCAATCCGATTAATATAAATCCCAGATCCTCGTGTTTTGAAATCCATTTTTGGTATTTATCAGCCTCAACCAAATGCCCAATATTTGTGACAAAATTGGCAATATCTTTTTGGATTGTCTTCTTTAAGGCGCTGAGCATATTCGGATATTGCATCGGGTCTATCTGGTTTAAAAGATCTACTGTTGCCGGAAATAGTTTTTTCAACTCAACATTCTTATTGATCTCTTTTTTAAACCGCCTGAAAAAGGCAATACTTAACTCTTTATTTGCCCGCTCAACCAAAAACTTAGCAACTCCATCGGCAATGGTGGTTACATTGAATCCTCCTAGCGCTTCCATTGCACCTTTTCTTACTTGCGGTAACTTTTCTGGATCCAACAGATCACTGAATACATTGTTTTGCACATCTAAATCACGAAGACGTTTACTTAAAATGGGATTATGGTTCTCACTTTGAGAGTTCATAAATTCGTCTATAATCTCCTTCGGACCAAGACTGGTATCTGCTGCTATAGATTCCGGCAAATATGATCTTAGAATTTGTGTATAGACATATATCCCAGTAGTATCTGTACCAGTAAATTTACCTTGTTTAGCATATTCGCTTAAACGCTGAGTATCATGATAAATATTCTGGGCAACAGCATTGCTGCTTACTAATAAAATAAGTGCTATATATAGGTATCTCATGACAAATAGTTATTTAGTTGTTCCATTGCTTTTAACGGATTAATAATACCATGCCCGTATAGTGTTGGATCAGCCTGGGCAGGTTTATCCGCAGTACTACGTAGTATTTCTTTTAGCTTCGTTTTCTCTATCTCTTCTCCTTTTGAACGACAATAAGATAACATTAACCCGAGTACACCGGCCACAATAGGAGTAGCAAAGCTGGTACCTTGTGCCTTAAACAGCTCCTGAGAATTACTTGGCAGAACCGTTTTAATATCCTCACTCGGTGCTAATACATCTATATGATCTGACTTCGAAGACTCTGAATGTACTTTATTCTTTTTGTTTGCTCCCCCTACCGCAATAGTAGAATCAAAAGAGGCAGGATATTTATTACTAGTCCGATGACGAATTTTCAAGTTACCTACAGAACAAATAAGTAAGGTTTTGTCCAAACTGTTGATCGTTTGCTCAAATGTATCCGGCAATTTATTACGATAAAACGAGTAACTCATTACAACAAAATCAGCTCCCTCGTCCTTTAGTTCTTTTAACGCTTTTTCAAAAACTGCAGGGTCCTTTTGATCTCTATTGACCGTTTTACAAATAATAAATTTTGCCTTGGGTATAATTCCAATCATCTGATTACTGTAAGCAGCCAAAATGCTTGCTACTTGCGTTCCATGCCCGGTATCATCACTTATATTTCCATTGTCGGTGATATAATTTCTCTCCTTTATATCACAATTTTCAAACACATTACCTTTCCAAATACCTGAATCTAATATTCCGATAGTAACCTGTTCTCCCCTTATATTATATTGGTCCCATATTTGATCAATGCTATACTTTGTTTGCCACCAATCCCAAGCATGATCTACAGCTTTAAATTCAAGATCTTTTTCTTCTCGTTCTTCAAACCACCCGCTCCAGTAAAAGTCCCCATTTTTATCCCCGTACCACAGATCGTTTCCGTTAACTTCTTCGCCCTTCCACTCTTCTACAACCTTTATTTCAAAACCGGGGTAGAGTATTCCTTTCTTGTTTTCATCACCCTCCCGTTTTGGAACTCCGGTTCGAATAGGAATCTCTTCATCCGTCTTTAAAACCCGCGTGATATCTCTGATTTTTGTACCACTCATTTTCCCTATCCCGTTTTTTGTTTTTTAATCTCAGTCTTAATATTTACCACCTTCTTCAATATATCGAACCAGAACGGTGCTCCCATGCTAATGGCCAGGGCTGTAATCATCCAGCCAATAATAGAATACCACTTTAGTCCCCACCATGGCTTTTTTAGATCCCACCCAATGCCCAAGGTAGACATGGCCTGTTCAATCTGTTGCTCTTTCAATGTTATAAGCCTGTTATAGGCAGAATCTACAGCCACAACTTGTGGGTACTGTGCCTTCAGGGAATCTTGTGCTATGCGCTTTAAAGAATCATCCAGAGCGGTCTTGAATTTCGAGGTGGCAGTATCTTCTGGGAACAGCGCTGTTCGAATTTCATTACGGAGCCTCTTCCCATGCAAACTATCTATGACAGGAATAAATGATCTCCTGAGATCGTCCACGGTTTCTGACAGCATCGTTTTCCGGGAGATTGTTAGCACTGAATCATCAGAAGCCTTAAGCACAATTTGTCCATCTTCGTTTTCGTAGTCGTTAACGAATCCTTCGGCCTGTACCACCAATGCCTGCCTTGCCTCGGGATTATCAGCGAGGGTCTTGAAGATAGCTATGGAGTCGACATTAAAAGCAAGGGCTACAGCAAATCCCAAAGCGATTAAAACCCACCGAAGTTTTCGTTTATACCAATCCGATGCATAGCCCATCACCTTGTTGTACCAATCCTGCACCTCCTTCTCAAACTTGTCCAGATCCTCATCAACTTCTTCTGCAAGGGATGATAAATAGTTGAGTCCCACACTAGAATTTGTGTTCAGGCTCTTGAGGTATTCGGATATACTCTGCCCTTTTTCTTTCTCGTTTCTGATTGTCTGTATTAATGCTTTAGTAAAATCTTCGGGCGGAATTTCATCAGGCAACACCCCATGATGTTCTTTATGTGCAAAGGTTTCGGTACCAAAATTAACCTTCCCGGTTCTATGCAGAAATGTTTTTATTTTAGGATGTTCATAGATCTTATCTACCAGCTCAGAAGATACCATATTTTGAATAATCCCTTTTAGCTCGGTTCCCCGAATTTGTAGCAGGCTGGTTATGATCTCATTGATAATACTCACAAACAAACTGAAGAGCAGGTATACAAAAATCAATCCTATAACAATATTTAGTGCCTCTATCCCGAACATAACAACTTTTTTTAAATTAAACTCTCGACTTTATAGTCACTTCTTTTATACTATTCTCCTCTGCACTATTTTTTAATTAAGCGCTATTTTTTTGTAAAAGCAAGGAAACCAGTAACATATTATAGATGTGAATGGGATTGTTATAAATATGGCAAACAAAACCAGCCTCAATGAATTCCAATATTAACATGGTAAATAAAATGAATATCTACTTTTCCGGCTCCATCAGAGGAGGACGCCAAGATGCAAAAACCTACAACCAACTCATCGATGAACTTAAAAAATTCGGGGATGTATTAACCGAACATGTGGGATCCTCGGAAATAAGCAGTGAACCCACAGACCGTGAAATACACCGTCAAGATATGCAGTGGCTCAAAGAAGCTAATCTACTGATTGGTGAAGTCACGACCCCATCACATGGAGTTGGATATGAAATAGGTTATGCTGTTGCCATGGGCAAGCCGGTGTTCTGTTTGCATCAAAAAAAGGAAGAAAAAGCACTTTCAGCAATGCTTAACGGCGATCCCGCTATAAAGTGTTTTGAATATGCTGAGATTGAAGAAGCCAGGGCGATCATCCAAAATATATTCACTAACCTGCAATAAGAGGATGCAGGTATTTATTAATCCATACCTCTTAACCTTTGGAGTTAACAGCCATACCACAAATGATGTATTAGCTGCTACTTTCCAGTGATTCTATACATTTACTCAGATGTTTTACGGTTTGAGCAACTTCACCCTTAGTCAAATCCTGTGTCATTTCAGTTTCGATATCCTCTACAATCTCATGCCCGCTTTGTAGGATCTCCTCTCCGGATGATGTTAGCAGGGTGTTAATTTTCCTGCCATGAGTGGGGTCCGACTGCCGCCTGACATAGCTTTTCTCTTCGAGCCCTTTCACAATTTTGTGCATAGTTTGTGGCGTAACAAAGCATCGGCGGGCCAATTCAGCATTGGATAAACCTTCATCCTCTTCCAGGATACTTAACGCTGCATATTGGGGAGTTGTCAACCCTACAGTGTCCAGGGCCCCGTCCATCTGAAGCCGCAAAAGTTGTTGCGTTCGTTTTATAATATATCCCAATCGTTTATCAACCATATTATACTTGTTTTATCAGTATACTGATATTATATTGTCAGTGTACTGATAATATAAATTTAACTACACCCAATATCTATGACTACTATCACGTCTGATAACGATCTGTTTACCCTGATCAATGTATTTTATGTGGATCCTGAAAACCAACAAGAACTCATTGACCTTCTAATTGACGCGACAGAAGAAACGATGAAGAACCTTCCGGGTTTTAAATCAGCAAACATCCATGGTAGCTTTGATGGCAAACGCGTTATTAATTATGCCCAGTGGGAAAGCAAAGAACACTTCGAAAAAATGCTTTCCAATTCGGAGGCTATCCCACATATGAAGCAAGCAGAGGCACTGGTAAATGACTTTGAACCCATTCAAACAACCGTCAAGGATTCAATAGCTATATAACAAATGAACTATTGGATTATCGTTGCCTCTAAAGATCATGTGATAGCAGGACAACAAGGTGGATTTTGTCAGGCCTGCCATGGTAAAAAGTGGCCGCTGAAGAAAATGAGTTCGGGAGATGGTGTGTTATTTTATTCATCCAAAGAGACCTTTGGCAGCTCAACTCCTTACCAAAAGTTTACTGCCATAGGTAGAGTCAAAGGCGATAATATCTACAGAGTGCCCATGGGAGCTGACTTTCAACCCTACCGCAGAGATATAAAATTTATTGACTGCAGGGAAGCAAAAATACATCCCCTGTTAACAGAATTACACTTTGTTGAGAATCCTCAAAAATGGGGATACAAATTAATGAACGGATTTCTTAAGATTGATCGTCATGATTTTGAGCTGATATCAGCTAACATGACTAAATGAGAGAACCAAAAAGCAGCCCCTTAAATCTCATTTAACCAGTCAAAAGTAGATGACTCCCTATTGGGCAATAGCCACATATTGACTAAGCCTGTCGTGCTTTCTTGCTAATACGCCCGCTCAGGATGAGTCCTGCCCTCATATTTTGGCCGAGTAAATAGATATTAGTGCCGCCTGCGACAAGCTCAACGAGCTGAAGACTATAAAATAAGGTTCCGATAGAACCGGACTGGGCCAGCAAGTGTAGTGCCACAGCTGAAGGGATTAATACGGCAATTCCCAATATCATAATTCGCTTCATCCGTTTCTTTTTTTCTTGAACAATACTGGCCTTGCTTTTGCCACTCAGCTTATTGCCTGAGAATCCCGCGGCCGCCATAGCCGGCACCAAGGCCCCTATCCCATATACGATATACTGTTTTACAGCCTGGATGGAAGTGGGGTCTCCCAACAACTCTACGACTACCGTAGAAATAAAAAAGCTGAGAATTAATATAAGTGCGATTGTGCTACAAATGGCATGTAAAGTTACAATCATTGATCTGTTCATAAGAATATATATTTAGTTGCATGGACAACTATTTAAATAAAAAAAGTAGTTGTTCTATTCTGGTTTATCATTTAAACGGTGTCGGAACTTTTTCAATGTCTGTAACAGTTGATCAAGCTCCTGCTCATCAGCTATATCAAAGATGGTAGAAAAATGTCCCAATAATTTGCCCCTTACCTCCCCTCGTTTCGCTTTGGCCTGTTGTGTGGATTCAATGATATAAGCACGCCCGTCTTTGGGGTCCCGGCTTCGCTGGATCCACCCGTTACTTTCCATACGTGCCAGCATCCGCGATATGTTGTGCTTGTCCTTCAAGGTAAGGTGTGCTATATCGTTTTGGTTCAACGCTTCATCGGTAGACCACAGCGTCTGCATTACCTGCCACTGTTCGGGGGTAAGGTTATATTCCGAAAGTGCCTGCTGCAGTTCATTGCGAAACAGCAGTGCCACCCGGTAGATATTAAAACCGATGGCGTCGTCAAGTATGTCGGGTATCTGTTTAGCCATAACTTAGTTCTATATGTTGTAATTAATATATAGTTGTCTATGCAACTAATCAAGGAAGATAAATTATTTTCTTAGCAGAAGTGAATGCATTCAACGTTTTTATGTCTATCTATAAAACTTTTGATCTACAAAGAAGTTGAACTCTCGCATAAAAAATCAACATAGCACGAGCGGGACGCTGGTGCGACGAGTAAAATGGTAAAATAATCATCCTCCTGCCCCTCCTTTGCTTTCCGTAGGCACTCCCATCTGCAATACTTCCGCAATCAGGAGCTTGGCTTTTAGATCCTACGCGAATCGGAATCAGGAGATTACTTATATTTGATGAAATGCAAAAATATTCAGCCTTCGAATTGGCAGCAGAGTCCAAAGGAGACGTTTAGGTATTTCGTACCGGTACAGTTATAAGAAATTGGTTGCGATCTGCGATGGACCATCGAAATACCTGTCTTCTGCAGGGCGATGCTGTATGCCAATTCGTGGGCTTGATCTTTTGGTTCGTTTTGGACTGTGTCCGCCCATCGGCTGATCAAGCCAAAATGAACAGAACTCTCACTATAAAATTGATAGCCCCATCCCATTGAGGGACTTTTTCTCACCCTTTAGATCCTCTGCACATCTATGTCATCGGGCTTCGGGGAACTCTGCAAATCTATTCTGGGAAATTCGCTGTAGTACGGATAGCATTGCTTCTAATAACCTTTTGAAACTAACCTCGGTATTAGGGTTAAGAAGGTGCCAGGCATACGGATGTGATTTCTCACCACCTTGCCGGTAGTTCTAAATGACTCATGGCTTATTTTCTGCTCGTACACTATCGAGTTTGCCCTAAAAAACTGGTCGTGAAGATGTGGACAGCATGTCAGGCGCGGGACAAAAAGAATGGGCATGCTGCTACTCCTTTTGTTTCTGTTAATAAACCTATTTACATGACTGCCAGAAGGCTGTTTTACCATGCCCTTGTAAAACTCACGGAATCGCGAAGCATCTCGCTGGCACAGTGAATTATAAATCAATATAGTACGAGCAGGATGCTCGCACTACATTGATCAGTATAACCTCCGCTAGAAGGGAAAATAGAAATCCAATATTGTATTTCCATTTTCAGTAGTAACAATCAATATATTATATTTATTCAGTAATTGATTCCCTGGTTCGTTGTTTCAGCAGGTATCGGTCCAGTGCATATTTCCCGGCTCCTGATACAACCAGTGCGGCGGCCATCCCCAGTACAAGCAGGTGGTATTCGATCCCCTCCTGCCCGGCGTCCATTTGTCCAAACCAGTTCATAAAGAAACCATATTGCAGGTGTCCGCTAAAGATAATGCCCACAAATAAACCGATAACAGAAACTGAAATAGCCCGTACCCACAGTCCGGCTGCTAACATTATCGGTCCAAAAAACTCAATAACAATAACCAGAAAACCCACAATCCAGGGTAAACCGACCGTCCCGGTAAAATAGTCCATCGTACCGCTAAAGCCATATCCCCCGAACCAACCCAATAGCTTTTGCGCGCCGTGCGGAAATATTACAAGTGCCAGTACAAGTCGTATGATTACCGGTGACCATTTTTTATCGGATTTCAATATTCGTTCTATCATAATATGTACCTATGCTGTTTTAATTAGCGTAATAAAATTTTTCTTTTACAATTTTCCCGTCTTTCCACTCTTGTACCGAGACCTGTTTATAATTGCGGACGCCCCACTCTTCGTGGGTATAATCGAAGTGCCACTCTACCATCGTTACGCCTACGCCAACGGCCACTTTCAACGGCTCGGCCCCGCGGAATTCGGTAACCTTGCTATAAAACTCTTCTTCGCGAAGGCGGTTTGCTTCTTTACCAACGGTAGGCTCTTGCTCATTTGCCTGCATTATCACCTCTTCGGCATAATACTTGTTGAGCGCTTCCAGTCCTTTACCTTGTACCACCATCTCATTGAGTGCGTGTATTTTTTCTGATATAGAATTCATCTGCTTATCTCTTTTTATTGCTGTTTCAATAATCAGTAATAAGCTATCAGATAGAAGAGAAGCGCCCAATAAGCCAGGTTAAGATCTGATCTTGAACTAGTTCAAGATTTGGGGTTATTGCTGCGCGATGCGACGGCGGATCTTGCTCAAAAACTCGGGCGAAATACCAAGGTAGGAAGCGATCATATATTGCGGCACCCGCTTTTCGATATCGGGATACTGGTTGCGAAAATCGATATACCGTTTGCCGGCGTCTTTACTGTAAGATGCTACAATCCTTTTTTGTGATGCGATGTATGCTCGCTGCACAATCAAGCGAAAAAATCGTTCCAGCTTAGGTACGTTGGCATAAAGCGTTTGCAAATCCTCGTATTTAAACTGGATCAGTACCGAAGGTTCAATAGCATCGACGCTAAAATGGGCCGGCGACTGGGTAAGAAAGCTCTGCATGTCTGCAATCCACCAGTTTTCCACGGCAAACTGTATAATATGTTCATTGCCTTCTTCATCAAGATGATAACTACGCAAACATCCTTCTACTACAAAGTTTTCGTACCTGCAGATCTCATCCTGTTCGGCTACAAACTGTCGTTTTCGAACCTCTTTGATACGCGTCAACGATTTAAGTATCTCTACCTCTTCATCGGTGAGTGAAACATATTCATCAATATATTGCAGTAATGATTCGTAGGCCATAGCATGGATTTTAGTCAGTTGGAAAATAATATAATATCTACAACCCGGAAACAAAGGACAAAATGATGAACCTAATCCCTTTCTGAATTACTAATTATATGATATTCTGAGTTCAAGTAATAAGTGCAACATAAAGAAATCCCCCGAGCACTCCCTGGGGGCTTCGGCCAAGCGGCTTATATCATTTTAGTACCGCCTAAACCACTAAGATCAGCTAGCTGGTGGACACCGTGCTTTAGGGATCACTCGTAAATCACCTTCGACCATTTACCCCGATGGGGTACTTCGTCTGGCGGCTGGGGTTGCCGTCCAGCGAATATAAAGAGCAAGGTGTGGGAGTGTAAAGTTGGAAGTGTTATGTTTTAAATGGCCCCAGATCATGGAACAAGCAACAACGGTTCCCCCTTTGGGCAGAATAAGCTGAAAAGCAACGGATGATGTCGGAAGGGGGGCTTGGGGGATGTTATCATGTATCTGGTTATAGGAATCCAAGGCTTCCATTTTGAAAAGCAGAAAATGCAATGGCACCCCGAGTATGGCATAGTAATGTTGAGAAATTGGTGTTGTGCCGTTGTATGTTTACGATGCCCGTTCTTTCAGCCGTTTTCTGACCCACCCTTGTTCCCTCCCTAACGATTTAGGGAGGGAAACTCCTTTTCGCAGCAAAAGCACTGTCATCCAAAGAACTCCCATCCCTCGTCTGGCGGCTGGGGACGCCGTCCAGCGAATATAAAGAGCAAGGCTGTCAATCCCTGGATTGACAGTTATCCAGTATCCAATCTCTCTCAAAACGATAAAGCCTTTGCCCGTCATCAAATCTCAAACCACTGCGCTGTTGCATTAATCACGTGGACACGGCTATAAAAAAAGCGGATACCCATTGCTGAGTATCCGCTTATAATTTCCTTCGAGAAAAAACAGAAGTTATGCTACTTTTACATGCACTTTCTTCCCTTTCACTCTGTTGTGATCCATTCCTTTAATCACCTGCTTCACATACTTTCCGGGCACATCAACAAATGAGTGCTTGGGGAAAATATCGATATTACCGATTACTTTACCGGGAATGCCTGATTCTCCTGCAATAGCGCCAACCAAGTCACCGGGGTAAACATTATTCTTTTTACCCACGTTAAAGTATACCTTGATCATCTCTGAATCGTTATACTCACGCGACGACTGCTGGCCATTTTCTTTGGGCTCTTCTGAAGCAGTATTCATTTTGAGTAAGGCTGCAGCAATTTCAATAGTGGTGAAACGATCATCCACAAAACTTTCGATCTGCTCGATATAATCACGCAGATCTCCTTTTTCGAGTACCTCTACCATCTCTTCCATCATGCCGTCGAGCTTCGAAATTCGAACATCGGCAGGCGTTGGCATCTCCAATGGATTTAACTTCGTTTTTATCTGCTTTTCAATAGCACGAATCTGCTTACGCTTATTTCGTGTCGTAAATGTGATCGCCATTCCTGAGCGTCCGGCTCGGCCTGTTCGCCCGATACGGTGTACATAATACTCGGGATCTTGCGGGATATCGTAATTGAACACAGCTTCGATATCATCAATATCGAGTCCGCGAGCAGCAACATCGGTCCCTACCAACACATCAATCGCGCCGGAACGAAATTTCGCCATCACCCTGTCGCGCTGATTTTGGTTAAGATCACCATTAATAAAGTCGGAAGAATATCCCCGTGATTGTAGCTGACGCGTTACTTTTTCCGTTTTTCGCTTGGTATTACAGAACACCAGTGCCAGTGCAAAGCCGTTGATATCCAGGAAACGACAAATGGCTTCCGTACGGACAGAATCTCGTACTTCAACTTTATATTGTTCAATATTGGGCGCAGTCATCTTTTTACGCTCAATAGCTATGGTTTGCGGATTATCCATATACCGCTTCATAATCTTCTTAATGCCTTTTGACATCGTAGCAGAAAACATGATCGTCTGTACAGGACCGTCGGAATATGAAAGAATCTGCTCCATATCATCACGGAATCCCATATTCAACATCTCGTCTGCTTCATCAAAAACAACACGCTTCAGGTTATTGAGCTTCATGGTACCGCGGCGCAAGTGATCAATAGTACGTCCGGGTGTTCCCACAACGATATGTGCACCGCGCTTCAGGGCTTTAATCTGTCGTGAAATAGACTGCCCACCATAAATAGGTATAACATTTAACCCATCAAGGTGCTTTCCAATCTTAATGAGTTCGCCGGTAACCTGTATAGCCAGTTCACGGGTAGGGCACATAATGATGGTCTGTACTTCTTTTATAGATACATCGGTCTGCTGCACCACTGGAATACCAAAAGCAGCTGTTTTCCCGGTCCCGGTCTGTGCTTGCCCAACAACGTCTTTTTTCTCTAAAAGGGCAGGAATACATTTTTCCTGAACGGGGGTAGGTTTCTCAAAACCCATACCTTCCAGTCCTTTGAGAATTGGTTCTGTTAAATTTAAATCGCTAAAATTCGAATCTGTCATATAGATAAATAAATTGAGTATTGTATAATTACCTGACGCTACAACATGTACCTTTAGTACCAGCATGCTAAGCTGCCATCCTAAAACCGTACATAACTTGAGGCGCCGACAGACCTGAGAAGGGATGTGAGAACCTGTTTAAACGAATAGGTGGGATAAAGTAACACCAGAACGGGGCAAAGATACGGATAATTACGCACACTACATATTTTTATTCTACTTATATCCTACACCACATACAGAAGCAGTTTAATATTTTCAATTTATACAGATAAAGTATATATAGATGTACTAATGTTAGGTGTAACGGGGATTTAGATATAAAACATCATGGGACAACAACTCTTACTCATCATTCTTGTTGTCATTATTGTGGGGCTCGGAACTATTGTAGCTATCGACACAATGAGCGAGAGTAGAGTCGATTCTAGAAAATCTGCTATTCGACAAGATATTCTGATGATCGTAAATGACGCCCAAACCTACTATGCAAAACCGGAAGCTATAGGAGGCGGGGGAAATTCATTTGATAATATCTCCAATTCTCACATCCGTTCCATTAAACCTTCCAATGAAAACGGCAACTATCAGGTATCGGGATCAGCTTCTAGCCTTACCGTCGTTGGCATTGGTACTAAGAATAAGATAAAGCTTATTGCCACGGCTACAGTTAACCAAGATGGTATGCAGATAAGCTGGGCAGACTCAACGCAGTAAGAACAGATTATTCATCGACCACAGCTGATGATGAAGCAATATTATTCTGGGTATCCCCTTCCGATTCTTTTAATACCCGGGCTTGTTCGGCCGGACTGGCGAAAAGAATGAACAGCCAATCTCTCCATCCGTCGGCCTCTTTTAAATCTTTCCAAATCGCAATAAACTCATGAAATACCAGGTACACCGGGTTATACGATTCCGGCGGCTTCGTAATGCCATAATTGGGGGTATTAAGTTCAGGTTGGAAGGTCCCAAACATGCGATCCCAGATAATAAATGTAGAACCGTAGTTTTTATCTAGGTAGTGATCATCTTTAGCGTGGTGCACACGATGATGCGAAGGGGTAGTAAAGAAAAACTCTATCGGACGCGGGAGCTTATCAATAAGTTCGGTATGAATCCAAAACTGGTAAAGCACTGCGATCTGATGACAGATAAAAAATGCAACGGGATGAAATCCGGCCATGGCCACCGGTAAAAAGAAGACTACCTTAAATCCTTGTACCCAGGACAGTCGAAAGGATACCGAAAAGTTATACTCTTCTGAGGAGTGATGGGGAACATGAGTAGCCCACCATATACGTTGCTCGTGTGCTATGCGATGTGCCCAATACCTGCAAAAATCCAACAGAATAAAACACAATACATACGACCACCAAGTATGCGGTACCCGCCATGGAACCATATTATAAAAGAATAGCACCAAGGCAAAGATACTCAACTTTGTTGCTGAGCTTACAATAATATTACCTACTCCTATTGCCGTAGATGCCCAAAAATCTTTGCTATCATAGAGATCCCATTTTCTCCAGGCACTCAATCCCCATTCAATAAACACAAGAGCAAACATTACCGGGGCCGCATAAATAATGATCGGCGGTAGTCCCATATCCATAAGCTCCTGAATAGTAATAAGTTCTGGCATAGCAACAATTTTTATCCTGAATATTGAAACCAAACATATTATTTCTATACATCAGTTGAAAATATATTACCGATGCAGTACTACTGAACAAATAGTCAGGATAATCGTTCTCAAATTTAAGTTCTAATATAGAAAGAACCGGGGAATCCGGCACAGGGATTCCCCGTAAAAATGAGATAAGCTAACGCTATACTTCTTCTCTTACGTTAAGTTTTTGTTTTTCCGGTTTTACTGTAAGTACTGGTATGGACAGATGTTGTGAGACTTTCTCTGTGGTTGAACCCAAAAAGAAATGTGCCAAGCCACTATGGCCGTGGGTAGTCATAACCACCATATCGGCATTTTCGCTGGCATAATCTTCAATAGCAAGATGAGCCGATACTCCTTTATCTATAACCGTTTTTAGGTGAACAGAGCGGTTAGAAGCACCGTGTGAAATCACCAACTGATCTTCGAAGTCATCTTTATGTCGATTGATCGATACTTCATCATTATCGGCCAGGTACGATTCCAAGCTATCTATAAGTGCAGTATAAATATTACTTTCATCTGATTGTTGTGGACTCCCTATCACATCCTGCATCGGGCTCCCATACAATTCTATAGCATGAAAAAGAGTGAGCTCGGCATCATAAATTTCAGCCAGAGATAATGCAATGGGTAGTGCAGAAAAAGAGATATCAGACCCATCTGTTGGTACGAGTATCCGGCCCAACCCCTCAATTCCCAAACTATCATCAACCGTAAAGACCGGCACCTGTGAATGGCGAATAATCTTTTCGGTGGTAGAACCTCGCAACAGGGGCGTTCCATGGCCTCCTTTTGAGGCCATAATAATCAGATCATATTCGCCTTCATTCGCAACTTCACAAATCTTTGACGATGCTCTTCTGTGAATGGGTCGAAGCAGCTCTCCCCTGTACTCTTCAGCAATATTCATCTGCATCTGCTCAGTGAGTTTTTCTGAAGTCTGTTCCTGAATTTTAGGATAAATATCCGAATCCATACTAATAGGAGCTCCCAATTGTGAAATACTGTCATTAAAGTACTTCAGGGTGGGGATTACATGGATTAGGTCGATTTGCGCACCAAAACTCTCAGCTATCTGCTGTGCATGCTGGTACGCAATTACCGAGTTAACTGAAAAATCTGTCGGGACTAATATTTTATTGATTTTCTTCATGATGACACCGTTTTAATAGTTTTTTTATAAAAAAGACAATTTAGTCTCTTTTCCTTACTGAAGGTTATCCTTTAGCTCGTACATAATCAAGCCCAAGTACCATCAAAAGTCCAATAAAAACACCTATCACCCCATCCCAAAAATGAGCCGTATTTGCCCCCTTAACGGTAGCATACGGCACAAATGGATCGCTCTTAATCAACTTCTTTTTAATCGTAAGCAGTTCAATTTTTTTAAGCTTATTAAATGTTGCGTCAGGATTTATTACTTCGCCCAGTCTATGAAATTCAGGGCGCTTTTCGGAGGGCGGATTATTACGCAGTTCAACAGCTTTAGGACTCATATATTCAACCACCGTTTTCTTACTGACAATCTCTTTATACGTTCTATTTTGATATGGCCAAATAACATATAACGAGCCAATCAAAAAACCTATAAGCACTGCAAGTGTTTTGGCCTCATATCGTTTCAACAACCAGGAAAGAAGCCGTGAGAAAAGCATCAATCCACAAATGGCCCCTACCACAAAGGGTAATAAAGCCAGTAAGGCTGTAGTCGTATCTACCGTTCCAAGACTCCCAATCTGGCTTAGGATATAATCATACTTTCTAAGAATCAGCAAAATATAGGAGCCCGAGATACCCGGCAAAATCATGGCACAGATAGCAACAGATCCACTTAGAAAAACATACAGTGGTGAATCGGGGGTATCGGCCGGCACCAATGTTACTACCCAAAAGCCGATGACCGCTCCAATCAATATCATCAGCCCATGAATCCAGCCAAAGTTCTCAATTGCTTTGGTGAGAATGACTATAGAGCCGACGATCAATCCAAAGAAGAGACCAAAAATAAGCTCCGGATCGGTAAACATATATATCTGAAGCGGAACTACCTTGGTGAAGAAGAGTACTGCTGCAAACATCCCAGCCAACAGTACACCCATAAAACGCCAATCCACACCTTCAAAAGCTTTCTTCAGTTTGAAGGTAAACAGGTGTTTAAAAAAATGAGTGTCAAAACTTTTTATGGCATTAATGAGACGGGTATAGATACCTACAATCAGCGCCATTGTGCCCCCACTTACGCCGGGAACAATATCGGCTGAGCCCATTAAAAAGCCTTTAAGTAATAGAAAGGGATATTCTTTCCAGGATGTAGAATCAGAGTTGGAATCGGGCTGGTCAGTTTTAGACAAGGGAAATTGGAAATTAGGAATTAAGAATTAGGAATTAGGAATTGAGAATTAGGAATTGAGTATTCGTGTCCGTGCAAAGATATAGCAAGAAGTGCATTTTTTCATTGATCATTTTTAATTCCCAATTACTTCTGCCAGCCTTTTTTTCCAATGAGGGGCACAAATTTAAAATCGCTGTAGTGTTCCTCCTCGTACTCATCTTTACGAATTTTTATGATACGAATCATCTCTTGCCGTTTTTCATCACCCACAGGAACAACCAATCGTCCGTTAATTGCTAATTGCTCTACCAGGTCGTCGGGCACAACAGGAGCCCCTGCGGTAACAACAATAGCATCATAAGGGGCATAAGCCGACCACCCTAATGTGCCGTCGCCCAGCTTAGCACGTACCGAATAACCGAGCTCTTTTAACGTAGATCGTGCTTTTTCATACAGTTTTTTATGGCGCTCAACAGTATACACTTCGGCTCCCAGCTCGCACAATATTGAGGCCTGGTATCCCGAACCGGTTCCTATCTCTAAAACCTTTTCTCCGGGTTTAACTTCCAGCAATTCAGTCTGACTGGCAACGGTAAATGGCTGCGAAATGGTTTGTTCTTTACCTATTGGCAAAGCCGTATCTTTGTATGCCCGATCTTGGAGGGC
This sequence comes from Fodinibius halophilus, assembly GCF_011059105.1. GTDB lineage: Bacteria > Bacteroidota > Rhodothermia > Balneolales > Balneolaceae > Fodinibius > Fodinibius halophilus. Next base: position 61,396 of record NZ_JAALLS010000020.1, on the reverse strand, counting down.
GGTATCCACAAAAATATGACGCGGCACTATACTAAAGGCTTCCAATACCCGCGGATCTTCAATACCTTTATCAGCCAACGTTTCTACCAAGCGCTCGCGGCGTCGTTTAAATTTTGGATTATTAGCTCCGGATCCCCAATTCACCATAGTTAATCAGTATTCTAGCGACCAATTAGCGTTATTTTATAACATAAGGAACTTGTAACAATAAAATCGATTTTTATTGTATCTATTAGTAGTGTTAATTATACCTTGTTAGATAAAATTGATCAACGGAGAGTTTATGAAAACATTTCTAAAAGTTATAGCAGGATTTCTGGTTCTAGTCATTCTTATAGCTGTAGGACTCAATATCTATTTTACGGATGAGCGTCTTAAAAACACGGTAATGCCCCAACTTAATGATGCCGTTGGACGCACAGTAGAAGTAGAATCGATGTCGCTCACTTTTTTCAGTTCATTTCCACAACCGGGTATTAGTATTCAAAAAATGAGTATTCCCGGCACAACTCCATCCGATACTCTTTTATCGCTCGATGAACTTATTGTATCAGTAAAATTTTTTTCCCTGATGGGGGACCAGGTGGAAATCGCAGATCTAAAAATAGAAAAACCAGAATTTACTTATATCGTATATCCTGACAGCAGTACGAATATTGACTTCTTGATGAGTACTGAAGAAAGTACCCAGGATACTTCGGCAGGTCTAGCAGTCAATATACCTTCGCTCCGAGTCTCTGGTGCCCAGTTTGGTTACAGGGATTCAACTTCCAACACCCATGCTCAAATTGATGACCTGAATGCTGAAATCGCCCTGCGTTATGCCGATACGATAGAAAGTACTATTGATTTGCAGGTTGGTGGCGTATCAGCAACTGCAGGTGGTACCCGATATCTCAATCAATTGCCCCTGAGCCTCCAACAGCAATCAACAATTGACCTCTCGAATGAAAACCTAACCCTTAAAAGCGGAACACTTTCAATTCGAGGGCTGGCTCTTAACCTTTCAGGCACCCTTTCGGATTGGAGCAATAACCTCGCTGCTGATCTCACGGTGAGTTCTTCATCTGATAACTTTGGTGAACTCTTACGATTGGTGCCCAAGGAATATGAAGAATATGTCACGGATCTTAACACTGAAGGTACTCTCTCTATTGACGGTACTGTTAATGGACCGCTGGCAGCTGAGGAGCTACCGCAATTTAACCTCAATATGCAGGTTACTGATGGATACCTTAAAAATCCTGACCTTCCTCAGCCTATTGAGCAGATTCAGCTAACCGCCCAAGCCAACAATAACTTAGTTACTCTTACAAGGTTTACGGCCCAAGCGGGCGAAAACAATATTTCGGCTAATGGAGAACTTTCCAATCCCCTCGGTGAAGATGGCGAGTTCTCAGTTGAGTTTGATGGGAATATTAACCTGGCAACAGTAAGTCAATTTTATGATATCAGTGAATTTGATATTGAAGAGTTAGCAGGAACACTGACTGTTGAAGGAAAGGCAAATGGGGATCGGGCAAATCCTGAAAAGGCTACCTTTGATGCTGTTACCAACCTTGAAGGCGGGCGGCTAAAGTATGCAGAAGTCCCGAAAGCTGTTGAAAATATCTCTATTGATGCTCAGGCAAACCAATCAAAGGTAACGATAAACAGCATGGCACTTGAAACTGCATCGAACACCTTTTCGATGCAGGGCGTCATCAATCACCCCTTAGAAGAACAGCAGCGTACCATAGATCTGGATACTGATCTACAATTTGATCTGGCTACCATAAAAGAGTTCTACCCGATCGATGAGGATACCCTAAAAATGCGTGGACAGCTAAGTGCAAACGCCTCTTTAAAGGGCAAAGCAGATCAGATTGAAAAAGCAGTACAATCCGGAACTATCATCCTCTCAAACGGATACATCAATCACAAATCACTGGGCAAACCACTGGAAGAGATTACTTTTGATTCAAAGCTGGACGGCCCCACGCTTTCCATTGCGGAAGCCCGTATCAAAACGGGTGGAAACAACCTTTCGCTCTCCGGCTCTGTTAAAGACTATCTCAGCGACAATCGTATCATCAACTTTCAGCTCAATGGTAGTGCCAACTTATCAGAAATCACCAGTTACTATGACCTCAGGCCCACAATTACCGAGCTTACCGGCAAAGCAGATCTAAACCTGACTGCCTCGGGACCTATCTCAAAACCGACCCAGATGAATTTTAATGGTACCCTTACGGCCCAAAAAGTTAATATGGATGGGGAGGGTATGGTCCAACCTCTTAAAAATCTTGACGGAGAACTCAATCTTAATCCCAAGAGTGTCGACCTTAATTCTCTGCGCTTTAATCTTGGCTCTTCGGATTTTCTACTGGAAGGATCACTCAAAAATTATATGGCCTACTTAAAGGCTGAAAAAGATCGCAACACTACTCCCGACCTTACCGGCTCATACCAAAGTGATCTTCTTAATGTTGATGAGCTTATTAACTGGGAGGATACAACAGAAACGGAAAAAACACCCATCCATCTTCCCGATTTAACCAGCTCGGTAACAGCAAACATTGGCGAACTTGTAGTGACAGGCGTTTCCATGAAAAAACTGGAAGCAAAAGCTAGTACCACTCCCAAACAGATAGAACTTGAGCAGGCTTCGGTACAGCTTTTTGAGGGAGAAGCCAACGGTTCTTTTACCTGGGATGTGCCCCAGCCCGATCGTACGAAACTTACGTTTAACGGTTCGCTGGACAGTCTGCAGTCTGAATCATTCTTCCGTGAATATCCCATACTGGGAGAAGACAGTGAGTTCCACAACTATATTTCAGGTGCTTTTACTGCTCATGTTGATTATTCTTCAGAGCTTGATGTATACCTGCAACCCATTATGGAAACTACTGTCATGGAAGGAGACTTTGGAATGACCAAAGCACGTCTTAAGGAACATCCCCTGCAACAAAAAATTGCAGCAATGTTTAATGCAGATGAACTCAGGAATATCGCACTGGATGAGTGGAATAGCACCTACACCCTAAAAGACAATGTTTTTACCATTAAAGACTTGCGCCTTACCAGTGGCAACATCGGGGCCGAGATGAACGGCACCCAACACCTGCAAACCAGCAAAATAAATTACCAGCTCAAGTTATTCTTACCCGAAAAGTTTAAGGGAGCTATTGCCTCTGTAATTAGTTCGCGTGCTGTTAAAGCGCTCACCCAAGATAACGGTACTATTATGATACCACTTCGCGTGCGCGGCACCCATAGCAAGCCCATTGTTACGCCTGATGAAAAAGCTATTGCTCCTATCATCAAGGAATTTCTCAAAGATAAGGCCGGTAATGCCCTTAAAAAGCTCTTCGATGGCTAATGTAACACCATTAAAAATTCGTGATTTTTCAAAATAAATTGAACCGCCTTTTAATTGTAAATACATGTTGTAAACTATTCGCTCTAAACTTTATCTTAGAGCTCAACAAAATTAGTGAGAAATCATAGTTACCCATAGTTAATGGATACACTACATATTTATAATACGCTCAGTCGTGAGAAGGAAAAATTTGAACCTATCAAAGAGGGCTTTGTCGGTATTTATGTCTGCGGGCCAACGGTCTATGGGGATCCCCACTTGGGACATGCCAAAAGTTATGTCTCTTTTGATGTAGTGATCCGTTACCTCCGCTACCTCGATTACCGGGTGCGCTATGTACAAAATATTACGGATGTGGGACACCTCACCGACGATGCCGACCAGGGCGAAGACAAGCTTGAAAAACAGGCGGCTATCGAAAAGCTGGAACCCATGGAAATTGCCGAAAAGTATACCTATAACTATTTCCGGGATATGGATGCTTTAGGGGTACAGCGTCCCGATATTTCTCCCCGGGCAACAGGGCATATTATCGAACAGATAGAGATGGTCAAAAAGCTGCTCGAAAATGGGCATGCCTATGAAACCGACGGCAATGTCTATTTTGATGTCTCTTCTGATGAAGACTATGGTAAGCTCAGCGGCCGTGATATTGATGAGCAGGAAAGCGGCAGCCGTATTGAAACGGCCAGTGATAAACGTTCACCCGAAGATTTTGCCCTCTGGAAAAAGGCCGATGACGGACACATTATGAAATGGCCCTCACCATGGGGCATGGGATATCCCGGATGGCACGTAGAGTGCTCGGCTATGTCGACGAAGTATCTGGGCGAGCATTTTGATATTCACGGCGGTGGCATGGATAACCAGTTTCCACACCATGAGTGCGAGATCGCCCAAAGCAAAGGGGCCCATAATAAACCTTTTGCCAACTATTGGATGCATAACAATATGGTAACGCTAGAAGGACAAAAGATGGGGAAATCGCTGGGGAATGCAATTTCACTCCACCAGTTTTTCTCAGGCGACCATGAGCTTCTTTCTCGTGCCTGGGATCCGCAAATTATTCGTTTCTTTTTGCTCCAAAGTCATTATCGCAGTACTACGGACTTTTCTGAAGATGCACTCTCCGGGGCTGAAAATGGCCTCCGAAGCCTACAAGAGATGGTACAAACAATTGACCAGGCAGATCCTGAAAATGCCGGAGATACTTCCTACGATCTTGAGTCATTACGCTCTTCCCTGGAAAGCAAGTTAAATGACGACTTCAATACTGCACAGGCTATTGCTGTGCTTTTTGAGGAACTCAAGGCAATCCGAAAAGATATCAACAGTGGCAAGATCCCGGCTAATATCGAAGAGATCAGCCTATTTTTGCATGATTTCGTAGATGGAGTATTAGGATTATGGCCACAAGAAGAACAATCTTTGGGTGCGGATGATAAAACGGAACAGCTTATTGAACTGCTGATTGATTTCCGTAATAAAGCACGTCATGAGAAAAACTTTGAGCTCTCTGATGCAATTCGTGACCGCCTTGAAGAGATGGGCATAAAACTGATGGACGGCCCGGAAGGCACAGACTTCAAAATTGAGAACTAAAGCAGTAAAAGCATTCTCTTATCGCTATAACCTGCCAACGAAAGTGCAGGAAGGGAATAATCAGGGACGGCATACATTATCAATGCCCTACCAATAGCGCGAGCGTCCCGCTCGTGCTTTGCTGACCAACACCTGCTATCAATTTTCCATTTGGGGAAATTGATAATGACAAGCAACAAATACACCAAAGGGCATCCCTCATGCATCAGCCCATTGCTTCTGGAGATTGCCGCGTCGTCCCGCCAACCCACGGCACTCCTCGCAATGACAGCCGTTGGTTTAAAAATTAAAAGCAGTGTCACTGCGAGGGATTCCGGCGATTATTCGGAAGACCGCGGTAGTCTCCCTTTCTTAGCTTACGTAATATCTAAAGAGATCTGTCAGATAACTGAATTGATAGCAGATCGAGATGACATCTCGAACAACATCTGTTTTTTAATATTCCCAAGCTTTCGCCCCGAAGCCTAAGGCGTAGGTGTGCGTAGATCCTAAAGAATTCCACCGACTGTATTAAATAAACTATATTACAAAGGTCGGCATGCTATTTGTTACTCCCCGTCATAGTAACAAACTCTCCAGATATCCCTAAAATGACCAAATCATTAGCTGTTTTTAAAAAGAAAGGAAATTTGTTTACCAATCTATTCAGAAGCTATATATTTCTGCCTCTTTAGATAGAACTTCAAAGGATTATTAACTTTAATAAATGGAGCGAACAACTAGTATTGTTCACTCCTCATTATTTATTTAGCCAATGCAAAATTCTGATTACTTGGTTTGGAATGCTGATCCTGTAGCTATTGACTTAGGCACATTTCATCTCCCCTTTCCTATTTATTTATATGGAATTTTCGCTGCACTCGTATTCATTTATTTCGGCTATCAATGGCTCGCTCCTGATGAAAAAGGATCGCAGGAAAAATCAGAAATGCCTCCCCTTAAATTCACTGGGCTCGTTGCCGGATCTTTTGTACTGGGCCAATTGCTGTTTCTGATATTACCATCACCCGCGATCAGTGAAATCGGCCCCATACAACTACGTTGGTACAGCATGCTCTTTGCAGGTTCATTTATTGTAGGCATATGGCTCACGCGAAAGATGTTTCTCCATGCCGATCGTGATCCCCTGGAAGTAGATCAGCTGTTTATGTATGTGATTATTGCTACGGTAGTAGGAGCCAGACTTGGGCACGTTCTCTTTTATGACCCCTCATTTTACTTTCGATATCCCTTCCAGATTCTGGCGGTATGGAATGGCGGATTAGCCAGCCACGGTGCTGCCATTGGTATTCTGCTTGCCCTGTACCTCTTCGCCAACAAAAAACGGGATATGAGTTTCCTTTGGCTTGCTGATCGCGTAGTCGTTGTGGTAGCTATTGCAGGTGCTTTTATTCGAACAGGAAACTTTATGAATTCCGAAATTATTGGAGAACCAACAGAAATGGCCTGGGGTATTGTCTTCCAAAGACTTGATATGCTACCCCGCCACCCCACTATGCTCTATGAAGCGCTGTTGTGTATTGTAGTCTTTGCTATACTGTGGAAAGTCTACAAGAACTACAGTAACAATCCCCCTGAAGGATCTTTGTTTGGTCTATTTTTAACCATCCTGTTTAGTGGACGTTTTCTGCTCGAATTCACAAAGATGGAGCAAGCTGCTTTTGCCGCCGACTGGATATTCAATATGGGACAATGGTTGAGCGTTCCCCTTATTATTGGTGGAATTTGGCTCATTGTTAAAAAAGTTGACTGGAAAGAAACTCCACAAGTAAACGCATAATTTTTAGAATCATATCAGTATCACATGCAAGCATTAGACTCTGACATCAAAAAAAAGATTGACCAGTGGTTAAACGGAAATTATGATGAAGCCACAAAAGAACAAATCCGCAAGCAACTGGATCAAGAGAACTATGAAGAGCTAACCGATGCCTTCTATAAAGATCTTGAGTTCGGTACCGGCGGCCTGCGCGGCATCATGGGGGTAGGATCCAACAGAGTCAACAAATATACTTTTGGGATGGCAACCCAGGGACTCAGTAACTACCTAAAAAAGCAATATTCTAACACTGATATTAAAGTCGCCATTGCTTACGACTGCCGTAATAATTCAGAATCTCTGGCCAAAGTTGTTGCTGATATTTTCTCTGCCAATGGCATCTATGTATATCTTTTTGATGGCTTACGGCCAACGCCCGAACTCTCTTTTGCCATCCGTGAGCTAAACTGCCAGGCTGGAGTAGTGTTAACGGCCTCTCACAATCCCAAAGAATATAATGGGTACAAGGCCTATAATTCGGAAGGATGCCAGTTGGTTTCCCCCGAAGACAAAGCCGTGATGAAAGAAGTCCAAAAGATTGATACCGTTGATAAAATCAACTTTGGGGGCAATGATGAGCTCATTGAGATGATAGGTGCAGATATTGACAAAAAATATCTTGAAACCATTACGGAACTTTCTATTTCACGAGATGCTATTGCCCGACAGAAAGATCTAAGCATTGTTTTTTCTCCTATTCACGGAACTTCCGGTGTGATGGTACCCCCAGCCCTTAAGCGGTATGGGTTCGAAAACGTTACGCTCGTTGAAGAACAGATGAGTTTCGACGGAGATTTTCCAACGGTAGAATATCCTAACCCAGAGGAAGAAGAAGCCCTTTCAATGGCCCTGGACAAAGCCAAACAGATTGATGCTGATCTGGTAATGGGGACCGACCCTGATGCCGACCGCGTAGGTATTGCCGTAAAAGACAATCACGAAGAATGGGTGCTTCTAAATGGAAACCAGACGGGTACACTCATTATAAACTATATGCTTAACGCCTGGAAAGAGGCAGGCAAACTCTCCGGTAATGAATATGTAGTTAAAACTATTGTAACCTCATACCTGATCGATAGCATTGCAGAACAATACGGTGTTGATTGCTACAACACCTTAACAGGATTCAAGTATATCGGTGAACTTATTACCGAGCTCGAAGATGAAAAGCAATTTATCGCCGGGGGCGAAGAAAGTTATGGATACCTCATCGGCGAACACGTACGCGATAAAGATGCTGTAGTCTCGGCCGCTATCATTGCCGAAATGACTGCTTATTATAAAGATCAGGGCAGCAGCTTGTTTGAAGCGTTAATCGACATGTATATCCAACACGGCTACTATCGTGAGCGACTGGTTTCGATTTATAAACGAGGCCGTAAAGGAGCCGAAGAGATCCAGCAGATGTTAAAAAACTATCGTGAAAATCCTCCAAACACTCTTGATGAATCAGAAGTTGTAACCATTAAGGACTATAAGACACAGCAAGCGACTGACCTTAGATCAGGTGAAACCAGTGCAATAGACCTCCCAACCTCAAATGTTCTTCAATTTATAACTGAAGACGAAACCATAGTGTCGGTCCGACCTTCGGGTACAGAACCCAAGATTAAATTTTACTGCAGTGTTAACTCAGATCTAAAAAACAGGTCAGAGTTTGACCAAATTACCCAGGCGCTTGAAGATAAAATGGATCGGGTTATTGCTCATTTAACGGAGTAACTTTTTAGCACTACTCATCTTCTTGTAATCATTCTAAATATTTCTGAGAAGCTGGATATACCATTTCCACTCATTATATTCACCCTCTCAAACAGAGGATGATGATGAGTGAACTCCTACAACAACCGGCAACAGACGTATTTCTATATGCCCTTATCACTGCGGTGGCAACCGGGTTAGGGGCTATTCCCTTTTTCTTCTTCAAGAAGCTGACACGCAGCTGGCTGGGCATCTCTAATGCTATCGCATCGGGATTAATGCTGGCAGCAAGCTTTGGGCTTATCTATGAGGGGCTCAATTACGATCTCTGGTTTACCTTTTACGGCATACTCATTGGACTGGCCTTTATTGTTATCAGTCAAAAAATCCTGAACGGTTATGAGGATCAGTTTGGAATCAAAAATATAAGCCAGGCCGACAGCACCAAAATGCTGCTCATTGTCGGCATCATGACCCTTCATTCTTTCACAGAAGGCGTTAGCGTGGGTGTTTCTTTCAGTGGGGGCCTCGACCTTGGCTTATTTATTACCACTGCTATTGCCGTTCATAACATTCCTGAGGGATTAGCCATATGCCTGGTGCTGATACCACGGAGTACCACTCCCCTAAAAGCGATGTGGTGGAGCATCTTTTCGAGCCTCCCCCAACCCTTGATGGCTGTACCGGCCTTCTTATTTGTTGAGATTTTTCGTACCTACCTACCCATGGGACTGGGATTTGCCGGAGGGGCTATGATCTGGATGGTCTTTGCCGAACTTATCCCCGATGCGCTCGAAGATACCGATAGCTCAACCGTAGCAACAACTATTACCATTTCAGTAGCCCTGATGATCGTATTTCAAGTACTTATCGGTTAAAAATAATTTGCCCCCCCGTCTATAATTTGATTACTTCAACCTTTCTAAAGAATTACCTTCAACAGATATTTATAATATATGAAGACATTTAAATCGATATACAAACTTTTGATCCTTGGTCTGGTAATTGGTGGATTTTTCCAGCAGCAGGCTATTGCTCAAGAGAAGAATGAGTATTCCAGTGTTAAAGAAGCTCTATCAAAGAGTAGAAAACTTAGCGGCTCTAACGGACCCCGTAATGTCAATTGGATTGATAACGGCAACCGGTACTCCTATATGCAGTACAACCAGGATACCGAGAACATGGAGATTCGGGCTTACGATCCGGCTGCTAAAGAAGATGAACTGATTTTTAATAATGCAGAGCATACCTTTCCCGATTCTGAAGAGACCTTTGAGTATTCGTCATTTCAATGGTCAAAAGATTCCAAGTATCTTGTTTTTAAATCCAATTTTCGACCGGTTTACCGCCACTCCGGTATTTCAGATTTTTACCTGTATTCTATTGAAGATGGGTCGCTGAAGCTATTGGTTGAGGATGCACGTACGGCCGAGCTATCTCCCGACGGACAAAAAATCGGATATGAACGAGAGGGAGATCTGTTTGTTTATGATTTAAACTCACAAAAAGAGACCCAGCTTACCGATAGCGCCGAAGAGTATTTTTACAATGGACGTTTCGGATGGGTCTATGAAGAAGAGTTTGGCCTGGCCCAAGCCTGGGAATGGTCTCCCGACAGTAAACATATTGCTTACTGGCAAACCGATGAACGGCATGTTAACATTTTCCAGATGACCAACTATTCGGGACAACATCCGGAATATGAAAAAATCCCATACCCTAAAGTGGGCGATGAAAATCCCAAAGTAAAAATCGGTGTTGTAAATGTTGAAACAGCCGATCAACAGTGGATGGATACCCCTGAAGGCGGATACATTCCACGGATATATTGGACCGCTAAAGATGATAAATTAGCTATTGTGCATCTTAATAGGGCACAAACAAATCTAAAATTATCATTCAATGACATTAACTCAGGTAATAGCCGTTTGGTTATGGAAGAGACTTCTGACACCTGGATTGATGTTTTTGATTTCTTTGCAGGCATCAACCATCTGTTTTTCTTCCCAAAAGACAGCGAAGAGTTTTTCTGGATATCTGACCGGGACGGGTGGAGCCACATCTATCGGTATGGCTACGACGGCAAAGTCAAAAATCAAGTTACGAAAGGTGATTGGGAGGTGACCTATGTACACACCGTAGATTACCGAAATAACCGAATCTACTATAACTCAACAGAAGAATCACCCCTGCAGCGCCATCTCTACTCTGTGAACTTTAGTGGACGCAATAAGATGAAGCACACAGAAGCCGAAGGACGCCACAACATAAGCATGGGATCTAATGGCAAATATTTTATTAATCGCTACTCCAATACGTCTACACCTACGCAGGTAGAACTATGGGATACGATGAACGGTAAAATTGAAGTGCTGGAAAACAATGCTTCTGTAGAAGAGTTTATTACATCGCATGCCTATTCACCGCGAGAACTGTTCTCTTTTACCACCTCTGACGGACAACAGCTTGATGGTTATATGATTAAACCATTTAACTTTGATCCTTCTAAGAGTTACCCACTGTTGGTTAATATTTATGGCGGCCCCGGCGCACAGGGAGTTTATAACGCGTGGGAATCAAGCGGATGGAACCAATATCTTGCTCAAAAAGGCTTCGTGGTTGTTAATGTAAACAATCGCGGCAGCGGCGGCTATGGTTCTGACTTTGAAAAAATTGTCTACAAACAACTTGGCAAATGGGAAGCCAATGATTTTGCGGAAACAGCACAGTATATGGCCCAAAAAGAGTGGGTTGATGGCGACCGAATGGCCATTCGAGGTCACAGCTACGGAGGATATATGACTACGTATACCCTGTTCACGCATCCTGATGTGTTTGCTGCCGGTATTTCTACAGCACCCGTAACCGATTGGCGACTGTATGACAGCATCTATACGGAGCGCTATATGGGACTCTTGGAAAACAACAAGGAAGGCTATAAAAAGAGTGCTTCTGTAACCCACGCCAGCGATCTGAAAGGAAACCTGTTGCTCTCTCATTCTACGATGGATGAAAACGTGCATGTCCAGAATACAATGCAATTAATGACCGCTCTTACCAGCAATGGTAAAGATGTAGATCTGCGGATCTATCCTCCGGGAGCTCACGGGGTTGCCTTTAATACAGCCAGTTATTATTTGCTCTACAAAACGTACACTGATTATTTGAATGAACATCTCAAATAATCTCTTAAGGTATAAAGGAAAATCAGACCTATCCTCTGTTTGGAAACATATCCAGACAGGGGATTTTTATTTTGCGGCACTTGTAACGTCTTTTAATATCTACCCACTTCTTTTTAAATACTTTTGCACAAAAACGTTGGCTCCTAAGTTTAAAAAATCTTAATTATATATCAGTGCTTTAGTCCACTTCTCATATAATTAATAGATTTTAGACCTGATAATGAGTCATAGTAAAGTCAGCTTTATCATATTATTCTTTTTTTTTCTTTTGTCCACCGAAAGCTATGGGCAAGAAAAGAATGTAACCAATGGAACTATTAATGTCTTTTTAGATTGTAATCGATGTGACCGTTCCTACATCCGTGATAAAATTAGCTTTATCAATTATGTGCGAGACAAGGAGGATTCCCAACTACATCTCCTGATTACTAAACAACGAACAGGCAGTGGGGGTACCGAATATACGTTACGTTATATCGGACGTGGTAATCTCAGCTCTCAGAACCTTACCTATACTTCGCCAAAATCAGACACCCAAGATGAAGAACGAAAAGGATTAGTAAAAAAAATAAAAATCGGGCTTCTACCTTATTTATCAAATAGTCCTGTTTTAAGTGATCTCGATATCACCTATGAAGCCGATGAAGAGTCTGCAGCCCAAGCATCTGCCCAATCTGATAAATGGAATTACTGGGTATTTGAACTGGATGGTAGAAGCTATTTTAATGGCGAAGAAAGCCGCAAAAACCTATTCCTTTCCCTCGGTGCATCAGCAGATCACGTTACGAAAGATTGGAAGGTGAACATTGAGTATGACTACGATTATAACCGTAGACAATTTACTTCTACTGATTCATTGGGCAATGAAGATACTGATACCTTTATAACACGTGGCCAGCGTTTTGAAAGCTCAGTTGTTAAAAGCTTATCAGACCACTGGTCGTTAGGTATCCTCGCAGAGTCATTCTCTTCTAGCCGCAATAACATTGCATTTAATATTTCCGGCAGCCCCGCAATAGAATATAATATATTCCCATATGAAGAATATGCCGAACGAAGGATTAGCTTTATGTATGTAATGTCGGCCGGTTACTTCGACTATGAAGAAGAAACGATCTTCGATAAGAAATCTGACTTTCTTATTCGTCCCCAGCTACGAGGCCAGATGGAATTTACCCAGCCATGGGGAGAAATTGAAGGACGAGTTAATGCCTCTACCTATCTTCACGATATCACCAAAAACAGGTTGGACCTTAACCTGGAACTTGATTTTCGCATTTTCCGAGGCCTCTCCCTCAATCTCTCAGGCCGGTATTCACTAATTAACGATCAGCTTTCTATTCCCAAAGGGGATATATCTGACGCAGAACAGCTGCTGGACCTGCGCCAACAGAGTACCTCTTATTCCTATCGGGGATCCATCGGCATTGAATATTCGTTCGGATCGATCTATAACAATATCGTCAATCCCCGTTTCTAATTTATAGTATTAAAAAGATTAACTGTCTTCTTGGGTTGGTGCGTTTCCATTGCCCAACATAGCATTCAACTTCTCTCCCCCACGAACTCCAAAATCGAGCGTACGAATGGGGAATGGAATCATAATATCAGTTTCTTCAAATGCTTTCATAATGGCAATTATAGCATCACTGCGGGCTGATAAAAAATCAGAATTTGATTCAAAATTCACCCAAAAACGAGTTTCAAAGTTAATTGAGCTTCCTCCAAATTCCTCGTAATAAAATTCGATTTCTTTGTCATCATTATAATTATCCAGCGTTTCGATCGCTTCAATGACCACTTCCTTCGCCTTCTCAAGATCATCACCGTAAGATACTCCACATTCCAGATCAATGCGTCGTTCTCCACTGCTCGTATAGTTTTTTAATGGACTTTCAAAAACTTTTTTATTTGGGATATAAACAATTTGGCCCTGTGGAGTGCGAATAATTGTATTACGAAGATTCATCTTTTGCACCGTCCCAAAAATATCATTGGTCTCAATAATATCTCCAATACCAAACGGATGACGAATCGATAAAATAATACCCGAAATGAAATTAGAGGCGATGTCCTGAAATGCAAAACCTAATGCCAAACCAACTATACCAGCACCGGCAAGGAGTGATGTTACTGCCCCATCAAGATCCAAAATGCTTAAGGCTATGAAAAATCCAATCCCTATAACTAAAATACCAACAATGGTCTCAAGAAGATTGATAATAGATTTATTATCTGTTGCCTTTTTCAATAATCTCTTAACCGTCTTGCGGACTATCCGGCCGGCCACAAAGAAAAATATCAGCACCAGTAGTGCCATCACCATGTTGGGAAGCATTGCTATGGTTGTCTCTAACCAAGCAATCAGTTTCTCTGTTAACGTACTATACACATCTACAAATTCCGTTCCCATTTCTTGATTCATCAAAAATAAATTTTTTATCATATTTTATTGATTAACATATCATTTAATAGATTACGGCTGCGAAACGTTCATTTGCCCAACAGGGCCTTGTTTTTTATATGAGACTTAAAAGGATATCAAAAAACTTTTATTTCGGAATGTCTCATAAACTAAGCATGTTATCAAATCTGACTTGAAATTTTACAACCAAACATTATTTAATTATGCCAAAAAGAAAAGCAAATGCTCGTTGGAACGGAGATCTCAATAACGGAAATGGTGAAATGGCTTTCGGGAGCGGTGCCTATAAGGGTAACTACTCCTTTAAATCCCGGTTCGAAAATGGGTCAGGTACTAATCCCGAAGAATTGATTGGCGCTGCGCACGCCGGCTGCTATTCTATGGCACTTTCGGGCGTTCTGGCAGAAGCCGGCTTTAATCCTGAGTCAGTTTCTACCGAAGCGACTGTCTCTCTTGAGATAGTAGATGGAGATCCCGCAATTACCACTATTACACTTGATGTGACAGCTAATATTCCCGGTATCGATGCCGATACGTTCCAGGAACATGCCGAAGGTGCTAAAAAAGGTTGCCCGGTATCCAAGGCACTGGCCGGGGTTAATATTGAGCTGAATGCCACGCTCAACAACTAATAACGTTATTATACTTCTCGTTTTTGGGATGTCCTGCAAGGGGCATCCTTTTTTAGTAAGAAATTACAAGCATACCCGTTCTCTACTATTGAACCCCTAGTACATATTCTCTGATGAAATTACTTATTAAAGCTTTTTTATTCTGCTCAATACTTTTTTTACTCGCCTCTTCGACCTATGCACAGAAATCGTATGCCCAAAAAGCCACTGAAGTGAACCCGGTACTTACGGGCACAACAATACCAAACAGCTCTGTAAAAACAGTGGACGGTAATACTGTAAAGCTCAAAAAATTAGTAAGCCAGAAACCTACTGTACTTATTTTTTATCGGGGAGGCTGGTGCCCTTATTGTAATAGACACCTTGCCGAGCTCCAGCGTATAGAACAACAACTGGTTGATATGGGATACCAAATATTAGCCGTTAGCCCCGACCGCCCCGAAATACTAAAAAAGAGCATCAGTAAGCACGACCTTGACTACACTCTTCTGTCAGACAGTCCCATGAACCTTACCAAAGCTTTTGGTTTGGCTTTTAAAGTGGATAACAAAACCGTAAAACGCTATAAAGAAGTGGGAATTGACCTCGAGAAAAATTCTGGCCATAATCATCACTTGCTTCCAGCACCTGCAGTATATCTTATTAACCCTGACGGCCTGATCACCTTTCAGTATGTGAATCCAAATTATAAAACGCGTATCAATTCTAAGGTCCTTTTAACTGCCGCCGAAGCCTATTATCCTGAAAGCAATAACTAATATATCACCACAACTGTCTCTTTTCGCAGCTAACTTGTGGTCACAACCTTGGGGATGGAAATTTCATCCCCAATCAGTTAACAACCTTGCAATACTATTTGTATCTTTGGGGTTATGACTACAGAAACCGACACTACCGAAAAAGTAAATCTCAAAGACCTCACCAAAGCCGAGTTACAGGAGTTCTGTGACGATCTGGGGCTGCAATCTTTTCGCAGTGACCAAATTTTTCAATGGCTTTACCAAAAAGGCGTGCACAGCTTTGACGAGATGACAAACCTTTCCAAGGATCTCCGCGCTCGCCTAAAGGAAGTAGCCAAGGTGCCTACTATTGAACATGTTCGGCAACAAGAATCTGAAGATGGAACGATCAAATTCCTGTTCAGGCTCCAGGGCGAAGAGGGGCACCGGGTAGAATCAGTGCTTATTCCTGACTTTTATGATGACGGCGTTGCCAATCGTTTAACGGTATGTGTGTCTTCACAGGTAGGATGTGTTTTTGGATGTTCTTTCTGTGCTACCGGTAAAATGGGCTTTTTCCGTAGTCTCACTCACGGCGAAATAGTAGATCAAGTGCAATATATCGATGCCCTTTGTGAAGAAAAGTTTGGCAAAGGAATCACCAATATCGTGTATATGGGGATGGGCGAACCACTTCACAACTACAAGTCAGTGGTCAATTCAGCCAATATAATCACCGACGAACTAAGCATTGGCCTTTCGCCCAAGAGAATAACAGTTTCTACCGTAGGGCTTACCAAACAAATTAAACAACTGGCAGACGAACGACAGCCTTTTAACCTGGCTATTTCACTACATGCTGCTAACGATGAGAAGCGTGACGAAATCATGCCGATTAATAGCTCAATGAATCTTGAGCAGCTAAAAGAGGCCGTTCAGTATTATTATACCAAGCTTCACCGCCCTATCACTTACGAATACCTGCTTTTTGATGAGTTCAACGACAGCCCGGAAGATGCTCGTCAGTTGGCTGAAATCGTGCAATGGGTCCCCAGCAAAGTAAATATCATCATGTATAACAATGTGGCCGGTGTAGCACTTAAACGAGCACGAGAAAACCGGTTAGACAAATTCATGCAAGAGCTTGTTAAGCGCGATATTACGGCTACGGTACGCCGAAGTCGCGGTGACGATATCGATGCCGGTTGTGGACAACTGGCTATTAAAGACGGTCAACCGATGGGTAAATCAATACGGAAAAATTGAATCCCTTTCTAAATTGATATTCAAAAGTCCTGGAAGGGACCACTATCTGGTCGTTCTCAGTCGGTGACAGATCAGAAATCATGTGCAAATATTGTCATACAAATCAAGACCGTAAACCCAAGAGTTAGAAAGAGAGCAAATCAGGTTTCATAAAGCCTCTTCAAAGCATCTCCGTTATTGTATTGGCAAAACTGTGACCCAACCTACTACCAATCTTCTTCCTTGATCTTTGCGCACAATCTTATACTTTAGAGACAATCCAATCCTAACCCCAATCTATTCGTTATGAAAAAGGTTGTACTCTTAATTATCTGCTTTGTACTGTCAAGCTTGTGCCTGCAAGCCCAGACAACTTACCTGCATTGCGGCAATCTAATTGACGGAAATAGCGATGATGTTCTTTCAGAAACTACAATCATCATCAAAAACAAAAATATTCAATCGATTAAAGATGGATACCGTACTCCATCGAGTGGGTCTAATGTTGTTGACCTGAAAACACAGACCTGTCTTCCCGGTCTTATTGACATGCATGTTCACTTAGAGGGAGAAACGAGCCCCGACAATTATATAAAACGTTTTACCCTCAACGAAGCTGATATTGCTTTCAATGCTGTTAGTTATGCAAAAACAACGCTAATGAGCGGTTTTACCACAGTTCGGGATGTAGGCGGAACCGGCGTCAACATTGCACTTCGTGACGCTATCAATACCGGTAAAGTTGTTGGACCGCGCATTTTCACGGCCGGTAAAACCCTCGCTTCTACCGGGGGCCATGCCGATCCTACTAACGGCTACAAGGATGCTTTGCAAGGAGATCCAGGCCCCAAAGAAGGAGTACTAAACAGCCCTTATGAGGCCCGCAAAGCCGTTCGCCAACGTTATAAAAATGGTGCTAACCTAATAAAAATTACGGCCACCGGCGGAGTGCTCAGTCTTGCTAAAAGCGGCACCGCCCCACAGTTTAAAGAAGATGAATTGAAAGCCATTGTAGAGACAGCCAATGATTATGGATTTCATGTAGCCGTACATGCCCATGGTGCTGAAGGTATGAAACGGGCTATAAAGGCGGGTATCAAGACTATTGAACACGGAACATATATGGACCAGGAAGCAATGGAACTGATGAAAAAGCATAATGCCTACCTGGTACCTACTATTACAGCCGGCAAATCCGTTGCTGACTCTGCAAAAATTCCAGGTTATTATCCGGAAGTCGTCCAGCCCAAGGCAAAGGCTATCGGTCCCCAGATACAGGATAAATTTGCTGAAGCTTATAAAAACGGTGTCAATATTGCATTCGGTACAGATGCCGGTGTTTTTGCTCATGGCAAAAATGCTATAGAATTTGTCTATATGACGGAAGCGGGCATGCCTGCCATAGAAGCTATTCAAACTGCAACCAAAATACCTGCACAAATTCTAAACATCGACGACAAAACAGGAACAGTTGAGGAAGGCAAATATGCCGATATTATTGCCGTGCCAAATAATCCGGTTGATAATATTGCTACGCTCCAAAATGTATCATTTGTAATGAAAGAAGGAGTTATTCACAAGAATAACTAACCTCTGCTCACATTTTAAATCATTAATACAAAAACTAGTGGCTTATCAATTTAGCTAATTAATAAGCCACTAGTATATAATTAGTCTCTACTACTTCTCTACTCTTACCGGATGCATCAATGAATCACACCCTATTTAGGATATTTACCACTCTACTCATTTTGTTTGATTAATCATGAATTACATCCAATAGGCGACCAAACCGCGGTAACCAGCGTTCACTATCCCAAGAAAAGTAGATCATTCCTGCTTTTCCTACAATGTGTGACTGTGGCACAAAACCCCAGAAACGACTATCCTCACTGTTATCACGGTTATCACCCATCATAAAATAATAGTCCTGCTGAATGGTGTAAGTATTGGTCTCTTCTCCATTAATGATGAACTGCTCCCCATTCCGCTCAACATCATTCCGCTCGTACCGGGTTATGATGTTTTCATAGATATGATAGTTTTCAGGAGTAAGTGTCACAGTATCACCGGCCGAGGGCACCTGCAAAGAGGGAAGATGGTGATGATTGGTAAAACCAGAAGAGAAACTAAAAGTACTCTGTCGAAATTCGTTAAAGTCATCAGGTAAAACAAATGGCTCTACATTTTTCACTTCCGGCCATTGGCTCATTTTTTGGGCCACCTGCTTTGTCATATTTACTCGGTATCCGTTATTCCCCTGTTGACGATAAAGCTGAGCACCAGCCGCTTTAACTTTTGCCGGACTTAAACGAACCCGGTCCCGAACTTTTACCGTATAGGTCTGCTGAATACCCGGGAACGGTTCTGCTTTTTCACCATTTACATATAAATCAGTATCATCTATCATGAGAGAATCACCGGGCATACCAACAGCACGCTTAATATAATTTGTTTTGGCGGCAATAGGTGCTAAATCAATCGGATAATTAAACACCACAATATCATTGCGCTCAACCTCTTCAAAACCGGGCAAACGTGTCCAAGGCAGTACAACGCCCGGTAAGTGAATGTTGGTAAACGGCACCCCCAGCACCATCGGCGTACGAGGACCATAGTTTATTTTAGAGACAATCAAGAAGTCACCGGTGAGTAACGTCTTTTCCATCGATGGAGTGGGAATACGATAAGCCTCAAAGAAAAAAGTACGGATAATAAGTGCCGCAACAGCCGCAAACATTAACGCATCAAGCCATTCACGCAACCAGCTTTTTGCCTTTTCATTTTGGGCGTTGCGTTTATTGTTTCTTTTTTCGCGCCGTTTCTTTCGCTCTTCTTTTGATAGTTGGTCTGCCAATGTTACTCCTTTAAATCATTAAAAGCTGTAATTAAAAAATCTTTTTTCAATAGTCGAAATCAATCGTCATTCCATCGGGTGATGAAATTTCTTTTGTCTTATACTTTCCGTTCTTATAGGCCACCTTAAACCATTGCTCACGTTCCGGTGAGTAGAAATAATCTTGAAAAGGATCAAGGGCTTCTACCTCTAATAGTTTACGGGCAAACGTTCGCTTAATCTGGGGCATTAAATCTATATATTTACTTGCCCCTCCGAAAACCAACCCATCTGTAAAAGGTCCGTCAACATCCAATACCATCAAAGGAATGCTGTCATTTACCGTAAACCAATACTCAAACTGTATTGCCTGTCCCGGTCGGAAGCTGTCAGTATTGATCAAATCTTCCAGGGTTTTTGTGGGAGCGCCAAACACCGTTTGAAGCCGTGCGCGAATCTCATTGGTCTGTGTATCATCCAGATCTGTTTTTCGGTACAAACCGCGACCGGTCCAGCTAACATCTTCAAACTTGTTCATAAACCATTCAGCACGCTCAGTATCTATTTTTTTAAACTCCGGCTCCTCAAACTGGGCAAAAGCCGATGTCGTAATAACAAGAGCGAAAAGAATGACCGGTAAGACTATTCGTAGCTTTTTATTCAAAAAGCTCTTACACAAAGTAAAGGTAGTAGTTGAAACCATCCGATTTATTAAACCTAATTGTTACCGTTGAAATTTATTGATCATCATTCATAGAAAGTACGGCAAGGAATGCATCTTGAGGTACCTCAACGGTCCCCACTTGCTTCATACGTTTCTTACCTTCTTTCTGTTTCTCCAGCAATTTTCTTTTTCGAGAAACATCACCACCATAACATTTAGCCGTAACATCTTTTCGGATAGCCGGTATTGTTTCACGGGCAATAACATTTGATCCTATGGCAGCCTGAATGGGTACTTCAAACTGATGTCGATCAATCAGCTCTTTAAGCTTCTTACATAGCTTACGACCCAACTCGTAGGCTTTATCACGATGCACAATACTTGATAACGCATCTACCGGCTCTTTATTAAGTAAAATATCTAATCTTACAAGATCACCTTCCCGATACTCTAAAAAATCATAGTCAAGCGATGCATATCCCCGAGTTCCGCTTTTTAATCGATCATAAAAGTCAAAAACAACCTCGGCCATGGGCAGCTCATACTTAATTTCTACCCGCTGACTCTGCATATGAATTTGATTCACATACTGCCCCCTCTTTTCCTGGCATAAGGTCATCACCGGACCAATATAATCAGAAGGGGTTAAAATACTAGCCTTGATATAGGGTTCATAAACCACATCCACATCCCCCGGATCCGGCATATCACTGGGATTATCAACCAGGATCTTCTCCTGCTCGCCCTTTTTGGTTACCATCACTTCGTACTCAACATTGGGCACCGTAGTTATGATATCAATGTTAAACTCTCGGTCGAGCCGCTCCTGTACAATCTCCATGTGCAACATCCCAAGGAAACCCGCACGAAATCCAAAGCCGAGCGCTTCGGAAGTTTCCGGTTGGTAAGTTAAAGAAGCATCATTGAGCTGTAATTTTTCCAGTGCCGAGCGCAGATCCTCAAAATCATCAGATTGGGTAGGGAAAAGCCCACTAAATACCATTGGTTTAGGTTCTTGATAACCGGGGATAGGCTCATCAGCGGGATTATCGGTTCTAGTCACCGTATCACCCACGCGGGCATCCTCCAGCGACTTTACACTCCCCACAATATATCCTACATCACCGGCCTCCAGCTTATCGGTCTTTTCTTTCTTAAGCTTTAGGAATCCGATCTCTTCGGCCTCATACTCTTTATCGGTAGCCATAAAACGGATACCGTCGCCCTTGTTCAGAGTCCCCTCCATCACTCGTACATACACAATAGACCCGCGGTAGCTGTCGTGGATAGAATCAAAAATAAGTGCCCGTAACGGTTTTTCATCCTCTCGTCCCGGTGGCGGAATACGTTCTACGATGGCCTCCAACAGCTCATCCACCCCTTCGCCGGTTTTACCAGACACTTCTAAAATCTCATCATGATCACAGCCAATGAGATCTACAATCTGCTGCCCTACTCCTTCCGGATCGGCGCCGGGCAGGTCGATCTTATTGAGCACCGGCACAATTTCCAGGTCCTGTTCAATAGCTTGATAGAGCGTTGAAATCGTTTGCGCTTCTATTCCCTGTGCGGCATCAACCACAAGCAGGGCACCCTCACAGGCTTTAAGAGCCCGCGACACCTCATAGGCGAAGTCAACGTGCCCGGGCGTATCAATAAGATTAAAGATAACCCGCTCACCGCTGGGGCGTTCGTAGTCCATCTTAATAGCATGACTCTTGATGGTAATACCACGCTCACGCTCCAGATCCATGTCATCGAGAATCTGCTCCTGCATTTCGCGCTCGGTTATAGCACCGGTACGCTCTAGCAGACGATCTGCGAGTGTGGATTTACCGTGATCGATATGGGCGATAATACTAAAATTGCGAATCTGAGTCATAAAGGTGTGCCGTCAACAGCATTTTGGCTTTCTCAAAAGAACGCTAAAGATACAAAAATGGTAGTGGCTTTGCATAACGAAAGTTTTTGGATAAGCTCAAATTTTACCTCGTTGATCTTCGCTCCCGCAAAAACACTAAACTAGTGTATTTAAATTAATAATTTTGTTAATCTGTACTCGGGATCATTTTTAATATTTCAGCTGAACTTTTAACATAAGAATCGTCATCGCCCCTGTACTTTCTGATGTGAGGGATATTTTGTTTTAACAATTGACGGCTCTCAGAATAATTCTCTTGATGGTATAACACTTTGCCTAACAGGAGTCTGGATTCTGCAAGCTTCCAATGGGTATCCGGCAGTTTCTGTTCAAATACTTCTATCGACTTGTTTAAGTACGCACGAGCTTTTTGAAGACTGTCCTGGGCTATTTTTAATCTCCCGAGGCTTTTCATTAATCCACCATAATAGGGATGAGTTTTATCGTAATTTTTAATTAAAATGGCTTTCGTCTCCCGGAATTCATCTTGTGCCTCAGAAAGTTTCTCTTGCTTAAGAAAGAGCTTACCCAGTAAGTGTTTGGGAATAGCCACATATGCTCCTTCCGGTCCAAGCGCTCGTTCTAAAATATCTTTTGACTTGCGAAATAATCGCTTAGCTTTTAAAAAGTTCCCATCTTGCAGGTAACTCGCGCCCAAACTAAACGAGAGGATACCGGCATACATGCTCGAATCTCCATGCGTGTTGGAAACGATATCCATGGTTTTCTCAAAAGTAGAAATAGCATTTTCTATTTGTCCGGTTTCCCGATAAAGATGCCCCAAACCGGCTAAACTGGACACAACGACAATGTGCTCATTGCCATATATCGCTTTTTTCATTTTTAATGCTTCTTTTATCAATGGTATAGCTTTGTCGATCCTCCCAAGACTGCGATACAAAATTGCGAGGTTATGAGTTGTTATAGCTGTTCTCTTATGCCCCTTCCCCAGTTTATCGTTAAAAATCTCAAGGCTCTTTTTATGATTTTTGAGTGCTTTTTGAAAAGCTCCATTTTTCTCCTGAGCTACTGCTAGGTGGTTTAAACTTATACCGATCTCTTTATGCCCCTCAGGGTAGCGCTTTTTGTCTAATGCTACAGCTTTCTTGTGGATCGGAATCGCTTTTGGGTGTTTACCTATCTCCTCGTATAAAAGCGCAAGATTACTTAATGAACCTGAATAAAGGCTATCAGGGCGATTTTCAAGTTTTTCCAGAATATTAATACCCTTTTTATAGAGCGACTCTGCAGCAGCAAAATTGTCCAATTCTTTTTCATTCGCCGCCTTCATTACGTATGAATTGGCCAGGTCTTCATGTGGGTCCTCATATACTTCCTTGCTGAGTTTCAGGGCTTCTTGAAGAAGTGTATCTGATTTTTCATACTCCCCCAGATTGCTATACACTCTCCCCATGGTTGTCAAAAGAGCTGCCTTCACCTCTGACTGCCCCTCCATTTCATTTATTCGGTTTACACCTCTTTCCAAAAAATTCCTGATGGGAATACTATCAGCTTTTGCAACTGTTGGATTACTCCCTTCAAAAATGCGGGTAAGAAAATCGGTCACTTCTTCAGCCTTTTGGGCTTCCAATTTTGCCTGATTTCGTTCTTCGGTAATACGCCAGCTGTAAAAAACCACAAAGCCAACCACGAGCAGAAGAATACCTGCCGCTATTGCAACACCCTGTTTATGTCGGCTAATAAATTTCTGGCTTCGGTATTTGAAAGAATCTTGGTGAGCAGAGATTGGGATACCCGTTTGGTAACTCTTCAGATCGTCCAGAAACTCATTGGCCACACGGTAGCGCCGGTCGGGTTCTTTGCGGATTGCCTTCAGTGCAATTGCATCAAGATCACCCTTTAATTTCTTATGGGATGCAGCTGAACTAACCTTGGCGCTTGGTTTGACCGGTTCCTGCCTGAGAATAATCTGCTTCGCTTCGAAGCTAGTGGCTTCTTCCAGATCATAGGGCCCAGTGCCAGCTAACAATTCATAAAATACGACACCCAGTGCATACAGATCCGTAGCCGTAGTGATATTTTCCTGACGTATCTGTTCCGGAGCGGCATATCGGGGGGTCAAAAGCTGGGTACCGGTCTTGGTAAGAGAGGGATCGCTATCCTCTTCCAGCAGCTTGGAAATTCCAAAGTCGAGAATTTTGATGGTACCGGCTTCATCTACCAAAATATTGTCGGGTTTCAGATCCCGGTGAATAATCAGGTTCTCGTGGGCATACCGAATCGCTTCCAGCACTTGTTCAAATAGCGCTATTTCCTCGGTAATACTACAATCGTTTTCCCGACAGTATTCATCGATTGGTATACCCGAAACATGCTCCATAATAATATAAGGGAAGCCCTCCTCCGTTATGCCCCCATCGTAAAGTCGAGCAATGCCGGGATGGTTCAACCCGGCCAGGATGCGCTGTTCCCGACGAAAGCGGCGTATATTCACTTCACTGGCCCTACCACGGCGAATAATCTTGATAGCAACCTGGTGATCAAACTCACCGCCGCGGCGTTCGGCCCGGTATACCGTACCCATCCCCCCTTCACCAATTTTTTCGCGGATTGTATAAGACCCCACCTGACTACCAACAAAAGCATGATCTGTTGAAAGGTACTCCACATCGTCAGAAATCTCATCGTAAAATTCCTTTTTATAATCCTCGGGATTTTCGAGCCATCCCTCAGAATCATAAATAGATTCCAGCAAGAGCGTAACTTCATTTTTAAGCCGTTTATTATCACCGCACTGACTTTCAATAAATGTTTTACGTTCCTCCTTAGGTAAGTCCAGTGCCTGGTCAACGATGGTATCAACCTTTTTCCGGTTTACATCACTCATAACATATATTTTTTCTCAGCTTGTGATTGACTAGAATGGATATCCATAATTCAAAATTTCTGATGTATAGTCTGATAATTGCTTTATAAAAACAGTTATACCATAATCAATACTGATCAACAGCACCTAATTTATACATAGCGAAAAAAGAGAGATAAAAATCACTCCACATCAAACCGCCCCTTAAGTTCTTTATGCAGCCAGCCGCGCGCCTTCACCCAATCACGTTCAACCGTACTTTCGGATACACCGAGCGCCTCAGCCGTCTCCCTGATCGTCATCTCTCCAAAAAAGCGCATTTCAACTACTTTACTATACCGTTCATTTATTTCGGCCAGACCCTCAATCGCTGCATCAATCTCAATCAGTTCTTCTGCTTTCTCTTTTTGGTTATTGTAGAGCTCATCAATGTAGGTTAAATCCTTTTCCTTGCCACCCCGTTTTTCAGCTTGCTTCTTACGTGCATAGTCTATCAGTATCTGCCGCATACAGTGAGAGGCAACTGCCAAAAAATGACTTTTATCGTTATAATTTACTTGTGACTGATTAATCATTTTCAGGTAAGCTTCATGAACCAGCTCCGTTTTTGATAAGGTATGGTCGGAAGCTTGTCGGCGCATTTGAGCATATGCCAACCTCCTTAATTCCTCGTAAACAATCGGATAGAGCTGATCGTATATCCCTTGCTCGCCCTCACCAAGGCGAAGAAGTAACTTGGTGGTATCGGCTTTAGTACTGTTTGATGATATTTCTTTACCCACTATATCCCCGTCTGTTCATCTCTTAAAACGAAAGGTAAGTTAAATCCTAAAGACCTATTCTTCAAATTTCATTCTTGCACCGCTTGTTCCTATCTCGTAGTTGTTTTCCAACCACTAACGGTACCCGGCAACCCATAACCTTAATCTATTATCAAAAAATGAGAGAATTCCCACATGGTTTATGTATTAAAAAAGTATGGGAGGGGGTGACCTCAAACCGTTGATGAACTATGGTAAGGGGCCAAACCTCCATAAACATCGATAATAAAAGTCTGAAATCGAGATATTTATTATGCAGAAGATCACTCATATATTCTATATCTCATTCCTTAAAAGTCGAATATTATGAGACATCTTATCCCTTTAGTTATTTTGTTCCTCTTAACCACGCTCCCAACTCTTGTGATGGGCCACCGAGCAAACACCTATTGATGGCGGACTCGGCATCCTGGCAACTTTAGGTAGAATCTATGCCATCAAAAAATTACGCGATGAAAAACAGATTTAGCACGTACTACTTCATTTTGCCTTCCAATCTTCATTAAGTAGAGCTACAGGTTCCTTAACTCCTTGCACTACTCCGCTACGCATAGATGAGCTGCGAGCACGGGCTTGCTGTAATTGAGTGCTGATAATTCTAAAATTACAAAGCAAAATCATAAAGAGGGGGCTTATAACAGCATTTCACCTTTCTCCAAACAACACCAAAGGTACAAAATCAACGTTCATATTTTGTCTAGCAATTCCACGGGCATCTTAAAAAGTAAGATCTATGCTAATCTGATCCTTTTCTGGTTCTAATTTCGCATTACAAAGTGGAAAAGTCATTTAAGAAGAGAAATAACTTAATATCGGGATTATGAATGCTATGTATCTAAAACTTTCTGCGTTGTTTGTTATAGTCCTAACATTTGGAATAGCCGGCCAGAGCCCGGGGCAAACGACCACCATTAACAGCGACACCACTGACTATGATATTCTATATCGATCAAATGGCCAACAAAACTCATTTCATGGTGCTTCAGAATCACTGCTTGTTTCTATCGAGGACAAGAGCCTTGTAACAGAGTACTATCGTGCTATCTTGGAGTTTGATATTAGCGAGCTTACCGCCCCGGTTGACCAAGCTGTCTTTCATGTCTACAAAGAGATCAACTCTTCGGGTAACGACTTTGATATTGACCTATATGGTTCTACTGAAAACCGAAGTGATTTTATCTCTTCCACGGTATCATCGTCCAAAGACGAATTCTTTGGCTCAACTCATCCGTATACCTTGTTGGGCAGTTCGCCATTTATAACTCCCAGTGATCCCAACCAAGAATGGTATTCCATCGATATTACAAATTTCATTAATAATCGGATTTCAGATTACCAAGCCAACGCCTCCGATAATATTGTGATACTAAAAATAAGACCCGATGGCAGCTACAGCGGCAATGGATTTAGCACCTCTTACTACTTTGGTTCGGGTGACAATACCAGCGGCAAGGAACCCTATCTTGAGATCACCCCGGGAGATATTACGCAAACCGTTTCCGGCAATGAGGGATGGCGCATCTTATCTGCTCCCGAACTCAATAACAGTTTTGGTGCCCTTACAAATGATATTTGGACGCAGGGATTTACCGGGGCCGATAACAGTGCGGGTACTTCTAATGTATATATCTGGAACGAGGGCAACGGAAGCCAAGATACCACAGCACGCGGTTTTACATCTATTAATAACGCTTCTGAAACACTGGACAATGGAAAAGGGTTTTTAGTTTATGTTTATGAGGATGACGACCCATCTACTACTGCTGTTGACGGAGGGTTCCCCAAAACGCTGGATATTACCGGTTTTGCTCCCTCAAATACGGTCTCTCCGAATATCAGTCTCACAAAACAAGGAGGCACCTACGTTACCAACCGCGACGGATGGAACTTAGTAGGTAACCCTTTTGGGGCAAAAATTGACTGGGATGACAATGCTAACTGGACTAAAACCAATATCGACAACACAATTTATGTTTGGGATTCAAGTGCCAATGAAGGATCCGGGAGCTATTTAACCTGGAATGGCAGCGCCGGTAGTTTAGCAGGGGGAGAAATCGGGGTTTGGCAAGGGTTCTGGGTTAAAGCAAATAATAATGGCAGTCCCAGCCTGGCTATTTCTCCCGAAGCCATTGTCAGCTCTGATGGAGGGGCATTGTACAAGAACAATAAATCTATCTCACAAATAGAATTGAAGCTCACCAGCAACAATCAAACCCAGTCAAGCGCTTTCCTTAGCTTCAACTCCGAATCATCCCTGAAAAAGGATATTTACGACGCCTATAAACTTCGCCCCCTAAATGGTAAAAACAATTATTTATATTTCACCGGCCCCGAAAAAACAGCCCTAGAAATAAATGCTATTCCTGAACAAATTGAAGATATCATTTCCTTTCCCCTGAGATACGAAATAAATAATAGCACCAGCGAACCATTACTGTTGGAATGGGAGGGCCAAAATATACCTGGCGAAATTGATCTTTTTCTTGTTGATCAAAAAACCGGTGAGCATTATAACCTAAAAGAGCATGATCGTATTCATATCCAACCGGTCCAGCAGAAAAAGATTAGCAATAAAAAAGTAACCACTGCATCACCTGATAATCCCCCAGTCACTCCCTATCCAACCGTTATACATGCTAAACAAAAAGATCCTCGTTTTATAGTTACGGCAGCTCCTGTTACGGAAACCAACACTAAGGTTCCTGATCAAATTAGGTTACAACAAAACTACCCTAACCCTTTTAACCCCGAAACAGTTATCAAATATAGTGTACCTTCACAATCAAAGGTAACTTTACGGGTTTATGATATGTTGGGACGAGAGGTTCGAACATTAATTGACCAACAAAAATCGGCAGGAAGTTATAAGGCAAATTTTAATGGCAGAAATTTAGCATCAGGACTTTATTTCTACCAATTAAAGGTAGGAACCAAAGTGCTTACCAAGAAAATGAGCCTTGTTAAATAATTGATATGATCAAAAATCTGCTATCAGGCAAAGACTTTATTCTTTGTTACAAAACTATCAATACAGCTATTATTATGAAAATAACGACTATACTCCTTCTTACCCTTGTAATTATCTTTATTACAGTTACCCTAACCCTTGCTCAACCCGGACTACCCGGCAGTCCCGAGCAAACCCCCATTGACGGGGGACTGGGGATTTTGGCAGCCCTGGGCGGCTCCTATGCCATTAAAAAGCTACGCGATAAAAAACAGGATTAACTCCCTGATCTTAAAAGAAGAGTACTCATTTAATTCTAATCTTCTTTGGGCAGGTCAATAGGATCTTTTTCCTCAGCTACCGGGCTCAGTAGCTCTACATGGAAACGGAACTCTTCCTTTTCTATCGTCATCGTATCATACATCTCTTGGATGAGCTCAAAAACCACTTCTGTTTCCCCTCGCACACTTGTTGACATATAATTCACATCAACTTCAACATCGTGTTGTGCCACCAATTCTAACAAAAAGTCTACACTTTCACGGGGATCGGATGCTTTTAGTGGGATATAGGTAAATTGAGCAGTTGTAATCATAATAAAACGTTCAATATCAGTTTCGGTTGTTTGGCTCTAAGAATAAATGTTTAACCGTAATAGTTCAATCATTAAATGATAATAGTTTGGCAATATGTATTTCTTAAGATGGGATAATCCGACTCCACATAAAAAGTTTGGAACAATTTATTATCTGTCCGGTTTAATGTTCTAAAAATAGTACTTCTAACTTGGAATAGGCAGTATTTACATGCATAAAAAGATTATTTTCAATCCCATCATTCAACTTACTCTTTTTACGCTCTTCCTTATTGTTGTGGTAGTTGCAGTAAATGCCTAAATGAACACACTTCTGTATTAATAAACCAATCCGGTACCCATACCCTGATTTTAAGGTGACAGCCCCCACAATGAAGTGAAGCATTTTGCCCCAATGTCGATTTGAATAGATAAGATGGAAATACGAACAAATTGACTAACTATTATGAAAAATATTACGCTACTTATTACCCTATCATTAGCACTTATTTTTGGATTCATCTCATGTGACACCACTAACGAAACTGGTGGAACAGGCACTATGTCTGTGGCCATGACCGACGCCCCGGCTAATTATGATTCCGTTAATGTTACGATAAACAGTGTCCGTGTTAATAAAGATGAGAATGCAGAAACCGACTCTACGAAATCTGATAATGAGGCTGAAGAAGAAGGCTGGGTTACAATTACCGACCAGTCTATGAAAGTTAACCTTCTTGAGTTAACTAACGGTAACACCATTATGCTGGGTACCGAAGAGTTAGAAGCAGGTACTTATGAACAAATTCGATTTATCCTGGGCGACGACAATACCGTTACGGTTGATGGTCAAACTCATGACCTCCAGACACCCGGATCACAACAATCTGGTCTTAAACTCAATGTTGAGGCCGAAGTAGAGGAAGGTTCCAACTACACACTTTTAATCGACTTTGATGCCGCACGCTCTATTGTAAAGAAAGGAAATGGCGGATACTCGCTTAAACCGGTACTTCGTGCAGTAAGTCTTTCTGAAACGGGATCTATCTCAGGTACGGTACAACCTTCTGATTTTAATACCAATGTGATGGCAATAACCGGTGAAGATACCGTAACCTCCACTATTACAGCTGACAACGGTGAATTCCTGCTTATTGGCCTTCAAGCAGCTACCTATGATGTGGTCTTTGATCCCAGCAGCGACCAATATACCGATTCTACTCAAACCGGAATTGAAGTTACCAAAGGAGAAGAAACACAGCTTGGAACTATTGAATTAAATTCGAACTAACTACTTCCCTTTAACCCCTCAAGGTTAAATCATACGTAAAAGGCTCTTGTCGGAAGACAAGGGTCTTTTGTTTTTTATAGCTTTATCAGCGTTGTAGGCCGATAAAAATTAAATAATTGTAAATACAGATAATTTCTCTGGATGGTTTCTGAAAAGTTTGTATATTTGGCCTGATGCTAAAAGAACAACTCCATATCCATTCTCACCTCCATCACGGCGGTTCCTACCGTCGATAGCATCTTTATATGTAGCTTAGGCTACCCCGTCTCTTATTATTCCTAGCACTTTTTCCCAACAACAAATTACTATATCTCATTGTTATGCAACGCACTGCAGACTCTAATACTTCTCTACGTATTGCTATTCAAAAATCTGGACGTCTAACCGATAAAACTATTGACCTGCTCAAAGGTATAGGACTCCGATTTGATGACTATAAACGTAACCTCTTGGTTAAATGCCGAAATTTTGATGTTGAACTGCTCCTTATTCGAGATGATGACATTCCCGAATATGTACAAGATGGGGTTTGTGACCTCGGATTTGTAGGTGCTAATGAGACACAAGAAAAAGGTGCGGATGTTACCGTACTCCGGGGACTCGATTATGGGGTATGTCGTCTGTCTTTAGCCGCTCGCAAAGATGGCGATATTCAATCAGTAAATGATTTTGAAGGCAAAACTATTGCTACAAGCTATCCTAAACTGACCCGTGATTTCTTTGAAGAGAAAGACATTAACACAGATGTGGTAACGATTTCGGGTGCCGTTGAAATAGCACCCAGGCTCGAAGTTGCCGATGCTATCTGTGATATCGTATCAACTGGCAATACCCTTAAAGCCAACGGCTTGCAAGAGCTGGTAACAATACTGGAGTCAGAAACGGAACTCATCCAAACCAATAAAAAATTATCGCCTGGTAAGAAAAAGCTGATTGACAAATTCCTGCAACGCATGGACGGGCACCAGCAGGCCGAACGCAGCCGGTATATTATGATGAATGCTCCGCAAGATTCAGTACAAAAAATCAAGGAGATCATTCCTTCGCTTAAAAGTCCTACGGTAATGCCTCTTGCCGATAACGGTATGGTAGCCATCCACACGGTCATCCCTATTGATGAATTTTGGGTTGTTATGGAAAGGCTCAAAGCAGAGGGAGCCAGTGGAATTGTAATTCTACCTATTGAAAGTATGATATTGTAATCTCAT
This sequence comes from Fodinibius halophilus, assembly GCF_011059105.1. Lineage (GTDB taxonomy): Bacteria > Bacteroidota > Rhodothermia > Balneolales > Balneolaceae > Fodinibius > Fodinibius halophilus. The sequence goes on along the minus strand of NZ_JAALLS010000020.1, from coordinate 29,618 downwards.
GAGTAAAAAGCGAGAAGTGAAAAGCATATCGCTACCTCTTGCTCTTCACTTCTTACCCATAATAATGACCGGACAATAAAGACCATGAAATCTTACATATATAATAAATTAGCTACGGATGACCTGAAGCAACTCTGTCAGCGTCCTAAAATGGATTTTACATCTGTCTTTGGACAGGTAGAGCCGATCATCCAAGGTATTGCAGAGGAAGGGGACAATGGGATCAATCATTTCTCTGCGAAGTTCGATGGCGTTACACCCGATCCCTTGGTCATCGACCCACAGAATCAGGATATTCGTTTGAACGATGATATCAGAAAAGCCATAGATACTGCTTTCAATAATATCTATGAGTTTCATAAAGCCCAACTCCCCTCGCAGCTGGAGGTAGAAACCATGCCCGGCGTGCAGTGCAAACGTATAGCACGACCAATCGAAAGAGTTGGTCTCTATATTCCCGGAGGTACCGCTATCCTCCCCTCTACCCTGATGATGTTGGGCATTCCGGCAATGCTGGCCGGTTGTTCAACCATAGTGGTAGCTACCCCGCCTCAACAAGATGGCACAGTAGCTGATGAGATCATCTATATTGCACAGAAAATCGGGGCAACACACCTACTCAAAGCCGGTGGAGCCCAAGCCGTGGCAGGAATGGCCTTGGGTACAGAATCGGTTCCAAAAGTGGATAAAATATTCGGCCCCGGTAACCAGTATGTAACGGCAGCTAAAATGATTCTGCAAAACAGTGAGGCACAAATAGCCATCGACATGCCGGCCGGTCCGTCAGAGGTACTGGTTATTGCTGATGAAACAACGAATCCGGTGTTTGTTGCTGCCGATCTGTTATCGCAGGCCGAACACGGGGCAGACAGCCAAGTGGTGTTGGCAGCAACAAAGGGTTTTGACCTGGAAACTTGTCAACGGCAATTGGACCAACAACTTGCGGAACTGCCGCGTAAAGAAGTTGCCCGGAAAGCAATAGAAAAGAGCTTCAGCATAGTCACTGAATCTCTGGGTGAGGCTGTATCATTTTCCAATGCATATGCCCCAGAACACCTGATTATTCAGGCTAAGCAACCAAATCAGCTGGTAGAAGATATTATGAATGCCGGATCAATATTTCTGGGCCCCTGGACGCCTGAAAGTGCCGGTGATTACGCCTCAGGTACCAACCATACGTTACCAACATATGGTTATGCCCGTATGTACAGCGGAGTTTCTGTGGATTCATTTATCAAACAGATCACGGTACAACAAATTTCGAAAGAAGGTTTGCAGAATGTGGGACCCACTGTCGAAAAACTTGCTGATCTGGAACAGTTACAGGCTCATAAAAATGCAGTATCTATCCGTCTTGCCGATATCAACAAATAAATTAACTATTACTTCTTTTAGACAATGAATAGTTCATTCAATATTGAAAGCTTTGTTCGTCCTAATATTCAACAGCTTACCCCCTACCACAGTGCCCGCGAAGATTTTGAAGAGGGACTACTGTTAGATGCCAATGAGAATAGCCTGGGTGCTCCTTTTACTGATGAAAGCGACTTGCATCGCTACCCGGATCCATCCCAAAAAAAGCTGAGACAACTGATTGCAGAATGGCGCGGTGTTCGAAAGGAGAACACCTTTGTAGGGGTTGGCAGTGATGAAGGGATTGACCTGCTGTTCCGGATCTTCTGCAGACCCGGCAAAGATCGCGTATTGACCGTACCTCCGACCTATGGCATGTACACGGTATCTGCTAATATCCATGATATTGCCATTGACGAAGTACTGCTGGATGAAGAAACATTCCAACCTCGGGTAGAAGCCATCTTGGATACCGTAACCCCGGAAACAAAGATCTTGTTTCTCTGCTCCCCCAATAATCCTACCGGTAACACCTTTGAAGCCGATAAGATTGAACAGCTGGTTAAAAAGTTTCCCGGTATTGTAGTAGTTGATGAGGCGTATATCGACTTTAGTGATCAAGAAAGCTGGGCATCGCATGTGGCAACATATCCCAACCTTGTAGTACTGCAAACGATGTCGAAATCTCTGGGACTGGCAGGAATCAGGCTGGGTATAAGTTATGCCCAAGAAGAGATCATCAACTATATGATGAAGGTAAAGGCCCCCTACAATATTAATAAACCAACCGCGGAACTGGCCATTGAAGGATTAGAAAACTGGAGAACAGTAGAATTTCATATTGAGGCCATTAAAAAGGAACGAAAGCAGCTGCGTAATAAGTTGGAAGAGCTCAACCACGTAGAACATATCTATCCCAGTGATGCAAACTTCCTGCTGGTGAAAATAGATAATGCCCGTACCATCTACCAACAACTGGCTAAACGGGATATCATTGTTAGATATCGTGGCAACGAACCACATTGCGATAGCTGCCTGCGCATCACAGTAGGAACTCCGGATGAAAATGAACGGTTAATTACAGCTTTAAAGGAGATAGCATAATGAACATTCGAATATCAACAGAAGCGTTAACAGGTTCCGATACAGAACTATTATGGCCCGGGGCTTTATATGGCCTAAAACGTCTACAGCAGCTAGACCATACACTCTTTTTTATTACTGATACACTCTCACCATTAGAAGTGGACCTGCTGGATAATGAGAAAATATCGGCAGCCGGTATTAGTTCTGATGAAGTTGATTTACAAATTATTGCTGACGATAGTCAGTTGAAAGCTATTGATGCAGAGGGGATTGAAATGGAATCTGCTAAGAACTGGATTTCACTAAGCAATAAAATATGCTTTCCTACGCGTAAGGCTACCGTTAAGCGCACTACCTCCGAAACCGATATCTCCATCAGTGTTAATCTCGATGGAACGAGTGAGAGCTCAATCGATACAGGCTTAGGTTTTTTTGATCACATGCTGGAACAGATCGCCAAACATGGATTGGTAGATCTGGAAATTTCGTGTGATGGTGACCTTGAAATCGATGAACACCATACCATTGAGGATGTTGCTATTACGCTGGGAGAAACCATTAGCAAGGCTTTAGGAAATAAAGTGGGAATACAACGCTATGGATTCGCCTTGCCTATGGATGAAACATTGGCAACGGTAGCACTGGATTTTTCCGGACGCCCCTATCTCGTCTTTGACGGCACCTTGAACCGTGAATATGTTGGAGATTTCCCAACCGAAATGACGGAACACTTTTTTTACTCCCTGGCTATGAATCTCAAAGCAACTCTGAACATTTCAGTTGAGGGTGAAAATGATCACCACAAAATTGAGGCCTGCTTTAAAGCTTTTGCCCGGTGCCTGCGTGCAGCCATAAGCCGTAACGAACGTAATGCTAACATTTTACCCAGTACTAAAGACTTACTATAATAATGATCGCAATTATCAATTATGAAGCCGGTAATTTAGCTTCGGTATCGAATGCACTCAAGCGCCTCAATGAGCCTCATATCATTACGAATAATCCGGATGAACTCAACGATTCTGATGGCATTATTTTTCCGGGCGTTGGTCATGCAGAACCGGCAATGGCATCACTCAAAAAAAACAGCCTGGACCAGTGGTTGAAAAAGACCAACAAGCCGGTGCTGGGCATCTGCCTGGGGATGCAACTGCTGTATGAATCATCGGAAGAAGGTGATTCCGAGGGATTGGGTATTATTCCCGGTCGATTACGAAAGTTTGATTCCTCAAAGGAAAAAGTCCCGCATATGGGATGGAATACTTTTACCGATGTTGATGACAGCCATCCCCTGGTGAGCAGCTTTAACACATCAGAATATTTCTATTATGTGCACAGCTACTTTGCACCAGTTAATAAATATACTCTGGCCAGCTGTTGCTATATACAGGATTTTACGGCCGTAGTCTCTAAAGACAATTATATGGGAGCACAGTTTCACCCGGAAAAATCGGGAAAGGCCGGGGCATTGCTATTACAAAACTTCCTATCCTATGTGCATTCTGGAAGTGAATAGCTCGATCTGTTTTGGGTGACTTGTAAACAAAGTTTCCCTCCCTGCGAGCAGGAGGAACTAAGGGTGAGTCAGCATAACAGGTACGAGACACTCGCGCTATTGGCAGATTATTGATAATGTTCACTGGGATCATCTTCCTACACCTCCTTCAGCTCCCATTCTCCGCTCCTTCACTAATAGCGCCAAAAGGAGGACTTTTCCTCACCCTATCAACGCTTGTACATCGCAAGAGGAATGAAACGGAACGTAGCGATCTCCCTGTAATAACTGGCTGATGTATGAGGGATACTACACATGCCCACGCTTAATTTTTGGTCCATTATGGGAACCTCTTTTAGGAGATCCTGAACTAAATTCAAGATGACACGTGTTTTATATTCTTAAAATGGATGAGCTTTGGGAAGTAAGGAGAGGATTTAAAAAATATGTTGATCGAGATGATATCTCGATCTGCTATCAATACAATTATCTGACAGTTCCCTTTAGATCCTACGCACACCTACGCCGAGGTGAACTCTGTCGAAGTTTTTAAGTGAAGGTATGGCTTCAGTGCACTTCGCGAACTAATAAAGGGAGACTGCTTTTAATTCTTAAACCAACATTAACATCAGGGGGGCAAAAGGGAGCCAAACCATGTGAATGAGATTTATCGCCATCTTGCGGCGGCTCGAAATGACCTGTGGCTTATTTGCTGCTCGCAATTATTAACTACAGCATAGCACGAGCGGGATGCTTGCACTATAAGTAAAAGGACAAAGTGATCATCCTGTTGCGCCTCCTTCGGTTTCCGTGCCCTCTACATTACTACTGTAAGCAGGTGCTTGCCTTTTAGAGCCTACGCGGCCTTATTCACTGAGATCCTGAAATAAATTCAGGATGACATTGCTTTTATTTGATGAAGTAAAAAATAGTTCAGCCTTCGAATTGGCAGCATCGACCTACCGTCCCTGGTCACCCGCCACAAAAAAAACTCATCAAGAGATAACCAAGTCTACAGATTGACTTTAAAGTCCCCAGTGGATACTATTTGCTGCGGACTCATTCGAATCAAGAGTTTTTAAAAAAATATTGAACCTTCCTACTTCTCATTCGACTATATAGATGAATGATGGATACTACGGATAAACAACAATCATATGAAGAGATGATTCAACGTTTTCAAAACGGGGAAGAAAAAGCATTGAAAACGCTTATTAGGAGCTTCCATCCGATTATGAAGAAAACAATATATCATCAAATCCGGGAACAAGATCCTGTTGACGATATTGCCCAAAATTGTTGGTATATCATTATCAAGAAGCTCTCTGAATTAGAGCTGAAAGTGAGTTTTAAGGCTTGGGCACTAAGTATCGCTCGAAGAAAAGCTATCGACTGGATAAGAAAACAGCAGCAATGTGCCAAACATGCCCAAACTCTTAAAAGTGAAACTGAATCAGAACAGAAGCAGGCAGCAACTGATTATTCCGATGAAAAGTTAAAGAAGGTACAAGAAGGTATCCAACAGTTGCCGGCCACACAACAGATCGTGCTTGAGCTGTTTTACCTTGATAACTTGAGTTTAAAGGAAATCAGTAACCTGCTTGAAATATCGAAGGGAACCGTTAAGTCTCGCTTGTTTTATGCCCGTGAAAAATTAAAGCAGATTATCTCATAACTAAAAGAAACTAACCATGACGATGAAAGAGGAAGAAATCGATAAGTTAATTACAGAATCACTGGATAAGGAAGAGGCTGAGTTCTATAATAACCTCGAAGAAAAAAGCCTTTTCAAAATGTGGGGAGATCTCTATACCGGCAAATTGGGCTGGGTTGCCATCTTGATGTCCATAGTCCATACCATCGTAGTAGTATTATGCTTCTATTGTGGCTATAAACTATTTGTAGTGGAAGGTATAACAGAAATAATACGATATGGAGTGGTCCTATTTATTGCCTTGGCTTTTGGCTCTATGATTAAGCTCTGGCACTGGATGCAGATGGATAAAAATTCTATACTGCGAGAAGTTAAGAGACTGGAATTTCAAATTGCTATGCTGACAGAAAGAATAACAAATGAATAATAAAACGGGTGCTCCATTATGCAGTTCATACAAAAGTATTGTTTTGTAATAAGTGTACTATTATTCAGTGGCGTAACGATGCTACAGGCCCAAGATGCTACTGATATTGTCCAAAAAGCGGACAAGAAAATGCGGGGAGAAAGTTCACGCGCTAAAATAACTATGAAGATTGTACGCCCAAGTTGGCAGCGCGAAGTAACAATGAAGGCCTGGAGCCTGGGTACCGATTACAGCCTCATCCTTGTGACGGCCCCGGCCCGCGACGAGGGTACAGCTTATTTAAAACGAGAGAATGAGATCTGGAACTGGCTGCCTAATATCAATCGAACGATCAAAATGCCCCCCTCGATGATGAGTCAATCCTGGATGGGATCGGATTTCTCCAATAACGACCTGGTGGAAGAATCTTCCATTGTTACTGACTATAACCATACAATGGCCGGTGACAGTACTATAAGTGATTATAAGTGCTATAAAATTGAAATGACGCCCAAACCCCAGGCCCCCGTCGTGTGGGGAAAACTAATCAGCTTTATATCCAAACAAGAGTATCTGCAGCTGCGTACCGAATTTTATAATGAGGATGGAAAATTGATTAAGGTAATGGAGGGCTCAAGAATTAAGAACATGAATGGACGAACCATCCCAACAAAAATGGAGATGATTCCTATGAATAAAAAAGACCAAAAGACGGTATTGCTTTACGAGGATATCGCCTTCAATACTGATATTGATGAGCGATTCTTTAGCATTCAAAATATGAAACGTGTTGATTAAAACAGTGAACAGTTATCAGTTTACAGTAACAAAATCGTTAAGTTACTTCGGATCAATACGGGTTTTCTTCAAAATGGAAAATAGAATTCTTGCCAGTTCATCGGCATCATTAAATATACTATCATGTGTTTCTTCATCGATAAAGTTAGTACCCCCAGGAGGATTAACCAATACTTTGTTTCTAAACACTCTTTATATGAAATTGAAATTTTAGCTGAAAAATCAGCTTTTGAAATAGCACCATTTGCCTCTGCAATATTTGTTCCAATACTAGTACCACTTGGTAGAAGCTGCTTTGATAAGACGAACTCACGCTTTTTATCCTTTAAAAGTTGATATGCCTTGACAATCCTAATAGCAAATGCCTGTGACTTCTCGTAAAGATTATTATCCACAAATATTCTCTCTTAACTAAATCCCTTACTTAGATAGTATGACCTTTTAAAAGAGTACATCCTTACAAATAAATTTTCACTTCAATGACCACTGTGTACGGGTCACTGATAACTGTCCACTAGAAAAAATGCTTTCAATAAAATTAGCATGGCGAAATATCTGGAGGAATAAGCGTAGAACCATCATCACAACGCTCTCTATTGTTGTTGCCGTCTTTTTATCAGCCATTACACGCTCCTCTCAGGAAGGACAGTACGATAATATGCTCGAAAATACGGTAGGGACTTTCTCCGGCTATATTCAAATCCACAAAAAGGGTTACCAGGATACCCCTACTCTGAATAACAGTCTGGGTGTTAGCGATTCGTTGTATCAAATTATTAAATCGGAAGATAATATTAGCTCAATCATTCCCCGCATCGAATCGTATTCGCTGGCAGCAACCGGGCAACAAAGTCGACCGGCTATGATTATGGGAATTGATGTAGAGGCAGAAAAAGAGCTCAGCCAGCCACAGATAAATTTGCAGCAGGGAAGTTATTTTTCCTCAAATAACGAACAAGCAGCTATTATCGGTCAAGAGTTATTGAATCGACTGAATGCCCAAGTTGGTGACAGCCTGGTTCTTATTGGCCAAGGCTACCACGGGATGAATGCTACAGGCCTCTATCCTATTAAAGGAACGGTCTCATTTTCCAATCCCGATATGAACAGCAGTTTGGTGTATCTACCCCTGGAAACCGCCCAATACCTATTTTCAGCCCAAGGTCGACTCACTTCTATTGCGCTCAACTTGGAAGATCCCACAGGAATAGATGTAACGGCCGATTACCTTAAGAGCAAGTTACCGGCCAGTGAATATGAAGTATTAACCTGGCAAAAAATGATGCCGGAACTAGAACAGGCTATTAAAGTGGATCGGGCCAGTGGAATCATCATTCTTCTCGTACTCTACATGGTGGTAGGCTTCGGCATTTTAGGCACCGTGCTGATGATGATTGCTGAACGTAGCTATGAATTTGGTGTCATGCTCTCGGTAGGTACGCCGCGCAGCACCATCGCCAAAATACTATCTCTCGAAGTACTCATCATGAGTCTAATGGGAGCAGGATTTGGCATCTTTCTGAGCATCCCCGTTGCCTGGTACTTCAATGTAAATCCCATCGATCTTTCGGGAGCTATGGCTTCGGCTGTTGAGCAGTATAACATGACGCCCGTACTACAGTTCTCTACCGATCCCGAAATATTTACCAGCCAGGCACTTATCGTCTTTGGAATCACCCTGCTGTTCAGCATCATCCCTATTCTTAAAGCCGCCAAGTTGAACCCTGTTGATGCTATGAGGTCCTGATATGATTCGAAAAATTATCACACTCGGATGGAAGAACATTTGGCGTAATCCAACACGCAGTGGAGTCGTAATCATTGCCGTACTGCTGGGAATCTGGGCCGGTGTTTTTATCTCCGCCTTTTTTAACAGCATGGCGCAGGGGTACTTGCAAAACCAGCTCGATCTAACAGTCGGTCATATCCAGATAACAAATCCCCAGTTCGGGGATCAATTTAATCCCAAGTACAATATTGAAGAGGTACAAAGTCTGTTAGATACTCTGGCCGAGCAAAAGCATATCCAGCAAATTGAGTATGAAAGTCAATCAACGGGCCTGGCACAAAGTGCGGCCAATAGCTACGGTGTTACTATCCATGGAGTCGATACAACTCATACAAGCCCACCACCTGTCATCCAATATCTCAAACAGGGCGATTTCCTTCAAAGCATAGACCGCAATCCCATTCTTATTGGAAAAGCCCTGGCCGAACGTTTGAAGCTGGACCTTCGATCAAAATTGGTCCTCAGCTTCCAAGATGTAGATGGAAATATTACCGCAGGTGCTTTCCGCGTGGCGGGGATCTTCGATTCCTTTAATTCAAAATATGACAAAAGAAATGTGTTTGTACTACGAAGTGACCTAAACCGCCTGCTGGGCAAAAAGGATCTTATTCATAAGATAACACTAAAGCTTGGAAATTTTACCAATGCCCCCCAACAGGCCGAACAGCTTTCAGGCTCTTATCCGGATCTCAAAATCGCCAGCTGGGCTGCTATCGCTCCGGAACTTGAATATGTCTTTAGTATGACGGACGTATCGATGTACGTTGTTATGGTCATCATCATTATTGCATTGGTATTCAGTATTATCAATACCATGCTGATGGCCGTAATGGAGCGCACACGCGAGCTCGGCATGCTTATGGCTATTGGGATGAACAAACGCCGCCTGTTTGGGATGGTACTTTCTGAAACCTTCTTTCTGACGATGGTCGGAACTCCGCTGGGCTTACTGTTTAGTTGGATCACCGTCTCGATCTTGGGAACAACGGGCATCGACCTCAGCGCATTTGCCCAGGGACTTAACGCCTATGGCATGGAAACCGTAATCTATCCCAAATTAAATGCCAGTTACTATTGGCATATCACCCTGCTTATCAGTGTAGCGGCTATTTTATCAGCCCTATACCCCGCTTGGAAAACACTAAAACTAAAACCCGTAGAAGCAATACGAAAGATTTAAAGCGTTTCACGCAAACCCGCAACCCGCAACACAACCCGAAACCCGCAACACGCAACCCAAAACCCGTAACACGCAACCCGTAACCCATAACCCGCAACCCGAAACAAAAAAACAACCATCATGAAGAGCCATACAGATTTAGAGATATATAACATGGCATATGATTACGCCTTAGAGGTTCACAAAATGAGCATGGATTTGCCGAAGTATGAATTATATGAACAGGGAAGTCAGATCCGGCGATCATCAAAAAGTATCAAAGATAACATTGCCGAAGGATTTGGAAGAAGAAGATATAAAAAGGAATTCATTAGGTTTCTTATTTTTGCTCACGCCTCCTGTGATGAAACCATCAGCCAATTACAGATGATCAGTGATATTCATTTTTCGGATGATCCATTAACAGAACTGTTGGATAAATACGACAAACTGGGTCGCAAGATCAATCATTTCATCCAATACGTCGAAACAAGCTGGAAAACATAACACCTCACCCTAACCCACAACCCGAAACTCGCAACTCACAACCCATAACCCGCAACACGAAACACACAACCCGCAACACATAACACACAACCCGAAACCCGTAAATTATGGCTGTAATAGAAACCAAAGGCTTAACCAAAGTTTATAATAAAGACCAAGTCCCGGTTCATGCCCTCAACGGTGTTGACCTCAAAATTGAAAAAAGAGAATTTACCGCTATAGTAGGTCCATCGGGCTCAGGTAAAACCACACTTTTGAATATTATTGGAGGACTCGACTCCCCAACCGATGGCACCGCTATTGTACAGGGTACTGATTTGAGCACCCTTTCTGATAGCGAACTTATTAACTTTCGGCTGCAACATATCGGCTTTGTTTTCCAGGCCTATAACCTTATTCCCGTCCTTACTGCTATTGAAAATGTGGCTTTCGTGATGCAGATGCAGGGACGTCCCCAGAAAGAGTGCAATAAAAAAAGCCGGACTTTATTAGAAGAAGTTGGGCTCGCTGATAAAATTAATAAACGTCCCTCCGCACTTTCCGGCGGGCAACAGCAGCGGGTAGCCGTAGCGCGGGCTCTTTCCTCGAACCCCGATTTTGTACTGGCTGATGAACCTACCGCAAACCTTGATTCCGTATCTACAGCCGACCTGCTGGACATGATGGCTGACCTCAACGAAAAAGAAAATATGACCTTTGTATTCTCTACCCACGACCAACGCGTTATTGACCGCGCACGCCGTGTTGTTACCCTTGTGGATGGTAAAATTGCCAAAGATGACGTTCGGGAAGAGCATCCAAATGCTTAAAAGATAAGATGAACGAAAATATGATTTCCCCTATAAAATATATTCATTTACTATTTGGTATTTGTCTACTTCTTTTGGGATTTCAATCCGTGAAAGCCCAACAATCCTCCTTCGATCTGGATATAAACGGATACGTAAAAGAACTGGGCCAAATATCCACAAATAATGCTTTTTCGGACATTCGCTATGATAATATCCTCCATCACCGCTTAGAAACAGAGTGGGATTTATCAACACATTTTGAATTCCGAGCCGACCTGCGAAGCCGCCTGCTCAATGGCTATACTGTTAATAACACGCCCGGACTGGAGCAGTTCTACGAAAATGATGCCAACTATTTTGACTTATCATGGGTATGGTTTGCTACGGATCAATCCCTGATGCACTCCAATATCGACCGACTGCATCTTAGCTATATCAACGGCCCATGGGAGATCCATGCCGGCCGCCAGCGCATAAATTGGGGACGTACCTATGTCTGGAATCCCAACGATCTGTTTAACAATTACGCCTTCCTGGATTTTGATTACGAAGAACGTCCCGGTGTTGATGCCCTTTCTCTTCAATATAACTGGAGCTATGCTTCAAGTATAGAAGTGGGCTACCGCCTTGGTGATAGCTGGGAAGAATCCATAGTAAGCGGTATCATACGCACCAACTGGGAAAATTATGATATACAGTTTACCGCTGGACATTATCTCGACAAAACGACTTTGGGAACCGGCTGGGCCGGTTACATCGGAGATGCCGGATTCAAAGGAGAGATCTCCTATTTCCACCCTGAAGATCAGTTCTTTGAAGATACCGGACATTTTACGGCCACTACCGGCTTCGATTATATGTTATCTAACGGTTTATACCTACAAGGTGAACTACTCTATAATGGTGGATATAATTCAAAAGGCAGGCCGTTGAGTACTCTTGTACGTCCCCCAAGTGCTGACAATCTGTTTATAGCCAAAACCGGTTTTTTCCTTAATGGATCATATCAACTGCACCCTCTTGTCAGTGGTAACCTTGGATTTATGGGCAGTTTCGATCGCTCCATTTTTATTACTATTCCTCAAGTATCCATCTCAGTAACCGATGATATAGACCTTCTGCTCTTATCTCAACTACTTAAAGGATCGGTTTTCAAGAACGCAACTGATGCGGCCAATCTTTTTTACTTCCGCCTGAAATGGTCGTATTAATAAAAGTTTTAAGACAATTTACTGTGAACTCTATTCTGCTATTTGTACTTTCCGATTCCGATAAAAAAGACAATATAAAATGTTCCAAAAATGAAAGTTATTCCCGCTATTGATCTACTAGATGGGCAGGTAGTCCGCCTGCACAAAGGTAACTATGATGAAGTAACCGTATATAATAACAGCCCACTTGACGAAGCGCGAAAGTTTCAAGAAGCAGGCTTTGATCACATTCATATAGTAGACCTGAATGGTGCCAAAGAGGGAGCGTTTATAAACCTTGAACATATTCAGGAAATCATTAACGAGCTGGGTATCTCCGTTCAAACCGGAGGCGGTATTCGCAGCTATGATGATGCTTCAATGCTGCTTGAAAAAGGCTTAGCAAATATTATTTGCAGTTCCATGGCCGTTAAAAGCAAAGAGGCATGGCTCTCGGTACTAGACAGCTATGGAGAAAGAGCAATATTGGGAATGGATTTGAAAGATGGAAAGGTAGCATACGGCGGCTGGCTGGAAACCCTTGACCAAACATTAGTAGAATTTCTACAACCGATGATTGATCGTGGATTGCGAACCGTTCTCAGCACTGATATATCAAAAGACGGTACCCTCGAGGGGCCAAACCTGGAACTATATAAAAAACTCAAATCCCAGTTCCCGGACCTAAACTTTATCGCTTCCGGAGGGGTCTCCAATGCTACAGATCTGGAGGCTTTAGAAAAACAAAATATGTATGGGGTTGTAGTCGGCCGCGCCTATTACGAAGAGAAGTTAACACTAGACGAAATGCTTGAATATCACACTCCCATTTAGCTCCTGAGAACTCCCCTTTAGTTCCCAGGGAGTTATACTCCCGACGTGACAAAAGCTACACCGCACACCAATATTACTGTACCAACTCGGTTGAGTATTCTTACATTTCTTCAGTAGGCTTTAAAAAACTTTCCTTTATATGCTTCGGCGGACGACAATCCCAGTCGCCCAGGGAGGAAAAACGTCTTAATTTAGAGCAGTATATATTCGACAATACTCTATTCTGAATTCTGAGTCCTGAATTCTTAATCCGCACTAGCTCCAAGAGAGTTGCACTCCCGCTATCATGCTAAATTTAACTTCTGAACAAGTAGCTATTTGACACTTCGCAATCCTCTCTAAAGAACATTTCATCAATAGATAACGGAAAATTCCAAATCCCATTTCCTCCATTTTAACGGCCAAAATCATCCTGCACGCGCACAATGTCCTCCTCATCAGAAGGATTTTGGGGATCAGTATGTTGCCAAATTTCTGCTAACACCGCCCAGTCATTGAGCCCGACCAAGCGGTGACGTTCTCCTTGTTTAATCTTAATAACATCACCCAACTCATATTCTTCTACCGTACCCTGCTCATCAGTATCACTGGTAACAACTCCCACCGGTCCCGCTATCACTTTCCAGATCTCGGCACGGCGATGATGATACTGCCAAGACAAGCGTTTATCCGGCTGTACGACAAGAATCTTGGGACTCAATTTGCCCGAAATTTTAAGCTCATCAGCGGTATTATTGAAATACGTTTTAGCAAACGCAGGAGCCTCTTCTTCATCAATCACAAAAAAACCGCCCCACGGTCGTTCTTGATCTCTGTCCACAATGCCAAAACCCTGCTTCTGAATTTTTTGCTCAATCTCTTTAAATAACTGCTGTTTCGTCTCTACCGAACTCATTGAGTCGTTTAATTTTTTTAAGTGTATAACTAAGCTTATGCGAAAGTTGCTGAAGATACAAATTATATGAATAATATTTATATCTTCCTCCAAACATCAAATATAATACTCTACTTCAATTCGACTGAAAATTTTGGTAATATAACTGCCTTCATCAGACAGGATACTATTCTGTCTAAATCAAATAAATATAACGAGTTAACCAAATTATTAAATGCTCGCAAAACGAATTATACCCTGTCTCGATATTAAAGACGGCCGTACAGTTAAAGGCGTCAACTTTGAAGGACTTCGTGATGCCGGTGATCCCGTAGAACTTGCTAAACGCTATTCTGATGAGGGGGCTGACGAGCTGGTTTTTCTTGATATTACAGCGACTAAAGAAAAACGAAAAACCCTAGTTGAACTTGTTAAAAAGATAGCGCTTAAAATTGATATTCCCTTTACAGTAGGCGGTGGTATAAGCAGCGTTGAACAGATCGGCGACCTGCTACATGCCGGAGCTGACAAAGTATCCTTAAACAGTGCTATTGTGCGAAATCCTGAGCTTATTAATAAAGCTTCCCAGCAGTTTGGAGCACAATGTATTGTAGCGGCCGTAGATGCCAAACAAACGGGCGATCAATGGAATGTATATATATCCGGGGGCTCTATTGATACCGGAAAGGATGCCTTGGAATGGATTAAAGAAGCAGAAGAACGTGGCGCCGGTGAAATATTACTAACCAGTATGGATAAAGATGGCACCAAGTCGGGATACGATCTCGATTTACTAAATGCGGTCAACTCTTTCCTTACTATTCCCGTTATCGCGAGTGGGGGCGCCGGAACTAAAAATCACTGTATCGAAGCAGTTAAAAAAGGTAGCGCCGATGCCGTTTTAGCGGCAAGTATATTCCATTTCCAAAAGATCGAAATTGATGAACTAAAGAGATCTATGGAAAATGAAGGTATCGCTGTTCGGCATGCCGTAAATAATAATTAGCCCGGTTTCCAGATTCTGAATAACCTCTTATTTACAACATTTACTCTAGTTACATATAAATGAAAACCGAAGATTTAGATTTTAAAAAAGGAAACGGCCTGATACCTGCAATCATCCAAGACGCCGAAACGTTTCAGGTACTGATGTTGGGCTATATGAATAAAGAAGCCCTTGAAGTTACTCTCGAAAAAGAGCGCGTCACTTTTTATAGCCGCAGTAAAGAACGACTGTGGACCAAAGGCGAGACCTCAGGCAATTTTCTAGATCTTGTTGATATCCAAAAAGATTGCGACAACGATACCCTGTTGATCTTAGCAAAACCTCACGGGCCTACATGCCATACCGGAGAACAATCCTGTTTCTATGAACAAGATTTTAAACCGGATCAGGATCTTTCATTTATTGGTAATTTAGAGCAACTGATACAGAACCGTAAAAAGGAGATGCCCGAAAACTCCTACACTACCCACCTATTCACCGAAGGACTGGATGAAATTACACAAAAAGTTGGTGAAGAGGCGGTCGAAACCGTCATTGAATCCAAGAATAACAACAAAAGTGCATTTATTGGAGAAGTAGCAGATCTCATATATCACCTGTTGGTACTGCTAACAGAAAAAGGCATCCCACTGAAAAAAATTATCGGTCGCCTTAAAGAACGTCACCAATAAGAGGCCCTTGCCTTATTTAATTCCCAGGACCTCTTTCGGCATATGCATGGTCACTAACATGTGAGGGACATCGACCACCTCGGCAATTTTCAAATCTCCGGCCAGAGAACACAGTGCATAAGCATCGTTCCGATTCATATTGTGTTCCTCAACCAAATAATCGATCATATAACGAGTGGCCTTTTTCGCAGCCTCATCAATGGTGGTTCCAAAACCCGTAACTGCATAATAATCATCGGTTTCATACTGTGGTTCTTGAATAGACCGGCCATTTTTAATTAACTCTATTTCATATACTATCCGCATAGGAGCCTCAATAGCTGTTCCGCAGACCTCGCCAAGCCCCTGTGTAGCATGGGCATCTCCTATTGAAAAAAGTGCTCCCTCCACAAAGACGGGAAAGTATACAGTAGTTCCCTCGGTTATATGAGGATCATCCATATTTCCCCCATTGGCTCTTGGCGGAATGGTGGAAAGCATGGAATCTGTTGCCGGGGCCACACCCATTACACCCGGAAAAGGATTTAAGGGCACTGAAATATCATCAGAAAAATTAACCTCACGACTCCCTTTATTGAATTCAAAAGTTTTCAAATAGGGCTCATTAAAATCATCAGCAAGGAAACCAAATCCGGGAACAATAGCTGTCCATCCCCAGTCGCCCAACTCAATTTTGTGCAGCTTCACCTTTATCAGATCGCCCGGTTCGGCCCCCTCCACATAGACCGGCCCGGTTAATGGGTGAATGGGATCAAAATCGAGGTTTTTAAGATCTTCAATAGTTGATTCAGGACTAAGCTGCTGATCAGATGCATCCTCAGTAGCAACTTCAATTACTGACCCCGATTCAACTTTTATGAGTGGTTCAATCGTACTGCTCCAACGATTGTGTGTTTGATCCGCATTAAGTGAATAATCCGCTTCCGGGACCACTGTTGTATCGCCCTCCACTTGCTGCTTCTCACATCCCAAAAGAAGCAGCACTATCAGTAAAATAGAAAAATTGATTTCAGATATTTTCATAATATATCCCTTTGATGTTATTTAGAATTCAACAGAGCTATCGAAGTTATTTTTTTACGGCTACTTTATATAACCAGATACAGAAAAAGACTGCGGCAGCCGCACCCAGCCAATCCGCATAAGGAGCAAATGACTGCGGTACCATCCGAAGCGCATCTGTACTTTCCTGTATTGCAAAAGGAATTGCTAAAATAATACCAATTAAAGCCTCCCCCGTTATAAGTCCAGATGAAAACAGCAATCCTTTACGCTCGGCTTCCACCTTGGCCTCGTCCGGATCTTCACTATTTTTCTTCGCTCGCTTGGCAACCACCTTTGCAGCGCCCCATGCAATCATTCCCCCTATAAAAATTGGCACTGTAAGCTCTAACGGCAGATAGATTCCAACCGCCACTGCTAATACCGGGGTTCTGAACTCAGTACCTTTTGCTTCCAGTACTTTATCCAGGATAATAATGGCTACTGCAATAACAGCCCCGATCCAGATCATATTCCATTCCAGGTTCTGGGCAAAAACCCCTTCTGCTACCGATTGCATCAGGGTAGCTTGCGGGGCACTCAGCATCTCTTCGGTACTCATCCCTTCTCGTGGTAACACCCCGCCCAATCCGTAGGCATTAAATAACAAACTCAAAATAGGCGCAATAACCACGGCCGCCGATACCACCCCGACAATCTGCATAATCTGCTGCTTATACGGGGTAGCCCCTACCAGCTGGCCGGCCTTCAAATCCTGCATGTTATCACCTGCAATTGCCGCAGCACAAGCAACCATAGCCCCAACTACAATAGCTGCTGCAGCTGCCGCCTGGGCCCGATTGCTGTCTACAGAAAAATCTAACTGCGATCCCAATAGGACTAACAAAATTAATGAGGTCGCTAAAATCGTTGCAATAGTAACGCCCGATATAGGATTATTGGATGACCCTACCAGACCAGCCATATAACCTGCCACCGAAGCAAATAGAAACCCAGCTACCAATGAAAATAAGACACCGATACCCATGGTGGTCCAATATAAACCTCTGCTTACCGGCAAGTGGGAGGTATCAATTACCTGTGTAAATATGATAAATATTGGGATTGCCAATGCTACTATACCCCATAGCACATAATTTATGGGCATATCTTTTTCGGTGCGCAGCACTTCTGGTCCATCCTCGGACTTTGCCTGTTTTACCGCTTCCCAGGAAGATGCAATACCATCTTTGAGTGGTTTTGCCAAAGAGACAAGAGCCCAAACACCTCCTACTACCATGGCCCCAACCCCCATATAGCGAATTTTCTGGCTCCATATTTCCAGGGCTGCATTATAGCCTTCCATATTTCCCACGACTTCCGCGACCTCTCCCGGGTTGGCAAAGGCCATATACAACGGGATCCCAAAAAGCCATGAAATTAATCCCCCAGCAAAAACCAGCACCGCGATATTCAGTCCCACTATATAACCAACTCCAAGAAGGGCCACGGATAGCTCGGTCCCCATCCCAAAAACAGAGCGGCCTGTGGTTACCGAACCACTTACTGAACCTGAGAAAAGTTTCAAGCCCGTTTGGCCCAATTTGTATAGAGCAGCAGCAAGTCCTGCCCAGGCAATTTGCATAATACCTTTTCCACCCTCGGTTCCGGCTTTAAGAACCTCGCCTGTGGCAACCCCTTCCGGGAATTTGAGCTTCTTTTCAATAATCAGCGCACGACGCAAGGGGATCGTAAAAAGTACCCCCAGCACTCCTCCAAACATGGCAATAGCCATCGTATCGAGGAAAGGGAAATCAGCCCAATACCGAAGCAATATAAGGGCAGGCAGTGTAAAGATAACACCTGCGGCCAATGATTCGCCGGCAGAAGCTGCTGTCTGCACAATATTATTCTCCAGGATATTAGAATGTTTAAACATTCGCAGCAGAGCCATTGATATTACAGCTGCCGGGATAGAAGCTGAAACGGTCATTCCCACCTTCAGTCCCAAATAGGCGTTAGCACCGGCAAGAATTGCTGAGAGTAAAACACCCAATACCACCGCTTTAACTGTAATCTGCGGCATATCATCATCAGCCTGCACGTATGGAATAAAGTCTTTTTTACTATTGCTCAAAGTATCCCCATCTTTAATTCTAATTTTCCACCAATTTAAGAGAACTCATCAAGAATACAAGATTTTAACGTTTTTCTTCCTTTCCTTAGCCCTCACCATTTCTTAGCTTTGACGATCTAATTTCATTTAACATAAAGTTTCAAAAGGTATGAAGATCACAATTGACCAGCTCAAGAGCACCCACATGGAAGCAGCAAATGAAGAAGGGGGATTAATCCGTATGGATGGGTCTACGAGTATTGGTGGACTGGAGGGTGGTTTTAGTCCAATGCAATTACTCTTGGCCGGTGTAGGCGGATGCAGTGCTATTGATATTATTGGTATTCTCGAAAAACAGCGCCAAGACCTTGAAGATCTCACGGTAGAAGTCGAAGGAGACCGTCAATCTGTAGATGAATATTCTGAATTCACGGAAATTCACGTTAAATATATCTTTACCGGAGATCTGGATGAATCAAAGGTGGAACGAGCCATCAATCTATCCCTTGATAAATACTGTTCTGTTTCTAAAACTCTCGAGAAAACTTCTGAAATTACCCATAGCTACGAAATTAAATAACAACCGTCATGAGTGATCAACAGCCAGAAACCAAAGCGATACGAAACCAAACCGAGCGTACGGACCAACGAGAACACTCTACGCCTCTTTTTCTAACTTCCAGTTTTGTCTTTGATTCGGCCGAGCATGCCCGAGCCCTTTTTGCAAGAGAGGTTGATGGCAATGTATACAGTCGGTACTCCAATCCGAATATTGATGAGTTTGTAACAAAAATGTGCGACATGGAAGAAGCCGAGGCTGGCGTTGCTACTGCTTCGGGCATGTCATCTATATTTTCCACTTTGGCCGGTCTGCTGGAACAGGGCGATCATGTGTTGGCCTGCCGATCACTTTTTGGCTCTTCGCATCAAATACTAAGCGGGATCTTACCTAAATGGGGCATCGATTTTAGCTATGGCAGTATCGATGATACCGAGAGCTGGGAATCACTTATTCAGGATAATACCAGGGTTTTATTTTTGGAAACCCCTTCCAACCCCGGCCTGGACCTTATTGATCTGGAATGGGCCGGCAAACTTGCTGATGCCCATAATCTAATCCTGATCGTTGATAACTGCTTTGCTACGCCTTATCTACAGCAGCCTATGAAGTATGGAGCAGACCTGGTATTACATTCGGCTACCAAGTTTATTGATGGACAAGGTCGTGGATTGGGGGGTATTGCTGTCGGAAAAGAACGCTATATCGATGAGATAAGTTTTTTCTGTCGCCACTCCGGACCGGCCCTTTCCCCTTTTAATGCATGGATGTTCTCAAAAAGTTTGGAAACGCTACCTATGCGTATGGATCGGCATTGTGATAATGCCCTTGCTCTTGCTGAGGAACTGCAGGAACATGTAAATGTTGAATGGGTCAAGTATCCGTATTTGCCTAGTCATCCACAATATGAACTGGCAAAAAAACAGATGAAGAAGGGAGGGGGAGTTGTGTCTTTCAATATCAAAGGCGGGTATGAAGCTGCTAAAAACTTCCTGGATAAGCTGAATACCATTTCGCTCTCTGCTAATTTAGGGGATTCCCGCTCTATCGCTACGCACCCGGCATCGACCACGCATTCCAAACTAACAGAAGAAGAACGGCTGGCAGTTAATATTACGCCGGGTATGGTTCGAATTGCTGTTGGGCTCGAAGCTGTTGAGGATATTATTGCCGATGTGAATCAAGCCTTGGCTTGATCAATATCTCTCACAAATAGTTTTATTTAAATGCTGTGTTCAAGTGATTAATGCAACAGCTCGGTGTGTTAAGGTTTGTGGGGCGGGGGAAAGATAATCAAGTTTAAGAATCAGTCGAAAATTTAGCTATTGCGCGACGGTTTCGATGCTGGAAGCTGATTGCTGGTTGTGGGGTATGGGCAGGCTGTCGGCAGACAGGATGACAGTGTTGTTAAAAGGTGTTTTCCCTCGAAATCGTTAGGGAGGGAGCAAACACACCGAAACTTTCGTAATCTACGAAGTCATACCTTGACGAAGTTGATAGTGCAGGTGTGGGTGGGCCAAAAAGGGCGTTCAAAATTTCCCTTTAGATAGTTGTGAAGCGGTAGGAGTTGTCCTGAGTTTGCTTCCCCGTGCTTTACCCAGCCTTTGTATATATCTATTACCTATTGATCAGCGATGCCATCACTTGATGGCATCGCTTTTTATTCATTTTCTTTCTCCTCTATATCTGCCACTCCAATTACCATGGGCTCTCTGGGGAAAGAATTTTTTTGATGTTACGTGCACCTGTGCCTTACGGCTTTGCGGCACTTGGCGAGCTTATTCCAAGAGATGACTTCATTGGCAGGTCTTCTCATTATGACAGTGCTTTTGCCAAGCCGGCCAATGAGGCCATTCTTAGCTTGCTTTATGCGTTATATTCACCGGACGCCAACACCAGTCGCCCGACGAAGGATAGTGCTAACCCATCAGATGTTATATTTTTCTTACTTTTGGGAGTGGTGCACAACCGTGAGTATGTCATGCCCACGCTGAAGCACGGCCTACATAGGTTGGCAAAATGGTCACCGGTCGTCCATCAACCACCAAAAAAACAGACTACAGATGGGAGCTCATTCAACATCTGACATTCAGTATTATCCTCTGCTACTTAAGCACCCAACCTAATCACCCAATTCCCCACCCTAAATCGCTAGAAAGAAACCAAGGGTGGGGCACAGCAGCAAAGGAGCCGATATGAACTCACTGCATTTATTCTATAGATATAACGTTCATCGGCAATTACATTCTCTCAAACGCTGCAAATGCGAATTAATCCGACTTTTCTACCAGCTGCAGAGAAGCAGAGTTGACGCAATAGCGAAGACCGGTGGGTTGAGGTCCGTCAGGAAAAACATGGCCAAGGTGTGCATCACAAACATTACAAAGTACTTCTATACGATGCATACCATGGCTTAAATCCTCTACATAACGAATTGCATTGCCCTGTACCGGCTTTGCAAAGCTAGGCCACCCAGAGCCAGACTTAAACTTCCCTGAAGAATCAAACAGTTCTGTTCCACAACATACGCAGGCATATAAACCGGGCTGCTGAGCCTCACAATACTCTCCCGTACCGGCACGCTCTGTACCATGTTTTCTGGTTACCCGAAACTGTGTAGGAGTAAGTTCTTCCTTCCACTCTTCTTCTGATTTTTCTACTCGCCTCGGCGGTTCCGGGTTTTGCTTTCCTGCATACTCATTAACCTGCTTCCAATCTATCATATCATCTGAGACCAAGGTTAAAATGAAAAAGGCCAGACCTGCCTGCCTGACCTCATGATGTCGGGGAGACAGGATTTGAACCTGCGACCCTTCGCTCCCAAAGCGAATGCGCTACCGGACTGCGCTACTCCCCGTATTATTAACTGATGGAATCGCTTTGAGCGATTCCATCAGTTGAAACTTCTTAACCAATACGGGTAATCAAGTCCGCAGTACGAGCAGAGTATCCTGCCTCGTTATCGTACCAAGCAAGAATCTTAACCAGCTTGCCATCCGTTTTGGTAAAGCCACTGTCATAAATGCAAGAGTGGGGATTGCTGAGAATATCCGTAGAAACAAATTCTTCTTCAGAATATTCCAGCACACCTTTCATTGCGCCATTGGCTGCCTTTTTGAAAGCCTCATGTACTTCTTCTTCAGAAACTTCACGATCAACAACAGCCGTTAGGTCAGTAAGCGAACCATCAGGTACAGGAACGCGAACAGCACTTCCGTCAAGCTTACCATCCAAGTGTGGAAGTACTAATCCAACTGCCTTGGCAGCGCCGGTTGTGGTAGGCACGATGTTGTGAGCAGCTGTACGTCCACGTCGAAGATCGCCGTGGGGGCCGTCAAGGATATTTTGGTTTCCGGTGTAAGCGTGGGTAGTTGTCATAAACCCTTTCTCCAGACCGAAAGCATCGTCCAGTACTTTTACCATCGGTGCCAGACAGTTGGTTGTACAACTGGCATTAGAGTAGATCTCTGTTTCTTCATCGATCTTCTCATCATTAACGCCAAGAACAATCGTCTTGACGTCTTTATCACCTTTGGCCGGTGCAGAAATAATTACTTTTTTTGCTCCAGCTTCAAGATGCTTCGCAGCGGCATCGCGCGTACGGAAAAGTCCGGTAGATTCAACAATGATGTCTGCTCCACGTTCATCCCACTTTAAATTTGCAGGATCTCTTTCGGCAGAAATATCAATTTCCATACCGTCTATGATAATACTGCTTTCCGTAGCACTTACTTCTCCATCAAAAGTGCCATGTACCGAATCGCGCTTAAATAAATATGCGAGCGTTTCTGCATCCGTTAAATCGTTAATACCTACAATGTTAATTTCATCTTCATGGTAGGCCAATATTGAGCGAGTTACCAGGCGACCAATACGTCCGAATCCATTAATACCGACATTAATTTTAGCCATAAATGTTTTCCTTTATTTGCCTCTGTTGTAAATTAAATCCTTATAACGAATTTCGCTGATGTTGCTTTAAAGCGCTCAAAAATAATAGTTAATCGATCATTTGTAAATTATTTAATGCAAATAATATTGCATTCCTGCACTAATGCCAATCATTAATGAAGAAAACCGCTTCCATTATACCCATTTATAAAATCTTTCCCGCTCATTCGACGCTTTCCCTGCAATTGAACCTCTTTTAGGATAACCGTTCCATCATCGCATCCAACCAATAGATCATCCCCTTCCATCTGTAATTCCCCTGTCCCAAGATTCTTATCAGGGCCTATAGCCGACCGGTACATATTAAATTTCAGATCATCGATCTTAGCCCAGGCCGTGGGGAAAGGGCTTAGCCCACGAATTTTATTATGAACTTGTTGTGCTGGACTATTGAAATCTATCTTACAATCATCCGTAAACAATTTGGGAGCAGGTGTTGCTTGTGCATGAGCTTGGGCAACTGTTTCATATGTTTCCTGATCAATCTCTTCTACCGCCTCTAACAGGGTATCACTTCCCAGCTCCTTAAGGCGCTCATAAAGGTCACCCGTTGTTTCATTGGGCCCTATTGGGGTTGTATCTTGTTTGATGATCTTCCCGGCATCCACATTTTCATCCAAAAAGAAAATAGTGCAGCCCGTTTCATCCTCCCCGTTGATAATAGCCCAGTGGATGGGAGCAGCCCCTCTATACTTCGGTAACAGGGAAGCATGCAGGTTTACAGAACCTTTTTGGGGAAGTTCCAATACCTTCGTTGGCAGAATGCGAAAAGCTACAACTACAAAAAGGTCAGCGTTTAAGGCATCTAGCTTATTATAAAAGTCAGGGGCATCGAGCTCTTCTACTTCAATAACCGGCAAATCAAGCTCCAAGGCCCTCTTTTTAACTACTGTAGGACTTGGCTTAGAACCGCGACCGCGCCGTTTATCAACATTACTGACTACCGATACAATCTCGTGATCTGAATTATGGATTTTTTCCAGACTGGGGATCGCAAAATCAGGAGAGCCCATAAATACAATACGCATAAAATCCTCTACTGAGTCTGTGCTTTTTTAGAAACTACGGGATAATCTATCTCTTTTTCCCCTTTAGCAATCTCTTTTAGTTTTGATGACAAAAGCTTTCGCTTAAATAAAGAAAGGTGATCCAAAAACAAGATTCCATCCAGGTGATCGGCCTCATGTTGTATGACCCGCGACCACCAACCGCCAACCTCAAATTCCTGCTCTTTAAAATTATTATCCAGATAATTCACCACAATTTTTTCAGGACGACTTACCGTAGCATTTACACCTGGGATGCTAAGACAACCTTCATCCATATCTATCTCCCGGTCACTTTCAAATGTAATTTCCGGATTAATCATAGCAATAGGACCATATGTAGGTCCATCTTCATCTGTCATAGGATCGGCATCTGCAACAAAAATCCGCAACAGCTTGCCTATCTGGGGAGCAGCTAATCCAACACCATCCGAGTTATACATGGTATCAAACATATCCTCGATAAGTGCTTGCAGCTCTTCACTATTTTCTTCAACGGGTTTCGCTTCTTTGCGAAGTACCTCGTCATCATACGTAACGATCGGTAATACGGACATTATCTGTTTTTCTCGATTCAATATATTTTTGAAGAATAATTGCGGCAGCAGCCTGGTTCACACGATCCGAATCTCGCTGCTTCATCTTTGGAACACCGGCTTCAACCATGGCACGAACCGCTTCTTTCGTGGTATAACGCTCATCAATTTTATCAATCTCCATATCCGGTAATGCTTTCGTTAGGCGAGCCACAAATTCTTCTACCATCTTAATAGCTTTGCCTTCTTGCCCGGCCGGAGTCAGGGGCCAACCTACCACGATTTTTTCTACCCGTTCACCATCAACAAGCTTTTTGATCTCATCAATAGCATTTTCGGTGTGATACGTACCAATGGGATTCGCCACTGTTTTAAGAAGATCGGTACGGGCTACACCAATCCACTTGGTACCAATATCAAGCCCTATAATTCTGCCATACTTTGCCACGTTAATTGTCCATTTCTTCTAACTCCCCTTCTTCAAGAGGTTGTTTTAAAAATTGTTTCAGTAATTTACTGGGTTTAAAATGCGTTTTACGGTGCGGGGGCACATAAATCTCTTCATTCGTTCTGGGATTACGAGCCCGCGGCTTTGCTTTTGTTTTCTTAACCTCAAAAACACCAAAATCTCGCAATTCGATCCGGCATTCGGGATCAGCACTCATCATCGTCTCACGCAAAGCATTTAATACAGCCTCTACCCACGGTTCAGTATGCACCATAGGCTCATCCATCTGCTCGGCCACATGACGTACAATATCTCGTTTCGTATATGTTATCATAGTCTATCGCAAAAATCTTAAATTCAGTAGTGCATTAATTGCTCTATCTCCTGTAAAAACAACCAAATAATAGCCGTCAAATAAGTCTGGTTGATGATATTACTTTTATCAGGAATATGAAAGTAATTTGTGGGCCCAAATTACGAGGTGCCGATCAGCTTATTCGTAACGGAATACGCTTTTTACTCCTTGTACTTTTTCCAGCTTTCTGATAATACGACCGAGGTGATTAATATCATCAACATAGACGGTAAGAATGCCTTCAAACATGCCGCTGTCACTGTTTACATTAATACTTTTCATATTTGTCTCCAATGATTTTGACAGTACGTCTGTAATATCATTAATCATACCCACACGGTCTTCACCGATGACTTTAACAGCACCAAGAAATTTCGAATTAATATTCTTGGCCCACGAGACATCTACAATGCGCTCACCATCGGTCTGTATAAGATGATGAATGTTTTTACAGTTCGATCGGTGGATTTTAACATTACCGGTACGGCTGATGAATCCCATTACATCATCACCGGGAATAGGGTTACAACAGTTTGCATAATCGTACTTTACATTGGTAACCTCACCATTAATCACCAGTGCCTTTTCATCACTAACCGAGCGCGCCGCATTAATATAGGTTTCCTGTATCTCTTCTTCGGTAACCGGCGGTGGGGTATCGTCGTTATCTTGTTTTTCCTCAATCCGTCCCTTACTGGTAAACTGTTTCACCATATCGTAGAGCTCATTCACATCGAATGTGCCCGTACCAATATCATAAAACAGATCCTGAATGGAATCGAATTTTAGCTTGTGAGCAATACGCATCAAGTCTTGATCAGATATCTCAACATTGCCGCGACTCGCTCTTTTCTCCCATATTTCGCGGCCTTCGTCTGCTTTCTCACGCTCTTTCTGTTTGATATACTGACGAATCCGCGACTTTGCCTTATGTGTAACTACATCATTAATCCAGTCGGGATTCAAGTTTATCTTATTGCCGGTGATAATCTCTACTTGATCGCCAATGTCGAGCTTCTGTCGAAGAGGCGCCATTTTCCCATTGATCTTAGAAGCAATAGCCCGTTCCCCGATTTCGCTATGAATATCGAAAGCAAAATCGATAGGGGTAGCCCCTTGGGGCAGAGTCCGCAATTCTCCGTCCGGAGTAAACACATAGATCTCATCCTGGTACAAATTCAGCTGGAAATCTTTGACAAACTCCGTAGCGGCATCAGGCCGCGGATTGTCAAGGATATCTCGAACCCAGTGTACAAACTTGTCGAGGGTTTCTGACCCTCCCTTCCCTTCTTTGTATTTCCAGTGGGCCGCCAACCCTTTCTCTGCAATATCATCCATCTGGCGGGTACGTATCTGTACCTCTACCTTCCGCCCTTTTTTTGTAATAACTGTGGTATGGAGCGACTGGTAGCCATTGGCTTTGGGCACCGATATAAAATCTCGAAATCGTTTAGGGATGGGCGTATACCAATCCGTGATAATAGAATAAACGCGCCAGCAATCTTCTTTAGAATGAGGATCTTCAAGAATAATCCGGATAGCAAAGAGATCATAGATCTCTTCAAACGGCTTTTGCTGCCGCTGCATTTTCCGAAAAATAGAATAAATATGTTTGGGGCGCCCCTTGATTTCAAAAGTAAAGCCTTGTTCATTCAGCTCTTCTCGAATAGGCTTCATAAATTTTTCAATAAACGCCTCTCGCGATTCGCGCTTCTCACGAAGCTTACGAGAGATAAACTTATAGGAGTTTGGATCGATAACTTTAAAGCAGAGATCTTCAAGCTCACTTTTGATATTAAAAAGCCCAAACCGATGTGCCAGGGGAGCATAAAGCTCCATTGTTTCTGTAGCCTTTTGCATCTGTTTCTCGCGCGGCAGGTGCTGAATCGTTCGCATATTGTGAAGGCGATCAGCAAACTTGATTAATACCACCCGGATATCTTCTGCCATTGAAAGCAGAAGCTTCATAAATGTTTCTGCCTGCTTGGTATTACGACTCTTGAAAACTCCCGATATCTTTGTTACCCCATCAATAAGGTGCGATACCGTTTCGCCAAACATATTCTCCGTATCTTCCAGGGTAACTTCCGTATCCTCTACGGTATCATGTAGCAGAGCCGCAGCAACAGAAACATCATCAATATTAATTTCTTCAGCTACTATCTTTGCTACCGTTACCGGATGATAATAGTAGGGTTCCCCGGAGGCCCGTTCAACCCCTTCATGAGATACGTAACAAAGCTTGAAAGCACGAGAAACCATCTTCTCATCAACACTTTCAAGGTGCTCTCGACATACTTTTAGCAGCTGATCCAAATCCTTTTGTTGAGGAGGATCAAGGGTATAGTCATCCAGGTTAATATTTTCTATCGCTTTTGTATCGGCCATAAATCTGTTTAATAATAAAAATAGTTTGCACTGCTGACCTAAATGTACCAAACAATGCAAACAGCTATTACATTCAAATAAAGGAACTCACCGCAGTTTAACAATCAGTAAGTCCCTTTGCTTTAAGGGTTTTATAATAAAAAAGGCAGACGTTAGATATAACGCCCGCCTTTTGAGAAAAGCCTGTTCATTAGAAAGACAGAGAAACGCCAAACATTAAGCGCCCATTGCTTTGATCAATATCATTTAATTCATCTTCATAATTAGAAACATCTTCCAATCGATACTCCACAAAAGGTTTTAAGGCTGGAATAATGCTCACTTTAGCTCCAACAAATCCATTCCAATAGATTGCATTATCGTTACTCTCTTGAGGTTTCTGTACGTTGCCTAAATTTTCTCTGGTCACATCTAAAGTAGAAGCACCTAACCCTAATCCGACATAAGGATCTATTGGACCAACACTCACACCACCAACAGCAGCTACGCCATAATCATAGTTGGTAATATCTGTTGAGTATGTTTGGTTTTCATATGAAATATTCTCATTGAAATAACTAAAATGAGCACGTATACCCAGGTTTATAACGGGGAGTTTACTCAGGATTTCCCGTTCTACCCGAACTCCAAAACCATTTTTCGGTTCGGCATCGCGAATTTCATAAGAAGCTCCCAAGCTCCACTGGGCATTTGCTGTTTGAGGTACTAAACTCAACGACAAGGCAAAAAAAGCGAGTGGTAATAATATTTTTTTAAGTTTCATAACAAACTCCATCTGTTTATACTTTTTTATTTTGTTTGTAAGCCTTAGGGTAAGGGTGTAAATAAATTTATGCAAATACCTTATACATAAAAATTCTGGATTAACTCATATAAAACAGTTTTAAAATAAAAAAGCAATCCTCCAAGCGGTGTCTTCATTTTTTTTCTTTATCTCGAAGTATTTTTTTTATCTGCCACTTCGACCAATTCCCAGATTTTTCTAATCCGTCCATCCGGGTTATTTCTGATATCAAAACTTTTATTGAACGTCCTTTCTGTATTTTTTGGTCCTCCTCCGGATCTGCCCTGAGATAGCCCAAGATATCAAAGCTTTGTGTTTTACCTCTTATAATATTAGGGGTAGCCGGCCCGTATCCTATTACTTCTTGAACGCTGCCAACCAGTTTGGCGACAGTATCGTCCTGATATTCTAGGGAATCAACTTTAAGGAGCACCAATGCCATACCCGGAGCAATATCTTCTTTTACAGGCTCAAGAGTTGGTGTAGTATCCGTAGCTGCTTCAAAAGAAGGGCGCGAACTCACTAACACTGTATCAGTAGTCAATTGGCCTTCTGTCTTTTCATCATTTTTCTCTACTAAAAAGAAATACGTACTCGTTGCTATTATTAAGAACAGTATTACGTATGTAATTTCACTTTTTCCCAAAAGAATCCAATTTCTATTAAAATTTTATCTTCTTATGTGAAAAACTAATATCCAAGTAGGTATTCAACGAAGAATCAACAACAAAATTCTATTAACTAAATCGGCTTAAAGAGGTAGATAGCAAAATAAAAAACCCCTGTCAATCAGTAGATATCCTATTATTAACGCGTTTACCGATTAAGTTAGGCTGCTAAG
>NZ_JAALLS010000002.1 GCF_011059105.1 Fodinibius halophilus | reverse complement strand
TTCTTTCATGTTGCATTTACTACTTGAACTCAGAAGATAGTTTATGTCTTACTGGTGTAATTCTCCTCTTTTGAATTTAATTTTAAGACAAAATGGTCGATAATACAGTTTAGGCAATAAAGAACAATTTTGTTGGCAAATACTAATTATCCACAGAAACCCACAAATGCCGGAATTTTGGACATGTAACCTTCACACAATGTTGTCCCAAAGGGAACGTTTACCAGTTACTTGTTAATTATAGTAATGGAAGCTATATTTCCAGCGAAATGCTTAATAAAAAGAAGCTTTGCTGTAATTATATGCTAATTGGTTGTAGCAACTAATATTTGGGTACATAAATTGGCATAATTTTAAAATCTATGGGAGAATCGATTTTACAACCTGATCATCCAGAAGTCCAAGGTGAGGAATTCCAAAAACTTCTCGAAATGGTCCGAGATATGATGGGAGAACTACATCATACTGCTTCCACCAGTGTTGAACTTAACCAGCTTGACATAACTAATGAATGGGCAGAAACTATTAAGAAAGGATTAGGTTCGCCTGTTATTTCTAATTTTCAGGCGTTAAAATCAATAGAAGAATCTATTATCAATATGATGCAAGAACAATTCATCGAATTTATCCAAACTAAGAGCCATCTCATTGATAGCGCTTATATAGTTTCAGAAAACAGCCTTCATTATGCAATTGTATTAAAAGAAGATACTATTAATAACGAGGGTGAAATACTCGAGTTCAAAATGGATTACGATGATACTCCCATTTCTCAACGATTCCCATTAGTTATTTCTTTCCCCAGTAAAGAACATCTGGAAGACGCAAGTTTAAGCAAAGAATTAACCGTTGGATAAGTCGGCCGACGAAGTACAAAAGCATTATAATCAAGCGATCCATAATTATAAATTCTTTTGTGAGGTCCATTCTAAACTCCCAAAAGCCTTTTATGATTGGAAAATCACTGTCTTGTTCTATACTGCTACGCATTTACTAAGGGCTTTAATGGCAGAAAATGAAATTGAAGTTTCCCCTTCCCATGCTGCCCTACGGAAAGCTATCAATCCTCAAGGAAGACAATCAAAGTATCCTGTCAAACGTCACTGCTACAATTCTTACAACGTACTTTACAATGCAGCCCAAGATGCCAGATATACCGGGTTTATTGATCCTAAAAATAGAACTAACTATTTAAAGAGTAGATTTTACAAATGCGAAAGAGCTATAAAATCTATTGATGGATACATGAAAAGCCAGGGATATAATAGCTTGATGCCCATCCAACAAGAATTTGAGTTTGAAGAGAAGTAATATCAATTATTAAGTATACTAATCCCCTCATCCTGTCCAATCTGAGAGATAATTGTCAAAGCAATTCAGATAACCCGTCTAATAAGTTTTGAAGGCATTAGTTGACACCTGCATAGCAAACCTACGTTATCAACTCCAGGAAATGGTCATAAAACATATCTGTAACACCCATCAGGGTGATTCCATTTGAGATGATACAAACTTCTCGCACATAAATAGGCGGGACACAACTAAAAACACTCAATAGATTGAGGAAAAGAGAAGAGATATAGGAAGAGTTAGAACGATACTAACAACCAATACTACCTGCATAGCTGTTTATTAAAACCATCCCCAAAATAAAAAAGCCCTGCAACTCAAGGAGTTACAGGGCTTTGCGTGGGACCGGCCGGAATCGAACCGGCGACACCGCGATTTTCAGTCGCGTGCTCTACCGACTGAGCTACAGTCCCGAGTGCAATAAGAGTTGCCAAATATAAAACCTTTTCCACTTTATCCAAAGCAGAAAACCGGATTTTTTGGAATTTCTTAGTCCCTTATTTTCACATCCCGCAGTCGCACCTGCAGGGTCCGGCGTCCGTTCCAGTGGTTCTCTTCCAGCGAGTAGGCAATATCCAGCTTTTTGTCGTCGCTGCTCCGAACTTTGGGCAGGCAATCATGCATATTAAAGCCGATCACATCAAAAGCACCGGAGCCGTTCTGTGAGACCTTCATCTTCAGGTGCCCCTTGCCTACAACCGTAGGAACACCCTCAACATCCACATCGCGGCTCACAAAAATGGGCCGCAGGTTGCCGGGGCCAAAAGGCTCGAACTGGCTCAGCAGTTTCCAGAATCCCATATCAACCTCGCTGAGGTCCAGGTCACAATCTATTTTAAGTTCGGGAATGAAATCCTGGTCCGACAGATTATCGGCCGCAATTTCATCGATACGGCGACGGAACTCCTTCAGGTTTTCTTCGCGAATCGTCAGTCCTGCGGCATATTCGTGTCCGCCAAACTGTTCGAGCAGGTCTTCACATTTTTTGAACGCTTCGTAGATATTAAAGCCATCAATACTGCGGGCCGAGCCCTTAATTTTACCGTCTACCGTACTCAGCATTACCGCGGGACGACCATAGGTATCAACAAGCCGGGAAGCTACGATCCCGATCACGCCCAGGTGCCAGTCGGGCTGGTGCAGCACCATCGACGAAACTTTGTCCAGGTTATAATCCTGGTCAACAATAGCCTGGGCCTCTTCCATCGTCTTGCTGTCTTTGTCGCGGCGAGCCACATTAATACTTTCCAGCTCGTTCGCCCGCGACCGTGCCTCCGTGCGAGTCTCAGAAATAAGCAGCAATACTGCTTTGGTAGCATCGCCCATACGTCCCGCCGCATTGATCCGGGGGCCGATAGAAAAGACGATATTAGAAGTACTGATAGATCCGATATCCAGATTAATAAGATCGAGCAGGGCCTTGACGCCCACCCGCGGATCGCTGTTAATCTGCTTGAGCCCCTCGGCCATAAGGATTCGGTTTTCATCCTGGATGGGCACAATATCCGAAGCAATGGAAATCGCCACCAGGTCCAGCAGCTCAAAAGCCATATCTTCGCTAAGGCCCAGCTTTTTGATGGTGCCCTGAATAAGCTTAAAGCCTACACCCGCCCCCGAAAGTCCGTCGAAGGGGTAGTTGCAATCTTTACGCTTGGGATCGAGAACAGCTACCGCATCGGGGATACGATCGCCCACATTATGATGGTCGCATATAATGACATCGATTCCGTGCTCTTTGGCCTGCTCTGTTTCTTCGACAGCGGTGATACCGCAATCTACCGACACAATAAGGTCGGCATCAATTTCAATAGCATAGTCAATTCCCTCCTGGTTAATCCCATAGCCTTCTTTAAAGCGATGGGGGATATAGAAATCGACATCCACTCCGAATCTCTTTAAAAAGATGAAGAGAATAGATGTTGAGGTGGTCCCGTCAACATCGTAATCTCCGTATACCAAAATCTTTTGTCCCTCGCGGATAGCTTTGGCCAGTCGTTCGGTGGCCTTATCCATATCCTTCATCAAAAAGGGATCATGAATTTTTGCTAGCTCGGGACGAAAAAATGATTTTGCTTTGTCATAAGAGTCTATACCACGTAACGCCAACAGGTGGGCTATTTTTTCGGAAACGCCCAGCTGTTCTTGTAAGGTTGATACAGTCTCTTCCTGTTCTGGCTCTGCATATACCCAGCGAAAAGACATAATTATCTGTTTTTTTCTTTTTTGTCATAAATAGACTCCCGGCGGTCAAACCGAACAGCTATACAACTGCCTGTAGCAGCGTTATTAATTCCATCAGTATTAAAATACAATTTCACGAACAAAATTCATCATTCGGTCTCACTTATTTCCGGAATCTTTCCAATTCACAACACTTTTTAATAAGCACAACGAACTACCAATTCTGCCGTTCTTTTTTTACCTTTGGATACTTTGCTTAATGAAAGTTTTTTCATGCCGGTGAAATTTTTTTGTCCTAATTTGCAATTATTGTTACCGGCTAACGTATTAAGGGTCAGCTGCCGACTACAGCTATAATACTGCCTTAGCGTTTGAATAAAAGTGTTAATGATTTAACCCCATTTACTATGCAATCTACTATGACAGCTAACGAAACAGATGCCGATATTAGTGAAAATTTTCCACTCTTTGGCAAGCTGCAAGATTATGAACACGAACAGATTGTTGTGTGCTCGGAACCCAGTTTAGGGCTCAAAGCTATTATTGCCGTTCATGATACCACACTTGGGCCTGCACTCGGCGGCGTTCGCATGTGGCCCTATAATAATGAGCAGGAAGCGATCCGCGATGTGCTTCGTCTCTCTCGCGGGATGACGTACAAAGCTGCTATTTCGGGATTAAATCTCGGCGGCGGAAAAGCAGTTATCATCGGAGATCCCCGCAAAGAGAAAAATGAAAGCCTCTTTCGCGCTTTCGGTCGTTATGTTGACAGTCTCGGCGGACGCTATATCACGGCCGAAGATGTTGGTATCAACGTGCAAAATATGGAGTGGGTGCGCATGGAGACTAAATATGTATCCGGCCTCCCAAAATCGATTGGCGGAAGCGGCGATCCTTCCCCTGTAACGGCGTATGGGGTGTATCAGGGGATGAAAGCCAGCGCTAAAAAGGCATACGGCTCCGACTCGCTGGAAGGCAAACGTATTGCTATACAGGGAGCAGGTCACGTAAGTTCTCACCTTGCTAAATTCCTCAGCAAAGAAGATGCAGAACTTTTTATCTGTGATATTTATGAGGATAAGGTCAATGCTGTTGCCGAAGAGACCGGTGCCAAAGTGGTAGACCCTGATGAGATCTACGGACTGGATGTTGACATCTTTAGCCCCTGTGCACTGGGCGGAGTAGTTAATGATGACACAATGGATCAGTTTAAGTGTGATATTATTGCCGGTGCAGCTAATAATGTACTTGATAATGAGGATAAGCACGGCCGGATGCTGCTCGATAATGATATTCTTTATGCTCCCGACTATGTCATCAATGCCGGTGGACTTATCAATGTAGCCAGCGAGCTGGAAGGCTATAACGAAGAGCGAGCTCACAAGCAGGCATCTAAAATTTATGATACTATTTTAGATATCCTCAACTACTCCGAGGATAACAACACTCCTACTTTTGTAGCGTCAAATATCCTGGCTGAAAAACGCATTGCAAATGTCGGACAGATCCACAATATCTATACATCCGACAGTAAATTTTCGGGCCATATCGGAGAACTCTACAAGAATAATGTGTAGTATATTCTACCGGTAATATTTTTTAGGGCGACCCAAATTTTTGGGTCGCCTTTTTTGTTGCACATACCCATTGAAAGCGAGATATTTATCCCCCTATGATTTCCAAAGACGATTTTATTACCAAAGACCGCCTTATTAAAGGCATTAGTAAAAACGGACATCTTAAAATTTCGGTGGTTAAGACAACAGATGTTGTCAAAACTGCTCAAAAGAAGCACAATCTCTCCCTTCTCAATACGGTTCTGCTGGGGCGTGCCCTTACAGCAACCGCGCTTATGGCCTCGGAGCTGAAGGGCGAAGAGCGCGTTAAGATGCGTATTGAGGGTAAAGGGCCTGTGGGCCTGCTGGCCGCCGAAGCCAATCGCGTAGGCGAAGTTCGCGGCTATGTTCAAAACCCACACGTTGAGCTCGACTACAGCAGAGAGGATGTAGATATCAGTGATGCTCTCGGTGTTGGGGTACTGACCTTCAGCAAAATACTTTATAACGAAGCCGAACCTCGAACAAGCAGCATTGAACTGATCAGCGGGAACGTCACTGACGACCTGGCCTACTATATGGTTCAGTCGGAACAGATTCCCTCAGCAGTACTACTTGATGTGGGAATGACCGACGAAGGCAAAGTAAACGAAGCCGGCGGACTTATCATCCAGCGCATGCCCGATGCTCCTGAAGGAACTATCGAAGAGCTGCAGGAAAAGATGCTGGAGTTTGAATCTATCGATACTCTGCTGGCCGAGGGTAACTATATTGATGATATTATGGAGATGGCGATGGATCCCATCGAAGTCAAAGAGCTGGATCGTCAGCCCGTAGACTTTTTCTGCCGATGCACCCGAGAACGATTTATCAATGCCCTGGCCATGCTCGGTTACGAAGATCTTAAAGAGATTAGTGACGAAGGGCAGGAACTGGTATGCCATTACTGTAATGAGCAGTATAATATCACTCAGGAAGAGATTGAAAAACTGTTGATGGAAACAAAGGCTAAAATGAATTAAGTAGATACTTTACTTTTTATGGCAGAGCGCAAGCATGTGGTCATTGTGGGAGGCGGATTTGGCGGCATCATGGCGGCCAAACAGCTCAAAAAAGCAGATGTTGATGTAACACTTATCGACAAGTCGAACCACCACCTTTTCCAACCCCTGCTATATCAAGTTGCAACAGCCGCCCTCTCTCCCGGCGATATTGCCGTACCCATTAGGGCTATCCTGGGAGAACATAAGGGCATGAAGGTACTGCTTGGCAACGTCATCAACATCAACAAAAAGGAACGCTATGTAGAGCTGGAAGAGGGCAGAAAAATCAGCTTCGACTATCTTGTTTTAGCCCCCGGTGCCCAGTACAACTATTTTGACAATGAGGATTGGGAAAAACATGCCCCGGGCCTCAAATCTATTGGTGATGCCCTGCAGGTACGGGAACGAATTTTACTCTCCCTGGAACAGGCCGAGCAGCTCGACGATCCCAAGCTCCGAGAGCCTTATCTGACGTACGTTATTATCGGCGGCGGACCTACGGGCGTGGAGATGGCCGGGGCCATCGGCGAAATTGCCAAGCGCAACATGATGCGCGACTACAGTACGTTCAGCAAAAATGAAACGCGTATTTTCCTGGTTGAGGCCGCTCCCCGTATTCTTAACGGCTATCCCGAATCTCTTGCCGAAAAGGCGCAGCAGACGCTCGAAGATATGGGCGTGCGCGTACTCACCGATACACCGGTGACTGATATCAGTGAAGATGAAGTAGCTTTCTCTGAGGGAGCTATTAAAACGCCCAATATCATATGGGCTGCCGGTGTTGCTGCTTCTCCTCTGTTGTCTGCACTGGATACCGATCAGGACCGAACGGGCCGGGTTAAAGTAACGGACGACCTTTCTATTCCGGATGATGAAAATATTTTTGTGATTGGTGATGCGGCCCATAAAAAAGATGAAGACGGCAATCCATTACCTGCCCTGGCGCCGGTTGCCATGCAGCAGGGAAAATATATTGGCAAGCTTATCAAGGGAGAAATTTCCGGCGAGCAGCGAACGCCCTTCTACTATACCGACAAAGGTACGATGGCAACCATCGGCCGTGCCAAAGCTATTGCCGATATTCGCGGCTTTAAGTTCAGCGGTTTCTTTGCGTGGATACTGTGGTCGATCGTTCACATTTTGTTTCTCATCGGCTTCCGGAGTCGGTTCCGTGTATTTGCAGAATGGATGTGGCATTATTTTACCTTCAAAAGAGGCGTACGCCTCATCACCGACCGTTTCACCGAAAAGGATTGATCCCCCAATACCGGACTGGCTACCAGATACTGGAAGCTGCTTACTAATTCTGACCTTTTCAAAGCTGAAAAGAGATAGCGTCAACCGTCAGAGACATTCAATCGTTAAATAGCGCGAGCGTCCCGCTCGTGCTATAAATGAAATGTGAAGTGACCAGTCAATTCCTCCTGTCCTTTCACTGGTGAGCGGACAGGCTATTCTCCAAGGAGGAATGACCGTAACATTTCAGTCACGAAACCCCTGGTCTTACTTAGTTGCTTTTCACTCAAAAGAACACCCCTCCCGCTACGCGGTACTCCCCTCAAGGGGAGATAATCCATTGCTCATTTTTATACTATACTGGCCATCCTCTGCCACTACGTTAAAACTTCGAGGCACATAGCTGCACCTCCTTCAATTTACACTCCCGGCCTCTCTCCGATAGTGCCACAACAAGGACTTTTTTTGCACTTTAACCTATCCCAGAAAACTACCTTTAAAAGGTTTTTAAAGCAGCTTGATTTTTATTTCACAACTATTAGGACCTTATAAAAACATCTGATATAGCAACCCATTCCATTTCAATTAACCATTGCGCTTTTAAGTAGTCTTATTGGGATCTCTTTGAAAAAATCGATACTCTGGCTTACAGGCTCATTAACCGTAGGCGAATTGCAGGCATAAAAAACATATCCTTATGAAAACCATACATTTCATTGCATTCCTTATAATTTTATGCAGCACAACGAATGTTTCTGCTCAAGACCAAAATATACGGCAGTATGGAATTGAGATCGGCGTACTGGAACCGGGTCCTCTGAATAGTATCACTGATGTTGGAGAGGTGCAGGTTGGGCACCAAACTATGATTGTAGGTAACCACATCCGTACCGGCGTTACGGCCGTTCTTCCTCATCCGGAAAACATTTTCCAACAGAAAGTACCGGCCGCTGTCTATATAGAGAATGGATTCGGTAAGCTGGCGGGTTCAACACAAATTAAGGAGCTTGGCAACCTTGAAACGCCCATCATACTAACCAATACCCTTAGCGTACCAACCGCTGCCGATGCTTTAATCGACTACACATTCAGTTTTGAAGAAAACCGTAATGTTCGATCTGTTAATCCTGTAGTTGGAGAAACGAATGATGGCTATCTCAATGATATTCGGGGACGGTATGTCACTAAGAAAGATGTACTCACAGCCATCAACAATGCAGAAGACGGTGTCGTCGAACAAGGCAACGTTGGAGCGGGCACCGGTACAGTGGCCTTTGGCTTCAAAGGCGGGATTGGCACTTCGTCGCGCAGGCTTCCTGAAAAGATGGGCGGATATACCGTTGGGGTACTCGTGCAAGCTAACTTTGGAGGTGTGCTCCAGGTTGCGGGCGTGCCCGTGGGCAAAGAACTGGACAAATACTATCTCAGTGATCGCCTTAATGAATCACCGGACGGATCCTGTATGATTATCGTGGCTACCGATGCACCCTTGGATGCCAGAAACCTCGAGCGGTTGGCAAAACGAGCAGCCCTGGGCCTGGCCAAAACGGGAGGTATTGCCTCTAATGGCAGTGGGGATTATATCATCGCTTTTTCTACTGCTGAAGAAAATCGCATTCCCTATCGAGCAACCGAAGCGGTCCAACAAAAGAGTGTACTGAGAAATAACAGAATGTCTCCCCTGTTTATGGCTGTAAACGAGGCCACGGAGGAAGCTATTATTAACTCCCTGTTCCATGCCCAAACTATGACGGGGCGTGATGGACATACAATTAATGAACTGCCGGTGGATTCGGTGCTTAAGCTTATGGAACGCTATGAAAGGTGATGAATGAGTTTCCAATCGATTATCTTCTTCACTTCTTTGTGGGCATGGTATGCGGATGAGATTTCTCACCGGCTTACAGCGGTTCGAAATGACATGTAGCTTATTTACTGCTCGAAATTATCAATTTTCCCAAAATAAAGAACTGGTAACGCAGATGTGAGTCAACATAGCAGGAGCGAGACGCTCGCGCTATAAGTGAAATGTGAAGAGATCATTCAATTCATCCTGTCCTTCCGCCGGTGAGCGGACAGGCTATTCTCCAAGGAGGAATGACCGTAACAATTCAGTCGCCAAACCCTTGGTCTTACTTAGTTGCTTTGCACTCAAAAACACCCCGCCCGCTTCGCGGTACTCCCCTCAAGGGGAGATAAAATAAGCCATCTATCCATACTGGATCCTGTCTTTCAAAATTCAAAATCCACCTTCGACATTCCTTTAATCACCACCTTACCCCCATTAAAAGATTTTTAGGAGAGATGGAAAGTTTTAAAAACTTTCCATCTCCAGCAAAATACAAGAATTGATAATATTAAACCCTGCTCTATACAATGCTAGGTAGCAAAGGAGCTGCCACAGCCACAGGTCTCAGAGGCATTGGGGTTGTCAAAGGTAAAGCCACGTGCATCAAGTCCATCGGGGTAGTCAACAGATATGCCCTTCAGGTACATCATGTGCTTGGGATCTACCACAATTTCAATTCCCTGGCTTACCACTACCTCGTCATCTTCAGTCTTATGGTCAAAACCGAGTTTATAACTTAGTCCTGAGCAACCCCCTCCTTCTACTGCAACACGCAGCTTAAGATCATCTTCCAGGCTTTCATCCTCACGAATATTACGCACCTGTTCGGCTGCACGTTCGGTCAGTGATACCGGAGGACCTGAGAATTCCACATCATCAGGGGTAGGTAATCCTTGAATACCGGTCTCACCATTATCATCCCCGGTATCCTCATCAACCAGGTCAGAAATCACATCATCTAAATTTTCTTCTTCA
This sequence comes from Fodinibius halophilus, assembly GCF_011059105.1. Taxonomy (GTDB): domain Bacteria; phylum Bacteroidota; class Rhodothermia; order Balneolales; family Balneolaceae; genus Fodinibius; species Fodinibius halophilus. The sequence goes on along the minus strand of NZ_JAALLS010000002.1, from coordinate 333,672 downwards.
ACAGGCATTACAATAGTTCAATTTAAAAATTAGGTCTCACCGTGCTATGAATACGTAAAATAGTCTACATTATCTTTGCGAAACAAGCTCAGGATATCGGCTGTTACTAGATCTACAAGCGTCCCTGAAGCTCTCGCCCTGGATACATCAACAAGCTGTGCGAATTTCTCAACAGTAATTTCGCCGTACTCATTCAAATAGCGAAACAATTTTTGCTCTTTGGGACCATACTCAAAAGTGACTCCTTCATCAGAATTCCTTTTCTCAATAATCTTAACAAGTTCCTCACTGGCTACCTTATTCTGATCCTTTTCCCGCATAAATACGGTTTCTTCATCTTCATCGTGCACAAAAACAGGTTTATTATCAGCCTCGGGTACTTTTATAACCAGCAGATCCCGGTCCCCAAAATGAACGATCTCAATCACAATATCCACTTTGGGGCGACAAAGTTCTTCCGTGGCCTTTTTAAGCAGATATTCTTGTTCCTGGTAACCCAGCACGCCCACCAGCGACTTGTCGTCATCCACACCGATCAGTAGCGTACCGCCTTGCGTGTTGGCAAATGCCGCTATTTCCCGCGCTATCTTGTATGCGGATGGGATGGTGCGTTTAAATTCCAAGTAAGTACCTTCGCCTGTCTGTGCCAAATTCTTGACATCCAGGTAATCCATCTCTGACAGTGAAGCCGTGCTTCGATTTTCAGAATACATAGCCGCTCCGTTTTTGGGTTCACTTGCTAACGAAGGTAAACACGAAATATTAAGTAATAATGAACAACCGGACGATAATTTCGAAGTCAACCAGCAAGTGGTGCTTCTATGACACCTCCTGCCTAGCTTTAGCAGTTCATGCCAAAGATTAACTATATCACGATCTCTTCTTTGGGATTTCGGGTCATAAGATCATAGAGCATATCTTTAGGATCTTCCTGCTCAAACAGCACCCGGTGCACCGCTGCCGTAATTGGCATTTCTACATTAAGTTTCTTACTCCATTCTAACACAGATCTTGTTGTTTTCACTCCCTCGGCAACCATATCCATGGTATCGATAATTTCGTCCAGGCTTTTTCCCTGGCCGATATTATAGCCTACAAAACGATTTCTACTGTGTTCACTGGTACAGGTTACAACGAGGTCGCCCATTCCCGACAGACCGGAAAAAGTATCTTGCGAGGCCCCCAGCTTCATGCCCAGGCGTTTCATTTCGTGCAATCCGCGAGTGATAAGAGCTGCCGTAGCGTTATCTCCGAGCTCGGCCCCGTCTACAATACCGGCGGCAATAGCCATAATATTTTTAACAGATGCTCCAATCTCTACGCCTATAATATCATAGTTTAAGTAAACCCGAAACATGGGTGTCAAAAAGGTCTGCTGAATATTTTCTGCCGTACGCTTGGAATAGGAGCTGGCCACAACGGTGGTAGGCTTAAACTTACTGACCTCTTCGGCATGGCTGGGACCTGATAACACGCCGATGTGATCATCAATAATTTTTCCTTCCAACACCTCAGACAACACCTGCGACATCGTCATAAAGGTGTCGTTTTCAATGCCTTTAGCTACACTAACAATTCTTTCATCCCCATTTAAGTAGGGTTTAATATTGGTGGCAATCTCACGCATGGTGTGCGAAGGGGTGGCAAAAACGACCATCTCCGGATCGTCAAAACACTCTTCGGGATCAGTAGAACACTCTACAGTATCCGGCAAAGTCACATCAGAGATATAGGCCGGATTGCGGTGCTGGTTATTGATACCGAATGCCACCTCAGATTCTCGAGCCCATAGCTGCACTTTATTTCCTGCACGGGCTAAAACAATGGAAAGGGCCGTACCAAAACTGCCGGCCCCGATAATAGTTATCTTTTTCACAATACTAGCTCTGGGATTGAGATTTTTCTTCTTTGTTCAACCACCCTACTGCCGGTTTAAAGGAACTTACCTGATTTTCTGTTCCGTTTAAGAGCCGCTTTATATTGCCCCGGTGTTTTACGATGATACCGAGACCGGCAAGGGCTCCAAAAATCAAGATACTTCCATCCAGTTCCCAGCCAAAGCCGAAACGAAGCATCACTAAAACCAGTGGATACACAAAAGCAGCCACCAGTGATGCCAATGATACATACCGGCTGGCTACCATCACAACGGTAAAAACGACTGCTGCAATTCCTACCGATACAGGCTCAATACCACATAGCATACCCGCCGCGGTAGCCATCCCTTTGCCACCGTCAAAGTTAGCATACAGTGGAAACATATGGCCAATAATTGCTGCAAGGCCACAGGTAATACTCAAGAAAGGATCAACGCTCCAAAAGTCGAAGAGGGCAACGGGACCTGAAGCAATATAATAGGCAAGCTGGCTTATCCAGAGCGAACTGGCAAAGCCTTTGAAAAAATCGATACCCAATACGGTAACGCCCGATGGCCAACCCAGCAAGCGAAATGTATTGGTAGCACCGGCATTACCACTGCCGTGATTTCGAATATCTACCCCCTTAACAAGCTTACCCACCCATATTGATGAGGGGATTGATCCAACCAGGTAACTTAACAGTAGTACAACACCAAGTGCTAGCATATAATGTGATTAATTGGAAGGTAACTGATCGCTCCTAATATAACGGATCAGAGTTTAATCTCGACTGAAATTTCAGAGAACTTTCGAATACAACTATACGTGCTCTTCGGCATGGTACGAAGATCGAACAAGCGGACCGCTTTCTACATGCCCTATCCCCAGCTCTTCTCCAATCTCTTTGTACTCGGCAAATTGGTCGGGATGCACCCACTCTTCTACCGGCTGATGCATCTTAGTCGGTTGCATATATTGCCCAATAGTCAACACATCCACATCGTGATCTACACAATCTTGCATCAATTCAATAACCTGTTCGCGCTTTTCGCCAAACCCAACCATAATACCGGTCTTGGATTTAATGCCCTGATCTTTCACGCGCTGCAACAGCTCCAGGGAACGCTCATAGGTAGCCTGTGGACGAATGGTTCGATACAGCTCGGGCACCGTCTCCAGGTTGTGACTCAATACATCAGGGGGCGTATCAATAACAATCTGCAGTGCCTCCCAGTCGCCTCTAAAGTCAGGAATTAATGACTCTATAGTAACCCCGTCAATGGCCTCGCGAAGCTGCTTGTGCGTTTCGGCAAAAATAGGTGCCCCTCCGTCTTTACGCTCATCTCGGTTCACTGAGGTCAACACAACGTGCTTGAGTCCCATTTTGACAGCAGCATCAGTTACGCGCCGTGGCTCATCCCAATCCAGCCCCTGCACCGGCCGGCCTGTCTTAACCGCACAAAACGAACATGATCGCGTACAAACATCCCCAAGAATCATAAATGTTGCCGTACCACGTCCCCAGCATTCGCCCATATTGGGGCAACGGGCTTCTGAACAAACGGTGTTCAGTGAATGTTTCTGGATCGTCTTCGAGACCTCTTTAAACTTTTTGCCGGATGGCAATTTTACGCGCAACCAATCGGGGCGACGCTTTGTAGTCTCTTTGTTGTCAACAACATTAAGTTCTTTGATCATGGTGCAAATATAATATTAATGGGGTGCAGCTTTTGTTGCAGAAGGGGTAAGATACGAAAATTGATCGTCCAGTTCAGGCAGGGAATCCACTTCTTTGATATCGATATCAAAGACTTCTCCGAAATGCTTTTTAAGATGTTCTTTAACTTCTTCTTCGTCAATTTTACGGCCCAAAAGCTCTTGCAGGCTTGTTACTTCTTTATCGCTAATACCGCAGGGCACAATATGATTAAAATAGTCCAGATCAGCATTCACATTAAAGGCAAAACCGTGCATAGTTACCCAACGTGAACAGCGGATACCCATGGCACAGATTTTTTGATCGCCTACCCAAACGCCGGTAAGTCCTTCAATGCGGCCCGCTTCTATGTCATACTCGGCACAAGTGCGAATAATAATCTCTTCGAGGTAGCGCAAATATTTGTGGATATCGGTAAAGTGCCGATCCATATCAAAGATAGGATAACCCACGATTTGTCCGGGTCCGTGGTAAGTAATATCGCCGCCGCGATCTATTTCGATAAATTCGGCATCGATATCGGCCAGCTCTGCCATACCCTTCAGCATATTGGCCTTATCACCACTCTTGCCCAACGTATACACATGGGGATGTTCTACGAATAATAGCACATCATTGCTTTCTTCGCCGGGCTTGTACAGTTTCTGCTTTTTGCGGCGCTTTAGCTTTTCATCAACCAAACGCTGCTGAATAGCAGTCTGTAAATCCCATACGGGCTTATAGGGAGCGGGACCTAAATCGTAAAATTCAACGGTATTCATAGTACCAATTAGGAATTAAAAATTAAGAATCAGGAATGAGGGACACTATTTGCCCTCATTTCCTAATTCCTTATTCCTAACTTAGGATTTTCTGTTTGTCAGCTAACTACATCAACACAGATTCCCGAAAAAGAATTTGTGCTATTTATTAGCTGCCCAGGTGGACGCCTTCGCCATACGCTTCGGCAACTGCTTCCATCACAGCTTCAGACATCGTTGGGTGCGGATGTACAGCGCTAATGATCTCATGTCCTGTTGTTTCGAGATCACGAGCTACAACTGCTTCGGCGATCAGCTCGGTAACGTGCGAACCGATCATGTGGCAACCCAACCATTCGCCGTATTTGTCATCAAAGACTACTTTTACAAAACCTTCTTCGTGGCCCAGCCCGGTTGCTTTACCGCTGGCAGAGAATGGGAACTTACCCACTTTCACATCATAGCCTTCCTCTTTGGCCTGCTCTTCGGTATATCCTACAGAAGCAATTTGAGGCTCACAATAGGTACAGCCCGGGATGTTGTTATAGTTGATTGGCAGGGGATCTTCTCCGGCCAGCTTTTCAACGCAAACAATACCCTCGTGCGAAGCTTTGTGCGCCAACCATGGTCCGCCGGCAACATCACCGATAGCATAAATTCCATCTACATTAGTCTGATAGGTTTCTTTGTCAACTTCGATTGCTCCGCGATCATAGTTCACGCCGATCTTATCGAGCCCAATCCCTTCAACGTTACCGGAAACACCAACAGCCGAAAGCACCACATCAGCTTCAACAACTTCTTCGTCGTCACCGCTTTTGATCGTTACCTTTACGCCGTCACCGTCTTTTTCGACATTCTCAACGGTGCTGCCGGTACGCACGTCCATGCCTTTTTTCTTGTAGATTTTGCCAAGCTCTTTGCCTACATCTTTGTCTTCTACAGGCACCAGGCTATCTTGCAGTTCTACAATAGTAACATCAGTACCGATCGTGTTATAGAAGTAAGCAAACTCGACCCCAATAGCACCGGCTCCAATGACAACCATTTTATCGGGCTGCTCTTCGAGCTGCATCGCTTTTTCAGAATCGATAACCATTTCTCCGTCAATAGGAATATTAGGCAGCTCGCGCGGATGAGCTCCGGTAGCAATAATAAAGCTATCAGCCTTAATCTCTTCCTGGGTCTCACCGTCTTCATCTACTACGTTAAGCAGATCTTTGGATTCAAAGACGCCTTTACCTTCAAAGACTTTGATCTTATTGGCCTTCATCAAGAACTGAACACCCTTGCTCATTTTGTTGGCTACATTACGGCTACGATCTACCATGCCGCCAAAATCTGCAGAAAAGCCTTCAACATTAACGCCATAATCGTCGGCATGCTCAATACTTTCATACACTTCGGCTGAACGGAGCAATGCCTTGGTTGGAATACATCCAATATTCAGGCAGACACCGCCGAGATGACGCTTTTCAATAATTGCTGTGTTAAAACCAAGTTGGGAAGCGCGAATCGCAGCCACATATCCTCCGGGGCCGGATCCAATCACGCAGACATCAAATTCTTTTGCCATGGGACTAAATTTAATTTATTAATTGAATAAACAGTTGAATGATTGATCCTAAACAAAAATACTTAGATATATCACAATGAATTTTAGCAAAACAACAATTCATCAAATCAATCATTCAGCCATTTTTAAAAGCGCTCTAATTTAAGAATTATAGACGAGAGATATAAGGATAGGTTCTTTAAAATATATTAGCCGCCATGGACTAACTATTAGACACAGAAAAGGGATCAAATAATATCTTTTGTGCTATCTCAGGATACTGTTTTGCCAACTCCTCTTGCCCGAGCATCTCAAAATCCTCAAATTCAAAACCCGGGGATACGGTACACCCCACCAGCGAGTAGGAACCGATGCTATAGGCCCGCTGCCAACAATTTGTCGGTACCAGTTGTTGAAAAAATGCCCCATCAGAAATACTGTTTCCCAATTTATAGCGAATAAACTGCTTCTCCTCATCAATAAGCTCAAGCACAAGGTCATCTCCCTTATAAAAATGCCACAATTCATCTGATGAAACCCGGTGCCAATTGGTACATACCTTGGCAGGCAACAAAAAATAGATGCCGGTTCCGGCACTCCGTATTTTTTCATCCGTTTCTGTTACCTCCACTTTACTCCGGTAGGTTTCCCTGTAATATCCACCCTCGGGATGAGGTTCCAGTGATAATTCAGAAACAATTCGGCTTACTATATTATCGCTTTTCATAAGCAATCTGTGAGGAACTTATCTGCGTATTTGAAGTATAGAACATGATAAGCAACTAGATATTACTACCAAAGGCCTTACTATAGTTATGAAACTCTTTAAGAGACTAACGGTACTAGCTGTAATTTTATCACTCGGTGTCATAAGCTTTAGCTGCAGTGATTCCTCAACGGGTACCAATCCCGATGATGATCCCCAAGAATTTAACAGTAAAGCTGCCCCCGGTGATTCGGCCCGCTCATTCTTAAGTAACAATCAATACACTTCATTAGAGGTGGAAATTGACTATATGCCGGGCCATGAACCCACGCAAGATGGACTCAACAGCTTGCAAACCTTTTTAGAGGAACGACTTAACAAACAATCCATCTCACTAACGAACAAAACACAAATTCCTTCTGGAGAACAAAGTTCATATACAATTGAAGATATCCGCTCACTGGAAAATAAACACCGCGACAATTTCACCAAAGCATCAGGCAATACCCTGCATGTCTATTTTTTAATGGTAAATGGTGAGTATAGTGACGGACAAGGCAGTGGAGAAAATGTTCTTGGAGTAGCCTACTGGAATACTTCGGTAGCATTTTTGGGTAAAAGAATGGAAGACATTAGCGGAGAACCTCCTGTAAATCCCAGCGAAGAAAAAATAGAAAGCACGGTCTTTCGCCATGAATTTGGTCACAATATGGGCTTAGTTGGCAATGGGAGCCCTATGCAAACTGATCATAAGACAAGCGGCAGTGCCCACTGTACAACCGACGGCTGCCTGATGGAACCTTCGGTTCGGACTACTGACTTCTTCTCTAACTTTAGCGGCAGTGTTCCTTCTCTTGATGATTTATGTATTGACGATCTGCAGGCGAATGGAGGCAAGTAATTGAGAATTAGGAATTAAAAATTAAAAATTAGGAATTGGGGAATGGAGAATTAGGAATTGAAAGCTCATTCTTCAATTCCTATCTCAATCCTGATGGAAGGTTTTATTTTTTGATACTCGCTCTAACATCTTAGTAATACGGCGTACCCGTGTCTCCTCTTTCTCAGCCTCGTAGATCCAGTCGAGGTATGCCTTTTTCTCGGACTCTTTGAATGCCCTGAAATTCTCCAACACCTCTGGCGGCTCCATTTCAAAGCACCAAATAACCTCTTCAGGTATTTCTACCGGCGACTCATCTCTGTATAACGTGATCTGCACGTAATCCCCGGCTTCTTTACCGATTGCCTTTCTTATTTTAGCACTCACCGATAAGAATAGATTACCGTCACCTTTCGCCATTAATTTGTGTTGACTAAGTACATAATCATCAATGGACCCTTTCACCACAAGCCAACCAAATGGTCTATTACCGTCAGGCGAAATCTCCGGGAGGTCGGCATAGGTCCATCCCCCTTTGCCCGAGAACTTTTGCAACAAAGCTTTCCGGTCTACTAATAGTGCTTCTTCCATATCCAATGCATTATCTGACATTATTTATATTAATGGTATTGGTAGATATTGCATGTCGGACGATTTGGCAAATCGTCCCACATATTTACCTCCTTGTCACTTAAGCTATGAGATACCAAAACCCCAACTGCATACTTTCCTCATCAGCCATCTGAAGTAATAACTGGCACACCGGCTCTTCTCGATATCCTTCGCAGATCTGCTTTGTTTGGTCAAACGTTTTACCAAGCGTGATTTCAGAATAAAGTTTTTCATCAATCCTGCCAATAAAATAGCCTCGTGTATTATCGTACCTACTAAGATATTCCGATTCTATTTTATCAGCGGTCTTCAAAAGCATTTCCCTGTCACCGGAACCATTTAGGCTAAAAGTACCATGCTCCACGCACGAAAAGTGATCAGGTAATGCGAACTCCTCTTTTAGGATACTATGGAACTTCATCTCCACGCTTTCCATATCGAGCAAACTAAAAAAGTGTTGGGCAGCTTCATTGGAATGGGCTTCCTCCTCAATCTGCTCAAGCGCTTCCATACTTCGGACAAACATTACATTAGCATACTGGTCTGAGTTATTTTTCACCAGGCAGTGCATAGTAATGCCCTCTTGCTTGCTCAAAAAGGCATCCTCAAAATCCATTACGGCTTCTAGTAGCGTATCTTCGGAAATATTATCTTTCTTCTTAAAAGAAGTGAACTCCATTACTGATGCAGCGGTATTTAGTCTTATCATCTCATCTATTTTTTATTATTAATTTTGTGAGATGATTAAAATAACCGCTGTTTTGACAACCCTATGTCAAGGGTGGTAAAAAAGATATTATACTTCCGTAACTAAGACTTACGTATTTTGCTTGAACTTGAATAGTTTTTCAGCTCCAACCTTCTGCTCGGCTTGAGAAAGCGCATAACCACTGTCAAAGAGCACTATGGGATGCCCCTCCATATCTGTGGTCACATGGGTAGAGTAACTACTATCCAAGGCCTCTATCACCTCTTTATCCTCTCCCAGCCAGCGCGCCGCATGGTAAGAGACTGAGTTCATATGTAGCTCGGTGTTATACTCGGTTTCCATACGGTGTTCAACGACCTCAAACTGCAGGGCACCTACGGTTCCAAGCAAAAGCTCATTGCCAACACCTTGGGGTACTTCAAATACGTGCACCACCCCTTCTTCGGCCAGCTGTTTGAGTCCTTCACGCAGCTGTTTTCTTTTAAAGGGATCTTTGGTGGAAACCTTCATGAAGTGTTCGGGCGTAAAGAGCGGTATTACATCAAACTCTACCGGATCATCACTGTAGATGGTCGTCCCAATACGAAATGAGCCGGGATTAAAAAGCGATACCACATCCCCGGGATAGGCCTCTTCAAGAATATTTCGCTCATCACCCATCAGGGTATGGGGGGTAGACATTTTTACGTTATTACCGGTATTGCTCTCCGTAACCTGAATACCGCGCTCAAATTTGCCGGAAGTAATACGGATAAAAGCAGCACAATCACGGTGATCGGGATTCATATTAGCCTGCATCTTAAATACAAAGCCGGAAAAGCCCCTTCCCAGATCGCGCTCTTCATCATTGATATCTTGATAGGCCTGTGGGGGATTGGCCAGTTCCGCAAAATAGTTCAGAAACACATCAACCCCGAAATTGTTAAGTGCCGAACCAAAGAATACGGGAGTAGCTTTTCCGTTCAGAAATGCCTCATCGTCCATCATCTCCATCATATCTTCAGTGAGCATGACCTCTTCCCGGAATTTTTCAACGTCATGGTCAGAAAGACGTGCTTGCTCAAGTCCTTCTTCCAGGTCATAGACTTCTGTCTCCGCCTTTTTAGCCCCGTGATCCTCCTTTTTCTGCAGATGAAGCTTACTGCCAATAAGGTCATAAATGCCCTGAAAATTCTTACCATAACCTAAGGGCCAAGAAGCGGGAACAGGATCTATGCCGAGCTGATTCTCAATATTACTAATCACTTCCAACGGGTCAAGACCGGGCCTGTCACATTTGTTAACGAAGGTAATAATCGGGATCTCCCGCATCTTACAAACTTCGAATAGCTTTTCAGTCTGCTCCTCAACTCCTTTGGCAACATCAATAACCATCAGGGCCGTATCGGCGGCAACAAGGGTACGCAGAGTATCCTCAGAAAAATCTTTGTGTCCCGGTGTATCCAGCAGGTTAAACTTGATATTATCTTTTTCGAAACGAAGCACTGAAGAAGTCACTGAGATACCGCGTTCCTTTTCAATGGCCATCCAGTCGGAGGCTGCATAACGATTGGCCTTACGCTGACGAATAGAACCGGCCTCGTGAATAGCACCTCCATAGAGCAGTAACTTTTCGGTAAGGGTCGTTTTACCGGCATCAGGGTGCGAAATAATCGCAAAAGTGCGACGTCGTTTCGCCTCTTCTATAATTTCTTGCTGTTGTTCTGTAAGCGTATCTGACTCGGCCATTTGTTATCATCAGTTTCTGGATTCTGAAAAGCCCGTAAATATACGAAAATATCGATCCCTTATCACCCTTTTGAATAAAAGCGAGTTCAACAGATTTTACGAATTGCCACAGATCGTTCTGCCTAAACCTGTTTAATCTGCTTTATCTACGTGAGGACCTTGCAAAACCTTGGTGTCGTCACGAATGGAGTGCGGCGATCTCATTTTACAGTTACTAATTGGAGATTGCTTCGCTTCACTCGCAATGACGAACTAAAATTGGAGGTTTTGCAAAGCCCCCCTCCCTACATGTCTATCATCTTAAAAAAGATCCATCTGTTTATCTTGGCGGTCAACGGGCCAAGCGGGCATTGGGTCCATCTCAATAAGGTCGGACAGCAGCTGATGAAATAGTTTGGCGATAGGCGGCTGACTTACTTTATCGGGCGAATGGGTAAATACATAGGGATGCAAACCTTCTTTGATCCAGTCGGCCACTACGATAGCCCACTCCTTTAAATACGACTTATTGGCAATAGGATCGTTGGATCCCACAAATCGCACTATGGGACGTGAAGCTGTATTAACGAACCGTACCGGCACTTGAGGCTTCTTCTTTTTGGCCTCCAATACTGAAGATTCATTGGATTTCATTTCATGCAATTTTCGCGTATCAAAAATTACGCGATTAATGCTGTACGTTTTAAGCAATCTGTTCAGACGATGCTCCTCACGGCCGTGGTCAAAAAAGTCGGGATGACGAACTTCTACCGCATAGCGATAGGCACTAGGCAATATCTTGAGCAATTGCTCGAGGCGAGAAAACTGCTGCGGTGAAAATTGCGGAGGAAGCTGAATAAAAAAGGGACCCAACCTATCTGAAATAGGATCAAAGGTTTCCAGGAAACGCTTCACATCATCTTCTACACCCTGCAGCTGCTTTTGGTGGGTAATAGAACGATGAAACTTAAAACAGAACTTGAAGATATCCGGCGTTTCGCGCCCCCACTTCTCAATAGTATCTTTGCTCGGGATATTATAGAAACTGGTATTTCCTTCAACAGCATTAAATACCGAAGAGTATTGTTTAAGATACTCTCTCTGCTTGGCATCATCGGTAAAAAAGTTACCGACCCAATCGCGCAGGCTCCAAACAGTACACCCGAGATGGTATTTTCTTATACTCATATCAACGATAGTTCAAGGCGGACAAAGCCTGTCCACCTATTTTATAGCTGTTAACTCATATTGAATTTAGTTTGCCGAGGACTGGGTTCCAAACAAATTTAAATTGTACAGTTTCCATTAAACCGCCGTCTATTTCGCCTTGCTTCCCAGCCACGACTCACGAAATGTTTTCTGTTCGGCAGTAAGTTCCTTTCCGGCCTGTTCATAAGTTAGTAGTTCGAGCTCAGGATCCTCATCCAATGTCACAGCGGCCTCATACTCTTGGCCCAATGAGCTGTAGGTGACAGAAAGCTCCTCGCCAGGCTCATGGGAAGCTAACAGTCGATTCATATCCCGAGCATTTTGAATATCTTCTCCACCCAAAGAGTGGATCACATCATTAACGTCCAGACCGGCCTTATAAAGCGGACTTCCTACCTTGGTATTTTCTGAAATAGTAGCTGTATTTTCTTCATAATTTATACCGGCCCCAAAGCTAAGTACTGCTTCACCGGGATGTGCCTTTTGCAGAACAAAGCCGGCCTTAGCTAACAGCGGGGCTAAATCTACCTGCTTTCCATCACGAACGTGCTGATCAAAAAAGGTCTTTGCAAACTTGCTGCTATCGGTTACTTCGGCCAAAGTCTGTTGCAGGTCCTCAATGGTATACGGTTTTTCTGTTTTACCATATTTTTTCCAGACTGCACGCATATAATCATCCAGGCTAACATCTTCAAATTCTGAACGCAACGTCAAATCAAGCCCCAACCCAATAACTGCTCCCCATGGGTAATACGAAATAAAGGTGTTTGCTTTGTTCTGGGCATCCACCGAGGTAGCAGCATCTACAAAAGGAGCCTGCATACTCATTTCGATGGGACTATAATACGTATTGCCCGGTGAGTTGAGTACATAATTAAGCGTGCCGGCCCAATCGGATGCATATTTTTTATTTGAAATAAGCCCGGTTCGGCGGATAGTCAAATCATCGTAATAGCTGGTAAAACCTTCGGCAAACCAAAGGGCATCCGAAACATTAGCCCCCATAAAATTAAAGGGCTCAAGCGTTTTGGGACGTAACCGCTCTACATTCCAGCTGTGGAAGAACTCATGAGACAGAGTATATAAATTTCTCAATGCGTTGTCTCCCTCCAAAGATCGGCGACTCGTCAATATGGTAGAGTTTCGGTGCTCCATGCCATCCCCAAACACATAGGGCAAATAATCGGCAATAAAAGTATAGGTATCATAATCAAAATCAGCGGGCTCACCATACACCGCAACCTGTTCGGCCACGACCTTTTTGGCCATATCCGTATACCGGTCAACTTGTTCTCTGGTACCATTGTGATGTACAGCCAGCTGTATCTTCTGCCCCGTCGTATCTTGTGGAGCATCCCATTCACTCATCATAAAGTTGCTTAGCTCGGTAGGGCTATCCAAAAAGTAATAGTAGTTCGGTGCCGTAAAGGTATAACGGTCTTCTGTCTCTTCAAGTTGGGTAGCGACTTTCCAACTGGCCTTTTCTGGCGGATGGAAATTGACCGTAATGGGGGCATTGGGTAACGATCGTACGAATGCAAAGGTTGCCGGCATATTCAAATGGGCATGCTGTTCATTAATACCCGTATAGGTACCGTCAGCATGGCGACCATATAACGTATAGTTAAAAGTAAGCGTCCCATCATGATTAGACACCGTCCAGTTGTGCAAATCCGGTCGGTCAATATCCAACGTATCGCCCTGCCCATTTACTGCAGTTACATCATATACATTTTTAGCAAACTCATGTAATGCATATCGCCCCGGAGAAGTCCGGCTCATTGATACCGTTACGGGACCGGGCAGAAGGTCCTCCAATGTCAATGATATTTGGGCCTCATGATGTTCGGCATTCTCAAAATGCACATCATAAGTGATATTGGGATTTTGCTCTTCCTTTGCGATGCAGCCACCTAACAAAATGAGAGCACATGCAGATATAATAATCTTCTTCATAGAAAACGTATCAGCTTTTGATTGATCTTAAACCTCTAGATAAGATTTTTTAAGGTTTTTTCCACAAAGGTGTTTCACCCGAAGACTTTACAAACCTCTATTCCCCGCTCCGAAGCTTACTCCTTCCATCAGAAGCACAAATCCCCCTGAGCTTTTGCAAAGTCTGGCTTCAAAAATCAATCGCACGAACCGTATTTTTAATAGCTACTATTCTTGACGGATACTGTCAACGGGATTAATAAGTGCAGCCCGCAAAGACTGGTAGCTTACTGTGAGGATACAGATAAGTATACTACCCACGCCAACCGCTAAAAATACTGGAACTATATTCCATCCAAGTGTTATACGGGATGGAAAACTCTGCAACCATTGCGTGGCAAGATAATAGCATACCGGCCAGGCAATAAGATTGGATATAATGACAAGCTTCACATAATCTTTCGATAGAAGACTTAAAATGTTGGGTACCGTTGCACCCAATGCTTTCCTAATACCGATCTCTTTGGTTCGTAACGAGGTGGTAAATGATGCCAAGCCAAACAACCCTAAACAAGCTACAAAAATACAGAGAATAGAAAATATGCCTGCGACACTACTCATTTTTTTCTCTGAGGAATAAATTTTCTCTAGCTCTTCATTGTGAAATGTATAGGTGAAAGGATCAATATGATTTACCTCATTCCAAACTTCACGAATATGTTCGAGCCCCTCTTTTACATTGTTAGCAGCTAATCGAACGGATGAATATTCTATTCGGGAGACACGAGGTATCTCTTTCTCAACTACATTAATAACAAGAGGAGAAATTTCTTTTTTGATAGAGGTATAGTAAAAATTGTCTACAACACCTATCACTTTGTAAGACTCTCGTTCATCTTTCGAATTTGTGTAATAGAAAATTTTCCCAAGTGCTTCTTCCGCATGATCAACCTGCAACTGTTGCAGCATCGCTTTATTTATCACAATTGCCTGGTCAGGATCAGTAGGATGATCTTTGGAAAACGGGCGGCCTGCCAACACATTAATATTATAAGTATCAAAGAAATCATGCGTAACATGCAGAATCATATTGGTCGGTGGAGCGCCAGGCACATTTGCGGGAGTATACTTCGAGAATGTTTGCCGGTCTGAACCTAACACCTTACTCATTCCAGTTACATTCTTAACCGCCGGGTTCTTTAGTGCTTTCTCCTTAAACTTTGGGTAATACCATGCGATCAGTGTCTGCGTGATAGGCATTACCACGACCTGATCCTCATCAAACCCCAGCTTCTTATCCTGCATATGCTGGAGTTGCAAATACACAATTACGGTACCTATAATTAACATTACTGAAAGAGTGAATTGGAAGATCACCAACCCTTTGCGAAAGAGCTTACCTCCTCCATTCTTAATCTCCTCTCCCTGCATTATATCCACAGGCGTATAACCGGATAAATAAAGAGCTGGATACATTCCGGAAAACAGTACCACCAAAATGAAGAGCCCCGCCAGCGACACTACTACTGAACCTGTACCTAAGAAGCCGATACTGAGCTCTTTACCTACAAAATCACTGAACCACGGCAGACTCCAGTAAGCCAGCCCAAGAGCCAGCAAAAAGCCCAGCATGGTCATCAAAAAAGACTCGCCCATAAACTGGTAAAAAAGTTGTGATCGGCTGGCTCCCAACACTTTTCGCATCCCTACCTCCCGAGATCGTTCTGTTGAACGCGCCGTACTCAGGTTTGTAAAATTAATACAAGCGATAAGCAATAATAAGAATGCCACCGCTGAAAAGAGGTAAACATGGAAAATGGATCCATTTGACTCCATCTCCAGATCCAAATCGGAGTACAAATGAATATCGGTTAGTGGCTGTAAGCCCAGTGATATTTTTTCCCCTTCTTCACGGTTAGCGTAGTTTTTCTCCACAAAATCAGGGAGCTGTTTCTCCAAATCTTCTACCGGTGCCCCCTCTTCCAATAGGATATAAGTCCAACAGGGATTCCAATACCACCGCTTTGTAAAACCGTCCTTGTTATACAACTGTTTAAAGCTGTTAAAGGAAAGCAGCATATCAACATGGAAATGCGAGTTTTTGGGCATATTTTTGAGAACTCCTGTTACTGTAAAGGTCTCAGACCCTTTAAAACTCAGCTGTTTTCCAACCGGATTTGTATCCCCAAAAATGCGCTCGGCCTGCTCTTCCGTTATAACGGCCGACATCGGTTCATCAAGCACCTCTTCAGGATCTCCTATTGCCAACTCTGCAGTAAATACATCAAAGAAGGTAGAATCTGCCACATAAAAATCATCTACTCTAAATGATTCGTCTGTTTCACGGTTAAGAATAGTTCGCACCTCCTCCTGCATATCAAAGAAGCGTACCATCTTCTCTATTTGTTCCGGATAATCACTTTTTAACGTTGGACCAACCGGGAAGGGGGTACTTGCTCCTACTTCTGTCTTCGAAGAGGTAACTGTTTTTTGAGTGACCCGGTATATACGATCACCCTTTTTATGAAATTCATCATAACTAAGCTCATTAAGTACAAAAATGGCAATCAGAAAACAACAAGCTATACCGATAGCCAAGCCCAAAATATTGATTACAGCAAAACTGGCCCTTTTTTTGAGGTTACGAAGAGCAACCTTTAGATAATTTTTAATCATTATTACACTTTTAATACTCTACAGATACTTGATGGCTAATACTATAAGAGTATTAAAGTCGACAAATGTTACAACATTATGCCGATATTAAAACAATTTAATGTTTAAGTTACTTTTCGCTATCCAATTAACCAGTGGGGAACAATAAACCATGTGGTTTAATTACTACTGAAAGCTAACACTACTCACTTTGCAAACTTTTAACGGGATTTGTTAATGCTACCCGTATCGACTGCCAGCTAACTGTAGTAATAGCAATAATGAGTGCAAGGAATCCTGCCATTATAAAAACTTGTGCTCCCAGATCAATTTTATAGACAAAGTTATCTAACCACTGGTTCATAGCATACCAGGCCAGTGGTATAGCAATCGCAAATCCCAAGCCTACCAGCTTCAAAAAATCTTTACTCAACAACATCACGATGTTAGCCACCGAAGCCCCCACCGCCTTACGAATACCTATCTCTTTTGTACGGCGTTCTGCCGCAAAAGCAGACAATCCATAAAGCCCTAAACAAGCTATTATAATGGCCACAATTGTAAACAGAGAAACAATTTGAGCCAATCGCTGTTCGGTACGGTACATGGAATCAAAAACCTGGTCCAAAAATTCATATTCAAACTTGCTATATGAAGCGTAGTTAGCTAATTCATTTTTAATCATATCCAACGCAGATGAAATTTTATCAGGGGCTAAACGTACAATTAGTTTACCTCCAGACGACCGATAAGAACCTTCAAACATCTGCAGCGATACAGGTTCTATTTTACTTTTTAATGAGGTAATATGGAAATTCTCAACCACCCCAATAACCTTCCCTTCCTTGCTAAGGCCGAAGGGTTTGCCTACCGCCTCTTTCACAGACCAACCCAACTTCTCAGCTGCTTTCTTATTAATGATATAAGCGTTTTCCCTGTCGGTAGATAAATCCGGTGAAAAGTTACGTCCGGCCAATAAATTAATATCCAAGAGTGGCAAATAGTAATGATCCACAATCGCCGGAGCGAACATAATTGACTCATCAGACTCCACCTTATGCTGGGCAGATAGATTGTCTGGTGTTTGTCCCATACGAGTGCTAAACCCTCCGGGAGCATGATTTGCTGTAGAAACCCCTTGTACACCGGCTAAGGTTTGCACCTTATCCGCAATACTTTCTCTTAGGTCCCAGCTTTTACTGTTGGGCAAATCAATAACAGCTACCTGCTCATCATTAAAACCCAGATCTTTGGTCTGTGTATAATCGAGTTGTTTATACACTACCAATGCACTGATAATTAATATCGTTGCCAATGCAAATTGCCCTACGACCAGTGATTTACGCAAAATTGATCCGGAAGGGCCATTACCGGCTTTACTTCTTATGACAGATATAGGATTAAAACCGGATAAATACAATGCAGGATATAAACCGGCCAACAATCCTACTAAAACAGCAGCACCCAAGAGGCCCAGCAGAAAAAACTCATTAGCTTGCCATGCAATACTGGTACCAAAAAGTTGATTAAAATGGGGAAGTACCAGCTGAGCGATTCCGACTCCGATGATATAGGAAACTACCGACAAAAGCACTGACTCACCCAAAAACTGACCTACAATCTGCCCCCGGTTTCCGCCCAATGTTTTGCGTACCCCAACCTCTCTCGTGCGCATCGAGGTTTTTGCCGTAGCCAAATTGATATAGTTAACGCAAGCAATCACTAAAATAAAGAGGGCTACAGAACCAAAGAGATAGAGATACGTTTTACTACCGGTAAATCCTTTACTTCCGCTCTCTTCTGATAAATGATATTCCGTTAACGGTACATAAAAAAACCTATTCTTTAAAGCCTCTTCATCTTCACTATCGTAGAGAGTTTCAGCTAAAGACTTGAACTGTAAATCTAAGGATGAGAAAGAAGCCTCCGGCTTCAACAGACCATATGTTTCTACGTTAAACATCATCCAGGCTTCAGGTTTCCGCTGAGACGCAGGCCGCGTGTTGTATGATATTAATCCCTCAAACTGTATAGATGACTCTGTTGGCGGATCTTTTACAATACCTTTTACGGTAAGCATGTGAGCGGAGTCCGCCTTTTGCCAATACAGTGTTTGCCCAACAGGGTTTTGAGTATTATTAAAAAGTTTTTCTTTTGCTGATTCTGTCAGCACAATACTATTAGGACTATTCAACGCCTGCCCAGCCTTACCCCTAATCAACTCAAACGAAAAAACATCAAAAAATGAAGGCTCTGCATATTTGCCATCACCAATCTCTACAAAGTCCTGCTCGCTTCGGCTAAGCTTCAAGTTACTGGCGGAAACCACTCGTGTTGCTTGTTCAACTGCGGGCATCTCTTCTACCATCGCATCGGCCAGTGGATGTGGAGTAGAAAGCATCCGGCCAAAGAACTTATACTCAACACCTACAGAGGTAATACGATCAGCCTTTTCATGAAACTGATCATACTGCAGCTCTGTACGAGCATAAAGTGCTATTAAGATGCAACAAGCCATAGCAACGGCCAGCCCAAATATATTTATGAAGCTATAGCTCTTATGCTGTCTCAAATTTCGAAATGCAACTTTAAAGTAAT
The DNA here is from genome assembly GCF_011059105.1 of Fodinibius halophilus. Lineage (GTDB taxonomy): Bacteria > Bacteroidota > Rhodothermia > Balneolales > Balneolaceae > Fodinibius > Fodinibius halophilus. Next base: position 314,790 of record NZ_JAALLS010000002.1, on the reverse strand, counting down.
TTTTAAACATAGTTCTACCATTGGTGTGACATTAACCTTACAAATTAGAACTTAACCGGTCCCGTTTTCTTCTTGAAGAAGTTGTTATTTTTTATACATGAAATCCTTCTTGCATATTCTCAGTGACCACATGCCCATCAAAAAGATTAATTACCCGGCGTGCATAATCGGCATCATAAGGGGAGTGTGTCACCATTACGATGGTAGTACCCTGCTCATTGAGTTCAGCTAGCAGCTTCATAACCTCGTCGCCGTGGTCAGAATCCAGGTTTCCGGTAGGCTCATCGGCCAATATCAGATTTGCATCTGCTACTACGGCCCGGGCAATAGCAACGCGCTGCTGCTGTCCCCCCGATAGCTGTTGCGGAAAGTGGTTACGGCGATGCATCATACTCATGCGTTCCAGCGCAGCTTCTGCCTTTTCTTTACGCTCACTGCCTGAAATCCCCAAATACAACAGCGGGAGCTCCACATTTTCAAAAACGGTAAGCTCATCAATAAGATTAAAGCTCTGAAATACGAAACCGATATTCCCCTTACGCAATTGGGCTCGCTCACGCTCCGATCTATCAGATACCTCTTGTCCCATAAAATGGTATTCCCCCTCGGTGGGATTGTCGAGCAGGCCCAAAATATTGAGCAGCGTTGACTTTCCGCACCCCGAAGGGCCCATGACGGCACAGAACTCTCCCTCTTTAATTTCAAGGTTCACATTGTTAAGTGCTGTTGTCTCTACTTCTTCAGCAATATAGATCTTCTTTAGGTTTTTAGTCTTGATCATAGCATCTAGGTTTTAACGTATTGAGTGTTAAGGTATTTGGATATTATTTTTTGCTTAATCATTTCTCATATTCGCTTTCCGCTACATATTTATAAATTCTTCCCCGATATAATGGGTGTTGGATTCCATTTTTTATGATAACTGCAAAAATCTTCCACAATATTGGCCATTACAGATCGACCAGATAACCTATTCTAAATTCAGAACTTCATTATCTCCAAAGGTACCATAACCTGAAATGATCACCTTGTCGCCCGGTTCCAGTCCCGATAATATTTCCAGATATTTTGGGTTCTGTCGGCCTATCTGTATTTCTTGCTTCTCGGCGCGCTCACCGTTCTCTGTAATTAGATAGATCCAATTACCTCCGGTATTCTGGTAAAATCCTCCTCGCTCTACCAGCAGGGCCTCATCAGAATCACTGACTTCCAGGCGAATCCGGACCGTTTGCCCACGGGTTAACCCTTCCGGGGCCTCGCCGATAAACTCCATATCCACTTTAAATTGCCCGTTTTCTACTACGGGATACACTTTTGTAATCTTAAGCTCATGCGTATCCCCATTAAATTCAAAAGTCCCTCGCAAACCGGTAGTAATACGTGAAAGGTAGAACTCATCAATCCCCACCCGCACTTTATAATTATCTAAAATATCGATCTGCCCAATACGCTCTCCTGAAGAGATTGATTGTCCGGGATTGAGCTCTATGGTCGAAAGCTGACCCGATATGGGAGCCGTTACTATCAGGCGCTCCAAGATATTTTGAACGGCCTGAAGGCTCCGCCACATACGATCTAATGAGTGATCTATTTGTTGAAGCTGTTGGCTCGACTGCAACGAATCTTGCTTAAACGACTTATAAATAAGGTTGTAGCGTTTTTTCTGATATCCATAATTCTCTTTCGTTTCCAGGAACTCTTGCTCGGCCACCAGATCTTTAGCCATCAATTTCTTTTGTCGATCATATTTCGACTTGGCTATTTCCAACTTATTCTCCGCATTGGCCAACCGTTCTTTTAGACTCAATGTGTTTTGTTCAATATTAAGTCTCGAATTTCGGGTTTGATTAATCTGATCATAAATAGCCGAACTCTGCTGCAAGACGCGCAACCTCAGGTCTGAGTTAGAAAGTGTTAGTATGGTATCTTCTTTTTCTACCAGCGCACCCGACTCCCTATATATCTCCTCAACTACTCCACCTTCAATAGCATCCAGATAGATTGTTTGTATGGGCTGTACTGTACCCGTCACACGGATGAAATCCTGGAACAAGCGTTCTTGCACAATACTGACAGTCAGCTTATCTCGATCGACATTAAGTGTAGACCGATCATCCATAAAGATAAAACTGTACACGAATAGAGCTATAATAGCTACCCCACCTACAACAAAAGCAATACGTTTAGGGGACCACTTTTTTTTCTCAATTTTTCTATCCATCCCCGAACTCGAAATACGACCACCGGACTCTTCTGACATTAGCAGAAACTTAAATTGATTATAATGATTTGTTCATTCTTTATAATTGTACTATTCAATGATTATGCCAAATTAAAAATAGCCTTCAGATTGCTATAAAAACACCTTGGATAGGTCAGCAGTGTGCGCATCTATACAGGAGGTGTTCGATAACGTACAGTTTATTTCGTATAATCGTTATTAAACTGTCCCTGATATGCATATAGCATACAAGAGAATACTCCATAATTGAATATTATTCATAATCCATTTTAAATGAATATCCTTGAAACCGAAAAAAAGAGTGGCCAATTATTAGTAGTCGATGATGATGAGGATGTACTACAAGCTGCCCAACTTTTTCTTAAACAACATGTTTCGAATGTTGATACCGAGAAAAACCCTCATGCCATTCCTAATCTAATCAAAAACAACCACTACGATGTTGTTTTGTTGGACATGAATTTTACTGAGGATGTGAGCAGTGGCCAAGAAGGGTTTAAATGGCTCAAAAAGATTTTACAGATCGACCCTTCACTAGCTGTTGTCCTGATAACTGCTTACGGAGATGTGGAAAAGGCGGTCAAGGCAATAAAACGTGGAGCCTCCGACTTTGTACTCAAACCCTGGAAGAATGAAAAGCTGCTTGCTACCATCAACGCTGCTTTAAACCTTACTAAGTCGCGCCGAAAGGTTGAAACACTGGAAACCCAGAAAAAACAGCTCAGTGCTGATATCGATCAACATTATCAAGATATAGTTGGCCAAAGTGCTGTAATGCAAAATGTTTTTGAGACCATTGAAAAAGTAGCTAAAACTGATGCCAATGTACTCATTACCGGTGAAAATGGGACTGGCAAAGAGTTAGTTGCTCGAGCCCTTCACCGGCGTTCTAATCGCAGTGAAGAGGTTTTTATTAATGTAGATATGGGGGCAATCTCCAAAAATCTGTTTGAAAGTGAACTTTTCGGCCATCAAAAAGGAGCCTTTACTGATGCCAGGGAATCGAGGGCCGGACGCTTTGAAATTGCTTCCGGAGGCACGCTTTTTCTGGATGAAATTGGGAATCTCCCCCTTCCATTGCAACCCAAACTGCTTTCGGCAATTGAGTCACGAACGGTTACAAGAGTGGGAGGAAACATACCAAAAGAAATTGATATTAGACTTATTTGTGCCACCAATGAACCTATTTTAGAACTGGTACAGCAACAAAAATTTCGCGAAGACCTGTTATATCGAATAAACACCATTCAGATACAACTGCCCCCACTTCGAGATCGTACCGAAGATATCCCCTTGCTGGCCAATCACTTTTTAGAAAAGTATGCCCACAAATATGAAAAAGAGATTCATGCTCTTTCTGAGCCCACTTTAAACAAGTTGGGATCATATCGCTGGCCGGGCAATGTTAGAGAACTTCAACATGCCGTAGAACGTGCTGTTATCATGACGGAGCATAATATTTTACAACCCGAAGATTTCTTACTAACCTCACAAATGGATAACGGTGACCATACCTTAGCATTTAGCAACTACAATCTTGAGCAAGTAGAGAAAACGGTTATTCAAAAGGCACTAGATAAGAACGGGCGAAATATTTCAAAATCAGCCGATGAACTCGGGCTCTCAAGAGCTTCATTATATAGACGAATGGAAAAGTATGGCCTTTAAAAATTTTCGGATTGGAGTTATTGGACGCACCCTTCTCATTTGCACCACTATTGCATGCTGGATGTACCTGTTATTACATACCCAGTACTATATCAGCGGCATTCTGATAGTGGCAGTAACCATTTTTTTAGTAATCAACTTGATTCGCTATGTCGAACACACAAATGAAAAACTAAGCCGTTTTTTGAACTCTATTCGGTACTCCGATTTTTCCAGTTCTTTTCGAGACCAAGGGCTCGGCACATCCTTTAAAAACCTTAACAGTGCTTTTTCAAAGGTTATTAATGAGTTTAAAAAAGAGCGACTCCAAAAACATGAAAACTATCGGTATCTACAAACGATTGTTCAACATATTGGAATCGGCCTCATCTCCTTTGACCAGCAAGGTGAAGTTGAGCTAATCAACACTGCGGCAAAACGTTTATTTAATATTCCCACCCTGCGGAATATCGATGATCTGGAGGATATCGACACCAAGCTATATGAAACAATTATTCGCTTACGTAGCGGTCAACGATCGCTAGCGCGCATTTCGGTACAAAACGAACCTTTACAACTGGCTCTATCGGCTACAGAGTTTCGGATGCGCGACAACAATTACAAACTGGTGTCATTTCAAAATATACACACCGAACTAGAAGAAAAAGAGATGGAGGCCTGGCAAAATCTCACCCAGGTGCTGGCGCACGAAATTATGAACTCCATTACCCCTATTGCCTCCTTGTCTGAGACCATTCATACGTTACTCAAAAAAAACTTGTCAACACAAAATGGAGCATATCGCATTGACCACGAATCGTTTAGCGATGTTAAAGATGCCCTTGAAACAATTCACACCAGAAGCCACGGACTAATTCGTTTTGTTAACTCTTACCGGGATTTTACCCAAATTCCAGATCCAAACTTTCAAGTCTTTAGTATTAAAAAGTTACTCCAGCACATTAAAAGCCTCCATAAAGGCGAAGCAGAAAACCATGACGTCTCCATAAATATTTGTACTGATCCCGATTCCCTGGAAGTTACTGCCGATCCAGACCTTATTGAACAGGTACTGATAAATTTGACAAAAAATGCTTTCAGAGCCCTTAAGAACACTGGTAATGCCTGCATTACACTCATTGGAGGACTGGATGAACATGGAAAACCTATCATTAAGGTAAAAGACAACGGTGATGGTATAAAAGCTGAAAATTACCGAAAAATATTTATCCCATTTTATAGTACTGAAAAGGCAACTTCTGAGGGCGGCTCCGGTATTGGCCTTAGCCTGTCACGCCAGATCATGCGCAAACATAATGGAACACTGACTGTTTCTTCCAAAGATAATTTGGGCACTACCTTTACCCTTCGATTTTAATGAGTGCTTACTTTTATTTTTTAGAAAGATTAGTGAACAAAAACTCACCCTTCTCTTTTTATTGCAGTTCTACTATTACCAAACCAATTGGATTCTTATACTGTAGCTGAGTATGCAAATTGAATTATTTTCGCCTTTTAAACTACACCTCGTATATTTCAGTGAACTAACTTGTCATTTTTGACGTAACCCTATGCCTAACAAACCGCTTCTTTCGGTAGCTATTGTTGTTCATAACCAACGGGATGTTATTGAAGCAACCTTAACATCATTGTATGAACTCAATGATATTCCAATCGAGCTTTTTTTGATTGATGATGGTTCTACTGACGGAAGTAAAGATGCTATCGAATCGCTGTTGGACTATCACCAACATGAGCAAACATTTTACTATTCTCATAGCAAACCGGTAGGACGTGGTAATTCGCTAAATGAAGCTATATTACAATGTAATGCTCCATTATTCTGGGCTCCTGAGACCATAGGAAGTATTAATGAAAAACAACTGGCCCAACAACTTCGTCGGCTTCTTGACTCTGACAGTGCTGCTCTTACTCAAAGCTACAACCTTCCCTCTACCCACCGCCAATGGGTTGATCTTATATTGGAAGACCGCTGGCTCACCGACGGTGAGTTCATCTGGAATTTACCGGTAATTTCACCGGCCAATCACTTCTTTAATCCCTACCTACAGCAGCACCATGGTATAGAGCTGGCTGCTCGACTGGGAGATATTTCATCTTTAAACTCACCAGACCACTGGTATACGCCCAGTAGCTTTATTGATTTACCGAAGCCTAACAGCTATAGCCAACAAGAATTGCTGATAACGATTCTGCGTCGAGCAGATATTTCAGGAGTTGTCCATGGTGAGCTTTTGGACAAGCTTAACACCCTAAGTGATAAATCAAAAACAACGCCAACTGAAAGTTTTGATAACGAGTTACTGGCCGAAGCCCTGCAAATGAAAAAAGATGGGCGCTTTAATTCCGCGTTGGAGCTCATTGAAGAGGTGCTTGAAAGTGAACCCAGCCATCAAAAAGCACAGCAGCTAAAAATAGAAATTCTCGAAAAAAAGCGACGGTTTGTAGAAGCCTCCGAACTTAAACATGAAGTCAACAGGTCTCAAGTATCAGAACCAGAAGAAACCGATGAACCATCGAGGGCAGAAGAATCAAAAGAGGAAGGTATTGAATTAAGCCTGATCATTCCCACTACCACACACGGTAAACCGGCTCTGGAACACTGTCTTTTATCGATCTCCGAACACTGCAGTAAGTCTGGGGTGGAGCTTATTGTAGTTGACAATGCCAGCCTTGACGACACCCATGATTACCTTGACGAGCTCAAAGAAAAGAACTTCTTGAATTGTAAAGTAATTACCAATAATAAGAATATCGGCTTTGCTGCCTCCGTTAACCAAGGGATTGACAAAGCAAATGGGCGATATGCCTGTATCATCCATAATGATGTTGAATTCAATAGTGATTCGCTCTTACAACTGAAGAAACTCATGGATGCCCACCCTGATTTTGCTATCCTTGGGCCAAGCACCAATAAAACCCTGAACCCCGAGCAGGCCAAGCGAAATGTAGAAGATTCCGATCCCAAACTGGTTCGTACCGAATACCTCGACAGCTTCTGTATGATGATCCGTTTAGACACAGAATTAAAAATGGATGAACAGTTCCAGCTGGCTTTTTTCGAGGATATTGATATCTGTTTCCAGGCCCGAAAAAAGGGGCATAAAGTAGGTATTGCCCCTCACGTTAGCGTAGAACACCATTTTGGCACTACAACCTTTTCATTAGACCTTGACACTGAAAGTGAACAGTACTGGCGAAACGTCTCTTATTTTAATGAGAAGTGGGATGTAGAAGTCTTTTCTAAAGAAGAGCTAAAGTCGCTGAGTACCTTCGACCAACTCTTAGCACTCGACGACCTGGTCAATCCCCTCTTCCCGGAAGAAGAAATCCAGAAACAGTTCCAGGAACTCTTTACTGATGAGTTAAAAACGGAGATCCTCAAAACAAGCCACGACGCAGAAACACTTTGTAAGCTGGTTCACCTTTTTATGGTAATGGATGAACGGGAAATTATGCGTCGGCTCGAAGATCGTCTTGATGATATTGAACTGCCGGCTTCACTTATTTATCAGCTGGTGCGCTTCTATTATAATCGCAACATCTATTCTCGCTGCACGCACTATCTCAGCCAGCTGAAGCCTCAGAATGAATCACTCAGAGCCGACCTTTACCAGCTGGCTATCAATGTAGAAAATAAAGATCTTGACCAGGCGATTCCCCTCCTTAAAGAACTTATGAAACATACGCCTGCTAACCCGATGCTCTATAAGCTTGCCGGTGATATTCATAAGTTTAGCGGCAACCAAGATGAGGCTAGCTCTTTTTATGATCTGGCTGAACAGATCAATCCCTTTGAGTTTACTAACGAAGAAAAGGATGCTTTTGGGTTTAAGCTTTAATGCTTTCCACTTTACATCAAAAGATGGCTGTGAATATGGGATTGGTGAAACTTCTATGGCTTAGCCTAAGAACTGGGTAAAAAAGAAAGGCCCTGCCGATCAAAGCAGAGCCTCACTATTCATCAAGAGAGACGTCATTTAAGACGCACTATAAAATGGGTATAAAGATCATAACTTCAAAATCACTTATTTTACTGATATCATCGGGCTAACATCTCTACCGTGCTTAGTAACTTCTTAAGGCTTTCAACGGTATCCAGCTTATCTAATTTTTTATAACTGTTGATCAGGTTACGAATACAACGAGCCAGAATTTCTGTTTCGTCGGCTGTTTCAAAATGTGTGCTCTGAGGTTCAACACCATTTTGCTTTAAAAAGTAATAGCACTGGTTATAGTTTACCAATTTTCCGTGATCAAAAGGGTCAATCATCACCTCTTCAACCTCCCCCTTGTATTTTAACATAAAATGGATAGGCATATTGACCCCATAAAACGGCAGGTTTAGCCTGCGTCCCAGGAATAACACAATTAATGCCAATGAAATTGGCAGCCCTTCTCGGCGATCAATTACACGATGTAAAAATGAATTCTCGGGATTGTAATAGTCCGTGGTACTGCCAGTAAATCCAAGATCCGTAAAAACATAATCGAGTACAGCATGCATCTTTTGACTGTCATCAAGAGAGTACCGAACTTCATCCCCTATCATCTGCGCAAAACGATCCAACTTTTGTTTATATTCCCTTTCGCGCAATGTTGGGTTTTCAAATCGAGATAAAATAAAAACTGCATCTTCAAGCTGTTTTAAATTATTTACTCCCCCTTCAATAATATCCAAAAAATCTTCTTCGACACTGCTGTAAGTAATCCACTGGATGATTTCACGAATGAGCGCACGTTCCTCTTCCCCTTCCACTTCACTTTTATGTTGATCTAAAAGCGGTACAGCTTGCTCTCCAAGCTCGAAAAGTCTGTTTTTAACTTCCGTGTGAATATAAGGGTCCGGGTCATCCAACAGATAAACCAGAGATTCTATTTCTGATTTTGAAGACATTGTATCACGAGTTCAAAAGTTCATCGGTTCTATGCTTGCACTTTTTAACAGCTTTAAGCTATAAATCGTGCGGAAAAATATAGCCAAATTTTCATAGATTATTCCAACTGAATGAGGATTTAAAAATTGCTCATTCAAAGCGTATATTTGAGGGCAGTATTTGCATACATTTTATCCCATTTAAAACAAATATTGGCCTACATTAATATTGTTATCGGCTCATTTTAAAATCTATTAAGTTTTATGTCTTTTTCTATCACCTCCGAAACCAATCGGCTGCAAAGCGTGGTTGTGCATACCCCCGGGAACGAAGTATCCCTGGTTAACCCCGAACTTAAAGATGAACTGCTATTCGACGATATCATCTTTGAAGAAGATGCCCGAAAGGAACACCAGGATATGCTCAAAATCTTTGACGTGGCAATGCCTGAAGATGGAGAGATACATCAAATTACGGATCTTTTCCTGGAATGCTTTCAAAATGAAGATGCCCGCAGCTACTGCATTAAAAGCATGATAAAAGAATTAAAGCACGAAAACCTTCATACCATTGAGCAAGACCTCCTGCAGTTACCCCCTAAGGACCTCTTGCAGTTTATAGTTGAAGGTACTACCCCATCCATTCCGGGCTTTACGATGCATCCCACCCCCAACATGCTGTTTACCCGAGATCTTGCCGTGGTGGTCAATGAGAGTATTCTCCTATCACGTCCCGCTAAACAAGCACGATTCCGTGAATCTATTCTTACCGAAACAATGGTACGGTTCCACCCTATGTTTGAACAGTTTCGAGGTAAAACGATAAAAATATCAGATCAAGAATCTATTGAAGGGGGCGATGTATTGGTGGCCTCAGATAAGGTAGTACTTATCGGCATGAGTGAGCGTACCTCATTCAGTGGGCTAATGACCGCCACCGAAGGGCTGCTAAAGCAGGGGGTAGAACATGTATTGGCCGTTGACATCCCCAAGAAGCGCTCTTCTATGCACCTTGACACCATATTCACTTTCGCCAGCGACAATGAATGTGTCGCTTTCCCCCCGGCGATCAATGAACGAAAAAACAATATTGTAGCGTTACACTCCCAAAATGGGGCTGTTACCGCTCAGTCGATGCCTTCTCTTAAAATTGCATTAGAAGAACTTATAGGGCATGATTTTACGTTCATAAAATGCGGTGGCGAACAAAGAACAAATCAATTTCGTGAACAATGGACCGACGGTGCTAACGTTTTCTCACTGGCTCCCGGCATCATTGTAGGTTACGAACGAAACACGAATACATTTCATGAGTTGCAAAAGCACGGCTATGAACTGATGAATCAATATGAATTTATAGAAGCGTTTGAAAACACCTCATTTGACCCCAGTGAACATAAAATTGCAATCAGCTTTTTAGGTCATGAGCTCTGCCGGGGACGCGGCGGCGCCCGATGCATGACTATGCCTATTGCAAGAGCAAAATAAATTACCTTTACCTTTGGATAACAAAACTTCAAGCGACACACAAAACTTCACAATCAACCAAGTTAACAATCAGCATTCTATTGGCAAACAAGCCCGTAGAGATTTAGATCCCAAAACCATTGCTAAACATCTGGGACTCTTTCTGGTTACCGTTGTTACGGTATCTTTGGCTGGCGCCGGTTTTGTGGGATTTGAACCGAGCCTCTTCCCTCTGGGACTGCCAAATCTCTCGGATTTCTACCGGGGAGCCTTATTTGCCGGCCTTTTACTTGGTTTTTTGGGAGTACATGAGTTTGGCCACTATTTTGCAGCCCTTTATCACAACATCAAAGTAACACTCCCCTATTTTATACCCGTCCCCCTGGGTATTGGAACCATAGGAGCTGTTATCCGCATCAAACAAAAAATCAATGACACCTATAAAATGTTTGATGTCGGGGCTGCAGGTCCTTTGGCTGGTTTTGTGGTGTCGCTAGTCATTTTACTCTACGGCTTTTCTACACTGCCCGATGCCTCATATATCGAAAATTTCCAGGGCCACCAAGAAGTGAAAGAGTATGTTGCCCAACATGGTGTTTATCCCGATAGCCCACCCCAAGAAACGGATGGCCAACTACTGATGGTAGGCAATACTCTGCTTTATGGATTTCTGGCATCTTTCTTTGAAAATGTACCTCCTATGTGGGAGATGTATCATTATCCCTTTTTATTTGCAGGATGGCTGGGACTCTTCTTCACAGCTCTGAATCTGACACCTATAGGACAGCTCGATGGCGGGCATATCCTCTATTCTCTTTTAGGATATGAAACCCATAAAAAAGTAGCTCGTATCTTCTTTGGCATCCTCATTACCCTGGCCGGCATAGAGGCCATCCCCTTTATCCACTTATCACTGGGCGAATTTGATAACAGCTATGGGGTTTTAAGCTGGATCATCTGGGCGGGGGTTCTGTATACCCTGTTACGAAAAGCATTTCATGAAGAACTGGATTGGATCTTACCCGTACTGGGTACCAGCATGGCCCTTTCAGCCGGATATCTCTATTTATATGTGGGAGACATTGCCACCTCAGGCTCATTAATCTGGGTAGTCTGGTCGTTCTTTATCGCCTATCTCGTGGGTGTTGAACATCCCCCGGCGCTACGAGAACGAGAACTCACAACCACCCGAAAATTATTGGGATGGGTAAGTATGGCCATTTTTATACTCTGTATTAGCCCCAATCCCTTATATTTAATCTAGCAATCTTTTGCTTATCTTTAACAATCAGATTTAACCAGCATAACTTTATAAACAATACCACTTCATGCGTTACGTTTTCCTGTTAGTACTTTGCACCCTATTTATTTCGTGTTCCAACAGCACCCCCGAAAATTTGGGCGAACACATCGACCAGCTCATTGCCGAAGATAATTATACGCAAGCTATAAAGGTGCTCAACGATGCAGATCCAACCAAAGAAGACAACCTGGATCGCCTTAAAGAAAAAACATATTTGAACTACGGGTTATATCTTGAATACAGAGGACCCGAAGACAGCTCAATGCGCGACCGCATGACATCAGCACTTGAGCAGTACATTAAGGTGCTTAACTTGAATCCTCAAAACCAAAAGGCTCGTAGCGAGGTCAAGCAGATTATGGGAATATATAGCACTATGCCCGACAAATCACCCGGAAAAGAGATCGTCAGTGATCTCCGTGAGCTTGGGTTTGACTACTAGCAGCCAACGGATAAACACATTCCGGTAGCACAATTTTCTGATTTCCAATACTTTTAATCTTTTCGACAATGTCCAATTCACCGCCAACAATAAAAAACAGGAAAGCTCGTCACGAGTATCATATCGATGAGACCTATGAAGCGGGCATATCCCTTAAAGGAACAGAAGTTAAATCTCTTCGGGAGGGGAATGCCAGCCTAGGCGAAGCTTTTGCCTACCTTAAAGATGGAGAGGTATGGCTGCACGATATGTATATCAAACCATACAAACATGCTTCATACGAAAATCACAATGAACGTCGTGACCGCAAGCTACTGCTGCACAAGCGCGAAATACGAGATATGGATAAGGCGGTCTCCAAAAAGGGATATACCCTGGTACCCCTTAAGCTGTATTTTAAAAAAGGGTACGCCAAGGTACTAATCGGCATTGGTAAGGGTAAAAAGCAGCATGACAAACGAGAAGACATTAAAGAACGCGACATGAAGCGCGAACTGGATCGCAAATACAAAGGGTCGTACAAAGTAAATATGTAATACCACCTCATGTTTGGCTTTAAAAAATGGCGGCGGAAGAGATTGATGAAAAAACCACTCCCGGACGAGTGGAAGCAAATTCTTCATCAGCAAGTCCCTTATGTTCAACATCTGCCACCAGAGCTGGAGCAAAAGCTTAACGGCCTTATCAATATCTTTGTTAAAGAGAAGAGCTTTGAAGGCTGTGCCGGCCTGGAAATAACAGATGAAATTCGTATTACCGTAGCAGCGCAAGCCTGTATTCTATTACTGGGCATTGAAGACCTTTCCTCATTTTACGAGGGATTAAGATCGGTTCTTATCTACCCGGAAACTTATGTTGCACGGGTCAAAAGTAATCGCAACAGTTTTTTTGTAGAAGAGGGATACCAGCGTCGCCACGGCGAAGCTTGGTCGCGCGGCCATGTAGTGCTGGCTTGGAATGAAGTCCAAAATGGAGCTTCCGATATCCATGACGGCCGCAACCTGGTATTTCACGAATTTGCCCACCAGCTGGATTACGACTATGGAGCAACGAATGAGATAGAATCTACCGGCGACGAATCTACCTTTTTGTCGTGGGGCTGGGTAGTAGGTAAGGAGTACAATAAATTACTAGAGGCTATCAGGAAAAACCAGCATACTCTTATTGATGAATATGGTGCCACGAACCTTGCAGAATTTTTTGCTGTCGTGACCGAATCCTTTTTTGAACAACCGCGGGCACTAAAGAAAAAGCACCCGGAGCTATATCGGCAATTACAACAGTTCTACCAGCAAGATCCGGCCACCTATCTTAACTCCTAGTTTCCAAACCTGATGGCCCTTCAAATAACAAAAGGCCACCCTCTACGGGCGGCCTTCTGATATTAAAAAAGAGAGGACAGTCTGTAAGCCGAATTCTGTCTCCTAACTTACGTTAGGTGGCAATCATTTATCTGGCCCCGAATTACTTCGGGGCTCGAGCACTCCACCCGACCGTATTGCGACGAGTAGCACAACGGTCTGCGTGAGCTTGCACCCCGTGAGGTTTACCGAGCCCTCCGAATGTTACCACCGGAGCGGTGAGCTCTTACCTCACCTTTTCACCTTTTCCCTGCACAAAGCGGGGTAGTCTATTTTCTGTGGCACTGGCTAACCGGTTACCCGGATCTTCCCGTTAGGAAGCACGGTACTCGTTGGTGTTCGGACTTTCCTCCCCGCACATAATTATGTGCGGGGCGATTGCCCGACCATCCTCATAATATGCAACTCTTTTACAAGAGTCGTTATTATATTCTTAAAACAAAAAAGATGTACCACATCATTCTAGATGCGTACATCTTCCATATAAAACAGTATCTAATCAGCTATTTACAGCGACAGTTGCTCTTTAGCATTCTCAAAGAAAGAGGGATGCACTACAATACGCCCACTATTTTCGTCGATAATAATCTTGTTCTTATGACGAACTTCGACTTGGGTTTGAGGAGGTAACGCCATTCCAAGTGCAGCACCTTTTTCCATAGGTACAACAGCCAGGCCGTTTGACAACCCATTTCGAAGGCGGTTATAGCTTCGGAGATAGCGATCGTCGATATTTTTCTCGACCTCAGCACGTTTCTCTTCGAGCATATCCTCTTCTTTCTGAGTATCCTTTTTAACCTCTTTGAGGTTGGCTTGCTTCTCGTCGTGCAGCTTCTGAGTTTTTTCGAGCTGTTCCTGATACTTTTCAATTTCAGGATCAATCTCATCTAACCGTTTATCGATCTCCTCTCGGCGTGATTCTGCATTTTCTATAATCTGCTTTTGAGACTCAATCTCTTTGGTCAGCGCATCGTATTCGCGATTATTACGCACCGACATCTGCTGCTCCTCATATTTGTCCATCTTATTTTGAGCGTCTTTAATCTCAAGCTCAAGGTTGTCTTTCTCAACCTTCAAGTCTGTCTTCTCATTTTCAAGCCGCTCAATTTTGGCTTCGAACCGATTGATGTCCGTCTCAATATCAAGGATCTCTTCCGGCAGATCTCCGCGCAGCTGCTTTAGCTCGTCGATTCTGCTGTCGATATATTGGAGATTAGCTAATTGTTGAAGTACTTCTTCCATAGATTAGGGTATCGTCGTTTATTCCTGCGGATTTTATTTATTTCCAGGTATAAAAACCTGCATTGGGTTGGTAACTACTTCTGTTTCAAGAACGTCCAGCTGTTCAAATGCCTCAGACAGTTCCTGCTGAAGCGCCGCTACCATAGGCACTTCGCTTTCGTAATGGCCTACATCGACCAGTAAAAAATCTTCGGTATCGGTAAAATAATCGTGGTATTTAATATCTGCTGTTACAAAGGCCTGCGCGCCCTGTCCAATTGCTTTGCGTGCCAGTGATACACCCGCTCCGCCACAAACTGCTACTTTTTTAATGCGGTCAACAGAGCCTGAAAAACGGATAGCTTCTACATCTAATGCTTCAGAAACGGTGTCCAAAAACTGTTGCTGGGTCAATCCCTTGTCGCGATAAAAGCCAACTACGCCCATACCTACATTGTTAGAAGCACTGGCAACATCCATCACCTGGAAGCTACCGCTGCGCAACAAGCCATTTTTCTGAAGTTCCTTCTTTAGGTCCGAAACATTATGTTCATCCATAATGGCTTCATAGGTAAACTGCCCTTCTTTTTTCCCTTCTACCTTATAATAGTGTGCTTCTTCAGCCGAATAGTAGTTCAAGAGCTTTAGTACCGATTCGCTGTCAGAATGGTTCGTAGTCAATACAATTTTACGGCTGATATTGTAGCTGTTATCCAAAAACTTCATGTTTTCGAGACCCAATCTTTTGCCAAGTACAAAAGAAACCCCATCGAGGGCAGCGTCGAGATTGGTATGGGCTGCAATAAGCGCAATATCGCTTTTAATCAGCTTAAATATAATCTTCCCCTGCTCATTGGTAGGATTGATACGGTCAATACCGTTAAAAATAAGGGGATGGTGAGCTATGATAAGATCGCAACCCTTTTGAATTGCCTCGTCCACAACATCTAAGGTTACATCAAGACAGGTAAGTGCTCGCGAAATTTCTTGGTTGGGATCGCCAACAAGCAATCCGACGTTGTCGTAATCGAGCTTGGTGCTGGGCGGTGCCCACTGGTGTAAGAAAGTGGAAATATGCCGGACCTGAATATTCATTCTGGCTATCGCCCTCCGTGCTTTGGTGTTGTGGTTAAATCGCACCTGAGGCGATGAGCAATTATATCAGAGTCGAAATAAAAAATACTCAGTGTGAGAGTGATCAATGTATGTTCGAGTCTTTGTTTTCAGACTTACAAAATACCATTTTAATACCTTTCTTAAAAGCTTATTTTCAACAATATACCGACTACTTTTTAATCGAATCATTCGAGCACAAAACATTCATTTATTATAACAATGGATGCAGAAGATCTTTTTAAAAACTAAAAACAAAATACAGCTGCATGTCCGAAGATATTTGCCAAAACCTATCTACGCTAAACAACCGCATTACCGAAGCTTGTAAGCAAGCTGGGCGCGACCCCAAGGAAATCACCCTTGTAGCAGTCAGCAAAATGAAACCGCTGGAAAACATTAAAGAAGCTTTTGGTTGCGGCCAGATCCACTTTGGAGAAAACCGTGCGAAGGAGCTACAAGATAAGATGGAAGCCTACGAAGAAGAACAAATTCAGTGGCATATGGTAGGAAACCTGCAAACAAACAAAATAAAATATATGGTTGAGCGGGTTAACTGGATTCATTCGATCGAAAAATCAAAGTATTTGAGAGAAATCGAAAAACGAGCTTCTCGCATCAACCGAACGATTAATACGCTTATCCAGATTAATATCAGCGGGGAAGATCAAAAAAGTGGCTGTGAAGAAGACGATCTCGAAGAAATACTAACCTATGCCCAGGGGCTGGATCATGTGCGCGTATGCGGCTTAATGGGTATGGCCTCTTTTGTTGATCCCGAAGAGGTAGAAAAAGTACGTCCACAATTCCAGAAATTACGCCAAATTAGAGATAACCACCGCAAGTTTGAAGCTGACAATGTGCAACTTGATGAATTATCAATGGGCATGACTAACGATATGGAAGTTGCTATCGAAGAAGGAGCAACGATGGTACGTGTAGGACGCGCTATTTTCGGAGAACGTAACTACTAGTGCAAATTATCGTTAAAAGTACTTTCAATCTCTTTGAGATTTAGTACATTACATAATGATAACTTAAAAGACTTCTATTATGGCAGCTTGGATCTGGGTTCTTATACCACTCGTAGCAATTATTGGCGGCTTCATCATCGAATATCAAAAAAATAAAATGTCAATGATGAACCGGAGTCGTCAAAATGAAGAAGAAGTGGAAGATCTGCGAAAGCTCGTTAATGCTCTCAAAGGCCGAATCGAGAACTTAGAAGCTATTGCGGCCGGCGAACCCGAAGAGTTTTCAACCGGATCAGGACGTGGAATGGAAGAGATTGAAATTGAAGAAGAACCATCCATCAAAGAGCAGAATCAACAAGAAGTCTCAAATATGGCTGATAAACGGAGGACCAAATAATGGAAGGTGAAGTTTTTGTCATTATTCTTGTGGCGATAGGGTGTACAACCGGCATCATTAAGTCGTGGCTAAATCGGAAAAACAACAATAGCGAGCTGGAACACCAGTTTGACCGGTTGGCCAAAGCTTTTGTACAACACAAAAAAGATATGGAGCAAAGAGTAGAAAACCTTGAAGCCATTATTACTGAAGAAGACGGCGAAGAGGAACACTATTCCCAGATTGAAGCTCCTGAGGCTGAAGAAAGCACATTGACCAACGATCTTCGCCAAGGAGAAAAAACAAGGTCCTAGCTCCATACTACAACATCAACCCAAGCAGAATGTCGTATGGAAGATATTAATGTCACTGCACAAAGGAGGATGAAGTTATGGATACCTTAGTAGCACTAATTTTAATAGGATTCGGTACTTTCCTGGGTGGCCTAATTATGTGGAAGCTGTTTGACATGGTTCGGTCATCGATAAATAAAAATAAAAAAACTTCCATTGACGCTGAAGATTTCGACCGCCTGGCAAGAGCTTTTGTACAGCATAAGAAGAAGATGGAACAACGAATGAATAATATTGAACGAGCTATTGCTGAGAAGAAAGATAGCAGTGAATCTTACATAGAACTGGAAGCACCGCCTGAACCAGAGAATGAATTATCAAACGATCTTAATGAAAAAGAAAAAATACGATCATGAGTTTTGAAGAGATGGTAGTTGCCTTGGTAGGTTCCCTGGGGGCTTTTGCCCTTGTTGGCTACCTGGCATCAAAAACATTTGGATTAATAAAAGCCTGGATCAATAGAAAAAACAGCTCTGTTGAAGAAGAACAGTTTAACAGGTTGGCTAAAGCATTTATGGAACACAAAAAGAATACCGAAAAGCGTCTGCAAAATTTAGAAACGATTGCTACAGATGAACAATCAGAACAATCGTCATCTTCTGAAGACACTAAAAAGATTGAAGCACCTAAAAAAAGCATTGAAATAGAAGATCGAGAAACAACCAAGGAACAATCCGGTTCCAATGATGATAGTAATTTAAAGAAT
The DNA here is from genome assembly GCF_011059105.1 of Fodinibius halophilus. Lineage (GTDB taxonomy): Bacteria > Bacteroidota > Rhodothermia > Balneolales > Balneolaceae > Fodinibius > Fodinibius halophilus. Next base: position 296,688 of record NZ_JAALLS010000002.1, on the reverse strand, counting down.
ATGCTACACGAGTAGCACGTTACATTACACAAATTTATCTGATTATTTAGGGCCCAAGCTATGAAACTGACTGCACTTGAAATCAAGCAACAGGAATTTGAGAAATCGCTGCGCGGTTACGACAAAGCCGAAGTTCAGGCGTTCTTGAATCTCATGTCCAACGAATGGGAACATATGGTTACCAAAAACCGGGAGTTGGAAAACCGTATTGATGAGCTTGAAGATAAACTCAAGCACTATGAACGTGTCGAAGAAGCACTGCACGAGACCTTGCAAACGGCCAAAGAGTCGGCAGAACAGAAGTTGACAGGCGCACGTAAAGATGCACGCAATAAAATTGAAAAGGCTGAAATGGAAGCCGAATCCATTATTCGAGAGGCTACGCAGCAGCGCCAACAAGTGCGGCAGAGTATCATCCGTTTACTTGATCGCCGAAAAGAAATAATCGGTGGCATCCGCTCATACCTGGAGATGGCCCAAGAATCGCTGGAACAGTTTTCCAAAGATGAAGCAGCACTTTTTGACCTGCCTGCCGATGAAGATAAATTTTCTGATAAATTGAATGAAAAGGCCCAACGGCGGACCCAAAGTGTTGTCGAAAATGAAAACAACGATTTTGAAGAAGAGGCTCAACCCTTACCTCCCGGGGCCGAAGATATGGACGACATCATCGACGAGCTGGACTAGCAACTTATAAGCTCAGCTCATAGCCCAGCGATACACTGCCCCACAGGCTATCCTTTTCGTAAGCCGTACTATTTTCGGATACCGTTTTCTCTGCATCTTTTTTATCTTTCCGGATCAACTCTGATTGGCAACTCAAAATAACAGCTACCCTTTTATGCACCGAGAATCTGTAGAAGAATTTCGAAAAAAACGCGATGAAGCACTCACCTTTCTGCAAAAAGAAACAGACGAACGACCTGATTATTTGGTGATCCTCGGTACAGGACTTGGCGACTTGGCAGACGAAATTGACGTCGAAGACAGTATTTCCTATTCCGATATTCCTCATTTTCCCGTTTCAACGGTTGAAAGCCATGCCGGTCGCCTTCTTTTTGGCACCCTGAGTGGAAAAAATGTAGTTGCCATGCAGGGACGGTTTCACTACTACGAAGGCTATTCGATGCAAGAGATCGCGTTCCCGATTCGGGTTATAAAAGAGCTCAGTGCCAATACACTTATTGTGAGTAATGCCTGCGGCGGCATGAATCCAAACTTTGGCCGTGGAGAAATCATGCTTATTAATGATCATATTAACATGTTGGGCGACAATCCGCTTATTGGTCCCAACGACGATGAGCTTGGACCCCGCTTTCCTGACATGAGCGATCCATACACCGAACGACTACGCGACATTGCTGAGCAAGTAGCTCTGGATAAAGGAATTAAAATGCACGAAGGTGTTTACCTTGCCCTAAGCGGACCTACTCTTGAAACCAAAGCGGAGTATCGTTTTCTGCGCAACATTGGTGCCGATGTGGTAGGCATGAGCACTGTACCCGAAGTGATTGCTGCTGTTCATATGAGCATGGAAGTGTTAGGAATATCGGTAATAACAGATGAATGTTTCCCTGATGCCCTGGAACCTGTCAATATCGAAGAAGTATTAGAAGCGGCAGGTATTGCAGAACCACAAATGACCCAAGTTATTACAGGAGTGCTCAAACGCCTGTAACATAGAAAAGGGGCATAAGCAGTTATACCTATGCCCCTCACTTTTCTATTATTTTCTTTATTCCCAGATTGCCACTTCCCGGTTCCCTTCCGAGTCTGCAGCTCCGCGAAACATTCCTAGTGTATTCATGCCCATATACGTATTTCCATCTTTATCTACGGCGATCATTCCGGCCTCGCCTTTATTAAGCAGATCCTCGAGCAGGTAACTTCCTGCCTCTTCAAGACTCGCCGGTTTGTGCTTCATATAGGCACTAACCGTGTGGCCGGAAACAGCGCGCATTATTTTTTCGCCCCAGCCTGTCATAGATACTGCTACTACATCGCTGGCATAGGTACCACTACCAATAATGGGGACATCGCCAACCCGACCAAACTTTTTGTTTGTCATGCCGCCCGTAGAAGTCCCTGCAACAATCTGCCCCTCTTTATCTACAGCTACAGCCCCAACAGTTCCATACTTTTCTTTCAGCTCTTTGGGAGTCAGTTCCATTAACCCGGACTGTGCATCTTTCTGCTTTTCTCTTTTGAGTGCTCGCTTCCATGCCTTATGACGATGCTCTGTATAAAAATATTCCTGATTTACCCGTTCCAGTTCAAACTTATCAGCATATTTTTCGGCCCCGTCGCCGGCAAACATCACGTGCTTAGAGTTTTCCATTACCAACCTTGCCAATGAAATAGGATTTTTAACCGTTTTAACCCCGGTTATCGTCCCGGCCTCACGCGTGTTTCCAAGCATGATTGCCGCATCCAGCTCATGTCCACCGTCATGAGTAAAGACAGCTCCTTTTCCTGCATTGAACTTGGGATTATTTTCCAGGTAGTTTATCACATTCTCAACCGCATCCAAGGCAGAGCCCCCGCTTTTCAAAATATCTTCCCCAATAGCGAGTGCTTCACTTAAATCATTCTTATAGGCCTTTACTACCGAATCCGGCTTATCTTTAGAGATGGTACCAGCACCTCCATGAATAACCAGTGCCCAATCTTTCTTTTTTGTGTCTGTCGTCTTTTCCTGTTGATTACTGATGTAAACAGCTCCTGTGATAACCCCCAGCACAAGAACAGTGATTAATGCTTTACCGAATTTCATATCCCTTAAAGTTTAATTGTAATTATATCGTTACGCCTCAGCTATACTGCAGTAGTAGCGCTCTTTATCCGTCTAAAATTATAAGCACCGCCAATGCCATTTCAAAGCTCATCTTCATCCTGAAACATTATTTATTAATAATTAGTAAGGATCAGGCCAATAATCGGTCATACTTATGTGGATATTCATCAAACATATCGATTCCCTTTTGCCTCCTACCCGGCGATACGACTGCTTATATTGCTGGGTACCGGTATTATTATAGACTATCAGGCGCCCCTCCCTACCTCTTTTTGGGCCACCACTTTTGGAATTTTAGCCGGTATCTATATCATAAGTGAATGGTATCATCAGGTTTCTTTGCGTACTACCTCGTTCCGCATTGCCCTCTGTTGTTATTTGGGGATGATAATTACCTTTGGCGGATGCTGGCATTCTTTTTTTGACTACAGAGTACCCCCTCCAAGTGCCCAGCTACTCAATAGCTACACCTGGGAGGAGCTCTCTTTTCATGGATCAATACAGCAGATAAAGCCAACAGCTTCCGGAAAATACCAGCTGGATATAGATGTAGACACAACCACCTTTCCAAATGATATTAGCTGGGCTAAACCCTACACGTTGCGAACTCTACTTGACTCAACAAACTCTCCCTTACCTCCCAAAATAAAATTGGGTCACCGAATTACCTTTACGGCTACAATATATCCACTTGAAGATCCAAGTAACCCATCTCAATTCAATTATAAAAACTATCTGGCCTCAATAGGTATTTATACACAAGCAGGTATTAAGACCATTCATCATATTGCCCCTGTCAAGACCTCCCTCCCGGGATGGTCCGATATACGGCAACGGATACTGGATGCTATCAATAACAACTTTAGCAAACAGACCGCCCCATTGGCCAAAGCACTGCTTATTGGTCACAAGAATGAACTAACCCGAGAAGATAAACAGGCATTTTCGCGCGCCGGGCTTTCCCATATCATGGCCGTATCGGGCCTGCACGTTGGTTTTATCCTGGCCCCATTTTGGGTCATAATCCCCTTTTTCTGGACCTTTCGTTTTGGCAAACAGCTGGGGCTGGCCATTCTGATTGGCTTTCTCTTCTTTTACGCCGGCCTTACTGGCTTTTCGGCCTCAGTCACAAGAGCTTCATTAGTAGGGGGCTTGTTGGCCTATGGCAAGCTCTTTTATAAAGTTCGAAATTCCAAAAACCTAACGGCTGTCGCGGCACTTATTATTCTATTACTAAATCCGAGCGACCTATTTTCCATTGGCTTCCAGCTTTCATTTGGTGCTGTATACATTATTCTACTGGTTGCACCTGTAATATCAATCGCGCTCCCAAGCTGGGTACAACATCGTTGCTATGGACAGCCCCTGATGATTGTTGTCATTTCCTTTATTGTACAGTTGGGCTTATTTCCGCTATTGGCTTACTACTTTGGAGAGTTTTCGCTTGTCGGGCCTTTTGCCAATGCACTCGTCGTTCCTTTCTTGGGGATTGCTGTGCCCCTGGCCCTTCTACTGCTACCCATTGGGATGCTGTTCCCAGAAGCAGCAAAACTGCTAAACCTCCCAATAGAATACTTTCTGCAAGGTCTGGATCAGCTGGTAACGGTGTTAGCTCATTGGCCCGGAAGCTGGATTCAGGTTCATATTGACAGCCTGCTATTCTTCGGAATCTGGGCTGTATCCATCTTATTTCTTGCCGCTCTCCCGATCCCAAAACTACGCTGGAAAACACTTATCCTATTACTCCTGCTGCTCTGTGCAAACCAAGGCAAGTCTATCATCCACAAAACAGCTCCTCAAAAACTAAAGATAACAGTCTTTGATGTAGGCCAGGGAGATGCCGCACTGGTAAGTACTCCAAACAACAAACACTTTCTTATAGATGCAGGTCGCTGGCAACCCAACTACAACAGTGCGAAATACATTCTTCTGCCTCACCTTAAAGCACAAGGCATTGATAAACTCAATGGCGTTTTTCTTTCTCATCCGCATGCCGACCATATTGGAGGTATCCTTGAACTCATTAACCAAATCCCCATCGATACCATCTATAACTCAGGAGCTATTTATAATTCCAAACTGTATCAACAATACCATCAAAAAGCGGCGAAGAAGAACATTCCGATAGTACCACTTAGCGCCGGGAATAAAGTAACGATGGATCCCTCAATACGAATTTTTGTATATGGTCCCAACGCACAAGAACATAGTGCTAACATGAATAACAGTTCACTTATACTTGAGCTTATCTATGGCAGTACAGAATTTCTCTTTATGGGAGACGCCGAACAGGAGCAAGAAAAAGAGCTACTTACCAATTACCCGAGATTAATGAATACAGATTTTATTAAGGTGCCCCATCACGGGAGCAAAACAAGCTCTACCGCCTCCCTGTTACAACAGACTACGGCGCAAAAAGGTGTGGTATCACTCGCCTTAAAAAACAAGTTTAATCACCCGCATAAAGCAGCTATAAGGCGACTTCAGAAATATATCTCTGCCCTCCATTTTACCAGCCTTAACGGGGCTGCCGTTTTTATCTCCGACGGTCAGGATATCACCAAACAACCCCTAAAATAGCTTTCCCAGAAGGTTGGACAATTCTTATGCATCAATTAAATTGTTTCTCATTGAATAACAGATATACTTATGGCAAAACATCCACATTCGTGGCTTAACGAGCGCGGGCAATTAATACTGATGGGCGGCGGAGTAGCCGGCCTGCTCTTTTTGATGTACCTTTTGGAACATCTTATTAACCCACTGGGCTATGGCCTGCTAATCGGCATTGTGCTGTATCCTATCAGGAAACAACCGGTAGCACGGGCCCTCTTATATGCCACCTTTTTTTCGGCGGGACTCTGGCTTATTTATGATTCCGGACACCTGCTCATTCCTTTTGTCTTGGCTTATATTATTGCATTCATCATAAATCCGCTTGTTGAGATGCTCGAACGGCGCCGTATACCACGCGGAGCTATCGCCGGCGTCTTTACCGTAGCCAGCCTTGGGGTACTGGCCCTTGTGCTGTTTTTTGCTATCCCCCCACTTATCGAACAGATTTCAAAACTGGGCTCTTTCTTCTACGAAATCTCCAACAATACCGAAGCAGTTGTAGAAGACTCCGGCATCCTTATCATCTTTGAGCGACTTGGCTTTGATACGGCATCTATAAAAACAAAACTCGTTACCCAGCTTAACCTGCTTACTCAAGAGTTTTACCGTGGACTTACCTCCCTGTCATCAACTTATGTCGCGGGGCTCGGTAGTATTGTTACCGTAGTATTTCTTATCATACTGATGCCTTTTCTCTGCTTTTTTATGATCCGGGACTATAAAAAAATCGGGGTATTTGTACGCTCACTGATCACCCCTGTTAATGTGTCTACGGACTATACCACGGAAATTAGTCGAATTGTAGGGGCATACCTGCGTGGACAGTTTATTGTTGTACTGATTAGCGCCGTAAACCTGAGTATCGGTTTTTATCTTGTTGGCATCCCCTATGCCTTGGTACTAGGTATTGTAGCAGGACTCACAAATTTCATCCCCACTTTTGGGCTGTGGTTCAGTGTAACACTATGTACATTAGTGGGTATCTCTACCGGTCAACCCTGGTACGAATTTCTGCCCGGTATCTATATCGTTTTTGCCATTGAACAGGTTTTGGAATCAGGATTTATTGTACCAAGAGTGGTAGGCCGCCATGTGGGGCTCCACCCTCTGCTTGTAATGGTATCATTGCTGCTATTTGGTTTTATGTTTGGCCTTCTGGGCTTACTTATTGCCGTTCCCTCGGCTGCATTAATTTCCGTATTTTACGAACAATATCGGGAAACACAGAAGATCTCGTTTTTGAGTGGCAGTGAATTAGACTCCTTTATCCAGCAATTTGATCGGGAAACCCAAAAACAGAAAAAGAAGAAAGAGCAGGAAATGGAAAAAGAATTGGATTCCAACGGTTAAACCTTTTTATTTTTATGGTTTTCTATATTGCGACAAATAGGCTTAATAAATTTTTTTATGAGTAAGAAGGAACGACCAAGCTTCGAAGAGGCTTTATCTAGACTGGAATCGATAGTAAAAGAACTGGAAGATGAATCGATCTCCCTGGAGAAGTCTATCGAACTGTACGAAGAGGGTATTAAATTGTCTAACCTCTGTACAGAAACGCTTGAAGAGGCAGAGTTGCGCATTGAAAATGTAGCGGAACAACATGCCAACGATAATGATAATGAATAGCAGAATATGGAATTTGAAGAAATTACGCCCGGACCTTTATTAGCTGAAATTGACTCTCCGGACGATCTCAAAAAATTAGATCCCGAACAGCTTGTTGATGTATGTGACGAACTGCGGGATTTTATCGTAGATATCGTATCCATTCATGGTGGTCACTTTGGTGCCAGCCTTGGGGTTGTTGAGATGACAGTAGCCCTGCACTATGTATATGACACTCCCAAAGATCTGTTATTGTGGGATGTTGGTCACCAGGCATACGGCCATAAAATTCTTACCGGTCGCCGCAATAACTTCCACACAAATCGCAAGTATGGCGGTCTTTCAGGCTTCCCCAAACGCAGCGAAAGCGAATATGACACTTTTGGGGTAGGCCACTCCAGCACCTCTATTTCAGCGGGACTTGGTATGGCTGTAGCTCGCGACCTTGATGAAAGCGATAAAAAAGTGGTCTCTGTTATTGGTGATGGAGCCATGACTGCCGGGTTGGCGTTTGAAGCAATGAACAACGCAGGGGTTATGAACTCTGACATCTTGGTTATCCTCAATGACAACTGCATGTCTATTGACCCAAATGTTGGTGCACTCAAAGAGTATTTAACAGATATCACTACCAGCAAAACCTTTAATAAGCTGCGCGATGAAATTTACGACATGCTGGGACACTTTAAATCTGCCGGTGACAAAATGCGTAAAGTGGCATCAAAGCTGGAAAAAGCTGTTACTGCTGCTATTACCCCGGGCGGCCTGTTCCAGGCGCTGGGTTTCAAATATTACGGGCCTGTTGACGGGCACAATGTTGATACCATGCGGCGCCACCTCGAAGATCTGAAAGATATTCCTGGTCCCAAGCTCCTGCATGCCGTCACTGTTAAAGGCAAGGGGTTTGCCCCTGCAGAACGCGAACAAACGAAATGGCATGCACAAAGCAGCCCTTTTGATAAGATTACGGGTAAAACATTAGATCCCGATACCACTCCCAAGCCCCCCAAATACCAGCATGTTTTTGGAGAAGCGGTGGTAGAACTGGCGGATGAAAACGAAGATATTGTCGGTATTACCCCGGCCATGCCCAGCGGCTCCAGCTTGTGGCCTCTGATGGAAAAATATCCTGACCGTGCCTTTGATGTGGGTATTGCCGAACAACATTCCATAACCTTTGCGGCCGGCCTGGCAGCAGAAGGCAAAAAAGCTTTTGCTGCTATTTACTCTACTTTCCTGCAGCGAGCGTATGATCAGGTTATTCATGACGTAGCCATTCAAAAGCTGCCCGTAGTATTTTGTATTGACCGAGCAGGTCTTGTTGGTGCTGACGGCCCAACTCATCACGGAGCATATGACATCTCATATCTTCGTGGAGTTCCTAACATGATTGTCTCCTCTCCCATGAACGAAGAAGAGCTTCGGGATATGATGTACACCGCCTCTGAATATGATGAGGCAGCGTGGGCCATCCGATATCCAAGAGGACGAGCTACCGGCATGGATTACCCCGAAGGGTTTAAACCAATGGAGATAGGCAAAGGCCAAAAGCTGCGCGACGGGGATGAAGTAGCCATTTTAAGCTTCGGACCGTTTGGCAATTATGTTATGGATGCAGCAGACGACCTTGCCAAAGAGGGTATTAATGTAGGACACTTCAATATGCGCTTTGCCAAACCACTGGATACTTATCTGGTTGAAGAGGTTTGCCATAATTATGACCACATCATCACCATTGAAGATGGAACCAAGTTAGGAGGATTCGGAAGCGCAGTCGCAGAATTCTTGGCTGACAAACCGTACCATACCCCTACTACCATTATGGGTATTCCAGATCGCATTGTAGAACACGGCACCCAAAAAGAGCTTCACCAAGAAGTTGGTCTTGACCCGGAAAGTATTAAAAACAAAGTACGAGAAGTTTTAAAAACGACTGTTTTAAAAAGCTAAAAGGCAGTTCACTAATCATTTTTTAAAGCTCTCGGGAACAAAATCCTGAGAGCTTTTTTTAAACCCTTTCGCTACCCCATAAAGCTATCCTTCTGATAAGTAAAGATTAAGAAAGGCTCGATAATATTGAGATTATACTACTCCATATCCGTTGATACAGATTCAAATGAGGCCTCCTTTTTAAGCGCATCATCCAATCGTTTTTCATACTCATCAGCAGGAATCTCAACACAGCCGAACCGAGCAAGGTGCTCGGTCCAGAACTGGGTATCCCATAACTCAAACCCTCCCTGTTCCAACGCTTTATGGGTCCAGTACAGGGCGACCTTGGAGGCTTCTTTAGCCCATCCAAACACCGATTCCCCAAAATAAGCAGCGCCCAACGAGACACCATACTGACCACCAACCAGCTCCCATTTTTTATTGTATACACTCACCGAGTGGGCATGACCAAGGCGATGCAGCTGACAATACGAATTAACAATATCATGAGAAATCCATGTTGATTCCCGGTCAGCGCACCCCTCTATCACATCACGAAAGGCATAATCAAACTTTATATTATAATGATGATTTCGGACGATCCTACGCACATTCGATGAGACCCGGAATTCATCCAAAGGGATTATTCCACGCCGGCTCGAAGTATACCATTTGGCTTCGGGATCATCACGAGAATCCGCCATCGGAAACGCCCCATTGGCATACGCATTAAGAAGTTCTTGGGGAGAAATCATTGAAACCTTCTAAAATATATTTTGGCAACCTATCTTGATTGGCAATTAAATAAAATGGATTGTTCCGCTTTCCCATAGCGAAACAATCCCTGTCCTGTCTTAACATATCATTCACTTAATCCACACTCAAGATGTGGTACCTCACCACTTCCAATTGGTGACCCCGGAGGGGGCGATAATGGGGAGGCAGGCATAAAGGAATCACCTTTTTCTTTAAATTGCTTGAGTGTTCGATAACCGTACAAGAGCGAGGCCTTTCGCTGAGCCCCTGCCTCTCCTTTTTCGGCTTTCACTTTCATCCATTCTCGAAGAGCTTCAAGCTTAAGATTAGTAATTGCCTTAACCTGGGTAGAAGCATTTTCATGGGATGCCAGCTTAATCATCTCATATAAGACAACATGATTAATAGTATTCTGCAGAGCCCCCTCATATCCTTTTCCCACCTTCTTCTGCCATGTATTTTTAATCAGCTTATCCAGCATATCACCCAAGCCAAGATTATCGGCATTGCGAGCCTCAAGATCTACCAAGCGAGCTGCTCGGTTGGTATTCAAGAGGAGTTCTGCTGACATAGAAGCAGCTGTTTCTGCAGCTCCCAACGGATCAAAAGCCGGATCGGTATGACTATTAAACAGCTCCCTGGAATCATAATAACCGAGAGGCCGTGGAGGAATAAGATCTAAAATACGATCGGGCATACCCAGTGCCTCTGGAGACAGGGTTGCCAACATAGCATCTAGAGCAGCCCGCTGTGTGGAATCGGCCACCGGCTTTGGCCCCTTTTGACTGTCGCCTCGTAGGTTGTAGCTATAATCCAATCCCCCGACAAGTTTTACGGTACCTTCAATCTGGAAACGATGCAATAAATACATAGGTACCAGTGTATCCTCAAGCTTTGCCATTGGCGTACCGGTGGGAATATTTGATTCAGAAAAGTTCTGCAGTGCTATTTCCCGAACCTGCATTATATGATGTAGTTGGTCTACCGCATTTTTCCCGTTATCCCACAGGTGCGCTTTGGGGTGTGCTCCGGCTGCCGGACGCGCATCTCTATCTGAAATAAACAGCAGCCCTTCATCAATAGCATCTTCTATAACATTTTCCAGGGCTGCTTCCGCGCTGGGTAGCCCTCGTACATCTTTATATCCGTAGGTGATCGTCACCTTGTCCCACTCACCAATACCGGTATCATAGGCCTTCGAAAGATCAAGGGTACTATCTTTTTTGATTCCAACTTTGGGCGCCGGATAATCCATCACCGAGGCACGATTATTCGTACTGGCCGCAAAATTATGGGCAAGCCCCAGTGTATGCCCCACCTCATGAGCTGATAACTGGCGTATACGAGCCAGGCCCATCTCAAGCATGGGATTATCCTCATCAAAATTCACTCCCTCTTTATAAGGAGAAAGCAATCCCTCAGCTAGCAGATAGTCTTGGCGAACACGTAACGATCCAAGCAACACATGTCCCTTAATAATCTCACCCGTGCGTGGATCTACTACTGAACTTCCATACGACCATCCCCTGGTAGAACGGTGTACCCAGTTAATCATATTATAACGAACATCCATCGGGTGTGCACTATCGGGCAACATCTTTACCTGGAACGCATCTTTATATCCCGCTGCTTCAAAAGCCTGATTCCACCATCGAGTACCATCCAACAGAGCACTCCGTACCGGCTCGGGCGTCCCGGGATCAAGATAATACACAATCGGCTCTACCGGCTCACTCATTTCCGCATCGGGATTTTTCTTCTTTAATCGATGCTTGGTGATAAATCGCTTATCAATGGACTCAGAAATGGGCGTGCTATAATCTTGATAGCTGATACCAAAGTATCCGGCCCGGGGATCAAATTTACGGGGCTCAAAATCATCATCAGGCAACCTCACAAAAGAATGGTGCTGACGAACTGTAATGGCATCAGCAGTAGGCGTGACCGAACGCACCTGGCGACCTGGCTTGTTCCCTGTAAAGGTTAGGGTAGCTTCAAACTCCGTATTTTCAGGGAAGTTCATAGTCGCTTCCCGGTAGAGGACTGAGCGACTTTCATCCACACTATAACTTCCTTCTTTATTGCGCTGCAATACGTTACTGACCCCATGTGCATCCCGCATCAAAAAGCTCGTCATATCAACCAATACCTTGCCATCCTCTTCAGCAGCAACTTTAAAACCCCATAACACAGAATTTGCAAAAGCATCGCGCACCGACTGTTTCTCTTTCTGATTGTCGGTAATAGCACGATACGAATAGTTCGGCTGCACCATCAATACCTTGGGACCCCGGCGTTCAAAATAAACCACTCGATTATCTCCCAGCTGATTACGATCAAGACCAATATCATTAGAACCGACACCCGCTGTCAGGGAGTTAACATATAAAAACTCAGTATCGTACTTATCGATCTCCAGCCACACCTTCCCGTTGGTGTCATCCCAGTAATAGGTGAAGTACCCCTCCTGCTTTTCAAACCCTTTCGTTTTCTCACTAATTGTAGGGGTATCTTGTGCAATCGTAACCGCTGTTACTGTAAACAACAATACGTATAAAAGAAATGCCAGTCTTTTCATCATGATGGTTTTTTAATGGTCGTTTCAAACTGCTAGTAAGTAACTATTTTTCGCTAAGAGTTTAAAATAGCTGGACATATTTTAACATCCATTAAATAAAAAAAGTCTGACAGGCTCATAGCCCATCAGACTCATAAAACAAATAACATTAAAAAGGATCGTTTTTACTCATCCTCATCGGCATACATTTCAGCCAGATCATTGATCATCTCCTCATCAATACCGGCCGTAACAAAGCCGCCATCGTGATAGAGATTCTGCATTGTTACTTTTCGCGTAAGATCTGAGAATAAAGTAACACAATAATCCGCACATTCATCCGCAGAAGGATTACCCAACGGTGCTATCTTTTCAGCGAACGTATACATTCCGTCAAATCCTTTGATTCCACTACCCGCTGATGTTTTGGTCGGAGCCTGTGAAATAGTATTTACCCGAATCCCGCGATCGGCCAAACGACTTCCGTAATTGCGAGCAATACTCTCCAGCAGGGCCTTCGCATCATTCATATCACTATACTTAGAAAAGATACGCTGGGCACCGATATAGGAAAGAGCGAGAATACTGGCCCCGTCATTCAATATATCAGCTTCGTCTGCATAGCGAATAACCTTGTGTAAAGAGACTGCTGAAATATCCAGTGTTTTTTGCATCCACTGGTAGTTCAACTCCTCATATCCTTTATTCTTTCTCACATTGGGAGACATCCCGATCGCATGCAACATAAAGTCGATCTTGCCATGCTCCTCTTTTACTTTTTGCATCAACTCTTCAACGTCTTCCTCGTTAGATACATCGCAAGGAATTACTTTTGCGCCAGTCTCTTCTGCCAGATCATCCAATTCGCCAAATCGTAATGCCACCGGAGCATTGGATAGTGAAAATTCTGCGCCCTCTCTTTGACACGCCAGTGCGATGCGCCATGCAATACTGCGTTCGTCCAGCGCACCAAAAATCAATCCTTTTTTGCCTTTCAGCAATCCATATCCTTGTTGGTCAGCCATAAAATACGTTATTCTATTTCTTGGAATTCAATTTCTTCTGCCTGAAGATAATAAAACAAAATAAAAAACTGTCATTCCAAAGAGATTCCGCAAACTCCTCGAAATGACAGCTATAAAGAACGATCAGTTTGCCAGCAACCACTCGTCGATAGTTCCATTTTGACAGAGATAATAACTTTAACTAGTTCTTTTTCTTTCTTCAATTTCTTTCGTGCTTCCCTTATCTCCAGGGAGATAATCTCTTTGCCCCTACCTGATTAATGGCAGCCTCTGTTTTTGTCAGCTCTTGCGTTGGAGGCTGTGTGCTCGCACAGGCACCCAGCATTAAAACAGAAACCCCCAACTAAAAAACGGGCGAAAACCTCTGTGGATCTGCTTGTCATTATATACATAGGCTAACCTTGACTCTTTCGATATATTAAATACCCTACCTTTACACATCTTATAGGGTCTTCAAAGCCAGTTGTTCCGTCAAAAAACGGTCGGTCAATCCGTCCCTAAAACCTCACTGCTGTGCGTTAAACACAGCTTTTCTTTTCAGACTATAAGAAACTACTGTTAGCAGAACAGCTGTTATACAATAGACATTAGTCTTTCTGCCCTTCGTATCATTTATACCCTTACAAGCACCTTGGTTGCAAACCTTGCTTTCCTATGGTTTAGCATTCAATCGAATAATTCTGTTGATAACCCAATAAAATGTCCTTATTTTGCGAGACTTTGTTCCGGTACTGTACCGGGCATGCAATTAACAGCATATAATTCTATAGAATATACATTCACTCATGTTTCAGGATCTCTCATCAAAACTGGATGATGCCTTTCAGAAACTGAAAGGAGAATCTAAGATTACCGACGTCAACATTGCGGAGACGGTGAGAGAAATACGTCGTGCCCTGCTCGATGCTGATGTGAACTATGAAGTTGCTAAAGAGTTCACCAATGATATTAAAGAACGAGCCATGGGCGAGGACGTGTTGTCAGCCGTCAATCCCGGCCAGCAGTTTACCAAGGTTGTGCATGATGAACTCACACAAATTCTTGGACAAGAGCGCGTAGATCTATCTGTTGCACATACGCCTCCTACTGTTATCCTGATTGCCGGCCTGCAAGGTTCAGGTAAGACGACCTTTAGCGCTAAGCTTGCTAAATATCTGAAAGAAGAGAATAACCGAAACCCTATTTTAGCGGCAGCCGACGTTTATCGTCCGGCAGCTATTAACCAGCTTAAAACGCTGGCTGACACCATTGATACTCCGGTGTATTCTATTGACCAAAAAGATGCCGTACGCGTTGCCAAAGAAGCAGTAGCGATGGCAAAAAGCCTGGCGCTCGACACAGTTATTATTGATACAGCCGGTCGTATGCACGTTGATGAAAAGATGATGAACGAAGTGGCTGAAATTAAAGAAGCAGTACAGCCCGATGAAACACTGTTTATCGTTGACTCTATGACGGGACAGGATGCTGTTAATACTGCAAAAGAATTTAATGAAACCATCAACTACGATGGTGTTGTATTAACAAAGCTTGACGGTGATACCCGCGGCGGGGCGGCCCTCTCAATTAAGAATGTGGTCCAAAAACCGATCAAGTTTGTAAGTACCGGCGAAAAGCTTGACGCTCTTTCTCCCTTCTACCCAGAACGGATGTCACAACGTATCCTTGGCATGGGTGATGTGGTTTCACTCGTCGAGAAAGCTCAAAAAGAGTTTGATGAAAAAGAAGCACAGGAGCTGCAAAAGAAAATAAAGTCTGACAGTTTTGATCTGGAAGATTTCTATGAGCAGCTGCAACAAGTTAAAAGCATGGGTAATATTTCGGATCTGGTGGGAATGATACCGGGAGCCGGAAAAGCACTACAAGATGCCGATGCTGAATTAGATGAAGATTCTTTTAAACCCATCGAGGCAATCATCTGCTCGATGACTCCGGAAGAGAAGCATAACCCGGAGATCCTGAATGCGACCCGAAAACGGCGTATTGCCAAAGGTTCGGGTACCCGCGTTTCTGATATTAATGATCTGCTGAAACAATTTGAGCAGATGAAAAAGATGATGAAGTCCTTCTCTGGCATGGGTAAACTCGGCCAGATGATGCAGGGCATGAAAGGTATGAAAGGGAAATTACCATTTGGATAATTTACAAGGATGTTGACCGCTGTTTAGCCCAGCCCAACATCCCTGATATATTGCGCAAGATTCCGACAATATCCTCTATAGAAAAATCAACGCAAATTAAAAGTTATAATTTAAGGAGATAATCCATTGTTAAGAATAAGATTACAACGTAGAGGTCGAAAAAAGCGACCTATCCATCACATTGTTGTTGCGGATAACCGTAAACCCAGAGATGGTCGAATCATTGAAGACTTAGGTCGCTTTGATAATGTAACACCAAAGAATCAGCTTACACTAAACAGAGAACGGGCACTCCACTGGCTAAAACAAGGTGCTCAGCCTACTGATACCGTACGATCCATTTTCAAGAACCAAGGGATCATGTACGAAATGCACCTGATTCGTTGGGACAAATCGGAAGAAGAGATTGAAGAAGCACTTGCTGAATGGCGTCAAAAGCGTGAAGAAAAGGAAGAAGAGGTTCCTACACGCAAAGAACGTCAGCAAGCACTGCTCGAAGCCGAAGAAAAAGAATTCCAAAAGCAGCTTAAGAAAAAAGCTGAAGAAGCAGCTAAAGAAAAGGCGAAACAAGAAGCTCTCGCTGCTGAAGAAGAGGAAGATGAAGCAGATGATGAAGCCGAAGCTAAAACGGAAGAAGAAGTAGCTGAAGAGGCTGAAACTCAAGAAGAAGCTGAGCAAGAAGAGCCTGAAGCTGAAGAAGAAACACAGGAAACTGCTGAACAGGAAGAGTCTGAAGAAGTTGAAGCAGAAGAAGATTCTGCCGACGAAGATGAAGAGCCTGAAGAAAAAGAAGCAGCTGCTGAAGCCAAAGAAGATGAATCTGAGGAAGAGGAAGACGATGCTTCGGAAGATGACGCTGAGGAAGAAGTTGAAGCTTCTGATGATTCTGATGACGGGGATGAAGATGAGGACGATGACACTGAGGAAGATTCCGAAGGTCAAACCTCTAGCGATATGTTAGCTAAAGAGGCTATTGAACATATCGAAAATACTCCTCTGGATGAGCTCGAAGGCTTTGTTACCGATGACGAAGATCGTGTAACCGTACAACGTGCTCTAGACGAAAAGAAAGAAAATAGTTAACAAGCACACAGGTGTTTAACACCTGGCAGCTTATGCTGGAACCAATAGAAAACCAGTACAAACAGATCGGGTATATTTCTCGATCACATGGCGTAGCGGGTGATGTATTAATCATCCCCGATATATACGCTCCAACACTTTTTGATGCTCTTGAACTGGTACATATTGCAAATACCAGAGGGGATTTAGTCCCTGCCCGTATTGAGTCGGTTCGGGTGCAAGAAAAAAACAATCGGCTTTCGTTCTTTGTTAAATTTGAACACGTGACTGATCGCACGCAGGCAGAAAAGCTAAAAAACTTCACGGTCTATGCAGACCGCGAGATAGTGAATAGCCTGCTGGATTCGGATGAGCTACCGTTAAAGCTGACATCTTTCGAAGTATTAGAAGATGAAGAGGCCGTCGGTACTGTGAAAGCACTGCTGGAAAACCCGGCACATCCGATTCTCGAAGTAGTAACAACAGGACAGGAGCAACTGTTAATCCCTTTTGTGGATGAATATGTTGTTGATATTGATGAGGAATCACAGAACATCCAATGCAAAAACCTGGATCAACTGAGAGGTTTATAAATGATGCGCATTGATATTATATCTGCTGTTCCGCAGCTCCTGGAAAGTCCGCTACAGCATAGCATTGTAGCGAATGCACAGGAAAATGATTTGGTTGAAATCCATACACATGACCTGCGCGACTACACTGAGGACAAGCACAACAAGGTAGATGATTACCCTTATGGTGGAGGGGCCGGTATGGTATTAACACCACAGCCGATCTTTTCCTGCATCGAGCATTTGCAGAGCCAACGGGAGTATGACGAAATCATCTTTACGGCCCCAAATGGGGAACCGTTTGAACAGGAAAGCGCAAATAAGCTTTCTATCAGTAAAAACCTGATGTTTTTGTGCGGACACTACAAAGGCGTTGATCAGCGTGTTATTGATACATTAATCACCAAAACGTATAGCATTGGCGATTTTGTACTTTCCGGCGGAGAACTGCCGGCCCTAGTGATGGTAGATTCCATCGTGCGGTTGCTGCCCGGAGCATTGGGCGATTCCGAAAGTGCATTAACGGATTCCTTCCAAAATGATTTACTGGAGGGACCTGTTTATACGCGTCCCGCTGAATTTAAGGGGATGGAAGTACCAAAAGTGTTACGTTCCGGTGATCATCAAAAAGTGAAAGAATGGCGATTTGAACAGTCGCTTGAGCGTACGAAGAAAGTACGTCCTGATATTTACAAAAAATTTCGAAACGAACAGTAGTAAGGATTAATCATGGATAAGTTAAAACTAGCAGAACAGACACTAATTAAGGATGAGTATCCCGAGTTTAAAACCGGCGATACCGTGAATGTTCATTACAAGGTACGCGAAGGCGATAAAGAGCGAATCCAGCAGTTTGAAGGACTCGTTATCTCACGCCGCGGATCCGGAGCGAACCAAACATTTATGGTGCGAAAAATTTCTGCCGGAAATATTGGGGTGGAACGTATTTTCCCACTTTATTCTCCTTTCGTAGCTAAAATTGAACTTAAAAAGCAGGGTGATATTAAGCGTTCTAAGCTTTATTACCTGCGTGACAGAAAGGGTAAAGCGGCTCGTATTAAAGAGAAAGACCAAAACCAGGATACGGTTCGGAAACTCAACCGAGAGGCAGAACAAAAAGCTGCCGAAAATAATGGAGACTCTTCAGAAGAAGAGTAATGTTCCTGCGTTGATTTCTCTGTTATAAACACTCTACTTTTTAAAGCCATTCTGCTCATATGGGTGGGATGGCTTTTTTATATAGGAGAGCAATTCTAAACCGTCAAAGGGGTTGCCAAGCCGTTTAACACATTTATTGAATATACTTAACTGGTTAACAGTTTTGGGTCACAACGCAGAGCATTGTGACCAGAAAAAGTACTGTATTCAGAAAAACACAGTGGATCGACTTACCAAGTCGATCTGTAAAGCATTCAGCCTTCCTCCATAAAGCAGCCCTCACAGACGCTGTTGATAAACTTATGTGACAGATGCTCCCCTATCCTCGAGATCCTGTACATTTAGCTACGTAGAAAAGACTTTTATACTGTTATGAGTTACGGTTATTGCAAACTGATTGATATTTCTACGCCTAGCAAAACGGCTTCGACATTCTTTAAACCGGCTATATCAAAGCCCATAACTGACTTATTCACAAGGTTCAGTAAATAATTTATCTAAATAGTTAAATCGTTTTCACCAAGATAGTTTTTAGAGAGAAGTATCTAACTTTTAAGATCCGACTGTTCTCCCACCTTTTACACAAAACAGTGTGTTTTATTAAACATTTTTAATCTACCAATATTTACAGCTTTTTTTGTAACAAAAGGGGGGGCAACTACTCTTGCTATCTAAAAGAACCATATAACCCTATATCATCAATATATGTCACGCCAAAAATTAGTAATACCATTACTATTCATCATTTTTATTATTACAAGCAGCTGTAGTGATCACATAACGCAGCCTGATGAACCCTCCTATCCCGAAACAACAACTTTTATTCCTTTTAAACAGCATAATTCGGTCAAGGGGCATGCAAAAAAATCCGGTCAACAATCAATCGACACCTCTTCAAAATTCGGGTGTTCTCTTTCAACTCTCAATGAAGAAGGAGCAACCCAAACCTATCGCTATCAAGCGTTTTATATCCAGTTTCCCCGGGACGTTATGAAGCAAGCTCAAGGTAAGGTTGCCAACCACACTTTTGCCCTGCAAAGCGATCGCGCCAAAAAACGAACCCCTGATTTTTTAAATCGTGATGGGATTGTCCGTTACTTAAGCTGTAAAATCCCGGATGCCCCAAAAGCAGTAGAAATTTTGGAAAAGGAAATGGAAAAATTTGGCACTACAAGCTGGTATAATGATGTTTCCTCTACTGATGCTGCCCCATCAGGGAAGAACAAAACCCCCGATCGCCAGACAACGGGTGTTGATTTTGTGTGCTCCTACGTTCCGGGCGATGCGTACGGCAATACCTCGAGCACTATTACGGTAGGAGGCACTACCTATACCACCTACTATTTTCATGAGGAATGTGAGTTTGTCTACAGTGATAGTGAACCTGAAGATGAGAAGTTTACCGACCATTTCGGTGGGAGCGGAGGAGGCGGAAGCGATGTTGTTTCTAACCCCGATAATGATCCTGATCCATGCTCGACAGTAATCGGTTCAGAAAATCATTTATCATATCCCTCCGATGAGACCGTTGGATGTAGTGCTGGACTCCCAAAGAGTGTACTCAGCCTCGCTCCAAAAGTACAATATCCCGATGGATCAAATTATGCACAAGATTATCCCAAGCTAACAGAGTATCTTAGAAATAAGTTACCTACACTGAAGGATAACGAAACAATTATTAATGCTATCGAAAAGTATGGAGATTTAAGTGTAGATGATATTAAAGATGATCTTCAATGGGGTGAAGGACCAATTATTAAAATCAAGCAATTAGACAAATTATGTGGTGAAAATTGCTATGGTTATTTTTCTGGATTAAATCCAAATTCATTAAGTATTGATATTGACTTAGTGAATGATTTAGAAAATACTACAATTGGTTCTTCTCTTGCTGATTCTTTTTCATTTTTAGTTGGGGTGACTATTCTACATGAATATGTTCATTTTAGCGAATGGAGAGATGAGTCATGGAATAGTCCTGAGTCAGGAATTCTTTTTGAAAAAGATGTATATGGACAAACGGTTTGGAGAGACAATGCCAGCTTAATTTTAAAGGCTAATTAAAATGAAAAAGCTCTTACTGTATCTTACTGCTTTCTGCTTTATCTGTTCTTGCCTTTCTGGCACGTCATATCAGAAAATGGTACTTAAGGAAGTTATTAATGATCCCAATAACGATGGATTATTTGATGATAGGGAAACCATCAACCTTTTAGCCAACAAATATTCTATTTGGGAACCGGGGACAGAAATAAATCTGCCGGGGAAGAAAGTTAAAACTCTAAGCCCATCTGATTCTAAAGAATTAGAAGTAATTGAATTTACTTCTTATGTAGAGACAGACAGTACTATTTCTGTAGAAATGAATCTGCTGCATAAAAATGCCATTTACAAAGCTAACTTTAAAAAAGAGGGAAGATCTCTTAAAAAATTGTCTTCTAATTTAATTTTTGTAAGACGTCCCTTGCAACAGTAACCGCTAATTTACAGCTCATTACTCCTGATACTTATCATTTTACAGGATATATGGTAGGATATGATTCTGTTACAACGAACAAGTTTTTTATTAGCGCTGGTGATTCAATACGAGTTAATTTTCATTTAGAGCCAGAAGGTTCACTTCATAAATAATAAGCAACCAATCACAAAAAGGATATGATGCGGATTATTAAGTACTATACTATCATCATGTCTTCTTTTATCAAAGCTCGGCATCTTAAGGTCTACAGGGCACCTTTAATGGTGGTGATGGATAGATCCTGAAACAAGTTCAGGATAACAGTTACATCCTTACATTGCCCCATCTCTTAAGGAGTATAGCAAGATATTGTGGCCGGAGCATCATTTTTTAAACAAATCGATTTACTGAACTATTTTTTTGCTTGGTAGACAGTCATGGGTGGGATGTTGCGCCACTCCCAGTCGGTGGTAACATTACCGAAGGTATCTTGCAGTGAATCTTCGAGATGACCGGACGTTTGGTAGGCCAAGAACTCTCCGCCGACGCGCAGCAGCTGGTAACTTTGGCTCAGGATTGAAGATTTCGTATCCGGATCCAAAAAAGAAAAGGGAATGCCGGAGATAATAAAATCTGCTTGCCCAATGATATCTTTGGGCAACAGGTCGTTTACATGCTCTACGCTCTGGTCGTAACTGGTGACACGAGGATCCTTGATCTGTTGGAGCTTATCGTAGAGGATTTCGTTGGTTTCGAAGAGATAAAGATGCGAATCATCCGTCATATGCTGCAGCAGGTAACGCGAAAACACCCCGGCACCGGCTCCATATTCGACCACGGTAATATCTTTTGAAAAGTCGATCGGCTGACACACCCGACGCACGCAAAATCGCGAGGTGGGCGTGACCGAAGCTACATCTTTATCCTTAAAAAAGCTCTTTAGATACGCTAACGTACTCATCTTTAGTTATTGGTTAATTGTTATTGGTTATCAGGGCTTCCAATCAACTAATAACCAATAACTGGTAACGAAATTACAGTTCTTCTTTTAGTTGTTCGATCTGATCACGGATGCGCGCCGCTTCTTCGAACTCCATATTTTGAGCCGCATTATACATGGTCTCCTGTAAATATTCCATAAACTCTTCTTTGTTATCGAAGGTGACCTCCTTCATGGCCGGGTTGGCCTTGTACTTAATGCCTTCGTCGGCCACTTTAACCACTTCAAGGGCTTCGTCGTCTTCCCCATCGCCGGGATCCTTGAGATCAAAACTCTTATTGGATATCAGTGCCGGATCAACAAGCGGCTTGAGCTCTTTTTCAATGGTCTTGGGCGTGATGCCGTGCTCTTCGTTGAATTCTTTCTGTATCTTGCGGCGCCGTTTGGTTTCGTCGATCACGGTCTGCATACTATCCGTAATCTTATCGGCATACATAATTGCTTTACCTTCGACGTTACGCGCTGCACGACCAACAATCTGGAAAAGGGAAGTCTCTGAACGCAGGAACCCTTCTTTATCGGCATCGAGGATGGCTACTAAGCTGAGCTCCGGAATATCAATCCCCTCACGAAGCAGGTTAATTCCTACGAGCACATCAAAATCGCCGCGGCGGAATTTAAAGAGTACTTCTACCCGCTCCATGGCATTGAGCTCGCTATGCATATAGGCCGCAGAAATACCCACGCTTTTGAGATACTCACTGAGCTCTTCGCTAAGTCGTTTGGTAAGCGTAATGCAGAGCACACGATCGCCATTGGCAATTCGTTTTTGAATCTCTTCCAGCAGATCATCGATCTGGTTGTCAACGGGACGCACTTCTATTTCGGGCTCCATCAGCCCGGTAGGTCGTACAATCTGTTCTACAAACACACCCCCGCTTTTTTCCAGCTCATAATCGCTGGGCGTAGCACTCACAAATATCGCTTGGTTTACCACACTCTCCCACTCTTCGAACGTCAACGGCCGATTATCCATAGCCGATGGCAGGCGAAATCCATTTTCGACAAGTTCAATTTTACGGGAGCGGTCCCCGCCGTACATGGCTGATATCTGGGGCACGGTCTGGTGACTTTCGTCCACAACGAGCATAAAATCATCGGGGAAGTAGTCGAACAGGCAGTACGGCCGTTCGCCCGGCTTACGGTTACTGAGGTACCGTGAGTAGTTTTCAATGCCGGAACAGTACCCAATCTCCTGCATCATCTCGATATCAAAGAGGGTGCGCTGCTCCAGGCGCTTGGCTTCCAGGTATTTACCCTCATCATCCAGCGTGCCGATACGATGGTTCAGTTCATCCCGGATTTGATCGATGGCTTGGTTCAGGCGATCTTCGGTTGTTACATAGTGCGAAGCAGGATAGATCTTAAATTCCTGTACCGTATCCAGCACATTACCGGTTTCGGGATCTACAATCTCCATCTTTTCGATCTCATCGCCCCAGAAAGAGATACGCAACCCATCTTCGGCATAGGCGGGATAGAGATCTACCACATCGCCCCGCACTCTAAACGTCCCTCGCGTGAATTCGCGATCGTTCCGCGTATAGTGCAGGTCCACAAGATCATACAGCAGTTTGTTTCTGGGGATCTCCGTGCCGGTCTCAAGGGTAATAATCAATTTCTGATATTCTGAAGGAGAGCCGATACCGTAAATACAGCTTACTGATGAGACAATAATTACATCTCGTCGTCCCGATAGCAGCGAACTGGTGGCCCGCAGTCGAAGGCGCTGGATCTCATCGTTTATCGACAGATCCTTTTCGATATATTTATCCTGTGAAGAGAGATAAGCCTCCGGCTGGTAGTAATCATAATAGGAGATAAAGAACTCTACTCGGTTATTGGGAAAGAAATCGCTGAGCTCCCGGTACAGCTGGGCCGCCAATGTTTTATTGTGGCTCATCACCAACGTCGGTCGTTCTACCTGATCAATAACATCGGCAACAGTACGGGTTTTACCGGAGCCGGTAATCCCTAAAAGGGTCTGGTACTTGTCTCCGCCCTCAATGCCTTCTACCAGTTCTTCAATTGCTTGTGGCTGGTCACCTGCCGGTGGCCAGGGAGATTGTAAATCAAAGTTGGACATCTAAATAATATGGATTTTAACGTTAGTCGTAGCCGTTGCTTGTGTTAGCTATGCGTCTATGGAGAACTTTTTAAGCTGCTACTCTCATAAACATTTTTTATATCTGATTTTACCCTTCATAAGCCTGCCTACTAATAACGAATATTAGTATCAATCATTCACTAAAAATCCCATATTTTTAGGGCAATTAACAGTGATGCTTCAAATTAATTTTCAAAACGGCACCTATGCTTTAATATCGATGCAATATAAAATCCTTTCGGTATAGCAGTAACAAATTCCTTATTTTTAGAAGCTTTTTACAGCTGTATCGGGCTTAAACGCCTGATCCATCCCGAATATGTTGAATTAAATTTTATGAGTCCCGTAATTGTATGACCCCGAAAGAGAAGAAACTCAATCCCCAGCGGAAACGCATTGACGAAATTGATAAAAAACTGCTGGATCTGCTGTCTGAGCGGCGGGAGATTGTGCACGAAGTGATCGACAAGAAAATCCAAAACCAGCTTCCCATTTTTGCCCCTAAACGGGAAGATGAAAAGACCAAAAAGTTTCGCGAAATGGCCGCGGATCATGATTTAGATCCCAATTGGGCGGAAGACTTCCTGCGCATGATTATGGCTTCTTCGCGCTCCAGCCAATCTTCTAAAGAATTTCCGCGTGCAACCGAAGAGCCCAAACACATTCTTGTGGTAGGAGCAAAAGGAGGCATGGGGAGCCTCTATTCGCGCATTATCAAACAAACGGGACATGAACTCTATACCATTGATAAGCACAACTGGCATGAGCTGGAAGAGATGGCACCGAAGCTTGACCTGGCTATTGTTACTGTGCCTATTAACGTTACGGTGGATGTTATTGAGAGAATCGCGCCCAAACTAAAATCGGATACGATTCTGGCAGATTTTACCAGTAATAAAACAGAACCAATTGAGGCAATGAAAGAGGCCCATGACGGTCCGGTATTGGGGCTGCACCCTATGCACGGTCCGGGAGTCGACAACCTGTCGAAACAGCTGATGGTCTTTTGCCCGGTAAGAGATCAGGACGCCTCAGAATGGGTAGTCAAACAATCGAAGCTGTGGGGTATGCGTGTGGTTGAGGCCGATGCGGAAAAGCACGATCACGTAATGCATATGGTACAGGGACTGCGCCACTTTGTAGCCTTAACACACGGCTCATTCATGAAGACCTATGACCTGAAGCCGCAGGATATCCTGGACTACTCTTCGCCCATCTACCGCGCCGAGCTGATGATGACGGGACGAATTTTTGCCCAAAGCGCCGAACTCTATGCGGATATTGTCTTTGCCAATGAAGAGCGTCGAGAGCTGCTGCTCAACTTTATTGAGCACAATGATAAGCTAGCCCGGATGGTAAAAAATGATGACAAAGAAGGCTTTGTCAAAGAGTTTGAGTCCGTCACCGATTTCTTTGGCAAGTTTGCCAGCCAGGCGCTCGAAGAAAGCGGCTACCTGATTAATCGGCTGGCCGATCGGTTTGCTTAAATGGGACCTTTTTGAAATCCTCACTCCTATGTTATTCCATCGGCTTACCCTTTTATGCGGGAGTACAACTCCCTCTAAGCTGGTTTTTTAAGGCTTTGAAAGCCTTAAAAATTAGCTTGGAGATAGACGCTCTAAGTCTTCGTGGCTGACCTGTATTACACGAATTCGGCTCCCCCCGCTATACCGTTCACGGATATAAAAATTACCTTCTTCGTCAACATCATCCACATGCCACTGGATTAGGTTATTTTCTTTATTGGTTATAGGAATTGATTTAATAGGGGCATAGTCTAACGGTTCAAACTTTTGATTATATATTTCCACCCCGAACTTCCTGGTTTTATCAAAATCGGAGAATGTAAAATGAAAATAGTAGTTCTTATAATAGAATAATCCTCTTGACATACTATGGATAATGTAATTTAGTTTATCATCATAATATATAGAGGACAATGATAAGTCCGGTTTGCGGTCAGAGTCTTCTTCAACTTGGGAAAAAGCAGTTTTTGACCAAATGCCCTTAAGCTCTTCAGCTTTTTTCCACTTCCCTCTTTGCTTTTTAAACCTATAAAAAGTGCCACTGTAAATTGAAGGGACAAACATTAAGGAATCGTTATTCTTTTTTAATACACTGCCCGTTATCGAAAATAAAAAACTGGAAATACCTTTATTCCCAATATTTAAATCAGATATTTTCAGAAAGCTACTTTTTTTTGCTGATAAATCAGCCTTATAAAAGTGTGCCAGTGTAACATCAGCAATATTTGACGGATCTGTTCTACCTTCCGGATACAATAATAAAAAGGAGTCCATAAAAGGAATTATTTTTATGGTCGATGCAACTCCTTTTATGCTATGCGTTTTAAGCAATTTTCCATCTACATTAAATACAGATAGTCTTTGCAATGGCTGATCCCACACATAAATAGTACTATCTGCCAATTCAATATTTCGAATAGTATTAAACTCTCCCGGTCCTCTACCCTTTTCACCAAATGACTTCAAATAATCCCCATTGCTGGAATATACTTTAATTACTGACTCTGCTGCATCAGCTACATAAATATTTCCATTATCTGCACTTTCCACACCCGATACCGCATGGAGAGTACTGTTTGTAAGTGAATCTGTTTTGCCAAATTGAACTACCTGTTCAAAAGATACATCGATAAAACGATCCTTATAATCTTCTCCAGGATTACAGCTTGCTAAGTATAATACCGCAACCAAACATGCACATACTCTGTACCTCTTCATAGCAATGAAACTTATTAAAAAATACGCTATCCGAAATATTTGTTACTGAACCAGACGCTCCAAATCTTCGTGGTTGACCTGCATTACCCGTACTTGCATGCCTTCATCATTTCTCTGCAAAAAGTAGAAATTTCCATTTTTATCGACATCCTCAACTCCCCAAACCAAAGCATTATCCTCTTGGTTTGTGATGGGTATTGACTTTATAGGCGTAAATCCAATGGGGTTCATATCTTCGTTATAAAGCTCAACACCAAATACTCGTTTTTCCTTAATATCCGTAAAGACAAAGTGAAATATATAACCGTCATACTTAAATAACCCGCGGGACCAGTTGTGGCCAATAAAGGAGATATCTTCAGATCGATATATTGATGAGATCGCGGCATCCGGCTTCCTTTTTCCATTCGTTTCTTCCATTAAAGAAAAAGGTGTTTGCCGATTTAGGCCGTCATAGGTATCAACTTGTTGCCATCCATTATTCGTCTTTGCGTATTTATATATTTTACCGCCATATATAAAAGGAACAAATATGAATTCTTGATTTGTTACAATATGCAAAGAACCATACCATCCCCCCAAGATTTCAGATATTTTTTCAATATTTTCGTTGATATTTTCCACCCTTAAAAAGTTTGCTTGAGGGGTTGAAAAATCTGCAGAATATATATGGCCTAGTCGTACCGTATTGTACTTATCCAAGTTTTTATTTTCCTCGTGCAGAGCCAAATATGAATTTTCCAAAGGGTATATATGCATGGGAAACGGACTTCCTTTTAAGTTTTTTACAGTTTTGAGCTTACCGTTTAACCCAAATATGCTTATTCGCTGCATATTTTGATCCCATGTTAAAACCGTACTGTCGGTCACTGCAAATCCTTGTATATCGGTTATTTCTCCCGGCCCCCTGCCCCTTTTACCAAAACTACTGACAAGGTTACCTTCAGAAGAATATACCTTTATTTTTGAAACCCCCGCATCGGCCACATAGATTCTCCCCCCCGGCCCTAATCGAACTTCTCGTGCGTAATTTACTGTTGACTCTGAAAGTGAGTCGGGCTGACCAAACGTTAACATCTCTTCAAATGACAACTCAATATATTCACCTTGGTAAGGATCTTGATTCTTACAACAAAAAATAAAACCTAAAATAATTGCAAAAAAAATAATATTTCGAATCATAAATTCTTGATTTTTATCACCTCTGCCAAGTGTTTAACCGGCAGAGATGATATTTTTTCACATTTAAACTTCTTCTAACTCTAATACAGGATATCCATTTTCACAGCTACCGCTTTGAGTACAACCAAACATTGTTGGTCTACATAAAGTTGCTCCTGCATCCACGGCATAACAAGTACCACCATCATCGGGATCTCCACCACAAGCTTCACAATCGCCACTCGTTTGTCCATAAGCAGTAAAGGAAAATGCGAGGGTTGCAGTGAAGAATAACGTTGCAAGTATTACAAATAGGTTCTCTTTTAATGTATGTAACATAGTACTCTCTATTTAGTTTAGGTTTTGTTTCGCTTCCAGTTCATAGAAGGCTTCCTGAACCAGATTCTTTTTAAAGGTCGGAGTAGTAGAAGAGGTAAAAATACCTATACGCCCAACCACTTGTTCTTCTCTTAGATCAAATAATACGATTTGGTTAATTCCACTCACATCCTGTTTCCATGCTCTTATCTTTGCTGCCAGCTTTGACTTTTTGTCCAACAAACTTGATGAGAAAGGGAACTTAATTAAGTGATTCATCCGCCGGTAATCGGTAGAATCATTACCTACAATAACGCCATGTTTCGCTACTGAAAAGCTGTTCAAGGGTGAGCTGTCATACTCTTTGACCGCTTGCGCATATTCTATAATTTCATTTATACAGCTGGAGCACAATTCATCTGCTACAACAAATAGCGCCAAGGCATCATACGATTTCGTCGAATCTATATAATTGGTTATCAAGGCAGGGTTATATGCATGATCTTTAGGATCTAAATGCCCCTCAAACTCTGAACCATTTTGGTCACCGCCTTTTAGAAAGGTAATGCCCAGTACTACAAATCCAATGAGTACTAAAATAGAAGCTGTTATATTTTTAGCGCTCATAAGTCTCTTTAATAGTTATCTGTTTACCTACAAGAGACTAGCCAACCCAAAATGTTACACTTTACCCCCCCCCATGTTTTACAAATATTAGCAAAACCTAATACTTGCGGGACTTACAGTTATATAGAACTTGAAGCCGTCGCCGATTTCTTTGGGAAGTTTGCCAGCCAGGCGCTCGAAGAAAGCGGCTACCTCATTAACCGGCTGGCCGATCGGTTTGCTTAGAATATTTATTACTCACTCAGGCGTTCTAAATCTTCGTGGTTGACCTGCATTACCCGTACTTGCATGCCTTTATCGTTTCGTTGCAAGAAGTAGAAATTGCCATTTTCATCGACCTCCTCTACAGACCAGCTTAGGTAGTTATCTCGTTCATTAGAAATTGGTATAGATTTAATGGGACTATATCCAATTGGAGATACATTTTCATCGTAAACCTCAACACCCAACACCCGTTTATCATCAATGTCGGAAAACGTAAAATGGAAAAGATAGCCGTTATATTTTAACAGACCTCGGGACATGTTATGAGCTATGAATTGTATGTCTTTAGAGATATTCACGGAAGATATCCTTCCATCAGGTTTTCGTTCATTACCATTCTCAACAATTGAATAAGGCAATTGCTGGTTCAAACCTTTGTAACTATGCTCTTTTCCCCAACTACTTGAATTCTTTGAATACTCATATATATTTCCGTTATAGATGATCGGAATAAATAGAAACTTTTGATTGTCTTGAATTAAAATATTTCCAAACCTTGTAAGTAAAAGTTGGGAAATATCTTCAAAATGTTCATTTACTTCATCTAGGATTAAAAAATCTTTCTTCCTATCGGAAAAATCTGATGAGTAAATGTGACCCAAACGTGTTTTACTAAATTGATTTCCGTAATGTCCATCCCCATGAAGAGCCAAGTAAGAATTTCTGAAGGGATATAGATACATAGGAGATGGCAAACCCTCAAAGTTACGTACAGTACGAAGCTGACCGTCTAGACCAAATATACTCATTCGCTGAATGTTTTTATCCCAGACTAAAACTGTACTATCCGTTACTGCAAATCCCTTGATACCGGTTAATTCGCCCGGCCCTCTCCCTCTCTTGCCAAAGCTATTAACAAGTTTACCTTCAGGAGAGTATACCTTTATTTTTGAAACCCCTGCATCGGCCACATAGATTCTTCCGGCCGGTCCTAACCGTAGATCTCTTGCATAATGTATTGTTGATTTTGAAAGTGAGTCGGGCTGGCCAAACGTTAACCTCTCTTCAAAGGACAGTTCAATGTACTCTCCAGCATAAGGATCATCGGGAGAACCACAGCTTACGATTAAGAAAAAGACTATAATTACCGATATTTTAGTCCTCATTATCTCTCAAGTTAAATAGACTTTTCGCTACCAAATAGTTTAGCGATATAAATTATATATGCAAAAACTAACCGGTAATTAAAACCTGATTCCTTTGGCAAGTTTGCTAGCCAGACGCTGGAAGTAAGCAGCAACCTGATTAATCGACTGGCCGATCGATATGCTTAAGAAACTTTATCATAAACCAGGGATGCAAAAGGAATACTCAAGACAAATGTAGTTCCTTCTCCCAGCTCACTATCGAAATCAAGCATTCCGTCGTGCGATTCAACCAGATCCTTGCACAAACGGAGCCCTATGCCCGTTCCTTTTTCACCGGCCGTACCCGTTTGGCTTTCGTTCGTTTCGTCTCGGAATAACTGGTCCTGTACCTCTTTCGACATGCCCTGGCCTTCATCCTTGACCTTTACGTGCCAATAGTCATCATCAGAAGCTAAGCTGATAGTAACTTCGCCCCCCCGATGACTAAATTTTAAGGCATTGCTCAACAGATTACGGACCACCGTCGTAATTACCTGCCTGTCCCCTAATACTGTTTTATCAGCATCGTTGTTTTCAAAGATGAAAGTAACATCTTTGCGATTCGCAGATACCCGTAACAGGTTTACCACCTGCTTAATAGCCGTTGCAATAGGAAACTCTTTAATATCTAAACTCAAATCCCCATCCTGAAAGCGAGCCCAATCCAACAGGTCTTCCAACAAAGAAGCCGTATTTACCGAAGATTGATGTATAATCTCCAGGCTCTCTTTTAGTTCTTCACTTTCATCATATCTGTCGGCATCTGCAATAAGAAGGTCTGCAAATCCTACGATTGATGACAGCGGGGTTTTAAGATCGTGCCCAATTACCGAATATATTTTACTATTCGTTTCATGGAGTTTTTTCAACTCTTGATTTCGATCTCTCAGTTCGTCTTCCATTCGTTTCCGATGAGTCAAATCCTGAAATACTCCATAGAGCTGGTATACTTCTCCCATTTCATTTGTTTGAACTTTTCCAATGGCACGTACCCACCGCTTGTTACCCTTTGCGGTAACAAGGGGAAGCTCGACATCATACCCCTCTCCCTTATCAATTGCCTCTCGCAGGCCCTCCCTGATTTTAGGCTGGGCAGACTCATGATAATAGCTTATAGCTTCATCAACGGTAATTTCTCTATCAACCGGAAGTTCATGAATCCGATAAACCTCTTCTGTCCAAAACAATTTTTCTGTCTCCAAATTGTATTGCCATCCCCCGGTTGAAGAAAGGCGCTGAGATTCCTTAAACAGCATTTCCAGCTTTTTCCGTTTTGTGACATCCCGAGAGCTTGTTTGGAGCTGGACCACCTTTCCCCGTTCGTCGGTAATAGGTTCTGTAGAGGTCTCAAACCAGATATAATCTCCATTTTTTTTACGGATCCGATATTCAAAATTCTTAACCTGCCTACCTTCTCTGGCTGATTGATGCGATCTATTACGGATATCCTTAAGATCATGCGGATGGAATAGTTCGTAGGCATTTCTTCCAACAAGCTCAGCAGGGGTATACCCTAATATTTTTTCTGCCGATGGAGAAACAAAACGATAGGTCCCGTTGGGATCATGCAAACATACCATATCGGTTTCATTAACGGTAACCACCTCATAGAGCTCTTCTCGTTCCTTTAATTTCTCTTGCATCTCCTTTTTATGCAACGTATCAGAAACCCAATCACCTAATAGTAAAATAAAGCCTTTATCAAGTTCCGAGAATTTTTCGGCGCGGACTTCTGAGCTTGAAAAGTTAAGAGTGCCATATACCTCACCTTCTTTTGTGAGCGGAATCCCTATATAAGATTCCATCCCAAAAACCTGGTGGCAGGGATGACGCTTATGGAGCGAACGATTTATATTATCTATTGCAACTACATTTTTTACTGCCAATGTAATACTGCAATACGTTTCTCCCAGTGGAAATACTTGCCCCTCTTCTAAAATATTTTCTTCTGACCAACTGTGAGCGATAGTATACTGCTGTCCCTCAATATGACTTATAATACCGATATCGAGATCTAACAGTCCACAAGTTACCTCTAAGGCTTTCTCAAGCTGTTGAGGTATGCTTCTATCTGACTGAGATGTGATTTCATGCAGCAGATGAAACCTGTTTTCTAGTGATTTATTATCCGAAGTAGCTGAAACCGTTGTAAGCACTGATCTATATTTTAGGGTTCAGAAAAATATTTTGTAATCCCCATTAGTATAGCTACAAATATCACGCCAAGTTTCTCCCTTTACGCTTTTTAAAGGTATTTTCATATAAAAAAGTACTAATCCAGTGTTATCCAACTTTCCCTATTAGGGATCAAAGAAAAGTCCAGAAAAGCTACTCAACACCTCTTAATAGCCATAATTGCTATTTCTCAAAGCACAGCTCAACCGTTGTCCCTTGATCATTATTAGAGTAAAAGTTAAGGGTGCCATCCAATTGTTGGGTTAAGGTTTGAATAAGAGTCATACCCAGCGATTGTTGCTGCTCAAGGGCAAAATCTTCCGGCAGGCCGTCTCCATTGTCTTTAATTCTGATAACCAGTTCCGATCCTTTTACTTCTGAACTAACCATTATTTTGCCATTTTTCTTACCATCAAAGGCATGCTTATAGCAGTTCACGATTATCTCGTTAACAATAAGTGAACACGGAATCGCATGATCTAAATCCAAAGAAGTAGATTCTAAATCATAGCTGATATCAATATTTCTGTTGCTTGTATTATAAGTTTGACTTATCGATTCGACGAGCTCTTTGAGGTAGGTATCAAACCCGATATCTGCCAAAGCTTCTGATTGGTACAACTTTTCATGAATCATAGCCATTGAATGGATACGCTGCTGACTATCTCTCAACGTATTTAAAGTTGCCTCTTCTTCGGTGTTCATCGCTTGCAGTTCCAGAAGACCGGAAATCACCGACAAGTTATTTTTAATGCGATGATGAATTTCCTTGAGCATCGTTTCTTTTTCTTTTAACGAGCTGCGAATCCTCTGCTGCTCACGCTCTCTCTCTGTAAGATCAAAAAGTACTGTTTGTATTGCCGGTTTATCTTGATAGATCGTAGCAATAGAATGAATTAATACATGTTTTTCATTACCATCCAAGTCAATTATTTTCTGTTCCTGCTCGTTTTCTACCGGTAAGCCTTCCTCAAATTTTCTTCTTCGCTCTTTAACAAGATCTATATTATTGGGATGAGTAAAATCGAAAGCCGACCGCTCAATAAGTTCATCAGGAGATTCCGCACCATATAACGAAGCTCCTGCCTGATTGATAAAAACAATTTTTCCTGCCTGTACAATCTGTACCGGCTGTGGATTTTTTTTAACAAGATGCCTCCATTTTTTCTCCCCTTGCCTTAGTTCTTCCTGCTTCTTTTTTAAAGTTGTAATATCGTTTAAAACAGCAAGAATGGCATCTTGCCCTTTATATTTTATGGTGACCGGATAAGTACGAATCACTTTTTTATCATCCCCTTCAACAGGAATCTCGAAATCAGCAGGCGGAAGTTTTTCGACTTCTTTTATTTTTTCCTGCCTACTTCTAAGACGCTCCTTATACTTTCCATCGGCAAAGTTGACCATCTGTTCACCAAGCAGTTTTTCACGATCGGCTACCTCAACTAAATTCGAAGCTGCTTGGTTTAAATATTGCAACCGCCCGTCAACACTAATAACAATCCCTTGGGGAACATTTTCTACCAACCGGTGCCAGCGTTCTTCACTTTCCTCCAGTTTTTGTTTAGTCGTTATACGATCAGTAATATCAGTCATAAAGGCCATAACAAAGGTGGTTCCGCGCTTTTCCAAAATTGTTATGCTCACCTCCAAGTGTATAGCCTTGCCACTTTTATGTTGATGGCGAGTTCTAAATCTACCCCCACCCTGTTTTATTATCTTTTTTGTTCTTCTCTTAAAGTCCTCTTGATTAACAACCAGGTCAAGGTTATTAATTTTTTTTCCTATCAGCTCATCTGCCGTATAACCGACCATTTGGCAATACGCCGGATTAACATCAAGAATTTCATTCTTATTCATCGAAATCAACAGGTAGCCATCGATCATTGAGTTGGACAGGGACTTATCCAGCTTTACTTCAGCCTCAGGACTAAGCAACTCATGTACTGTTCCTACTAATCGCTTTTGCTGATTGGCATCAGCACCAACCAGTTCTGCTTGTAACTTAATATATCGGAATGAAGAATCTTTCTCCTCTATCCGCAATTCCGTATCAAGAGTCCCCTTCTTAGCTGCATTGTCTATAACAGTTTCAAACTTATTACGCTCTCCCGACGGGATATGGGCAGATAATTCTTCTTTATCCAGACCTCTCCCGGAAGACAGTCCCAATATGTGGGCTGCTTTGGAAGAACACCGGAATGTATCCGTTGCAATATTGAGCTCCCAACTACCCCATAAAGCTCCGCGCTCTAGCTCATTCATAGTATTTTAAAATCGATTGCTTCACCTATGCTCACTTTTCTGCAAATAGTAAAACAATATTCACTGGTTATTGAACATCAAAAGCCTACCCATTCATAAAGCGATAAACGGATAAGTTATTGTGTTTATTAACAAATTACAATAATCGCCTCCGCCCCAGCAGAGGTTGGCAAAATAGGCCCATAGCTATTAAATAAAGCTGGCGATATCCTTCAGCGGCTTTTTAGAAATATCGGGTACTTTAACATTCTCTTTCGGATATCCTACCACAAGCAAAAGAAAGGGACGTTCATTACTTGGCCGATCCAGTATTTCATTTAAAAAACCCATTGGGCTGGGAGTATGGGTTAGAGAAGCCAAGCCCGCGTTATGGACGGCTGCAATCAACATACCTGTAGCAATACCGACTGATTCTTTTACATAGTAGTGCTTCTGTTTATTCCCCTCTTCATCGATTCCATAACTTTGAGAAAAAATCGCAATTAAATACGGTGCTTCTTCCAAAAATGGTTTATTAGCATCAGTACCAAGCGGGGCTAAAGCTTCTAACCATTCATCAGTAGCTCTATTCTCATAAAACTCTCGCTCCTCTTCTTCGGCCGCTTCTCGGATCTCATTTTTTACTTCCGGGTCACTTATTACGGCAAAGTGCCATGGCTGCATATTTGCTCCATTTGGAGCAGTACCTGCTGTCATCAAGCAATCTTCGATTACCTCTTGTGGTACCAGACGTTCTGAAAACTCTCTTACTGTTCGACGCCGGCTCATATGCTCATAAAATGAGCGGGCTCTCTCGCGCATCTCCTCTACAGGATATTCTTCGTATTCATTATGTAAAACAAAGTTTTTGCTATTCATAAGATCTGCTTTATTACTCTTATAATTATGGGACTATCTCATTTTCACTGCAATTTAAAAAAGAATACTTATATAACAACAGCTACATTCCTAAATAAGACTTCTTCCTTCCCCCAATGAACCTTTATAAACTTTTACAATAACCTTTTAAAGGTTCGCACTACTTTTTTTAAAGGCAATTTTCCCCTTATAATAAACGTAACACCTACTTTACAACCTCACCTTTAAGGATTATATCAACTGTATTAAATAATATTAATCTTATCCAGACCTATTTTACCCTGTTATAATTGCGATGTATCTAAATTCTAGGTATTTATTAAGCCCTATTTATCAGCGTTGAAAAACGGGACTTATATTTTCTCGATATCTTAATATAACTTCAATAATGAAAGAATCTACTGTTCTCTCTCAATCGAGCAAAACTGGCTTTTTAACTGTCGTTTGGATCCTAATAACGATCCTATCCTCATTTGCCCAATCATCCGATGCGACTCTTCGCTTGGTTATCACCTCTGAAGATAACGGAAGGCCCATAGTTAATGCCAATATAGTACTTACCAATCCCGAAGGAGATACCCTTCATGCCGGAGCATCCAGTGTAAACGGAATTAAAGAGTTTTCAAACATAGCTCCCAAAACTTATCACATTCATATAAGCTACATAGGATATCAAAAATATCGGAAAGCCATTACCCTTGAAAGCGGTGACCCCCATGTTCAAAAAGTATCGCTTAAAACCGAAACTATCGAATCTGAGGGAGTTACTGTTGGCGTTAAAAGCGGAAGTGTCAAACGCGAAGCAGGACAACAAACTATTACTACTGAAGATATTGACCTAGTACCAGCTCCGGGCTCTGGAGGAGACCTTAGCAGCTATCTTCAAACCCTGCCTGGGGTGGTTACAACAGGTGACAAAGGAGGCGAATTTTATATCCGGGGTGGCACCCCTTCACAGAACATCGTTCTTCTCGATAATATGCCGATCATCAAACCATTTCATATTTCTAACCTTTTTTCAGCCTTCCCTAAAGAAGCTATTAACAATGTGAATATTTATGCCGGAGGATTTGGCGCCAAATATACCGGAGCTACCTCATCAGTACTTGACGTGAGTCTGAAGCAAGGTAATTTAAAACAGTACGAGAGCAGTGCTTCTTTAAGCCCATACCTTGTTTCTTTCCAAGCCGAAGGTCCCGTAATGAAAGAAAAAAGCTCGTTCTTTATTATCGGCCGACATTCTGCTATCGATCAAACCGCTCCTTCTTTAACTGGAGAAGAGGTACCGATATTATTTAATGATCTGATAGCTCGCTACTCGGTAAACTGGCCTGGTTTTAGCTGTAATATAACTGGACTTCATACCTACGACCGGGGTAAAATCAATCCCGAGCGGAATTTGCAACTCAAGTGGAATAACTCAGCTGCCGGTATTCGCTGTCTGGGATATGGTGAGAACGTCAGTCATACCTTGGATATCACTGCAGGATATTCCAATTTTAACAGTTCAGAAAGAGGCGTCGACGGTTTTGGGCGTGAATCCGGGGTTACCAAAGCCTATTTCCAATTTGATAATGGCGGAACCTTCTTGGGCATGAAGATGGATTATGGGTTTCGATGGAATTTGAATTTTTATGATGCTAAACTGGATGAACCTTATCCCGAATTACGGGATAAAAAGCAACGATTTCCCGGCTTAGATAGCTCTATGGACAAGTTTAATTCAATCTTCAGCGGATATGCATCCTTGGATTTAAAACCTTTTGAAGGCTTGACTATAACGCCAAGCATAGCCTCTCAAAACAGGCTTCAAGATATGCATTTGACATTTGAACCCCGTATCCGTATCGCATGGAACCCTAATAACAATGACCGTCATGAGTTTAATTTCGCAGCTGGCCGATATGTACAAATGGCGGAAGGTATAACAGACGAACGAGATGCGGGAACGGTCTTCTATGTTTATAAACCAGTAGGTTCAGAGGGAGCAATGCCTACAGCCCTGCATGGCATTTTAGGATATCGACGCCAAGTAGGCCAATCTTTTGAAGCAAGTATAGAAGGATATGTAAAAGATCAATCCAATATTTTGGTTTCTAAGTGGACGCAAGAACCCGGGAATACCATCCGTACTATTACTGCTGATGGCTTTACTTACGGAGCAGATATTCAACTAGAGCTTAACACATACCCATTTTATTTCTCTCTCGGATACGGATTAGCAGAAGTAACATACAAAATGCCGAAATCGTCACTTCCAACCTGGTTTGAAGGCTCTGAATTCACATACAATCCATCACACGATTTGCGACACCAACTTAACATTATCGCAAGTTACAAAGTGGCTGGCTTTACGGCTAACCTAAACTGGCGATTCAGTAGTGGAAGTCCCTACACACGTCTTTTTGCCTTTGATCTGAAGCTCGATAATTTACCCGACGATGGTGTACTAACCAACCGGGGCACTGCAAAATCCCTGTACTCAAAACCTTTTGACGGCAAACTTCCAAGCTTCCATCGCCTTGATATCTCCTTGAGTCGGAACTTTGAACTGACACCCAACTTTGCACTGAAAGCAGAAGCCGGTGCGATTAATGCCTATAACATGAGAAATGTATTCTATTATGATGTAAATACTTTGAGCCAAGTTGACCAAACCCCATTACTACCCTACATCTCAGTAACTGCCAACATTAATAAATAAGTATGGCCTAATTATAAACTTGTCTTGTCTTACTATGATGTTTGAATCAAAATATCCCTTTATATTCATCCTCTTTACGTTTACCTGCATTCTGTTCGTAGGATGTGAAGACAGAAATATCAGTCCGTTTGAAGAAAAAACAGGCACCTATTCAATGTATGGAGCCCTAAAAATTGATGACTCACCCAATTACATCAGGGTTAAGAATCTCAATACCCCATTCCTATCAAAAAAAGCCAAATCTTTGGATGCCAAGGTAACATTTGAGGACCTACAGACTGGCAGCCGTAACATACTCGAAGATACCGTTGTCAACTTTTCAGGGCACTATACCCACAACTTTATTGTCAAACAAAAAATGGACCCTGCCTCTACTTATAAGGTTACTGTTGATGGGAAGGCTGCAGAAGAACCGAT
This sequence comes from Fodinibius halophilus, assembly GCF_011059105.1. Classification (GTDB taxonomy): domain Bacteria; phylum Bacteroidota; class Rhodothermia; order Balneolales; family Balneolaceae; genus Fodinibius; species Fodinibius halophilus. Next base: position 258,248 of record NZ_JAALLS010000002.1, on the reverse strand, counting down.
AACAAGTACAATAACAACACCTGACATCACACAAATATCTTTATCGGATCCTGATAGTGTGGCTTGCACGCAACAGATAACCTTTAACTATAAAAATGTTCCCGATCCTGAAAGTATCCGAATGAAAATAGGTTTCAAATATAAAGGGCAATACAAGTGGTCGGAAGTAGGTAAAGTTGACCAAGTAAAACACCGTGAGAATACTGATGAAATGTATCTTACCTTGAGTACACGCCAACTCTTGGTTGAAGTCTTTCCACCACCCGAAATTGGCAATCGAAATGTTAACCCCCTCTATTTAAACCCAACTGTTAGTTGCAACCAACTAGATTCAAAAACTGTTCGGGTTAAGTATCTTCACTTTGGACCAGATTGGGAACATGCAAACGGGGGATATGGACCCGAAAACCCTCTCCAATCACCAGACATCGACGGTGGACTTGGCTTTGTTGGGGCTTACCGCGAAGGAACCTTTACTTATGACTTTTATACCTCTGCTGGCAATTAACGGAGGGCAGCTGGAAGCTCAAACTATTCTTGCCACAGTAAACTTAACTGCGTCTAGCTGGCCTATTCTTTGTTGATAATTACTTATTCACGTAAGCTGCCCTATTTTCCTTACTTTATGATTTAACCAGATTAGCTTTTTTATTCCTAGCCTAAGCTGAGTTAGCTTACCTAAAGCTGATAGAAATCACCTTTAAGGTCTATGACCCACCGTCACCAGTACCAGTCATTGTATCAGAATCTATTAGGCGGCAACCAACTAAATCTGGATGATCCTGTACCCTGTTTCCCCTTTTGACTCTTCGCAATAACCAAAGAATTAACATATCACCACCGGCAGCAAGAGTAAAAAAGAGACTAAAACCCAACAACCACTCCTGATGAAACAATAGGGCATAAAGATAAGGGATCAGCCCCAGTATAATACCGGGCATTGCTACCCCCCAGCGATAGCTACTAACCTCTACCGGATCAGGACAATGAACATAGGGAGCCAAAGCCTTCCAGTTAAACCCGAAATGGATATGCGACCATGGAATATTCCCCAGCAGTACCCAACATATTGCATGAATCAATTCATGGGCGATAGTACCAATAACTACTGACACCAAGAAAAGAGGAAAGTCGTGCAAAAAAAAGACTAGATCTTTAACCAAAGTTGACCAACCGTACATACCGGCATATGGCAGCACCAATATCGACGTAAGAGGTATAAAAAGAGCCAGGCCGTACCAGTTGGCCTGTTGGAAGCTCAATGTATATTCTTCAGGCATCTTCCTCTTCCGATCTTCCGGCCAGCTCTTGGTCTAGCATATATAAACTTGCATTGTCATCACCTATTAGTTTTAACCGTTCTAAAATACGTTCGGCATTTTCTTCTTCAACCTGTTCATCAATGAACCAGTGCAACAGTGTTTGCAGTGGGTAGTCTCCCTCACTTTTGGCAAGATCATAGAGACTGTGAATTCGCTTGGTGATATAACGCTCATGCTCAAGTACTTTTTCAAAAACCTCTTCTGACTCTTCAGCATCTGCTACAGGTTTATCAAGCGCCTGCAACTCAACCGTGCCTCCCCGGCTTAGCATGTGGTTATAGAATTTCATACCATGGGCTTGTTCTTCTTGCCACTGCATCCGCATCCAATGAGCAAACCCCTCCAGGTTTTTCTCCTCGAACCAGGCCGCATAGGCTAAATAAAGCCAGGCTGACTGGAACTCAGCTTGTATTTGATCATTGATCTCATTTTGTACCTTTTGCTTAATCATACCCATAAATACTCTTCTTTAGTGTTGAAACTTCTGTTGCCCACTGTGATGAACCATTACTTCCAAACGCCCCGCTATAAAGCGGGAACTTGCTCAGCCAGATTACGGGTTCCTCTTTTGTTGCTGTATTATAAATAAGAATCCCCCGAATATCACCATCTCCTTTAGTACCCCCCTGTTTTCTCTGTCTTATGAATCGATTTAAGTACTTGTGATGATTCTCCAGTAATAACAGCAGCTATTTCTTTAATACAGCCGTATGATAAATCCTTGCATTTCAAACGTTACAAGGATTTTAATTTGAACAGTATCAACATCGTTATACTCTATCATCTCAGAGCAAAGGTATAATTAGAAGAGGGCTTTGCAAAACCTTTTATTTCGTCATTCTGAGCTTGTCGAAGAATCTCCCGTATCCATCTGCTGCCGTTGAAAGGGAGTTCCTTCATTACATTCAGGATGACTGCCTGGTTTTGCAAAGGTCCCTAGAAATGATTCGGCCGGCAGCTCCGTGACCCTCCTTCGCAATCACGAATCTCGAATTAAACGATAATATTAATACGATCTAATTAATATTATAAATTACTTAAAAAGGGCTTTGTTAAAAGGATCTAACCGAAATAAACAAACACAAAATATATTTTGTATCTCAAAAGATATCGAAATGGTTTTAGAGTAATTGTGCTTCACCTTGTGATTAATTAACAGCTATAGGTTTTTGTATTCCATTAAAACACAATTGCACCAAACAATATATTATTTGCTGAATTGAAATGATTTAAAGTATCAGCATTACTGATACTACCTTGTTTTTTAACAGTTGTAACCTACCAATACCCTTGTGAGGGAGAACCTGACCGTTCTCCCTCTCTTTTTTTACCTACCTATAAATCCTTTCTCACCAAAATATTTTACCAGCTTTTACCGGTAAAATATATCCAACCCTGCTTGCAGTTGGCTATATCTATTTCAGTATCAAGCGATCAATAACATATTCATTGCAGGCTAGGTTCCCGATCTGATTCTAAAAATTGCAGCCACTCTTTTTCGATCTTTAATCTCTCTTTAAATCGTCTCCGTAGTGCTAATCCCTGAACTTTCTTTAAGAGTGACGTGGCCAGAGCCTGTTCTTCCAAAGCGGCAAGCTCATGAATGAGCAATTGATAAGAGTCAAAATAACGAAGTTTTACTGGTTGCCTCAGTAATTCTCGGGAATAGGCAGTAAGTAACGGCCAATGTTCTTGGGTAATAGCTTTTTTAATACTCCGAGTTTTAGAACGATAGTGCATACGTGAAAAACGGGTAGCATCCGGTAATTGGTTGTTATATCGCAATGTCCTATAGAAGGCCCAATGCTTTTTATTCATTCGAACAGCAAGAGCTGGCTCCAGTAACGAGTCGGGCTTTTCAGCAAATAGTTTTTTAGCTCGTGTTAAATGTTTTTTCGCCCGTACCGTATCTCCTGTCATTATATTGGCATCAGCATACAGTAACTGTAAGTCTACCGTTGTGTCTTGCAGTGAGGCGGCTTTCTGCACTAAACCAAGGTCGCTAATTACCAAATGGCGGAAACTCCATTCGGCCTTTATTGGGGGCACACTGTCGCCTGTAGCAACAGCCTGATCTAACGCCCTCAAAGCTCTAGTAGTGTCTTCTGTAGCCATCGCGTATCGGTATCGATCCCACGAGGCCATAAAATCAGAAACCACATGGGGGCAGTCTTGCTCAAAAAGTGACGGGTATCCGAATATTCGGGCTGCCGTTTGTTCATCCAACGAATCAACCTGCACTGAGTCTAAATGCTGGTGCCACCCTTTCGCAAGTGTTTGCCAGTCTGCCTGATATGAATTAACAAGATCACCTGTCCGGTAGGCTTCTTTTATATCTTTTACTGGATATTTATCCAATAAGAAACGAACAAAAGATCCACTGGTGATATAGTTAATCCCTGAACGACCGCCATAAAATCCTTTCAATGAAAATGAATTTTCAAGCTGTTTTGCTGTGGGATATGGCTTCTCTGATACTACGATCTGGTCGATAGTAGAGGTTGATGAAGAACCGCCGGCAACTGCAACGGCAAGGCCCTCAATTAATCCTATACTCCAGCTGGCATTAAACAGATCATTACCAAACTGTTTCGTTAGTACATGTACCAACTCATGTTTGAGGCTCCCGGAGATTTGCTGTTTGGCAATATGTAGCTGGTCTTGTTGAAGCCACACCGGTACGTAACTGGTAAATTTGGCCCCTACCAGTTTTTTCTTTTGCCAGGGATGACCGTATAAATAGCTCGTTATTCTACTGCTATCGGGGTAAGTTAATTGAAGTCTTTCTACAATCTGGCTAAAATAGAATTCATGCTCTTTAGCTATCCGTTGGATTTCGTGCTTACTGTAGTGATCTCGATCATAATACAACTCAAAATGCTTTGTGGAATGGGCGCCTCCTAGCTCAGATTGAATATGCGCCGGAGGTGATACAACTCCCATTTCTGGCAACTGTGGATAAAAGAGTGCAATAGAAATTGAAGCAAAACCAACGATCCAGGCAGAATACTTGTCTCTTCCAACTGTTGGAATATGCCAGATAAATAGCGCCCAAAGTATGGTAAGTAATCGAAAAAAGACGGCTGCATCGGTAACAACAACCATTTCATCATAAATTGGGCCCGGCCAACCGCCCCATACATGATTAAAAAAGTACACTTGGGGGTATGTCAGCAGTTCATAAACAAAAATGCCAACCGCTACCACCAGGAGCAGCAAAAATGTTAGTGTTGCTGCATACGAAATATTCCACTGCCGAAATAAACGCCCTATCGAATAGCCGAAAAAAATACTGGGCAAGGGGAAGATCAACCAAAAACCAAGCCCGTGGATACTAAAACATCCCGTAAATATAGCATTTACCAGTAGCGGGGTGCCCATCAAAAACAAAAAAAATCCTATGCGAAGGGCATCAAAGAAGTCACCGGCAGCATGATTTTTTTTTGATGCTTTGGTGCCTGCCCAAAAGCATCCAATCAGAGAAGCCAGGAGGGCCGACTCAAAATGGAAGTCCCCCAAAAGAGGTACAAAAAGCAACAGGGTACCAATAAGAATAGGCCCTGCGATCTGGGTTGCAAAACTTCTGTCTATCGTAAACATGGAAATAATGTAACAGAGTAAAGACTAAGAATCGAGAGTAGCTTGCTTACCGCAAACAAGCCCAGTAAACCCAATAGATAAGCACAAACTGTAAAGGCAAACGCAAGATAGTTACAATGCTATACAACGAGGTAAATCCCGTTTCTTTAACAGACATAACAGTCATATTTATATTAGCTGGAAAAACAGCTAACAGTAATAAGATTAATCCCCATGCAGCTAACGATCTTGTTTGGGTGAGCAAGATGCCGATACCCCCTAATATTTCTGCTATCCCACTTATGTATACCATAGCCAAATGATAGGGAACAAAATCGGGAACAATCCGGACAAAAAGCTGGGGTTTAATGAAGTGTAAAATCCCTACTGCAACAAAAGCAGCAGCTATAATATAACGATGTATTTCTGGAGAAATACCCATAGGTTATTTTTTAAACATCGTTGAAAGCACAAACCAGATATTCTCTTTTCGTTCCATGAGCCGCCGTTTAAAATAGGGGAACCACATTGTTCCAAATGGTACATAAATACGAGCATTGTAGCCATCCTCAACAAACTCCTCCATAGTATCTTGTCGCAGGCCATACAACATTTGGAATTCGAAACACTCTTTATCGATATCATTTTCTTTGGCATAGGCCTTTACCCAATCGATCAGTTCATCATCATGAGTAGCAATACGAGGATAATCGGTTTTCTCGAGCAATACCTTTGTACATTCTTTATATGATTCACGGATTTTATCCATATCCTGAATCGCTAAATCAGCCGGCTCATTATAAGCGCCTTTACAGATTCGCACATCTGCACCAAGCTCGGCAAGTTCATCAATATCTTCTTTTGTTCGATGTAAATATGCCTGAATTACGATACCCACATGCTTTCCGTACTCTTCAAAAGCTTCTGTGAAAAGATCGATGGTCTCCTGGGTATAGTCCGTACCTTCCATATCAATACGAACAAACTGATCGTTGTCACGAGCTACATCCAATAATTGGAATAAATTATCCTTGCAATACGCTCGGTCGATATCCAGCCCCATCATCGTAAGCTTAATTGAGATCGTACTGTCGAGACCTGCGGCATTGATACTTTTTAGCAGATCAATATAACTCTCTACCGTTTCATCGGCCGTTTCGCGATCTTCTACATTCTCACCCAGAAGATCGAGCGTAATCTTTATCTCTTTATTATTAAGCTTTTCTACTTTTGGTTTGGCATCTTCAAAAGATTCGCCGGCAACAAATCGCTTTGCGAGAGCAAATGGTAACTTCATGGTGTGCTAATAATATATTTATCTGATATTGGAGCTGACTGAAAATAATGAATTGATAGCATCTCTCCTACCAAAAACGCGCTATAAAAACAATTTAATGAAACCTGTGGCAGATATGGTCATACTGTAGATTTGAATTCCAGCCCCCAATTTATATCAGGTAATATTATGACTAGTCGAAAATCATATTTAACAGAAGTAGCACTTATCTTGTTCATTGCACTAATGTTTACCTTGGCACTCATGAGCACCTCGATGGCTTCTGCCTCTTTGTCGAAAATACAGGATGAACCTTATCGAGTTGATACCTTTGATATAACCAGTCCGGGAAACCTTGAGGTTGAAACTTCCGGAGGACATATAACGGTTAAGGGGCGTTCTTCTACCAAAGCGCGTATAGAAATGTATGTAAGTAAGAATGGACGTAATTTACTGCCTGAGGATACGGATATCGACAAATGGGATATTGATATTTCCCAGTCTGGCAATTCACTGCGAGCTGTTGCCAAACGTGAAGGATCATCCGGATGGAGTTTATTTGGCAAGAACAACAACCTGTCAATTTCTTTTGTTGTCTATAGTCCCCGTGAGATTAGCACCGACCTGGAAACAAGTGGGGGACATATAGATATCGAAAACCTAATGGGTAATCAGCACCTTTCAACCAGCGGCGGACATCTTGAACTAGCAAACCTTGAAGGAACCATTGATGCCAGAACCTCAGGAGGTCATATTAATATCACAGATATTGAAGGCGATCTGGAAGCCCGAACAAGTGGCGGACACATAAATGTCAATAATGCGAATGGCCAACTGGCAGTAAAAACCAGTGGTGGATATATAGATCTTGCTAATACTAACGGCCGTGTGGATGCAAAAACGAGCGGTGGTAGTATAACAGCAGATCTAACATCTATCGACCAATTTGTTAGTCTTCGTACCAGTGGTGGAAATATTAGTATCTCTGTTCATCGTAACTTGGGGTTAGACCTTGACCTGCGGGGCAGTTACGTAAGTTCCAAGCTTGAAAACCTCTCTGGCGAGATTGAAGAAGATGAAGTTAAAGGACGATTGAACGGAGGCGGCGCACAATTAAAAGCCCGAACTTCTGGCGGTACTGTTTCGTTGTCTTTTCATTAATGATATTGCAACTTATATTACCAGGACCAAGTTAAGCTCTTGGTCCTTTTTTATTGCCTTTCACCATTCGAATAGCCTCCGCTACTGCTTCTGAAGGTTGCATATTCAAAGAAGCTTTTAAAGGCGGAAGAGTTCGGATCCTTATCTCAAATTCGGTATCTTGAATGGTTATTAAATAACCTCTGTTACGTCTATATCACATAATTTAAAACAAATAAACGCACAAATATTATGAAACTATTACACACGCTTATCGCTCTTTCCCTCATGCTTTTTATCGGATGTGGAGGAGAATCTGGTGACCAACAGAAAACCGAAACTCCTGCCCAATCTGAGGAAACAGAAATGGCGAGTGACGACAATGTACGTACTATCGAAGTTATCGGTACTAACCAAATGAAATTTGTAGTTGAAGAGAACGAAGAAGGAATCACTGTTGGTGATGCCGTAGGCAGTGATGGAAACCTGTTACTGGAAAGTATTTCTGCAGAACCAGGTGAAGAGATTCGCATTAAGCTGACTACAAAAAGCGACCTTCCGGCAAACGCCATGGCTCACAATTGGATACTATTGACGATGGAAGCCGATGGTCAGGCTTTTGCAACTGCAGCATCACAAGCTAAAGACAATGATTACATCCCCGCTGACAAAAAGGATCAAATTCTTGCCGAGACAGGGCTTGCAGCAGGTGGAGAAACTGTAGAAGTTACATTTACCGCTCCCGAAGAGCCCGGTGACTATGAATATATCTGCTCTTTTGCGGGACACTATGCTGCCGGTATGAAAGGCATGCTAAAAGTTGAAGGGTCTGAAGAGACGGGTGGCGAAGAAGGATAATTTCCACTTCTCTTTTTTACTAAGATTAAAAGCGGCCGATAACCCGGCCGCTTTTTTATTTTTTCCAACTATTAACTACCAAGAAAATTCAACTAGTTTCTTATACCATTTCCAATTTCTTTTGTACCCATAACCATAATATGTGCCCACGGCATGCCGGGTTCCATAAGCCATGGTGCTCCCTTTATTTGAGGCTTGCTTGAAAGCCCAGTAGATTTTTCCGTTGCATAGGGAACATATATAACATACAGTGGAGAAACTTTTTTTATCATTCCCGATGAATAATCGTAAGCATCTTTTGCGCCTGTTAACGAATATAACGCCATAGGCTTTCTTGGTAACGTCAGTTTACCGGCTTCAATCTCTTTTCTACGGAGACTATCAACTTTTTTGCGCGAATACCCTTTCGCCTTCAGTTCCCGCCCCCTGCTCATAAATAGCTCCAGGTCTTTATGGTAGCATACAACGTGAAAGTTCGACTGATTGGGATCATCAGCCAGGCAAACCAGGGAATTATCACCTTCCCGAAATTTAACTAGCTCACCTTTTTCACTGTAACCGAATACTGTAGCTTCTGCCCTTTCTGCTGCAGGTGCTGCTTTTACAGCTGCCTTAATCTGTTTATCCTTCGAATGAACCGCTGTCTGTGCATTTCCTATTGTAGTGCAAATAACTGAAATTATTACTAAGATTAATCCCTTTTTAAAGACCATTCCCTAAATTTTTTATTCACCTTTTAGATTATTTGTTTTGACAATATGATAAAAAAGGAGCTTATCTCAAGATACTTCCTTTTATCATATGACAGAAATACTAACAGTTTTTCTGCATAGCCCCAACCATCTTACCAAGAATATAAGTATTCATTGGATCATCGTGTACTGTGATATTTTCTTCCGTTAAATGATTATCCCGTATTACAAAGTTACCGTTAGATTGCCTTTGGACACGCCTGCACGCCACTGTACTGTCTACACTCACTAAATATATCCCTTCTTCCATTTTTATATTTGACCTGCTAATTATTGCAATATCATTTTTAGTAAGTGTGGGAGGCACAGGATAATCAGAAATAAGATATCCCAGTAAATCAGTATTAGCATATCCATTATCCATGCCTTCTAAAAAATCTCCTTCTGCTTTAAGCCAGCCGAGTTTGTTTTCGTCTTTAAAAAGCTCGTTACCATTTTGGTTCAGCATATCCCCTGAGTATACCGGTACATGTATAGAACTCTCGTCGTCAAGTGTGCGAATAGGACCATTGCCATGCAGCAACCAGTTCAGGTTAATATCACAACATTTATCAATAATAACTCTCAGATTTATACGTCCCCTGTTTTTTTGCATACTGAGGGTACTGGGATTCATTTCTAAAAAATCTGCTACATCGGCATCTGTCTCCAAATGATAAGCTTCCTTAATACGTTCTAATATAGTATTCACTTTCGTTTAATAGCTGTATTATATATGTTCACAATATGTGAATTGATGAATTTACATATTAATTTATAAATAAACATTGTTTAAACTTAAAAGAAATGCAAAAAAGAAATAGAAATAAAGCCGAGAAAAAGGTGTTGAAAATGATGATTGATGCTGACGTATCTCAAAAAATGATTGCGGAACATCTTGGCATCACCCCTCAAGCGGTTAATAATCGTCTGAAAAGGGGGAGCGTAGAACCCTTGATTGAAGCTATTGAAGAGTTAGAAGAACAAAACTCATAGTTAAAAGCTGGCTATAATTTGCCAAATCAAAATAATTGCTGTTCTACAAATAATAGATAAAACAACCTTTTTCCAAAGAAGTGTAGGTGGAATACTCTTATAACAGGGGCATAAATAGTTATAGCGTCTAAAGAACGGCTATTCTAAAAAAATCAGACAAATTTTGATTTTGCCCCCTTCCAAGTGGATAGCACACTAACTGATCTTATTTAGGGTTTCAATACTCCCATATCTCTTTATCAAAAAACATTACTCCTGACCTCTAGGCACAACTTAAGTCTCGAACATTGAAAGGGTCTTTTGAACAGCCTCTTTTTTACCAACAATGGTGAGCCTGTCATCGGCCTGCAGTACTGTATCGCCATGGGGTACTATCAAGCCTCCATTTCTCTTGATAATTTCAATATGGCAGTCACGGTCTATAGGGATATCACCAATTTTCTTGTCGTGATATTCTTTTATGGGATAGGCTATCTCCAAATGATCTTCGGTACAAATACCGCATAAACAGGTTCCTCAGTATCTGCCAATTCAATCCCTCCTGTGGCAGCCCCACCGGAAGGCTTCCGAGTTGGTGATAAGAACCACCGGGGTTAAAATTCCCGATTATCTGTACCCATGGATACAGTTTTGTTTTATAGCCGGGATCATAGGCCGTAATTTTACTTTCCCACATCATAATTACGGCAAGGCTAATCATCCCAAATATCAAAATCTAAAAAACACTCTTAAATACGAGAGCTAGCCAATGTGCCAAAACCAGAAATAGTGCCAACAAGCGGGTCGATACTTCGATCCAGAAAAATAATATGCCCCACCTGCTTGCGGCCTGGTGGCAGAAAGTTCTGCCTATAAGAAGTCCATTTATTCAAGCACAAATCGGAAAGTAATGGTTCCCCATTGCGATTGCTGAGGTACTCCGGAAGGCAATTGAGAGAAACGCCAGCTACGCAGCGTTTTCATCACTTCGCGCTCCAGTTCCGGGTTCATCTTTTTAAGCGGAATAATACGGCCAACCGTGCCATCAGGTTTTACTTCAAAACGAATGGTAATGGTAGCCTCGGCATCCGTAGTATTCGTAGGTAGTGGCTGAACCATGGGGTTACGCTCGATATCGCCTTCCCATTTCAACTCGTAAGGGGCCGATTTTTCCTGTTCATTCCCGGTCCCCTGGTCAGCATTTCGCTCCCCGGTATTTCCTTCTTTGTCGCCACTTGTTTTAACTCCCTCTTGCTGTACTTCATCTTTCTCCGTCTTCGGAGGTACCGTCACCTCTTTTTTCTCTTCAGTAGAGGTCTCTTTTTGGGGATCTACCTTATCCGTTTCGGGGGTTTTAACCTCCTCCTCTTCTACTTCCTCTTTTTGATCAGGCACATCTACCGGCTTGGTAGTTTCTTTGGTAGTAGACTTTTGCTCTTCCACCGGATCAGGCTTTTCTGGCTCAGGCTCTTCCGGCTCTGTTTCCGAGGGGTTGGGACGAGTTTCCACCTGCTCGGCCTTTTGTTCGGCCTGCTGGGTAGGCGTGCCCGACTGAAACTCCCCAAACTCAACTTCAATAAAAGACGGGCGTACATTCGCTTCTATAGAGAATGTATAAAGCAGAAAAAATGCTATCAGAGCAATATGTACCCCTCCCGTTACGGTGAGTGCAAACTGATCTTCTTCTTTAAAGTTTGGAAGCTCCATAAATTCACTTGGTTCCTTTTACCTGGAGGCCTGTTCCGTGGCCATCACAATTTTGAGCTCCAGGGCCTTGGCAATATTCATTACCCGAACAGCATTATCGATAATGGCCTCTTTATCAGCCCGCAATACAAGGGTGTTCTGCCCTTGATCAGACTTTGCTTCACGTAAAGCCGAGGCGAGCATTCCACTGCTTGTAAGCTCACCATTGACAAAAAACTCACCGTCTTTCGTTACTGCGACCGTAATCATCTGCGACTCGGTCTGTGCTCCTGTTTCGGCCTTGGGGATATCAACCTTAATCCCAAAGTTGGTAACAAAAGAAGAGGTCAACAGAAAGAAAATAAGCAGCAATAATACAATATCCGTAAGCGACGACTGTGAAAACAGCGTCAACGGCTCCATACGATCATTATCTTCTCTAAAGTTCATTATCCTACCTTCTGTCGATCTTTATCTTTTTTATTCTTTGAAGGCGACTGCAGCATATCAATAAAATCGGCCGAAGCATTTTCTAACTCATGAACCGTGCGATTTATTTTCCCGAGCAAGAAATTATAGAATCCATACGCAATAATACCAACAATTAACCCTGTTGCAGTAGTAATAAGCGCTTCCCAGATACCACCGGCCAACACACTGGGATTCACATTCCCCTGTAACGACTGTATATCCATAAAGGCCTCGATCATCCCGGTAACCGTACCGGTAAAGCCAATGAGAGGAGCAACACCGGCAATAGTAGCCAGCCAGTTCATCCGTTTTTCCAGATGAAAAATCTCTTTTTTACCTGCATTATGGATGGCATCTTCAATATCACGAATAGAGCGTCCCAACCGCTTGATACCGGCTTTGAGAATACGAGCCAATGGTTTATCAATACCGTCACAATAGGTAAGTGCACGCTGGCGATCACCATCCTTAAGCATACTGCCTACCGTCCGTAAAAAACCATCTACTTCTATGCGCGAATTATTGAGTGAGCGCCAACGCTCGGCAATCACAAAGATAGCTACCAGTGATAAAATAAATAGTGGAATCATCAAGATTCCCCCTTCGGCAAGTAGCTCAAACATCGACATGCTTTCTTGTTGAGCAGCTAAACCTAAAGTATCAGCAGCTGTGGAAGTATCTGCCTGAGATTGAATAAATATAAAAAGTAACACTTGCATAATTTATTTGCCTAGTTGCTGAAATTATTGAATTCGTTTAATAAAGTTATTGCTACGATATGGCTCGGGAATTTTACTAATCGCGTTTTGGGCATCTTCTATCGTTTCAAACTGCCCGATGCCAACCCGGTAGTAGGTTGTTCCCTGTACACTTGCCTCATTAATAGATGTTCGATAGCCTTTTTCTCTTAACTCTTGTCTGTTGGCTTTTGCTTGCTGCTTATCTCGCATTGAGTGTACCACAATCATATAGCCATTATTTACCGATGGGTTAAACTCACCTTCCAAGCCATATCCCTGCTGATTATCTCCGGGAGCTTCTTTGGCACCCTCACCATTAGATACAGGATCTTTCCCTTTAGGTTCCGAACGAATAACCGGTTGCTCTGTTGTACGATCTTCATCGCGATCAGTATTATCCAAGGCTTGTGACTGCTCCGCTGTTTGAGAGGGAGATTCCTTATTGGTCAACCCTAACTCCTGGAACATTCCCATATCATACATCAACAAACTTCCTATCCCCACAGCTAACAGAACTACTGCTGCTATCAAGAGCCGACCGATGGGATCCTTGTCTTCACCTTTCGCAACGACCGGTTCATCCGTAGCTTCTTCTTGTTTTTGCGGGGATGGTTGAGCCTCATCCACCTGATCGGCGTTAATCAACTCCTCAAACTCTTCCTGTGCTTCTTCATCTACGGGCTCTTGCCCGGGAACCTTTTCAATTTCGGCCTGCTCCGGAACAGGCTCACTATCGGGTTCTGCCTGTTTTTCCTCTTCTTCGGCAGCATCCCTGTCAAAACTCCAGGCTTTCTCACCTTGCTCAATTTCCATCTCAGAAACATCAGGGATCTCATCTCCCTCCGGCTCTTTAAAAGCACCTATCAATTCAATAGGCTTCATACCGGCATATTTATTGTTGATCTCTGTTTCTAATCTATCGGCAGGCGTAAATTGCAGTACACCCTCTTCCATACCAAAAGTACCGAAATTTTCAATCTCAAAGGTTTTCCCTTCTTCGGCTGCTTGCTGAATACGTTGAATCAACTTTGAAAGCTGTCCCTTAACCTGGTCATGCTCTAACCCGGTTTTCTCAACAAGCAGTTCTATTAGTTGTTCCTTATCGATGGTCATATCCCCTGGTTATTTTCCGGCTCAAAGGTGATCGTATCTTTGGGTGGCATCATCACAACTCTTCCGTTATCATACTGTTTTTGAAACTGTTTTCTATGCTTAAATTGAAAAGAACCGATACCATCAACCTGTACCTCATTTTTACGCATAACTTCTTCACGCACTACTTCAGAAAATGCTTTTATAAATTCGTTATACATCACCATCTATAATTTTACTGTTATACCGCCGTACGCCTGAAACGAACGCTCGGTATAACCCTGCCACACTTCGTATTCCTGATTTAGTAAATTTACTAATTTAACATAAGCACCAAAACGGTCAGTAATCTGATAATCCGCCCGGCTTCCCAACAAAAAGTATCCACTCAACTCTTCATTGGTTTGAAAGGTCTGTCGTGATCCTACATAATCACCCCACCCTTCAATTGATAACTGTTCCAATGGGCGAAAGCTTATTCCAGACTTCAGACCAATTTTTTCTTCATATGGGATACGATCTCCACCTTTAATTTGAGGAGACTGCATATAAAACTTTGCATCAACCCAGAGCTTTTCAGGCACAATCTGGTGAGTAGCCCCAACAAAAGCTCGCATTGTATAGGTATCTGCATAAGTCGTACTGTAAAAGTCATACAATGATTCTCCACTCACAGTAGTACGCCCCCCATCTTGTCGTATATAGACAGAACGATCACTTGTGTTCGTATACTGTACGCCAAAGTTCATTGAACCCAACTCATTATACTCGAGCTCAGCTTCAACAGATCCGTTAATTCTATATGAATGTCGCAGGTTATTATTTACAGCCAGGAATCTATTCTCTGAATGTAACTGTTGAATACTTTTAATATTGGGTTTTGCTTCCGCTTTCAATGTCAGCGTCAGCATTTCCATAAACGGATGCTTTACTTTTAATGACGGACCAATATACACCGCGTCTGTAAATCCATTCTGCGTATAGTATATACTGGCATCAGCGTGGACCTTGGTACTGTAGTTGAAAAGTCGATCATAAACCACACCTGCCTGAGCTGTCAACCAGTCTTGGGGATTTATCGTATTATTATCATATCTCCCGACTTTTGCTCCAGCTTTAACAGTAAAGGTCTCATCAACATTACTGCCTGACCAACGTTTTGCAACAGAGCCATTGTATATCTCTTCCTGGCTGGAACCGGTATAAAGATTTCCTGCATTGGAAAGCTCAATTTTGTAATAGCGCATATTAGCCTGCACGTTCCACCCGGAAATAGTATTATTGAAATGCTCAAAATCAGCATTCAGGTTAAAACCTCCATACTTTTTGCGTGCGTTATCCAAGGTTCCTAAACCTTGTAAGTTGGGCATATTGTTAAAACTGTTTTCTACTCCAAGCTGAAAACCTATGCGATTTTTAGAACTAATTTTGGTTACATATTCCCCTGTTGCATTCAAAAATCGAAAACTGCTTTCCTGGTTATCAAGATGCCCTGATGATGAACTGTAATCTAAATCACCACCAATATAACTTTTGGAGGTCAGCCTGCGAACACCCCAAAAATCAACTTCGGGGCTCATAAAACTACCTATACCCGCTCGGCTAAACATGTTGATATCAGGGGAATAGTGCAGAGGGACATAAGCTGGTGCCTCTGGTCGCGAAAGGTTGCTTACCGGCATATCCGCCACTACTTGCTCGGCAGTTTCCATAAAAGGCATGCGATTGGGGTCTACCTGATAGACTCGCGGGGTGGGATCAAAACCAAGAATTGGCTGGCGACGCAATCCCGGGAAACGTGCCTTAAACTGACTTCGAATTTCAATATCCTGTGGATCAATTTCGGGCAGCAGTGACCCCTCTCCCGATTGCTGGTCTTGTGCCTTAACAGCCGTTGCAGCCACAATAGTGAGCAATAATACGAATACTGATAAAAAAGAGCGTTTCATGAAATTTTGATGCATACTTTTATACGGAGAAAAATCAGATGTAAAGGTACTAATTTTTTGGCAACGAATAATGCCTCAATTCGCTGTTTTATACCGAAGCTGCGTCTATCTGTTTCAATAAACGTAAAAATGAGTAGAAGATTGCTAAAATATTGGCTTCCCCGCTTTAGTCGCGCGCCATTTATCAATAAATAGAAACAACGGAGTAATACTGGCTACAAAAATCACCATGCCCGCATGCGTTATCGTAGCATAGGCGATACCCGTTACAGCAGGAACGGCAAACAGAACCAAAAGTGATTGCTTTACAAAGTAGTGATACGTACCGATACCACCCGGGGAAGGGATCGCTATCCCGATAGCAGAAATCACTGTTATCACCAAGGCATCCAGCATATCAAGGCCGTAAACCTCCTGCATATCAAACATCCAGAAAGGAATATAGGTCATTAAGGTATAACAAAACCAGATAAGAACGGTAAGCGTTATAAAAAGCCACCACCGCTGTACCTTCCGCGCCGCCAACACCCCATCTTTAAACAAGATAAGAGCATCTTTAGCTCGATCGATCCACACCTGGAGCGTTTCAAACTTTGTGCCCAAATAGAGTATCAGCTTTATGCCAATATAAGCACAACCTATCATCAACAATACAAAGAGAGCAACCCAACCGTAAGTGATAAGGCTAGATTCATTGGTGAGAAAGTTGACAGTTTGGTCGCCAAAAATCTGCCTGAGCAAGTTCAGGTCTGAGATCAAATACACGGATACCACCAACATCAGAAAACCCATAACTATCACATCAATGATCCGCTCGAGCACAATAGTACCCATCAACTTAGACGTGCTCAGTCCTTCTTTTTTAGCCACATACACCGGTCGAGAAACCTCTCCGAGACGAGGCCCCACAATATTCATCAAATACCCGACCAGTACCCCTGATATTAGGGTAACGCGATCGAGTTCTTTTTTATCATGCTCGATAAGCAGGCGCCACCGCTCTGCTCTAACAACATGACTACATAGTGCGGAGATTGCAAAAGGAATAATCCAGCCAAACTGAATATCTTTTGAATACTCCCAAACCTCTTGAAGCCGCACATTGCGAAAAGCCAGCCACATAAATAACGCCCCCAACATGAGTGCGAGGCCTATTTTCAGTAGTCGTTTGTACATTATAAATATTTTAGAACGCTAGTTACGCATATCAACAACTTCAGCCTCTTGCGGATACTCCAACACAAATAATCCTTTTTGAGGCTCCATAAATTTTCCATTTTGAAAGCGTGTGGTGATGATATTATCAACCGGATCAACAGCACGAATTTTTTGAGGTATCAATGCCTCGGAAAGATAAATCTCTACCTTTTTATAGATCGCAAAAGGATCATCAGAAACCAACTGTATATAAATCTGATTATTACGTTTCTGCTGTGTTTTAATTGCAAACGTTGAATCAATCCCGTTCAATATACGGGAAGGAGCAAAATCATCTTCCTGTGGCTCATATTTACTAATAATTAATCGGTTCCGCCTGTCATCATACACCCTCGATGTTTGGCCATCTACCACCACCGTCTGGTTGCTACCTCTGATTTTATACCGCTGCTGTCCAACCCAAATTTTACCTTGGCTTGATACCGTATCCTGGGTATAGGAATCGATGGACTCATGGTTAAATGCTGCTTTAAAAACCTCACCCCGCTCAAACTTTTGTTTGAGCTTATCGAAATGAGTGTTTTGTGCATTAACTATTACTGAGTATCCTGCCAGAAACCATACTGCAAATAGAAAACGAAAAATATTATCGTTCAAACTCGTCCAGATCATCTAATAATTGTTCTAATTCCTCTTCATCTTCAACTAGTACATCACGTGCTGTACTTCCCTGGTAAGGCCCTACAATGCCCGCATTAAATAACTGATCAACAATTCGTCCGGCTCGATTATATCCAATCTTTAGCTTTCGCTGCAACAGTGATACCGAACCCTGTTGGTGCAGCACAATAACTTTTGCTGCAGCTTCGAAAAGTTCATCAATATCTTCCAGTGGATCGGGGATATCGCCACTCGAAGAAGTTTCATCTTGTAGAACAGGTAATTCGTACTTTTTATTATATCCTCTCTGCTTCCCAATAAAATCGGTGATCTTCTCTACCTCTTCTGTAGAAACAAAAGCGTTCTGAATACGCGTCATACCACCGCCGTTGGTAAAGAGCATGTCTCCGCGACCAATAAGCTGGTCGGCCCCACCCGTATCCAAAATCGTCCGGGAATCAACTTTTGACGCTACTTGGTAAGCAATTCGTCCCGGGAAGTTCGCTTTAATAGTACCGGTAATAACATTTACTGAAGGGCGCTGGGTAGCTACAACCAAGTGAATACCCACTGCTCGTGCCAGCTGTGCCAAGCGAGAAATTGGTTCTTCAATTTGTTTCCCTGCCGTCATCATCAAGTCAGCCAGCTCATCAATAAGCACTACGATGTATGGCAAGTGGCGATGACCTTCTTCCTCATCGAGCTCACCGTTATCAAATTTTTCGTTATACGATCGAATATCGCGCACCATACCATCCTTGAGCAGATCATAGCGCTCATCCATCTCTTTGGTGAGGCTTTCCAGGGTTTCTTGTGCGGCAGCAGTATCGGTAATAATAGGCTCTTCGGCGCCGGGCAAGGTAGCCAAAAAGTGGTCTTCAATCTTTTGAAAAAGCGAAAGCTCAATCTTCTTGGGGTCGATCATCACAAATTTCAGGTCATCCGGATGACATTTATAGAGTAGACAGGTAATAATTGTATTCATACCCACTGTCTTACCCGAACCTGTAGCCCCTGCAATTAACAGGTGAGGCATCTTGGTGAGATCCACCATAAACACCTCGTTTTCAATCGTCTTACCAAAGGCCAGGGGCAGTTCATGGTCACTTTCCACAAACTTCTTTGTATTGATAACAGATTTTATAAATACGGTCTCTCGCGAACCGTTAGGCACTTCGATACCAACGGCCGAACGACCCGGGATCGGCGCCATAATACGCAACCCTTTGGCTGCAGTCGCCATCTTCAGGTCATTGGCGTAGCTTTCAATTTTACTGATTTTGACATCCGGTGCCGGATCCAACTCATAAAGTGTTACGGTGGGGCCTACAATAGCATTAATGCTCCGAATCTCAATATTGTGGCGCTTCAGCTTATCAAGAATAATACGCTTATTCTCTTTGATCTCTTCCAGATCAACATCATTGCCTTCATTGGGAGGCGAATCAAGCAGATCAATTGTCGGAAATTTGTATTTAACCTGGGGTATCTCTTTGGCCTTATCTTTATTCTGCTTGTCGAGCTCTTTCTCATCAGCCTGCTCATCGCCTTCGCCCACATATACTGAGATATCAACATCATCTTCCTCGTCTTCGGCAATTTTCTTTTTCTCAATATCGGCCCGGGGTCGAGAGTCCAGCGACTGTACCTCTTCCTGCTCGCGCTTTATTCGCTCACGATCTTGTTGCTGCGACTGCTCTACAATTTCATCAATTGACTTAGGCTTTGAATCCTCCTCCGGTTCTTTGGGAGTCGAATTTGTTTTAGGCTCAGACGAGCTTTTCTTTTGACTTGCCTGTTTCTCGGCCTTGCGCTGGCGCCTGATCTCTTTTTCTTTCGCCTTCTGTTTCTTCTTTTCACGCTTAGCCTCCTTCTTGGCTTGCCGACGCTCTTGCCAGTCTGCAAACGAGGCTTTAATTCCTGCTATCCACTCTTTAAAGCGTTCAACCGTTTGTTGCAGGTCACGATCCAGCAGTGCCAACAATGTGGTCAACAGCAATACTGAAAGGATAATAATGGATCCAATACCCGTAATATTCTGCAAGATACGTGAAATAGCGATCCCGGCCGAGCCATTCCATACCGAGGAATACCAGTCATATTCGATATTAAACCAACCCAGGATGCTAGAGAGTAAAACCATGCTCCAGATACCGTAAGCCGTAGGCCACAACATCTGGGCAATATCGCGGTCTCGAAATATAAACCATCCATACCCCAGAATAATAAGTGGCACAATAATACTCATATACCCAAAAAGGAGATATACGAAGAAATGTGCCAGGTATGCACCAATAACGCCCAACCAGTTTTGAATACGCAGGGCTGGCCCCTGATCCAGCATAAAGAGGCTATCGCTGGAAAGCGATTGTATAAGGGTAAAGTCTGCAGGATCATAACTGATAATACTAAGGCCTATCAGACCGCCTACAGCCATGATCAGAATCCCTAATATTTCCATTTTTCGGGATTCTGAAAGACCTCCCAAAAAATTTCCCGAACTATTTTTCTTTGTCATTGAAATCTGTAATAATTCCTTCGTTTAATACAGGCAGTACCTGTAGCGTACTACGCTGACAGCAATAAGAGATATCCTCCTCGCTGACAACATCTTTTAACCGTTCTGCGTAATTTGATGACTTAACACTGCCCTCTATATCATCAGCAAATTTTTCATAAAGACCAAAAGCCACTTTTACCGCATCCCGTGCACTACTAGAGAGCTTTCCTGAACTAAGTTCGTAAATAATATTTCCAGCACAAAGTAAATCCTCAAAGGAAAGTCGCCCACGCCAGCCCGCACAAACCAATACTACTTCTTCGTCGACCTCTTTTAAATGATCAATAATTGTAGCCAGGTTTAAAAAAGCTCCTATAATGATTCGATTAGCATGACCCGATCGCTTTATCGCCTTTGTACCATTGGTCGTATTTAAGATCACAGTCTTATTAACGACGTTCTCACCGGTATGTTCCAAGGGCGAGTTCGTAAGATCATACCCGTCAATCTTTACGCCATTTTTTTCGCCACTAAGCATGAAGCTCTCAGAGTCAAGGTTATGCGAAATTTTCCCCGCATCTCCCATGTCTCCTACCGGAATCACTCCTTTGGCTCCATGGTGCAGAGCAGTAATCATAGTGGAGCTGGCCCGTAATACATCAATCATTACCACCGTTTTATCGCGGAGGTCCTCTTCCTGGAAAGAATGGGCTGATGAAAAAACATCAAGTGTATCAATCATAAATAAATGGTGCCAAGTATTTCTTCAAAAAAATTAATGAATCGTAAATTTGGAATCACTGCTATTTAACAAAGGGTGGTTTTACTACTGTAGCTTCGGCCTTTTTGTTTCTGATTTCAACCATCACCGTATTGCCCTCTTCTGCATGTTCAGTGGTTACATAGCCCATACCAATATTTTTTCCAAGAGTGATAGACCGCGATCCGCTTGTTACAAAACCAATTTCATTATCATTATGATCTAAAATGGTATATCCCTTACGTGGAATGGAACGCTTATCGTCGATGGTAAGCCCTACCAGCTTTCGCTCTAAACTATTCTCCTTGGCTTCAAGCAAGGCATCGCGCCCTATGAAATCACCCTTATCTAGCTTCGTTAACCATCCCATGCGAGCTTCGAGCGGATGGGTATCTTTGGTGATATCATTGCCATAAAGTGCGTATCCCTTCTCCAGTCGTAGCGTATCGCGCGCGCCGAGCCCACAGGGCTCAATACCGAACTCTTCCCCGGCTTCTAAAATAGCATTCCATATTTCAGCGGGGTCAACTTCATTTTTATCAAAATACAGCTCAAACCCTTTTTCCCCCGTATACCCGGTTCCTGACAAGATCACATCATCATAGCCGGCGAGATTTCCAATCTCAAAACGATAAAATCCAATCTCTTCCAGGTCATTATCGGTCAGTTTTTGCAGCGTCTTTACTGAATTGGGTCCCTGAACAGCCAATAAACAATAATCATCGGATTTATTAACCAGTTCAGCATCAAACGTATTATGCTCTTTAATCCAGTTAAAATCTTTCTCAATATTAGAGGCGTTAACAACAAGCATATAACTGTTTTCCTCCAGCATATACACAATCAGATCATCGACAATACCACCGTCTTCGTAGCACATAGCGGTATATTGTGCCTTCCCCGGCTCCAGTTTTGACACATCATTAACAGTAACATACTGTATAAGCTTATCTGCTTCTTCACCGGATACAAAAAATTCTCCCATGTGAGAGACATCAAAGATACCCACCTCTTCGCGTACTGCGTTATGTTCTTTTCGGATACTATCGTACTGCACGGGCATTTCAAATCCGCCAAAGTCGATAAGTTTTGCTCCGGCTTGTTCGTGAAGGTCGTAAAAAGGAGTTCGTGTTAACATCAGTTATATGTTTTTTCGTTTAGTTTCTTTTACCAGCTTTGTTACGCTTCAGCGTTTTAAATACAGAATATACGCAGAGAATTGGTTTATGGACCCTCTGCCAAGGAACGCGGACCTATATCCTGTAATCGAGTGGGCCAAAATACAGATTTAACAATAGAATAGAGAATGTCTTTTCATTCTTAATGTCACTAACATCGAAAGGGATCATAAAATATTCTCTTGTGATAATTATTACTATAAATATATCTTCAAAAAAGGTGCGATCAAAGCTCTGACTCTCCTTTTTTGGCTAATTTCTTTATCCACAAAATACGTTTAGCATCTGGTATTAAATGCTTATCTTTGAAGACTTCACTTAACAAAGATACAACCAAGATTTTATAGCTGATGGCCATTAACAAGCAACAAGTGCGTACGGCGCTCACCCATGTGATGCACCCACAGATGGAAAAGGATCTCGTGACCTTAGATATGATCGAGGACCTTGTCGTACAAGACACCTTTATCACCTTCACCATCGACCTCCCCGAAAAAGACACCAAGCTGGAAGCCAAGCTCAAAGAAAAATGCGAGCAGGCTATTCGCAAATTTGTCGATGAGGATGCAGTGCTGGATATCAATACTGCCGTTAATATCTCCAAGTTTCGCGACAATGAAGATAAGGGAGAATTCCCGGGACAAGGACATCGCCAAAAGAAAGAGCAGGAAGATGAGGAAGCAGATGCTCTTTCCGGGGTTAAAAATGTTATTGCCGTTGCTTCCGGAAAAGGCGGTGTTGGAAAATCTACTGTTGCCGTTAACCTGGCTTGTGGCCTTGCTCGTACAGGAGCAAAAGTGGGCCTCTTGGATACCGATATTTACGGACCAAGTATCCCAACAATGATGAATACTCACGAGCGCCCCAATATTACGACAAGCAAAAAGCTTATCCCGATGAAAAAATACGGGGTTCGATTCCTTTCTATGGGCCTGCTGGTCGATCCCGACCAGGCGATGATCTGGCGTGGACCGATGGTCACCAGTGCTGTTAAACAGTTTATGAATGAAGTGGAATGGGGCGAGCTCGACTATCTGGTTCTCGACCTTCCACCCGGAACCGGCGATATTCAGTTAACCCTGGTACAAACAGTGCCGCTCACCGGCTCTGTGATTGTCTCTACCCCTCAAGATGTTGCTTTGGATGATGCCCGGAAAGGCGTTGCTATGTTTAAGAAAGTAAATGTACCCGTACTCGGCATCGTTGAAAACATGGCTTACTTTATCCCTGAAGATATGCCGGACAAGAAATATCATATTTTCGGAAAGCACGGGGCTCGGAATTTGGCCGAACGCATTGGTACCAACTTCCTTGGAGAAATCCCATTAGAACAAAAAGTGCGTGAAAGCGGGGATGAAGGCAAACCTATTGTCTTGGATGAGGACTTGGATTCTGTCTCTGCCAAGAAGTTTGTTGAACTTTCAAACAATGTGATTCAGCAGCTGGCTATCCGAAATAAGGAGCAAGATCCTACGGAGAAAATCGATATTAAGATTAAGCCCTAAATATTGGACTGCCACATAGCTTGCAGTGAAATTTAATACCAATTAAACCCCCGGCGTTTTTGAAGACGCTGGGGGTTTTGTTGTAAAAAAGCTATTACTATTACCGCACAAATGAGATGGTTGCGCGATAAAGTGATAAGCCATAATAGAACACTGGTTCCCGGATCCAACGAACTTGCACAAATACAGTCCTGTGAAAACCAGCCCTACCCGTAAGATCCGCGTTCTATTACCGCTGGCTCAAACCAAGTAGAAAATGCCAAATCGTTAAGGCCGCAAGTTTAGCTGTTTGGCCATCACGATCGTATTCAGGATTTACTTCAGACAGATCAAAAGAAGAAACCTGCTCGTTTCGGCCGGCCAAATATGCCGATGTCAGCCATAAATCGGCCGGCAACCCATTGGTACAAGGCGCACTTACCCCGGGAGCCTGCGACTGATCCACCGCATCCATATCAAAAGTAACCATTAACCGCTCACTTTCATGCTGGTGGAACTGTCCGGATATTGCCGTAATATTTGTCTCGTCACGAAATATATAGTTCCCGCCATGTTCTCTAATAAAATCAAGGTGTGATTGCGCTACCGAGTGAGGTTGTATTCCCGATACAAGATAGGTTTCACCGCATCCGCTTTCATGTTCTAACGCCTGTCGAAAAGGCGATCCGGAGTGGGCCTTCCCCTCTTTCAATGGACGCACATCAGTATGGGCATCCAGGTTAAAAATAGCCGTATTTTTATCGGCCTTGGCATAACCTAAAAAATGGCCAAACGCTGTTTCATGCCCCCCACCTAAAATGATCGGTACCACACCTTGCTCCAAGAAACCGGCCACGGCATTCCCTAAGCGCTGCTGATCTTCTTCCAGACTCCCGGTCACTTCTACATCCCCGACATCTGCTGTTTTATCAAGCAGTTCAACAAACGGTTGATAATATTCTGTACTGGGCGTCATTTTATAAAGCTGTTCACGAATAGCACTAGGGGCCTCCGAAGCACCCGTACGCCCTCCATTACGAGCAACTCCTTCATCGGAGGGAAACCCCAGCAACACTACATCTGCCGACTCAACATTATCTTGATTATCCCGGAACCAGTGACCTAACCGGGGATCATCATTAGCGGTTTCAAGAATAGCTACAGAGGGTGGATTAAAATCAGACACAGCGGAATTGTTTTATCGTTTTTAAATTGCTTGTGATAATAGCCCTAAGCATAACATTATTACAAAGCTGGAGCAAGCCCTTAAGCCTAACGATTAAAAGGCTAGGTGAGTCGCAAACAATACTAATATCAGGTAAGATTATGATAATTCAGTTTTTAGGTAAAAAAAGTTGTCGGCCTTTCTACAGATCTCAGAGTATTGTATGTTAGTGCTTGAGTTGTTGAATCAAAATCTTCACCCACTGGCCATTATGTTAGATTTAAAATCATTCCTGTTATCATTTGCTGCCTGCATATTATTGCTTATAAGTTCATCAACAATTTTTGCTCAAAACAGAACGACTAACAGCCAGCTTAAATTAGGCTCCATCCATTTCCCCACTTCGGCAGACGGCGAAGCACAACAAGAATTTTTGACAGGAGTCCTTGCACTCCACAGCTTTTGGTACCCGGAGGCCCGTGACCATTTTAAAAAAGCTCAAACATTAGATCCCACCTTTGCAATGGCCTACTGGGGTGAACTGATGACGTATGACCACCCAATATGGGAACAACACAATCAGTCTGCCGGTTCACAAGTTTTGAAACGATTAGGTCGTCAAATAGAAAGTGGTAGCATAAGCTGGACGGAGCGCGAAAAAGGGTACTTAGATGCCGTTCGTATTCTCTATAACGACCGCAAAGATATGGATGACCGGCGTACCGAATATGCCCAAGCGATGCAATCCCTTTATGAAAAGTACCCCAGTGATGAAACACTGGCTTTTTCTGCCCTGGCTTCAATGACTACCCCAGACTACAATTACAGCAATCCCGCTCCGGATAAACTTGTTCCTATTGCGGCCAATCTTGAGCAGCTATACAAACGCAATCCGAAGCATCCCGGCGGCATGCACTACCTTATTCATATTTATGATAACAGCACTTTTGCCGAGATGGGAATTCGTCCGGCCAATGATTACTCAGAGGTAGCCTACTCGTCCTCTCATGCTATTCATATGCCCAGCCATATTTTTAAGCAGCTGAAGATGTGGGATAAAGTGATACAATCTAATATAAAGGCTTATGACGCTTCCGTTAATTGGCAGAAAAAGACAGATAGACCGTTAAAAGATCGGGACTATCACTCTTACCGGTGGTTATTTGAAGCATACCTGGAGATCGACAACTTTGAAGAAGCCTGCGATATTATTAAAAACACACAGCAGATTGAACAACAGGCTAAAGAAAATGGAGAAAAATTAGGGAGAATCCCTGAGCTGTTGAAGAATTTTCAAAAACAATACAAGGCAAAGGAAAAAGCTCCTCACTGTATATCAGGATAACAATCAGGAGCTGGGGCGCTCAACAATTTCATTATCCTCATTAATAAACCCTTCATAACGAGCCAGCTGTATAAGGGTCGTTGAGATAAGCTGGTCCAGATTCATTGAAGAAGAACGCAGCCATTTATGGGTTGCTTTATCTTCGGGATATTTTTCAATACACTGCTCCGAATATTTTGTGAATGCCCGCACCTTTTCCAAAATCTCCATCAGTCGTGCCGGGCATTCGCACTCAATCATGTCAGCGTGCTTACTTAGCTCTTCTATGGCTTCCTCACTAATTTGACTGCCATCCTCAACGGTAATCTGCATAACAACTGGTTAAGTTTAAAAATATAATTAATCGTTCATATCATTCATGGGAAGCAACCACCACGTGGTAACTTCCTTTCTTTTACCTTTTATCTTTTTAGGTGGCATCTTCTTAAACTGGAACTCTTTTTTCACCCTCTTATAACTCTGCTCAGAAAGCAAAACATCCACCGAAAAATATTTAGTCAATTGTTCTATCCGGGCAGTTGTATTCACCACATCTCCCAACACAGTAGTCTGTTTGATATGGTTTGTCGATATCTCACCAACTGCAACAGTGCCGGTATGTATGCCAATGCCAGCAGTTACCACTTGCTGCACATCTAAATATCGGGCAGCATTAATATTTTGAAGCGCACCACGCATCCTTAATGCAGCTTCACAAGCATCTCCTACATGGTTTGCAGTATCATTTGCAATCCCAAAATGTGCCAAAAAACCATCCCCTGTAAAGCGATCTACCTTTCCACCCTGCTTCTCTACCTCTTCTCCAAGCTCAGCCAATACCGTGTTTGCAAAATGCACTGCTTTTAAGGGATCTTCATCATCAAAAAGATTCGTGAAGTTTCGTATATCACAAAACAAGATCGTTGCTACTCTCTTCTCGGCCTTAAAATCATTAGTCATAAGATATTTTTTGAAAAGAACGTTTATCTCCTTCCAGTACCTTAAATGTACTAAATTTATATCTTTCTAAATCTTTTGCCCCTTCACATAAGATTCCACACAATTTGCTCCTTTGTAATGATACATCCAGAAGTTCGGGTTAGGAGCATCGATAACAGCAAAATCTGCTGACTTACCTACTTCAATAGAACCAACCCTATAATCCCGCTTAATCGCTTTAGCAGCATTGATGGTAGCCCCCTTAAGAACCTCGGCAGGCGTTAACCGTCCCTGGTTACAGGTTAACATCATTGCCAGTGGCAAGTCGTAAGTGGGAGCTGAACCGGGATTAAAATCGGTGGCTACCGCTACATCCACACCGCCATCAACCAGCTTTCGGCAGTTTAAAGGTTCTTCCTGGGTGTAAAGAGTAGCCAGTGGCAAGGTCACGCCTACAACGCCGGCTTCGGCCATATCCTCAATTCCCTGTTCTGAAATCTGCTCCAGGTGATCGGCACTGGCTGCTTCTACCTCGGCCGCAAGTTCCGCTCCTCCGCAAGAAGTGAGCTGATCTGCATGGAGCTTGGGAGTAAGTCCTGCTGCTTTTGCGGCCAATAGAATTTTACGGGACTCCTCAATATCAAATGCCGATTCTTCGGTAAAAATATCGCAGAAGTCTGCCAGCCTCTCCTCAGCCACAGTGGGAATCATCTCGTCAATAATAAGTTCTATATAACTCTCACGGTCATCTTTATATTCAGGCGGAATAGTATGTGCCCCCAAAAAGGTGGAAACAATATGTAGTGGACTCTCTTCTGCCAGCCGCTGGTACACCTGTAATGTCTTCAACTCATGTTTCAGCGACAATCCGTAGCCGCTCTTGCATTCCACCGTTGTAACGCCCTGCTTGGCAATTTCATCAAGAAAACCGGATGCTTTTTTAAACAGCTCCTGTTCTGATGCCTTGCGAGTTGCCTCTACCGTTGACAAGATTCCGCCTCCGGCTTTTGCAATATCGAGGTAGCTTTCTCCGCGTACACGCATCTCAAACTCACCCGGGCGCCATCCCCCAAAAGCTAAATGCGTATGGCAGTCAACCAGTCCCGGGATAACCATTCGGCCACCGGCGTCATGCATCTTTTCGTTCATATACTGATCGGGCAAAGCAGCTTCCTTTCCTACCCATTTAATACTATCCCCTTCCCAGGCGATTGCAGCTTGGGTAATGGGATGGATATCACTCTGCGCTCCCTTATCCTTACATGTTGCCAGGAAACCAATGTTTTTTAATACAGGCATACAACTACTATCAGATTAAACCTTTATAATTGTCATATCAAATTAACTTCTCGTATATATAAGTAGAAATTTGTGGTTTTTTAATGAAAAAAGATATGAAATTAAGTGAATAGCATAGTAAAACTATGCATTGATGACTCAATATTTACCGAAATTCTGTATTATCAAACGAGCATTTTATTGTGTAATAAGAACTATACATTCTCATTAGCCATAAGGTCATTTTAATAGTCCATTTCATTGAACTGAGTCATTATTAAACTATTAGAGTTAAAAACTAATAGCTTATTGAAGTAAATTATTGACAATCTAATAAATTAGATTTTAGTAGAGAGATATACCTTTTTACACTTAAAATTGATAACCAAAAAAGACGTTATGCGCTTAACTTCAACAGTACTGATCATTATATTTTCATTCGTTATAATAAGTTGTGCGGGTACAGGAAATAGTACAAAACCATCAAGTACCGATTCTTATTTCACAGCCGATAAACTTAAGCTTCGGATAAACAGATTACCTCGAATAACTGTACGTGGCAACGAAGCTTATAATACCATCTCCACTACTATCAAAGGAACTACAAAACCACTTTTTGTTCTTGATGATGTTCAAATGGGCAGAAGTCTTTCCCGCATTCTAAATATTGTAGATAAGAACGAATGGGTTAAAATTGATTTCCTCGGTTCATCAAGTGCAACAATACGATATGGAGAAGAAGGCAAAAACGGAGTAATAATTATTAGCAAAAAGAACTAAACTGCAGATTTTTCTTAGCCCCAATTTTTTGTATCCTATTTGCGAAACTAATAATCTGCAAATTAGCTATATCAACTCCACTAACATTTTTTCAACCTCTTTAACCATGCTTCGGTTTTGTATTAAGGATACCGCTTCATTAATATCATCCTTAAAATAATGGTCTTTTTGGGCATGAGGTATTGCATTGCGCACATAATCATGGGCAATCTCAACACCACGACCCGGGCGCAAGGGTTTTCTGAAATCCAACGCCTGCGCAGCGGTAAATAGCTCAATAGCCAGCACCTGTTCTGCATTTTGATAAATATCTAACAACTTTAATGCGCTGATACTCCCCATACTCACGTGGTCTTCTTGTCCCAGGCTAGTGGGGATAGAATCTACAGAAGATGGATGGGATAATACCTTGTTTTCTGATACCAACGATGCTGACGTATATTGCGGAATCATAAAGCCGGAGTTAATACCCGTCTCTTCCATCAACAGTTCAGGAAGTCCGTCGTGCCCCTCTAATAATAGATACGTTCGGCGCTCCGAGATGCTTGCAAACTCAGCTAAAGCGATTTTGGCGTGATCAAGAGCCAATGCCAACGGTTGCCCGTGAAAGTTACCTCCGCTGATAATATCCCCATTTTCAAACACTAAAGGATTATCTGTTACGGAGTTTAACTCGGTCTCAATTTGCTCGCTGCAATATCGTAATCCATCCCGACTGGCTCCATGTACCTGTGGCACGCAGCGCAGGCAATATGGGTCCTGCACTTTCCCACAATTACGATGAGATTCCAGAATCTCACTTTTTACCAGTAGTTCACGGACGTTTCTTGCCACTTCTTGCTGACCTTTGTGAGGCCTAATCTTGTGAATACGCTCATCAAACGGCTTAATACTACCCTGCAGAGCTTCAAGACTCATCGCTGCTATAAGATCTGCCGTCTTCATCAAGCTCATCGATTTCTCTAATACATATGCCCCATACCCACTCATTAACTGCGTACCGTTAATCAATGACAAACCGTCCTTGGCCTGCAGATCGATGGGTTCGAGATCGTGTTCATTTAATACCTTTTCAGCGGGGATGGTATCTGTCCCATCAGCATTCCAAAATACTCCATATCCCAACAAGGGCAGCGACATATGAGCTAACGGGGCTAAATCACCGGATGCGCCCACACTCCCTTTTTCGGGCATAGCGGGAATAAGATCATGTTCTACAAAATAGATAAGCCGACGAAAGGTTTCTTCTGATATTCCTGAATTGCCCAAACCCAATGAATGGATCTTAATTTGCAACATCAGCCTAGAAATATCTTTGGGGATAAGGTCCCCAACCCCTACAGAATGCGAAAGAATCAGGTTCCGCTGCAACTGCTTTAGCTCTTGGTCGCCAACGCGTTTATTGGCCAGTGCTCCGAACCCCGTATTGATGCCATACATAGGCTCATCCCGGTTCAGGGCTTCTTCCACAATTTCTCGGGAGGACCGTACCGCTTCCGGGTTTTGCTTTAAACTTTCAATACTTTCGGATAAATCTGAGTATAGGTTTTGTAGCGTAATCATTTGAATACCTTATTGCTTTTATTTTCCCGAAGATAGGATAAACACAGCAGTTGCCCAACTTGCGATCTCGGCAAACACTTAAGATTTCTTCATATTAATGTTGAACTGTGGACTTGGTAAGTATCTTCTCACAAAAAAAGGGACAGCACAATTTAAGTACTGTCCCTTCTTGTTTTTGCCTTAATTGATTATGCTAAATCTTCTTCAACAATTTTTTAGCTACCAATTCTGATGATGCAGGATTTTGTCCGGTGATAAGATTCCCCTCTGCTACAGCATAGGGAGCCCAGCTTTCAGCCTTACTGTAGTTACCTCCATTATTGGCCAACATATCCTCAACCAAGAATGGAACAACCTCGGTAAGACCAACGGCGTCTTCTTCATCATTGGAAAAGCCGGTTACCTTTTTACCGCTCACCAAGGGTTCTCCATCTGTTCCTTTCACATTCTTCAATGCAGCCGGTGCATGGCAAACAAATGAAACGGGTTTCCCCTGGGCATTAAAGGCTTCAATGAGTGAGATAGATTCTTCATCCTCGGCCAGATCCCAAAGCGGACCATGTCCTCCGGGATAAAATACCGCATCAAAGTCATCTGCGTCTACCTCCGAGATACGCTTTGTGTTGTTAATTTTTTGCTTTGTTTCCTCATCGTTATAAAATCGTTCTGTAGCTTCTGTCTGGGCATCATCGGCTTCACTTTGGGGATCAACAGGAGCAGCCCCACCTTTGGGGGTTGCCAGTGTTATATTTGCCCCCTCATCTAAAAGGGTATAATAGGGACTGGCAAATTCTTCGACCCAAAAACCGGTCTTCTTGCCGGTATCTCCCAATTCATCGTGCGATGTTAGTACAAATAAAATGTCCATAGTAATGTTACTTGTTACTTAAAATTTGATTGTATATTCATTTAAATGCTAGTAGCTCTTTTCCACAATGGTTTTCACCTGGTCAGGACCTAGCTCTTTATGCTCTCCCAACCCGGTCCATCCGCGTTCTTTAAAGCGTTCTGCTATGATCTGGGCAGTCCCTTCGTAATCATCCGTATAATCAGAGAGTTTTGTATCTATATTGAGAGAATGGAAAAAAGATTCGGTCTTCTCAATAGCTTTGGTTGCTTTTGTATCGGTATCCCCCTCGGTGATATTCCAAACGCGCTCGCCATATTGAGCTAGCTTCTCTTTCTTGTGACCAAAGTTCTCTTCGTAATGACGCGGGGCAATGATAGCAAGAGTACGCGCATGGTCTATTCCATACAAGGCCGTAAGTTCGTGTCCCATTGCATGCACGGCCCAGTCAGTGGGTACTCCCTTTTGGATTAACCCATTCAATGCCATCGTACAGCTCCACATAAAATTAGAGGCAGCCTCATAATCAGACGGGTCTTCCATGATCTTTGGCGCTAATTCAATAAGAGTCTGCATAATGCTTTCGGCAAAACGATCCTGCAGATGTCCTCCGGCGGGATATGTCATATATTGCTCGAGCACGTGCGTAAACGCATCCGTGATCCCATTTGCCAATTGACGCTCGGGTATAGTTCTAACAGCAGTGGGATCCAATACCGAAAATTTTGGGAAAAGTCCCGGACCGCCCATAGCTAACTTCTCTTTGGTCTCTTCACGAGACACCACAGCACCGGAATTCATCTCAGATGCCGTCGCGGGTAGTGTTAATACCGTTCCAAAGGGTAAACCTTCTTCCACGCGAATGGGGTCCGATAAGAGCTCCCACGGTTCGTTACCGTCATACAGGGCCGCGGCAGACAGGAACTTGGTTCCGTCAATGACCGATCCGCCACCAACGGCCAATATAAAGTCTATATTTTCATCCTTAATAACGTCCAGTGCTTCCAAAAGTACTTCGTATTCTGGATTCGGGGGGATACCTCCAAATTCAACAACTTCAAAATCGACTAGTGCTTCGGTAACTTGTTCATAAATACCATTGCGCTTGATACTTCCACCGCCGTACGTCATCAGCACTTTGGCATCATCTGGAATTTCTTCGGTTATAGTTTCAATTTTTCCTTCACCAAATAATATTTTTGTCGGATTATAAAAGTCGAAATTTTGCATTCTGTATATGATGTGGTTTAAACTTTAACGATCATTTTTCCTTGATTCTTCCCTTCAAACAGATCCAAAAAGGCTTGAGGAATATTTTCAAATCCTTCAACAATTGTTTCTGAATACTCCAGTTTTCCCTCTGCCAACCATCCTGCCAGCTGTTTTACTGCTTCACCAAACTTATCTTGATGGTCTCCTACAATAAAGCCTTGCATTGATAGCCGCTTTTGGACCAGCATTGGTTCCACCCGGGGACCGGTCGGCATTTCGGTAGCATTATACAGGGCAATAGCGCCACAGTTTATTACCCGGCCAAAGTCATTCATATTTTGATACACTCCATCAGAGATGCGCCCGCCAACATTATCGAAATACACATCTACGCCATCGGGAGATGCTTTAGCAATAGCTTGCCCCATATTTTCTGTCTTTTTGTAGTTGATTCCCTCATCAAAGCCGAACTTTGTTTTTAATAACTCAACTTTTTCATCCGAGCCAGCGATACCTACAACATGACAATTCTTGATCTTCCCAATCTGTCCCACAACACTGCCTACAGCACCTGCGGCACCGGAAACAACTAATGTTTCTCCTTCTTTTAATTCACCTATTTCTGTTAATCCTATATAGGCGGTAATTCCGGTCATTCCCAAAATCCCAAGGTTCGCAGACAACGGGGCTCCATCAGGATCCACTTTCCGTAGTTCTTTTCCATCGGATACTTGGTATTCCTTCCAATCAAGTTCACCCGACACATAATCGCCTTCATTAAATTCTCCATTATTGCTTGAGATTACCTTTGCGACTATAGCCGAACTAATTGGTTTATCCAGCTCAAATGGTTCTACATAGGATTCTGCTTCACTCATTCGACCACGCAAATATGGATCTACCGACACATATTTGGCTTCTAATAGTAGTTCTCCTTCTGAAGGAGTAGGTTTATCGATTTCTTCAAAATCGAAATCCGATACCTCAGGCTTTCCAACGGGTCTGTTTGCTAGTTTTATTACTTTATTCATCTGATACTTTTTTTAAATTCAAATATTTGTTCTGTTATTTTATTGTGATGGCACTCCAGGCCATCTCAAAAGAGTGTTGTTGCATTTCTGACGTGAGGTGAAACTCATCTCGTTTTTTAACTGCTACAAAAAATGACAATGGGTACACCATATAGGCATAAAGCAAATAGGGAGAAACATCTCGTATCACCCCTTTCCCTTGCCCGCGTTCCCATAGATTTAACAAAGGTTGCAGGTGTTCTAACGCCTGTTCACGTACCGACGCTGATACGATCTGAGAATCTTCACACTGCGACAAAAAATTAGCCTGCTTGGGATTAGCCATTTTATATTCAATCATATTAAACCATATAAGCTTAATCCCTTCTTTAACAGGCTTTTCTTCATCGTAACCCTGAAACGCAGCATTGGTAAACTCATTTTTAATATGCAGGTAAAGACTATCTACAAGGTCCTGCTTATTACTGAAGTAATTATAGATAGTCCCCGCCGAAACATCAGCAAGCTTGGCAATTTTAGCCATCGGAGCATTATGAAATCCATGATTGCTTACCAGGTCTAGTGTGGCTGATAGCAAAGCGGTACGCTTATCGGTATTTTTGTCTGTCATTGTAGTAGTTTTTTGTGCTGCTGGACAATACAACAATAATGAATGAACGTTCATTCACTTAATATATAAAAAATATACTAACTATCTATATGTTCCGGATACACCTAATTCATTCTCCTCAGTTTTCTCCAGTCTTTATAACAAGAAAGGAGCTGTAATTTGTATCTTCTACAAAAAGTATTGATTTAACCTTTTACCAATATGTCTGTATCATCTTGCACTTTATGCGGCAATGCCAATGTTCACCTTTTTTATCAAGATCAGTCGGATCACTATGCCAGTGATTATTACCAGTGTCCAAATTGCCGACTAATCTTTGCTTCACCCAAAGACCGCCCCTCAACAGAAGAAGAGTTTGAGCGATATGAAACACACGAAAATGATCCCAATGATGAGGGCTATCGGAATTTCCTTGGACAACTCTTTGAACCACTGAATAAAAAGCTGGAACCGGGAAGCAAGGGACTTGACTTCGGATCAGGTCCGGGACCAACCCTCAACCTCATGTTTGAAGAACAGGGACATGATATGAATATTTACGATCCTTTTTATGCGGATGATGAGACTTTCTTTGACGAAAAGTACGATTTTATAACCGCTACTGAGGTTGTGGAGCATCTGTTTCATCCCCGAAAGGAGTTCGACAGACTATGGGATTGCCTAAAACCTGGCGGCTACTTGGGCATTATGACTAAAATTGCTGAGGATGATAAAACATTTTTTGCCAACTGGCACTATCGACTGGATGAAACCCACGTTACCTTTTATACTAAACAGACTTTTGAATGGCTGGCAAACAAATGGAATGCCTCGATCAATTTTCCCGCTAAACGCGTAGTTATTTTTAAAAAATCGGAGTAATTTTTATTTACTCACTCTAAAATCACTTTGCATTATCATGTTCGATTTATCTTTTGATCACTATACGTTAAAAGTTGAAAACCTTCAGACAAGTGTCTCCTTTTATAAAAAGGTGCTGGGTCTCCGTGAGATTAAAAACCGCACCCAAAAAGAACATATCCGATGGTTTTCACTGGGCAATGGAAATGAACTGCATATTGTAGAGGGAGAAACAGGAAGGGCTACAGCTCAATATCGGAGTTCACCTTGCACTTAAGCTGGCCGCCGTTGATGATTTTATCGATCACCTAAAATCACACAATATTACTCCTCATAATTCAAAGGGGATCCCCGAAAATATTACAACCAGAGCCGATGGAGTTCGACAGGTCTACTTTCAAGATCCTGACGGCTACTGGCTGGAAGTCAATGAAGCCGCCTCAGCATAACATTAAAGTGCATTGATAAAAAAGTAGTAGCCCATCATCCCGCTGGCTATGAGTTTCAGCACGGTACTTGCCATAAATCCTAAAAAAGAACCTACTGCCGAACGCATAGCTTGATCCGAGGTTTGTCCACCAATAAGTTCTCCTGCAAATGCCCCAACTAAAGGGCCTACAATTAATCCTATGGGTGAGAAGAAGATCCCAATAACCATTCCAATAATGCATCCCCAAATGCCATAAGGCGACCCACCGAATTTCTTTGCGCCGTAGGCGGGAATGACATTATCCAAAACCATCAGGACAAAAACAATAAGACCCCAAATAATGAAAAACTGCAAACTGAACGGATGGGCAGACGTTAACTGCAAAACAAGTAATCCCAAATAACTGATGGGCGGACCGGGGACGACGGGTAACAGGGCTCCTATAAATCCCGCAACAATAAGCAGCCCGGCCAAAAGTATAAGAATGGTTTCCATATTGATAGGTTTAATTGGATGATTTACCTACAGTGCACGTTTAAACCGTAGCTATAGTTTCATCTTTTTTCTGATGCAGACGATACTTCATAATAGAAATTGCCCCAACTACAGGTCCCATTGCCATCACTAAAAACACTGCCGGGCTTTGCCAGCGAGCCCACATCATGTTAACCAGTTGGATGCTAAAAATAGTTATGGCAAAACCGATACTGTTTACAATTGTCAATCCCGTTGCTACATATTCCCGATCTGACGACTGGGCGACAAGCGTTGAAAACTGGGGGGAATCCGAAACCACAAAAATACCCCAGGTGAGTAACAGGACTATAAATACCATAAACGAAAGCTCAAACAGAAGAGGGGCCAACAGGCAGCAAATGCCCGAACCGATAAGTGATACCAGAGCTACTTTTTTACTGCTTGTTTTAAGTGCCCAATGTCCGCCAACCGCACAACTTATTCCTCCAATCCCGATAATGATAAATGACCAGAGGGGAACACTCCCATAAATTCCATTATTTAGCTCTACATAAAAACCCAGCATGATTGGCACAAAAGCCCAAAAGGTGTATAGCTCCCACATGTGACCAAAGTACCCAAAAGCTGCAGATCGGAAGTTCTTATTTTTAAATAGCTGGAACACCACTGCCGGCCTAAACTCTCCCTTCTTTCCTTGGTGCGGACCATCCGGTACGGCAGCATAAAGCAATATGCCCCCAAAACCAGAAAAGGCTGAGGTTGCAAACAGGATAGTTCTCCACGGAAGATCAGATGTCATAAATTTTATTAAGTGTGGAAATCCCGTTCCCAACACTAAGGCACCTACTAAATATCCCAATGCTTTTCCCAAGCCTTCTTTGTGCCAGTCAGAGGCTATTTTCATGCCCACCGGGTAAATACCCGCCAAGAAAAAACCCGTTCCGAACCGGCTTAATATCAACAACAAAAAAGTATCAGAATAAACAGTAACTGCATTACAGGCGGCACCTAAAAGCGCACACCCCAAGAACACTTTGCTTGGTGAAATGCGATCAGCCACGCTTAGGAATGCAAAAAGCAGTGTGCCGCTTATAAAGCCAAACTGCACCGCAGAAGTGATGTAGCCTACAGCCATCTCAGTAAGTTGAAGCTCTTGTACCAAATCCGGTATCACTGCATTACCGGCAAACCAGAGCGAAGTTCCGGCAAACTGGGCCAACACAATAACAGGAAGA
Source organism: Fodinibius halophilus (assembly GCF_011059105.1). GTDB lineage: Bacteria > Bacteroidota > Rhodothermia > Balneolales > Balneolaceae > Fodinibius > Fodinibius halophilus. Next base: position 220,958 of record NZ_JAALLS010000002.1, on the reverse strand, counting down.
ATACGTTTGGGAATAGATTTGGACATAAATAAGCGGACCAACTTAACTCAATAATTTGTTTGATTGCTAGTCTAATAACACAAATAGTAGAACGACTTGCCAATATTTCAACTTATCTACCCTATATATAAGATAGTAGGACGGGCATCCCTGCCCGTCAGTTTTTTTAAGAGGGCTTTGCAAAACCTTTGATTTCGTCATTCTGAGCTTGTCGAAGAATCTCCAGTATCCATCTGCTGCCGTTGAAAGGGAGATCCTTCATTACCTTCAGGATGACTGCCTGGTTTTGCAAAGGTCCCTTTAAATATATTATGTTTTTAAAGTCGGACAAGATGTCCGACCTACTGCTTTGCTGACTGCGATAATGAACCTTTTAACCTAAGTATCTACCGGACTTAGTGAATTGTAGCGAGAAGATGTCGATTTGAGTCAGATTGGGAGTCTCTTGAGGCGGATAGTGGACCTGTTTAACGATAAAGAGCTCACAATCTGGCCAACCTTGGATTTTTCGCAGTAGATTCGGCTATGTCTGACAGACTCTTAGTTGTAATAAAAATTTAACTCCCGGTAGTTGCTAGTGCGGCAGCTTTCTCTATTAATAAACATAAAAGTAGGACGGGCATCCCTGCCCGTCAAGACTTTTAAAGTAGAATTTTTACCCAATGTCGGACAGGATGTCTGACCTACGTTATCAAAATTCAGTTTAGCTGCTACGAAAGGTATCCAGATACTCCAGTTTGCAATAGCTATGTGGCCACTGCTCCCATTTTGTAACCAGACCTGCTTTTACCGGATTATTCAAAACATATCGTATGGTTTTCTCAAGCTCATTTTGATCTCTAATCACACGATCATAGCTTTCGGGCTGCCAAAAAGCACCGGTACGGTTAAGCAGCTTATTACACTTCAAGGCAGAATAAGATTTTATGCTTTGCATGATTTTTGTAATGGGATAATCGCTTTTAGAACTATCGTTATCCTTACTCTTAGTAGTATGCTTAAAGACGATATGTACATGGTTACACATAATGCAATAGCAATATAGGTCATACCGCTTACCGTCAAAGAAATGCATCGCATTTCCAACAGCTTCCGCTACTTCACTATTCTCCAACCATGTTGGGCCTACCTGAGCACTATCGAGTAGTTTCTCGTATTTCCGAAATATACCTTGTTCGATCTTATCCCTTTCCTCTTCATCGACCTCATCATGTAATTCTTTCCGGTAGGATTTCAGCCTTTTTATAACCTCAACAGGTAATGAGCCGGCTAGTCGAAAAGTAATAAAGAATTCCGCTTCTTTAGGCTGCCAATGTGGTAATTTTCTCCGATAAAAAGCCATATTAGTAGGACGGACATCCCTGTCCGTCAGTTTTTTTAAAGTAGATTATTTTTATCAAAAGTCGGACAAGATGTCCGACCTACCTTGCTGACTGCGGCAATGAACCTTTTAATCTAGTTGTAACAAAAAATTCTGCTCCCGCCGGTTGCCGGTGTGGCAGTTTTCTCTTGTAATAGCTCATCTCTCTTACATAAGTTGGACGGATTGTTAATCCGTCCTTTATTAACTTGTAAAAAAGCGATATTATTTAATCAAAGTACTCTCCGATGACTCTGCCTCAGGGTCATTTATTAAAATAACTACACATAACTTTATAGCGAATTGGACGGGTTGCCAACCCGTCCGACGTTAATTATAAAATAAATTCGGAACTCTATTCCACCATCGGCAGATCGACACCGCGTTCTTTAGCTGTTTTGACAGCCTCGTCGTATCCTGCATCAGCATGACGCATAACGCCACTTCCGGGATCGTTGGTCAATACCCGTTGCAATCGCTCATCGGCCATCTCGGTACCGTCGGCTACGCAAACCATTCCGGCGTGGATAGAGTAACCAATGCCTACTCCTCCGCCGTGGTGCAGTGATACCCAACTGGCACCACTGGCCGTATTGAGCATCGCATTCAGGAGGGGCCAATCGGCGATCGCATCCGAACCGTCTTTCATAGCCTCTGTCTCGCGGTTGGGTGATGCCACCGATCCAGTATCGAGATGATCGCGGCCAATAACCAATGGCGCATCAACCTTTCCTTTTTTGACCAGCCAGTTGAACTTTGCTCCCATTTCAGCACGTTCGCCATACTCCAGCCAGCAAATACGTGATGGCAGCCCCTGGAATTGTACTTGGTCTTGCGCCTTGTGTATCCAGCGAGCCAGTGATTCTTTTTCCGGGAAAGTTTCCAACACAGCTTTATCCGTAGTATAGATATCTTCGGGATTACCTGAGAGTGCAGCCCAACGGAATGGCCCGGAACCACGGCAAAACAACGGGCGGATAAAGGCCGGTACAAAGCCCGGAAAATTAAACGCCTCTTCCATTCCGCGATGATCGGCCACCTGTCCCCGCAAGTTATTGCCATAGTCAAAGGTTATAGCCCCCTTTTCCTGCATCTTAAGCATCGTATCTACATGGGTAACCATAGAATCCAGTACAGCTTCCTGGTACATCTTCGGGTTTAACTCCCGCTCTTCGGCTGCTTCTTCAATGGACATGCCCGCCGGGATATACCCTACATGCAGGTCGTGCGCCGATGTTTGATCGGTAAGTACATCGGGAATTACTCCTTTTTCTAGCATTGCAGGAAGCACCTCAGCAACATTTCCCAGCAAACCGATAGACAAGGCTTCGCCTTTCTCTTTGGCATCCAATGCTTTTTCAAGGGCTTCATCCAAACTGGTGCACTTGATATCACAATAGCCGGTTTCTACCCGCCGGTCGATACGGTGCTCATCTACCTCAATTCCAATGCAAGCAGCACCATTCATCGTAGCCGCCAAGGGCTGAGCACCACCCATACCGCCAAGGCCGGCCGTTACCAACAGCTGCCCTTTTAACGTACCATTAAATTTCTGTCGCGCACATTCGGCGAAAGTTTCATAGGTCCCCTGTAAAATACCTTGGGTCCCGATATAGATCCATGAGCCTGCCGTCATCTGCCCATACATGGTCAACCCCTTCTTTTCGAGGCTTCGAAACTCATCCCAATTAGCCCAATTAGGCACTAAGTGAGAATTGGCAATAAGAACACGTGGGGCTTCTTCATGCGTCCGAAATACGCCTACCGGCTTTCCGCTCTGTACAAGCATCGTCTCATCATTTTCCAGACGCTTAAGCGTTTCTATAATTTTGTGATAGCACTCCCAATTTCGGGCAGCCTTCCCGCTTCCCCCATATACAATCAACTCATCAGGCTTTTCGGCAACATCAGGGTCCAGGTTATTCATTAGCATGCGCATGGCTGCTTCTTGATGCCAACCCTTGCATTGCATATCGGTTCCGGTGGGTGCTTTTATGTTTTTGACCATTTCGGTGTTTGAACTCATTGGTTTCTCTTAGTTAATGTTTTTCCAAAGGTAACAGAGCCACTGTAATAAGTCTAATTCATTTTTATAACATGAATTTGCGATAGGAATACCCCTTAATCTTTTATAAAGTAGGTGCATTGGAGCACTTTTTTTGAAGTTGCTTCACTATAATGGTTTAATTATCATGTACCGCATAAATATGGAACAATTTTTTTGGGAAACTGCAATTCTAAATAAATACTAGCACTCAATGTCAAACGAACAGGCAGGAACAGCTGACCCTAGCCAAAAGGATGATTTTTTCGGACATCCACGAGGGTTATCTACGTTATTTTTCACTGAATTTTGGGAACGCTTTAGCTATTACGGGATGCGCGCCCTGCTTGTCCTTTTTATGACAGCTGCTATAACGGGTGACAACCCAGGCCTTGGACTTAGCGATGGCCGTGCAACCGCTATATACGGTCTATATACTTTTTTTGTATATGTTTTGGCATTACCAGGTGGCTGGTTGGCTGATAAATTATGGGGGCAAAAGAAAAGTGTATTTGTAGGGGGGTGTATTATTGCTCTAGGCCACTTTACCATGGCAGGCCCTTTGATGGGACTTCCTGATGAGTCATCTTTTTATCTGGGACTTATTTTAATTGTAATTGGAACAGGGCTTTTAAAGCCTAATGTAAGCTCCATGGTAGGAGAGCTTTATCCCGAAGGAGGAGCTCGTCGTGATGCAGGATTCTCCATTTTTTATATGGGGATCAACTTCGGTGCTATTTTGGGACCTACTCTTTGTGGAATTCTTGGAGAAGGTTATAACTGGCACTGGGGATTTTCACTGGCCGGTTTTGGAATGCTTCTAGGACTTATTTCCTATAAAATTGGTGAGAATAATTTAGGAGAAGCAGGAAAACTAAAAGTGAATGATAGTAAAGAGACCCTATCAAAACGAAGCCGAAACTTCTGGATCACAACGGCTGTTTCTACGACAATTATTGTACTGTTTAGCATCTTAATGAATACAGGTGTTATTGGAATTTCTCTACAGCAATTAGCTCAAACACTTGGTACTAGTGTTGCACTTATTGCAGTAGTTTTCTTTGCCTATCTCATAAACGATTCTAAGTGGATAGGAATTGTATTACTAATAGCCGCAGCAGGATTTTATATCGCTTCTTTTAATTGGGGGTACACGATATTCTCATATCAAATTGGTATTGGAGTGACAGTAATAGCTTTTCTGATCTTTAATACAGTTCGAATGTTTATGCCGAGCCTAAATGTCTCTCTGGAAAAGAAGCGATTATTTGTCATTTTTTGGCTCTTTATTCTGGCAGCACTTTTCTGGAGCGGCTTCGAACAGGCCGGCTCTTCTCTAAACCTGTTTGCCGAAAGAGAAACTGATCGCACTTTTGGTCCATTTGGGATAATTAACCAGATTGGAGCATTTTTACCCGCACTTATTCTGGCATTACCACTCGGATATATCAGCTGGCGAATATTCAAACGGAATAATTTATGGTGGGTTGGCAAGGCAGGAGTAGTCGGACTCTCCTTACTCGTTATTGGCTTCACCTATTATGTCTCGTCGCAACTTACCACTGCCTGGGAGATGCCGGCAAGTATGCTCCAAAATATTAACCCCCTCTTTATTGTAATATTAGCTCCTGTTTTTGGTTGGTTTTGGACCTGGTTGGCAAACCGAAACGCCAATCCTTCAATACCTGTAAAGTTCGGACTAGGCCTTCTTGGATTAGCTGCCGGGTTTTTTGTGATTTCTTGGGGTGCCGCTAATGCCACAGGGGCAAACTCAGTTGCTCCATCCTGGCTCATTGTTACTTACTTTCTTCATACTTGTGGGGAACTTTGCCTATCTCCCGTTGGACTTTCTTCAATGACTAAGCTTGCTCCCGAACGTCTTGTCAGTCAAATGATGGGAGTTTGGTTTGTGGCGGCCGCACTTGGCAACTTGTTTGCCGGTCTTATGGCTGGGCAATTAGAAACCTTAGAACCAACCGGTCTATTTTGGAGTGTTGCTCTACTTATAGGCGGTGGCGGTATAGTAGCTCTGCTTGCAGCACCACCCGTCAAAAGATTAATGGGTGACATAGAATAGTCTCACTTCTGAATTATTATTTAAATAATAAGCCCTGTCAGGCTTCTATTCCTGGCAGGGCTTTTTATTTATACCCAGCTAAAAAACTTAATCTACCAGTTCTACCTGCCCATCTGAAAAAATACGGAACTTCTGGTTAATCTTATTGATACAACCAGCCGGGCAATCTCCGGATCCAACGGTTATATCCAATACTAAGTAGTTATCTTTAATTTTAGCCTTTACATCACGTCCACCGGTTAATAATCCATCAGGACCTGCTTTTTTAATTTCTTCCAGACTCATAAAGGCATCCCCAACAGCATACACATTGATCGCGTGATCGGCTTCCATACTTGCAAATGCCCCAGGGCTAGTCGTAGTAAATTCACGATATTCGCTTAGGGTTAAACCGAATTCTTCAATAAGCTGGTCAATCTCCGAAACCCCTGTTTTTGTCTCTCCATTTCGCCAGGCATCTAACCATGAAGCTGATTTATCAGCCCAAAGCAGTACTTCTCTTGGATTCGCCGGAGTCTTTGCTATCAATACATATTCATCCGTTACTTTTTTGGCCTCCGGGATTGTACTTTTTTTAAGGTGAATGAGACCGTTATAGAAAAACGATATTATCTCTTCCGGTATTTTTACTTGGTCCGGGTTTCTGTTATTCACATATCTAACTGCCAACTTCTCAGCTATTTGCTGTATTCTCTGCTTCTCTTGCTTCGAAAGATCAGAATCATTTGCCTCAACCAATTTCTTTCCATTTTGAAGACTTATCTCCGATAATTTTTTCCCACCTCCAGCCACATTACTACAACTTAGAACACCCGAAACAATTAATACTCCCATTAAAAATAGGATGCGCGCAATTCTAGACATAAGCATAACAAATCTGATTTTAATAGGTAATTCATTAACAATTAGATACACTCATCAAACAAGAAATAACTACTATCGGATCCTGATTTAAGGTATTAGAGTCGTTATATTTGAAACTATGAAAAATCAAGCCCTCAAAAATAACGAACAACAGACACTTAGTATTACTGAACGTGAACCTATTGCCGCTATTGCCACTCCTGTAGGAGAAGGGGGTATTGCAGTAATTCGGGTATCCGGTGAAGATGCTATTGCTACCGTCGATAAAGCATTTTCCGGCAAGGACCTATCCCAACAAGACTCTCACACCGTACATTTCGGCAATATTGTTGACAATGAGGGACAAGTCGTTGATGAAGTATTAGCTACACTATTTCGCTCTCCAAAATCGTATACCGGGGAAGAAACCGTTGAAATTTCCTGTCACGGTGGTGTACTGGTAACACAGGCCGTATTAGAAACGGTACTTTCTCTAGGGGTTCGATCTGCAGAACCCGGAGAATTTACCCAACGAGCTTTCCTTAATGGAAAAATGGAATTAAGTCAGGCCGAAGCTGTGGCCGACCTGATTCATGCGAAAAGTAAAAAAGCATTGGATGCCGCCCACCAGCAACTGGAAGGACGTCTTGGTGAACATATCAAAGAGTTCCGCCAGCAAATTATTGATGCCACAGCTATGGTTGAGCTGGAACTCGATTTTGTAGAAGAAGATGTGGAGTTCGCCGATAAAGAGCAGCTCCAGGAGCTGCTAAAAGAGCTGGATGAAGAAATTGATGAACTTTTAGCTACCTATGAAACCGGGCGCCTTGTCAAACATGGCGTACGCACCGTCTTTATTGGATTACCTAACGCTGGTAAATCTACCCTGCTAAATACGCTTGTCGGTAAAGATCGAGCTATTGTTACTGAAATTGCCGGCACAACGCGCGACACCATTGATGTGGACTGGAGCTATGATGGGTTACGGTTCAAGCTCACAGACACTGCGGGATTGCGTGAGACAACAGATGTGGTAGAAGCGGAAGGAGTAAAACGGTCGCAACAAGCATTTGAAAAGGCAGATCTGGCAGTTTATTTAAAAGACCTTTCGAGGGAACTTACTGCAGAAGAGCGCCAGGATATTGCTGAGTTTCAGAAAAATGCGGGCGACACCCCTTTTATTCTGATCGGTACAAAAAAAGATATCGCCAAAGAAATAGAGGATGAGCGTATTAGATACGATCTTAAAATATCTGCAATAGAAGGAGAAGCTATCGATGATCTCAAAAAACTAATGAAGCAACGTGCGCTTGAAAACAAACATTATGATTCATCGAGCCTTCTGGTAACGTCGAGCCGCCACCGCGATGCCCTGGAGAAGGCTCAGCAAGATGTTAAAAGTGCCCTTCAAGCTCTCGACCGCGGTATGACCGGCGACTTCCTATCTATTGACCTGCGTTCCGCCCTTAAACAACTGGGCACTATTACGGGCGAAATTACCACCGAAGATATTTTGGATAGCATCTTTTCTCGCTTCTGTATCGGTAAGTAACAATATCAAAATATAGCACCTCTACTGATGCCAATAGTAAAAGCCCGATCCCTTTACAGAATCAGGCTTTATAAAAACTCAAAGCTGGAACTGACTAGTTTCCGTCGTCAGACCCACCGTCATTACCATTACCGCCACCATTGTTACTCTGATTAGCCGGCAACTCAGGAATAGCAGAAGGAGTTTCAGATGGGTTATTAATATTATTTTGTTGCGTCGACTGCTCTGTTCCACTTTGTTGAACAGCACTTTCAGTAGTTCCGCCCCGTTCAATTGCAAAGTTCGCCAGTACACAAAGAACTAATAGCGCCGTTCCCAGTACAGAGGTTGATTTTGATAGCAAGTCGGCCGTTCGGCGGGCACCAAGTCCCTGCCCTCCGGCATTACCAGCTGCTAAACCACCGGATATGCCTTGTCCCTGCCCCGGCTGCAGCAAGATAACAATTGTTAATAAAATACAGATGAGCGTAATTACAGATAATATAATATAATAAAGCATGGTAAAATCTATGTAACTGTGTTTTTCAGACCAGTAAAGTTATTCAAAATTCCTTTTCTTTACAATGATATTATGTTTGATATAGATACAACCGTTTACTCCACTAATTATTTCATTAACTTAGCTACAGCAAATCGTGCAAAACATCACCGGTCGCATTCAGCAATTTATTGAAAACTCTCCCGGCTTCACTTACCAGGTCATTTTATCTGTTGTTGTTATTATCGCAATCTGGTTGATACGCTTTATTGCTATCCGCATAATCAACAGAAAGCTACCGGAGACAAAAATACAATATAAATGGCGTAAAAACCTCACTTATATTTCTGTTTTCCTGGGCTTTCTTATCGTTGGGCGTATCTGGTTTGAGGGACTTCAATCGGTAGCTACCTTCCTTGGCCTACTCTCTGCGGGACTTGCCATCGCACTTAAAGACCCCGTAAGCGACTTTGCTGCCTGGCTTTTCATTTTGTGGCGCAAACCCTTTGATGTTGGCGATCGTATACAAATTGGTGACGTCAAAGGTGATGTTATTGACCAACGACTCTTTAAATTCACCGTACTTGAGATTGGAAACTGGGTGCATGCCGACCAGAGTACCGGTCGTGTGGTACATGTCCCCAACCATTATGCTTTTTCCAAATCACTGGCAAACTATACCAGCAACTTTAAATTTTTGTGGAATGAAATAGAAGTTCTTGTCACCTTTGAGAGCAACTGGGAAAAAGCCAAAGAACTTCTGCAACAGATATCAGATAAGCATCTTGAAGATTCTGTTGAGCGCGCCGAACAACAGGTTCAGCAAGCCAAAAAATCATATCTCATCTATTACCGCTACCTTACGCCCATTGTGTATACTGATGTGAGAGACAGTGGTGTATGCCTCACTATTCGGCATCTTTCCGACCCACGCCAGCGCCGGGGGCTTTCGCAAGCGATATGGGAAGATGTGCTTCGCTCTTTTAATGAGCATGATGATATAGAACTGGCCTACCCCACCATGCGTATCTATAAAGAACCCAACCAATAACCTTAACTACTTTGGAATAGGCTGAATCAGATCCGCATTATTATTATCCAGATCATTCACCTTTTCCGAAACCCGGTTCACTGCCAAATCAGTTATTAAATAGCTATTCAAAAACTGTTTCAGGTCACCAGGCTTAATTTCATTATCAGCCAACCATCTTTTATGATCATCCGGGTGTAATAGTACTGGCATTCTATCATCTACGGGTTGCACCAGTGCATTGGCAGATGTTGTAAGCATAGCACAAGAATAGACATCACGCCCCGAAGAAGACTTCCATACCGAGTAGATTCCTGCAATGGCTGTCAATTCGTTTGAAAGCAATCGTATAAAAAATGGCGTACTCTTCTTTTCAGTAGTTTTCCATTTATAAAAACCCTTGGCTGGAATCAAGCATCGACGCTGAGCCAAACATTCAATTAACAGTTTATTCTCTTCCAGGTTTTCAATAGCAGCTTCGTAATTTCCTCGGCCCTCTTTCTCTTCTTCGGCATTTTCTGGAATTAGACCCCATACAAATTTATACAATTTTCGCTCTCCATCTTCTTTACAGATTGCAGGAATTAATGACCCCGGAGTTATATTAAAATCAGAATTAAAAAAATCATCTCGCTCTGATGTTACATGGAATAACTGTTTTACTTCTTCTTTTGATGCCTGAAACACAAATCGATCACTCATATGAACCTGATTTACTTGGTCTTTTAATGTAAGTTATAGCGTTTTTTAATGATACTCATACCGTATAAAAACTAAGAATGTTTCTCGACTTATGAATGTATTTACAAATAAAAAAGAGCAACGTCTGCGTGCAGGATGGCGACTGTTACTTCAATTCTTTACGCTTATCGTATTTATTGCTCCACTTTACTTTCCATTCTTCCTTCTTTTACCGGCCTCATCCCCACTCACGGCAGTTATACCACAATTTTTAGGTGTTATTGCAAGTATCTGGATTGCAGCCCAATATATTGATAATCGTAACTTCGTCGACTACGGTATCTATATAAACAAACAGTGGATCACAGAATTTATTGTAGGCACCGTATTAGCTTTTTTAGCAATTGGTGCTATCTTTTTCGTGCAATGGCAGCTGGGTTGGATTACGATTTCCGATTTTGGGTGGAACTTACCCTCGGAACAACCCTTCTTCTTAAACTTGCTGGTTTTCTTTTTGGCTATGGCGATGGTTGGCTTTTATGAAGAACTGTTCTCACGAGGATACCAAATACTTAATATTGTAGAAGGGTTGCGCTATCCGTGGCTGAACAAAAGGCTAATAGTATTTATCGCAATATTTCTAACATCTTCTGTTTTTGGATTACTTCATTATAACAATCCCAATGCCTCGGTACTTTCGACATGTAATATTGTTATTGCAGGATTTGTATTGGCAATACCTTTTATTTTTACTGGCCGTCTTTCTCTTTCGGCTGGCCTGCACTTTGGCTGGAACTTTTTCATGGCCGGGCTTTTTGGTTTTCCCGTTAGTGGAAAACAGTTTGATGTTGGAATTCTCAATATCCAGCAGTCCGGTCCCGATTTATGGACAGGAGGAAACTTTGGGCCTGAAGCCGGACTGCTCGTACTGTTAGGCATGGCAATAATGTTAGGGGGGGTATGCGTTTATCTTAGAACAAAAGGATGCGATCTGTCAATTCATCCTTTATTAATAAATAGATACAAAGTGCCTGGAAAATCAGGTGAGCAAGCGCAATAAGTTTTGTATATTCAGGTACCTTATGAGCATTGCTTGATTTTGAAGCAGTGCATGATGAACAAACATTAACTAAATGAAAGGTTAGAACGTTGAAGTTTGAAGAAATAGACCTGGGCCCCGATATCATGAGTGGGCTCGCAGATGTAAACTACACTGAACTTACTGAACTCCAAGAAGAGGTCCTTCCTGCGGTGTTGGAAGGGAAAGATGCATTGGTTAAAGCCGAACCCGGAAGTGATAAAATTGCTTCTTTTGTTATCCCTGCTTTAGAAATGATTGATGACAGGGAAGAAAAAGAAAGTGCTTCTGTGCTGGTATTGACCCCTAATCCCGAAGAGTCTCAACAAATAGATGAGCTTGTTTGGGCCATGGGATATCATGCGCAGATTGAAAGTGCTTCTGTGGATATGGATACCGAACCGGAAGAACAGGAAGAGGCCCTAAAAAGTAGTGTCCAAGTTATTACCGGTAACCCCGGTCCGCTTGCTGATATCACTAAAAAGCTTCGATTTGTATTTCGCGATGTGAAATTAGTGGTAATTGATGCTACCGATTCCATGGTGGAACTGGGATTACAATCGAAGTTGAAGGGCATTTTACGACGGGTGCTCAACGAACACCAAACCATCATTTATACCGGTGAGATGAATGATGAGGTTAAGAAATTTGCAAAGCATTACCTCGAAGACCCTGAAGTTATTGGGCTGGATTCATCTACGAAAATGCTTTCAGAGCCTCCAAAGGTGGACAGCAATCTCTCCCATGGCTACATTTATGTTCCTAATCGTATGAAGATTACTACATTAATGGCCCATATTGAGGAAACGCCCACTGATAATTGCGTAATCTTTACCGCCTCTAAACGGGGCACTGATCGTTTGTACCGTACCCTACGCAAACAAAACCTAAAGGCTACCAGCCTACACGGTAAGCTTTCTGATGAAAAGCGAGCCCAGCGGTTTGCTAATTTTACCAATGGCGATGTACAGTATCTTTTAGTGGCTGACATTCCTGCTGCAGAACTCGATATACAACGCGTTACCCAGGTTATAAATTATGATGTTCCTGCCAACCCCGATGAATATAGATACAGAGCTGATTTGGTCGGTTCCGGCAAGGCCTCACGCGTCGTTTCTTTGGTTTCGAAACAAGATCGTAGTGACATAAATGAACTTGAAAGCACATTAAAACAAGCGCCAAAAGAGCTTAATCTACCCAAAAAAGTTAAAGAAAAGCTTAAGGAGCGAAAGAAGAAAAAGAAGAAGGGTAAAAAGAAGTCAAAACATAAAAAGAAGAAACGCCACAATAACGGACGCAACAAACGAAAGAAAAAGAAGAAAGACGATCTTGAACTCCCGCGTCCCAGCTATGATAAACTAAGCGGTGGACGTAAAGGGCAAGCCAAGAAAGACCAAAAGTCCGGTGTTATTGGCCTCATAAAAGAGCTCTTCTCTTAATATTACATCACTTTTAAAAGAAAAAAGCCCCGATGATAAATCGGGGCTTTTTCTATATAAATTAAATTACCGGTTTTCTAGGCAGTCATCTTCTGTTGCTTTTTAGCCTCTGCGAAAACCACTTCTTTAATAGCTTCGAACCCATCCAATGTTTTCTGGATCTGTTCTTTGGTATGAGCCGCTGTTGGGATCAATCGAATGAGCACCGTTCCTTTGGGTACAACAGGATATGCTACACCACTCACAAATACGCCATGCTCTTCTCGAAGCTTACGCATAATAGTTTGGCAAAGATCAGTACTTCCCTTTGTAAGAACGGGTGTTACCGGACATTCTGCAGGCAACACGTTGTATCCCATATCACGAAGACCGCCGCGCAACATATTTGTATTCTCCCAAAGCTTCTCACGCCATTCAGGATTATCTTTAATCATTTGAAGACGCTTACGAGCAGACTTCACAATTGGCATAGGCACTGATTTTGCAAAAATCTGGCTTCGTACGTTCGCTTTCAAAAATTCAACCACCCGTTCATCAGTAGCAACAAAAGCACCGATAAGAGCAAATGCCTTAGCAAAAGTACCGAAATAGATATCAATACCATCTTGGCATCCCAGGTGTGTTCCCGTTCCGGAACCATCCTCACCCATTGTTCCAACCCCATGTGCATCATCAACAAGCAGACGGAATGGATACTTTTCTTTAAGGGCAATCATCTCATTCAGAATGCCGAGATCTCCGGTCATCCCAAAAGCCCCTTCAGTAACTACCAGAACAGCCCCATCATCGTTTTTTTTCCGATGTGCACGTTCCAACTGTTTTTCAAAACTTTCTATATCGTTGTGCTTGAAAACATATTTTTCTGCCATAGCCAGCTGCTTACCGTCTACGATACAAGCATGGCTCAGCTCATCGTATATTAATACATCTTTACGATCAACCAGGGCATGAATCACACTCATAATTCCCTGATATCCATAATTCAACAAAAATGCATCATCTTTATGAACAAAATCTGCGAGCTCTTCTTCTAGTTTTTCGTGCTCAGTTGAATTTCCGGTCATTAGCCTTGCACCCATAGGACTGCTAAGGCTATTGTCTTGTGCTATTTCGGCATCATAGTCTTTTACCTCATCATTACTACCAACTCCCAGGTAATCGTTGATGCTCCAAACGATTACATCTTCGTCATTAAACTTCATGACGGGACCTAAAGGTCCTTCAAGTTTAGGATAGGTGTAGTATCCATATCCGTCTGAGGTAAATTCACCCAATGGGCTCGGTCTGCCCTCAAGCTTATCAAATAAATCCATAAACTGCTGAACTATATCTTTGGTTAAGTGTAGATTATTTTTGCCAACCTATAATATGCGGGCTGTAAAAACATTTAAAAAAGGTAATGAAAAATACCTTATTGTCAAAAATGGAAGAAGCTTCAAAAAAGCCAGGTAAATGCCTAATTTTATTAAAGTTAAGATACTTTTAAACCTGTCATCCCAAAACTTTCTGGCAACTTCAATATTAAGGGTTCAAAATGTTTTAACCTAATAAAGAATAAAATGACAAAACAGGCAACTTTGCGACCGGTAGCATCGCTAAAAGATTTTATTAAAAAATCCAGTAATGACATCTCTTTACTAAGCGTCTCATTTAAGGGTACCCCGGCAGTTAAAGACCTTATAGAAGCGCAAGGGATACCACATACAGCAATATTTGGGCTTAAAATAAATGGAGAACGCAAAAGCCTGACATATAACCTTACCGGTGGCGAGGAAATTACAGCCTACCCGTTCGAGGAGATCTCAAAATCAAATTTATCATCCGAATTTATTAGCCCTGAAAAATTCATACTGGATATTCATCTTGGAAAACTAACTAAGAAGCTTCGCTTATTCGGCTTTAATGCTATACTCAATCCTAATTTTACAGAGCAAGATATAATCCATATTTCGAATGCAGAAAACAGAATGATCCTGACACGGAATATTGGCCTCTTACGTCATGGTGATACCCAACAGGGGTATTGGGTTCGAAATACTGATCCTGACAAACAGCTACGGGAACTTTTTAATCGGTTTGAACTATCTAAAAATATAAATCCTTTTAATCGATGTATGGAATGTAATGGCAGACTCGTCAGAGTAGCTCTTGCAGAGGTACAAGAAAAAGTACCGCCTAAGGTACAACAAAAACACTCACTATTTTACCAGTGCCAAGAGTGTCAAAAAGTTTATTGGCAAGGCTCACACTTTAAAGATTTTAAAAAGAAAGTAGATTTATTACAATCCCTTTAAATCTCCTCGATAATCTTGATAAGGTTTATCTAACCAAAAACCATTGATAGGCAAAAAAATGTAAAAAAGAATCATTTATTCTTAATACCCAGGCAACTAGTTGCACATGTCAACTAGTTGCCTTTTCTTTACCTATTCTAATTTTAACGTTATTATATATGAAATTAAAACAACAGTTGTGTTGTTGCACTTTAGGTTGCAAAATGGGCTTTGCCATAAAAGGCATTGTCAGGGTACTGAAAAAGAGATTTCAAGAAGAAGATATTGCATTGACAATAGAGCAATATTTTATCCTCAACATTATAGAAAATGATGAGAGTTTAATATTAAAGGAATTAGCTGAGATCCTTGATCGTGACAACTCTGCCGTGGTACGACACATAACAAAACTTGAAAACAAGCACTTTTTAGCCCGAGCAAAAGATCCCGACGATCAAAGAAGAAAAATATTACTTGTTACCAGAAAAGGCCTAAACATGTTGGAACAGGCCCGTAAAATTGCCCAAGAAGTAAACAACGAACTCTGGCAAGATATTCCTGAGGAAAAAATGAAATATCTCAACAATTTTTTTTCAGATATCTACGAAGAAGCCCTCGAATTAGCAAATTGTTGAACCAATCAACTACTTTAAAATATTTTGAATATTAGTATACCTAAAATCAATTATCAGATGAACGTTAAGCATCGGACTTATTTCTTACTATTTGTTTTTATTACTACCTCAATTGTCTTGTCCTCTTGTGGTAGCAACAATCAAAAGCAACGCAAGAATCAGCAACCACAATCTTACCCTGTCATTGAGTTGCAACCCCGATCTATTGAGTTAACCAGCAGTTATCCTGCTACACTGGAAGGCACACAAACAATGGAAATAAGACCGCGTGTCTCTGGATATATTGTTGAAATCCTAGTGGATGAAGGGGATACAGTAAAGAAAGGACAACCCTTATTTAAATTAAACAGCGAACAATACAAACAAGACGTTCGCTCTGGTGAAGCGAATGTACAAGCTGCCAAAGCTGCTGTTAAAACTGCAAATGATAAAGTCCACCAATATACTAAGCTAGTTGAAAAAAATATTGTAAGTACTTATCAGCTACAGAAAGCCAGAAACAATTATAAGGCAAAAAAAGCGGCTTTAGCACAAGCTAAATCTGCACTACAAAATGCCCGAATTAACTTAGGCTATACTGTAATCAAGAGCCCTGCCAATGGAGTCATGGGTACGATTCCATATCGTATCGGAAGTCTTGTACACAGTAGTATTCAAAAACCGTTAACCAAAATTTCTGATATTTCCGAGGTGTATGCTTACTTCTCGATGAGCGAACGTGAACTATTGGAGATGACAAAAAATAACATCTCAGAAATGGAATCGCATTCACTTCACGAGCGCATCCAGAGCATGCCGGGCGTGCGACTTATACTTGCCGACAACACCACATACGAACATAACGGAACTCTTCGATTGGCTAGCGGATTAATTAACACCCAGACAGGATCAGCATCTTTCCGTGCCCAGTTTCCAAATCCTAAAAAAATATTACGAAGTGGCGGTAGTGGGAATATTGAAATACCATTTCAAAAAGATTCAGCTATGGTAATCCCCAAAAAAGCTACCTACGAAGTACAAAATAAGGTATTTGTTTATACCGTGAGTGACGATAATACAGTACAAAGTACCGAGGTTCATCCTCTCAAACTTTCTACAAAACAGCTTTTTGTAATCAAAGAAGGGCTAACACCCGGAGATAAAATTATTACCGGTGGCTTAGGTAGTCTACGTAAAGGAGTCTCTATTCGGCCACAATCAATAAACAGCGACAGTTTGTATAACACATTATCCAATTAAAAGCTGTCATTATACGTTTCACAAGATTCCTCTATAGGCAACCACAAGTTTTTTAAACTAGCAACAATGATACAACGCTTCATTAAACGACCGGTTTTATCAACTGTCATATCTATTATTATTGTCATCTTGGGTATTTTAGGATATTATGCCTTACCCGTTTCTTTATATCCTAAAATTGCTCCGCCAACTATTGAAGTTTCGGCTTCCTACCCGGGAGCTAATGCTGAAACTGTACTCAATAGTGTTGTAGCCCCTATTGAAGAGCAAATTAATGGCGTTGAAGGCATGACCTACATGACTTCAACAGCAAGCAATAATGGTCGAGCACAGATACAAGTATTTTTCGAGTTGGGTACTGATCCTGATATTGCTGCTGTTAACGTTCAAAACAGAGTTGCCCAAGCATCCAGCTTTTTACCACAAGAGGTAACCCAAACGGGAGTGACTACCCAAAAGCAGCAAACAAGTCGGCTTTTAATTTTTACCCTTTACAGTCCCAACGGCAGCCATGACGGCACCTTTCTGGAAAACTATGCTCGCATTAATCTGATTCCGCGTTTACAACGTGTAAACGGTGTAGGTACTGCTGATGCCTTTGGGGCTAACACTTATGCTATGCGTATCTGGTTGCAGCCAGATGCTATGGCTTCCTACAACTTAGTGCCCAATGATGTTATCAGGGCCCTGAACGAGCAAAGTTTTGTTGCAGCACCAGGCGCTATTGGACAAAACAGCGGACAGGCAATGCAGTTTACTATGAAATATAAAGGCCGCCTCTCTAAAGTTCCGGAGTATGAAGATATTATTATACGGGAAGGCACTGAAAATGCCGACATGCTGCGATTAAAAGACGTGGCAAATATTCAGCTTGGATCTCAAACATACCGGGTACACAGTACGGCTAACGGTGGTCCCAGTGTTGGAATGTTCGTTTCTCAAACGGCTGGCGCTAATGCCCAAGAAGTCGTTCAAGATGTTAAAAAGGAGATCGAAGCTGCTTCCCAATCATTCCCCAATGACATAGAATATACCACAGTTTTTGATGCTAACAGCTTTTTAACAGCCTCTATTGATAAAGTATACATAACCTTTCTTGAGGCATTTATCTTAGTATTTATTGTGGTATTTGTCTTTTTGCAGGATTGGCGCTCTACCCTTATACCGGCTATTGCTGTACCGGTATCAATTATTGGTACATTTTTCTTCCTAAATATTTTTGGTTACAGCATCAACCTGCTTACGCTCTTTGCCCTTGTTCTTGCCATTGGAATTGTTGTGGATGATGCTATCATTGTAGTTGAAATTATTCACGCTAAGCTAGAAGAAGGGGCTGAGTCGGGAACAGAGGCAGCAATTGAGGGCATGAATGAGATAGCCGGGGCTATCGTTTCTATCACCCTTGTAATGTCGGCAATATTTGTACCCGTAAGCTTTATTACCGGTTCTACAGGGGTATTTTTTCAACAATTTGGCATTACGCTGGCTACAGCAATTATCATTTCAGCTGTTAATGCTTTAACACTGAGCCCTGCCCTATGTGCTTTGGTATTAAAACCGGAACATAAAGAAATTGGAGAAAAGAAATCACTTACCGATCGATTTGCCATCGCATTTAATACTGCTTTTGATATAGGCAAATATCGATATAAGAAAATTTTGGGATACTTTACTCGCAATGCATGGGCAGCCGTAGCTATTGTCATTGGCTCTATTGTATTATTTGGGTATCTATTCCAAACTACTCCTTCAGGCTTTGTACCTGATGAAGATCAAGGTACCTTCTTCGCCAACATTAGCCTCCCAGCTTCCGCTTCACTGGAACGTACTAAAGAAGTTATGGAAGAAGTAGATGGCATTATGGCCGACATGGATATCATAGATTCCCGACTGGCCATCTCGGGATTCGGAATTATCAGTGGGTCCGGCAGCCAGTATGGTTTCCTTGTTGGCAAACTCAATCATTGGAATACCCGTAACCGAAGTGTGAAAGAGGTAATCGGAGAGCTCCGTAAAAAAACGGCTCGTATTAAAGATGCAAACATAACATTCTTCTCTCCTCCTGTAATTTCCGGCTTTGGCAATACAAGCGGCTTTACCGTTAATGTACAAGACCTTAGCAGTGGTGAACTGGAACAGCTTGCTAAAACCAGTCAAAAAGTTCAACAAGCTCTTTTTCAAAGACCTGAAGTACAATACGCCGCCTCTTATTTTAACACCAATTACCCCCAATATCTGGTAGATGTTGATGTAGCCAAAGCACAACGCGCTGGGGTTTCCCCAAAATCGATCTTAAACGTTATGCAGGCCTATTACGGAGGTCTTTATATATCTAACTTCAACCGATTTGGCAAGCTCTACCGGGTATATTTGCAAGGGACTCCTCAATCACGAGGTTCAAAAGAAAGCCTGCAGAACATTTCGATCCGCAACAGCAATGGTGAAATGGCTCCTGCCAGCTCCTTTGTAGAACTTAAACGGGTATATGGACCGCAAAATGTTTCTCGCTTTAATCTCTTTAATTCTGTACAGCTGACAGGAGCAACCAATCCGGGCTATAGCTCCGGTGATGCTATAGATGCTATTAAAGAGGTGTTTGATAATCAGATTTCTGATGACTATACCTATGCATTCTCGGGATTAACCCGCGAAGAAAGCAAAGCAAGCGGACAAGAACTTCTTATTTTTGCGCTCTGTTTAATTTTTGTCTACTTCTTGTTGAGTGCACAGTATGAAAGTTACCTTGTGCCCTGGGCTGTAATATTACCTTTGCCTATTGGATTAGCCGGATCATTCATATTTGCAAATATTTTTGGCGTTGCCAACAATATTTATCTCCAAATCTCATCTATTATGCTATTGGGACTTCTGGCTAAAAACGCCATTCTGGTTGTTGAGTTTGCTCTTCAACGCCGCCGAGAAGAAGGAATGAGTATTGCCAAAGCAGCAATCAATGGTGCCGAAGCTCGTCTACGTCCAATATTAATGACCTCCTTCGCTTTTATTGCCGGTTTGCTTCCACTGGCATTGGCCACAGGTATTAATGCTAATGCTAACCAATCGATCGGTATTGGAACAGCGGGGGGCATGTTTATTGGAACGTTTATAGGACTTTTAGTTGTACCCATACTTTTTATCCTGTTTCAGAAACTGCAGGAGAAATTTTCAGGGGCTCCCCCAAAAGCAGTTAATAAGTAATTTTATCTTTTGCTCACATTTTAAAGTTTTTTATTTGCTTTCATGTATAAATCACTTTCTAGACTTGTATTTAGTATCATATTGGCAACCATTTTATCATCATGCCTTGCTACCAAGTCGTACAAAAAACCTGACGTAAATACCCAAAACCTATATCCATTTGAACAACTTAGCATGGATAGTAGCTCTCTTGCAGAAATGCCTTGGCAACAGGTTTTCAAAGACCCACAGCTGCAAAAACTTATTCAAGAAGCACTCAAAAACAACTTCAATTTAAAACAAGCAATTGAACAGATCCGCATTGCTGAAGCTAATTTTTACCAAGGGCAAATGAATATGCTGCCCAGTCTTAGCCTGGGAAGCACAGTATCCCACAATGAACCTTCGGACAATAATAATAGCCTTGGTACCGGCACCGGAAATACTGTTATCCCCGCCACCGAACAATATGGAATCAGCTTAAGCACAAGCTGGGAACTCGATGTTTGGGGCAAACTCAACAGTGCTAAAAAAGCTCGTTTTGCTACGCTACTACAGTCAGAAGCTACCCGTAGAGCTATTCAAACCTCCCTTATTGCAAATGTTGCCAACAGCTACTACCGCCTTATCGCACTTGATAAGCAATTAGCCATTACCCGGAAAACCGTAAAAAACAGAAAAGAGGTAACCGAAACCATTAAAAACCTTAAAGAAAGTTCCCTCGTTACCGGCGTTTCTGTACAGCAAAGTATTGCTAGTCAATATGCAGCAGAGATTACTATACCGGAATTAAAGCAACAAATTACGGAACAAGAACATGCATTAAGTATCTTACTGGGGCGATCTCCCGGCAAAATTAAACGCGAGAGCCTAGACAAACAGCACCCCATTGATTCGCTGGCTGCCGGTTTGCCAGCAGAACTTCTCCGCAATCGTCCTGATATTTTAGCTGCTGAATATAAATTTCGTAGTGCCTTTGAACTCACAAATAATGCTCGTGCCTATTTTTATCCCTCTTTTACCCTTACTGCCCGCGGCGGTTACCAAAGTCTAACAACTGAAGACCTTTTTAAACCAGGGTCTATATTTTATAACCTAGCTGCCGGGCTTACCCAACCTTTATTTAATAAAGGAGTAAATAAAGCGCGCTTAAAGAAAAGCAAAGCACAACAAAAACAGGCCAAATACAATCTTCGAAATACTATTATTAAAGCGAGCCAAGAAGTTTCAAATGCGTTAAGTCAATACAAAAATGCTGACCAGAAGCTTGCAATGCGTCAACAGCAACTCTCTGCACTAAAAAAAGCTGTTAAATATTCTAACGAACTTCTAACCTATGGCGACGCCAATTATACCGAGGTACTAACAGCCCAGCAGCAACTACTATCAGCACAGATCAATAATATTAATGATCGGTTGCAAAAACTTACAGCTGGTGTAAACCTTTACCGGGCACTGGGAGGAGGCTGGGAAATGTCAGAAACTATTACAAACACCGACAGAAATAAGTAATTAATTTCAAAAGCACTTTTAACTAAAAAATTATTTACCCACTGTAGTAGGGATAACCACAGTTTTACACCTACCCTGAGAGCCGCGCTGTAAAAGATGCAGTTTTTATTTTTGAACTATTAAAACTAATCAGGATGTTGTTTGAATACAGGTTACAACAACAATATTTGGCATTTTATTAGCTGAGTTCAAATGATTTAATAAAACACAGCCAACATTTAAAAACATTAACAAAATATTAGTTGCACACATCAACGATTAGTTTTATCTTTAACACAATAAATTCATAACAGTAGCTTATGAAGTTAAAGCAAGAATTATGTTGCCGTACGTTAGGCTGTAAAATGGGGTTCGCTGTAAAAGGCATGATCCGACTTCTCAAAAAGCGTTTTGCAGAAGAGGATATAAAACTTACAATTGACCAATATTTTACGCTTAATATTATAGAAAGTGACGAAGGCCTTATTTTACAAGAACTGGCCGAAATAGTTGATCGGGATAAGTCAGCGGTATTGCGACAAATTGATAAACTTGAAAGCAACCATTTTCTGGCCCGGGCTAAAGATCCTGACGATAAGAGAAGAAAAATCTTATTAGTAACTAAGCCGGGTATAGATGTGTTGGAACGAGCGCGAAAAATTGATAAAGATGTAAATGAAGAACTCTTAGACCATATCCCTCAAGAAGAAATAGAATACTTAGATCAATTCTTCTCTGAGCTTTATGAAAATGCCTTATCAAAAGCAGGCTGTTGATACTATCAACTAATATGCAATATTGATATGACCTAAGCGTTAGATATCGTAGGATAAAAGGCTCCCAAACCTTTATGTCCTCTTCAACACGAACATATTTTATGAAACTACGATGTACTGAATTTTAAGTACCTAGCATTTTTTACTATACCCACTGTAGTTACCCTACTACAGTTATACACCTACCCTAAGAGCCGTGCTATGAAAGGCGCGGCTCTTATTTTTTTGCCCACCTTATCACATCACATTTACTTAATATTACAAAACTCTTGGGCCAAAACCGTAATTAATTTACAAACCCATAACTATAGTTGTCATAATGTAATTTATACTTTACATTACTATCTCATTACAAGAGAAATCAGATACCGAAACGTTGTATTTACTGCCAAACTATTGCAAAAAAGTAGGACTTACTCTTTTTATACCAACGGCAACAGTCAATCTTATCAATGGCTTTATCCATGGTTATAATAATGGATCAGACTCAACGAAGATACCTGAACTAGTTCCATTTGATGTTATGGGAATAACCATATTTTCAGACTCTTTTTTTGAAATCACTGCTCTTATATCTGCAATAGGATTGCTGATTTATGCACTATCAAAAGATGAAAAAACTGATGAATTTATAATACGGTTACGTATGGAGGCAGTACACTTAACATTTTTTATCTCATTACTCACCATTGCTTTTCTGCTCCTCTTTAATGTAAAAACAAATTTAGATGCTCTTTATATCATAGAACTTCAGATTATCATCTTCCTGATAGCGAAGAAAAGCAAAAAGATAAGCGCATCTCCGAGTACAAGCGAAGGCTATGAACAATAATATTAAAGTTGAACGAGCCCGGCACGGCCTTTCACAAACGGCCCTGGCCGAAAAAGTGGGCGTTACACGGCAAACCATTTATGCTATTGAAACGAAGCGATTTATTCCCTCTACAGCCCTGGCTTTTAAGTTGGCTTCGGTGTTAGAGATCGAAGTGGATGAACTATTTGAACTGGAAGAATCAGATTGGGAAGAATAGCCTTTTACACTAATAGACTATCATATTATGACATTTTTAAAAAGATATACTAGAAAACAATTAAATGTCATACTGGGCATTTTACTCATAATAGCAGCAATAGTATTTGGTAAAACAGGCCCTTATACCTTCATGAAAAACCTTGTAGCATCTATGGGAGGATCTATTACTTTAGCTGTAGCTGTTGCCATGGGAGTTATTTTGCTCTGTTTAACAAGTGGTGTTTTTCTGCTTCGAAGAAGTTAATTTTCAACCCTGCGCACAACTCATTAACGAATAAATTATGAAACTATATAAATTCATTGGCTATTTAATCGGGAGTTTCCTTGGTATTTTACTTTATGAGTTAATGGTGTATTACACAGGACCTTACACCGTTGACTGGCTTGACTTAATACTACAAGGCATAACTATAGCAACAGCAATTGCAATCACTATGGTATTCTCGCAGCGCTGGGGAAAAGAGACCTCGCAATAACCTTTAAGGGTCCCCTGTTTCTTCACCAAACATCCTAAATAAAAATTTGTACCCTTGAAGAATACAAACAGCAATACATTATCAAAATCCTATATCCATTGGAAAAACACCGCTGCAATTTTTCTTAACCTGGGCCTAATCTTTCTTTTCGAAACATTAACACGACTAGATACTGTTGAATTACAGGAATCACTTTCAGCAATTCCTTATTTAGATGTCATAGTACTTTTAGCTATACCTCTTTGTATTTTTATGACCTTAAAAAGGAGCAAATACACTACCGGCAGACTCCGATGGGCTATCACTTTAAATTTCCTCGTAACCATACAGTTAATCTTACTTTTTGAGAATATGGCATCCGTTGGGTCCGATATATTCGCCCCTTTTAACTTCATGTGGTTAGCACTCATTTCCTTACACCTTTGTGTAATAAGTTTATTTTGTGATTACTTCGCTAAAAAACTTGAGGGAAATGAACAGATTCAATACACTTGATAGTTAACCATCAAATATCAAGACACTATGAAGAAACTACTCCCCCTTTGCGGCCTTCTTTTTTGTCTACACAAATTTGCTGAGGGATCAGCTTTTGATCTGGCCTTTTTATAATCCTACTAGCTGTTATAGGATATAGCTATTGGGCCTATCAAGCAATGTTTGACACAGAACATACTGAATCGCAACCCTGCATTTAATCATATCATGAAAAACGATACCAGCTCCTTTTCACTACAAATCGGTTCTCTCAACTTTAACAGTCGCTCTCTTGGCATAATTACCTTTGCCATATTTTTGATGGGAATACTAGTCGGTACGTACAGTATTATCCATATCGACAATCCGGGAATTTCTCACTCAATAACGGTCCCTGTTTTCTTTGGAGCATTTATTATCCCCACCTTAATTTTATTCAAGGGCATCCGAAAAGCAGAAAAAGTAACCCGGGACAATAAGTAATAGGACGCTTACATAGCTTCATAAAAAAAACTTCCCATTCCTGTGGTAAATACCAGGCAGCCGTATATAGCATGTTCCAACGTTACCCAGTATAACGACCTGGTTTTTTGATATGTCCTCCCCATAAAGAGTCCACCAATAAAACTGAGAGCTATCGCCCACCAGTTATCGTAGATAATATGCAGAAAGGCGAATGCCAAGGCACTCAAAACAACTGTTAAATGCTTTAAGGGGAGCTTCTGCTCGAACCGATGAAAAAAGTAGGTGCGAAATATAAATTCCTGCGGTAATGCTGAGAGTAAGGGATACAAGACCATCACCACCATCCACCAAAAGGGACGTTCAAAGGGGAAGGCAAATAGCTGACCCGGATAAACAACCCATACCAAGCCGGTAAGCAAGATGGCAACTAGCAGTACCCTGATCAAAATCGTTTTTGAAATATCATGCAGATCATCTCTGATGAATAAATCGACCTTAAATGAACGATCACGCCATAAACGAAACCCACAATAAACGGCCACAGAAACCAACGCCAATATTTTAGGTAGTGGAATTAATTGCCAATAAAACATCAGAGGTAAACCGATAAATAGTAATACCCCTTCAAGAATATCATACAAATACGTTTTTTGGGTACTTTCCATAAAGAAAAACGATCTATTTACACCTGGCTAAACAGCTCAATTCACAATGCTGTTTGCATTCCTACTTTATATCGGATTAAACCTCATTTTTTGTCATAAAATTCATACCTTTACCCGTTTATACAAACGCAAAGATTTAGTGAATGTCTCAGACTGATACATCCCCACAAAAGAAACAAAAAAAGCCTACTGAAGACCGCCCCATTATTGTAAAGGGAGCTCGTGTTCATAACCTCAAAGATATTGATGTTACGATTCCACGTAACCAGATGACGGTAATAACCGGGGTATCCGGTTCCGGTAAATCGAGCTTGGCTTTCGATACTATTTATGCTGAGGGGCAACGCCGTTATGTAGAAAGCCTCTCCAGTTACGCCCGGCAGTTCCTGGAGCGTATGGATAAACCGGATGTAGACTACATGCAGGGTATTTCTCCGGCCATGGCAATTCAGCAGAAGACGACCTCTTCTAATCCCCGCTCTACGGTTGGTACTACAACAGAAATTTATGACTATATGCGTCTGCTATTTGCACGCATTGGGCATACGATTTCTCCCAAATCGGGACGTGAGGTTAAAAAGGACAGCACTAAAACAGCTATTGAAGAGCTGCACCAACAGTTTGAGGACGGTACAAAATTTTATGTCCTCTTTTCCATTCCCGAACATGAAGAAAAGGGGCTTGAGGATGAACTGCGGGTTTTAAAAGAGAAGGGCTACCCCCGCCTGCTGCATATCGAAGATGAATCGATCCTGGACTTAACGGCAGATGAAGTTGATCCTGATGATTTAGATGCCGATAACTATCGCGTACTTGTTGACCGACTTATCCTAAAGAGTGATGAAGATACCCGCAGCCGAATAGCCGGATCACTGGAAACCGCCTTCCACGAGGGACGCGGACGCTGCTCGGTAAAAATCCGAGATGGCGACGAGCTCAATTTTAGCGAGCGTTTTGAGATGGACGGCATGGAATTCCAGGAGCCTACTCCTCAAATGTTCTCCTTTAATAACCCGTATGGGGCCTGCGACACTTGTGAAGGATTTGGGAAGGTATCGGGTATTGACGAGGATTTAGTTATCCCCGACCCCACCAAAACCATCCGTGATAGTGCTATCGCGCCCTTCAATGGCGAAAAGTTCAGCGAAAATCTACGCGACTTTATTAAAGTTGCCGCTCGAAATAGCTTACCCATTGACACCCCCTACCAAGATCTCTCGGATGAAGTAAAAGAGATCTTGTGGGAAGGAAAAGGAGATTATATTGGCATCCGTCCATTTTTTGAGGATGTCAAAAGCCAATCATACAAAGTACATATGCGCGTCTTCTATTCACGCTATCGAGGCTACAGCCGTTGCCCCGATTGTAAGGGATATCGTGTGCGTAAAGATGGGTTATATGTTAAAGTTAATGACAAACATATTGGGCAGGTTGCTGAGATGACGATAGGTCATGCCCGTGAATTCTTTGAAGAGTTAGAACTCAGTGACTTTGAGAAGGAAGTGGCAGAGCAAATTCTTTATGAAATTCGTAAGCGCCTGAAATACCTCGATGAAGTAGGGCTCGAATATCTTACTCTCAATCGTAAAGCCAAAACACTGAGTGGGGGAGAATCGCAACGCATCAGCCTGGCAAACTCATTGGGCAGTTCCCTGATCGGAAGCCTCTATGTGCTTGATGAGCCGACGATAGGGCTACATCCCAGAGACAACGATCGGCTAATCAATATCTTAAAATCACTCCGCGATATTGGTAATACTGTACTCGTAGTAGAGCACGACCCCGAAATGATAAAAGCGGCTGATAATGTCATCGATATCGGACCCTTTGCAGGAGTTCATGGCGGAGAAGTAGTCTTTAGCGGAGATTATGACAAGCTGTTAGAATCAAAAACACTGACCGGAAAATACCTGAGTGAGGAAAAGAAAATTCCGGTCCCCGAAAAGCGGCGCGACGGAAGCGGTAAGTCTTTGGTTCTTAAGGGTGCAATGGAAAACAACCTTAAAGATCTGGATGTTGAATTCCCTCTTGGCAAACTGATATGTGTTACAGGCGTGAGTGGCTCAGGAAAATCGACCATGGTACATGATACCCTCTATGCCGCTGTTGAGAACGAGTTTGGCACCTACAAAGATAACATTGGGAAACACCGGAAAGTGGAAGGACTTCACAATATTGACTCGGTAGAAATGGTGGACCAATCTCCTATTGGACGCTCTTCGCGCTCGAATCCTGCGACTTATACCAAAGCGTTTGATGGTATTCGGGATCTTTTTGCCAATACTCGGCAATCTAAAATAATGGGCTATGAACCCGGCCACTTCTCTTTTAATGTGCCCGGTGGACGATGCGAAACCTGCCAGGGCGAAGGCATCCAGAAAATTGAGATGCAGTTTATGGCCGATATTGAGCTTACCTGTGAAGAGTGTGGCGGCAAACGCTATCGAAAGGATGTACTACAAGTAAAATACCGGGGCAAAAATATCCATGATGTGCTAGAGATGTCGGTCTCTGAAGCTATCGAATTTTTTGTGGATGAAGAACGCATCACCACTAAACTACAAACTCTTGAGGACGTAGGGCTCGGTTACGTTAAGTTGGGACAAAGCGCGCCTACCCTATCGGGCGGAGAAGCACAACGGGTTAAACTGGCCAAGTTTTTAAGTAAATCAGTGGGCAATCATACCCTCTATTTCTTTGATGAGCCTACTACAGGACTCCATTTTGAAGATATTGCCAAACTGCTGGATTCGTTCAATGAATTAGTCAATAACGGCCATACGGTCATTATTATTGAACATAATCTGGATGTTATCAAATGTGCTGATCATATTATTGATATCGGGCCTGAAGGAGGTTTTGCCGGCGGACAGATTGTTGCCACCGGTACCCCCGAAGAAATTGCAGCAACAGAAGGCAGCCATACCGGGCGGTATTTAAAAGAGGAGTTATAAATAAAAAGGGGGCTTTCTTGTTATCAGAAAGCCCCCCTTTTCGCTATTTTTTTTTAGTTAGATGTGAGATCTACTATATCATCTTCATTCAATTGGTGATAATCTACTACTTCGTGATAATTGGAATAATCCAGGCTTTTTTGGGCAGCAGGAGACTTTGACGAGGTACTATCAACGACCGAACTCGAGGCTGTACGTATAATGCGAATCTCTTCATAACTCTCCCCAGGTCCATCAGCTGCCTCAATCCAAAAATCAATATACATAGGGTCTGCACTGTCATTCCAGCGATGGGCAACAAAATACATTGTTTGGTCACTAATCCCGTAACCCGAAAGATGATAATACCAGCCTGAAGAATGTTTTAGATACACATCCCATTCGCTTTCCTCCATTTCAGTTTCTGATATTCCATGTATTTCGCGCCGTGTCACAGTTGAGGAAGTAAAATCATGGCCATCAAAAATATATAAAGTGACATTAGCATTACCATCATCTCCCTTGGGACCTTGATCTCCTTGGGGACCCTGCTCACCTTGTGGCCCCTGTGGGCCTTCTGGGCCTTGCGGTCCCTCACAAGCAATAGTACCTAGTACAAGTACTACTGACAACAGCATAACACTTAACTTAAAACCTGCTATTTGGTTAGTCGTATTTTTTATTTTCATAAACATAGTACGTAATCTTGATTTACAGTTTTTATTAAGAGAGGTTTTTTTCGTTTTATCTACTCGCCCCTCTATTTAACTATGCGTAAAAACAAAAGAGAGTACGACACGTTTTTTTGATCACCTCGCTATTTAAAAATGAGAACGAAGCTTTCTGCAATATCTCTCTCGAAACATTTGCTGATAAATCCAGTTAGAACTATATGCGATGCTACAATAGATGTTGTTGAGAGTGCTTTTAATAATCTATGAGGTATGTTGGAAACTTTTTGTTATCTCATCTTGATGTAGATAATTAATCCATGTCCAGTGATTCAAAATCAAATATTACCCAGCTGTTAGTGCAAGCCAGTTCTGGAGATCAACAGGCCTATGATAAACTATTTCCTATGGTTTATAATCGGCTGAGAGAGATTGCCCATCGCCAGTTGGGAAAAGAGCATACAGAGCATACCCTACAAAAAACGGAACTCGTCCACGAAGCTTATCTAAAGCTAACTGACATCAATAAGCTGGACTGGCAAAACAGGGCTCATTTTTTTGCTATTGCTACTAAAGCAATGAGACAAATATTAATTGACTATGCCCGTAAAAAGACCGCCCAAAAACGGGGTGGTCAGCAGCAACGTATATCCTTTGAAGAAGGTAAAATTGACCTGGATCGACATGCCCAGGATTTAATTGCTCTTAACGACCTTATTGATAAAATGGCTGAATTTGACGAACGCAAAAGTCGGGTTGCTGAAATGCGTTTTTTTACCGGCATGACTAATCGTGAGATTGCAGAAATATTAGATGTATCTACCCGGACTATTGATCGTGACTGGCTTAAAGCCCGTAGTTGGCTTCACAAAGAACTCAAAAATGTTTAATTCCTTCTCAATACACTTGAAGCAACGTAATCTATTGACTCATACCCAGAGAGTAATTAAAAAACCAGTACAATGGATAAGAAAAAATGGAAAAGAATAAGTCGTATTTTTGATTTAGCACTTAGTCTGCCTCCCAATCAACGGACAAACTATATACACCGCCTTTGTTCAGACAAACCTGAGTTGCAGCACGAAGTTCATCAGTTGTTACAATCTGCTGAGGAATCAGAGGGACTTGCAAATCATCACTTACAAAATAACAGGGCTCTTCTTGAGAATTTCGCTACTCATATCAATATGACAGTCCCGGAAATCGAGGATTCTCTTGAAGGAGAAACTATTGATCAATGGGAACTTATTGAACTGCTTGACCACGGGGGAATGGGAAGTGTCTATAAAGCCCGACTAGTAGATTCTGAAATTCATCAGATCGGGGCATTAAAAATAATGCATCAAAACCTTAAAACGCCTGCAAATATTCAGCGTTTTAAGCTGGAACAACAGATATTGGCTGAGCTTAATCATCCCAATATTGCCCATAGAATAGATGGCGGCATAACTAAAAATGGGTTGCCCTATCTCGTTATGGAATATATTGATGGAATACCTCTTTTAGAATACTGTGATAAACATCAACTAACAGTTAAAAAACGCCTTAATCTCTTTCTTGGTATCTGCGATGCAGTACAATATGCCCATAAGAACTTAGTTGTTCACCGTGATTTAAAACCTCAAAATATATTAGTTACTGGTCAGGGGCATATTAAAATATTGGACTTTGGTATTGCCAAACTACTTGATCCCAACCTATATGAGTTGTCTGCCATCAAAACTCGCCCGGGATTACGGCTTATGAGCCCTGAATATGCTTCTCCTGAACAAGTTGGCGGTGAAGCTGTTACAACAGCATCTGATCAATATACTCTTGGCATTCTACTATATGAACTAATGGGGGGACTCCATCCCTTTGATGTTGAGAACAAACAATACAGCGAAATTACGGATGCTATAAGCAGTCAAGCTCCACCTTATCCCCACCAAAGATTGCAAGACCTAAACAATGGGGTAAAGGTTAGCAAAATAGCAAAAAAGCGATCAACCCAACCCCAAAAATTAATTAAGACACTGAGAGGTGACCTACTCTCCATCATCCAAAAAACCCTTCGCAAGGAACCGGAGGCACGTTATGATTCAATTAGCCAACTAAAAGATGACATTTCGCTGTATCTGCAGAACAAACCTCTGCTAGCAAAAAAAGATGTCATAAAATATCGAATAGTGAAATTTATTAAACGGCATGGAAAAAAAATTGCTGCTGCTATATCTTTTATTCTTATCCTGACGTCACTTATTGGGTATTATACTATAAAACTTGCCGATGAGCGCGATACTGCTCGTTTAGAAGCCAAAAAAGCAGAGCAGGTTAAAACCTTACTCATTGATATTTTTCAAAGTGGTGATCCCTTTTCACAAACCGGAAGTAAAGATATCACTGTCCGTGAAGTACTTGACAGAGGCGTCACCAAGATTAAAAACACCCTACAAAAGCAACCGCTGGTACGAGCAGAACTTCTGGGAGCTTTAGGTAATGTGTATACAGGCCTGGCCTTATACCCCAAGGCAAAACCTCTATTAAAAAATACGGTGGATATTTATGCTAATGAGCTAGGAACTAACCATCAGAATGTTGCATACACGACAAATAAACTTGGCTATTTATTGCTGAGACAAGGGAATTACCATAAGGCTGAAGCTTCCTTTAAACGCAGTAAACAGATTTTCAAGAAAAATCTGGGAAAAAACAATCCTGATTTTGCCTATGCTCTTAAAATGCTGGGATTTCTGTATTCAGAAACTGGTCGCCCGCAAAAGGCTCTCAGTCATTATCAAAGAGCCATTAATATTTATGAGGCTAATAGTTCGCCAGCCATTACCGGCGCTTTAAATGACCTGGGCTATTTATTGAAGGATCTGGGAGAGTTCAAAAAAGCAGAAGCCACCCTTCAACGATGCCTTAATATGCTGTCTGACAAAAAACAAGCTCGCATTTCTCATGCCAATGCCCTCTCTGGTATTGCTCAAATCAAACATCAAAAAGGTGAGTTAGTAGAAGCTGAGAAACAGTTTAGAAGGGTATTGTCCATGCGAAAAAAAGCATTTCCTCCAGGACATACCTATATCGCAGCTTCTCAGCTCAGGCTCGGTTGGGTTGTAATTGAACAAGGGCACAGTAGCAAGGCTATACCTCTGGTTCAAAATGCATTCCGGAGTTTTAAACAGCATCTACCCTCAGAACATTGGAAGGTGGCTGCCGCTCAGGGCATACTTGCATTAATAGATATTGAGCAAGGTAAATATGAGCAAGCCGAGAATACATTATTACGAACCCACCAAATATTTAAGGAACAGTTTGGTAATAATAACTGGAGAACCCAACGGAGCAAAAAAGCTCTCAGCAAACTCTACTCTGTATGGGATAAACCTAATTTGGCTGCCCAGTTTACACCTTAATAACCTGTGACTTTAACTGTTATTAACATAAAAAATGTGCTGCACCTGTAGGGTGCAGCACATCCACAAAATATTTAACTACTGTTATATACTAGTCAAGAGATATCGTCCCCGAACCATGATCAGGAATATCGAAACGCTGCTGTAGCTCCTCATAGGACATGTCTTCCCATACTCCCCTGTTAGGATTAACTTTTGACGAACTCCCGGAAGATGCCTGTCCGCCGGGAATAAGGACATATCGAAATCTATTATCAGAAGAGAAAGAACCCGGATCTGAATTTGGATTGTTCTTGTCAAAGACTTCTACCCTTACGGTATCCGGCAGTACTTTATGATAAAGTTGAAGACCGTCAAGAAAACCTGCCACATCACCAGAAAACGGCAACTGGTATATAGCCTCTACATTTTGAAAATCAACATATACCTTAACAACACCTTGGTCCACGATTTCCTGTGTTAGATCAGAGGTTACCATATCAAAATGTCTCACAGAATCTCCAAAAAATTCAGCGGGTTTCCATGTATCCGCATTATGCCAATCCGAATAGATAACATTGGCCGTACCATCATCACCTTTTGGTCCCTGGGGACCCTGCGGGCCTTCTGGCCCTTCCGAACCTTGCGGTCCCTCACATCCCACAATCATTGCCAAACCAACAACCAATGACAATGCCATTAATTTTACATTTTCCATTTTAACGTATTTAAGCAACTGCTCTTCTGTAGACGTATCCATTTTTCTTGATTTTTTATTATTCAGTAACGCATGAATGTAGACTCACTCAGTTTATGCGTGATATTTCCTAATCAGAGGACAAATTACTTTTTTTCTTATTCTTATCATCTATATGCAAGAGATTCCTTTTTACCTTTATAAGGTTGCCTGTCCTCAAATAACCTACAATAAATTTTTTAGGAGCTACCAATATTGATCAATGAGAAGTGCCTATCTCAAAAATAAGAAGGGTATACTAAGTAGCTATAAAGCACTTACAATAAACAGCTCAGTTAGCTAAAACAGGAAAAATTGCTAGTAAAGCCAAACCCAACAAAACTGTCCAACTAGTATCCAAATAAATAGGGCTCCCTAATAACATGGAGCCCTACAAATATGCCTAATTCTTTGGTTATCTATCTAAATTATAGTAACCCACAACTGCTTCGTAATTCGAGAAATCAAGCGGAGGTATCCCGTTTGATTCATAGGTAGTGGCGGGAATAACTACGGCCTTAAACTCTAAATCCGGCAGATACGTATTCATCATATAGCTGGTATCCCAAGCACCGCTCTGCAAACCAACGTTAGGTACAATCCACATGGCATAGTTGGGGTCTCCACCATGTGTGAACCTCAGTTCTATACCTCCGGATTGTCCGCCTCCTGATACTTTGGCGCTCGCAGGCAACTGCATGACATCTGAATCTCTACCTCCAGACTGTTTGCCCAGCCCCCTAACATAAACAAATACCGCCCCATTAAGTTGATCTACGGAACTCAACCCAAACCAACCCCCGCTTGCTGCCGAAATAGGATAAGTTGAAATATCATTGGGGGATTCGTAGGCTCCACTCTGCATCCAATCACCGGCAGGAATCTGAGTCCAACCACTCGAAATAACATTCGCATTCCCATCTTCACCAGGATCACCTTTGGGACCTTTTAAGAAAACAAAAGAGATCCACCCACTGTCTGTCTTAGGCCCATACAGCTTAGCCGAACTACGATCGAGATAATAATCACCTATCTTTCCAAGAGTATCTGCCGGTGAACCACTTCCCGCATGTATTTCACTGCCATCTTTTCCATCTTCTCCTCGTAGCATCAGGGGCGTTCCCCAACCGGTATCGGTTTGGGGACCGTAAATTTCACCCGTATTCTTATCCAGATAATAATCACCATTACTTCCCAGGTCGGATGCCGGTGCACCCTGCCCGGCATACATTTCACTGCCGTCTTCACCGGCAGGCCCTACCTGCCCTTCTTCACCCTTTGGCCCTTCTGCTCCGGCTGGTCCTTCGCAGCCTGTCACAAAACTAAATGCAGTTAATACGCTGCAGAATATCATCATACCGATAAAAAAGTTGCTAATTCTTAACTGACTGCTATTGAAATAATTCATATCTCTTCAATTCCTTTTCAATTAATAATATGAGCTCGAAGTATACCATTGCTACACCTATAAATACGTAACCCGACATAAAGTTAGCTCAAATACAGGGACTTTAATTAATACCCTAACCATCCGAAAGGAACAAAAGGCTTCGATTCTTCATAAAAGATTATAGAGAATCCTAAAAATGAAGAATGACGTTATGAAAAAATTATTAATACCCCTCTTACTATTCGCAACTATTACCATCTTTTCTGTTAATAAAGCCAAAGCACAGGCAGAGATCGGCATTCGTGCCGGAGTTAATTACAGCAATCTCAATGATCAGCCTGACAATTTGGATCCAAGTAACCGCACCGGGCTAATGCTAGGCGGATATTTGAACCTGAAAGTCCCGATGAGTCCGATATCTATTCAACCCGAAGTGCTCTATACCCAAAAGGGATACAAAGCACTCGGTGGCACCTTAAAGCTGGATTATATTGAAGTACCAGTACTTGCCAAGTTCAGCTTTGCCCCTGGCCCGGTCCAACCTCATGTCTATTTTGGACCGTATGCCGGTTTTGTTTTCAACAGTGAAGTCTCGGGCGGAAGTTTGAGTATTGATTTGGATAACACAAAGACCGATTTCGGGGGTGTTGTAGGTGCAGGGACGGACCTAAATGTCGGTGCTGCCAAACTAAATATTGGTGTCCGTTATAATTTTGGGCTCACATCTAACCTTGATATTGAAGACGCCGGTAAAAACAGTGTGCTCTCTATAGTAGGCGGATTTAGTTTCTAAAAACAAATAACCACTTTGCATTTATTCCTCTGCCGGGACTATCTGACCAGTAGGCGTAATTTTTTCTCCCGGGGCCGGTTCTTCACGCGGAAATTTATTAATGGGCACATCAGGATCCCGGTCGTGAGGCACATAATGGGCATGTGAACCATGAGACACAGCGGTATACGACTTCTGGTTGAAATAGCCCAATGCATCAGCAAGTGCTAAACTCGCTAATACTAGTACTGCAGCAATAAATATGTATTTGAGTATATTTTTAGAAGTCATTCGTCTTTAATATCTGTTTAAATAACGATCACTATTAATATTGGATAAATAATCACCACCACTCTTCAACAATACTAAAAGTACCCAGAAAATCTGAATAGATCATCCCTATCATTGCTTTTTCTTTTGCCGGGATGAACTCTTTCTAAAAGCGGCTTGTTGCTCGTAAGTTAAACCTTTAAGGGAATACGCCAATAAGTTAAGTGCTCTGAGAACATTATGTTTAGAAAGCTCATATATCTCAATTGGTCGGCTTTTTTGGCACGACTTACTAATTTTCAGGCCTTTTTGGTTATTGGGTATATCATCTTTCTTTTGATACTCTTTTCCAACCTCTTGGGATCTGCATTGGTCATTGTCCTCTTCGATCATAACCCTGCAGTAATAAGTCAACTGCCATGGCTTACCTCCGAGATACATCAGCTTATTACACTCATCTTTGCCAATGTCCTATGGATACTCCACTTCTCTTTTACTAGTACCCGCCTGCTAAACATGCCAGAAAACCGCAAGCTTCTTGCGTTTGGTTACCCGGTAAAAAAACTAAGCTGGCATCTTAATTTAATGGGCTTTCTACACCCGCTCAATCTCATTTATAACTTTACGTGGCTTGTTTTTCTGCTCATACAAATTAAACACCTTATGTATGTTCCCGTGGTTTTAGCCGTAGTACTACTTAACTATGCCATTATCTACTCCATAAAACATCGATTTCTAAAAGTTATCGAGAAACGCTTTAAGCTTATTGTGTTTAGTGCCTTGTTTGTCATTTTTGGAACTATTCAAGCTATAGCAATTATCTCTCGTGAATTTGAGTATGTCGTCGCCCAATACCTTCCAGGCATAACAACCCTAAACAGCTACCTCTTTTATACCCCCGGAGGCTTGTTACAATACACAGCCACCGGTGAATATAGCCTTGGTGTGGCTTCTGCAATCTACGGCTTCACTGCCCTACTTATCTTTTTAATTTTTCGTGATCATTTTTTAAAAACTAGAGAAGGATTATTGCAGCCCATACAAGAACGAAAAATCTACAAAAAAAACCAATTGTGGCACTTTCTCAAAAAGTGGTTGGGCCTACATGCCGGCAAGTTTTATTATTATGTACTCTCCCACTCCTACAATCGCCTGCAGCTGTTAACTATTGCGCTCATCCCTGCTGTTTATATCCCCCTCTTATTGCAGCTAAACAACAATTACTATAGCGCACTACTCATCCCCACAATGCTCGCTGCAATCCCCGTTGCTCTGCTGGCCATGGGTATGGCTAATATGTATGGTTACGAAAACAAAGAATTTTTACTACACCGACAATTTCCCAGTTCTTTTGAAAGGCAGCTTAAAGAGCGCTTCCTGGGGATTATCGTTGTCCCGCTTCTTATCTTTTACCTGATTACTACAGCTGAAATACTCTACCTGCCCCAACTGGGCTCGGTAGTTGGCATCTATATCGCAAATACTTTTTTCTTTGCCTGTTTCATGTTGGTATTCATCTGGTCATCATTTTACTACTACAAAAAGGCCGACTATACCTCTTTTAGTTTCAAGCATCCCATTATTTCACAAAAGGTCACTTTTATGATGGTCTTCCTGATCTTTGGATTGGGATACGCCGTTTTTGCACCTATTGGTAATCTACAAATCTATCGCCTCTACGTAATGGGTGGGCTTATCCTGGCAATAAGCGTATACCTGTGGCGCAATATGAATGTACTGGTCCGCGCCTTTGACAAACATATTCTGCACCAAGTCTGGGATGATGCCGGACAATAACTAAATATAATCTTAAACAAACCAGTGTTTATACCACCTAAGCGTACTCCTTATTTTGCCATGAAATTAATTAGAAATAATTTTGTTTGAGTAGTTGAATAGAAACGAATTCGTTAGTTCAACACCCCCTAGGTATGGAACAAGCCATAGAAATTAACGCCCTGCAAAAATCGTATGGAGATACGCCTGTACTTGATAATTTTGATCTTAGCGTTCCATCGGGCAATATATTTGGACTCATTGGTCCCAACGGTGCGGGGAAAAGTACGCTGATCGGAATACTTACCGGTCTACTGGATTATGACGATGGCCAAATTATCATCGATGGCTTACCCTTGACCGAAGAAAATGAACTTAAAATAAAGCGACGGGTAGCCTCGGTTCTACAGCCGCCCCTTCTTTTTGAACACTTCACGAGTAACGATTTTCTGCATTATATCTGTGATATCTACGAAATACCCAGCGAAGGTCGTCAACCTAAAATTAATTCCCTGCTCAATTACTTGGGCCTGCAAGAATTTGAGTATGCAAAAATTAACAAACTTTCTGCCGGCAGCCGAAAAAAGCTCTCTTTCTGCGCCGCTATTCTTAGCAAACCTAACATTTTGTTCCTGGATGAACCCTTTGAAAGTATTGATGTGATCTCTATCGGCCGTATGAAAACCATTCTTAACCAGCTTCAAAACAAAGGGGTCACCATTATTATTACCAGTCATATTCTGGAAATTGTGGAGAATCTCTGTGATGATATTGCCATCCTGCACAACCAGGAAATCATTGCTTACCTGGATTCTGAAAGCCGCAAGGAGCTGC
The DNA here is from genome assembly GCF_011059105.1 of Fodinibius halophilus. GTDB lineage: Bacteria > Bacteroidota > Rhodothermia > Balneolales > Balneolaceae > Fodinibius > Fodinibius halophilus. The sequence goes on along the minus strand of NZ_JAALLS010000002.1, from coordinate 182,910 downwards.
AGAAGGATGCCAGTCTCAGCGAAATATTTGAGAGTTATATTGAGATAGAGAAGCCCCAGGATGATGTTTTAAACTGGTTATAGCCCCTACCTCCTTCCAGAGCAGAGCACTGGAAGTAGGAGGGGGCTAAATTTATTCTACTCCTTCCAGTGCTCTGCTCTGGAAGGAGTAGAACGGTGGAAATTTTCCACTACGTTCGAAATGACCTGTGGGGGCATTGGTTGCCCGATATTACAAATTCTGCCCCGACACAAACAATGGATAGTGCGAGCATCCCGCTCGTGCTAAACAGCCCACACTATAACCAGCAGACACACAATCCGCGTACCTATCAGTCATAACATTTACCTATCCGTAACACAACCTTCCGAGGCAGACGATACCAACTGGGCATATTTATAGAGCGCCCCTTTTACATCCAACGAGGGAGGCTCCCAGCTTTTTCTACGCTCTGCCAGCTCTTCATCCGAAAGATCCACGTCAATCTCCCTGCTGTCAGCATCAATGGTAATGGTATCCCCATCTTCAATAAGGGCAATGGTCCCACCCACCTGTGCTTCCGGCGTAACATGACCAATCACAAAACCGTGACTCCCGCCCGAAAATCGTCCATCGGTAATAAGAGCAACCTCTTTTCCAAGTCCGGCGCCCATAATAGCCGCCGTTATCGAAAGCATCTCACGCATTCCGGGTCCACCTTTGGGCCCTTCATAGCGAATCACTACCACATCTCCCGCTTTCACCTCGCCATTCTCAATTCCTTCAAGACTTTCTTCTTCCGAGTTATAAACCCGCGCCGTGCCGGTAAATCGGGTCCCCTCCTTTCCGGTGATCTTGGCTACTGCCCCTTCAGAGGCCAGGTTTCCATATAAGATCTGCAGGTGTCCTGTTTTTTTGATGGGATTACTCACCGGTGAAATAATTTTCTGCTCCTCAAACAGTCCGGGTACGTCGGCCACATTCTCTTCGAGGCTTTTCCCTGTAACGGTAAGTGGGTCACCATGCAAAAGCTCTTCCTTTAACAACAATTTCTGCACTGCCGGTACTCCTCCCACATTATACAGATCTTCCATTACATACTGTCCGCTGGGTTTTAGATCAGCCAAGTAAGGCGTTTGCGTACTAATATCCTGGAAATCATCAATGGTAAAAGGCACTTCCGCAGATCGGGCAATAGCCAGCAGGTGCATCACCGCATTGGTGGAACCACCAAGCGCAATCGTAATCGTTACTGCATTTTCGAGTGCTTTTCTTGTGATGATATCCCGGGGCGTAATATCCTGCTCCATCAAGTTGAGTATTGCCTCTCCCGCACGGTGGCACTCATCCACCTTCTGCTGATGTGTAGCCGGAATAGACGAACTAAACGGCAAGCTCATCCCCATTGTCTCAATAGCCGAGGCCATGGTATTGGCAGTATACATGCCCCCGCAAGCTCCGGCCCCGGGACAAGCGTGGCGGAGTACCTCATCCATCTCTTCTTTGGTGATTTCATCCGAAAGGTATTCGCCATACGATTCAAATGCTGAAACCACATCCAGATCTTCTCCCTGGTACTTCCCGGGGCGGATGGTTCCGCCGTACACCATAATAGAAGGACGATCAAAACGTGCCATAGCTATTATTGAACCCGGCATGTTTTTATCACATCCCACAACAGAAATATTAGCATCGTACCACTGGGCTCGCATCACCGTTTCAATGGAATCGGCAATAACCTCTCGCGACTGCAGCGAATACTTCATACCCTGCGTTCCCATCGAAATACCATCACTTACTCCAATACTGTGAAACATGAATCCAACCAGTCCGGCATCCCAAACGCTCTCACGAATATGCTTACCCAACCCATTCAGGTGCATGTTACACGGATTGCCATCCCAACCCGTGCTGGCAATTCCAACCTGAGGTTTATCCATATCTTCATCGGTCAAGCCCGCACCGTAGAGCATCGCACGCGAGCCAACCTGAGATTCTTTTTGTGTTAGTTCTGAGCTGTATTTATTGAGTTTCTGGGCCATGAGCACTATTTATTGATTTTTATAAAAATAAAGTAACCAAATATAACAACACCCTAAAAGAAAGGTTTTAAAACCCTTATTTCTTTTTTTGGGCAACTAGTAAAAAACCGAAACAGTTAAACTTTCATCTTTTTGTTTTTTTATTTGACATCGAAATCTCCATTATCTATTATGAAAATTCAAATTGAAAGAAATAGTTGCATTTGTACTCACAAGTAATACATACCAATAACGCCAACCGGTTGCCGGATCTCCTTTCCGCGCTGTCCGATGCTTTTGGTATGGCTATGTTACTTGTGGTATCTCTTATCTCTCTTATAGTACCTGTATCTATTTCTATCTCCCCTGTGGTAGATGTAATTAGTATAAACACTGTCCTAAGTGTGCTAAGTCTACTAATTATTCTACCTATTCTAATTTCTGGCATTATTAACCTAATCCTAATTATTAGCTAACCATAACAGCCAGAGGTTAGAAACCAAGTTCCGAATCACATTCCAACTTTCTCTGACCTCTGGCGGGAAAACTATATCCGTTATACGTCATGGACAACGCAAAAGCTCACAAACTCAAACAAAATAAAAAGCAAGAACCTCCAGAAGACTCCGGCCCGTCCGTACTGAACGGTGCTGGGATTCTTATCAACACGCTGCAAGATCTCGAGGTGGATACCATTTTCGGGTATCCGGGAGGGGCCGTACTCCCCCTTTATGACGAACTATTTGATACTCACGACATTAACCACGTGCTTGTTCGCCATGAACAAGCCGGTACCCACGCCGCTGATGGTTATGCTCGTGTAACCGGAAAACCGGGCGTTGTACTTGCCACATCAGGTCCCGGCGGCACCAATACGGTTACCGGTATTGCTACGGCAGCCATGGATTCCATTCCGCTTGTCGTCTTTACGGGACAGGTTCCTACCGACCTTATCGGAAATGATGCTTTTCAAGAAGCGGATATTGTTGGCATCACTCGTCCGATTACCAAACACAATTACCTGGTGGATGATGTTAATGACCTGGAGCAGGTAACACGTAAAGCTTTTCACGTAGCTACCAGCGGACGTCCCGGCCCGGTATTGGTGGATCTTCCCAAGGATATGCTCAAAACCAAAGGCCACTATAGCGGACTTCGAAAAGTTTCTATTCCCAGTTACAGTCCTACCGAAAAAGGACATTTTAGCCAGATCAAAAAGGCAGCAGAGTTGTTAAGTGATGCCCAAAAACCGCTTATCTATGCAGGAGGCGGAGTGGTATTGGGTGAAGCCTGGAACGAACTTACCGTGATGGCCGAACGCCACAACATCCCGGTTACGACCACGCTGATGGGGCTCGGCGGATTCCCCGAAGGCAAACCACAATCATTGGGCATGCTGGGAATGCATGGTACGTATACGGCTAATATGGCGACTACTGAATGTGATGTACTGCTTGCAGTAGGTGCCCGCTTTGATGATCGGGTAACCGGGAACCTGGAAGGCTTTTCTCCACATTCCAAAAAGATCCATATCGATATTGATCCCACAAATATCGGCAAAAATGTAGCGGTAGAGGTTCCTATCGTGGGCGATGTAAAACAGGTACTCCCCGAAATTGACGAAAAGGTGGACACGCCCAATACCGGTAAATGGTGGCAGACAATCCGAAAGTGGCAAAAAGATCATCCTCTTAACGTACCAGAAAAAGGAGATACTATTAAGCCGCAACAGATGATCGAAGCTATTTCTGATGTCACCAATGGTGACGCGATTGTGGCTACCGATGTAGGGCAACACCAGATGTGGACCGCCCAGCACTACACATTCAACAACCCGCGCTCATTTCTCTCTTCGGGGGGACTGGGCACTATGGGATACGGATTCCCGGCAGCCATGGGAGCGGCTTTTGCCTGCCCGGATCGTACGGTGGTCTGTATTACCGGCGATGGCGGATTCCAGATGACCCCCTATGAACTTTCTACTGCGGTAGAACATGAAATCCCGCTTAAAATTGCCATTATGAATAACCAGTGCCTTGGCATGGTACGGCAATGGCAAGAGCTTTTTTATGATGAGCGTTACAGCCACTCTATCCTCAAGAAAGGGAATCCCGACTTTGTAAAGCTGGCCGAAAGCTATGGCGCTGTTGGTCTTCGTGCAACCACTCCCAAAGAGATGGATAAAGTTCTTCAACAAGCCATGGAGGTCAACGACCGGCCGGTAGTCATGGATTTCCAAGTCGAGGAGCATGAAAACTGCTACCCGATGGTCCCTGCCGGAGCAGCGATAAACGAAATGGTTTTGGGGGATGAATAGATGAGCACTGCACAGAAACAAGTTCAAACAGACGAACAAAAGCATACGCTCTCGGTAGTCGTAAGCTACAACCTGAATGCCCTTTCACGCATCATCGGCATTTTTAGCAGCAAGGGATTTGAGATCGACAGCATCAGCTTTGGCTCGGGAAAAGAGTCGGGACTGGCTCGCATTACTATCACCACGCATGGAGATGAGCAGATTATCGAACAGATCACCAAACAGCTGCATAAGATTATCGACGTGGTAACGGTAGCCGATCTCACCTACGAAAGTTTTGTGGAGCGCGAACTGGCTTTGGTAAAAGTAAAAGCCAGCAATTCTGCGCGATCAGAAATCATGCAGATTACACAGGTTTTCCGGGCCAAGGTTATTGATATCAGTCCCGGCAAACTCGCTATCGAGATTACCGGTAACCGGGATAAAATCGATGCCTTTATCGGTATGGTTCGCCCTTTCGGCATTATCGAATTAGCCCGGACCGGCAGCGTAGCACTTAAAAGAGAATTCAACGGATCAGTTTAAATCAAACAACGAACACTTACACCTACAATGAAAGCAAAAACATATTATAACGACGACGCAAACCTTGATCACTTAAACGGAAAAACGGTAGCCATTCTAGGCTACGGCAGTCAAGGCCACGCCCATGCCCTCAACCTGAAAGACAGCGGTGTTGAGGTGGTTGTGGGACTTCGGGAAGGAAGTTCATCCCGGGCCGAAGCTGAAAAGGAAGGGCTGAAAGTAGTAGCTCCCGCCGAGGCAGCCAAGCGCGGTGATATTGTGATGGTCCTTATTCCGGATCAATACCAGGCTGATCTCTATGAAAATGCTATTGAACCAAACCTGGAAGAAGGCAACGTCCTTGCTTTTGCCCACGGCTTTAACATTCACTTTGGACAGATCGAACCCAAAGATGAAGTCGATGTATTTATGATCGCCCCCAAAAGTCCGGGGCACCTGGTACGACGCGTATACCAAAAAGGATCGGGCGTACCCTGCCTGGTTGCCGTAGAACAAGATTATTCCGGCACCGCTAAAGATACGGCCCTGGCCTATGCCAAAGCCATTGGCGGCACCAGAGCCGGAGTCATTGAGACCACCTTCAAAGAAGAGACCGAAACTGACCTTTTCGGGGAACAAGCTATCCTTTGTGGAGGCGTATCAGAAATGGTAAAACAGGGCTTTGAAGTACTGACCGAAGCGGGATATCAGCCCGAAATCGCCTACTTCGAATGCCTCCACGAGCTCAAACTCATTGTGGACCTGATGTACGAAGGCGGCATTGAACGCATGTACTACTCAGTAAGCGATACGGCAGAATACGGCGGACTCACCCGCGGTGCTGATGTGGTGGATAGCGTCAATAAGGAGCGTATGGAAGAGGTACTAAAACAAGTTCAGGAAGGCACCTTTGCTGATGAGTGGATGGAAGAAAACAAGGCCGGCATCCCTAAACTAAAACAACTGCGGGCTAAACTGGGCGACCACCAGATCGAGAAAGTGGGCAAGCAACTGCGCTCTATGATGAACTGGATCGATGAAAGTGAAGATGAAGTGGTAGAGGCCGCAGAATAATGAACCAGACGATCCACCTATTTGATACTACCTTGCGTGACGGCACGCAGGGTGAAAAAGTCGCTTTCTCGGCTAAAGATAAACTGCGTATTGCACAACGGCTCGACGCCTTTGGTATTGATTATATCGAAGGCGGCTGGCCGGGGTCTAATCCCAAAGATATGCAGTTTTTTGAGCTGGCGCGTGACCACACCTTCGATCATGCCAAGGTTGTGGCATTCGGCAGTACTTGTCGTGCTAATAACAGCCCGGAGGAAGATCACAATATACAGATGCTTATTGATGCCGGGACTCCAGCAGTCTCGATTTTTGGAAAAAGTTGGCTGCTCCATGTCGAAGAGGCTCTGAAGATTGATACCATGGAGAACATCCGCATGATCCATGATTCGGTGCGGTATCTCAAAGAACACGACAAAGAAGTGATCTACGACGCCGAACATTTTTTCGACGGATACAAAGCGAATCCCGAATATGCGTTATCCACTATTAAATCTGCTGAGTCGGCCGGCGCTGATACCTTGGTACTTTGTGATACCAACGGCGGGACGTTCCCCAATGAAATCAGGAAAATTGTCAATGAGGTAAAAGAACATGTAGATACACCGCTCGGTATCCACGCCCATAACGATTGCGAGCTGGCAGTGGCCAATACGCTTGCAGCGGTAAACTCTGGATGTGTTCATTTGCAGGGAACTGTCAACGGCTATGGGGAGCGATGTGGAAATGCGAATCTCTGCTCGATCATCCCCAACCTGCAGCTGAAACAGCAATACCAGTGCGTGCCGGAAGAAAAAGTATCTGAGCTTTCTTCGCTCTCCCGCTTTGTCAGTGAGGTCGCAAACCTTAATCCCAACCATCGTCAGCCATATGTAGGACAAAGTGCCTTTGCACATAAAGGAGGCATCCACGTTAGTGCCGTGATGAAAAATGCAGATACCTATGAACATGTTACTCCTGAAAGCGTAGGGAATCGCCGCCGGGTGCTGGTATCAGATCTCTCGGGGAAAAGCAATATCCGCTACAAATCCGATCAACTGGGTATCGATCTCGACAAAGAGAGCGAAGAGATTCCAGCTATCGTGGATAAGCTTAAACAGATGGAAAATGAAGGGTACCAGTTTGAGGCGGCCGAAGCCTCCCTGGAACTGTTAGTTCAGAAAATGAAAAAACAGTGGGAAGATTACTTCAAACTTGAAGGCTTCCGCATCATCGTAGAAAAGAATATTTCCGGGGATTCCCGAACGGAAGCAACTATCCGCCTAACCGTTAACGGGCAGATGGAACATTGCGCTGCCGAAGGGAGCGGACCTGTTCACGCCCTCGACAAAGCGTTGCGAAAAGCGGTTCACCGTTTCTATCCCGGTATCGCCGACATGCACCTGCAGGATTATAAGGTGCGGGTTCTGGATCACAAAGACGGTACCGACGCCAAAGTACGGGTACTCATCGATTCGGTAAAAAATGATGAACCATGGACTACCGTAGGCGTCTCTCGCAATATCATCGACGCCAGTTGGGAAGCCCTCTCAGACAGTTTTAACTACTATTTAGCCAATCAACACGAACAAACGCACAACAAAAAAGCCATATAACAATGACCAATCTACACCTGCTACTATCCGGACTACTAGGCAGTTTTCTGCCAAAACTAAACCTACAACTACTATGCTCAAACCGATCATTCATCGCACAAAAAACGTCATCAAATCCACCAGACAATTATTATGAACAACCACATTGAAATTTTTGACACTACGCTTCGCGACGGCGAACAATCTCCGGGATTTAGTATGAACCAAGAAGAAAAACTGCAGCTTGCTCACCAACTTGAGCGCCTGCAGGTTGATGTCATTGAAGCCGGCTTCCCTATCGCTTCGGATGGAGACTTTGAGACCGTTCGCGAAATCAGCAAGCATATCACCAACAGTACTGTGGCGGCCCTGTGCCGTACCAGACATAAAGATATCGACCGAGCTGCAGCTGCCGTAGAACCGGCGGCGAAACCGCGCATCCACACTTTTATTGCGACTTCGGATATCCACATGAAATACAAGCTGAAGAAAACCCGGGATGAAGTGTTGGATTCCGCTGTTGATGCCGTGGAACATGCTACACAATATTGTGATGATGTAGAGTTTTCTGCCGAAGATGCCTCCCGAAGTGATCCCGACTTTCTTTATCAAATTTTTGAAGAAGTAATTAAGGCCGGGGCAAAAACAATCAATGTCCCGGATACCGTGGGCTATGCAATGCCCTGGGAATACGGAAACCTTATCAAAGGTATTAAAGAAAATGTCCCCAATATCGATCAGGCAACTCTTAGTGTACACTGCCATAACGATTTAGGAGTAGCTGTTGCAAATTCTCTGATGGCTATCCGAAATGGTGCCGACCAGGTTGAATGTACCATTAATGGTATCGGCGAACGCGCCGGTAATGCCTCACTGGAAGAAATTGTGATGGCTATTGCCACCCGTGACGATGACCGCGAAACAAAGGTAGTAACTGAAGAACTGGTGCCGTCAAGTAAGCTATTGTCTGAAATTACCGGTCACAACGTGCAACCCAACAAGGCTATTGTGGGCGATAACGCTTTTGCTCATGAAGCAGGCATCCATCAGCATGGGGTACTGAACAATCCGATGACCTACGAAATTATGACCCCACAATCGGTGGGACTTGAAAGCAACAAGATCGTGCTGGGTAAACACTCGGGACGTTTTGCCCTTAATAAAAAACTCCAGAAGATGGGATATGAACTCGAGAAAGACGAGTTGAACCGGGTTTATTTCAAGTTCACACAAGTTGCTGACGAGAAGAAAAAAGTTAAAGAAAGCGATATTCTTGACCTTATCATAGATACGCTTTCTCACCAACCAGCAGATGGGGACCCGAAAGTAGCTGGATAATTGAATCTGATCTTACACAATAATTACCAAATAACGAATTCATTAAACACTTAGAATTATGGGAATGACTCTCACAGAAAAAATCTTAGCAAACCACAGCGGCGCCTCATCCGTGGAACCCGGCGAAAGTGTCTGGGTAGATGTTGATGTACTTATGACACATGACGTCTGCGGACCGCCTTCGATCTCCATATTTCGGGATCAATTTGGCGAAGATGCCCGCGTCTGGGATAAAGATAAGCTCGTTATTATCCCCGATCACTATATTTTTACCAATGACAAATATGCCAATCGTAATGTAGATATCCTGCGCGCCTTTGCTGCCGACCAGGATCTACCGCACTTCTATGATGTAGGATCGGAAAGTTATAAAGGAGTTTGCCATATCGCCCTGCCCGAAGAAGGATTTACACGCCCGGGCGAAGTACTCTTTGGTACCGACTCTCACACCTGCACGGCCGGGGCTTTCGGCCAATTTGCCACGGGCATCGGTAATACGGATGCCGCCTTTATTATGGGTACCGGTCAGCTTTGGGTAAAAGTGCCCGAAACTATGCGCTTTGAATTCAATGGCAGCTCTATGCCCCCCTACCTGATGGCCAAAGATATTATCCTCCAAATTATTGGGGATATTGGTGTTGACGGTGCCACCTATCGTACGATGGAGTTTGGCGGTCCGGGCATCAGCTGCATGAGCATGGAGGATCGGATGACATTGACCAACATGGTCATTGAAGCGGGCGGAAAAAATGGAGTAGTAGAGCCCGATGCCAAAACGGAAGCTTATGTGCGGGAACGCACCGATAAGGATTTTGAGCCGGTATACAGTGATCCCGATGCCGAGTACCACAGCACCTACCAGTACAACCTGGAAGAGATGGTGCCGATGGTGGCCAAGCCCCATAGCCCCGACAACAAAGCAACGGCCTTAGAACTCGAGGGTACTAAACTGGACCGTGCCTATATTGGTTCTTGCACCGGTGGTAAGCTTTCTGATTTTAAAGCAGCCGCAGAAATTATTACGGGCCACGATCTCAAGATCGATACATATGTCGTTCCTGCTACCACTGAGATTGCCCGCAGACTGGAAACGGAAACCCTTAACGGGCGTCCACTTATCGAAATATTCAAAGAAGCAGGCTGCAAAATTGGAAATGCTTCATGTGCGGCCTGCCTTGGTGGTCCGTCGGATACTTTCGGTCGCCTGAATAACCAGGAGGTCTGTATTTCTACGACTAACCGTAATTACCCGGGGCGTATGGGGTCCAAGGATTCGGCTGTATACCTGGCTTCACCTTACACCGTGGCGGCTTCTGCCGTAACCGGAAAGGTTACCGATCCACGCGTTTTCATCCAAGAAACGGTCATTTAAAAATCACAATAATAGGATAATAGCTTCTTTATTGAATCGATTGCCTCAACTTTATATAGACCATCATCCCCCAGTCCCCCTTCGAAGGGGGATTAAGGGGGATGATAGCAATTTCAAACAATGGCTAATTTTAGGTAGTACATAGATTCATATCAATTATCCTGCTTTGAAATTTAAAGTTTGATCCAAAAAATAATCACTAGTTAAACAATCATGAGTAAACAAAAAATTACAGGAAAAGCTTTTGTACTCGGTAGAAATATCGACACCGATCAGATTATTCCGGCTGAGCATCTTGTCTACAGCCTCGATGATCCGGAAGAACGGAAATTTTATGGCCGCCATGCCCTCTCGGGTGTGCCGGATGAGCAGTCCGGATTACCGGAAGGCGGTATTCCCCTTGTGGAAGAAGATGCCTTTGAAAGTGAGTTCAGTATTATTGTGGGCGGACCTAATTTCGGTTGCGGCTCATCCCGCGAACATGCCCCGGCCTCACTCGACATTGCCGGTGTGGAAGCAATCATTGCTCCTACTTTTGCGCGCATCTTCTATCGTAATTCCGTTGATGGGGGCTTTGTAATCCCATATGAAAGCCTGGAAAACCTAAGCAAAGAAGTAGAAACCGGGGATGAACTGGAAATTGATCCGGAAAAACAGACAGTCACAAATACTACACAAAATAAAAGTTACAAGATACGTCCACTGGGCAGTGTTGCGGATATCGTTAACGCCGGTGGGATCTTTGAATTTGCACGTAAGGAGGGAATGATCGATGTCAAAAACTAAAGAAATTGTTGTTTTACCGGGCGATGGTATCGGCCCGGAAGTAACCAAAGAAGCCGTTAATATTTTACAAACAGTATGTGAGCGACACGGCTATAAACTGAAAACCCGAACTTTTCCTATTGGCGGTGCCAGCATAGATCGATATGGACGGCCACTCACAGATGAAACGCTGAAAGCTTGTAAAGAAAGTCCGGCAATATTACTGGGAGCCGTTGGCGGGGTTAAGTGGAACGATCAACCCAAGGACAAACGTCCGGAGGCTGCCCTGCTGGGACTGCGCAAAGAACTCGACTTGTTTGCGAACCTGCGCCCCATTAAAACCTATGATTCGCTGATCCATGCCTCCCCGTTAAAAGAGGAGATTATCACGGATGTAGATATCATGATCGTGCGCGAGTTAACAGGCGGCATCTACTTTGGACGTCCTCGTTATATTGAAAAAACCGAAACCGGCGAACGCGCCGTAGATACCAAGGCCTATACAACCGAGGAAATAGACCGCATTGCTCACATCGCCTTTGAAACGGCAACGCTCCGCGACCGTCGAGTCACCTCTGTGGATAAGGCAAATGTATTGGACAGCTCCCGTCTTTGGCGACAAACTGTTAAAGAGTCGGCCAAGCAGTGGCCGGAGGTGAGCCTGGACCATATGCTTGTAGATAACGGGGCCATGCAGCTGGTCCGCAATCCCGGTCAGTTCGACGTGATTGTGACAGGGAATATGTTTGGAGATATCCTGAGTGATGAGGCTTCCATGATAACGGGGTCTCTTGGGATGTTACCTTCGGCCAGCCTGGGCGAAGAGTATGCAATGTATGAACCTATCCACGGCTCTGCCCCGGATATTGCCGGACAACATATCGCAAACCCACTGGCAACAATTGCCTCTGTAGCCATGATGTGTCGTCACTCACTGGATATGCCTGATGCTGCCCGTGAAATTGAATTAGCTATTAAGACTACTCTCGAAGATGGCTTCCGTACTGCGGATATTTATTCTGATCCGGCCAATGAATATGAGGTTAGCACTTCGGAGATGGGCAGTGCCGTGGTGAAACATCTAAATCCCAATTTACAACCGGGCACCTTTTTGTAGGTAAAGTTGCCTTAAAAAAGGTAGTTAAACCTAAAACCTGAAGGCTCTAATTACCCAAGCCTCTCCCTAGCCCTAAGGAGAGGCTTTTTTATTTTTACCAGTATTTCATCGATATATTAGCTTAAGCATTAAAACGAGAACGGTATTTATTCACAATGATAATAATGTCATTTGTTGTAAACTTAGACAATAGTGGTTTAACCGATGAAACCCTTTATGCACATCAATAACACGGCAGGGATGACGGTACCCCAGGTTAAAGAAAAAGACCTAGCACCTATCAATCTCACGACATGATAATAGAGGCTCTAGAACGTCTTCTTATATAAGTAAATGAGAGAGCCTTGACAACGTACATCATACAAACCGCTGGTACCTTTGCTTGAAGAAGCATTAAAAAAAGCATGCACTGTCAGAAGAAGCAGAGATAATACCCTATCTGCGTAGAGTAATACTTCGGGACATAATTTTAAAGAAGCTTCCGCAGCTACGACAGAATAATAATGCCAGTTAGGTTCTAGAGGTACTGCCATAAACACGGTATTGTTTGAGGATATTTACACTCTCCTCTTAATAGTTGAATGCATCCCTATCCCTCAAAAGCTAAACTCAACTCCAAACAAAATAGAAGTGGACCTGACTTTTCGGGAAGTTACACTGGTATAATAATACCCATTAATTTGCTGTTTAAACTTATTCTGTCCTAATAAGTTTGATCCTTTTACCGAAAAAGAAAGCTTGTTTTTTAAATATTTGTACTCAAGGAGACTATCAATAAGTATCATACTATCAATCTTATTGCTACTGTTGCTAAAATACTGATAGGATTTACTATCAATGGAAATAAGAAACTTCGAAGTGGGTTTATATACAATTTCCAACAAGGGGAAAATGCTTGAGCTGTTTATGTCACTTGTTTTGTCTGAAGCATATTTAGAGATTCTATAGTTAATACCAACTTCAAGATCTACTGGTGTATCCCAATCCGTTCTATATGTGAGTGAATATTTAGATGAACTGGCAAGATTATGTCTTAGAGCTAAATCATTTATGTAATTATAATATTCGAACCATGAAAAGTTACTGGTGATAACAAAAGTACCACGTAAAACATCAACATATTTGTCAATGCTTAACCCTATATTTGTATTTTTATTACCCGGCGTATAAACCTTAGAAATATTATTAATTGCTGGTTCATAAATAGATATGGAGCCAATTGCTTTATCATGGCTAGAGTGAAATAGGGATAGGCTTGCCGTAATAAGCTTGTCAAAAATATCGGAATAGGATAATATCCCTAACAATGTATGTTTGCTTACAATAGAGACTTTATTCAATCCCTTTCCTAAAGTCCTATAGTCTAATAAAATATTATTCGGATAGACCTCCCCAATATCGATAAAGTCTTTTTTATAAGAATAGTTAAATGCCCATTCGGCCTGAGAATCTAAAAATCTTTTTCTAAAAGAAAGAATAGGTTCCAGGTACTGGATATTATTACGTAGATCATTCCTATCATCTAATGAGTTAAACCTTTTTGAAACGTACCCGAGATTAAAATCAAATTTCCAAGAATTGATATTATATTCATATTCTCCCTTAATAGCGGTGGTTTCATCTACACTAGAAATATTATTGATGTAGTTTCCAACTGAAAGAGTATCAGTTAACTTCCCTTCGGTAATAGTTGAAGAAAAGTCTCTTTTCCTATTTGTGTATTTGCCAGATATAGAAAACTCATCGGATCCCAAGCTTAGTAAATACTTGCCGGAAATATTTATATAATCATGCCCTATTCCATTTTCTTGGGTTAACGAATTGCTTAAATCTGAGTTTCTCAACTCAAAACTTTGGTCATGACTGCTAAATAAGTACGAAGCTCGTGCTATTAACGCACTTTTTGAAGTTAACCTGTGGGTATATTCTAAATTAGTACTGTATTCTAAATTATTATTACTGAGATCTTCTGTATAAGTATATATATTTGAATTTATACTCCTTATCCTGCTGCCAGAAGAAATATTAAATATATTGTTCATCCTTATCTTACCGTTCTTAAAAACATTATAGTCAATATATAGTTGACCAACGTGTTTAAACGGCTTCTGAATTAACTTCCTTTCTTCATTCACACTAAATGAATTCTGATTAAGCAAATAATTTTTTTGGGTGTTTTCATGAAATTTATTCTTCCCTGACAAAAAAGAATATTTAACTCTTGCCTTAGATTTATCATCTAACTTAATCAGATTATTAAAACTTCCAGACCAAACGCTATTGTCATTCATCCTACGTTTTTCTATGTCAGAAAAAATGGAGGTTTTTCTTATTGGGCTTTCAAAAATAATTGCATCCACTTTTTGAGGAAGTATGCCTTCCGTTGGTATATTGTGGCCGCTAGTTATTACCCCTTTCTCTCCAATAGAATTACCATTTACAACAGTGAAATTCTTCAATATTCTCCCCGTCATGATGAAATCTGATTCAATATCATAATAATCAGAATACCCATATTTTAATGAATTATTTAAAGAAGGGTTGAATAAAGATTTATCCTTTAGTTGTAAATTAACTATCGTCAAATCAGAGTCTTTAATACCCTTCAGTTTTTCATTATCTAAATAGTTTTCGATTGCTTCTATATTTTCAATAGTCCCTGCTTTTATATTTTTAGATGGTATTTTGTAGCTTTCACCAAACAAATCTCCCCCCTCAATCAAAATTTTCTTAATATTCTCACCCTTAAATAAGACATTCCCCTTATCTGTTACTTGAAAGCCGGGTAGTTTTTTCAAAACATCTTCTACTACATGCTCGGTACCATCTATAAAACCAGATACATTATATGATGTAGTATCACCTTTTTGAGATACTTCCCAACTTATCTCTTCAGTAACTTTCACCTCGTTTAAAGAATAGGAAGAGTCCTGCAGCACATATTTTTTTGTTATAGCTAAGTTTTCATGAATTTTAAGTGTATCAACAATTGGTTGATACCCCAGAAATCGCACGTTTAACAAACTGGTACCATCATAGTCTGTTCCCTGTATTTTAAAATTTCCTGAAGTGGTTATATCATAATCAATTATGTTGTTTATACTGTCTTTCAGTACTACAGTAGCCCCGCCTAATTCATCTCCTTCAGAATCGGTGACATATCCCTTAATCGTAAACTGAGCATGAACCATAAGCGGGAAAAAAACGAGTATGGCCATTACCTGAAAGAAGAATAAAATACTTCTTTTAAGCTTCATTACTCCTTAATAATGGATTTTTCAATATTAAATATCCCATTTATATTAACTTTCGCTTCTCCACTCATACGAGATTCCATATATCTGGCAAACCGATCAATAGAGTCATTAAACCTTTCTCTAAACTCCTCCCAGCTAATGCCTTTTTTCGCAAAGCATTTTGTGAACTTAACACTTGGAATATTTTTTTTGATTTTCTTTAATTGAAAAGAAACTTCCCCTACATTATCTTTTGCTTCTAATATTAATCCCGGCACCCCACCTAACTTCCAAGGGCCATTAGAGATTGGTATTTCAGGCGTGTACCAAACAGTATAACTCCTTCCCCGAAATGCCCCAACCGCTTTATGGGCCTCATATCCTCCAATTACTTTTTCATCTTGTTTAAGGTCCCAGGGTATAGAAGGGATCTTTTCCTTTATATAGTAATATTTAGAAAGGGTCCTATTTCTGGAGAACATTTCCTTTCCATGCTCTTTTTTACAAACAAACTTGCCGGTTGTATCACGAGAATTGATCTTAAACTTACCCTTTTTTTTGTTGAATTTTGATGATACCTCATTAGAATCAAACTTCAACCATTCAAAAACTGATCTGTTATTTTTTAAAAAGAGCATTCCGGTGGTTTGTACATCTGATAACTTAATATCATATTCTACAGTTATACCTCTACTATCAATAGGTTGCCCACTGCCTGAATCTAATATGAGGACATTCAGTATAATTGATGATAGTATCCAGATACACATTTTTTTAACATTCATAATAGGTATAGCAACGTAAATAGTTTGTTTCGATACAATTCATATTATTGAATAATAAATAGAGGGATAGTTAGTCTATCCCTCTACTACAGCAACTTATTCTACCATTTGTTTCAGGCTTTTTCAAACTCTGAAAATGCTTCAGCTCGTGCATCTGCACATGTTCCAGCTGTTGCACTTACTGAAACATTTATATGTGACCCGGCAAATCCGATTTGCCCTTCAATTGTAACTGTACACTCAGTTTTTGTTGATACAATTGTTATGGATGTAATCCCATTTTTCCACTCTGCTTCAGAAAAGTTCACTATATTAGTAACTTTGTTACTAACACTACTCTCCTGTGAAGATGTGAAAGCCTCATACGAAGAAGTACTTGTCATCGCATTACCGGCTAGTGAAAATAAAAAGAAAACCGAAAGAGTTAATATTAGTTGTCTCATGATATATTTATTTTTTGTGATTTACATGTATGCCTTTATCAGCAATTACAACTAAATCACAAGAATAATCAATGGCAATAACTATAATTATAGTTATTGCATATTATAACTTCACTCATTATATATACTATAATTTACACACCATTCATATAACGCCCCTTTTCCTTTCAAGGCAAGTTTATTACATATATTCTGTCTGTGCTTTTTTATCGTATATGGACTTCTACAAAGCTCCTTGCCAATTTCTTCATTCGTAAAATTTAATGCTACATATTTAAGGATTTGAATTTCACGAGGTGTTAGCTTTTTCAATGCATCAAGATATTCCTTGTAAACCAATCTTTTCTCTAACTCCCTTGCACTATCACTCATTTTTCTTGGATAAATATTAAAACAACAGGTTAGCGTTCAACATTTATTAGACCACAAGAGGAATAAAGAATAAAGTTGTTACAAATTTTTTATCATAAACCAGGCCACAAGGTATAAAGCTGTAAACAGTCTTTTTATTTAATATTCCAAAACTATCATCTGGACTAATCTACTATAGTTTATATTTAGTTAGCATAACCTGCCTTTATAATGCCAGAACCCCATTTTTAACATCTAAAAACACTACATAATATATTTTTATAACGCCCTATCCCCGCAAAGCGGTAAGTGTATTTGACATATATCTACTTATGATTAGATTTCTCTAATACCCTGCAGGCCCTACCCTTCATCTTTCCTAGCTACTGTAAATAAGTTGGAATGCCAACTCCTCTTTCTAAACTAGATTAGTTAAATACTTCAACTATTTCAGAGTAATCAAGAATAATAACAAATCCGTCATGCTGCTCGATATATTCTATTATTGTGTAAAATACCCCTTCCTTAAACTCTCCCTTTTACTCTTCTTTTCAACAGTTGGAATTTTCTTCAATTAAAGAGTTCATTTTACATCAAATAATTGAAACCCATTATTGATGGTTACCTCATTTGAAGTTATTGTAAATGACTTTAAGCCCAGTGATAGTTATAATGCTACTATAACCAATAAAAAAGGGCGACATTATGGAAACCGTCAGGCAACAAGAACCAGCCAGAGAAACAAAACATCAAGTTGGATATTTTGAACAACTAGCTACCCACGTCCGTGATCTCCGCAATACCCCACCCGACCTCTTTGAAGACGTGAGCTATATCGACTGGAGTTCTCTTTCCTGGGATGATGTTAACCGCCCCTACAAAGTGGACAAATGGGCGGAAGGCAAAAAACTTTGGGAGCAAGAACACGGCGAACGGCTACCTGTTAAAAAAGGCTGGGAACACTTTAATCGCTCTTTTCACCAGCTTTTTCAAAAAAATGTCCCCAAAGAAAAGCAAGAAACACGTTCTAAAATATGGCAATCGCTACTTTCGATGGATGTCCACGGAGCCGGCGAAGCTATTGAAGAGCTGATTCAGCTATTGGTTTGGAACAAAGTACATCGCGTGGAAGACGCCATCTGGGATCCCCGAGGAAAACGCGCCCTCTTTGAGGGTCTGGATGTAGAAAAACCGGAGGTACTATTCTTGGGAGCCGCCGACGGCTACGAGGCGATGCAGCTGATGGCCCAATATCCCGGCGGACATGCCGTACTGGTGGACTACGATGAATTCTGCAAGACCGAGCGCTTTGGCAAATTCCCCGCCCGCTACCCTTTCCTTGGTAATAATCCAGCTACGGGCAATCACAAAGTCTATTATCGCGAGGATATGAATATCGACTTCGTAGTGGAGGATATCCGAAAGCTGAAATACGGCAAAGAGTTCGATATTGTGGTCAGCATCGGGCTTATCGAACATTTCCCCGATGAATATAAACACGAAGCTTTTGAGATGCACCGGCGATTCCTAAAGCCGGGTGGCTACGCCATCCTAACCACACCGCGAAGTCAGCTGCGAAGTAAAGCTTTTTATACCGTGATGAGTAACTATATGAATTACGGCTATCGTGAGCTGATGGATGTTCGTCAGATGGGACTCTACGCTTGGGAAAATGGATTCGATATCCTCCGCGCCGGCTATATAAAGGCCCACAACGGACTTATTTGTAAGGTGCAATAACGTTTATAAGCATCCGCTCTGCCAATGCTGCAAAGCCCGGCCCGATTCTATCGCATTTATCACTTTCCGGCGGGCGCCAGTAACTTCGATAGGTTCAAAACCCGAAATCAGTTGACTCACCTGGTGGACCAGTATCTCCCGCGCCGTATTATGATCCCCTTGTAAAGCTGCCGTCCCGGTTTTGAGCACATACTCAGCCAAAGAATCCTGTTGATCCCAATTGTCCTGAGAATATGCGATGTCTACTGCCCTTATTTCCTGTATCTCGCGATTTCCATCATGTACCAACACCGGCTTCGAATCTTTTCGAAAATCGATCTGGGTAGAACCTTCCATTCCCTTTACCACAAATACCTTATCCAGTGACTTTTGAGGCTCCAACAAATTGGCCAGCTCTTGCCGGTAATGGCTATGCACATAGCCCGCCACCATATAATTAGCTCCGGTTGAAGTACGTAACGGCTGCAACAACTTCTCCAGGGTAGCCAAAAACGTTCGTTTTACGATTTTATCCCGAAGCCCCAGCTGCTTATGCAGAGTCGGAAAGCATTCTCTCTGATCTATATAGCCCCATCCTACGGATTCATTTTCTATATCTTTTGCTACAGCGGCGCTTTTTTTATGGGGGTTTTTACCCGCCAGTTCTAAAACTTTATGAATAGTATCTCCATGTTTTGGGGCCACTTCCGATAATCCATGGCAATAGGTTGGGAATCCAATTGACGCCAATAGTGCTGCCACAAAAGGCGTATATATGGGATAGCGCTGATAACCGTCATAGGGGTCGGCCAAATCAACCAACAAAGGCACATCCACCTCTTGAATACCAATAGCCTCACGGAATGTTCGGAGAAAGGTTTTATTCTCCAGAAATGTTTCTCGCTTAAGACGCTGTCCTATAAGCAGCACCCCTTTTTGATAGTCCGGAATTTTATCATCCAACAAATAGGTAATTGCCGAAGAAGCCTCATTGGCACTTAAATCTTGACTATTTAACACCTTCTTCAGCACCCTTGGAAAACCTGAATTATGGTTATTAAAAAAGAATGCAGAAAGCGTTTCCGGAATAGTATCTTTCCAATGTTTCCATGCCTCTAATAGATCTTTTTCCAGCTGGTTTTTTTGTTGAATAATAACAGCTGTAATAAACACGGCTTTCGTCGTTAACGGCACATCATCTGATTCTAAGGCCGGTATAATAACATCCAGATCTTCTCTTTCCAGACTTCGACTGCCCTTCGGCCCTACGGCCTTTCGGCGAATGATTTGAGATAGGGCTTTGCGGTAGTTTTTAGTTACTGTTTCCATATTGATATAGGTGACTATGTTTTTAAAAAACATACTGATGGGGCAGCCTCGCAACCGCCCACCAGTATGGGGGGCTAAAGCCTATAACAGCTGTCAGCCCCACTCCTCCTGCAAAAGCTCTTCTTTATCTTCTTTCTCGGCCCATTCATCGGCATCGGCTAATGGCTCCGAGGTTTCATTTATATGATGGTCTATCCACTGTTCCGAGAGCTGATCATTAATATCGATATAGTGCTCCCATTCCAGGGGCACCTCGTCATCGGGGTAGATCGCCTCTACCGGGCATTCCGGCACACAAGCATCACAATCGATACATTCAAAGGGATCGATTACTAAAAAGTTGGGGCCTTCACGGAATGCATCTACCGGACAAACCGAAGCGCAATGCGTATACTTACAATTTATGCATGGTTCTGTTACTACATATGCCATTTCAAAAAATGATTATTCAGATGTTATTATTAGTTAATACGATCAGTTACTGAGCAACTTTTTCGATATCAAGTGCTTCTTCTACGAGCTTTTCGCCAATAATTTCGGCTGTTCTGTCGTAGGCTTTTTCAAGGTCTCCATTTCGAAAATGGGTTAGCACTTCAGAGTCAATAAGTTCGTACCATAGTTTTCGCCGGGTTTCAAAGCTATCATGGTGACGGGACATCGGCTCACGGAGTTTCTGCATAAACTCGAGAAATGCTCCGTACTCCGGGCCAAACTCCTCTTCGAATCGCTGGCGCAGCCGTACCGACAGTGCCGGAGCCGCTCCGCTTGTAGAAATCGAGATTGTCAGTGGTCCCTGTTTTACGATAGAGCCGAAAGCGAAATTGGCATGGGGAATATCATCCATCACATTAACTAAGATGTTTCTTTCCCGCGCTTCCTGGTATACTTTCTTATTGGTATCCCCTTCGTAGTCGGCAACTATGGCCATAAAAGCACCTTCGAGATCCCCCTGTTCATATGTTCGACGGAACCATTGAAAACGATTCTGTATGGCCCACCAAAGCATCTTCTTTGTCAATCGTGGACTAATTACTGTGAGTTTTGCATTACGATCCAGTAATTGCTCGGCCTTATGTTCGGCCTCATGATTGCCACCTATTAATACTGTTTTTCGTTTGTCTAAACGACGTAAATAAATTGGAAACGTTTCCATTGTACTATCTTTGCTTCACTATATAATTCGTAATTCTATTTTTGCTGCGTTGAAAGATGAATTCCACACTCGGTTTTTTCATTGCCATTCCAACGGCCAGACCTTTCATCACTAACCGTTTGACCTACCGCTTCGGTACAGGGTATACAGCCTATACTAGGATATCCTTCATCGTGCAGCGGGTTGTACGGCAAGTTTTTACTGTGGATATAATTCCATACCTGCTCGGCAGTGTAGTTGGCAAGTGGGTTTAATTTGACCACCTCATTTTCCGGATCCCACTCAACATACTGGGTGTTTTTGCGAGTTTCGGACTGGCTGCGACGAACACCGGTGACCCATGCTTCTTTATCAGATAGGTAATTACGCAGCGGTAATACCTTTCTTAACTGACAGCACTTATTAGGATCTGTTTTCCAAAGCTTTTCCCCATACTCATCTGCCTGTTCTTCCAGCGATAAATCGGTAGAAACCCTTGTTATCTGGATATTAAACCGCTTTTCTACCCGGTCGCGCAGTGCGTAAGTTTCATCAAAAAGCAGATGGGTATCCAGATAAAATATGGGGACCTCAATACCCAGCTCCCATAATCGGTAAATAAGGAACATGCCGGAGGGACCAAATCCTGTACCCAAAACCATGCCTGCACCGAATGTGTCATATCCCCAAAGTAATACCTCGTCGGGCCCTGCCATCTCGAACTGGGTATTTAGGCCACTAAGTAATTCATCGGATAACTCCTCATTAGGTACGAGCTCGTTTTCTATTGAATCCATTCTTTATCCCACAACTTGAGTCCTTCTATTAGTATTTGATACTGAGAAATCGACTTCACTGTTTGGTGTAAACCAGGCAAGCTGTTTACTTTTGGCTGCAAGCTCACCTATTACAATTGTGCCCGGTGGCGATAGCTCCTCCGCCTCATCAGCAATAGTACCTAGTGTTGCTGTTATTACTTTCTGTGACTGATAGGTCGCTTTTTCTATTACAGCCACAGGGGTATCAGCACTTCGACCGTGCCCAATAAGCTGTCTTGCTATTTGAGGCAGCCGGCCCATCCCCATGAGAATGACCAGTGTATCAGCATGCACATAGTAATTCCATCCCGCAAAAGTATCGGTATTGTGGATGGTATGTCCTGTCACAACCGTAAAGGAGCGCGCAATTTTACGTTGCGTCAGGGGGATGCCTGCAAAAGCCGGGGCCGCCAGCGCACTACTTATGCCCGGTACCACTTCTAAAGGAATATGTTCGGCGCGAAGGGCCTCACATTCCTCTCCCCCACGGCCAAACACAAAGGAGTCTCCCCCTTTAAGCCGGGCAACAATTTTCCCCTCTTTTGCCTTGGTGATCAGAATTTGATTGATCTGTTCTTGTGATACTGAAGGTTTGCCGGGACGCTTCCCAACATAAATATGTTCGGATTGCTCCGGTGTTTTGGACAATAATGCCGGATTGGCCAGCCGGTCATATACAATGACATCGGCCTTCTTCAACACCTCGGATCCTTTTACTGTTATTAAATCGGGATCGCCGGGCCCGGCTCCTACGAGATATACTTTACCGTAGGAGGCAAATGATTGAATACTCATAATTTATTGTACTGAGAGTTAGACTGTGACTTGTTCTGCTTCTGATAAACCAACCCGGTTCCAGAAGTCACTGAACGATTCGCCTTGTGAACGGTTTTCGGAGTAGTGCTCTAAGAGTGGCTGCACCTCATCGACCAGGTCTTTGCGTTCTACCAGATCTTTATACTTGGTATTTAAACGCGTACCGTTGGGATCACCACCAATGAAAATGGAATACTTATCCAGCGAGCGCCCTACGAAACCGATATCAGCAACATATGGACGCGAGCAGCCATTGGGACAACCCGTCATGCGTACCGACAGCTTCTCATCTTCCAAGCCCAGATCGTGCACAACTTCATCAAGATCACGAATAACATCCGGTAGTGCACGCTCCGACTCAGTAATGGCCAAGCCACAAGTGGGCAGTGCCGGGCACGCCATAGAATATTTAATGAGATTTGAAATCTCATCATCCAGTAAAACACCATGATCATGAAGTAACTGGGTTATCGCTTCTTTATCTGCTTCAGCGATATCTGTCAGCAGTACATTGTGGTTGGGCGTCAGGCGTACACCGGTCTGGTACTCTTGGGCAATCTTTCGAAGGGCCGTCTTCAGTTGAAGCTCCCCCTCATCTTTGATACGTCCATTTTCTATGGATACGCCCAAGAACCAATTACCGTCTGACTGTTGATTCCATCCCAAGTACAGATCCAAGTCAAATTCGGGCAACTCTCGGAAGGGTTCTAATTCAAACCCAATTCGCTTGATAAGTTCTTTTTCGAACTTCTCGAGTCCCCACTTGTGGATCAGGTATTTCATCCGGGCTTGTTTACGATTTTTACGATCGCCATGATCCCGTTGAATACTGATGATTCCTTTTACGACCTCTACGATTTTCTCCTTGGGGACGTAGCCCAGATCGTCGCCAAGTCGCGGAAACGTATTTTCTTTGCGGTGGTTCATTCCCATGCCGCCGCCTACGATTACGTTAAATCCTTCGATTAAATTTTGATCATCGAAGAGTGCTACCAATCCAATATCCTGGGTGTGGGCATCTATACTGTTATCTTTTGGCAGAGTGATACCTATCTTAAACTTTCGCGGCAGATAGCTGTGCCCATATAGCGGTTCGCTGTCGGTCACCTCTTCTTTACCGGAATATACCTTGTCCCCATTGAGCCATACTTCGTGGTAGGCTTTTGTTGCAGGTAATAAGATATCCGAAAGCTCATCCGCAAAGGATTGCACTTGTGTCTGCCGACCATCGATATCGGGTGCCGGCGTAGCCATTACATTTCGTACGATATCACCGCAAGCGCCCAAGGTAGTAATTAACGAATCGTTAATAGCCTGTAGCGTATCTTTTAGCTCTTTTTTTATGACTCCATGAAGCTGAAAGGCCTGGCGCGTAGTAACGCGCAAGGTCCCATCAGCATATTCATCGGCAATATCATCAATTGCCAAATATTGATCGGCTGTCATCTTGCCTGCCGGAATTCGCCCGCGAATCATAAAAATATAGTGACGATCACGTCCTTCTCTGAGATCACGATCATCTTGCTGATAAGTGCCATGAAATTTAAGCACCTGTATAGCCTCCTTGCCGAAGTGGGAGGAGTCAGTCCCCACTTCGTTGGCAAGAGGCGCGCGCAAGTAATCGCTGCTCTCTTTTATTTTTTCGATTTTACTTTTTGTTCTTTTCTTTCTTTTTCTACCCATAACGATTAGGTCAGATATTCAAGTAATTACCGTTATCGTTCGATAGGAGCGTCAATTAGATTACCCCATTCAGTCCATGACCCGTCGTAGTTCTTAACGTTGGGATATTCCAACAACTCGTTAAGGACAAACCACGTGTGGGCCGATCGCTCTCCTATTCGGCAGTAAGCGACAATGTCTTTATCCGGGGTTATTCCCTCTTGTTCGTAGATCTCTTTCAGCTCTTCTTTAGATTTGAACGTGCCATCTTCATTTACAGCAGTTGACCATGGAATGTTAGACGCACCAGGAATGTGACCTGCTCGCAGAGAAAGCTCTTTCACGCCTTTAGGTGCAATGATCTCGCCGTTAAATTCTTCGGGAGATCGCACATCAACCAGCCCAAAATCGTCAGACTCCAGATTTTCTTTCACGTCGTTACGGAATGCACGGTACTGACTCTCTACGTTGTCAATTGTGTAATCCGTGGTCTCATACTCCGGTACCTCGGTAGTAAGTTCACGATCTTCTGCGACCCATTTCTTACGACCGCCATCCAGAATTTTTGCTTTCTCATGGCCATAATACTTGAGCAGCCAGTAAGCCCAGGCCGCAAACCAGTTGTTATTGTCGCCATATACTACGACGGTTGTATCCTCATCAATTCCTGCTTCTTGAAGCAGTTGCTCGAAATCTTCTTTTGATGCAATAGTACGCCGCAGCTGGTCCTGAAGCTGAGTTTTCCAGTTCCATCCTATAGCTCCCGGAAGGTGCCCGGAATCATACGATTGGGTATCTACGTCTATTTCTACAAAACGGACATCCTCATCATTGAGATGTTCGGAGGCCCAGTCTAAAGTTACAAGTGTTTGTTCGTTTGTTAGTACATCAGGCATAATATGTTACCTTTGTTTGTTTTTGTGTGTTGGGTTTATGATTGCGTTTGTTTCATAAGCCCAGGCCTGATGCAGGAGGAGAGGTATATTTTCTATCTTAAAATAGAAAAGCCCACCACCTGCAGCAGGTAGTGGGCTTTTTGAAGTAATTTAGTACAAAACTATGTTACAAAATTACATCCCCTACCTTCTGCGGTACACATACAGCACATACAACACATACACATAGGCATGTTTGCAAAAGGTTTATAGATGTAATTCAAAAAATTCATAATATTTCGAAAAAAGTTGTCTTTCGTTTCAACGCGTAAAGAATAGCCACAGTTTTGATTGATGTCAAGCTATATTTAAAAAAATTAATGCTTACCCGATTTTTGGCAATGAACTATTAGTTTTTAAAAGTCGTTATTGCAATAACAAAAAGTTTTCGTAACTTTACGCAAGACAATTCATATTCTGATTATTTTTATTTTGAAAAACACACAAAACATATTCCTCCCTACCTCCAAGCACCATTGCTGTGCTATGTTTTGTTGTTGCTGCTGTTGTAGCTAATTACCGACCGCTTTAAACACCCTTTTTTCTTATCGGTAATCTCCTCTAGTCACCAAGCTTGACCTTGGCTCTGCAATCATTTTTCCCCAATAAAAATTATCCCTCTGAAGATGAACTCCCTAGAAACCATTACAGATTCGTTGCTTAACAAAGCTATTCAATTACGCCCATTTGTTGGCCATACGCCTTTGTATCCCATAAAAAACGTTGGCGAGCATTCCAATGTTGATATCTTTGCCAAGCTGGAATGGCAACAGTTCGGGAGCAGTGTAAAAGCACGTCCGGCCTACCGTATTATCCGTGATGCTATACAATCCGGCAAGCTTAATTCCGACAAATCATTGCTCGATGCCAGCAGTGGCAATACCGGTATCGCCTATGCTCATATCGGGGCTCGTCTGGGGATTCCGGTAACGCTGTGTTTACCAGAAAATGCCTCGGAAGAACGCAAACAAATTCTGAATGCGTTAGGGGTTGAGCTTCGCTTAACACCGCGCGGTGGAGGGACCGATGAAGCCCAAAAAATAGCACAGCAGATGTACGAAGAGCATCCCGAAAAATATTTCTATGCCGACCAATATAGCAACGAAAGCAACTGGAAAGCGCACTACGATACCACCGGAATTGAGATTCTTGAGCAGACCGATTACGAAATCTCCCACTTTATTGCCGGTCTGGGAACCACCGGAACTTTTACCGGGACCGGAAAGCGCCTTAAAGAATTTGACGAAAACATTTCTCTTATCGGTCTCCAACCTGACATTGCTATGCATGGACTCGAGGGTTGGAAACACCTGCCAACGGCCCAAACTCCCGCCATCTATGATGAAAACATGGCGGATGCTACATGGTCTGTTAGTACTGAAGATTCTTATGAAATTATCAAAGAAACAGCGCGTAAAGAGGGACTGTTATTAAGTCCGTCTTCCGCAGCAAACTTATTGGGAGCCTTGCAATTAGCTGACCAAATAGATGAAGGCACAATTGTTACTGTTTTCCCCGATGACGGAAACAAATATGGAGAAGTTTTTAACCAATTATTCTAAATATTAGTTATGAAGTTAGTACTCAATGAATCACCACTAAAAAAGATGCATGCTCATGCCGAAGCCGACTATCCAAATGAATGTTGTGGCTTCTTTTATGGACAAGCCGATGAGATCCGAACAGTAACCACTGTTCGAGAAGTCAAGAATGCTAAAGAAGGAGATCAACGACGTCGGTTTCAGATCAGCCCCAGAGATTATCAACAGGCCGAAAAGTTTGCACTAGAACATGACCTGGATCTGCTGGGCGTTTATCATTCTCACCCTGACCATCCGGCAGAACCTTCTGAACACGACCGAAAAGTAGCTATGCCCTGGTTTTCATACATCATAATTTCAGTACAAGACGGAAAGGCTACGACAACACGATCATGGCGACTTAATGAAGACCGCCAGTTTGAAGAAGAATCTATTGAACAAACAGAACTACACAGAACCTAAAAATAGTAAATTATACTATGGCAACCTTAGTAATACCTACACCACTGAGAAAATACACGAACCAAAATCGCACTTTTGAGACCTCAAAAAGCACCTTATCTGACGCTATTGATGATTTTGTAAATGAATATCCCGATGTGCAAGAGAACCTGCTGGATGAAGACGGAAATGTTCGTTCTTACATCAAATTGTACATTGGAAACGATGAAGTGAATCCCCAAAATAACGGTGGAATTTCATTGGATGAAAATACGGAAGTGAGTATTGTACCGGCAATAGCAGGCGGTACTCCAAAAATATAAAAGATTTAAAACTGAAAACACTGTTATGAGTAGTTTAGAAGAGATTGAATTTTCGAGCAAAGAGCTGGGCCACTACAGCCGACACCTTTCTATTCCGGAATTTGGGATGGAAGGCCAAAAGAAACTAAAAGCTGCCAAAGTACTGGCCGTTGGTACCGGTGGACTTGGCGCGCCGATGCTGCAATACCTGGCTGCTGCAGGAGTAGGAACCATTGGTATTGTAGATTTTGATACCGTGGAAGCCAGCAATCTGCACCGACAGGTACTTTTTGGAGCTTCCGATGTGGGACGCTCCAAAGTAGAAGTTGCTAAAGAACGCTTATTAGCAAACAACCCGTATATCGATATTGAAATACACAACGTTCGTCTTACCAGCGAAAACGCTCTGGATATCATCAAAGAGTATGATGTGGTGGCTGACGGGACGGATAATTTCCCAACCCGATACTTGATTAATGATGCGTGCGTGATGCTTAACAAGCCCAATGTCCACGGATCTATCTTCCAGTTTGAAGGTCAGCTTTCGGTGTTTAACTATAAGGATGAGGAAGGCGTGCTTGGCCCCAATTATCGTGATCTCTTTCCAGAGCCTCCACCTCCCGGCCTGGTACCCAGTTGCGCCGAAGCGGGGGTACTCGGTGTACTTCCGGGTATTATAGGAAGCCTGCAAGCCAGCGAAGTAATCAAGATTATCACCGGCATTGGTCAGCCACTTGCGGGTGAGCTCTTTCTTTTTGATGCTCAAGATTTTAGTACGCGTAAAGTAAAGGTTACCAAGAACACCGATAACCCACTGCGAGGAGAAAATCCGGAAATTACCGAACTTATAGACTACCAGGAATTCTGCGGTATTCCATCTGCCGAGGAAGAAAAAGAAGAAAGTGAGGTGCCCGAAGTAAGTGTGAAAGAGTACAAATCATGGGTGGAGTCGGATGAAGATGTTCAACTCATTGACGTACGCGAACCTCATGAAGTCGAAATTGCTGAAATTGGCGGTACTCTTATCCCTTTAAAGGAAGTAACGGAAAATGCCGAACAAATAAGTCGGGATAAAAAGGTAGTGGTACACTGCCGAAGCGGCCAACGTAGTGCTGATGCCATTAAGAAACTACAAGAAGAATATGGCTTCGATAACCTATATAATCTTAAAGGTGGTATTCTGGCGTGGTCAGAAGAAATTGATGATAGCATTCCGCAATACTAATTTCAGCTGATGCTAACTAAGTGAACTTAGTGCCTTAGGAGTCAGTTTGCAGTGGACAGTGATCAGTATCTTGCACTCTATAAAACAGCCGTAACTACCTTTCTGCATCAATAATTTTTACTGATGTAGCGATCACACTATACTCTTTTTGAGGCCCTTCCACTTTGGGGGTATCTTCACCGGCATCTTTAGCATAGTGTTTAGCCTTTTGTTCAGAAAGCTCGTTAACCTGGAATGTACCTACAAGCTTTGCTTCTTTACCCGTACTATTTGTGGGTACGAAAAAGCTATAATCCTTGAACTTGATTCGAACATCTCCATTTTGGGCTCCGAGCATAAAGAAACAACCCTTCTTTTGGCACACCTTCTTTATGGTCCCCCCAGTCGTAACCTGTTGGCCTTTGTAGTCAGCACTTTTAGCAATAAGCCGTTCTAGACCTGTAACTTCCATGCCTTGAGGAAATTCATCTCCAAAAACCTCATAATTATCACCTTGTTCAACAGGTGCCGATAAACGAATAACTTTCTCTTGGGCAAATCCAATATTAGCAACAAAAAGAAACCCTAATATTACAAGAAATATATTTTTCATTGTCCTACCTATTTTATCTTAAAATAACGGAGCAATAATGCTACAAACTTCTTCGAGCATTTCCCGATGTTCGTTAGTTAACGAATCTTTTGTATGCGAGTCAATATCTAATTCTGCTACAAACTCACCATCTTTTTTAACCGGAACCACAATCTCTGCTTTTACGTGAACACTGCAAGCCAGATAATTATCCTCTTCACTTACATCTTGTACTACAAAAGTCTCATTGGTTTCAGCTGCTTGTCCACAAATACCTTTCCCGAAAGGGATACGGGTATGATCGGTTTCTTCTCCTACGTAGGGTCCGAGCACCAACTCGCGATCAGCATTGGGGTCAACCAGGTAGAAACCCACCCAGTCAAAAACTCCCACCTCATCAGCTAAATATTTACAGATATCTCCCAACTTTTCGTCCTGCACTTTGTTGGGGTTATCAACCGTTTTCTTTATCTGGCTTAACAAAACTCTGTATTCCTGGAATATCGACGTGTCCATTCTTATCAATAATTATAACCATGCTTTTTATTTGATCCCCAAAACTAAGGTTAAATTAACCCTAAAAAAAATCATAGTTAAATATTTAAAAACAATTACTTCTTCAGCATCTCTTTCCTATCTTAACGGCTTATGTTTGAAGATATACTCAGCCAAAGCGATTTCTTTACTACGTACTTATCTGGTTCGGTCACCCTTTTCTTTGCGGCCTTTACCTCTATTATTTCGGTAGCTAACCCACTGGCAGCCATGCCGGTATTTCTATCACTTACGGAAGGTAATAAAGATGTGGAACGAATTTCTACAGCGAAAAAATCCTCTTTCTACATGTTTGCCATTCTTATCATCTTTTTGCTGGCCGGGACCTATATCATGAGTTTCTTTGGCATTAGCCTGCCGGGCATTCGTATTGCCGGGGGACTTATTATTCTGCGCGCCGCTTATGCTATGCTCAACCCCGACCATTCTGAGCGGAAAATTTCGGAAGAGGCACAAGAGGCTGCTAAAGACAAGCAGGATATTTCTTTTAGTCCCATGGCTATGCCCATGCTCTCGGGTCCGGGAAGCATAGCCGTCGTTATTGGTCTGGCCTCACAAGCAGAGGGTATTATGGATCTGCTTATTATTAGCGTGGCGATATTATTGGTAGCATTACTGGCCTATATCGTCTTACGATTGGCCCCTTTTTCTGCACGATATATCGGCCCTACCGGCATGAACGCAATCACCCGAATGATGGGGTTTATTGCTATGGCAATTGGAGTGCAGTTTATACTGAATGGAATTTCGAAATTCTTTGGAGTGTGAACAAAAAGAGAACATTCCTTATTGCCGATCCATAATTACACGTAGCCCATCCAACGTCAACATCGGGTCAACAACATCAAAATAGTCGGTATAGGAACCTACTTTTTCCGAAAGACCACCTGTTGCTACTACTTTGGAATTACCGGATTCGAACTGCTCATTCATACGGTCAATAAGCCCTTCTATCATACAAAGGTGCCCCAACACCATTCCAGACTGCATCGCTTTTATCGTATTACTGCCAATTACATTTTCAGGGGGCTCCATTGGAATTTGAGATAACTGAGCCGCCTTTCCTACCAATGCATCAATGGTCACCTTCAGGCCCGCACAAATAGATCCGCCAATAAGTTCTCCTGGCTTTCGAACCCCCATTAGCGTGGTTGCAGTTCCAAAATCCACGACAATACAATCATCCTTAAAAAGCTCATATGCCCCAACAGCATCAGCAAGCAAGTCTGCTCCAACGCTTTGGGGACTTTCCGTACTCACCGTAATCCCCGTGTCAATATCATTATTAAGCACTACCGTATCGATACTCACACGGCTGGCAAACACCTCTTCAATTGTTTGGGTAAGCTGAGGTACTACACTTGAAATAATAATACGGTTTAGCTGACTGTAAGCAAGGCCTACCTCGTTGAACAGGCTGTGGAATAATACCCCGTATTCATCCGCTGTTTTACTGTCATCGGTTTGAATTCGCCATTGATATTTCCAATCGCCATTCTGTGAGGCCCCTATTACAATATTACTATTACCAATATCCAGAGCTAAGAGCATAGCGTTCTACTGTATTTATCATTATTTGAGACTAAAATAGCTTGCCTTTGGTCTACTTCAAAATTTGTATAATTCCTTTAACTATGTATTATTTCAATACTCATTAAATGATATAACTGTTTCCGTATGAGAGCCGGCGATCAACTATTACGATTATTTTCATATGACATGTGGGCCAATGAACAGATATTGCTCACTATTCAAGAAAATATCCCTTTTGAAGGCGATGAAGAGTGTATCCATTCTTTTGCCCATATTGTTGGAGCTCAAGAACTATGGTATGCTCGCATTACAGGGGCAACACAAGATCAACTTGAAGTCTGGCCTGAACATCCCTTGCCTGTTGCACTTCAAAAACTGAAAACGCTCTCAGCGAACTGGAACAGACTTATTGATTCTAACCAATCAGAGCTCGATCGTCCTATCTCTTATAAAAATTCCAGCGGTACACCTTTCGAGACCATGCTTTCCGATATTCTGCATCATATTATCATTCACGGCCAACACCACCGGGCACAAATTGCCAAAATGTTACGAAATGCAAAAATTGACCCTCCCGGCACCGATTTCATCTTTTTTAGCCGTGCAAATTGATATATTCGCTTCGTTATCATCCCAATAAAAATATACATGAGGTTCCGTTCTGAAACTCCTTGAACAATTTTTATCCGATTTCTCAAGCTTTATGTGGGGAATGCCACTAGTTTATTTATTAGTGGGGGGCGGGCTTTTCTTCCTGCTCTATTCTCGATTTGCCCCTTTTAAATATTTTAAGCATGCATTAAATATCCTTCGAGGTAAGTATGATGATCCCGATGATCCTGGCGATATCAATCACTTCGAGGCATTGGCCAGTGCGCTGGCTGCCACTGTAGGCATGGGCAACATTAGCGGCGTGGCCGTAGCTATTTTCATGGGTGGGCCCGGCGCCCTCTTTTGGATGTGGGTTAGTGCTTTTGTTGGTATGGCCACCAAATTTTTTACCTGTACCCTGGCCATTATGTACCGAGGAGAAGATACAGCAGGTAAAGTACAGGGCGGCCCCATGTATGTAATCCGCGAAGGACTCGAAAAAAGATGGGGGGGCAACTGGACGTATCTTTTTAAACCATTGGCCGGGCTATTTGCTTTAGCAGGCATTTTTGGTCCTTTGCCAATTTTCCAAGCCAATCAACTTACACAAATTCTGCGCGACAGTATTTATATCCCGCAGGGCTGGGTCACGGCAAATGCCCACATGGGCGGTGATCTTATCACCGGTATCGTACTTGTAATCATTGTTTCTATTGTAATTTTCGGCGGTATTACCCGCATCGGCAAAGTAACAGCACGTGTAGTTCCTGCAATGGTTGTCATTTATGTGGGTTGCGTAATCGCCATTTTAGCATCACATATCACCGAGATTCCTCATTACCTCGGGCTCATTGTCACGGATGCCTTTAATGCTAATCATGTTAGACCAAGTGCTATTAATGGTGATGCTATGTTCGGAGGTATTGTTGGATCGCTCATTGTCATTGGAATCCAACGCGGAGTATTTTCTAATGAAGCGGGCTTGGGTACCGAAGCACTAGCCCACGGCGCGGCTAAAACCAAAGAGCCCGTTCGAGAAGGACTTGTTGCTATGCTCGGTCCTGCGATCGATACTATCATAACCTGTACCATGACTGCCCTAGCTATTTTGGTTACCGGCGTCTGGAAATCCAGCGAAGCCAACGGCGTAACACTCACCCTAAATGCTTTTAACGAAGCCCTCCCAACCGTTGGAACATACTTACTGGTAATCTGTGTCGTCTTCTTTGCCATTAGTTCAATGCTTACCTACTCCTATTACGGCACAAAATGCCTGGGGTACTTGATAGGGGCTAAATACCAGCACTTGTACAATTACTTTTATGTAGGCTCCATCATATTTGGGTCTATCGCCTCCATCGGTGCGGTAATAGATCTTATTGATGGCATGTTTGCACTTATGGCGATCCCCACCATGATATCGGCTGTGTTACTTGCTCCCAAAGTAAAAGAAGCCGCACAAAGTTACTTCTCTCGCATAGAGACATTTAAAACATTTGACTAACGAACAGTTTGCCGATATAGATATTTGCCATTTTGAAGGAGATGGCTTCGGGAAAATCATTTTCCCGGAGTCCAATCCTTTAACTATATATTAGAGGGCTTTGCAAAACCTTTGATTTCGTCATTCTGAACTTGTCTAAGAATCTCCAGTATCCATCTGCTGCCGTTGAAAGGGAGTTCCTTCATTACATTCAGGATGACTGCCTGGTTTTGCAAAGGTCCCTATTAGATAAAATTAGGTCCTTTTAAGATAGTAACATCGGCCTCCATATCTCGCCTCGCACAACAAAATCGCTTCTTTACAGTATCTTCATATTAAAAATAATTACCTCTACTAAGCCTTTTCGATATATCTATTCATTTTAAAGCTAAGAATTAATCGCCTCTCCGCTAATACCTTAATTAATTAGGTGTCAGCCAGCTACCTGTTAAACCTTTCTATTTCTCATTATTTCATACTATTAGCAAAACCTTTTCCCCACTGCCTCCGTATTTTTAAGTGCATTAAAAATGGAGACAAACACTCCACAACAAAATCCAAAAATTCTAAAAAATACTATGAAATCAATCAAAGGATTAATCCTGTTACTAAGCATGTCTGCAATGGCATTTACCAGTATCAACGATAGTCCTACCTCCAAAGAAATCAAGGATAATATTTTCACTGCCATCCGCAGTATTGACTACACCAGTATCAATATACTGTTAGCAGATGGTACAGATATCGATACCGTAGACCAACAAGGGAATACCCCCTTAATGGTTGCTGCCAAAATAGGTAACCCTCGAATTTTGAACATTATTTTTTCTCACAACCCTGAAATAAATAATTATAATAATGAAGGTTTAACCGCGTTAATGATAGCAGCAAAGACAGGACAGTTTAGTACGGTCCAAAAACTTGTTAGACGTGGTGCAAATATTTCTCATACCGACCAAGATGGTAAAACAGCGTTAACATTTGCCTCAAAGTATGGTCACAAAAAGATTGTAACATTTTTGAAAAAAAGACGAATACTAACACCGTATTCAAAGTAACTTTCTAAGCATAGGTAATCTCTATTACCTATTTTACCCCGACGCCTAGTAACCCGTCGGGGTTTTTTATTTTAGGTATGTAATGATGGTCCGAATGCGTTATATTTTAGAAAATTAGCATTTGGACCACTTTTTTATGGCAGATCTCATTCTCGGCATAGATCCCGGCTCCAGAAATACGGGCTATGCTATCCTTACAGAACAAGACGGCAAACTGGTTTCGCTGCGTTGCGATGTGTTGAAAATGGCACATATGGATGACCATGCCGATCGCCTGCAATTCATTTTTGAAGAAGTATCCAACATCATTTCCTCCTTTGGACCAACTTCATGTGCCGTAGAAACCCCTATTTATGGGGTAGATCCTCTGGCAATGCTCAAATTGGGGCGGGCCCAGGCTGCCGCCATGCTAGCCATCACCAACAACAATATTCAGGTGTCGGAATATTACCCCAAGCAGGTAAAAAAATCGATTACCGGTAATGGCAACGCCAGTAAAAAGCAGGTTGCCTTTATGCTTCGAAAGATGGTTACACTGCCCAACGAAAAGCTATCAAAAGATGCGACTGATGCCCTTGCTGTTGCTTGGTGTCACCTTATGAAACAAAACAGCATTCCGGGCACGAGTCCTAAGTCAAGTAAAAAACGGCATCAAAATAATAGTAAATCTAGCTGGGAAAGCTTTGTTGCTAATAATCCCGACCGAATAAGTTCATAGACGATACACTACCACACTATTTATGATTGCATATCTCAAAGGATCTATCAAAGCGAAAACCGACGAACAACTAATTATTGACGTTCGTGATGTAGGATACGCGCTCGAAATCTCATCCCAAACCCTGGAAAAACTACCCGCCGAAGGTGAAGAAGTAGAACTACTCGTTTATCATCATATTACCGATAACGACCAACGGCTTTTTGGGTTTTTGGGTCAGAATGAGAAAGATCTTTTTGAGCTCTTAATTACGGTTAAAGGCGTAGGCCCCAAACTGGGGCTCACGATCCTTTCAGGTCTTCCGGCCCAAGAAATTACGGGAGCCATTGTCCAAAAAGACAAATCGGCGCTCTCCCAAATTAAAGGCATAGGCAAAAAAACAGCCGAACGTATGATCTTGGAGCTCAAAGATAAAATGTCTGAAATGGTTGACGCTACCTACCAGCCAAGTAGTGGCTCCAATATAGCAGGCAATGTGAAAGATGAAGCCGTATCAGCTCTTCAATCACTGGGCTTCAAAAAGCGTGATGCCGAAGAATCCGTTGAGCTGGCAGCCCAAAAAGGATCTATTGACGGGGATGTGCAAAAGTTGGTTAAAAAAGCCTTATCCCAGATGGACAAATAACTGAAAATATAGCGTTTTTCTCCCTGGATTTGCCGGTGCAAATTGCTTCTACTAATTCCTCCAGTATTTGGGAATAAAAATTACAAAAAGTGTAAACAGTTCAAGGCGCCCGGCCCACATCAAAAAGACCATCACAGTTTTTGATAGCGGCGAAAAGGCAAGATAATTATTCATTGGTCCCACAATCCCAAACCCCGGACCAATATTTCCTATACAAGCCGCAGATGCACTCATTATCTCCAGAGTATCCAGCTCAAGACCAATGCGGTAGGATTCAATTTCTATAATAAGAGCCCCTACCAGAAAGGTGAATATATACAGCATGATCATTATTGTTACGCGTCGCGCCGTTTTATTTTTAATGATGTTTTTGCCAACTCGAATAGATTGAACTGCACGCGGATAAATGGTCGTAAAGAGCTGTTTAAAAAACGTTTTTATGGTCACAATCCAGCGGAAAACCTTAATTCCACCCCCGGTACTCCCGGCGCATCCGCCAATAAACATCATCATAAATAACAGCGTTTTTGCCATCGAA
Organism: Fodinibius halophilus; assembly: GCF_011059105.1. Lineage (GTDB taxonomy): Bacteria > Bacteroidota > Rhodothermia > Balneolales > Balneolaceae > Fodinibius > Fodinibius halophilus. The sequence goes on along the minus strand of NZ_JAALLS010000002.1, from coordinate 146,445 downwards.
TTCCATGTATTAAAATCATGGCTCGCATATCCGGCCGTAGTAACAACCGTCAACACCTGAAACAAGCTATGGCGTATGGCATCCTGTGGCTGCTCAAAAGTATTCCCCAAAGTCATCACAAATATTATTCCTGCTGTAAAAAGGAGGATAAAGCTGTAAAAGAGAAATTCGGTATCTCGATACAGTTTCCGGGGGTTCCCGGTAAACGCTCTCCACGTCAAGGCATAGTTGACCCCTGCGATAAACATGAATGGAATAATTATCCATTGCACTGTTGATGAAAAAGCAGCAATACTTTCAGCTTCAGGTGAAAAACCACCGGTAGGCATCGTTGTTAGCGCGTGGGCTACTGCATTATAAAGGTCCATTTCGGGGGAGAGCCCAATTAGGTGAGATCCATAAAGCAAAATGCCAAGTGTTATCGTAAGGATAACATAGAGCAACCATAAAATTCTTGCCGTTTCAACAATGCGTGGTGTAATCCGATCGAACTGCGTACCCGGGGCTTCTGCCTCTATTAATTCTGATCCACCTACAGATAATCGAGGCAAAATAGCTATCCCGAGGACTATTATCCCCATACCGCCAAGCCACTGCGTAATTTGACGCCAAAGCATAATTTCAGGGCTATGGGTATCAAATGAAATGGAAGCCATGACGGTGGCCCCTGTAGTTGTAAAACCGCTCATGCTTTCAAACAAGGCATTAATGGGAAGAGCCACCGTTCCTGCTCCGGCCAGCAAATAGGGAAGCCCGCCAACCAGCGTTACTCCTAACCACGTTAGTGATACCAACAAAAAAGTTTCCCGCAATCCCAGCTTGGGATTGGTATCAAGTCGTTCCAACAGAAATCCTACTATTAATGACGCCCCAATGGGAATCAGAAAAACCAACGGATTTTCACGGCCAAACAAGGAATAGATAAATGGCACACTAAGTGGTACCGAAAGCCACTTTAAAATAGCCCCAAACAGGCTCAAAACACATAAAATATCAACCTGTTTTCTCATAGCTTTTCTATCATATCTTCGGCCTCACCGGTTGTCAGAATAACTAACCGGTCCCCCAATTTTATAGATGTATCTGCGGTGGGAATAATAGAATGGTTTTGGCGGAGCATTGCTCCAACAGCAAAAGGTTGGTCAAAGCTTTTTTCCAATTCGTTAATAGTTTTATCTAACACTTGGCTTTCTGCATCAATTTTAATTTCAAAGACCTCCCCACTTTCATGTTCCAGCTCTGTTAAGTTTCCTATATAACTATCTTGTATATAGTTAGTTATACTGGAAGCAACTACTTCTCTGGGATGAACTACACGGGTAATATCCAACGACTCAAAAAGCGATAAATACTGATATTCGTGAACAAGACTTACCAATCGCGTGGTTTCATATTCTTGACCTATCAAGGTTACCAATGCATTTGTAGCGTCATCATCGGTACAAACCAATAGTATATCAGATTGAGGGATATTTTCTTCCTCCCAAACCGAACGTTCGGTTATATCGGCCTGTAGCACCATGGCCTGGGACAGGTGTTCAGAAAGAAACTGTGCTCGGTCGGGATCCTTTTCAAAAATACGAATACTCAATGGAGTATCTTCCAATAATAGCGCCGTTTGGTAACCGATATCACCACCGCCGAGGATATCAAACGTATCTTGCACCGGCTTCATCTCTTTCGATGCTATTGATATTCCAAAGTTATCTACTTTTTGGGGCGGCCCAAATACCGTAATACGATCCCCTTCTTCAAAAGTGGTATCCATTGAAACTAAGCTAAAATTACTGTCCCGGAAAACCCCAACAATGTTAATTTCCGGATATTTCTCACACTGCTGAACTGTTTTACCAATCAGTTCACTGTCACTTTCTAATCTAAACTCTGACATTTTAACTTTTCGCTGACAATACAACTCTTCGTTTATTGATTCTTGCCGAGTAGATTGGAACCAGAGAAGCTCTGTAATTTGCTTTGCTGTTAAGTTTGATCGGTCAATCATCGCATCAATACCAAACGCGCCCTCTCTCGTATCCCAGATATTAGCAAACGATGGATCAGATACACGGGCGATTGTAAAACAATCAGTAAGAAGTTTAGCCATACTTCCAATAAGAACATTGGTATGATCTTCGGAGGTCGTTGACAGCACAATTTCTGCTTCTTCTATTCCCGCTGATTGCAACACTTCTTCCTCGAGCCCATTACCGGCAGTCACATCAACTTCAAAAGGTATGCGATCCAGGCTACTGGCATTTTTGTCGACCATTGAGATCTCATGGTTATCAATGAGATCTTCCATCACACTCATTCCCACCTGTCCTGCACCAACAATTAGTATCTTCATAAGATATAGTTTGTACCATTGATAGATCTATGAAACTAATAATTAATCGATTGCTCCGTCAAAATTAAATAATGAGAATAATATCCCATAAATTGATCAACCCAAAATTATAAAAGCTCCATTTTCCCAAAAGAAATAACAATTATTTAACAGCCTTGGGGTTTAATTTAAGATAAGGGCTTCGTAATTTGGCAGACAAATTTTCGGAACACTACAATATCTCAGCGAAACATTCCAATAAACCTTTTGCCCGTGTCTGACAAACAAACCATCCTTGTTGTTGATGATGAACAGGACCTCCTCGACCTAATAGAATACAATCTCCAAAAAGAAGGCTTCAATGTACTAAAAGCAGAAAATGGGCTGGAAGGTATCGAAATGGCCAGAGAGCACAATCCTAACCTCATGCTGCTCGATATAATGATGCCTAAAATGGATGGGCTGGAAGTGGTGGAAAAAATACGTAATGATAGCAAGTTACAGCATATCCCTATCATCTTTCTTACGGCCCGTGGCGATGAAAAAACAGAGGTGGAAGGTCTCGATAAAGGCGGTGATGATTATATCACGAAACCCATTAGTACTACAAAGCTGATCTCACGTATTAAGGCCGTTTTACGACGTTTTGAAGAGACCGAAACGATGACCGATAAAATAGAGGTCCACGATATTGTCATCGATAAAGATCGCTATATTGTTACACAGGGTGAAGACGAGCACCAGCTGCCGCGAAAAGAATTTGAACTGCTTTATTACCTGGCCAGCCGTAAAGGCAAAGTGATGGATCGCCAAACCCTGCTCAACCATGTATGGGGCAACAATGTTTATGTTGTAGACCGCACGGTAGATGTGCACGTTCGAAAGATTCGGGAAAAACTTGGGAAAAAATATATTGAAACTGTAAAAGGTGTGGGATATCGCTTTAAAGAATGAAAAGGAATCCTTTCAAAAAATCTTCGCGTCTGGCTTTTCGAGGTGGACTGTTCTCCTCTCTTATATTAGGAACACTTACCGCTGCCGGTTGCCTGCTTCTGTCTAACATGTGGTGGGGATACTCGCTTTTAACCGGTGGAGCGCTGGCTATTATTTGCTGCACCACTGTCTATCTGGTGATCTATAGGCTGCAGTTTTCACGTTTAGAAACTCTCAATGAGATTAACCGCAATATCGCCCGTAAACGGTTTCGTGATTACGAAGATCTCAGAACCGGGGGGCATGATGAGCTTGACTATCTCATTAAACAATCCATTAGAGCCAGTAAAACGGTAGAACGTGAAATTCAACGCCTCAATAGAATAGAAAATTACCGAAAAGAGTTCATTGGGGATATTTCTCACGAATTAAAGACCCCTATCTTTGCCATCCAGGGTTTTATTGAAACCCTGCTTAATGGGGCTATTGAAGACGATAATGTAAACAGAAAGTTTCTGAAAAAGGCGATGAGAAATGTGAACCGGCTCACCTTTCTCACCAAAGATCTGATGGAGATTTCAAAGCTAGAAACAGGGGAGTTAAAGTCGGAAATTCAGGATATCTACCTGCGAGATGTGATTCTTGACGTCGTCGAGAGCTTGCAATATAAAGCCAATAAAGAAGAAATTAAGCTCCAGGTTGAAGAAATTCCCAAAAACCTACTTGTTACCGCCGACCATAACCAGATCAAACAGGTGCTTATCAACCTGGTTGAAAATGCTATTAAATATAACAAACCCGATGGTAGCGTTACAGTTGGGGTTAAACCCTACTCGCAAGACGAAAGTCGCGTGCTGGTATACGTAGAAGATACTGGAATTGGTATTAATCAGCAGTATATTGACAGGGTCACAGAGCGTTTCTTTCGAGTAGATAAATCTCGATCTCGCGGAAAAGGCGGAACCGGACTCGGCCTGGCTATTGTTAAGCATATTATGGAGGCCCATGATGAGGAATTTTTCATTGAAAGTACTCCCAATGTAGGCTCAACATTTAGCTTTACGCTCACGAAAGTAGATAATAGCGGTCCTGCCGCCACGAGCCCTAAAGAATAACTACTGAATAATGAACAACCTTAAAACAGAGGCTATTTTTTTAGTTACCGGCCTAATTGCAGCTGCCGGCGCTAACAAAGAGCATGCTACTCTTAAACTGGCTCATTCTCTGGTAGAAGAAGATCAATATATAGCGGCTATATATACCGCCGAAAAAATTATAGAACACTATCCTGAGAGCTTTTATGCCGAATCTGCACGTAAGCTAATTGAAGTCATTCGGCACGATTATCTTGATCAAACATATCATTTTAACTGAGTTTTCCAGGAATTGTGCTTTTCAATATTGCCAGAATTATCCCTACTTTTGTGCATTAATAATTCACTCAAATAAATCATTGAATAATGCTCCATGCCGTAGTTATGGCCGGCGGATCCGGCACACGCTTTTGGCCCCGAAGTACTGAACAACATCCCAAACAGTTTTTGAATATTTTTGGGGATCGTACAATGCTACAATCCACAGTTGAACGGATTGAAGCACTCGTACCAGCTGAACGGGTATGGGTCATCACCAATGATAAATATGTGGATTTAGTACAAAAACAACTGCCCGATCTACCTACCGAAAATATCGTGGGTGAACCGGTAGGCCGTAATACCGCGCCATGCGTTGCCGCTGCAGCTACCTTAATTGAAGACCGTGACCCAGAGGCAACTATGGTCGTTCTTCCTGCTGATCACCTTATCAGCGATACAGATACTTTTTTATCCATCCTCAAATCTGCAGAATCTAAAGCCGCTGACAGCAATGCATTAGTAACTATAGGTATTAAACCCGACAGACCTGAAACCGGCTACGGTTATGTTGAATATGATGAAGAGCATTCTGAATCCCACGGAGACCACGAAGTAAAAAAAGTAGCACAGTTTCGTGAAAAACCAGACCGGGAAACAGCGGAACAATTTATAAAAGCCGGTAACTTTTTATGGAACAGCGGCATGTTTGTTTGGCAGGCCTCTACTATTCTTGAAGAGTTTTCTGAACACCTTCCCGAAATCAACCAGGAAATAGAAAAGCTCCGTTCTTCTCTAACAACGGGATCCCAAAAAGACGCTGTCGACAAGTTTTACCATGCTTGCCCTTCTATCTCTATTGATTATGGGATTATGGAACGTTCTAAATCGGTATTTGTAGTACCCGGGTCATTTGGCTGGAACGACGTTGGTAGCTGGAGAGCCGTCTATGACCTACGCTCTAAAGACGAAAATGGTAATGTCATAGAAACAGATCATGCTACATTTGCACATTCCAAAAACAACCTAATCCACAGCAACAGTGATAAGATGATTGCCCTAATCGGGGTTGAAAACATTGCTGTCGTAGAAACTGATACTGCAATTATGGTGTGCAATCTTGATGATTCTCAAGGCATCAAAGATGTTGTTAACTATATGCGCAAAAATGACCATCTCAAAAAGTTTGTTTGACGGAACAAACCGGCAAACAATGCATATAAATATTTCTTCTTTAAGTAACCCATCACTCTAACATCGAATCGGGGATAGCTGCTGAGTACCTTTCGAATACTGGAAGCACAATATTCCTGCACCTAATATTTACTGTTTAATGAAGACTCAACCCAAGCGTATCACTGCTAACGATCTACCTATAACCTTAACTGATCTGAAAGTGATCAACCAGTCCAATATACTGATGTATATTGCCAAGTTTGTCTTTTACATCGCTATCATCTTTTTAGTTGTCGGTATTGGAACTCTTCTATTTGGCCCCAGTTCACTGCGGGTAGGAATTTCAGGACCCACCTTTACCGAATTTGTACTCCTCAATCCCGGCCCAATTACCAGTATAGGGGCTGGATTAACCTTCATCGGCAATTTATTGGATGCACAATCAATGAAATGCCTGGAAAAATATGTTGAGGAAAATTATGTCTTATATAATAACCATGGTAATCCTGCCAAAGAAGCTGTAATTGGCCTAGACTGTGAAGACGGAAACAAGCTTGTATTAAGTTATCTGCCTATAGATAATACAGAAGAGGAAAAGATAGCAGCACAAAGAACGAGCTAACCTATCTCTTACCTTGCCAAAAAAATCTAATTTTCTATATCTCAATTGTCAACTGATCATAGGCCAGTTTTACGTGATCAGGTAATCGTTCATTGGTCTCTTGGTGGTTGACATAAGAGTTCATATGGATAAGATAGGTTTGAGGAATATCCAACTCATCAGCCATATCCACAGCTTCAGGTATTGTCAGATGGGTTGGATGTTCTGGCTTCCACCGCAATCCGCTTAGCACCATCACTTCCGAACCCCGAACCAATTCTTTTGTTTTTTCCGGCATCTCTTTCACATCTGTTAGGTAGGATATGTTATTTAACCTATATCCTAACACATCGACCTTCCCGTGTATAGCCGGCAATGGGGTTATATCGACATCCCGAAACGTCATTGGTTGGTGTACTTCCACAAGATCAATATCAGTTGCCCCGGGATATCGATCTGGACCAAACATATAATCAAACCTACTTCGAATGGCCTCCAAACAAGTTGCACTACCATATACGGGAATTTTTTGCTCTTGCTTATAACAAAACGGGCGCAAGTCATCGAGTCCCGCAATATGGTCCATATGCTCATGGGTAATTAGCACAAGATCTATCTGAGATAGTCCAGACCGTATCGTTTGCAATCTAAATTCCGGGCCTGTGTCAATAACTATTGACGATTTCTCCGTTTTTACCCAGGCCGAACAACGCCATCTTATATTTCGCGGATCTCCATCAATATGCTCCTTGCCAAAACCACCGGCTATGGGTACTCCCATTGATGTGCCTGTGCCCAAAAAAGTAAATTTCATTATTCCAGCTCGATATCCAGTTCTTCGATTTCACTGTCTTTAAATTCATCAAAACGATCCCACAACTCTTCAAGTTGTTTACGTACTACCGGTTTAATATATATATCCTGTAAGTTTTTACCTTTAAGTACACGAGCCAACAGCCCCACTTGCTGCTGAGGGGGCTTTTTCTTGTTTAACACAACAAGCATTTCACCTTCCATCACACAAGAATCGCCTCTGAAAGTCCCCTTCTCCTTGCGGATGGTGTACCCCGCCTGTTTTACCAGTTTTTCGAGTTCTAGTAGTAGATTTTCCGTTTTCATATCACTTATTCTAAAAGGTGAAGCCTATCTCAATATTATGACCTCTAATCTTATAGTCATATACATTTTGATCAATATCGTAACTTCTATAAAAATATTTATATCCAATACTTAATCCGCTATCTCCGAATAACCGATCAAAATAAAGCTGACCATTCAGGGCAACAGATGCATATGAACCACCGTCAGAGCCTGCAGAAGCGAATCCGAACCCATAACTTGGAATTCCCCCTATATGAATTCTAAGCTTGTCCATCGGTCGTAATAACAGCTTAGGCCCTACCCCTGCAGCCAGGCTTCCAAAACGAAAAGAATTAAACCGGGGATAATAGTTTTCACTATTGGTCATATTCACAAACCTCGAGGAAATACGAACAGGTAATAGCAAAGATAATTTTTCTGACTTATATAGATCCAGAAAAACATTCAGATCCCCACCTGCATCAAAATACGATGCGTGTTCCAGTCCTGTTATTCCACCACCGCTTCCTATTCTAAAATTCACAAATCGATTTTTATACCCTGCTCTTAGAATAGTGCCCGTAAATTCAAATTGCCCCCCGCTATTTAAGCTGGCAGGGCCGGAATAAGAAACATCAATCGATTCTAAGCCCACATATATTATTGTACTGGGGATATTAAAGCGGGGTTCTTCCTCTCCCACAGAAAACATCTGCGCCCTGACTATTGCAGGCATCACAAACAATGATATTAATACAAAAACTATTATCGTTATATTGGAGGCAACTATTTTTGTACTTCGGGAATTCTTTGGTGTATAATCACATTTCATATATATAGCCTATTAAAACAGTTCTTTACAAATGAAAACCTTTTTATACCTAATATTACTATCGGTAATGACTATACCAACAAATATAACAGTTGATACTATTTACGACTTCAAACCTACAAACATTAATGGAAAAGAAACATCCCTAAATAAGTTTAAAGGAGATGTTCTGCTTATTGTTAATACCGCCTCGGAGTGTGGATATACTCCGCAATATGAGGGTCTTCAGGCGTTACAGGAAAAATATAATAAGAAAGGCTTTAATGTTTTAGGATTTCCTGCAAATAACTTCGGTGGACAAGAACCGGGAACGGATAAGCAAATTAAAAAGTTTTGTAAGGTGAACTATGATGTGAGTTTCCCAATGTTCTCTAAAATATCAGTAAAAGGAAAAGATCAGCACCCGCTTTTCGATTATTTAACTTCTGCTCAGAATCCAGACTTTACGGGTGCAATTAAATGGAATTTTGAAAAATTCTTGATCAGTAAAGATGGCAAATTACTCCATCGTTTTCGAAGCGATGTTGAACCCGAAAGCGATGAACTGACAAATGCCATAGAAAACGCTTTGAACCAATAATGTGATGTATCCCTAATACATCCCATCACCATCCCGACGGAGGGCCGCAACTGATACTTGCGGCTCTCCTTTTTATTTAGTTCAATAAATGAGAAACAAGAAGAAATTTTGGTATACGTACTTCAATTTTCTCTCCATCCTCACGCTTCATGGTATAATGCCCTTGCATGCTCCCTTCAAAAGATTTCAGCACACAAAAACTGTTATAGCTATGTGAATCATTAGGTTGAATTACCGGTTGTACCCCAATAACACCGTCGCCACTAATTTCATGGTCTTTACCTTTTGAATCTTCAATTTCCCAGTATCTACTCACTAATTGTACAGGCTCATCACCCATATTTTTTATTTCAATAAAATACGCAAATACGTGCTTATGCGCTATAGGGTTAGATTCTTCTTCTAAATATACAGGTTTTACTTCAACACTGACATCATGCGAAACTTCTACAAATTTTGGCTGATACATAATAACTAATCTTTAATTAAGCTTTCATTGTAACCATATTCCTTTAGCCAACTAAAAACTCAAAAAAGGTCAAATATTACTTGACATGTGGCACTAAAGGTTCTTATATTTGGGCTCTCGTTTGGTCCGGTAGTTCAGCTGGTTAGAACGCCTGCCTGTCACGCAGGAGGTCGCGAGTTCGAATCTCGTCCGGATCGCTCTTTAAAGCCTCTAGCTCCTCGGAGTTAGAGGCTTTAACTTTTGCTACCAGGGCTCCCCTTACTTACAAACTGTTAGGGACCTACCCATTTCTCGAGCCTTTTTTAATTACTCACTAACCTCCGTCACTTCTGTGAGCAAACTAACTATCTATGGTTATTATCGGCTCTGATCTGGTCATTCTTAAATATGTTATGAAATAACTGACCAGAGGTAGTATATAATGAAATTATTATGCCAGCCTCCTCGGAATTCTTGCTACATCGCTCGGTTTAATAACATTATTTGATATTTTACCAAGCGATACTCTCTACCAACCTAGTTTTAAAATCCCTTTTTATTCCTAAATAACGACCTTTTTAGTTGATTAATACCTCTTCAAAAGCTTCTAACGTAGAAGCATCTCAAGTTTAATCTTTTTTTTGAGTTACCGATATCACCTTTTATCACTGGAATAAAAGCCGGGAAATATTTTCCGACAGTCGGATTTGAATTCTCAAACCCTTGTGATACCATTCTCTCATGCCCCCCTTTATAATTTTTTGACTTTATAGAAAAGAGTTCATAAATTACACTAAAGAAACCAAAATAGTTTCCAAAATGAACAATACAAAAGAACGAATATTAAACAAGGTTCGTGAACTCTTCTTTAAACGAGGATTCAGCAAAGTAACCATGGATGAACTGGCTTCGGAGCTGGGAATGAGCAAAAAAACGCTCTATAACCATTTTAGCAGTAAATCGGAGATGCTGGAACTGGTTATAAAAGATCTAAAACATGAATTAAGCTCCGGCGTTGACCGAATTTTAGTAGATGATAGTCTTAACTTTATTGAAAAACTGAGCTCTATACTCTCTTTTATTGCCAGTAAATTATCTGGTATGGAAGCCACTTTTATTTCGGACTTAAAACGTACTTCCCCTGCTCTAAGCCGAGAACTGGATGAATATAAAAAAGAGGCTGCCTTCGGCCGGTTTAATGCTCTACTCGATGAAGGTATCCAAAAGGGATATGTTCGCCAGGATATCGACCGAAGTATGGCTGTTTTATTATATGCCTCCATCATTGAATGGGTAATGAATCCTGCCAACACCCAACAAATTCCGGATGAAGTAAAAGCACAGCTACCCTATAAATCTACCGATATGTTTCGCGGGATGGTTGAAGTTATGCTAAATGGAATTCTTACAGATAACTCATAATTTTTTTATAATATGGAAACTAAAAAAACGTATATAGTTTACTTAGTAATATTGATACTTACTGCCCTCTCGGCTACCTCGCAGGCGCAGAACTTAGCCGTACACGGTGAGCTTAAACAGCTTGTACACGATGCCGTGGAGTCTTCACAGGCAGTACAAATGAAAGAAAACGAGGCCAATATTGCAGAGAACAACCGAAAAAAAGCTTATCAAACTTATTTACCTACCCTGGATATCACGGGTAGCTTTACTCATTTAAATGAAGAGATCCGCTTTCCCGACAATCTGGAAACTCTGCTTGTTGGTACCCAGAAGCTGCTGATTAAGGAACAGATGGGGTTAGGGTTTAATACTCCTCTCCCGCCGTCAGTTCCCGTTAAAGAGGTTGCCCCCATTCAAGAACAGGATATCTTTAAAGCTACCTTGCAAGCTGATATGGTTGTCTTCAGTGGGCTCAAAGTTCCTTTCCTGGCTAAAGCTGCCGAGCACCAGCGAAACGCATACCATGCATTAAGCAATGCAAAAAAGTCAGCAGTTATACGTCAAACCTTGCAGGCCTACCAAAGCCTGGCATTGATCAGGGAATCCGAAAAGGTCTTAGATAAAAGCCAAACACGTCTTAATGAACAAAAACGATATGTTAATAAGGCTATTGAAAATGGGTTAACTACCGACCTTGCAAAATCCCGCATTCAACTGGCAGAACAGAAGCTGGAGGAAAAGAATATTGAACTGGATACCAAACGAGAGCTGGTACTTTCGCTTTTGCAACAGCTTACCGGTAATAACAAAACCCAGCTTGAGCAGTTAAATCCCAGGCTTGAAGAATGGTCTGTGGGTAGATTACAGCTTTCAGCTAAACACCGACCGGAACTCCAAGCTCTGCAAGAGGCCCAAAGAGCCACCGAGTTCAAGAAAAAGTCGGTGTATAGCAACTTCTTACCCAAGGTAAAAATATTCGGTCGAAAAGAATTATACGAAGATGACTTATCGATACTGGACCCCAAATGGATGGTGGGTGTAGGCCTGCAGTGGAATATCTTTGATGGACTTAAACGCTCGCGGGATCTGCAAAATGCCAAGATAGAGGTATTGAACAGTCGATTAAAGAAAGACCTGGTAAGCGAAAAGCTGGAACTTAACCTTACCAAAGAATCGCTGGCGCTGAGCAAGGCCAAACAGAAGATGCAAGTAGCTCAAAAGCAACTCCATACTTCGAAAAAGACCTACACCATCAATCGCAAGCAATATAAAGTGGGCTTGTCCTCACAGAAAGATTTCCTGGATGCAGAAAGTGATCTGCAAAAGGCAGAACTTGGCTACAGTCAATCCCTGTTCAATCACAACATGGCTGTGGTTAACTACCTGGTAGCAGGTGGAAAATTGAACTCACTCTTCGGTATTAATAACGATCGTAATTAAAACAGATAAAGGTTTAACTATGAATATTCGCAATAACATATTAGCACTTACAGTATTGATGCTTCTGGTCTCGGCTTGTGGAAATACCGAACAAGAAGCTCTTCAAGGAAAATTTAAACGGGAAACATTAGAGCTGACTACCAAAGTACCGGGGCGAATCATTGAGCTGAAGGTAGAAGAAGGCGATGTCGTGCATAAAGGTGATACACTGGCCGTTTTAGACATCCCGGAAGTTGAAGCCAAGCTACAGCAAGCAGAAGGCGCTTGGCTGTCGGCCAAATCACAACACGACATGGCTGTTAACGGCGCTACATCAGAACAAAAGGAACAGGTTGATGCAGTTTATCAAGCAGCAAAAGAACAGTTTGAATTCCTTAAAAAGACAATGCAGCGTATGAGTGAGATGTATAATGACTCACTGATTTCTGCTCAAAAGTATGACGAAGTCATGGCCAAATTTAAGGGGGCAAAGGCACAATACGAACAAGCCCGAGCCAAAAAGGAAGAAGTGCTGGTCGGTGTACGAACGGAAAAGGTGCGTATAACAAGAGGACAGCTTAATCGTGCCGAAGGAGCTCTTGAAGAGGCCACCATCGCCTACGACGAACGCTATATTGTGGCCCCGGCCACGATGGATATCCAAACGATTTCGCTGGATGAGGGCGAGTTAGCATTAGCGGGCTATAGTATCTTTACCGGTTATCGTCTTAAGGCCCCCTACCTACGTTTTACCGTAGCTGAAAGTAAGCTTGGCAACTTCAAAACCGGCACTAGTTATAATGTAAAAGATCCTTACACCGAGAAACAGTTCACTGCTAAGCTGGTTAGCGTAAAACAACTGGCAGCCTATGCTAATAAGACCAGTTCCTATCCTAATTATTCTTTGGGTGAAGCAGTTTATGAATTAAAAATGATCCCTGCTTCAACTGAACAGCTTAACGATATATACACCAATACGACTATACTTCTTAACCAATAGTATCATGAATATTTTCAGCAAGTTATTTAAACGTGAACTGAAGCTGTTTTTCTCGAACAGCGTAGCAGTATTCATCTTTTTTGCTGCTCCCATCGGTTACGCATTAATGGTTGGTAGTACATATATGCAGGGCAAACTCACCAACCTGGAGGTTATTGTAGTAGATGCTGACAATACTCCGTTAAGCAACAAAATGATTGATGCCTTGGATGACAACCAATACCTAGACGTAGCGGAAGTGCAATACCTGCAAAAAGAGGTAGAGCAAAAAGTAGTGGAAAATGATTATGTTGCTGCTATTTATATTCCTGATGAATTTGAGGGTAATATTCTGCAAAAGCGCCAGCCCGAAGTAAATGTCGAACTTAACGGCAGCAATATGGTATCGGGTAATTATGCCTCTTCGGGAATACAAAAGGTACTGGGGACCCTCAACGCAGGTATTGAAATCGAATCCATGAAAAAACAAGGACTGCCCGAAGCTACAGCGAAAACGCAGTTTCAGCCATTTAATGTAACGGTTAATCGCTTTTACAACCCTGCCAATAATTATCTTCAGTTTATTTGGCCGGGAATTATGGGTGCGGTTATGCAGCAAGTCATACTTATTGTGATGGCGTTAAGCTTTGCCATGGAGTTTGAAAATGAAAGCTTCCGGAAGCTGGTTAAACTTTCTGATTCTCCCACATTCCTCATCTTTATCAAAAGCCTGCCTATTATGGTGCTCACCTTTTTAATGTGGGGACTGGTGTATTATGGATTTTATCCCCTATTCAAGGTAATGCTTCCTGCTGCTATGCTTAGTAACTGGATATTGGTATTCCTGTTCACTCTTGCCAATGTGTTTCTGGGAATCTTGGTCAGTATCTGCTTTCCCTCCCAGCTCAAAGCAACTGAAATATTGATGGCCATCTCTATGCCCAGCTTTATTCTAAGTGGTTTTACCTGGCCGCTCAATGGCATGCCGGAATGGGTCGTTACCTATGTTTCAAACCTCATTCCACTTACCCATTTCCTTAAGGCCTACCGCAAACTGGAATTAATGGGTGCTTCACTGGGCAATGTGATGCAGCAGTTTTGGGTATTGATTATAATGTGTGTGGTCCTGTTTGTGCTGTCCTACTTTGCATTACAATACCGCATACGAAGACATCATAAAACGTAAAAATCCATAATCCGGGGGTATAACCAACCCTCGGATTTTCCCCTCTTTTCTACAAGCTATATTTGTCCTTAGCCCAACTGCTAACCCAATATGTCAACTTTATATTTTCTGTATTTCTAACGGGAGCTTAATATCAATATGATTTGGGTCAATAGATATCTAAAAATATTTTGATTACCGAAAGCGGTAAGGCCCCGTATTTAAAAATTTACGTGCATTATTGTTTACTATTTCTTTCATTACGCTTTATATGAACTACAAATCTCAGATCTGCTAACATTCATCAACGGATCGTAAACAATGGACAAAGACGAACTGCTAAATAATAGGGTTTCAGTTAAGGAAGAAGCCCTCAAAAAAGTCCGCTACTGGCTTGACTATGAAAAGCATACATGGATTCTGGGTGGAGCTATCGGGTTCATGCCTTAGGGGGATCGTTTTTATGATCTTAACCGTGTTAGCTTTGGTTTTTACACCCTATATGTTATGGCAACTATTTCGCGCTAAATGGTATTCTGCTATTTACACTTTTGGGTTCTTCGTATTACTACCCGTTGCAATATACCTAACAGTAGACATCGAAAATATTATTATTACTTATTCACTGATTTCTTTAGCCTATCTTAATTTTTATATCTATACCTGGATGTTAAGCCATTTCATCAAAACCAAGCTCTCTGATATCTCTTTTAGTAAGACTATTTAACATTCATTGACCTATCAAAATAGATGGCTTAACTTTCTAATACTACATCCTTCACTGCGCTATAGTACCCTTTAAAGGTTCCCGTATCATATCTTTTTAATTCATCATCAAGAGGCAGTCCCCAAAACTGCCCGCCCTTCTTAATTATATGACGAATAGCGGTTGTTATTTGCCGCTCCCCTTTATCATCTTCATCAATTTCTTTTAGGGCTTTGAAAATATGTTGATCCAATACATAACGACCTACTGCAGCCCAGCAACTTTCTACTGTCCCATTCTTCGGCTTCTCGATTATGTCCCGAAGCCTAACGGGAATGTTTATTTCTAAACTTCCTTCAGACATCACTACGCCCCTACTGCTTCGCTCTTCTTTAGGAATTTTATATACGCCTATCACCTCATCTGCCTCTTTTTCATTCTTGAGCTCCAATAGCTGTTGTATATAATCTGATTTTCCTTCTCCCCAAATAGGCGCATCTGCAAATGAGACTAAGAACGATTCCCCTCCCACAAACTCTTCTGCACTTAACACGGCCCCTCCGGGCCCAGACTCGGTATCATCAATAATGATTTGTATTTGAGACCATTCTCTAAAATATTTGAAAATAGCCGTTTGGTTAGACTTTGCTATCACTGCTATCTCTTTAATTGATGTTTGTAACAGTTCATCAACGATATGATGCAGAACCGGCTTTTTACCCAATGGAAGCATAGCTTTAGGCAGATAACTAGTGATAGGTGATAACCGACTACCCCTGCCGGCGGCCGGTATTACAGCCTTCTTTATCCTCTCCATATCTACTTATTGTTTGATAATTGGAATTATTTTTATCTCGTTATCAGCAATGGAATTTATAAATAACAAATAAATATCCATTACACAGGAATGAACAACAAGACCCTACTGGATCAGTATATCCCCATAACCAATTGGGGACGTGACTATAACGTTTCGTACTTAAAAAAGATCTTGGGTTGGCTAACATGGTCGGATCTGTTTTTAATGTTTACCCGGTTGCCGACAGCTTTTTCATAACTGCCGTCAATGAACAAAATCAAGCCCAAACAAGTATATCTTTACTATTCAGTGCTAGCCTTGGCTTGGGCATTTTAGAGGGAATTGGAATCGGAGTAATTATTTCTTTTTGCATTGTTATCCACCACAGCAGCTATCCAAATATCGTAATTCTAGGTCGCCTGCCTGATACTGATCACTATAGAGACCTTGAACGCCATCCGGAAGGACTAACACAAACAAATATGATCATCGTTCGCATCGACGCCTCTCTATACTTCCCAATATTCCTTATAGGAAATAAAAGCTCAAAGAACTGGAAATTGAAAACGGTAAGAATCTGGACCATGTAATCATTAATGCTATTGGCATTAATAAAGTTGATACCAGTGCCCTTCATGCTTTAAAAGAACTTACTGATGAATATCAGCGTTGAGACATTGATCTGCTATTTACTGGTGTTAAAGGCCTGGTACGTGATATTTCTCAAAGGTCCGGCCTCAAGGATCTAGTCGGCCCCGAACAGTTTTACCTCAATATTAACCACGGGGTTGATAGCCTTGAAGAAGAAGAATCTCACTTCGTTTAAAAATGGAGAGCAAACAAAAATTCCGGGCAACTAAACATTTAGCGATAAAACCCTTATTTTAGGAGACTCCCTGTACGGGTTCTTTTGGATTGAGGAGAAACAAATACCCTATCTGAGCTCTTATTAGAGCATAACAACAATAACACTTAATAAGTGTAATAAAAACATACACTTACACAAAATGAAGTCGCTATATCCCCATTACGATGTCATCGTTGTTGGCGCTGGACATGCCGGCAGTGAAGCCGCCGGTGCTGCTGCAGAAATTGGTGCCAAAACGCTACTTATTACCATGAATCTTGATGCCATTGCAAAAATGTCTTGTAATCCCGCTATAGGCGGGGTTGCAAAAGGCCAACTGGTAAAAGAGATAGACGCCCTTGGAGGCCTAATGGGTAAAGTAGCTGATAAGTCTGGTGTTCAGTTTCGCATTCTCAACACCAGTAAAGGACCTGCTATGTGGAGTCCACGCTGCCAAAGCGACCGAGCTCTTTATAGTAAAACGATGCGCCTGGAGTTGGAAAAGAAAAATAACCTCCATTTTCGCCAAGATAATGTCGTTGATGTTATTACTACAGAAGACGGTAAACGAGCTAAAGGAGTTCGTACTGCAACGGGACAAGTATTTCAAGCCCAATCAGTTATACTCACTACCGGCACTTTCGGGAACGGCCTTATGCATATTGGGGATACTAATTTTGGTGGTGGACGCTCCGGGGAACGTGCCTCTATTGGAATTTCTGCTGCTCTTGAAGATCTCGGCTTTGAAGTTGGTCGTCTTAAAACGGGAACCCCTCCACGTATTGATGGCCGATCGATCGACCTTGACCAGCTGGAAGTTCAATATGGAGACGAAGAACCAACTGCCTTCTCATTTATGACAGATTCTCTACCAACCCGTGAAGAGCAGCTTACCTGTTGGATTGGAGATACCAATGAGGAGGTTCATGATGTATTACGGTCCGGTTTCGATCGAAGCCCTATGTTTAATGGCACTATTGAATCAACAGGACCTCGATACTGCCCTAGCATTGAGGATAAGATAAACCGATTTTCTGACAAGAATAGTCACCAGCTCTTTTTAGAACCTGAGGGTTGGAATACTTACGAGATGTATCTCAATGGATTTTCTACCTCCCTCCCCGAAGATGTGCAGTATAAAGCACTTCGGACCATTCCCGGTTTTGAGGATGCCGTAATGCTGCGACCCGGTTATGCTATTGAGTATGACTATTTCCCCCCATACCAAATTCGCAGAAGTATGGAGACAAAAATAACTGAAGGACTTTTCTTTGCCGGACAAATTAACGGCACTACCGGTTATGAAGAAGCCGCTTGCCAGGGATTGATGGCCGGCATCAATGCAGCCCGTAAGGTACAGGGAGAAGATGAATTTATCCTTAAGCGATCCGAAGCTTATATCGGTGTGCTTATTGATGACCTGATCACTAAAGGTACCGAAGAGCCCTACCGCATGTTCACCTCCCGTGCTGAGCATCGCATATTACTGCGACAGGACAATGCAGATTTACGACTAACAGAGTTAGGGCACAAAATTGGTTTAGCCTCTGACGAGCGATACAATCAGTTTGCAGAGAAGAAAAAAGCTATTGATGAGCTGCATGACCTGCTTGCTGACTACACCGTTTATCCCGAAAAGATGGACCCAATGCTCAAAGAAAACGGGACCTCTACTCTTAGCCAGCCTGTTAAAGCCAAAACCTTGATCCCCCGCCCTGAGCTCTCCATCCGCAATATCATGGAAGCTGACTCTGAACTAAAAGATAAGGCTCTTGAAATTACGACTAATGAGCTTGTCTTTGAACAGGTTGAAATCCAGATCAAATACGCTGGTTATATTGAGAAAGAGTTTGAGATGGTAAAAGAGATGAAAAAACAGGAAGATACACTCATCCCTGAATCCCTCGATTACGACAAAATTGAAAGTCTTTCAGCTGAAGGGAAACAAAAGATGGACCGTATTCGGCCGGAAACCCTTGGGCAAGCAAGCAGAATTAGTGGAGTAAGCCCCAGCGATGTCTCAGTTCTGATGGTTTATCTCAAGAACTAACAACTAAATAGCCCTTCCAACCCTTAAGACCAACTATTGTTTCACGTGGAACATCATCACATCTCAACCCATACCGTATCAGGTGAAACATTTGATCGCACGGAAGATATCGTTGATCAGTACCATGACAAGATAAATCTATACCTTGAGCGCCTTCTGTGGTGGAACAGTCGCTTAAATTTAGTAAGTCGCAATGTTCCACGTGAAACAATACTCCAACATATACGCCACTCGTTATTGCTATCTCAATTTGATGCTTTTATAAATGCCGAACTTATTGTCGATGCAGGTACCGGTGGGGGGCTACCCGGCCTGCCCCTTGCCATCACCCACCCGGATAAACATTTGGTACTCAATGATTTAGTAACAAAAAAATGCTTAGCCATAAAGCAGATGGCTCAAAAGTTGCAACTTAAAAATATTGGGATTATTGATGGTTCTATTGAACATCTTGAACAAGACCAATCTTTTCTGCTTATCTCAAAGCACGCATTCAAGATAAGTGATCTCATCCAGATGACTTCCCACCTCCCCTGGCAAAAGATAGTGCTCTATAAAGGGGCTTCTTTCGAACAAGAACTGGAAGACATTTCCACCCCTCTAAACATAAATTGCTATAATCTTTCCGGTTATTCGGAGTTCTATGAAGGCAAATCTATTCTCGTTATTTCCCGGTAAGTACCTTTTCTTTAGTACTCTAAATTAGCCCACCTTCTGCTGATAAACTAGTGACTTTCATTTATATTGAGCTTAAATTAATCCTTAAAAGCTCATTAATCCCCAGACGAATGAACAGCTCAGAACGACGGATGAAGCTCATTCTTATGCTTCAACAATCCAATAGTCGAATTACCGTAGATACCATTGCTGAAAAATTTGACGTAAGCAGGCGTACCGTTTTTAGAGATTTTAACGGCCTCTCGGAAATGAATGTGCCCGTAACCCACGATAAATATAAAGGGTATGGAATTATACCGAGTTATAAAATTCCGCCGCTTATGTTCACTTCAAAAGAGTTGGCTACTATTATGGTGGGGCTCAACTTTGTAAAATCCCAAGTTGACAAAACGCTGATCGATGATGCTAAAGGCGTAGAATTAAAAATTAAAGAGGTCATTCCCGATGATCTCAGAGCGTTCATGGAATCTATCAATGAGCGAACAGTGGTAGACCCCTACTTAAATTTTGGAGCAGAGAAAATGGCGGGCGGTGACTGGTATATCATCAGCAATGCAATTTCTCAAAATCAATCCATTAAATTTGAATACCGATCAAAATCTGATGAAAAAAAATCAACTCGAAAAATTGATCCCTACCTTATTGTTTTTTACCGAGATCATTGGAACGTAATTGGACATTCGCACAAAAGAGAGGCTGTTCGGAATTTTGTGCTCGATCGCATGTCTGATATTCAATTATTGGACGAAGAATTCGTCCCATATGGCAAAATCGACGTAGAATCCCTTATTTTTCGATCTAACGGCAAAACCCATGAAATAGAGTTAGATGTACACAAATCCATAGAAAAGCGGTTTAAGGCAAATCTGCCGGCTAAGGTTTTTAAGAAAAAAGAAGCTAAACCTAATTTTATTCGGTTTTGGTTCTCTTTTGATAATCTGGATTTTATCAATGAATGGCTCCTGCAATTCGCAAATAATATTAAAATTATTTCTCCAGATCTTTTATTAGAAAAAAGAAGTAAATTACTAGAAGTTATGATAGACAAAGACAAATAATAGTATATATATAGTTCAAAAATAATCAGTTACTATAATAGGTACAGGCAATGTTGGAGTAGCCGCAGCCTATACCCTCTTAAATCAACGGATTGCCAGTGAAATAACATTGGTAGATCTTGATGAAGAAAAAGCGCAGTGAGAAGCGATGGATCTTATGAATGGGCAGCTCCTGGTGGGAGATGTGAAAGTCAGGTCAGGAACTTATGAGGATCTCACCGACTCACAAGTTACCGTAGTTACACACGGCGTGGGATAGATCTCACCCGATGAATCACGTCTTGAATTATTAATCAGGAACGTCTCTGTTTATAGAAACATCATTTCAAATCACGATAAGTACGCCCCTATTGCAATCCTTATTATAGCAATAAATCATGTTTATAAATTAACTTATGTTTCAAAAGAACTGAGAACTGGAAGATTCAAAGAACAGGGAATTCAGAATTGCTAATGATAGAGATTCTAATAAACAATAAATTTTTATTGAAACAAATTGTGAAACTATCTCAATATAAAAGTGACATACCTGTATATCAGTATTTTCTAATTTAGGTTTTACACTCTAAATAGAACTGAATAGAAAAAGTAAAAGGATCATTAAGGTTGATTTAAATTAAAACTTCATAGTTGATACCTTTTATTACTAGCCCACCTCAACCTATAGTTTTATGACCGCTATATCATTTGCACCATTGTTTTTAACGATAATGCCATACAATCTCTCATTAGTAGCACTGAACAAAGTAAAGGTCTTGGGAACATCGATAACCTTTACTGCTTCCGTTTTTTTATTTATTTGCAGTATTTTTCCTCTTTCCGCAATACCAGAGTTAAAAATAGAAAAGTAGAAATGTCTATCAGCTGCTGCAAATTTTAAAAAATAGGGTAACAGTTCTCTCTCAAAAAGTTTATTTGCCATATCCGGAAACTTGTTAGTAATTGGAGCAAATCTTTCTGAAAGGTATTTTTGAGTTTTTGAATTCTTTTGGTATTCGGGAATCTCCCTGTCAAAGATAACTTGCTCCTTTGATTGATCCTTTAAATCTATTGGATGGATCCTCAATTCATCTGACCGGGCAAAACTTAATTTATTCTCAGATACAACCCAATGAGTCCTAGCTCCCAATGCATCATCTATATGGCGACTGTTAGATCCACTAAGTAATAATTGATCATTTCCGGGTAATTCAAGAAGCTTATTTTTAGGCTTGAAGTTTGTATCCAATTTATGAATTATAAAATTCCCATCTTCTGGATGCCCTATTTTTTTAAACACCCCAACAAATTCATTGTTTGATGTGCTATGGATAGAAACCACTCGAAGGGGCGCATAATCAGGTAAATTAACCGTTTTTATCAATGTAAGACTATCTTCGGTAATAGAATAAAAAGTTAATCTATAAAGCTTTTTATCAAGTACAGAAAGCTTGTTGTCATTGAACATCTCTACCTGATTAATCAATTTATATTCACCCGGTCCCTCGCCCGTTCGTCCGGTTTTGAATAATAGATTTCCATCAATACCCAACAAATTAAGGCTCCAATCAGCAGCATCAACGATAATAGCCCGACCGAATTGATCAGCAGTAATACGGATTGGCCTGTCTACTATTGCATCCTCCCCTGAAAAAATGGATACATTAGTTGGCTTATGTCTGTCTAACGAATCCAAAAAAAGGTGAAAGTTATTATCCGTTCTGTACTCCCCAGTTTCTTGTTTATTCGAGCAACCGAAGAAGAGTAAACAAAAGATTACAATGAAAATTATATTTATAAGCTCCTTCATATTATTTAATAATTTTAACGTCAGTTCGATATAAGATTGCTATACCGAACTGACGCTAGACTAATATTTTACAGTTTCAACTTTCGTATACGGTTGTTACTCTTTCATAGCTTTACAAATATCACCAGCATTCCCGCATCCCATTTCATATGCTGCCCATTCGCCCGGTTGTAAAATATACCAATAAGGGTTTCTATCCGAACACTCTTCAACCATTGCATCACAATCAACATCAAGGGCATTAGTGTTTGAAGGATTGATACTTAGTAATAGAAGAAAAAATAAAAAAATTGAAGTTTTAAAAATGTTTGCTGAATTGTTCATAACAAGTTTTCTATAATTAAGGTTAATAAAATGTGCTATAATTACTTAACCCAAAGGGGTTATCCGAAGCTTAACTCCCTTAAATAGTTAAAACTCATCTCTAAAACCGCAAGCACTTCCGTTCGCTAATTTCTTTATATAATCTTGTTATATAATTACGTTATTTAATCTTTCGATAAGCAGGTTATACTCATGTTCCGTTAGTTTTTTAATCTCTGTTGGCGAATATCCGGTCTGTCGTTTTAGAAATTGGTAAAATCCCCTTTCATCTTTTAGTTGCAACTTTATTGCAATCGCATAGTTTGTTTGGGTGGTATTCCAGAGCAGCTGTACTGCTTTATTTGCGCGAAAAGCATCCGAAAATAAACATTTTCCTTTCCAGCCCATCTTTATAGACCAATCACATACCATCTTAATCTCATGAAAGTGATCTTCCAAAATGTCTAGTGCCCGATCCATCGAAATTTTTGAGTTCTCTATCAATCGCGGTGCCTCTCCGTCAGACATATTCATCTTTTATCATTAGCCTGTAACTAGACAAGAGTAACTACCTCCCAATCTGTTACAAGAAAAATGAAGCTCTTAGAAGATTCTAATGCTTCTACAGCTGATCTTATATGAGACATATAAAAAAAGCCTGACAGGATTTCTCCCATCAGGCTTTTAAAATTTTGTATTTAGCTATTTAAGCCTACACCGTTTCATCCTCTTCTTCGTTGACGACCGGTGTAACGGCAGCAATTTTACCGTCAGAATCGAGTCGCATTATTCGAACTCCCTGGGTATTACGCCCCATTGTTCGTATGCCACCACAATTCATTCGAATTACTTTTCCGCCTTCCGTTATTACCATAAGGTCATCTTTATCAGAGACTTGCTTGAGTGCAATCAGTTCTCCTGTTTTTTGAGTTACCTTAAGTGTAATTACACCCTTGCCTCCACGGCTCTGCTCCCTGTAATCTTCAACAAGAGAACGTTTACCGTATCCATTTTCGGAGATGGCCAATACCGTTGCCTCGTGAGTATTTCTGAGTACAACCATATCAACAAGCTCATTATCCTCTTCGCCAAGGTCCATGCCTTTAACTCCGGTCGTATTACGCCCCATATCTCGTACTTCATCTTCATGGAACCGAATAGCACGGCCTTTTCGATTTGATAAGAGTACATTACTCTCGCCATCTGTAAGTGCAGCTTCAAGCAATGCATCACCTTCCTTGATATTGATTCCGATAATACCATCACTACGAGGTCGGCTATATGCTTCTAGCGAAGTCTTCTTAACCTGACCTTCTCTAGTAGCCATTATAATGTAGTGGTTGTTAATATACTCTTCATCATCAAGCGTTTTAACAGGCACAAAGGTCTTGATAGAATCATCCTTTTCAATATTGATAAGGTTGACTATTGCTCGCCCCCTTGCCGTTCTGGAAGCTTCGGGAATTTCGTAAACTTTCAACCAGTAACACTGTCCCTTCTCTGTAAAGAAGAGTATGTAGTTATGGTTAGTAGCCACAAACAGATGCTCTACATATTCATCATCTTTTGTAGTTGTACCTTTCATTCCTTTACCACCGCGCTTCTGTCGTCGGTATCCGCTGACTGGCATACGTTTAATAAATCCTTTATTGGAGATGGTTACTACCACATCCTCATCAGCAATCATATCTTCGACACTGAAATCTTCAGCAGAATGTACTACTTGTGTACGACGTGCATCACCGTAGCGATCTTGTAGCTCGAGGAGTTCTTCTTTAATGATGTCAGTCTGACGACCCCTGTTCCACAAGATTTCTCTAAACTCTGCAATCTTTTCAGCGATATCGTTGTACTCAAGTTCAACCTTATCGCGTTCGAGTCCGGTTAGCTTTTGCAGTCGCATATCCAGAATTGCTTTAGCTTGGATATCAGTTAAAGCAAACTTACGGCGGAGCTCTGCATTTGCCTCTTTAGGACTGTCAGATCCTCGAATAGTTCTAATGACTTCATCAAGATCGTCAAGGGCAATCTTTAAGCCTTCCAGAATATGAGCTCGAGCTTCCGCCTGATCCAAGTCATAAAGAGTTCGGCGAATAATAATCTCAATGCGATGCTCAACATAATGGTAGATAAGCTCTTTGAGCGGCATCACCTTGGGCCGCCCTTGCACAAGTGCTAAGCTAATAACCCCAAAAGTGGTCTGCATTTGCGTATACTTATAGAGCTGATTAAGCACAATGCCTGTATTAGCATTACGTTTCAGCACAACTACGATACGCATTCCATCTCTGTCAGACTCATCGCGAATCTCAGAAATCTCATCAAGCTTATCATTTTGGGTCAACCGGGCAATCTTTTTAACAAGCGTAGTCTTGTTGACCTGGTATGGTATTTCTGTAATTACAATCTGTTCACGTCCATGCCGTAGTTCTTCGGTAGTACAGCGTGCTCGTAGTGTAATTTTACCACGCCCTGTTTCATACGCCTCTTTAACTCCGCCATAACCATAAATAATACCGCCCGTTGGAAAGTCGGGAGCTGTAATATGCTCCATCAACTCTTCACATTCGATATCAGGATTGTCGATATAGGCAACGATCCCGTCAATAGTTTCCGTAATATTATGAGGCGCCATATTAGTGGCCATCCCCACGGCAATACCCGAAGCACCATTCAGGAGTAAGTTTGGCAACATACTCGGCAGAACGGTTGGCTCTTGCAGGGTATCATCAAAGTTTGTTTGATAGTCGACCGTGTTTTTGTTGATATCAGTCAACATCTCTTCGGCAATACGCTGCATGCGAACCTCAGTATAACGCATGGCCGCTGCAGAGTCGCCATCAATAGAACCAAAGTTCCCCTGCCCGTCAACCAACGGATAACGCAGAGAAAAGTCCTGCACCATTCGAACGATAGAGTCATATACTGCAGAGTCGCCGTGTGGGTGATACTTACCCAACACCTCACCTACAATACGAGCACTCTTTTTATAATTTCTATTGTGAAGCATACCCAGCTCGCTCATTCCGTACAGAATACGGCGGTGGACCGGCTTCATACCATCCCGAACATCGGGTAAGGCCCGAGACACAATAACCGACATCGAATAATCGATGTAAGCCGATTGCATCTCATCTTCTATCGCAATAGGTACAATTTTTTCTTTCGCCATAGATAATTCTAATCTAAGTCAGTGTTAATCTAAATTTAGTTGTGTTATCAGATCGCTGTTATATATCCAGCGTAGCATACTTTGCATTCTGCTCAATAAACTCACGACGGGGCTTCACATCAGGTCCCATGAGACGAGAGAAGAGCTTATCGGCAGCCGCTGCATTTTCAACAGTCACGCGCTGCAGTGTTCTTGTTTCAGGATCCATAGTGGTTTCCCAAAGCTGCTCTGGATTCATCTCTCCAAGACCCTTGTAACGAGATACATCGAATTTTTTACGAGAGCTTTTCAAGTCTTTGATAATCTTATCTCGTGTGTCATCATCCCACGCATACTCAATATTGTCTCTTGTATAAGAGATTCTGTAGAGTGGTGGCGTTGCAATATATACATGCCCTCCTTCTACCAGTGGTTTCATATACCGATAAAAGAATGTGAGTAACAGCGTTCGAATGTGGGAGCCATCGACATCGGCATCTGTCATAATAATGATCTTATGATACCGCAGGTTATCGAGGTCAAAATCCTCTTCTGAGTGGCCAACCCCCGCACCGAGTGCGGTAATCATCGCCTGAATTTCATTGTTCTTCAGAATTCGATTGATTTTGGCCTTCTCGGTATTCAATATCTTACCTCGAAGTGGCAGAATAGCCTGAAAACTTCGATTACGACCCATCTTTGCAGAACCACCGGCAGAGTCACCCTCCACCAGATAGATTTCACTGTGCTCGGGATCTTTAATAGAGCAATCGGCCAGCTTTCCAGGAAGTCCACCGCCGCTCATTGCACTCTTCCGCTGAATAAGTTTTCGAGCCTTTTTGGCCGCCTGACGGGCCTCAGCAGCAAGAATAACTTTTTTAAGAATAGTCTTGGCAGTTTTAGGATTGCGTTCGAGGAATTCGTTCATCTGCTCATACACAATAACCTCCACTGCACTCTGTACTTCAGAGTTACCAAGCTTTGTCTTAGTCTGCCCCTCAAACTGTGGTTCAGGAACCTTAACACTCAGTACAGCCGTCATCCCTTCGCGGAAATCACTTCCTGATACTTTAATATCACTTTTTATCAGGTTGTTATCCTTCGCATATTTTTTCAATGATCGGGTTAAGGCACGTCTGAATCCTGAAATATGTGTACCACCCTCGCGCGTATTAATATTATTAACGTAAGAGTGGACGTTCTGAGAATAACTGCCATTATATTGTATCGCCAGCTCAACCGGAACCATATCAACCTCCCCCTCAATCAGGATAGGTTCATCCATCATTGGTTCACGATCCTCATCCAGGTATTGAACAAAATCTTTAACTCCGCCTTCGTAGTGAAACTCATCTTCAAGCTCATCCTCACGTTCATCACGCAACAAAATTGTGATCTCGGGATTCAGGAATGCAAGCTCCCTCATTCGGCTTGCAATAATTTCGTACTTAAATTCAGTTGTTTGTTTGAAAATCTCCGGATCTGGAGTAAAGGTAATGGTTGTGCCCGTTTTGTCTGTTTTGCCCTTTACCTTTAGGGGTTGTACGGTTTTACCGTGCTCAAACTCCATCACATATATTTCGCCATCACGATGGATTTCAGCATAGAAATGTGAAGATAGACCATTCACACAACTTACACCCACACCGTGCAGACCACCAGATACTTTATAGGTATTACTATCAAACTTACCGCCAGCATGCAGCTTGGTAAGCACAACTTCTACGGCCGGTAACTTGATTTTCGGATGTTCATCCACCGGAATACCACGGCCATTATCAGTAATCGTAATGGAACCGTCTTCATTGATTATAATCTCGATTAAATCACAGTGGCCTTCCATTGCTTCATCAATGGAATTATCAATAACCTCATTGATCAAGTGGTGAAGCCCGCGCTGACCGGTGTCTCCGATATACATTGCCGGACGCTTGCGGACGGCTTCAAGCCCTTCTAATACCTGTATATTTTCCGCCTTATAATCTGATCTTTTCTCTTTCGCCATAAATAAAGGTGTGACTAGGGGTTAAAACAATGATGAAGACGCCTGAAAATAGCGCATAAATAGGCAAAATCAAAGAAAGCAATACCCTTATCGCCAAAAGTTGAGATAAGCTTGCACATGCAATTTAAAGCGTCTTTTAAAATGCCATATTTACAGCTAAATGCTTGCGGCTGAATCGCTCCAAATATGTAAAAAAAATCAGTCTAAAAGAAACATTGATATTTTTTTGTAATAAGCCTATTTTTCCAGTCTATCTGAGAAACACAATTAATGAGCTTTTATTGACATGGCACGTAAAGACGACATAACAGGAAAAGGAGCGCAGAACGGCTACCGCTCTTCAAAATCTAATAACAAAACGAAGCACAAGTTTCAGCAGAATCTGCAAAAAAAGAAGTTCTATGTCCCCGAGGAAGATAAGTGGGTTACGTTAAAGGTTTCTGCTAAGACGCTTCGCACAATTAATAAAAAAGGCATTCATGCCGTACTGGAAGAAGCCCGAAGAAAAGGAACTATCATAAAAGACGTTTAGACAATGGCAAAAGGAAACAGAATACAGGTAATTTTAGAGTGCACCGAAAAGCCGGGCTCATCCCGATATGTTACGACAAAAAATCGTCGTAACTCTCCTGATCGGATTGAGCTTAAGAAGTACAACCCGGTTCTTCAAAAGCACACCGTTCACAAAGAAATTAAATAGTACAAGAACAGAGTAGAGTTATGGCTAAAAAGAAAACATTTGGAACAGAAGGCGAAGGAAGCAGTTCCGCTGACCGACGAATGGCAAAGGTAATTGTTGCTACTAAAACCGATAACAACAAGTACGGTTATAAAGAAGCAATCATTGACCAAGAGGATGTAAAGGACTTTATTAAAGAAAATAAAGAGAACTAAGACCCAGTCTTTACTTGCCAAAAAGGTTGCATTCGTTTTTACGAGTGGAACCTTTTTTTATGGGATGGGAGTACCCACTCACAATACCGTTAACATAACCATTACGGCATTATGGCTATCAAAGAACAGATCATGGCAGACCTTAAAGAAGCCATGAAAAACAAAGACAAAGATCGACTTCGCGTACTTCGTTCACTTAAATCTAAGTTATTAGAACGTGAAATAAGCGAACGTGAAGGTGGTGAAGGCTCCATTTCTGATGAACAGGCAACAGAAGTGTTAATGAAAGCGGCTAAACAGCGAAAAGAATCTATCGATCAGTTTGAAAAAGGCGATCGTGCTGACTTAGCTCAAAATGAAAAAGAAGAGCTTGAGATTATTGAATCGTACCTCCCTGAAATGCTTTCTGAGGAAGAAGTCCGCGATGTAGCTCAAGCCAAGATAGATGAACTTGGTGCCAATGACATGTCTGATATGGGCCGGGTTATGGGAGTAATGATGCAAGAACTTAAAGGCAAAGCAGAAGGTTCTCTTGTCAGCAAAGTGGTTAAAGAAGAACTCTCATAGCCTATTTGATCATGAATCTGCTGGATATCCTTATACTGCTACCCATCGCATATTTTTGTTACCGCGGATTCATGAATGGTATCATTAAAGAAGTACTTAGCATTGTTGGTATAATACTGGCTGTCTTCTTCACTTTCCAATATATGGAGCCGGTGGGTCGTATTATTGAACCCCTCTTTGAAGAAAAAGCATCCTTTGTCCCCTTTATTTCGGGACTGGTGATTTTTATAGGTACCGTGGCCGGGGTAAACCTTATAGCGTATCTCAGCAAAAAGGTTTTAGAAACAATTAAGCTCAACTTTATCAATAGAATCGCAGGTGCGTTATTCAGCTCCTTAAAAAGTGGTATTGTTATAAGTGCTGTCTTGTTAATTATGGCTGGCTTTAGCCTTCCCTCACAAGAATCTCGCGATGCTTCCGCAACCTATTCTTATGTGATATATTTTGCCCCATGGGCCTATGATGTGGTTGCCACTATCTATCCCGGCGCCGAAGACTTTAAAGCAACGATAGAACAAACGCTTGAGAAAAATAACCCAATAAACAATTTCCCAACGTTAGATAAGAACAGTAATTCCTAAAACTACTATGGCATTCTTACCTGTTGACGAACAACTTGACGTAATTAAAAGAGGTACTGTTGAAATTGTACCGGAAGACGAGCTTGTTGAAAAGCTCAAAAAATCAAAGAAAGAGGATAAACCCCTCAAGATTAAGTTAGGATGCGATCCAACGCGCCCTGATTTACACCTGGGGCACTCTGTAATCTTGCGCAAACTTCGCCAGTTCCAAGATCTGGGCCATGAAGCTATTTTGATTATCGGAGATTTTACTGCTCTCATCGGCGACCCTACGGGACAAAATGAAACGCGTCCTGCTCTTACCCCTGAAGAGATTCGTGAAAATGCCAAGACCTATTTAGACCAGGCTACTAAAATTCTGGATGAATCGCAGACCACTATTGTATATAACTCTGAGTGGTTAGGATCTATGAACTTCCAGGATGTTATTAAACTGACATCTAAGCTTACCGTTGCACGGATGATTGAGCGTGACGACTTCTCTAAGCGGTACAACAACAATGAACCCATATCCTTGCACGAATTTTTATATCCACTGGCTCAGGGCCAAGATTCAGTTCACCTGCAGTCGGATGTGGAACTGGGCGGTACCGATCAGAAATTCAATCTTCTGGTAGGCCGTGAACTCCAAAAAGATGATGGGCAAGAGCCACAAATTGCCCTGATGATGCCTCTGCTAGTTGGCACTGACGGAACTAAAAAGATGTCCAAATCTTATGACAACTATATTGGCATTACAGAAGATGCCAATGATATGTATGGAAAAGTTCTTTCTATCCCGGATGAGTTAATGTACTCATGGTTTGAACTGGTCTCTGATATTGACGTAGATGACCTTCCGAAATACAAGAAAAAGATCGAAGAAGATCCCCGTAATACCAAGCACGAACTTGCACTCTCTGTCACTCGCATCTATCACGGAGAAGAAAAAGCCAAAGCGGCACGTGAACATTTTGAAAAAACAGTGATCGGCAACGCTGTGCCCGATGATGCTCCTACGCTGGAATATGAGGCCGGATCAGAAGTACGCCTTCTTGATATCGTCTCTGACGCTGAATTTACTTCCAGTAACGGAGAAACCAAGCGTCTTATTAAGCAGGGCGGTATCTCTATTGATGATGAAAAAATATCAGATAAAGGATACAGCATTACTTTTGACGATGCCACGGAATTTACCTTAAAGGTTGGTAAACGGAAATATGCTATCGTAAAAGCTAAGTAGTTTTTGATGCGTAATGCGTGAGGAGTAATTCCATACGCATTACGTCTTTTGTTCTCACTTCTTTTTCTCTGAACCTCAATTTGAAACTCCTCTACCTTGCTTAAAATATCATCATTAAACCTTAATGGTATTCGTGCGGCTCATCGGCATGGTTTTACTGATTGGGTAGACCAGACAGATCCCGATATCATCTGCCTGCAGGAGCTCCGAGCCATGGAACACCAGGTACCCGGACCTATTAATAAACTGGATTATCACGAATACTATCATACAGCAGAAAAAAAAGGCTATTCCGGAGTTGGTATCTTATCAAAAAAAGAACCACTGCAAGTTGAAAAGGGTATTGGTGTTGATTGGATCGATAGTGAAGGCAGAGTGATGAAAGCTGAGTTCGACGATCTTATTGTATTTTCTATTTATGCCCCCAGCGGTACTACCGGCGATGAACGACAAGATCTAAAGATGGAGTTTCTGGATCACTTTCTACCCTTTGCACAAAAATATCTTAGCGGTGATAAGCCCGTGGTTTTCTGCGGAGATTACAATATCTGCCATAAACCCATTGATATTCACAATCCCAAGCGAAATAAAAACAGCTCCGGTTTTTTGCCAGAAGAACGAGAATGGGTAACAAGATTATTAGAAACAGGCTTTGAAGATGTCTATCGTCGTCTTCATGAAGGCGAACCCGACCTCTACAGCTGGTGGAGCTACCGAGCTGCTTCAAAAGACCGTAATAAGGGGTGGCGCATCGATTACCACATAACCTGTCCCAAAATGTTGGATGCTGCTCAAGAAGCCATTATAGAAATGGAATGGGATCTGTCTGACCATGCACCTGTTACCATCAGTTATGGTCTGTAATGGTATTGACGCTTTAAAATATTATATTATCACAGCTTAACTTCTTAATACTAAACTACTTACCCTAGAATCAATGGGTACGCATTACGACGGCAGCGATAAAGAACAAAAAACCCTTAATGCTTTTATTAAGCTAATGCGGTCAACAGAATCGATTAATAATCGGTTAAACCGCCACCTGGCTGAAGCTGACCTGACAGTTAGCCAGTTCGGTGTACTAGAAGCATTATTTCATTTAGGACCTCTCAACCAAAAAGCGTTGGCTGAAAAGCTACTCAAAAGCGGTGGTAACATTACGATGGTGGTCGATAACCTGGAAAAGAACAACTGGGTTGAACGCCAAAAAGACCCCGAAGACCGACGCTCTGTACTTGTGCACCTAACATCAGATGGTGAAGAATTTATCTCTTCTTACTTTCCTAAACATCTCGAGTTTATTATGGATGAGTTTGAAGTACTTTCTGATGATGAACTCGAAAGCATTAGCAGGATCTGTAAAAAGCTTGGTCTTCAAGAAGATTAAGCTTTTCTAGTCATAGCGTACAGCATCAGCCGGTTCCACATTTGAAGCCCTCCTGGCCGGATACCAGCTTGCCAGTATACAAAGGACCAAGCTACCGGCCAACACAATAAACACATCAAAAGAGTTTATCGTAACCGGATAGGCATCAATAATAAAATTGGAAGAGAGTTTTATAAGCCCATATTCTTTCTGCAACCAACTCAGAAGCAGTCCTAAACTGCCCCCAATACCGCATCCGATTAACCCGATATATAACCCCTGTCTCATAAATATATTTTTGATATCGGCAGGCGTAAAACCCATTGTGAGCAACACTCCAATATCGCGGTTTTTTTGGATCACAATCATACTCAAAGACCCAATAATATTTAACACTGCTACAATGACGATAATCATCAGGATAAAATAGGCGCTCCACTTTTCAAGATACATCACATCGTAAAGCGGGCGTTGCAGATCATACCAGGTGGATATTTTAAAATCGTTCCCCAGCATTTGAGCCAGTGAAGTTTTAAGCTCCTCCGCTTGCTTTGTTTCCTGCAGGCGTACCTCAATTCCTGATACATTAGATCGGGTCTCAAAAAGCCGTTGGGCCGCTTTCAAATCTATAAAGAGGCCCGGGCCTTCTGTAATTCCTTTCCTTGAATAGGTTCCTCTTATTTCAAAACGGTACGTGCGCGGTAACGAAAACTGCGTTAACGATTTACGCATACCGTCCGCACTTAATAATACGACCTTATCACCAATACTTAAGCCCAAATCCGTCATTACCCTGCTGGATATCAAAATACCCGGCTTTTTATTGCGTACCTTTAGATCTGCCGTTCCGTCAACGATACTTTTATCCAGTTGATTAATCTTGAAATACTTTTCAGGATCGATTCCCCGTACATTCACCACTTGATCTGTCTCTCCAGCAAGCGCCAGTAATGCTTTGCCCTGTATATAAGGCGCCAGGTTACGCACCTCTTTAATACCGGCAAGCTTTTCTTTCATATCGCCGGTGTATAGAAAAGAGTCAGATGCTTTTGCTTCGATACGGATATCAGGGTCGTTTTGCAATAGAAAACCCTTTATAACCTCAAAAAAACCACTAAATACTGCTAGTACCACAATTAGTAATGCCGTACCAATAGTAACGCCGGTAATACTAATACCGGTAAGGGTCGAGATTAATGAAATATGCTTTTTAGAAAAAAGGTAGCGCTTGGCTATAAATCCAGTTGTTTTCATAGGTTAAAAATAACCATAATCACGAAAGATACCACCTCCCAATATTTGTACTTCCCTAGTTCACAATTTTTTACCTAAAATGGTATAACTATTTTTATACATTGCTTTTCCAGTATCTTCAATTTCTAATAAACTCAGGGTTATGCTTATCCAAACAATAGTACCATGTAAAAAAAGATTTGTATTCCTAGTTGTTGTATTCTCAACAGTACTACTTTTAGGGAATTCATTCATATCACATGCTCAGCGTTTCGGCGGCAATGATATCGCTGAAGGAGTAGAAGAGGTTACACATGAGCAGCAATATCTGCAGGAGCTAGACTATCGAAATATTGGCCCCTTCCGGGGCGGGCGTTCTGTTGCGGTGAGTGGACATCCCGACAAACCCAATACCTATTATGCAGGATTTACGGGCGGTGGTGTTTTTAAAACCACTAACGGCGGCCGAAATTGGGTTAATGTTTCGGATGGATATTTTAAAACCGGCTCTGTCGGTGCAATTGCCGTAGCTCCCTCTGATCATAATGTGATATATGCCGGAATGGGAGAAACATGCATCCGTGGTAATATGTCGGCCGGTGATGGAGTCTATAAATCGGTTGACGGTGGTAAATCCTGGTCCCACATAGGGTTACCTGAATCTCACTTTATTGGGGAGATCACCGTACATCCCGATAATGCCGATATCGCATGGGTTGCCGTCATGGGACACGCATTTGGAACAAAAGGAAATAAAGAGCGCGGCGTTTATAAAACTACTGATGGCGGGAAAAGCTGGAAAAAAGTGCTCTACCATAATAAACATACCGGTGCAGTTGATATTGAAGTAGACCCTAGTAATCCCCGTATTCTATATGCATCGTTATGGGAAGCATTCAGAAATCCCTGGAAAATGTCGAGCGGTGGTGAAGGCAGTGGCTTATACAAAAGTACTGATGGCGGAGAAACATGGACTAATATTTCGCAACGCCCGGGCATGCCCAAGGGTCTGATGGGTAAAATTGGAGTAGCTGTTTCCCCCGTAAATCCCGATCGTATTTGGACTATTATTGAAAGTGAAAACGGTGGGGTTTTCCGTTCTGATGACAGTGGAAAAACATGGAACCGCATTAACAGTGACCGAAGTCTGCGTCAACGGGCCTGGTACTATACTCACATCGTAGCCGGTACTGAAAATGAAAATACCGTATATGTTCTTAATGTAAGCTTTCATAAATCAACCGATGGCGGTAGCTCTTTTGAACGAATTGGCACCCCCCATGGCGATCACCATGACCTATGGGTCGATCCCGATAACAGTAATCGCATGGTTGTTGCTGACGACGGCGGAGGCCAGGTTACTTACAACGGAGGAAAAAGCTGGTCTTCATATCATAAATATTCTACCGCTCAGTTTTACCAGGTTATCCTAGATAACCAGTTTCCTTATACCATCTATGGTGCCCAACAAGACAACAGTACCGTAGGTATCAAAAGCAGAACTTCGGGCTATGGCATTAGTACCCGAGATTGGGATGCGGTTGCCGGTGGAGAAAGTGGATATATTGCTCCCGATCCCGAAAATCCCAATATAACCTATGGGGGTAGTTACGGTGGTTACTTTAACAAGTTCAATGAATTTACCGATCAGAGCGATCGTATTGATGTATGGCCGGACAATCCTATGGGCGCCGGAGCTAAAGGTCTGAAATATCGTTTCCAGTGGACATTCCCGATCTATATCTCTCCCCACAATCCGGATATGCTTTATGCCACCTCGCAATATGTGCACCGCTCTGATGACGAAGGCATGAGCTGGGAAACCATTAGCGGAGACCTTACGCGAAACGAAAAATCTAAGCAGCAGGAATCCGGCGGACCTATTACTAAGGATGATACCAGCGTTGAGTATTACAATACAATCTTCACATTCGCAGAATCGCCCGTTAAGAAGGGCATCCTGTGGAGCGGGGCCGACGATGGACTCATCCATATAAGCCGTGATAACGGCGAAAGCTGGACCGAGGTAACGCCTGACGGTATGCCTGAGGCGATGGCCAGTATCATTGATCCTTCGCCCCATGATGCCGGTACTGCTTACCTGGCTGCTACCCGATATAAGTTTGATGATTTTAGCCCCATGCTTTATAAAACTGATGACTACGGCAAAAGCTGGACAAAGATTACAGATGGGATCCCTTCTAAAGATTTTACCCGCGTTATACGGGAAGATCCTAACAAAGAAGGCCTGCTTTATGCCGGTACAGAAACCGGGGTCTATGTATCATTTAATGACGGAGATTTATGGCAGCCGTTGCAGCTCAATTTACCATCTGTGCCTGTCACTGATATTGCTGTTCACAAACGGGACAAAGATCTCGTAGTAGCTACCCAGGGACGATCGTTCTGGATACTCGACAATCTGAATGTACTTCACCAGCTAAGCGATAAAGTTTCAAATTCGGACTACTACCTCTATCAGCCTGAAACTACCTATCTCTTTGGAAGCCACACTGATATTGATCCCGGTCAAACGTTAGGAGAAAATCCTGAAGATGGGGTGGTTGTTCATTACAACCTCAATAAGGATATCGGTAATAAAGAGGTACAGCTACAGTTTGCAGAGGCCGATGGTGATGTTATACGCACCTTTTCCAATAAAGAGGATCTTGAAGGAAACGAGGTTAAAGAATCTGAGAAGTTTCATGAGAAAGAGCATGACGTTTCTTCTGATGTTCTGACTACTAAAGACGGACTCAACTCTTTTGCCTGGAATATGCGCTATCCCGGTGCTGCCGACCTCAACGGGCGTCAAATTCTATGGGCCGGTTCTACCCGAGGTCCCACAGCCGTACCCGGCACCTATGAAGTAAGGCTGATTGTAGATGATGAAACCATCATGGCTAAAGAGTTTGAAATCACCAAAGATCCACGTATTGAAATCACCCAAGATGATTTCGAGGCGCAGTTTGATCTGCATCAGTCCATTATCTCTAAGCTGGATACTACTCACAAAATGATTAATAAGATCAGAACGGTACGGAAAGAGCTAAAACAGGTCAAGTCTGATTATAAAAATAACGAGCAGGTCCAAGAGCGGGTAACAGAAATAATGACTACTCTTTCTGATGTGGAAAGTAACCTCATGCAAACAAAAGCAGAGTCTTACCAAGATGTACTTAACTATCCGATAAAGCTGAATAATAAACTCGCTTCTCTTGCGAGTACTGTTGCTACGGGCGATGGTCGTCCTACCGAGCAACAATATGCAGTATATGAAGAACTGGCTGCTAAAGTAGATGCCGAATTCAAGAAGGTTAAGCCCATTTTAAAAGGAGAGGTCTCTAATTTAGTTGAGGAGATTGAACAAGAAGCCATTCCAATCGAAAACTAATTCAACCATATTATTTTGTTTTTAAGTAGCATCACGAGTATATGTGGTGCTACTTTATTATTTTTGCTCTCCTCCATCAATAGGCAATTTTACCGAGCTCCGCATATGTAAATCACGTTGGGGATATGGAATCACGATATCATATTTATTGAATGTTCGTACAATCGCCTGGTTAAGCTCATTACGTACTTTAGGATAATCTTTAACGTTGGGAATCCATGAGCGCAACTGAATATTCCAAGAAGATTCTCCAAACTCTTCCAAGTAAACTTCCGGTTCGGGCTTTTTCATTACGCTGCTATTATTTTCAGCTACTTCCTCAAGCGCTTTTAACACCGTATCCAAGTCTGAGTCATACGAAACGCCAACATTTACATCCAACCGGTAGGTAGGGTCGCCGTGGGAATAATTGATCACATTTTTGGAGACAAATTCAGAGTTTGGTACTACAATTGAAATATTATTTACCGTCCGCACCATCGTAGATCGTATATTAATCTCAATAACATCTCCCTCAATATCACTGACAACCACGCGATCACCTACGCTAATGGGACGTTCAAACAGAATGATAAGCCCTGAAATAAAGTTAGACGTTACATTCTGTAGCCCAAAACCAATACCTACCGAAAGAAGTCCAAATATGACGGTGAGACTACTAAGATTGATCCCAACAAAGTTAAAAGAGATCAACACTCCAATGGTGATTATAACATATTGTGTTATTCGAGAAAGCGTATAACTCGTGCCTTCATCAACATGAAATCGCTTAAATACTTTACGATTTATTGCTCGACGAGCAAATATACCTGCGACAATAAAGAAAGTAAGGAGTAGAAAAAATGTTACAATGGAAGCCGTTGTAACCGGGACACCACTAATCGTAAATAGCTCAAAGCTTAGAACATTCTTGATATAACTAAAAAATTCTTCCCAACTCATATCACCGGCAATTAATTGCAAATTAAACAAATAGGGAAACTGTCTATAGTAAACAACTTCCCTACTGCAATATATAGCGAAATTGAATCAAAAATCAGCTTTTAAGCCATTATTTATTAGAAAGCTCCTTTTCGGTAATACTATAATCCCAAAGCTTTTCTCCATCTGATCCGTAGGTCTCCAACACTAATCGCCGGTTATCCTCTCCTCCTTTCACATGCAACATCCCAAAGTTTTGATCTTTATGAACCAGGGTCCCTTCTACTCGCTGCGGATTTTGATACTCGTTGGACTCATCTAATGTGCTATAGACGCCACTGGACAAAGGTGAAGAGGTAAACTCATAAATAGGATACCCCTCTTCGCGCTCTGTTTTAAGGAGCTCGGTAAAATGTCGATCGCCCGATATAAATAGTACGCCCGGGATATCATGCTTATCTAAAAATGCCATAAGATTATCGTATTCCTCTCCATAAGCTACCAGCGATTCATGGTCATTCATCTTATTAGTCACCTGGTTACCAACCACAATAATCTTAAAGGTAGCATAACTACCAACCAAGCTATCCTTTAACCACTGCAGCTGCGCATCTCCAAAGAAATCCTTCTCTTCGCTATCTATATTATTGGGAGCCCGATGGTAGCGATCATCCATAAAGAAAAACTCAACATCACTGTATTTATACTTAGTAAACACTCCCTTGGCTTCGGCAGTACCATAACTTGGATTTACCCAATACCGCTTAAAAATATCCAATGCCTCTTCGCGCATGCGGTAAGATCGGTCAGAATTATTAGGACCGTAATCGTGATCATCCCAGGTAGCCAGATTAACAGCATTTGCCAACAGGGGCTGCATATCCGGTGTATTCCGAGCATCTTTGAATCGGTAATCCATACGCGACTTTGAATAAAAGTCCGGTTCCCGGTAATAAACATTATCGCCCAGCCATAACATGATATCAGGATCTTGCTTATTTATTTTTCTAAGGATCTCTGTGCCCTTTCCATAGGGAGTACCCGGCCGGTCATATTTGGAATCATTAATATAGAGACAAGATCCCATTGCAACTTTAAAATCGGGAGCATCCCTGCGCCATTGCCAGAGCTCTTGCGTACTAAACTCGGTATCATACGGCAGTGAGACCTTCTCTCCTTCTATATATAAGTCATAACTGTAAGTAGCCCCTATCTTAAGATCAGCTAATTTAATGTGGGCAGTATTCGATGCAGTTGCCCGTGTTTCATTTTTAACCGATTGAACAAGATTATTTTTTTCTCCCTTCTTCCAATACTTCAGTTCAAATTCTGCCGGTTTTGTAGTTTGTAACCATAAGTTAGCCTCCTGCATCTCTACATAGCCCAACATCGGGCCGGCCTCCAATAACTCTGTCGTTTGTTGCCCATATAGAGTAACTGTTGATACAATAAGGAGTATAAAAAGTGATAATAACTTCTTTCGCATAAAACTTATTTTTTTGTCGTTATTTCAAGTCTAAGTTAGGGGTTCGATAACACATTTTCATTAAGAAGAAGTTAAGTTCCTTTTAAAATTGAATATACTTACCGATTGCCCTATTTTCAGCTTCTTTCAAAGCAACCAAAACTCTCAGTAACCTAATTTTATGCGCATCATCATCTTTGGACCTCCCGGCGCCGGCAAAGGAACCCAAGCACAACTTATAAGCAAAGAATATGGGATTCCCCACCTTTCTACCGGTGAAATATTCCGTTCTGCTATAAAAAATGAAACCCCTCTGGGCAAAGAGGTTAAATCTATCCTTGACGCAGGAGAACTGGTCCCCGATGAAAAAGTTGTTGAACTTGTTGAAGAGGAGTTAAAAGATGATAAGTACGACGATGGCTACATTTTGGATGGATTTCCTCGTACCGTTCCCCAAGCCGAGGCCTTTGATGAAATTCTTGAGAAAAAAGATAAACAGCTAGATGCTTTTTTACAGTTAGAAGTCCCGGAAGAAGAACTTGTGGACCGTATCTTAAGCCGGGGTGAGGGTCGTTCTGATGATACCCCCGAAAAAGTTAAAAACCGCCTTGAGGTATACCAAAATGAAACACAACCGGTATTAAACTACTACCAAAAGCAGGATGTAGTTATCGGTATCGATGGCGTAGGTTCTATTGAAGAGATCTTCAACAGAATTAAAGATACGTTGGATAATTAACTGATTATCTTTTACAACCGTTTTTAAAGCTCTCTGTATAATAGCAGGGAGCTTTTTTTATACCTGATAATTAACCAATAACAATTACTAACTAACCATTTAATTATATCAATAATACATTCATCGAGTTAGATTCCGCAAATTAATGGGTACACACAAAGTCGCTCTTACTATATAGAATAGTCTCTTAGCCAAACATTCGCTATAGCATTTCTATAATACCCGGGGTTACATCCATAATACTGGATGCCCCCGAAAACACTTCAGCTCCAGGTCCATATGCAAAAAGCGGTACATCATTCAGGGTATGTGTTTTTACTGATAGATCTTCCACATTTCCATGATCGCTGGATAATACTATTGTTACATCAGTTGGTTTTTCTCGGATCAAGTGCCACAGAAAACGATCATAGGTCGACAGAAATTGGTGCGCTCTTTTCATCTCCTGGCTGTGACCGGCTTTATCCGTCAAATAATATTCGTGCAGCAGCAGATCAAAGCTCTCTGCCTGCTCTAACAATCGATCTGCAGCAGCTTCGGGAGAAATATGGGGTACGTCTATGTCCAGCTGCTCTCTCCAAGCCTGCTGGGTAATCTCTGCCGTTAATGCCCTGCCCTCCTTAACATCTTCGGTACTGTTAAGAGAAAGATCAGCACTTTTTGCCATTAAGGTAGTACAGCTCCAGCGATTTCTCTCGCGAGCTTTCTCAAAAAAGATGTCGGGATAGGCATTTATAAACTGGCAGCGCTTTCCCATTTTCTGGGCCTTATGGAAAAGACTCTCCTCTTTTAAAAAAGGTTTGATTCCTGAATGCGGAAAAGGACCAAAATGTTTGCCTATTTTTAGAGATGCATTTTTTCCGCTAAACAAGGTCGTTTGCCCTGTTCCGCTCTGTGGTAGTCCTTCGACCCCAAGATTTGCATCAATCTTTCTGAATATATGCTCACTATTTTTAAAAGAAGGCGAATCGACTGTAAAATTACGATCACCCGCCATAGCCGTAAAACCCCTGTAATTAACATCACAAAATGGGTTCAATGGACCTTGTGCACCAAGACCAACACCGTCTATAAATAAAAAAAGTACGGACATTCTTATTAATCCATTAAAAGACTCATGTCATGCTGAATTCATTTCAGCATCTATTAGTTCGTTAAAGATCCTCAAAAATAATCAGGATAATACCTATTTAATAACGCCTATTATATAGGCCTTACTGCTCTAAAACCAATGTAACCGGTCCATCGTTGTTGAGCTGGACATCCATATAGGCCCCAAACTTTCCTGTCTCTATGTTTAGAGCAGAGTTATATTCAAAATAGGTGATCATCTCTTTATATAATTGTTTAGCCTTTTTGGGCCCAGCCGCCTCAAAATAACTGGGCCTGTTCCCCTGCTCATAATCCCCGTACAGGGTAAATTGGGGCACAACCAGAATTTCTCCTTCTACATCCTGAACCGATAAATTCATTTTGCCACCTTCGTCATCAAACACACGAAGCTTTAAAATCTTTTCTGCAAGCCATTCCATCTGCTCTTCGCTGTCATCTTCGTGGATACCGACCAGCAGCATCAATCCATCTGATATTTCTCCGATTCGCACATCGTCGACTGTAACACTCGCTTTTGATACCCGTTGTAGAACTACTTTCATATTTAAGTCTGTTGATAAGTGTGTGGATAAGTATGTGTATAACTTCTTCTCAAAATAGAACATTCAAAACCAACAAAATTTCTCCACAGCTTTCAACAACTTAATTTTGTTTTCCACAGGTTATCCAATCGAAAATTCGTGTCGATAACATTTTTTTCTTGACACTCACTTTTTTGTGGATTGTGGATAACCAAAATTAGTTACCGCTAAGTAATTGTTTTTTATACGATAGTTTTCCACAAAATAATCCACAATACTGTTAATAATTTTATATTGGTGTGTATCAAAAAGTTATCCACTTATCCACAGCAACTACTATGTACTACAAATATTATAATCTTATAGTATTTAGTGTTTTCCGGTGGATAATGTGGAGAAAAAATTCTTAAAAACGAGATCCAAGTTGGCTATATTCATATCAGTTAAAAAAGCGAACCTCTGAAACGTTCTGGATTTAGTATGCAAAGTCTCAAATATCCGATCGGTCAATACCAGACCCAAGATCCTATTTCTCCCAGGGATATTGCCCGCTGGATTGACGAGATTGAAGCATTACCAGAACAGCTCCGGAATGAAGTTTCAGAACTGACAACCGAACAACTTGATACTCCTTATCGGGAAAATGGTTGGACCCTTCGGCAAGTGATTCACCATATTGCTGACAGCCACTTAAATGGTTATTTACGAGTAAAACTGACACTTACAGAAGATAAACCGACCATAAAATCCTATGATCAGGATTCCTGGGCTAATCTCAGTGATACGATGCAACCTGTAGCGTCTTCACTGAAAATGATTACGGGTATTCACCAGCGTTGGACTCATGTACTAAAATCGCTGGATAAAAATCAGCTCAACCGAGAACTAGTTCATCCCGACAAAGGTATACTTGTGCTTAAAAGCCTGATTGGGCTTTATGCCTGGCACGGGAAACATCATCTGGCACACATCACAACTTTGAAAAAGCGAAAAAACTGGACGCAATGAGTAAAAAGAAATTTACCTACAAAGACGCCGGCGTTGATATCGAAGCCGGAGAAGAAATGGTAGAATCAATTAAGGGCGTAGTAAAAGAGACCCACAGCGATGCGGTATTAAGCAATATCGGTGGTTTTGGCGGTTTCTTTCGTCCGGATTTAGGAAGCTACGATGATCCTGTTTTTGTGAGCAGTGTTGACGGCGTAGGAACGAAGCTTATTGTAGCTTTTAAATCCGAAAAATATGATACGGTTGGCCAAGATCTGGTGAATCACTGCATAAACGATATAGCCGTCTGTGGTGCAGATCCCCTGTTCTTCCTGGATTACTTTTCTACCGGGAAACTGGAGCAAGATGTTGGTTACGAAGTTGTTAAAGGTTTTGCCCAAGCCTGCAAAGAAAATGGGGTAGCACTTATCGGCGGGGAAACCGCAGAAATGCCCGATATCTACAGTGAGGGCGAATTTGATCTGGCCGGAACCATTGTAGGTTTGGTTGATCGCGAAAAAGTGATCAACGGTGAAGATATTCAGAAAGGGGATCTACTGTTGGGATTCCCCAGTACGGGATTGCATACGAACGGTTATTCGCTGGCTCGTAAAGTGCTGTTTTCTGAGTATGAAGTATCTGATGAGGTAGAAGAGCTTGATGGAACCGTAGGTGAAGCACTGCTTGCAGTTCACAAATCTTATTTACCCATTATCAAAGAGCTACGAGATTTTGAAGGCGTACATGGTTTTTCTCATGTGACCGGTGGCGGAATTATTGGAAATACCAAGCGCGTAGTACCCGATGATCTTAACATCAACATAGATTGGGATGCCTGGGATCGTCCGGCTCTTTTTGAGTTAATTCAGGATATCGGGAACGTTCCCGAAGACGATATGCGATCTACTTTTAACCTGGGTATTGGCCTCATTGCTATCGTAGATGCTGATACGGCAAATAAAGTACGGGAAAAAGCTGATGCGATGAATGAAGAAGTCATTACCATTGGGAAAATTGAGTAAAGTATGTCTAATAATACTGATCAGATTCGAGAGGCTTACGATGAGTGGGCGCAAGTTTATGACTCAAAAAATAATCTGACGCGAGATCTCAACTATGAAGCGATTCGAAAAGCGTCCTTAGATCTTGAAAGTAAAGAGATCTTAGAAATTGGTTGCGGTACAGGGTTAAACACCGCATTTCTTGCTGAGCAGGCAAAAAATGTTACAGGGGTAGATATATCGGAAGAAATGTTGGCAAAGGCTCGGCAACGAGTATCTACCGGGATCGATTTTACAGTTGCGGATATTACTGAACCGTGGGATTTTAAAGATGAGTCGTTTGATCTTATCGTGGGGAATCTTGTATTAGAGCATGTCAAAGATCTCTCTCATGTATTCAGTGAAGCCTCTCGGGTACTCCGCACCGATGGGAAACTATATTTAGCTGAACTCCATCCGTATAAACAGCTGCAGCAATCACAAGCAAAGTTTACTCGTCAAGAGACAGGGGAAGAAGTATTAGTGAATGCTTTTACACACCCGGTTTCGGAATATGTTAACGAAGCGATTAATGCAGGGTTTGAGATATTAAGGATGCAGGAATATCAAAGTGAGAAAGATGATATTCCAAGGCTTATTACATTGTTTTTTGAAAAAAAGTAAATGCCAACTATAATATTTTTATTTTTGATGACAGGAAAGTAATACTCAAAGTTTATGAGTATAGTTAAAGACCAAGAGATCATCACAGTAACAAATCCGAGATAAATATAGCTATCGGTGTCAAATATAGAGCAGTATAAATAATATGTACTTTACATTTTTAAAACTACGTTTT
The DNA here is from genome assembly GCF_011059105.1 of Fodinibius halophilus. GTDB lineage: Bacteria > Bacteroidota > Rhodothermia > Balneolales > Balneolaceae > Fodinibius > Fodinibius halophilus. The sequence goes on along the minus strand of NZ_JAALLS010000002.1, from coordinate 101,922 downwards.
TTAAAAGCAGTACGATCAGTTACGCTAAGCCGAGACCTGGTAACAGGAGTTTTTCTATTTTTTATTGGTTTTGTATTACTGGTAAATATTTTGGTAGTCGGTTTTTCTATGGAAATGCTTGCCGAGGAGTTTGGGTATCAAAATAATATAAGTGGTTTTATTAATACCTACCTGATCTTCTACTTTTTCACGGAAATCATATACCGTTACTTTTTACAAAAGATATCCCCTGTTGATCTTGCCAACTATTTACACTTACCCATTGGCAGACCTTCCATTATTCATTTTGTGTTATCCAACTCCTTTATATCTGCCCTGAATATTGTTCCCTTGTTACTTTTTGGGCCCATAGCAGTATCACATTTTAGTGGTGCATTTGGTACATCAGGTGCTGTTTCATGGTTATTGGCAGTATTATTAATCAGCTGGGCAATTCATTGGTTTGTGCTTTTTTTTAAACAAAAGTACGGAGAAAGTAGCATGGGACTGCTCCTTATGGCTACAGTATTTATAAGCAGCACAGCCGGCTTTTATTTTGGATGGTTTAACATTGGAAAATGGGTAGCTCCATTTTATGATTTAGCTCTAACAAGTTGGATACCTTGTGGCATCATATTTTTTATGGCTGTTTTGCTCTATTATAAAACGTTTAGGTACTACCTAAACAACGCATATATAGAGGAGCTAAGTAAAGAAAAAGACAGCCGCTATTTTACCAGTTCCATATCCGCTTTTGATCGTTTTGGTATTGCAGGTAAGATGGCTGATGTTGAATTAAAACTAATTTTGCGTCATAAGCGACCTCGGGTAATGCTGGCTCTATCCCCCCTGTTTTTATTGTATGGGCTCATTTTTTACGGGGATATGGATTTCGGTGAAGGTATTCCGGGAATGACTATTTTTGTAGGCATATTTATTACCGGCATCTTTATAATGAATTACGGGCAATATTTTTTAAGCTGGAATTCAGCCTATTTCGACTTTTTCTCATCAAATTACAAAGGTGTAGAAGCCCTGGTAACAGGTAAGTACATATTGTTTGGGGTTATTTCGTTAATATGTTTCGTATTATCTCTTCCCTATGTGTATTACGGATGGAAAGTAGTGTTGGTAAACGGAGCTACTTTTTTATTTAATATGGGAGTAACAGTAAACTGCATAGTTTTTCTGGCCTTAATGAAACCAAAGCCTATTGATCTTAATAAAAGGGCGATGTTTAACTATGAAGGCATGGGGGCGGCCCAATTTCTTATGATAATTCCCATGTTGATTTTACCGTATTTGATTTACCTGCCATTTGCATTTATGGTTAATGATATGGCAGGCGTTGCCGCACTTGCAACTACGGGAGTAATAGGAATATTCTTTCATGAAAAGTTTATTCAGCTACAAGTAAACAAAATTTTAAAGAACCAGTATAAAATTGGTTCCTCATTCAGGCAGGAGTTATGATACAAATAGAACATCTTAAAAAAGTATATAACAACGAAAAGGTATTGGATATCCCCCAGTTAGTTATCCCCAGAGCAGAATGTTTCGGGCTTGTGGGTAATAATGGAGCGGGAAAAACTACCCTTTTTCGACTTATTTTAGATCTTATTCGTCCTTCAGAAGGGACTGTTTTTTTAGAGGGTGATAACGTACGAAATACCGAAGAGTGGAAAAATAATGTAGGGGCCTACCTGGATGAGCACATGCTGTTGACCTACCTTACGGCAAGTGAATACTTTGATACTCTGCGTTCTATCTACGGGCTTTCGCAACGGGACCTGGAGCTGCACCTTCAAAAGTTTGAAGAACTGTTTAACGGAGAGATAATCGATAATGCCAAGTATATTCGCGACCTTTCTAAGGGTAATTTAAAGAAAGTTGGTATTGCTGCAGCTATGTTGGGTAACAAGAATGTTGTAATTCTGGATGAACCCTTTGAAAATCTGGATCCCAGTTCACAAAGCAGGCTTAAAAAGCTCATAACAAAAGAAAAACAACAGAATCAGGTTACCTATCTTATATCCAGTCACGATCTGGTTCATGTTACAGACGTATGTAACCGTATTGTAATTTTGGAAAAGGGAATAATTAAAAAAGATCTGAATGCTGATAAACAGCAGATGACAGAAGAGTTAGATGAATATTTCAGGGTTTAATTAACCATATAGTTAAAATTATTTTATGCCACATCTCCTTTTATTACACGGTGCTTTGGGCTGTAAAGAGCAATTCAGTGAGATTGAACCAGCACTTGCGGAGTATTTTGAAATTCATAAGCTGGACTTTGAAGGTCATGGACAGTCGGGGAAAACTGAAAGTCCATTTCGGATCTCTTATTTTGCAGAAAATGTTTTGGGATACCTCGACGAGCACGCCATAGATAAAGCAAATATTTTCGGATACAGTATGGGAGGATATGTGGCCCTGTATATAGCACTCACCCATCCTGACCGGATCAATAAAATTGGGACCCTTGGTACTATTTTACAGTGGGATAAGGAGGTGGTAAAGAGAGAGTGCCGTTATTTATACCCTAAAAAAATAGAAGAAAAAGTACCTCGTTTTGCCGATATCCTAAATCAACGACATCCCGATAGATGGAAACGGGTGGTAAGGCGTACAAAAGAGATGTTAGAACACTTAGGTATGAATCCTTCAATATCCTCTAAAGATTGGAAAGAAATTGAACACACCGTACGGTTGCATATTGGTGATAAAGATAACACAGCTGATATTGAGAAAACGGTTGAAGTTTATAAAAAGATGCCGAATAGTCAGCTTATGGTCTTGCCTAAAACGAAGCATCCTTTTGAGGCTGTAAATCAGAAGGTGTTAACGACTTCGATAATTGACTTTTTTATAAAATAAAAAAGCCCGGCCAAGATGACCGGGCTTAAAAATTAGCGTATTTTAAAGTTATACCTTCTTGAAAACTACAATACCGTTATGCCCACCAAAGCCAAAGGTGTTACTCATAGCAACATCCACTTCTTTTTCGATCGCATCATTTAGTACAATTTGAATTCCGTCGGCAATCTCTTCATCAACGTTTTCAGTATTGATAGTTGGAGGAATAATTCCCTCATTAATTGTCTTGATACTGGCGATAGCTTCAATAGCGCCGGCTGCACCAAGCAGGTGCCCCGTCATCGATTTGGTAGCATTGATATGCAGGTTATCGAGGTTATTCTCAAAAACACTGGCAATGGCTTTTGTTTCACTGATATCGCCAACAGGCGTTGATGTTGCATGTGTATTTAAGTAATCAACATCTTCAGCATTAAGTTCACTATCTTCCAGTGCTTGTTTCATCGCCATTTTAGCGCCTCGACCTTCGGGGTGGGTGGCCGTCATATGATAAGCATCAGCGGTCATAGCAGCACCGGTCACTTCCCCATAGATTTTAGCACCGCGAGCTTTTGCGTGCTCATATTCTTCCAGGATAAGAGTAGCAGCACCTTCTCCCATTACAAAGCCATCGCGATCTTTATCAAAGGGACGCGAGGCGTGCTTGGGATCGTCATTACGCTGCGACATCGCACGCATTGCAGAGAAGCCTCCGAAAGATGATTCGGTAATACCTGCTTCAGACCCACCGGTAATCATTACTTTGGCTTTCCCCCACCGGATGTAATTCATGGCATCCATAATAGCAGTATTAGAAGTAGCACATGCCGATACGGTAGCATAGTTAATACCCATCAGCCCATACTTCATTGAGATCATGCCCGGCGCCATGTTAATGATCAGTTTTGGAACAAAAAACGGGTTAAATCGTGGTTTATAATCGTTTTCTGCATAATTCTTCACCTCATTTTCAAAGGTATGCATACCTCCCTGTCCACTGCCCCATATAACGCCGGTATCAAAAGGGTCCATTTCTTCAAAATCGAGACCGGAATCCTCTACAGCCTCGTCGGTAGCTACCAACGCATATTGGCTATATGGATCGGAGCGGCGAATAGTGTTATGCTCCAGATGTTCAGAGATATCAAAGTCATTAAGTTCGCATGCAAAATGGGTGCGAAATTCAGAGGGGTCGAAATTGGTGATACGGTCGGCACCACTGACACCATTGCAAAGGTTTTCCCAAAAATCTTCAACATTGTTTCCAAGTGGGGATAATGCACCCAGTCCCGTAATGACAACTCGTTTCGGCTTACTCATTGGTAATATTTTTAGAGATGTAACTTCAGTTTTTAGTTGGTTAGCAGAGGTGTAACAACTATAAAATCTTTCGATGTTTTCTTCTTCCACTAACGGTAAACAATAAACCAAACCTAAGCGAGAAAAAGAAAGCCAATTGTTACACTCTCCCAATCATTTACCGAGATTCGCAATTATAAAGGGTCCTATTCTGTGCACGAAGCAGCTAATAGTTAACCTGATACTATGGTAGTAGGGATTATAGAATCCAGTGTAAAGACCTGATATAATTACATAAAAAATATTAATTTCGTTTGCGGGATCTCTAACATCGGTCTATCTTTTAGCACAATAAAAAAGCAATTTTTAGACCAACTACTATGGCCAAGGTTAAGCTCATTGATATTGCACACGGACGAAGCGGGGATAAAGGAGATGGCAGTAATGTAGGTATCATTGCACGACATCCGGATCTTTATCCATTTTTAAAAGAGAAGCTCACGGCTGAAGTGGTAAAAGATCATATGAAGCATATTTGTAAAGGAGAAGTCAAGAGATATGAGCTCCCTAACATTGGTGCTCTTAACTTTGTATTACACGAAAGCTTGGGCGGAGGCGGAACGGTATCTTTAAAACTTGATGCTCAGGGGAAAACTCACGCTTCTATGTTATTGCGAATGGATATTGCCGTACCTGATGATCTGCTGGCAAAAGTGAAGTAATAGGTATTTGTTGGCGACAGATGGTTATGGAGAAGTGGAATCTTTTTCTATAAATGTAATCGGTACTTTTACAACGGTATGATCCCATTCCATAACGATATTGGTAGAGTCATCCTTAATATCAGAAAACTGGAGTGTAAATATTTCAGTTGATTTGTCTTTGATTCGGGAATTTCCTTCTACTCGTAATACATCGTACGTTTTATTATAATCGAAAGCTCCCCACTGGCCAACGAGGCTATTAATAATGATAGTCCATGCACTATCTTTTCGCGGAATAGTAAAAAAGGAGTAAGTACCCGCCTCCAGTTCTTTTCCCCCAATTCTAATATCTTCTGTTGTCGTTATTTCTGTAGTTTCATTGGCTCCGGTTCGCCAAACTTCGTTATAGGCTACTATATTACCAAAAATATCACGCCCTCTTTTAGAAGGTTGTCCATAGGTAATTTTGATATAGGTATTGGTTTCGGGATGAAGGGCCCTTGCTATAGCAGTGGGACTTTTCCGACGTACAGGGTTTGGTTCTTCGGGTTTTTTAGGTTTGTCCTGTTGACATCCCACTGCTGTAATAAAAGTAATACAACTGAGACAAATAGCTGTTATAAAGTTGAATGAAGACATAAAAAAGATTCAGTAAATGCTGAAACGTGATAGTTTATTTTACAGATGAAAAGTAGCAATATCTAAAATGTTAAAAATCTCCGATAAAAATGTGAGTTTTATTTCTGCTTGCTTCATATCCCAATCCTACCCCCAGGTCGATAGCCATATTTGAAATTCTAAAACGAGCTCGTAACCCCAGTCCAAAAACAGTACGCGATTGTTCATACCAGTTATTGGCAGTAGGATCTAAGACCGTATCTGTAAAACCAACCAGGTACAGGTTATTTAGATATAATGGAAGCAAGAATCCCCCGTCATCCACAAAAAACAGTGGTATTGTATAACGGCTGTTAAAACTGACAATATTATTTGAAGCTAAAAAAACGGGATCTGAAAAAGCATTAGATACAATATTTTGATTATTGTATATGGGGGCTGTTTGGGTTATCCCTTTAATACCTAGCCGCAGCGACTGGTTCCACCTGCGCAAAGGAGAAAAATAGGTAAATAACCCTCCTTGAAAGCCCGTAGGTTCAATAAAGTCGATATCTATTCCCTTGCTGATATCTTTACTGCCCAGATAATGCTCCAGTTCGCCATATATAAGAGCCCCGGAATTTGGTTGAATATCTCTGGCGTTTTGCTGCAGACGAAAGTTGAACTGCCCATATATATTACCAATAGTGGTATTGCCAAACTCAGTTGTTAGTTCATGTCCGGAAAGGTCAATAAATCTAATTTGTGAATACCGAACTTCCGGTTCTATATAAAAACCAGTACTAAAAATATTATTATTGAGTGTAACTGAAATTGGGATACTCACAGAACCGCCCCGTTCTTGTCGCAAAAAAGGCAGGTTTTGTAAACTTCCAGAAAGAGAAAAGAATCGGTAATCCGGTCTGTTATAAAGACTGGCTTTAAAACCGGGATAAAAGGTTTTGTTCTGATAACTTAGATCATACCATGTCCGCTTTTCTAATAGGGTTACTTCTGCAGAATATGATTGATTGGACAAAGTATTGGTACTATGAAATTCCAGGCCCCATTGATATACATCCTGGTTTGAAACTTCTTCAAAAACAGGTAAAAAGGTTCGGGGTTTTAGCCAACTTATCCCCGGGCTGTAAGAGGTGCGTGGCCATTCTGAGGATTTGGTCTTTATAGAATCTGATATTGTTGAACTGTTGAGCCTGCTTTTATTTAAGGCATTGTATTGCCCTTTTGTTTTATTAACGGCTTTATCAAAAAAGTTCGAACGGGATAGTACAACAGGAAGCTGCTCATTTTTTACCTGTTGAATAAAAGCTATTCGGTTGCCATCAGGACTATAACTTCCCTCAAAGGCGTTGTACCCATTTTTTGTTATTTGGATGGTGGTTTTGCTGCTCAAATTATATTCATAGAGCTGAAAACTACCGGAGGCATCGCTGCTGAAAAGTAATTTGTTTCCATCCGGGTGCCATTGGGGATCAAAAATCGAACCCCCATCTAATGCAATATCAGGAGCTTCCTCAAGCGTATTCTCCAGAGATTCGCGGGAGGTAATCCAAAGTGCTTGAAGTCCGTTTTTATTTGCTACAATAGCTAGTGAACTATTCTTTGGATTAGTAGCAACTGCTTTAATTTCATATTCCTTGTTTTCCGCTATGATTTTGGTTTTGGAATTGGAAATCACGGGAGAATTAAGAGATACAAGACGAGATGAAGCCGGTGCTGTTTGTAATGCTAATAGATCATCTTTAAAAAAAACGGGGGCATAGTATCGGGCCTGCTGGGTAAGTTGTTCTTTCTTGTTACTTGCAAAATGATATTGAACAAGTTCAGCTTTAGAGGTTCGGTCATAAATCGGATCTGCCTCATAATAGCTATAGACCATTCGCGACCGATCGGCAGAGAGGCTATAGTTATAGTCATTAACGGTATTGGTAACAAGTAGCTGATTTAGCTGATCTGTTTGTAGGTTGTAGGAATAAAAGCCGGGCCGTTTATTATAGAATGATCCGTAAAAAATAAGTTTTGAACTGCTTAACCATTTAGGTCGGCGAATTTTTCTGCCTTTGTAGGGTAAATGGGGATGTATAACCTGCTGATCGGATGCAGTAGCACCTTTTAATTCCTGGCTATGCGTTTTTTCGAATTTATTATACAACTGCCCTGGCCATTGTCCCGTAGCATGACGAAGAGCTACCCCATAACCGAGGAACGGCCAATCCATATAGAAGTCCAGTGCTTCTTTGTTGGTTGCAGGCCCATATTTGTTGTGCAGCCATGAGGTAAATTCATAGCCCCCAATGTAATGTCTGTCAAAGGGACGCGTGTTGCTGGAATAGTGTATATGTTGGCCCATTGACCATCGTTGATTGCTCTTGAATATGGCATTAAAACGATTGGTAAAGAAGGGATAATTTCCTCGTCCTCCATTATCTGTAATACCCTCTGATTCGTGATGTACCGCAATACCCTCAACGATACCCGCTGGAATGGCACCGTGAAAAGATCGAGCAAGATCGGGTGAAAAAAGGCTGACTAGCTGCGGAATATTATAATCTCCTAAATTGCTAAACTGCATAGCATGAACCAGCTCGTGAGGGGCTACGTTTTGGAGCCATCCCCCGGTACGTGGGTTCATACTTTTACTTTTAATAGGTGGTAGTTCGATTTCTGACCGGAAATTAAAGGGATTAACAAAACCGTTAGATCGATCATTATAGTTGTTAAGTACAACAGGAAAGTTAGAAAGCTCTCCACCTACCAATTGTTGAATTGAGGTATATTGATCTTCCAACAGTTGAGCAGTTACTAATGCTGAAGAATCATTTTCCTGGTTATAAATGATTTTAAAATGATCGGTAGTAAGGGCGTGCCAGTTTTGCTGTGGTGGGCGATATTGGGTAGGGTACAGTTGGGCAAAAGCCGATTGACAATTTATTCCTAAAATTAGCAGAAAAAGAATTCCAATAATCTTACGCATACATTTCCCAAATAGTCAAAACAGTTGTTATGGTTACGCCAATAATAGTACGATAGAATAATGATCAAATAAAGCTGAAATATCTATTTTCTTTTAAAGTACTACTACTGAAGAGAGATCTACTTCTTATCAATAGTAAACGTTCGGTTTACAGGATGCACCTGTTCTGGAACATAGAGCTTTATGTATGCTACAGGGCGCCCAAAATGTACAGTATGATGAGGGAGGTAATCAGGAAATCCGTCGATGTTTGAATACAGCAGGAAATCATCATGTGTTAATTTATCGGCCGGTTTATCCAAAAGGGAGGTAAGCTGAGGGATATAATGGTTAATAGTTGTGGCTTTTTTGGGTAAGAGTATATTGTTGTTATTGTCATAAAAGTTAAGGCCTCCAAAACCGAGGTAGGTAATGCTGCTGTCGTTCCATGCTATTATTTTAAAATGCATATTTGGCAGATCAAGCTTCTTGCCCACATCTCTTTTGGTAAGTTTCTGAGCCTGGGTTCCGACTTCTGTATGGAATACCAGAGAACCACGTACTGAGTCGGTTGCATCAGGAATTATAAATTGGGCGCCCGGAATTCTTCTAACTCCTTTGTTAGTTCCCTGGGGAACAGTAAATGGGTGTTCATCTTTTGAAAATTCAGAAGTGAATAAGTGCTCCCCACTTTTATTAAATCCTTTAAGCCCTTTTATATGTCCGCTGATAAAGGGGGTGTTGTCAATATTTTTATAAAGCAACTGTCCGCTTTGGGTGTAGCGGTATTTACGATAGTAGAGAAACGGCTGTAGGGAATAGATATAGCGCTTTGCTTTTTCTTTACTTTCAAAAGAGTCTGGCAATTTATTTTGTTTAGAATACAAGCGTTTAATTTGCTCTGTATTCAGGGTGTCTGGTAGTTTTTTATAGTGTTTAAAGTCGGCCATGAATCCACTACTATCTAAATAGGGATTATTAAAACTGAGCCTTTGGACATCCTTGCGATTAATCACCAGCTGGTATTTCATCAAGTCAAAGCCTTTTAGCAGCTCGCGGCGATGCAGTAGCATACCTGTTTTATTTTCAACGACAACCATCCCTTCAATTTGGATGTTGGATTGCCGCTGCCCTTTTTTAATTGATTCGGGCATGCGATTATAACTAAGAATAGTGGTACGGTCTGTTTTTCGTAAAACACTATAGTCTGTGCGATAGTAGGTGCTGTCATTTTTTTGAAAAAAAGCGGGTGCCAGGGTACGGCGGCTAAATTCAGTATCTTTGGTTAGTGTTTTATTGGTGTAAAAGGGTTGCAACTGCCGACTAAACATGCCCAGTAGTTTAGTTGTTTTGTTCTTTTCCTCAGGATTCATCGCGTTTGAACCGTTGCCAAATGAGTAATCCCAGGGCCCAAGAGGAGCTCCCTTTTTGTCCAGCTGCCTGGTGAGCCTGATATTTTTTAGAAGCTTCTGCGTTTTTTGAAGTTTGGATTTATCTGGAAAAGGTGCTGAAAGGGTGAACTTTAGTTTACCCCCGGAGAGTATGGAGAATTTATTAATTGTTTCAGTGAGCCGGTATCCCTTGTCAATTTTAGAAAACGTTAGCTTATTGCGGAGGTTAAAATACCGGCTACTGCTTCTTGAAACTTTTAACTGAACTTCATACTGGTATGGCTTTTCTACATCGGGATTGAAAGAGATCGCATGTTGAGACTGTGCCCGGAGTGTAGAAGAGATGGGTAGTATTGATAGCATAACAGTAAGTATTGCAATAGTTCTGATATACAGGGGCATCTTTTAAGGTGATGGAATAAGGTATTAACAGGTGATTTATAGGGGGTAAAAATATGAGTTTAAAAAACTACATATTTTAAAGGGAAGCAATACTTAAGGTGGAATGTATTATTTATTAATACCCTGCTTTAGGAAAGGTACCAGTAGATAGCCCAGAAATGCGAAAAAGTGCCGGCCATTACAAAGAGATGCCAAATTTCGTGGAATCCAAAAATATTGGGAATGGGATCGGGCTTTTTGATACCATAAATGACGGCGCCCAATGTGTAGGCAAGGCCTCCCAATCCTATCCAGATGAGAAAAGCCAAGGGTAGTTTTTCAAGAAGTGTGGGAAACATGATAACGGCCAGCCATCCCATCACCAGGTAAAATACAGTTGAAAGCCATCGGGGAGCGTTCATCCATAAAAACTTTTTGATGATACCAATAACTGCTAAACTCCAAATGGTAGAAAACAGGCCCCATTTCCAGCTGCCATCCAACACAAGTAAACAGATAGGGGTATAGGTACCGGCAATGAGTACATAGATCATGCTATGATCGAGCTTGCGAAATAGTTCCAGGGTTTTCTCTTTTGCAGGCAGAGCGTGATAAAGTGAACTCGCTGTATATAACAAGAACATACTGAGACCAAACATAGAAAACGCAACAATCTGGCTCACAGAGCCAAGGGTGATTGCCTCATAGAGTAAAAACAGCAACCCCACCAGAGATAAAATGGCTCCTATCCCATGGGTAATACTGTTAACGGGTTCGCGTATATATTTGGTAAACTGTTTCATAGAAATGAATTAAGTATAAGATACAAAAAATGGTAACGAGAAAGAATGCCAAATAGTTTGTTTATACTGCTGCTTTACTCTATTTATCGGTAGATGTATCGTATTACTTTAATGGATTTGTCAAGAGCTATAGTTACTTTCTTTTATAAGGTGTATGACATCATCTGCAAGAGGGGGTAGGAATAGTATGTTCTATTAGATTAGAAAAACAAAATAAACCTATCTTTGGCTAAACTTTTTATTACTATTTACGTAATAGACTATTTTTGGAGAGGTAGATTTTTAAAACGGTCGTTTCTCCATTAAACTAATGTTCAATTAATCCTTTTATAATGAAAAAATTTAGTTCACTGTTGGTTGTAGGGCTACTGCTTATTCAGAGCATTGGCTTTGCCCAGACGAAACTTATCGAGAAAGTCGATCAGAAGGGGGACGAAATCGCCATCCCCTATGAAAAGTATGAGCTGGATAATGGTCTCACTCTCATTATTCATGAAGATCATTCCGATCCTCTTGTACATGTTGATGTAACCTATCATGTAGGTTCTGCCCGCGAAGAATTGGGCAAGTCGGGTTTTGCTCACTTCTTTGAGCATATGATGTTCCAGGGATCTGAGAATGTTGAAGACGAAGAACATTTTAAGATCATTACGGAGGCCGGCGGTACGCTTAACGGTACTACCAATCGTGATCGTACTAACTATTTTGAGACTGTCCCCTCTAACCAGCTGGATGTAATGTTGTGGCTGGAATCAGATCGTATGGGTTTCTTTTTAGATGCGGTAACGCAGAAAAAGTTTGAAGTACAGCGGGCTACGGTAAAAAATGAGAAGCAACAAAACTATGATAACCGTGCCTACGGTCGATGGAGAGAATTAAATGCTGAGTCTTTGTATCCCTATGGTCACCCCTATTCGTGGTTGACGATCGGTAAGCTGAAAGACCTGGATCGCGTAGAGGTTACAGATCTGAAGAAGTTCTTCCTGCGCTATTATGGTCCCAATAATGCTACCCTGACTATTGGTGGAGACGTAAATCCCGAAGAAGTTGTTGATAAAGTAGAAAAATACTTTGGTGTTATTCCTCGCGGACCCGAAGTAAAGGATATGACATTAGATCCGGTTAGCATCGACAAAGATCGCTATGTGTCTTATGTAGATGATAATATTCGCTTCCCGGCCCTGTTATACACCTTCCCCACGGTGCCACAGTATCACAAAGATGAACCTGCGCTCGATTTTTTAGCACAGATATTAGGTACCGGCAAAAGCTCCTATTTTTATAAGAAATTTGTAAAGCCTCGAAAAGCGATACAAGCCTCTGCATTCAATAATACCAGTGAACTGGCCGGTGAGTTTACCATGTTTGTACTGCCATTCCCCGGACAAACGCTGTCTGATTTTGAAGCAGAGATGCGGCAAATCCTGAAAGACTTTGAAAAAGATGGGGTTTCTGATGAGGATCTGCAGAAGATTAAGGCTTCATATGAATCAGACTTTATTAATGGGTTAGCCAGTGTAAGTGGTAAGGTTTCGCAATTAGCCAGCTACGAGACCTTTGCAGATAATCCGGATTTTATCAAAAACGACCTGGAACGTTATCGCTCGGTTACCAAAGAAGATATCATGCGTGTGTATAAAAAGTATATCAAAGGAAACCCAGCGGTAATTCAAAGCGTACTGCCTAATGAAGATACAAAACCGGCCAAGGCTGATAACTATACGCCCAAAAAAGAAGGCGAAAATCCATATCCCACAACAGACTATTCCGGACTGGAATATACCCGACCCACAGGCGATAACTTCGATCGCAGTAAAAAGCCAAAGGCAGGACCTGCACCGCTGGTAAGTGTACCTGATTTCTGGGAAACAAAGATGGATAACGGAATTGAAGTTATCGGAACTTCGTATAATGAAATTCCGGTAGTAAACCTTCAGCTCACTATTAATGGTGGACATCGACTCGATATAAATCACTCTACTAAAGCAGGGTTAGCTTCATTAACAGCGTCAATGCTGAATGAATCTACGGAAAACTATAGTGCAGAAGAGATACAGGAAGAACTTCGCAAACTAGGAAGTTCTGTTAGTGTCTCCGCCTCTAAAAGTAGTACTAGTCTCAATGTACGAGCACTTAAAAAGAATCTGAAACCAACCCTGGAGCTGGTAGAAGAGGTTCTTTATCGTCCCGCCTTCGATTCTACCGATTTTGCCCGGGTTAAAAAGCAACAAATTGAGGGTATTCAATCCTCGTACAAAGACCCTGCTGCTATTGCCAGTCAAGTATATAACCGCCTGCTCTATGGTGATAAGCATATCTATTCGGTTCCTTCGAGTGGTATTGAAGAAACAGTGCAACGTATTACGTTAGATGATGTGAAGTCTTTCTACGAAAAATATTATGCGCCGGAGCTCTCAGAGCTGGTTGTTGTTGGTGATATTAAAAAGAATGAAATCTTGTCTGAACTGGATTTCTTGAAAAACTGGGAGACCAAAGGTGTTGATCTGCCCGAGCTTCCTGAACCCAAGGCAAACGAAAACACCAAGGTTTACCTTGTTGATAAAGCCAATGCCCCGCAATCGCAGATTCGTATTGGCTACATGACAGATATGACGTATGATGCAACGGGCGAGTACTTTAAATCAACGCTTATGAATTATAATCTCGGTGGAGCGTTTAACAGCCGTATCAACTTAAATCTTCGTGAAGATAAAGGATGGACCTATGGCGCGCGTACCGGATTCCGTTCCGGTGATACTCCCGGACCGTTTACAGCTCAAGCTGGCGTAAAAGCAGCGGCGACCGACAGTGCGGTATATGAGTTTATGAAAGAGATGAATGATTTCCATAAGAATGGAATCACCGATGAAGAGCTCAGCTTTATGCGTAACTCTATTGGTCAGCGTGATGCCCGCAGTTATGAAACTCCGTGGCAAAAGGCCGGATTCCTGCAGGAGATTGTCCACTACGATCTTGATAAATCGTTTGTAGACAAACAGCGCGAAATCATTGATTCTATTACCAAAAAAGAGATCAATAAGCTGGCGAAAAAGCATATTGATACCGGTAAGATGTATATCTTGGTGGTTGGTGATGCAAAAACGCATCGTCCCAAGTTGAAGAAATTGGGCTATGATGTGGTTGATGTCTCTGAAAAGGGGGACATCCTTAAAGAGGTCAAAGAAAATACCTCCACAACCGGTGATGAAAAGTAAGTTTTATTAATTCCTTAATTATTAAGCCCCTTTCTGGCGACAGAGAGGGGCTTTTCATTAGATATTACGCCTGAGTAAAGGATTTTTTTATTCTCTCCGCATGATTCTATCAATATGTTGAGCCTGCACTGATGCGTCTTTTAGCATTTAGCACTCATTACCCAGTGTACCGATATTGTGGTATTGCCGGTGCAAGTTATGGACAAAACTGCCATTGATAACAAGTCTTTAACACTGTTTCTAACCCATGAAGACACTCCAAACGCAGTGAGGAGTTTCAAATGGTATTAAAGCATCGCTTCTTGGAATAGTTACTTGCCGGTAATCCGGATTGATACTCCTTGTCATGAGTATTCCTCGGAGTGACGTAGCTGGGGTTGCATTCTCAAGCCCGACCGAAGCATAGTCGCCATTGACGACAACAATCAGATTCGTTTTTCAAAGTCCTTTAGTAATGATCACGCTTTTATGGAGTGGTCATAAGCACACTTATGCTTAAATTCCTGTCAGAATTTGACCCAAAGTGGCTATTAGCAAATTGACTATTAAAGAACGTAATTATAAATCATAAACTGTTCGTCAAAGCCGAGCTTCTCATACAGTCCTTTTCCCATAGATGAGGCCTGAAGGGTAGTATAATCAGCACCATCTTCAATAGCTTGGTTAAGTATAATACACATCAGTTCATTGGCAAAGCCTTGTCTGCGTACCTCCGGAACGATGCCTACCCCGTGAATACCGGCAATTTTTCCCGTGTGATAAAGCATTGCCGTGCCTACCGGTCGGTCTTGATAACTAGCCAGGTAATAGTCGATATTATTCATTGTTTTGTTAAGGATCTCCGAGGTGATCCCATATCCAAAAGCTTTTGGGTAAATTTCGGCCCACTGCTGCGCCTTTTCTTTATCAGTAATACGAACGACCTGTAGGCGGTCTTGATGTTTAAAAGGTTGATCGAGCTTTAACGACATCCCTGTTTGTTCAAACCGCAAGGTTCCGCCCAGCTGTTCAACAAATTGGGTTTCAGCTCTTCCGTTTGTATCCCAAAAAGGAAAAATAAGATCGGTAGTACTTGTTGAGAGCTTTTGGATGGCCGCCTTTATATTATTTTTGTCGTGATTGCCTTGGTTAAGCCAAAGTCGGTTGGGCCAGTCGGCGTCTGATATGACACAGTGATTTAGTTTTTCCTGCTGTGATAAGGTATTAAAAGCCCTGCCTGCTGTTTTCCAGAGGTCGGTTAAGTTGCTAATGTTTTTGCGGATGAGTTGTGTGCTGTTCATTTCAGTTGGATGAGTAAGATTCCGATTATCATTGATACAACGCCTATGACCCGCTTTACCGTAATGGGTTCGACCGGGAGGTTGAGCCAGCCGAAGTGCCCGGCGATAACGGCAAAAATAAGCTGTCCGCACAGCCCCAGAGAAATCATCGTAGAAACACCTAGTTTTGGAATAGTATAATAGTACAAGCTGATTCCCAAGACGCTAAAGAATCCGCCCGTGAACCATAAGTACCAAGGGATGTTGGATAAATTTGCCAGTTTTGGTAGCTGTTCAATACTGGCCAGGGCAAAGCCGATGGCAAATACCGTACTGCTAAAAAAGGCTACTACCGACGCCAATAAGGGGTTTTTCAACAACACGCCCAGGTGGGCATTGAGGGCTCCTTGAATGGCCAGAAATACGCCCCCGATAAACGCAAGTGATAAGAGAAATAGGTGGTTCATACATTAATAAAATTAGGTTGCTGAGAGCTTTGCAAGGCTAACTATGTCATCCTGAAGCATGTACTAAGTATATCAACCGAAGCCTTGACTCCCGAGGTATCTCTTCCGGGACATTTTGGGTCATAATTGCCCTTTTTATTAGATGCTGAAACAAGTTCAGCATGACAAGATAGTATGTATTCAACCTCCCTCAACTACTCCGTCGGTTGGCTAAACCCCTCTATACCGACGGTGGTCGGTCACGGCTCCAAGAGGGACTTCCTCTGCATGTCCCCAAAAATGGTAAAAGAGTTCCACCTTGGAGAAGGTGGACAGGAGGATTGAATTCTATGGTTGATCCTGCAAAGCTTTCGTTTTGTGATAATTATTTCATCACAAATATGAGAGAATGTTGGGGCAAGGGCATTAACATATGTTGATTTAGTGGAAAGGGATGAACTTATACAGAGAAATTCCCAAGTTTATTATTGGGTAAAACAGCCTTTATAACTTGTTAAAGCTACCTTCCATCAGGACGAGAATTTTATTATTTATTTCTTCTTTGAGCTTCCCACCGTGGTTACATATTTGAAGCTGCTTCTGTAGTTTTTGACAAAATACAGGGGCATCAAATTCTCTTTTCTTAGCCGGGGATTACTCGCCCAAATCCAACTTTTCCGGGTCTAGCCTGTTATCCCAAAATATAAGTAACTCAACTTCTTTCGGGTTTTGTTTTACCTGATAATACAAACTCACATGTTTGGTTAATACGCATTGATGCGTGTCGCTTTTTTCTGAATACTCATACATCCTCGGGAACTTGCCAATTAGTTGCAGGACTTGGCTTACATGATTTTGGAAAGATGCTAGGTCGGCCTGCGACCAATGTTCGTCGAGATACTGCAGAATTTGAAAATACGTAGATCGGGCTGCCGGGGACCAAATGATATCGTAAGGCATTACTACAAGAACCGCTCTCTAATTTGCCGCATTACTTCATCGTGCGAAATGCCTTTGCCTTCATCCAGCTGCGCCTTTGCCGTACTAATTGCCTGCTTCGTTTCTTCTGAAATATCATCCCAAAAATCGCCGTCAGTAGCATTGTTTTTCATAGATTGGAGGGTAACTAACAGCGCTTGATTATCCAGATCGTTAATCCACTCGATCAACTCCTGTTTGTCAATAGTGTTTTCCATAGGTCAGCTATGCTATTTGGCTTTTGAGTAATATAACGGAAATATGACAAAATCGTATGCCCGGGACATTTATATATTGAGTCAGTGCGATTTTTTTAGCTTTCTCCGTATTCTGCTGAGTTGTGTCGGCGTAATGCCGAGGTGTGCTGCAATATGGCGTTGGGCAATACGGTCGTCAATATCGGGGTGTTTGTCGAGGAGCTTAAGATATCGGTCAGTGGCGTTTTCCATCACCAGCGAAACTTCGCGCTGCTCTTTTTCAATTACCCAGTGCTTCTCAAGGTAGGCGATATAGAATTTATTTAGATCCTTATATTCGCTTATAAGGCGCTTATATTTTCTGTAGTCCAGGTTTATAAGGATTGATTTTTCCAGTGCTTCCAGGGTAAATTCGGAAGGCTCCTGTTGAAGAAGGGAAGCCTTGGACCCGGCAAAGTTCTGGTCCATGAAAATATTCTTGTTGTAGATATTTCCCTCGTAATCGGTAATATAGGCTCGCAATGCCCCTTTACAGATGTAGTGAAAATTTCGGGCTACTTGCCCTTCCTGTAATAGCAGGTCCCCTTCTTCGAGATGTTGAAATTGTACAATAGATCGTACCTTATTCCAAGAGTCATCACCCACATTCGAAAAAGAGTTGAAGGTTTTTCTTAGATCCGAGATGTACTGTTCCTTGTCGGATATCATGAGTTTAATTGCTGTTAAATAGTTTCAAAAAGTTGTTCTGTCGGCTTTCGTACTTTCCTGTGATATTGGGTTTGATCTTCTTCTGAACGATAACCAATAGCCGCAATAACTGAGGCAGTAAGTCCTTTTTGGGATAGCCCTAAGATATTGTCATATTTATCTGCTTCAAAACCTTCCATGGGACAGGCATCAATTTTTAGTTCAGCACAAGCAGCCAGTAGATTTCCTAAGGCTAAGTAGGTCTGTTTGGCAGTCCAGTGTTTTAACTCCTCGTCTGACTTTTCATTAATTTTGCCTTCCATAAAGTCGCCATAGCCTTTAAGTTCGGATAAGGGGAGCTGTTGTGTTTCTGATTTCAACGCTAAAAAATTATCAATATGTTTACGTTGTAGATTGGTATAATTGCAAAATACAATTAAATGAGAAGCCTCTGTGATCTGTTGTTGATCCCATGAAGCCGGTTTCAGCTTTTCCCTGGTGCTAATATCTTCAATGATGAGAGCTTTATATAGTTGGAGGCCATAGGATGAGGCTGAAAGCTGTATTGCTTTTTTTATCTGTTTTAATTGAGTTTCAGAAACTTTTTTTCCGGGGTCAAAATGTTTGGTAGCATATCGCCATTCCAGGTTATCAATTAACTGCATTGGTCGGACAATTTTTTTATCTAGTTATTTAGTTCGTTTCCAATGTATAAGAAGGCGAGGGTTTCTTCATTTACATATGTTGATTGGCAAGAAATGGTGTGTTTATTCGTTGAAACATCTGAAATAATGGAGACCTATAAATTCAGCAGTATTAGAATTGATAAAAGTGTACAGAACTATATGGTTAGGCTTGATTACTTATTGGTAATAGTGCTTTTATGGGGTGTAACAATTTCATGTAATGAAAGTTCTTCAACAAGTATTCCGGATGGTACGGTGTATTATGAATTTGAAACTACCGGTGATGAACACGTTATAGCGGGAACATCAGATGAGAGCGTTATAAAGATGGCCAGAGAACAGTTGACCCTCCCCAAAAGTGAGAGAAATAAATTTATAAATGGAGAAATTGAACGGGGTACTAATCACAACAAAAGTTGGAGCTGGCATTTCGTACCTGGTAAGTGGAGTTTTACAGAGGTGGCGACAGAAGTCTGTGACGGGCGTCCCAGCTTTGTAGAAGAAGAGCTTGATTATTGGGTGGATGATGTTGGCCGGTTTTGTCCCTATAGCGCAAAGGTTATAAAAGAGATAGGAACTAAATAGCAGAGTAGGTTTCTACATAATCTACACGAGCCAATTTCGTATTAAAGAGACTTCCCTATTACTGCTTCTATAAATAGTCAATTTTTATAAAATGTTAAGAAATAACAGCTAAGGGTTGCAGTTGGATCAGAAAACTGTATCTTCAGCTATTTAAATTGAATCTATATAAATAAAAGGCGAACACGAAGATGAAATATTTGACTAAGTATATGAAAAGTGGGCTGTTAGTGCTGCTATTGGGCACTGTAGTTGCTTGTGGTGGAAATACAGAAAAAGAAACGGAAAAGGAGACTGAAAAAGTTGCTAAGGAACAGGTTGCAGATACGACCTCTTTTGAAGCCAAGCTGAATATCAATACGGCATCAGAAGAAGCTTTTCGTACAATTCCTGATGTGGGTGATAAAATGGTACACGAGTTTGAAGAGTATCGCCCGTATGTAAGTATCCGCCAGTTCCGTAAAGAGATTGGCAAGTATGTAGATGAAGAGCAGGTTGCTGCTTATGAAGAGTATATTTTTGTGCCCTATCATCGCAATGACAGTGATGCGGCAACACTGCAACAGATTCCCGGAGTGGATGAAAAAGTGGCGAATGAGCTTATCGAAGGACGTCCTTATGAAACAAACGAAGCATTTTTTGAGGCTCTTTCTTCACATCTCAATGAAGAGCAACTGGCGACCGCCAAAAAGTATATAAAGGCTGAAAAATAGATGTCGGCAGAGAATACATTACAGCGACTGCGACAGTTTTTACTGCTTGTAGTCGCTGCTATTTTTATTGGTACCATTTTTGAGCTTATCTTGCTTGGCCATACCGAAGAAAGCCAGCAATGGATTCCTTTTATTGCTTCTTTTTTGGGTTTAGTTATGATCGGATGGGTATGGAAAAGTGCAACTGAAAATTCATTAAAGACCCTGCGATGGATAATGTTGGGAATATGCCTGGTATCTCTCTTGGGGATGTATTTTCATTTTTCAGGGAATTTCTTTTTTGCTTTGGAAATAAATCCATCCATGACCTGGACCGAAGCTATTTGGCCGGCGATGACCGGCTCCTACCCTTTTCTGGCTCCGGGGATATTGTTCCTGGCAGGAATACTGGGTATTGCAGCTACCTACCGGCACCCCGAACTACTCGGCCAGGATTGAATATTTTATTTTTTTAATTCAATCACGTAAGAAGTCATTTTTATGATCTTGGGATCCTCAAAGCCTCGAAATTTATAAACATCACAAAAGGCGTAGCTTGGTTCTACGTTGGGAGTGGTCATAATGCCATCCACCGTAGCTGAATCTCCGTGAGTGATAATATTGTGGATTTCAAGTTTATAAGGGTTTTCCCCTGTAGGTTAAAATCTCCGTGGACGCTCCATTCAATATCATCGGTTACATTTTCATCCTAAACCCCCCGGCACTTTAAAAGTGCCGGGGGTTTTAATCGATACTTAAATATTAAGGAAGAATTTCTATGGTCTGTCCGTAGTCGTGTAAAATATTCTTGATTGTTAACTGGTCATCCTTCCCGTCAATATTCTCGATTCGGAGCACCCGGTCACGATCCCCCAGGTCAAAACTGGGTACACTACCAGGTAGTTGTCGCCGGATCTCCTTCAAAATTTTATCAGCAGTTACCTCATCACTTACGTCTGTTTTATACACTTTAATCATTACGAGAACCTTTTCCCTCATGTTACTTCTTCTGGTGTTAGGGATTGTTTAGCTGTGACGTTCATCTTACCGCCAACCCATACGCTGGGAAATGCCAATACTGCTAAAACAATCGGATACCATACGACAAACCCTTTTGATATGGATGCCAATACTCCCAATGTTGCGGCAATAGTTCCGATTATCCCCAGGATAATAACATGACGCATGGGGCGGTTGGGGGCCAACGCTGCAACAAGATAGCCGGCAGTCGCTGAATAAATTGTTCGATAGATGATAGCAAGGATAAACATCCATGCATCAAACTCTGCCTGACCGATGGCGGGAAAAACGCCCAGCCATTCCAGCACAAAGTCGGTGCCGTTAGAGAAAATAACGGTGATTAGAATGCCTGCTATTACAGTGCCGATACTTTTTAAGAGGTCTTTATTCATAAGTGAAACGTTAGAATTTTGTACCAACAAGGAACTGAGATTACAGTGCTCAGTATATTAGTAGTTATCTGATAATATTTTCTATGATTCTGTATGCTACGATTCTTTAGCTTTATTTTGTTGGTAGTTTAGAAGCCAGAAAAATTTATTCTGACTTCTAACTGCTGACTCCTGAATACCGATTTCCTACTTATAATTCTTGCTTATAAGCCCGCTCCAATTTCGCGATATCCAGCTTTTTCATCTTCAGCATTGCCTGTATTAGTCGTTCCGACTGTTCCTTGGTACCGTTTTCAAGCATCTCACTAAATGGAGTGGGCACAATCTGCCACGAGACGCCAAACTTGTCTTTGAGCCAGCCGCACTGCTCGGCTTCGGGATCTGCCGAAAGTTTCTCCCAGTAGTAATCGATCTCTTCTTGTGTGTCACAGTTTATCATCAGGGATATGGCTTCACCGAACGTAAAGTCGTGATCCAGGGCACTGTCCATGGCGGCGAACCACTGGTTTTCAAGCATGAAGTCGGCGTATGCCGCTGTACCTTCTTTGTTAGGCTGCTGGTCCGGGCCGTAGGGGAAAAACATGCCCCTCTGAGAGTCTCTGAAGACCGACAAGTAATAATCGATAGCTTCTTTGGCTTTACCGGTATTTCTGCCGTTGAACATTAAAGATGGTACTAACTTAGGCGGTTGACCGTGCTCCCAATTTGATATCATAATTTGCCATGATACGCCGTATTTATCCTGAGCCCAGCCATACTTTTCGCTGAAGGGATAGCTGTCCAGCGGCATTAGAATGTTTCCATTTTCAGATAAAGCGTTCCACAGTCGATCAACTTCTTCCTCGGTTTCGCAGTTGATGAAAAATGAGATGGAGGGATTGGGCGTAAAGTGCGGACCCCCATTGAGTGCGGTAAAACCCTGACCTTCCAGCTCAAAATCCACAGTCATTACGCTGCCTTTCGGTTTTTCGGAGGGCGTTTCCGCGTAATAAGGGGTAGTGTTCAGGATTTCAGCATTTTCAAATATTGATACGTAAAAGCTTGCAGCCTCTTCTGCCTGATCGTCAAACCAAAGGCAGGTGCTGATACGATTCGTTTTTCGTGTTGTCATAATATTGCTCCTTCTTTATTAGGTGATGCAAGGCGATTTGGTTGTGGGTAATGGTTATTAGTTATTCGGGTACCTATTAACAAATAACTAATAACCAATACACCAGTCCCTTAGTCCAGGTATTCCGCAAGCTTGTCCAGCTGTTGGTTAAAGCCATCAACAACGCCCATCTCTTCATGCTTTTCCCGGTCCTCTACAGACTGATGCATGATGGAGATGTTTACCGACGTGGTATCACCATTTCCGTTGAAATCAACCGTTGTTACCATACCGGTGGGGAGTCCTTCCGGGGCGGCGTTGTCATTGTTGTCCGAGTTACCAAACTCATCAGTAGTAACTAGCCGTTTACCTTCGGAAATTTCTTTAAAAATGCCTTCAGAGGGATACTCATTTTCTTCTTCATCCAGCATTACATAGGTCCATTTGCCTCCGGGCTCAAAATTCATCTCGTCAACCCTGGTAGTGAATCCTCTTGGTCCCCACCATTGCTCAATCTGGTCGGGCTTGGTCCATGCATCCCACACTTTTTGGCGGGATGTGTCGAAGGTTTTTGCGATTACAATTTCTTTACCGTTAGATTTGGTTTGGTCAGTCATAATAATTGGTCTTTGTTATTTTTAATTATCTAACTCAATAGTAGTATAGCGACCTTTATAGAACCCTGCGCGGTGGAAATACGCCAACCTTGCGGGCTGTTTGCGACAATATGAATTATTACCCTTCATACTCATCCGGATAGCGGATGTTCTCGCTTCCCGCCGTGGTACCGAGTTTTGTTGCGCGCCCTTTGGGCTGCTCCCATTCTTCTTGGCGGCCAAGGGCTGTGAGGTCGAGGAAATAGTTGGCTCCGCCGACGGTTTCCATGCCCCGTCCATAAGTGGAGTAGGTGTGATATACATTATCTCCTTTACGCAAGAAGCAGCTTAATCCGGGCTGTTCTCCTTTTGTATGGTAGTCCTGTCCCAGGTGTTCGAGTGTGGCCTGGTCGCGATAGTTGTACTGTACCGGCCTGACGGACTCGTCCATGGTAATATGAAAATCGTAATTGAAATCGATGCCGTAGGAAGAATACCAAGGCATCGGCCATCCCATGCGCTCATTAAACGGTTCTATTTTGGATAAGGGTGCCCGGGACACCAGAGCCAGCGTGGTGTTGCGTGCATGCAGATGGTTCAGATGTCCCCGTGCGATATGATCGGCCCATGCAGAGCAGCTCGGGCAGCCTTCATTCCACTCGGGATCAAACATAAAGTGATAAATAATGAGCTGTCGGCGTCCGTCGAACAGATCGAGCAGGCTTGCTCCACCTTCCGGACCTTCGAATGTATAATCCTTTTCAACCTCCACCATTGGCAGCCGGCGGCGCTTGGCGTTGAGCTTGTCGCGCTTCCGAGTGAGTTCTTTTTCCTTTTTGAGCAGTTCTTTGCGTTGGGCAAGCCATTCTTTGCGGGAGGCAATTTCGGGAAATGTTATTTTTAAAATTTCCATAATAATTGTTCTGTAATATTGAATTTATTGTCTTCCCGGTTAATTTTATTCACTTTCCGTTATAAAATACGTTCCATTTGTGTCCATCCGGGTCTGCAAAACTACATCCGTACCAATTCTTATTCCCTTGTATTGTTTGTGGCTTGCTAAACAGGTCACTGCCTGCTTTTTTAACTATTTCCGCCCATTCATCCACTTCTTCCCTGCTATCCGCCGAAAGAGTGAACATTATTTCATTGCCTTGGTCTAAATCTGCTATTTCTCCACCCATGGATGGTTTTAAGTTTTTCTCTAAGAAAAAATGCACCACGAATTCATCCTGACCGACCAGAAAGCTGACCAGTCCATTTTCTTTGGAAAATTCTCCATTGGGTTTAAATCCCAGCTTTGTATAAAATTCATGGGTGCGTTCCAGATCTTTTACCGATAGATTAGCCCAAATTTGTTTCGTTTCCATATTATTTGACCCTTTAATTTTGCTTATTAATTATCGTCAGTTGATGAACTCTTCAATCGCGTTGTAACTTCTTGTAAATATCCCCTCGAGGGGAGTGTCGATCCCGTGCTTTGCAGGACGGACGAGGGGTGTTCTATGCCAAGAGCAAAACACCTCCCGACCCAATTCGAAAACCACGAATTGGCCCACCCTCCTCAAGGAGGGATTTATTTTTAATCATAGCTCATCGGCTCCTTTCCAAATCCTCGTCGCAATATTCCAATCTGTCCTATGTGATAAGCGACATGATGATTGAGAAAGGCCCACAACTCTATAACCGACTCTGCAACCTCATCGAAGGGCGGATGTGGCTGGTTTTGAGCTCTTCCGCTGTTAGCTGTTTAAGTCCCTCGCGCACGGGATCATGGAGCCGGTTCCATTCCTGCCGTATGGCTCCGATGGAGGGATATTCGATATCGTCACGGGCTTCAGACTGGCCCATTCCCTCAAACAATCCCTCCCATTTTATTTTCGGTTTGATACCGGCCAACATCGCCAAACCGTATTGTGAATCAAGGAGGTGTCCGGGCAGGTACTTCACGTGATTTATATCGGTATTGCCATGCAGCCGTCGGTTGGTTTCCTGGTCGGCAAATCCGTCCAATACGTCATTATATAACCGGTGGTGCAGGTCGAACTGTATCAATAAGGCATTACTTTCATTCATACTTCTTTTGGGTTAGATTCATTATAAGGATTGGATTGAGTGCGTGCCCAGTGGATATCCGTCATTTCTACTGGTGAATTGCGACAAATTCCGTTATTTAAAAAATCAAAACTATGAAACACCTATCTATACTTATTCCCCGAGGACATACGAGCTTGGTGAATATTGCAGGAGCGCACCAGATTTTTAATATGGTAAATCAGATGCGGGCCGGGATGGACAAACCCCCTATCTTTGATGTGCATTTGGTTGGACTGGAAGAAGAGGTACCCCAGTCAACGGGGTTGTTTTCTGCCAGTCCCGATTCTCTGATACAAGAGGTAGATGAAACAGACCTGATTATAATTCCAGCTATCCATGATGATCCCCAAAAGGGATATGAACAGAATAAAGCATTTGTTCCCTGGATTGTTGAACAGTATAAAGCGGGAGCTGAGGTGGCCAGTTTTTGTGTAGGTGCTTTTTTCCTGGCAGAAACCGGCCTTTTGGATGGCAAACAGTGTGCTACCCACTGGCAGCACGCTAATAATTTTAAAGAGATGTTTCCGGAAGTTGAGTTAGTGGATGAAAAAATAATGACAGAGGAAGATGGCATCTATACCAGTGGGGGCGCCTACGCTTTTACGGATCTGCTGTTGCATCTCATCGAAAAATATGCCGGTCGTGAAGAAGCCATCCTGGCTTCCAAAACATTTTCACTGGATATCAGTCGCGAAAGCCAGTCGGACTTTATCATTTTCGAAGGACAAAAAAATCACGAAGATCAGAAGGTGAAGCAGGCACAAAACTATATCGAAAATAACTACCAGGATGAGCTTACGGTAGATGAGCTGGCCGAGAAGTTGGCCGTAAGTCGCAGGACGCTCGAACGCCGGTTCAAAAAGGCAACCCAAAATACCATTACAGAATATAAACAGCGGGTAAAAGTAGAGGCTGCCAAGCGAGACCTGGAAACCAGCCGAAAAAATGTGTCTGAAGTGATGTATGAGGTGGGGTATTCTGATACGAAATCGTTTCGAAATCTATTTAAACGTATTACAGGCTTAACCCCAGTTGATTACCGGGATAAATACAATAAAGAGATGTCTGTGGCCTGACGATAAGCAATAAAGATCAATCCTCTATTGCTTAATGTCTTTTACAGTTCCTTTTGTAAGCCCTTTCAATGCTTCGGGAGGGAGTTGAAAAACGGCATGCGGCGTTCCGGCTGCTGCCCAAATGGTATCGTATTGCAGCAGGTCTTCGTCAATCAGGGTAGTAATGGTTTTCTTATGACCTACCGGTGGAACTCCGCCAATGGGAAAGCCGGTGTGTTTTCGTACAAAGTTGGCATCGGCTTTTTGAATTGCTCGATCCAAAGCTGATTTTGCTTTGGTCAGGTCTAAACGGTTTGATCCGCTTACAATTGTTAGTATAGGTTCTTCCGTATCTTTTGTCTTAAAGATGAGAGATTTAGCTATTTGTGGCACACTACAGCCGATGGCTTGGGCAGCATCATTGGCTGTTCGGGTGGAATCCGGAAGTTCTATAACCTCGAAATCAAAGCCGTGTTTATTGAGAAAGGTCTGTATTTTTTGGGCATTTTTGCTGAGCTGTTTTGACATAGTTCTACAGATAAAATTAACACATAAACGCTATTATAAGGTATTTTATAAGATTAAAAGATAAAAGGGAAAGCGTTTAAAAGGATGCCACAGAGAGTTATATGTTGTTCACTAGCTGTTGAACCTAAAAACAGTAAAGCTGCCTAACTGCTATATTAATTTACCATCGAACAAGTGCCTTGCTGGTACGATTATCTTACATTTTAATTAGAGTAAACTCTTCGCACTATTGACAGACCAATTGTACTGCCGCCGACGAAGTTTCTCCCTTAAATCGGTAGGGAGAGAACATGAGTGGGTCAAAATTACCGTTTTAGCAATGTGAGGGTTAAGTTCTTCGGTATAAATTGGGATCCCCAACCTATGCTATTTAGTAAAATCTGGTATTACCTATAACCATCGGTTAGGTTAAAAAAAAATGGTCCTAAGAGTCCGTGAGTTGCACACGTTCCACAAGGCAAGGCAGGTTTCGAAATTCGCAGTATCTCGGCAGTCTAAGCTTTCCTCAATAGAATAATCTCTGTGCAGGTAGCGTATTACCATTGTTAGTTTACTACTTATTCTGAACATCAACCTTTACGGGAAGTTGTTGGTTCGCTCCATCTTTAAAACGATAGTAGCCTCTGATGTTAACAAGTAGATCTTTGAATGTCCTCGCAAACTTATCATTACTATCAGGATTAAAGGACCATGTATATACTCCTCCCACATGGTTACGGCTGTTTCTTAATTCAGCGCGTATATTGATGCGCCACTTTCCATTTATCTTATTAAAAAACATCGGTGTGACTAATGGATCCTCAGTAAAATAAAGAATGGCTAACTCTTCGCGTTTGATGATCTTATATTCTTTACTAGCATACTGCAGAAGTATATAATCAAAATAAGCTCGCGTCATAGGAAAACGCTTCAGAATCGGGAGGCTCCTTTTGGTGAAAAGACCTACATTCGGATCAAACTTTCGGTTATAAAGCCAGGAAATGTAATTGCTGAAGGTGCCCTCCACGGTATTTTTAGCTACAAATAGGGCTTTGCCTTCCTTGTCATATCGATCGCGCTTAAATGGTTGGCCTTGTTTATTTATACCGACCTTTTCTGCAGCTCCGGCTCCGCCTGACAGGTATGGTAATTCAACTCCTTTTTTTAATATAGAGGGATCATAACCTTGCTCCAGCACGGCTTCTCGTATTCTGTGTTGCAGAATACGGATTAAAAGTCTGAGCCCCATACTTGGGTTAGAAGCCTTAAAAAAAGCATCCGCCTGATTCCTGATCAGGTAACCAACAAATGCATCAGGCATATATGCCTCGAGGCCATATCCAACTTCTATTTTGAGTTTATTTTTATCCATTACATAGAGGAAGAGAACCCCGCGCTGTTTTTCTCCTTTGCGGCCTATCCCATATGTATCCATCTTTTTCACAGCTACCTCTTCAACCGTTGCATCTCCGATAGTCTTTACAAATAGAAATTTGATATCGAGATCGGATTCTTTTTGTATAAGGTCAAGCATCCATTCAAACCGGCGGATATCGGTTTTGCTGATGATTCCAGCTTTATCGAAGACGTGCCCTTGAGGTATTGGTTCTTCGGATTGATCCGATACTCCGCCCAAACTGTATAATAACAGTGCGAGAAGGATGATAACCGGAATTGCAATCTTAATAAGCTTCATCTTGGTTATAGTAGTTGAACTTTATTGATATAACAGATTTTGCCCGTTAATAAGCTATACCTGGATGAATATTAAATTGTTAAATAACCAACACCGAACTAAAAAGCCAGCGCATGCCTTGCCTACTGCCGGAAGGCTATGTATTAAAGGGACCTTTGCAAAACCAGGCAGTCATCCTGAATGTAATGAAGGATCTCCCTTTCAACGGCAGCAGATGGATACTGGAGATTCTTCGACAAGCTCAGAATGACGAAATAAAAGGTTTTGCAAAGCCCTCTTAAAATGAGAAGATTTTTCAAGGGGGGGATGGCGAAAAGAAAAACTTGTTGAACGACTATTCTCCTGTTTATTCGCCAGGGACTGAAATTCATGATTCTGCCATCGTTACATTATTAATTTGTAAATAGCTATCGAAAGCATTTAAAAATTCGTATCCTTTCAAAAGTAAACAAGCAGTAGCTTTTTACGGTACATGATGCTTCTTCCCTTCCGGACGGCTATTTACTTGTCTGCGTCATAGCTAGTACAATAATTCAACTTACAGAGAGTAACGATGGGAACAATATTATCTCGCCAACGACACTTTTTGATGCGCAATTCTTTATTCTTCAGTATTGGACTTTTACTGCTCTTAATAATTTCGGGATGTGGTGAAAATAAGCGCCAGGTTATCGAGCAGGATAAGGCCTTTGCCAGTTATATAACCGGATATACCTCCAATGTGATAAGTTCGCGCGGAGAGGTAGTAGTGCGGCTGTCATCAGAATTTGAAGAAAGTAGTCGACCCCAGAGCAATTTATTCCAATTTAAACCATCCGTTGAGGGTGAGCAAGTCTGGCTGGATGGGCGAACAGTAGCTTTTCGCCCGGATGAAGGCTTCAAAAATGGTACGCGCTATATAGCCAGCTTCCGGACGGGCAGTCTGTTTGATGTGTCTGAAAACCTGCAAACCTTTCAATTCGATTTTGAAATACTGCAGCAGAATCTGGAAGTGAGTGTTGGTGATGCTACGGCTGCAGCCACCGGGGATCGCTCCCGGCAACAGCTGGAAGGGACGGTTTATACCGCGGATGTGGCAGAGCTTAAAGCGGTGAAAAAAGTGCTTGAGGCCGAGCAAGGTAGCCGGGAACTGCCTGTTGAATGGCAGCAGGAGTCGGACGAGAAAGCACACCACTTTATTGTTAAGGATATTGAACGGACCAACAGCCCGGAATCAGTATATTTATCCTGGGATGGCTCGCCTATAGGGGCAACGGTACGGGGACAGCGAAACATCGAAATACCACCGCTGGATGCATTTGAGCTGGTACGAGCAGAGGTCGTCCGCGATGTGAACCCGCATGTAGAAGTGGCCTTTTCCGACGAACTAGATACCGAGCAGGATCTGCAGGGTCTTATTCGCATCGACTCGTATGATGATCTGGATATTATAGTCCAGCAGAATCGTGTGGAATTGTATCCCAGAAAAAAAATTAAAGGGAAGCGTACGCTGCATTTGTCCCCGGGTATACGTAGTCGTCACGGTAAGCGACTTGGCAAAAAGGTGTCGCGTACCATACGGCTGCATCAACCTAAACCACAGGTTCGTTTTGTGGGCAAGGGAGAAATTATTCCCAGTTCAGAGGAGCTGCTCGTTCCCTTTGAGGCGGTGAGCCTGGGGGCTGTAGATGTACAAGTAACCCGTATATTTGAAAATAACGTTTCCCAGTTTTTGCAGTTTAATAGCCTTGGGGGACGTCGAAACTTAAAAGAAGTTGGCCGACCCATAGTACAGAAGGTTATTCCGCTTTCGGCATTGGGTAATGCAGATGTTAGCAGCTGGAATGGCTACGCCTTGGATTTATCAGATCTTATAGAGCCGGAGCCCGGAGCCATTTACCAGGTCGTAATTGGCTTTCGCAAGCACCAAGCGGTGTATCCCTGTGGGGATGGGGCCCTTGCTGATATTGAAGATCGCAAATGGACATTAAGTACAGAAGAGGAGAACGAGTATTGGGAGTCTTTTCAGGATTCATATTACCCCGACGGCTATAACTGGCGGGAGCGTAAAAACCCATGCGATGTTTCTTACTATAGAAGGAGCAGGTTTGGGAAGCGTAATGTGCTGGCATCAGACTTAGGGCTTATTGCAAAGCAAGGGAAACTGGGCACTACCCAATTTGTGGTTACTGATCTTAAGACGGCCCAGCCCAAGTCCGGCGTTAACCTGGCGGTATATGATTATCAGCAGCAGAAGCTGGCTAGCCTAACATCCAATGGGCAGGGCATGGCCAAGGCAACGTTTGATCGCAAACCATTTTTGGTTGTGGCAAAAGATGGCCCCCAGCGTGGATATCTGCGTATGAAAGATGGCAGTGCACTTTCACTCAGTGAATTTGATGTATCCGGTGCCAGAGTAAAAGAAGGCGTTAAAGGATTTTTGTACGGCGAACGCGGGGTGTGGCGTCCGGGCGATTCCCTGTTTGTAACGCTTATGGTCGAGGATAAGCAGGATGTATTGCCAGCTAATCACCCAGTGACGTTTGAGCTCCGTGATCCGTCAGGGCAGCTAAGAGATCAGCAGACCATCAATAACCCGGTAAATGGGTTTTACAGTTATCAGCACCGAACCGGCAAAGATGATCCCACCGGGAACTGGAGACTGAGTGCCCAATTGGGGGGCAATACCTTTTCAAAGACGTTGAAGATCGAGACCGTTAAGCCCAATCGCCTGAAGGTTAACTTGGGCTTTAATAATGAACGCCTGACGGCCTCGGACCGGACACTTGACGGGCAAATTTCTGCCCAATGGTTACATGGAGCAACGGCACGTAATCTTAAAACGGATATGTCCATGACGTTGCTGGAGGCAAGTAAAAGTTTTGAGGGCTATGAGGATTATATTTTTGATGATCCCTCCCGCTCGCTGTCGGCTGCGACGGAAGAGATCTTCACCGGTGAACTGGATGAAAGCGGTCAAACGGATTTTTCCTACACGCTTAATAAGATGGATAAGGTGCCCGGCGCATTGCGTCTCAGCCTGTTGACGCGCGTGTATGAGGAGTCTGGCAACTTCAGTGTGAATCGTTCTTCTATTCCCTATTATCCCTACGAGACGATGGTGGGGCTGCGTATGCCGGAGACGAAGAGTAACCGAAATATGCTCGACCGGGATAAAACCCATACCCTGGATCTGGTCTCTTTAGATATTGACGGGGAGCCTGCACCTCGCCAAAAAGTGAAGGTGGAGATCTTTAAAATTGACTGGCGTTGGTGGTGGGAGAAGTCGAATGAAAACCTGAGTCAGTACTTCGGCCGGCGCGATGTGGAATCAGTCTTTTCAACCGAAACCCGAACCGATGGCGATGGTAAGACCCAGGTAGATTTTAATATTGATGAGTATCGGTGGGGGCGATTTATGGTTCGGGTTACGGATGTGGTCTCGGGTAGCAGTACCGGTGAAACCTTTTATCTGGGCTGGAGTTATTTCAGAAATAACCAAGTGGGTAATCCTTCGCGGTTGAGTTTTGAATCGGATAAGGAAAAATATGAGGTCGGAGAAGAAGTAACGCTCACTATCCCCAGCAGTGCGGACGGCAAGGCCCTGGTGAGCCTGGAATCCGGATCGAAAGTTCTGCAGAAGTTTTGGGTAGATACGCAGAAAGAACAAACCAAGGCCAGCTTTTTGGCGTCTAAAGATATGGCGCCCAATATCTATGCCCATGTGCTGATGATGCAGCCGCACGGGCAGAAGCAAAACGATCGGCCGATTCGAATGTATGGGGTCATCCCTATTTCGGTTGAAAATCCGGCTACCCAACTTAATCCCACCGTGGAGCTGCCCTCCGAGCTTCGCCCGGAGTCAACGGTTGATATAGAAGTAAGTGAAGAGAACGGGCGGGCGATGACCTATACAGTGGCTATGGTGGATGAAGGATTGCTCGATCTCACGAACTTTAGTACGCCTGCTCCTCATAACAGCTTTTATGCCCGCGAGGCATTGGGCGTTAAAACATGGGATCTGTTTGATCATGTGGCCAGTGCCTATGCCGGAAGTATGAATAGAATACTCTCTATCGGGGGTGATCAAGATGCAGAAGGGGGACAAGAAAGCACCGAAGTTAACCGTTTTGAGCCGATGGTTCGTTTTGTTGGCCCCTTCGAGCTTAAAGAGGGCACCACAAACCGGCATTCCATTGATGTACCCAACTATGTGGGATCGGTGCGAACGATGGTAGTGGCCGGTCAGGATGGCGCGTATGGTCATGCTGAAAAAGATACGCCTGTCCGTAAGCCTGTAATGGTGCAGGGAACGCTTCCCAGGGTCCTTGGACCGGGCGAAAAGGTAACGCTTCCGGTGAGCGTATTTGCAATGAATGATGATATTGAGCAGGTGGAGGTACAGGTAGAGGCAAACGAGCTTTTTGATATCGAGGATGTTTCTGCACATACGGTCTCTTTTGAAGAACCGGGGGAGAAAACCATTCGGTTTAAGCTGAAGGTGAAGTCTAGTATTGGAGCCGGAAAGGTACAGATCGATGCCCTCAGTGGAAGTGAAACGGCACATCATGATATTGATATTAAGGTGCGCAATCCCAACCCGCCGGTTACGGATCTGTATAACAAAGTGCTGGAGGCCGGTGAAGAGTGGTCTTTTGACTATACGCCCGTAGGCTTGGCCGGGACGAATACAGGAGTTTTTGAGGTTTCAACAATCCCTCCTATTGACCTCGGGCGACGCCTGAAGTATCTCATTCAATATCCCCATGGATGTATTGAGCAGGTCACTTCGTCCGTATTCCCACAGCTATATTTGCCGATAATTATGGATATCAGTGAGGGGCGCAAACAGAAAATCCAGAAGCATGTAGATGCGGCTATTGAGCGATTAAAGTCGTTTCAAACCTCTTCCGGTGGACTCGGATACTGGCCGGGCCACAATCATGCCAATGAGTGGGGGACAAACTACGCTTATCACTTTTTATTGGAAGCGCAAAGTCGTGGATACTATGTACCATCTGAGCTGTTAAGCAACATTAATAGTTTTCAACGGAGAAAAAGTTCAGGCTGGCAGCTCAAGAAAAAAGGAGGCCATAATAAAGGACTGACGCAGGCTTATCGCCTCTATACCTTGGCTTTGGCTAACACCCCAGACCTTGGGGCAATGAACAGGTTGCGGGAGCAATACGACCTGTCTCCGAAAGTGGCCTGGCGTCTTGCGGCAGCCTACGAGTTGGCGGGACAGGCCGAAGCGGCGGATGAGTTGGTCAACGGAGTGAGTACTGAGATCTCAAAGTATCGAGAGATGAGTCGTACCTATGGTTCGGCAACACGCGATAAGGCGATGATCCTGGAAACGCTGAGCATCATGGAGGAGCGGGAAAAAGCAGCACCCATCATGCGGGATATTGCCAAGGAGTTAAACCGGAAACGGTGGATGAGCACGCAAACGACGGCCTATAGTCTCATTGCCATCGCCCGCTTTTTGAATGTTTCTGATACGGCCAAAGAGATTGATCTGCAGTATAATATCACCGGGGCGGGCAAGGGGGCAGTAACATCCACCGCCCCAATATCACAAGTCCCCTTTACTATTGATGGGCAGCAGCAACAGCAGGTAACGGTGAAAAATAACAGTAAGGGCGTAGTATTTGCTCGCCTCATACAAGAAGGTACTCCCTTGGTCGGTGATACAACCTCAACATCGAACAACCTGGTTCAAAAAGTGCGTTACCGTACCCTGGACGGCGACAAAGTTGATCCCACGCAGCTGCCGCAAGGAACAGATATCGTAGCAGAGGTAACGGTGAGCAATCCCACTTCGCATAAGAGATATAGCGAGCTGGCACTTACCCAAATTTTCCCCTCCGGATGGGAGATCCGCAATGTCCGCATGGATGATATCAAATTTAAAGAACCGACAGCCGTGCCGGAGTACCAGGATATCCGGGATGATCGGGTTTATACCTATTTCGACCTTGGTCCGCGTAAGAGTAAAACCTTCCGCACGGTTCTGAATGTCAGTTATACCGGCACCTTTTACTTACCTACGATTTCAACGAGTGCGATGTATGATGAAGCTGTCAATGCGCGTACGGCCGGTCAATGGGTTGAGGTGGTATTGCCAAAGTAATGCGTGATAAAGGCTTATATAATAATATCCTTAATTGGAGCAAAGACCATCCCGGCCGTTTGGCACTGGGTATGGGGATGGTTCTGGCACTGCTGCTTTTTTGGAACTGTCTGCCCCAGCCCCTGTTTGAGGTGCCCTATGCCACGGTCCTTGAGGCCCGGAACGGGCAGTTGCTGGGAGCTAAAATTGCCGAAGATGGGCAATGGCGATTCCCGATAAAAGATGAGGTGCCGCAAAAGTTTGAGCAGGCCCTGTTGGAGTTCGAAGATGATGCTTTTTATTATCATCCGGGCGTCAATCCGGCGGCGATCGGCCGGGCCATGATTCAAAATATTGAAGCCGGGAAGGTGGTCAGCGGGGCGAGCACGATTACGATGCAGGTTATTCGGCTATCTCGCAAAAACCAGCCTCGTACCTATTGGGAGAAGATTAAAGAAATGATTCTGGCGCTACGGCTGGAGCTTTCGTATTCCAAGGAAGAGATCTTGGCTCTTTATGCCGCCCACGCTCCTTTCGGCGGAAATGTAGTAGGCTTGGAAGCTGCTTCATGGCGCTATTTCGGTCGCCCGCCCTCACAACTTTCATGGGCAGAATCGGCGACCTTGGCCGTAATGCCCAATAGTCCCGCCCTGATTCATCCCGGAAGAAATCGTGAGCACCTGGAGGTTAAGCGCAACCGACTGCTAAAACGGCTGATGCAAAAAGGGACTCTCGATTCGTTAACCTTTCGCTTGGCTAAAGCAGAACCGCTGCCGGGCAAACCGTTGGATTTGCCTCAACGGGCTCCTCATCTTTTGAGTAGGTTATATTCGGGCGGTCATCGGGGGGAGCGTATCCGATCAACGGTAGATATTTCTCTGCAAAAGCAGACAGAAAAGATAGTGCAGCGCCATCATAAGCTGTTGCGTCAAAACGAGATACATAATGCGGCAGCTGTGATTGCCGATGTACGGACCGGCGCGGTGAAAGCCTATATCGGAAATACCAAAAATCCTGCGAATCATCACCAAAATAAGGTTGATGTGGTTACGGCTCCCCGAAGTACGGGCAGTATCTTAAAACCGTTTTTATATATGCTAATGCAGGATGAGGGAATGCTGCTGCCCGATATGCTGGTTGCCGATGTGCCTACTCAAATATCGAACTATACCCCTAAGAACTTTAGCAAAACGTATGCCGGTGCAGTACCGGCTTCGGAAGCACTTTCGCGGTCACTGAATGTGCCGGCGGTACGCTTGCTCCAGGATTACGGTGTGCCCCGCCTGCATCATTACCTACAGCAGATGGGCATGCAAACGCTCTACTATCCCCCCGAACATTATGGACTGTCGTTAATCTTGGGTGGGGCCGAGGGTACGCTGTGGGATATCACCGGCATGTATGCATCTACTGCCCGATTTATGAATCGTTATGATGTTAGGGATCCCCAGACAAAACAGTTTAAAAGTCGTCCGCTTCATTATATCGAAGGCAAAGAGCCAACGCCTTCGAATGATTCATTTT
Source organism: Fodinibius halophilus (assembly GCF_011059105.1). Taxonomy (GTDB): domain Bacteria; phylum Bacteroidota; class Rhodothermia; order Balneolales; family Balneolaceae; genus Fodinibius; species Fodinibius halophilus. Next base: position 66,125 of record NZ_JAALLS010000002.1, on the reverse strand, counting down.
CCTTAAATGCGGGAGCGGTGTGGTCCACTTTTGAGGCAATGCTTGAAGTCTATCGACCTGATGATGAGATCAACTGGCGGCAATATCTGTCGTCACGGAAAGTAGCCTGGAAAACGGGCACTAGCTACGGTTTTCGCGATGGTTGGGCCGTTGGGGTGACCCCGGAGTATGTCATTGGCGTGTGGGTGGGCAATGCCGATGGCGAGGGACGTCCCGGGCTTATTGGTAACAAAACGGCGGGTCCTATTCTCTTTGATCTTTTTGATATGCTGGATGAGACGAGTTGGTTCCACGAGCCGCTGTATGCTATGAAGGAGGTACCAGTATGTCGAAAGAGCGGACACCGGGCCGGTCCCTATTGTACACCGGTGGATACGGTTGCCGTACCCACTACCGGATTAAAAACAGAGGTTTGCCCCTACCATCGCAAGGTACACCTTGATACCTCTCAAGAGTATCGGGTGCATAGCCGCTGTATGCCGGTATCAAAAATGAAATCGAAAGAGTGGTTTGTGCTTCCCCCTGTGCAAGAGTGGTATTACAGGAGGAACAATCCCTCCTACGCCATGCTCCCTCCCTTGCTGGAGCAGTGTGAGCAGGATGTTGATGCTACGGTAACGATGGAGCTTATTTACCCACATGATGCCTCGCAGATCTATGTGCCCAAAGAGATGGATGGCTCGAAAGGGAAAACGGTTTTCGAAGTGGCACATCGGGGCAGCCGGTCAACAATATACTGGCACTTGGATGAGCAATATCTCGGAAAAACGGAGGCCCCGCACCAGATGGCTCTGTCGCCGGAACCGGGTCAGCATCGCCTTACGCTGGTTGATGAAGATGGCGTTACCCTACGGCACAATTTTGAGATATTGAGTCGGTAGCACAACATAGGTATTGACAAATTAAGCTGGTTCAAGTTTGTAACTTGGACCAGCATTATAAGAAGATAGCACCAGTAAGCAGGGGGGCCAGAACCCGGTTTTCACTAGGTATAAAAACAATATGGCATAAGTATAAAGCAGTGACACAATGCATTGTGTCACTGCAATACACTCATCGCGGAAGCGTCTCGCTTGTGCAATAATATGGGCTGCCTTCTTCAGCACGAGCGGGACGCTCGCGCTATTGGTTAAAATAAATAAAGCAAATTTATAAACCCCCGGCATTTCTAAAATGCCGGGGGTTTTATCGTTAGATGATTTTTTCGATGTTGATTCCATTTTGCCTCTTGCCGTAAGTTTAGAACTCGTAACAGGGGGGCTGTTACTATCAAAGATAAGGGCTAATCCTTTTGATGAGCTTTCCACGCATCAAAATAGATCTGTACATCATTGATGAAGCCGCGGTGGTTAGGCTTCCATCCCAGCTGACGTTCAGTTTTCGTGGAGACAATATGCTGATCGATAGCCATTGCCTCGGCCGTCACGCCTATATTCTTGGCGGCTTCTTCGGTAGGGATATAATTAATTTCAGGATCCCCTTCCACACACTGAGCCACAGCTTCTGCCATCTGTCGTACGGTATATCGTGATCGATCACTGATATCGAAAACTTCACCGTCACGACCACTTTCTGCGGCAAGCAGGTAGGCGTCCGCCAGGTCTTCGGCGTGGACCATCGTCCAGAAGTTGGTGCCATCGCCTACAACGTTGATGGTCCCGTTGACAGCCCCTTCGAACCATTGGCCGGTCATTCCCCCACGTTTACCGTATACGCAGCCCGGTCGCAGTACGAGGGAGTTTACATTTGTTCCCTGCAGTACTTGTTGTTCTATTTCCGGGCGCCATTGAACGATATCAATAGGATTGATCGGTGTCGATTCATCGGCCGGCTCACAGCCCGTATTTCCGTGCATCCAGCAGCCACTGGTATAAATAAAGGTTTGGGGAGATTCCTCCTCTTTACAAATTTGGGTTAGTGTATCAACAGTGGTTTGATCGATAGCAATGGTATCGTCTCCGTAATCAATACCGGCATGAATGATGACGGCGGACTGTGATGCTATCTCCCGATAGCTGTCAGGATCTTTCATATCTCCTATTACAGGAATGATTTCTTGTTGTTGCAGCCATTGTGCTTTTTGTTCGCTTCGGGTGAGGCCATACACACGATAGCCGGCTCGTCGAAAAGTTGTAGCTATATTAAAGCCTATATATCCGGTTGCCCCGGTGATAAATACATCCATAATTAATATCTGGTTAGGTTACTCTTTGGAAATGTTCTCTGTTATCAGCAATACACTTTGTCGCCGAAGTGTTGCCTGTTTTTCTTGTGAGAGTAGGATAGGGAATGGACAATCGGCTCAATAGAATAAAACCGACATCTCTTTTTAGAGGTGTCTCTCTGGGTAGTTAGGTTAATGTATTATGGATGGAGTCCTCTATACGGCAACTGCTTGCTCTAGCTTTTGGCAGAGGAAGGTGGCTTCTCTGGAGCGGTATCCACTGGGCTTCAACCCGGCAAACTCTTTGAATTCTCTTGTAAAATGAGATTGATCGGCGTAGCCATTATCAAAGGCGATATCGGAAAGCAGCTGGTAGTTGTTGTTACGAACCTGGTTCAGGGCGTATTTAAAACGAATAACCCGGGAGAAAAACTTAGGTGTGAGCCCAACATTCTGTTTAAAGCGACGTTCAAACTGACGCTCTGAAATATTAAGGGACTTATACAATTTGTGAGTTGGGATATTGCCCCCGGACTGAATGATCCGGTCGATGCTGTGGGCAATGGCAAAATTACTGCTTTCTTTCTGCCGGATGTGCTGTCGGAGAAAGGTTGAAAAAAGCTGAAAGCATTGTTCAGCGGTTTCCGCTTGTTGTAGTTTATTGACTAAGCCCGGAGTGATAAGATCTGCGTCAATGGCTTGGTCGGTGACCTCATTTGCATCCAATCCGAAAAGCATTTTAAGAATATGGGGATGAAAGGTGATGCCTATGATCTGGGCGCCGGGAGACATATAAAGCGCTCCATGACTGGTAAATTGCCCATACAAAAATAGGCGGGGAAGCTTGTTAGTACCGTCTTCAGCAAAAGCCAGCTTGTTATTTGTATGATGATAGATGAGTCCCGTACAACCATTGGCAATCGTTTGAAAGGGAGAAAAAGCCGGGGCGGTGTTATCCGTGGACAGAGTCCAATAAAAGTGAACGATGTGCTGCAAGTCGGCAGGTGGGGCAAACTCTCGGTATTTCATAATAGGTATTGTTAATCGCTTAGCCTAACGGGATAAACGAAGATAGCTTATCAGTTTAGATAAGCAAAAAAATATAGCCGTGAAGTAAATCCCCCGCATTTTAAAAATGCCGGGGGTCTTATTAATGTTTATTTAAATTGCGATCTGTCCTCATTTGAGTTTAGAGCAGTGGAAGCCCATTTTATCCACTTGTTGTTCAAGTTGCTCAGATGAAAAGCTGGGATGACATTCCAGGCGCAGAACGTTTTCTGAATTATTCAGATCAACGTCAACCCGGTAGATATGATCCAGTCTTGTCAGCTCATTTCTCACTTGCATCACTTTTTCGGAAGTATCAATATTTGATCGGAAGACAAGTATCTTCAGCTTTGGTGAAATAATATTATTCATTTTGATAAAACAGTTCTAAATTTTTTAGCCTACAGAATTAATATAGTCTTATTTACTTTGTAATAAGTTAATAGGAACTACTGACAACGTTATGTCAAAGGGGAAATAATAATTTTGTGGCGAGGCAGTATCTACCCCACAGGACGAGCGACATTAGGAGAAATGCTGAAACTTTTAATGACAATCTCAAGTTCTAGGGCTTCCTGTGTATTTTTTGTAGGTAGTGACAGTTTCGTCGGGCGGCTGGTTTTGCCGTCCTGCGGATATGCAACAAAATATCAGAATAGATGTTGCAAAATAAAGTTGCTAAAAATTATGGATTGACGGTAGGCTATGGCCATCCACATAGTAAAACTTCTTTACATATAGGGATAACTTTCCCTGCGGTATGTAGGTGCAACTGGCCATGGATTAAACGATTGTTTTTATAATGAATATGGCGGATAAGAACAGTAATTTCCAGTGCCTAGTCCAATAAAATAATTAGCCAGTCTTTTTGAAGCGTTAGAGTCAGAAAAATTTAAAGAACGAATAGCATTATGAAATTTGGTAGCGTCGATAATCCTGAAAAAGTTGAATATGCCCTTCCGGAAGATCATCCCGGCACCCAATCCATGTTAGGGCAGAATGGGGATCCCGGAAAACCCAATCTCTTTGTGGGATGTGCGAAGTGGAATCGGAATGATTTAAAGGGTTTCTATCCCAAAGGAACCGGTGATGAACTGACCTATTATAGCAGGCAGTTCAACTGTGTGGAGCTTAACGCCACTTTTTATAACATCTTTGATGAGGATCAGGTTAAAAAATGGCACGATAAGGTCCCGGCCGACTTCAAATTCTTTCCTAAGGTAAACCGCTATATTAGTCACCTTAAGTGGTTGAATGGCATTGAAGAGCGTACCGATGATTTTATCGACAGCATTGTGCATTTCAAAGAGAAGCTGGGAACCGTTTTTCTGCAGCTGCGTGGCAATTTTAAGCCGAAGTTCTTTGACCGCGTACAAAACTTTGTGGAATACTGGCCCGAAGGCATTCCGCTGGCCGTTGAATTTCGTCATCCCGACTGGTTTGATGAGGAAAGCGTGGCGGATGAGCTGTATGCTTTATTTGAGGAAAATGATGTAGCTAATATTATTACCGATACCGCCGGGCGTCGCGATCTGCTACATATGCGTCTGACGAACAACGAAGCCTTTATCCGGTATGTGGGTGCTAACCACCCGACCGATGTATCGCGACTGGATGAATGGACACAACGCTTGCAAATATGGCATGAGCAGGGACTGGAAAATATTCACTTCTTTGTCCACCAAAATAAAGAGAAGAAATCACCGCAACTGGCTGCACATTTTATTAACGAAATGAACAAGGTTTTTGATACCGAATTATTTGTACCTAATGTTGATGGGAGCGGTGGTCAGGCAGATCTGTTTTAGTTGGTAAGTATTAGCAGGGACACTATGCATTGTGTCCCTGCTTCTGACGAGTAGGTTTTGAGTTCTTAGTTCATTTTTTGTGGATAATAAGGCCTACAATATTTTTCATTAGAATGTAATTTAGCTCCAACATTCCAGTCAGAACCTGCAAGTAACAATATGATTGGTGTGATAGAGTTTCATTTTGGAGAGGTCGCGACAATAGTGCTTGAAAGCCCTAAGTAAATAATACACTCCTGTTATTGCTTCCATCTTTCATGAAAGTCTTTGCAAGATGGCTCATATATTAATGGAAATATTTTTATACCTATTCCCATCCCCAAATTTTGTGTAATTCTAAGTAGTTATTGCTTAGAAGAATCCGTATCTTTGCTCGCTTCTTAGCCCACCTCCTATTAAGACTTCTTAGCGATAAAAAAGTTCGTTAAAACTGTGTCCTTTCTATAAGATCAGGAGGGTTTACATCAGAATAGGTAATTTCAATTTTTATTTCTTTTAGCACAGCAAATGGTATTTATTGATCAACTTAAAAACAAAGAATTTAACCTCAAGAATGAAGTACTTTCCGGATTGACCGTTTCCCTGGCGTTGGTTCCCGAAGCGGTAGCCTTTTCGTTGATGGCCGAGGTCAGTCCCCTGGTAGGTTTGTACTCCGCATTTATAATTGGATTGATTACTGCCGTTTTAGGTGGGCGGCCCGGTATGATATCAGGAGCTACCGGAGCAATTGCAGTTGTGATTGTCAGCCTGGTGGTTCAGCATGGTATCGAATACCTGTTTGCAGCAGTTGTGCTCATGGGGGCCATTCAAATACTCATTGGCGTATTACGGTTGGGTAAATTTATTCGTCTGGTTCCCCAGGCTGTAATGTATGGGTTTGTCAATGGTCTGGCAGCGGTCATCTTTATGTCACAGTTCAAACAGTTCCAATACGAAGCCGCCGATGGAGCTATGCACTGGCTTACCGGCACGCCCTTGTTGATTATGTTGGGCTTTGTACTGCTCACCATGGCAATTATTCACTTTCTTCCCAAGCTCACCAAAGCCATTCCGGCATCTTTGGCGGCGATCCTGGTTGTCTCCGGAATTATTATTTCTTTGGGTATCCCCACTAAAACGGTGGGCGATATTGCTTCTATTTCAGGTGGACTTCCCTCTTTCCATATCCCCGATATTCCTTTTAATCTGGAGACCCTGATGATCGTCTTTCCCTACTCCCTGATTATGGCACTGGTTGGGCTTATTGAGAGCTTGCTAACCCTGACTGTTGTCGATGAGATGACCGAAACCCGTGGTCGTGGTAACAAAGAGAGTGTTGCCCAAGGCATCGCCAATACTGTATGTGGTTTCTTTGGCGGGATGGGCGGCTGTGCTATGATCGGCCAAAGTATTATTAATGTAAGTTCAGGTGGAAGGAACCGAATATCGGGCATCGTGGCCGCCGTCGCCCTGCTATTGTTTGTACTGGTGGGCGCCTCGCTGATTGAGCAGGTACCGATGGCAGCGCTGGTGGGGCTGATGTTTATGGTGGCGATAGGCACCTTTGAATGGGCCAGCTTGCGGATGTTTAAAAATGTGCCTCATACTGATTTTATTGTGATGATTACTGTGGCATTAGTTACCATTATCTTTCATAATCTTGCTGTAGCTGTGTTGATTGGAGTCGTTATTTCGGCTTTGAAGTTTGCTTGGGAAAATGCACTGCGTATTCGAGCCCGAAAGCGAATAGATGAAGACGGCGTTAAGCACTACGAGATTTATGGACCGCTTTTCTTCGGATCAGTAGGACTGTTCCAGGAGAAATTTAAAATAGAGGAAGATCCCGATGAGGTGATTATCGATTTTGAAGAGTCGCGCGTGGTAGATCATTCTGCTATTGAGGCATTGAATAAGGTTACTGAACGTTATGCCAAGGTAGGCAAGAAAGTTCATTTGAAGCATCTCAGTTCCGACTGTCGGGATATGCTCGATAACGCTTCTGCCATTATTGATGTCAACTATTGGGAGGATCCCAAATACAAGCTGGTATCCGACGAGCTGGCGTAATATCGGTATAGAGATTTTGTGAATATAACAGCAGGGACATGGCTTACCGTGTCCCTGTTTTTATTTGCTTTAGATATTGTGCGCACACTTATCTTGGTACAAGATAATATTAAAACAAGGAGTCTCTGAGGCTTTCTGGACAGTCTCGGGTTAAGGGTGGTCAAATAGCACGAGCCAGACGCTCGCGCTATTTGTGAGAAAGTTTTTAGTAGATGGGAGAAAAAACATTCCGGCATAACGAATTCTGAGCAGAGAATAGCAGGCGATCAGGAGTATGTCATACCTGTGCTACAAAGCCATACCTACACCTAAAGGTTTCGGCAGATTACACCTTGGCATAGTAGTACCGGTGATATCATAGATCTTAAGCAATTGTTGCAAAGGACCATTGAAATACTCCCACCGAATGTTCGGAGCTGGTTTCAGAATTCTCAGCCGGTCAATTTTTTGGTGGTTCCAGCTTCGCTGGTCCGCCCACCGGCGGATCGTCACTGAAAAAATGAACATACACTCTCCAGTAACCCCATTCCAACTCAGAAGTGACTCCACTATACAAATATCGTTATTGATAAAACATCAGAACAAAATAACTCAATTCTCTCGGTGATGCCCATGCAAACGGATGGTATTTCTCACCACCTGTACGGCGGTACGAAATGACTTGTGGCTTATTCATTGGCCGAAACTTCCCTCCATACTTGTAGGGATGGAACAAGGGTGGGTCAGCATAGCACGAGTGAGAGGCTTGCAGTATAGGTTATGTTGAGAACCTGCTGGCCATCTTCCGCCACTACGTTAAAACTTCGAGGCACATAGCTGCATCTCCTTCGGTTTCCATTGCCTGGTCTATCAACGTCTGTCATCGCGAGAGGAGTGAAACGAAACGCAACGATCTCCCTGACATAGTTACTTGATGTGTTAAAGGAGATCCTTTAGATACTACGCACACCTACACCATAAGGCTTCGGCGCACTTCGCGAGTTAAGAAAAGGAGACTGCCGCGGTCTTCCGAAAAGTCATCGGAATCCCTCGCAGTGACATTGCTTTTAATGTGGTGCATTTACATGATTAGCTTCCACCTATTGCTCATTAATTCTCTTCCTATATTGGGGTTCCAGTTTAGTATGTATCCTCCAAAATCCCTTTGGTGTACGCCCGTTGAGGTGATCAACAAGGATGCCCAGGTGCGTATGCCAGCCGCTGCCCACACTTGCTAGCGTGTCGAGATTGTCGCCGAGTCGCCGGTGTGTTAGCGTAAGTCGAACATGCTCTCCTTTTTCTTCCAACTCAAAGGTTACCTCCGACTCATCGCCTGACTTCTCACCCCAGGTGTAGCTCAGCAGGCGCGGTGGATCTAGGCGGGTGATGCGACCGTACATCGTGTGTCCATTTTTCATCTGTTGGTACTTCTCCGGGATGGGATCATCATGCGGGGAAAGGTCAGCATGATAGAAATTCAACTCCACTTTGCCGCCCACGCGGAGCTCCATCTCCCCGGAGGCCAGCCACTTTCCGCGTTTTTCCGAATCGGTCAGGTACGCCCATACTCGCTCTATCGGTCCCGGCAGCAGCCGTTCAAACCGAACCGTTCCCGGTTCTGTAAAGGTTCCGTAATTATCATTCATAGCATATTCCATTTATTTTTTTTGTATTTAAGGCGAAATAGGTATCTGTCATCCCTCCTTGAAGAGGGTGTCCAAATCCCACATTATTTTGTGGTATTTGGACGGGAGGTGTTCCGTTATGAGAGAAGAACACCCTCGGATCGACTTCAAAACTGCTGAAATTGATTAGCTCCCTTCAAGGGAAGACTTTCGTGCTCCTACTTCTTTATATCGAACATATATCATTTACACTTGTGTCATCTGGATGTAGTTGCCGCAGGTATCGTCAAAGATTGCCTCGTAGCCCCAGTCTGTTTGGGTGGGTTCCTTTTTAAACTCCACCCCTGCCTTAGTGAGGCGGTCGTATTCTTGCCAGATATCATCTACCTCAAGTACTATGGCCGGTAACCCCTCTTCATAAAGCCCTTGCTTGTAGTGTTGAGCTACGGGGTTATCACTGGGCTCCAAAAGCAGTGCTGTTCCTTCTGGCTCTTCTGGCGAAACCACAATAGCCACCTTTGCCTCAGGCATATACATTTGCTCTTTGAAATCAAGCGTTTCGGTATAAAATTCAAATGCTTTCAGAGGATCATCGACATGAACGCTTGTCATTGAAATTTTCATAATAGTTGTTTTGAGTTAAACGATTTCTTTCAGCTTTTCAAGCATGGTGCTCCAGCCTTCTTTGGTCCGGCATGCATACTCTTCCCATTTTGGATCCAGTTCGTGCACCAGTGTCAGTTGGCAACTGGTTTCTGTGGATTCAATATCAATAGTTACCTCGCTTTCTTCTGCCGATTCGGATTCTACTCCCCAGGTAAATACCAGCCTGTGTGGGCGATCGATTTCCAAATATTTTCCCAAATGATTGAGCACATCGTCTCCCCGGCGGACCACAAAAGAAAATGGGCCCCCTTCCCGGGGATCTGTTTCCAGCTTGATGATTTCTTCATCTCTCAGCTCTGGCCCAAACATCCATTGGCTGATTATTTCCGGATCCAGCCAGGCGTCGAATACGTTTTCGGCCGGGACATTAAAACGTTTGGTTACTGTTAGCTGCGGGTGGTTTTTGGTCTCTTCTTTTTCCATAGGATGGCTGATTTTTTATTGTGTTTTCGCTACTAAGGTAGATTTTCCATGTGGTAACCGTAGTCTTGCAGGATGTTTCTGATCTTCGACTCATTGATTTCATCGTTCAAACTCTCAACTCTTAGCACTTTATCACAGTCTTCGAGATCAAAGCTGGGATTACAATTTGGCAGACTTTGGCGGATGGTATCCACAATAGATTTTGCTGTTACCCGGTCTTCTACATCTGTTTTATATACTTCGATGGATCCCATATTTATTTCAGATGATGGTTAAATCTCAGGTTTATGATCACTGATCAGGTTCAAATTGATGCCATGTTCTAACCAAGCTTTTGATGCCGACAACACCAGCGCCCAGCCTTCGGTTTGGCCGGCAACCTGTTCAATTAAGTGATCGTCATTTTTATCAAAGCCGCTTTCAACGACCTGCACAAAAGTGGTTTCATCCGATTTGGACTCGAAAGATATTTCAACATTCCTGTAATCAGTGTCGCCTTCACCGGAGTGCCACTGATACCGGATAAGTTCGTTTTGTTTTATTTCAGTTACGCTGATAGTCGCTGAAATTCCAAACTGTTCCCATTTCCACTCTATCTTTTTACCTGTTTCCAATCGATCACTTCCTTGGGTGAACCAAAATTCGGAAGTAATTTTAGGGTCAATAAAAGATTCAAAAACTTCGCTGACCGGCGTGCGGATCAGCATTTCGGATTTCGCTACTGCTTTGAAAGTGTCCATATTTTGATGGTTATTTATTCTTGATTGTCATCCTCTTCAACAAGCAACGCTTCCAGCGCGTCCAGTTTTTTGGACCAAAACTTCTGGTATTTTGCCGTCCATTCGGCCACTTCTTGCAGCTTACGCGGATCGGCCCGGCAGAATCGTTTCCGCCCTTTTTTTCGGATCACCACCAGGCCGCACTCATTCAATATTTTGATATGCTTGGAAACAGCCGGGCGACTGATATCGAAGTTTTTAGCCACCCCATTAACCGGGAGAGACTTGTTGGCCAAAAGGTCGATAATTGCTCTGCGCGTAGGATCGGCGATTGCCTGAAATACATCTCGTTGCATAGGTTCATTAGATTATAACATTATGCGTAACTGTTTGGTTACTAATATATATGTAACTGAAGAGTTACGCAAGTAATGGGTGGGATTTCTTTCACTGTTGCTTATTATTGATTCTATGAGTACAGAAAATGATACCATCTACATTTCCACACCTAAGATATTTTCGTTTGCCGAATGCCGTAACTTTTTGGACCGCGGCTATGATGATTGCCTATTTTCAATTGAAGATGCGACGATCCGAAAACCGTTGCGTATTAACGGGGAGAAGGGATTGTTTGCAATCAGTCAGCAAGAAACGCATCTAAAAGTAGAAGAGTGCACGGGTGCTATTCCGAAAAATCATTTCAGCGAGGCAAAGCAATATATTGTTGATTGGCTTGGCCTTGAGCGTGACCTGCAGCCGTTTTACGAATTACTTGAACAACATGACGAACTCGCGTGGATGCCTGATCGTTATCACGGACTTCGGTTGATTGGCATACCTGATCTGTTTGAAGCTCTCTGCTGGTGCGTAATTGGGCAGCAGATAAACTTAACCTTTGCATATAAACTCAAGCGCCGACTGGTTGAGAAATTTGGCACTTTCATCACCTACGATTCTCAACGACACTACTTTTTCCCGGAGCCGGAGGTGTTGGCACAATTAACAGCTGATGAACTCAGGGAGATGCAGTTTTCACGCAGGAAAGGGGAATATATTATCGGTATAGCGCAACAGTTTGCCGAAGGAGCATTGGAGAAATCCTCACTCACGAGCCTCCCCGACCGTCAACAGATGCTCGATCGGCTGACCAAAATCAGGGGCGTGGGCGAATGGACAGCTAATTATGTGCTGATGAAGTCGCTCCAGCAACCCAACTGCATTACTTATGGGGATACGGGACTGCAAAGTGCTGTATCGGAGCTGCTTGGGCTGAATCGAAAACCCAACCGGGAAGAAGTGGAAGAGCTATTCACCCCTTTTGCCGGCTGGGAGTCTTATTTGAATATATACCTCTGGCGAACACTGAGTTCATATCGGTAAATTTCAGACTGGGAAGTTTGCTGTTAAAAGGAGGCAAAAAACCGTTATCTTCTAAACCTTATGGGAGACAGCAAAAAAATAGTACTGTTCGATGGAGTCTGTAATCTTTGCACCGGCTCTGTAGTATTTATTATTAAAAGAGATAAAGATGACCTGTTCCGCTTTGCCGCTCTCCAGTCGGATATAGGTCAGGAGCTAACCGATAAGTTTGGTATCGATACACAAAAGGTTGACAGCATCATTTTGATTGAGGGGGAAAGCTATTATATAAAATCATCAGCAGCGCTGAGAATAGCCCGCAATCTTTCGGGCCTGTACCCAATGCTGTATGGGTTTATAATTTTGCCCACCGTTATTCGTGATTGGGTGTATGATGTGATTGCCAACAACCGCTATCAATGGTTTGGGAAAAGAGACAGCTGCATGGTGCCAACGCCCGAGCTGAAGGCTAAGTTCTTAGAAGAATGATCGGTATATGAGTGTGACAAATGGGTACGCCAAGCAACCTTATTCAGGAACTGACACCTGATAACCAATAACTAATAACCAACAACCAAACCCCTGCCTCACAGAACCAGCCATACTGCTACAATCAAAAGCATAATCCCGAAGACGATATTCTGGGATCGGATGGCTTTCTCAGACACAAAGAAACGTGACAGCAGGTCTCCTCCAAGTATCCATAAACTGTTACTGGTGGTACCGGTAATTAAAAGGAGGAAAGTCATCAGCCAGATCTCCCCAGAAGTGCTTTGGCTGCCAAGCATCACGGAGTACATCAGGATAAGCATAGTAAGCAGTTTGCCGTTTAAGGCGGATAAGATAAACCCGGATCGAAAGCCCAGCTTTGGAGGAGTTACTTTATCAGCACTCTTTTTTTGTGGAAGTAAAAACTTTACAGCCAGAAATAGTATGTAAGCTGCCCCGGCGTATTGGAGGCCATCAACGATAAATGGATACGATGAGATAAGGGTATTTGCTCCATAGCCAATAAGCAGAGAATAAATTATCGCAGGAAGGGCTAAGCCTATGATGAAGGGCAGGGATTTCCGATAGCCCTGGGTGGCCCCTAGAGATGCGCCCATGATATTAGCCGGTCCGGCACTCAACGTCATCGGCAGCATAAGTAGAAACCATTTTGTAAAGTTAAATTCGCTAAGCATTGATTAATAAAAAAGAGAAGTTTACGCCTGTTTTTCTTTCCATTGAAGATACCGTTTATGCATACAAGTTCCGCAGGGGCGATACCCTTTTTGCAGGGCCTCCTTCTCGTTGCAGAAAAAGACCCTGTTTTCAGCATTCATTTGTTTTCCAGAACCACAGTTGAGTCGCCCGTATATCTTAAGGTCCCGGTTGCCGGCTAGGCTGATTGTTCCATTTCGGATAAGTGATCTTATTTTTTGTTTCTGTTCTTTTTCAGTTATTCCGAGTACTACTTGTCTAATCATGAAGGTTGTTCCATATACTGTGAATAAGTCTTAAGCTATAAAATAGTTCAATCCTCCTGTCCTTCCGCCGGTGGGCGGACAGGCTCTTCTCCAAGGAGGAACTCTTTTACTGACTCAGAGGCAAGAACCACCCTCTTGGAGCCGTGACCGACTACCTGCGGTAAGTGGGATTTAGCTTGCTCTATAAAGCCTTGTGCGTAGTAGTGGGATATTGAATAAATATTATCTTGTCATGCTGAACTTGTTTCAGCATCTAACATAAAGTGCGATCTTGACTCAAGATTCTGAACTGAATTCAGGATGACAAGCTAGGTTTTGCGGAGCCCTCTATAACTAAACTGGCGCGAGCGTCCCGCTCGTGCTCTATATATTTGCATCATTATTCTCTGCGTTAGCCGACTCCCACCCAATAATGGCCTGCTTGCGAGTGCTGCCCCATCGGTACTCCCCGATTCCTCCCACCTTTCGGATGACCCGGTGGCAGGGAATCAGATAAGCCACGGGGTTGTTGGCCAGGGCAGTACCAACGGCGCGCGAGGCCTTGGGATTGTCAATGGCACGGGCGATATTAGAGTAACAAGCCAGTTGTCCCGCTGGAATTTTCAGCAGCGCCTCCCACACCTTCAATTGAAAATCGGTACCGCGAATATGCAGCTTTACTTCATCAAGGTCTTCCTGCTTATTGATTAGTTGTTGCTGCAGTTTTTCAATATGTCCATCCTTTTCCTCTCCAAAGCGGGCATTGGTCCATCGCTTTCTAAGTTGTTGCAAGGCATTATCTTTATCATCAACAAAACTAAGATGGCAAATGCCTTTACCGGTTGAAGCTATCAGGGTAGGCCCAAACAAGCTTTCTCCAAACTGGTAGCGGAGGTCGAGTGCTTTCCCCTTCTTTTTATACTCCCCGGGCGTCATTCCCTCAATCTTTACAAACAGATCATGCAGCCTGCTGGTGCTGGAAAGTCCCGTCTGATAGGTAGCTTCTGCAATTGTTTGATCCTTTTGTAAGAGCTTCTTGGCATGGTTCAGGCTGACATACTGCAGGAATTCTTTGGGGGTTACCCCCGCCCATTGCTTAAACATCCGGTGAAAGTGGTAGGGACTAAGATGGATCGCTTCTGCAATCTTATCCAGCTTCGGTTGTTCGGTAGCGTGCTCGTTGATGTATCTGATGGCTTTGGCCACGCGGTTATAATCGATCATATTTGGAAATTCTGTTACCGTTTTCCATCAATTTAAGCATGCTGGATAACTTAAAAACCCGATTCTTGCGCTTTTATTAGGATTCATCATTCTGTGATCTCTTCATCGCTTCTGCCACTCCACGACTCTGTGTATCTCCTCTTCCCATCAATTTCTCAATAACGTTGGCGTGATCTTCTTCACTCTTATTTTGACTCAGCTTATACGAAGCCTCCACCTTGTCAATGGATATCTCGAAACCAAATACCCCTTTAAGCTGAGGTTCGACCACCGCATCGGGCAGTGAGTCCATAGAAACCGGGCACTCCGATTCCTGCTCATATTTATCGACCAGCCGTCGCAGAGATTCCCGCAACGCCTCCTCAGAAAGTTCAGATAGTTTTCCATAGATATGGACAGCCTGGTAGTTCCAGGTCGGGACCTCCGGTTCTTGATACCATGAAGAGGAGATATAGCTATTGTATGACTGAAAAATAGCCAACACATTCGGCTGATCCCGGAATCCTCTCCACTGTCGGTTACCGCGGGCAATATGTCCCCAGAGCACGGTTTCGTCATCAAAATTTGTCTCCAGCTCAATGGGGATATGGGAAGCCACCGGATATTCATCACCGATACTCACCAAGGTGGCAAAAGAATAGGTTTTGATAAACTGCTGGATTTCATCCCAGTCGTCTTGTTTGTAATGTTTGGGGGTGTACATAGAAGAATCTTCTTATCAATTAACTCGTTCAATGCGCATTAGATAGCAGCCGTAGGTGCCATGGCGAACATGTATGTAAGAAACTTCAGGATCAGAAAAAACGTCGCCAATCGCCAATTCTATCTCTTCGCCCTTTGTTAGCTGGGCGGTGTGAATGGCATGATCCGCGTTATAGCCACGCACCGTAAGCCAGGGACGAGCTCGAATATCCGGCGGAAAAGTGTGTACCTCTTGATATGGTCCGGCGCACTCTTTATGGATGTAAATCGGTCCCACCTCGGCATAGGGATCATCGTTTTCTGCAAAGGGGGAATACGAAAACAGGATCTGCTCATCGCCTTTGTGGGTATCTTCGAGGCACAGCCGGCAGGGATTGTTATGATCTTCTTCTGATTGGGTGACTTCCAGTGAGTGGCCATACCGATCTTGCATCGTAGTGCGAATGTGATGGGCCACTGAAGCGGGAATAGGTATAATTTTAAAATCAGGCATAATAGGTTCTTTAGGATGTTAAAGGTGTGCCTTAATATGCCCGATGGCCGGTACCCTAGACACCCATTTTTTGCGGAGTTGGGAGTCTAAGGCATTCAAGTCGAAAACCCCGGAGGTCTGTAGGATTACCACAGTTTTTAGTTTAGGCAATCTCATAGAGATAGAAAACAAAGTCGGTTTGTACGCCGGAATGTCCCTGTTGACGAAGCATAGCCGTTATGTTTCCACGATGGTAGGTGCCGTGATTGACTACATGCTGTACTAATTCTGATACCGTAGTTTCAAGAGTACCATATTGGGGATGATTTACCGAAATATCGGCATCAAGATCAGCGACATCATTTAAAAAGGGTTGGTACCGTTCAGAAAGCTCAGCATATAACTTCTGTATTTGCTCCAATCCTTTATTGGCTGACCGTCTCTTTATCTCTTTTAGTTTGGCCATGGTTTCCTCAAAAGCGTCACCCGACATCACACTTAGCCACATAGCATCCACTTGATACAGATGAGTAATCACCTCCGAAATGGATGAAAACACGCTTTCGATTTCATTGTCATAAATTTCATCCGGGAGTTCGCTTAGGTGGTTAAAAGTCCGGTCATTGGCCCACTGGTGATAGTTGTATTGCTGTATGGTAGAGTTATTCATATCAGTTGTTGATTGATTCAAATACTGAGTTTAGTTATATCCGTTGTGTGGTAAAAATTTTTAACTTGTGCCGACTGTAAAAAAGCTGGTCCAAGTCACAGACTTGAACCAGCGGTGAATCTTTTCTGGCACAACTTTTAACTTGTGTTTAGTTACATCCGTTGCCTGGCGCAAGTTTGCAACTTGTGCCAGCTACATAAAATACTGGTCCAAGGAACAACCTTGAACCAGTGAGATCTGTAGAAAATAATACTAAAACTGCTGGTTATCCGCTGTGGGGCCATAACTATTTGGTACGGGGATATCCAATAATCGGAAATAAACTCCTAGCTGGGCCCGGTGGTGGGTTATCTGGTCAAAAGAATGACGAATAACGCCATGTTTGGGCATTTCTATGAGTACTTGGTCACCATCGCGCATGGTCCATGTGGGTAGTAGATCATCTTCAGTAGCCTGTTTTAGCGCTTTTTTTGCCCTCTCTACCGACCCCTCGAGAAGGTCAATTAATCCTTGAGTATCCTCAACAGGAGTTGGCTCATAGTCGTCTTCTGCAAAATCAAGGACCTCTGTAGTTAATGCGGTCTCTATCCAGCCCGGGATTTCTGCTATATGAACAGCCAGTCGCTGCATAGGCATACTTTTATCATGCGGTTTCCAATCAAATTTATCGGTAGGCACGAGCCCTAAAAAATCATGGGTTGTCTGTGCTTCCTGTTCCAGCTCTTTGGTAAATAACGGGATCAATTCCATAGTTATAGGATTGTCTTTTAGTTAAATAAATAGTTTCTGCTTTGAACATAACAGGTGGTTATGACAACCCTATGTCAATAGGTGTGGAATTAATTAACAGGTATTTGAGCTGCCATGTAGGCCGGACATCCTGTCCGGCTAGCTTTATCTTTAAAAAGTCGGACAGGATGTCCGACCTACACTTATAATATTTAACAAGGAACAGATGCGAGCGATTTTCTCAGGAAGGTCGCTGTAATTGATTCTTGGGAATCAAGCAGTTGTGCTGGAGTACCTTCAAACAAAATCTGTCCGCCGGCCGCTCCTCCTTCCGGCCCCAGGTCAATAACCCAGTCGGCGTTTTTTACGATATCCAGATTGTGTTCAATAACAATGACCGAATTCCCCTCATCCACCAAACGATTAATAATGGATAACAGTCGTTCTAAGTCCGCTCTGTGAAGTCCGGTAGTTGGCTCATCCAATACGTAAACTTCACCAGACTTATGTAGTTCACTTGCTAGTTTTAGGCGTTGGCATTCGCCACCCGACAGGCTGGATGTTGTCTGGCCAAGTCGAAGATATCCCAGCCCCACGGCATTGATAGCCCGAAGTGTATTCCGAGTTTGTGCATCTTCAAAAAAGTTTGCTGCCTCACTTGCTGTCATTTTTAAGACATCGCTTATAGATTGGCCTCGGAATTTATGTTGGAGCACTTTCTTGCTATACCGTTTTCCGTTACAGGCTTCACAAGTTGATTCTACGGATTCCATAAACGCCAAATCAGTGTATATAACACCGCGTCCCCCACATTTGGGACAGGATCCATCTGAATTAAAACTAAATAGGGATTTGCTTACATCATTGGACTTGGAAAAAAGTTTACGGATTTCATCCATAAGTCCGGAATAGGTAGCAAGGATGGAGCGACTGGATCGCCCAACAGCAGATTGGTCCACAATTATCGCTTCGGGATACTCTTGGAGAAACACTTTCATGAGCGTACTCTTACCTGCTCCCGCGACACCCGATACAGCCGTTAATACTCCTTTCGGAATACTTACCGTAATATTCTTCAGGTTGTGCAAAGTGGCGTTCGAGATCTTCATCTGTCCCGTAGGTTGACGGGATTCCGATTTGATCGGCTTTTCCTGTCGCAGCTGCCGTCCGGTAGGTGATTCGGCCTGATATAAACCATCAATGCTACCTTGATAAACGATTTCTCCACCCTGCTTACCCGCTCGGGGCCCAACATCCACCACATGATCTGCTATCTTTATTACATCGTGGTCATGTTCCACAACAAGCACGGTATTGCCTTTATCTCTTAGTTCCTGGAGCAGATCAATGAGTCCCTGTACATCTCGTGGATGGAGCCCAACCGTAGGCTCGTCAAAAATATAAAGCATGTCAGACAAGCTGCTGCCCAGTCGTTTCACAATTTTGATACGCTGGGATTCTCCCCCTGAAAGTGTTGGCGTTGGCCGGTCGAGGGTAAGATATCCAAGTCCGACGGTGATAAGGTACTGCAGGCTTTTTGTTATTTCTGATATGATTGGGAGGGCAATCGTATCGTCAGTATTTTGCAACTTTCGCACCACTTCGATGAGTTCACGAACTTCCATTGCTGCAAGTTGAGCAATGTTATGGCTATTGATGGTACTCTCGAGCGCTGCTTGACTGAGCCTTGAGCCTTCACAAAGCGGACAGCTGCCGCTGGACAATACCTGCTTAATTTGTTTGCGTTTTTTTTCGCTCAGCGAGCTGGTGTCCCTGTTGATGTAGAGACGGTTGAACCGATCTACTAACCCTTCATAATCCCGTTTATGCCCTTTGGCATGTGTAGTTATGTTTTCAACATTGTCGGGCTCATGGAGCAATCCTTGCCACTCTTCTTTGGTGTAATTCGCAAGTTTTTTGTCATTATCAAAGAGATTTGAATTGGCATAGATTTCCCACCAGTAACCGCCCACACTAAAGCCCGGAAAGTTGATCGGCCCCTCATTGAGTGATTTGGAGGTATCAAGCAGTTTATCCAGATCGAGCTTTTTCACCTCACCAAGTCCGTCGCATCTCGGACACATCCCTTCGGGATCATTAAATGAGTAGGCATTGGAATAGCCGGCTGAGGGCTCACCGATGCGTGAGTATAACAACCGAAACAGCGAATAAATATCTGTAATGGTACCTACGGTTGACCGAGAGTTGCCCCTGATCGCTTTTTGATCGATAATAACAGCCGTGGATAAATTATTTATTGAATCCACATTGGGCTGGCCGTATTTCGGCAGGCGATTTCGAATAAAAGAGCCAAACATTTCATTCAGTTGTCGTTGCGACTCTGCAGCAATGGTATCAAAGACGATAGACGATTTGCCTGCGCCCGAAACCCCGGTAAAGACGGTAATCTTCTGTTTGGGAATTTTGAGGGAAATATTCTTCAAGTTGTTTTTTCGTGCGCCGGTAACTTCTATATAATGTTGCTGCATACATGGGGGATACTATTCTAATTAATACACTTGAATACCCCGGAAACTATAAAGTGGTTATGACAACCCTGTGTCAATAGATATGGAATTAATTGACAGGCGTTTGAGCTATCATATAGCCTTGTAGGCCGGACATCCTGTCCGGCTAGCTTTATTTAATTGTAATCTTTAAAAAGTCGGACAGGATGTCCGACCTACACCAAAATGCTTCGAGCGTCTGCTCGGACTATGGTAGGTCTCTTCTTTTAGAAGTCCTCCTTTGGGCAGTATCTGCATAATGGCAATCAATGTGAGCAAAAGGGACTATGGGGGATTTGATCTTTATCTGATGACGAAGTTCCATTATTCTATTATTAGGTTATCCCAAAATATCTTAACCGAGTGTCTACTCAAATATAACAGGTCTAAGAATAAGTAATATTGCTCCCGTTCAATAGAGCTTAATTTTATTTAGAGGGATTCATGCTCGATATGCTCGAGTTTTTCGGGATTTAAAACCACAAATATATTGCTTATTACCTCTCCCTCTGTGTGGAACGACCAAACGTTGTATAATTCATCACCAATGTAGACTACAGCGCCCGGTTCTCCATTTACATCTTGAAATTCAATATGAAGGTCTTCGGGGGCCTTCTTTTGAATGCCCAGCATAAACCGAGCGATCTTATCGTCTCCGTAGATCGGTTTCCTGGCCGCAGTTACCTTGCCTCCGCCATCGGAATAGAGTGTAGCTTCCTTTTTCAGTAAATCTTTTACTTCCGAAATATCGCCTGTCTGTACGGCTTCAAAGAAAGAAGTGATTAGTTCATTTTGTTTGGGGATATCTTTTTCAAAATAGGGACGCTGTTCATGAACTTGGTCACGAGCCCGTTGCGCAATTTTTCGACAGTGGGCCTCAGACTTGTCAACGACAGATGCAATAGAGGCATAATCGTAGTCAAAAACTTCGCGCAACAGGAAGACAGCGCGCTGTACCGGGGTCAGCTGTTCCAGAACAACCAGCAGGGCCATTGATAGCGTTTCGGTCAACTCGACATGTTCTGTCGGGTTACCACTTTCGGAAGTTAATACCGGTTCGGGCAGATCGGGTCCAATATACTGCTCCCTTCGGCTTTTGGCTGATTTCAGTTCGTCCAAACAGAGTCTGCTTACAATTTTAGATAAATAGGCATGTGGCGATTTTATATTATCGATATCTTGGTCTTGCCAGCGGAGATAGGCCTCTTGTACGATATCTTTTGCCGGTGCTACCCGTTCAAGCATCCCATAGGCGATCCTAAACAGCTGTGGTCGATGTTGTTCAAAAAGTTCTGTGGTGCTGTTCATAACAGGGGTGGATTAACAAATAGTTATACATTTAAGGTTTTGCATAACTCATCTGAACCAATGTTTAGGGGTTTGTTCATCAAATTATAGAAATTTTCCACGGCGTTGAGTAGCGTGATCTGTACAATTTCTCTTTCGTTGAAATATCGTTGTAAGTTCTCAAATGTCTGGTCCGTAACCTCCAATTCCCTTGTGGTTTCATCAATATAGGTGAGGGCCGCTTTTTCTGATTTTGTGAATCGGTTACTTTCTTTGAAGTTAAGGAGATCTTCAAAGACTTCGGTTTCTATATCGTCTTGTTGAGCTGTGGCTTTGCCAATATCCACACAAAATGAACAGCCGTTAAGAGTAGCCACATATACTTTTATAAGATGTTTGAGTCGGTTATCAAGAGTGCATTTTTCCTGAATATTCATAAGCTCTTTGGCCAGAGATAACCCCTCTGGAAATCGTGAATAGTGAACCTTAAGAGGAGTGATCACTTTGCCTGTTTTCCTTTTTGTAAACCAGTATGCGAGTTTCGCCTTTATGGAGCTGGGATTTTCAATAGGTGTTAGTCGGGGTTTTTCTGTGTTTTGAACTTGCGCTTTCATATTGAGTCAGTTTTTTCACATTGATATTTCGTCTTCTATTGCTAAGACGAGACAGGATCCCGGATTGTGACAAGTTTTGATCAGCTGTTTGATACTGATAATCCTATATCTATGAGAAAAAATGCTTTGAACTAGTTAAGGTATGTAGCACGCATACTACAGTACAGTAAAACAGTTCATCAGTTTAACAAAATACAAGCCATGGCAGGATACAGAAATAATCAGTTTAGAAATCATAAAAACCGAAAGTCCAGGAACTATAAATGGATTCATAGTACCCTTGTGCTGTTGTTTGCAGCTATAATGATAGTAGGGTGTAAAGATTCTGCTACCGGCGATGATGGATCGAAAAAAGAAGTTAAAACTTATGACCTTGCGCTATCCGGTGATGGAAGCAAGATAGGAA
The DNA here is from genome assembly GCF_011059105.1 of Fodinibius halophilus. GTDB lineage: Bacteria > Bacteroidota > Rhodothermia > Balneolales > Balneolaceae > Fodinibius > Fodinibius halophilus. Next base: position 44,230 of record NZ_JAALLS010000002.1, on the reverse strand, counting down.
CAGTATCCACATCGGTTATAACCGAAGATGACGATGCTTATATTGACGAAGGGTTCTTTGTTACCATCAATCTTACTACCTCAAACTTTAATCCACCTTTTGATATTCATATTAATAATACCGATGGTTATTGCGGTACATTCGATGTGCAGGAAGATGAACAGGCAGAAATGCCCTGCGACTACGACAATTTTTTATCTGAGCCCAGTCAGTTAACAATTACCGCCGAGGGTGGTGATGGAGAAGAAGCCAACCCGCTACCGTAGTATATAGAGTCGCTCCAGTATAATAACCACGGGTATAGTTAAAGCAGGAAACCCTCTAAAAACCCTATAGCGGCAGCTTTTTAGGGGTTGGACATAATGCCTCATAACAAAATATACCGCCTTGTCATCCCGGACTTGATCCGGGATCTCGTAGTGGTATTCTACGTTGATTTGCGGCCAGCCTGTATCAACGTTACTGGGCTTTTCGATATCCTGGTCCACCGTCCGGCGGAGAGGATGATATAGTAGCGGTTATGTAGATTTATGGTGCTGGTATAACTCTTCGGAAAGCTCCTGCATTCTTTGCTTGACCTTCTTGGGTTTTATCACTGTCACTCCCGCTCCCCAAAGCAACAGCCAGCGGGCAAAGTATTCCGTTGAAGAAGTGAGAAAGGTCATCTCAACGCCTCCCTCCACTTTTTCCTCTGATGTCCACCCGCGGTAATATTTTTGATCGCCCATATAGCGTATCATATCATCATTAAACCGTACAATCACCTCATGCAGATCCTGCTCTTTGCGCAGGCTCTGTTCCGAAAATTCTTTCAGGGTATGTTCGGGAGGATCCGGAAGTTGTTTGATCGTACTTTTATACTCCTTTATGCGATCAACACGAAACATCCGGTAATCGGTGCGCAGGCGACACCATCCAGCCAAGTACCAGTGATTTCCCCGCAGTAGCAGGCCTAAGGGTTCGACCTCACGCTGTGTATTTTGATCCTTATAAGGAGAATAGTAACTGATGGCAACAACTTCCCCTTTTACAATAGTATCTTGTAGAAATCCGAACACACGATGTTTGGTTTCTGCCGGTTTTTCATCATGATACGGAAGGGTCTTGATATGTTGATCCAGGGTTTCCAGGTACTCCTTCTCCCGGTTTCGCAACACCGACCGTATTTTGTCCAAAGCAGAGATATAAGATTCGCCCAGCTGGGTTTCACTCCATTTTTGCATCAATCGTTCGCCGGCTAGCAGGGCCGCAGCCTCTTGTTTGTCAAACATGACGGGCGGCAGGTGATAACCTCTGACGATGAAGTATCCCTCCCCCTGCTCTGAACCTATGGGGACTCCGGCTTCTTGAAGGGCACGGAGATCACGGTACACCGTACGATTGCTAATGTTATATCGTTCTGCTAATTCTTCTACTGTTACACGCTTTCGTCCCTGCAGGTAGATGATAATTGCAGTGAGCCGGTCAATTCTATTCATAGCAAACTACCGTTATTCAGCTGAAGCCAAGTTCAAAACCTTATTAATGGTGCGCAGGTTTCTGTTAGTACCGGCAACACGAAGTTGTTTTTCTATAAATCGATTTGAAAACTGAGGTTTTTGATCAGCTTTTTTATTAACAACACTATAGACCTGGGTTCCTGCTACTTTGAAAGTTTCGATATTATTGGATTGACTTTCCAACTGCTCTTTGGCCTCACTATCAGGTTCTTCAGCAAGAAATGTGATATACCCTTTCCATCCTTCCTTAATATCAAAGGGAAAGTTGTTGAGAATTGCTCCTAGCCTGTAGGCAGAACGGACAACAACCGGCACATCATATCCAAATGATTCTTCAATCTGTTCTTTTATGAGAGGGACTAGCTGGTCGGTCTGTCTTGATTCAGGGACCTCAAAAACCACATTGCCACTTTGTATATAGGTCTCAACCTTTTTAAAACCCAATTGTAAAAACATCTTGCGGAGGTCTTCCATTTTTAAGGGACGGTGCCCGCCTACGTTGATGCCGCGGAGGAGGGCAATATATGATATCATAATAAATTTGTATAATATTGTGTAAGGTTGTATAATGTTGTACTACTTTAATTAACCCTCTGGATTTATGGATAATTATTTAAAAATAGGTGAAGCTGCTGAAAAATTGGGAGTAAGTACGGAAACGTTGAGGCGATGGGATAAGTCAGGAAAATTTCCTTCAGAAAGACACCCCATAAATAATTACCGCGTATATAAGGAAAAAAAGATTGATAACTTTATGTCAGACGCACAAGTGGAATTTAAGAAAGAAAAAACAAAAGAAATTGATGAAGATCCATTTTTTAAAACAGAATTTGGAAAGCTTTTTAATTTAGATGCTATTGATTTTTTGAAATCTATGGAATCAGAGTCCGTAGATCTTATTTTTGCTGATCCGCCTTATAATATTAAAAAAGCTGAATGGGACACTTTTGAATCACAAAAAGAATATGTCGAGTGGAGTATTGAATGGATAAAAGAAGCTAAGAGAGTACTGAAGGATAATGGCAGTTTATACGTATGTGGGTTTTCTGAAATTATTGCAGATATAAAATGGGCTGCTAGTGATATGTTTAAAGGATGTAAATGGTTAGTCTGGTACTATCGAAACAAGGCAAATTTAGGAAAGGATTGGGGGCGTGCTCACGAAAGCATAATTCATTTTAGAAAGAGCAAAAAATTTACATTTAACATTGATAATGTGAGGATTCCTTATAACGCACATACACTAAAATATCCTAAAAGGACACAATCAAAATCCTCACAATACGATAATGGCGACGGAAAAAAATATCAGTGGGAACCCCATCCCCTTGGTGCAAAGCCCAAAGATGTTTTTGAAATACCAACATTATCAAATGGGTCTTGGGAGCGTGTTGATAAGCATCCAACGCAAAAACCGGTAGAATTAGTGAAGAAGTTTGTTTTGGGATCGGCAAATGAAGGAGACTTGATTTATGACCCATTTGGAGGAACTGGGACTACATACGCTGTAGCAGAAGCTTTTGAAAGAAGATGGGTTGGTACTGAGATAAATAAAGATTTTTGTGATCTGATTAAAAATAGGGTTACGGATAAAAATCACATAGATCGAATAGCTTCAGAAAAAGATGAGAAGGAAAGTCGGGAAAGGAGAAAAAAAATAAGAGACTTATTTGAGTAATTTCCAAATGTCCTCGATCAAGAATTTTGAAAACTGAAATATATGTTCATCGTAGGGATAATTTTGTGCAGTGGGTGGCTTGTCAATAAAATATACACCATCGAGTTTAATTAGAAAATTTGTGTACACCATAAATAGTCCTGAAACGAAAGTATAACTTATATTATCTTCTTTTTTACGTTGAACATCATTTAAGAAAATGCCAACAACTTTAACTGTCTGATTAGAAAAGCTCTCCATCAAAAGTTTATCTAAAAATATTTTACCCATTCGATCTTTAGATGAAGTTTTAAAAGAAAGAATAACTTCATTTTCATCTAAATTTTTTGCAGTTGAATGGACTTGTTCGTAGGGTGAAATTATTAAATCAGTTTGGCACCGATATGTTTTTTTACCACCATCGGTTTCATAGGGGATTTTGAAAACAAGATCTTTGTTTGTAATCTCAAGATAATTTATAACTGCTTTTAGGAGTTCTTCAAATCTATTTCCAACGTGCTTTCTAGCACTATTGGGATTAACTAATAAGTCGAATCCAGCTCCAAGAGATTGTTGTATTGTATAAAGAACAGTATCAACTATTTTGTAGTTATCTTCCTTAATCTTTTCGTTAGATTTAACTCGATCTAAAATTTGAAGAAAAAGGTCATATTTTTTTTCAAAAATGTCAGGGTCATAAATAAAAAGCTCTTCATTAATTGGCCTCAAGAATTTTTTTGTGCCGCCAGAAATATGTGTTTTTATTTTATAACCACGAATTTCTACCTCAGAAGAAATAACTGCTGGTAAATAGTTTAATACTCTAACACAGAGAGAATAAAATTCATTGAGATCATTTTTCTGTGTTTTTAAATCGTCTGCTAGAGAACTCACAAATGGACCTATTAGTTAATAAATTAATGATGTCTGTATATAATAGATCTTCTATAATCATCCAAAACTCATTTGCCAGTATAGGTATAATAATGCAAAAGCTGTTAGGAAAAGTATTCCGCCCCAGCTTAGCGAGCGAAGCCACGGCTTGGGTTGGCAGTTGTCAGGGACGTGGTCGGCCGTAACCAACCGGTAGTTAATATAAGCAAGTACCGGGGCCATCAGAAAAGAAAGTGTGGTGGCCAGGTCAATAAGCAGGGTAAAATAGTTTCCCAAAAAGTAAAGCACACCCAAAGACAGCACCGAAATAGCTACCAGAAGCACTTGGTAAATCAGGATATCACTTTTATTCTCTAACATACTGGGAGTAATAACCTTCATCATCTGTCGGTTGACACGGGGATAGGCATCCGTAACGGTGAGTGTAGTGCTGAACATCGTTGTAAAAGCTGCAATGATAATGACGGTATAGGCCCAACTGCCCAAGCTTTCGGTATACAGGCCAATAAGTTGATCGGCAAAAACGGTACCGCTGCTGGCATACTCCTCTCCACTGCCATACATCACGAGGGCACCGAGCAGCAAGAACCCCAGTGCCAGCACTGCAGCCCCAATATACCCGATATTAAAATCGAGTAGCGATTCTTTGAGTTTAGGCCGGTACTGTGTCTGTTTTTCGCGCTCCAGGGTCCATAACGAATGCCAGGCCGAGGCATCAATAGGGATAGGCATCCACCCCATTAAAGCAATAAGGAAAGAGACGCCGGCAACATCCCAGATACTTGGGAAGTAATCGATGACTTGATGTTGTCCTCCCTGAAAGAGAGCAGCCACCACTGCTACTACTGTGGAAATGGCAAGAACAACCATAATAAGCTTGATGGCACCGTCGAGCGCAGAATATTGCCCCGACATGAGCAGCAGAATACAGATAGTCAGCAAGATAGCACTCCAAAGAACGGGAGTTAGGGCAATGCCGGTAAGTTCGGCCGCCAGATGAGCGCTTACAATAGTTACGGCCGCTTGAATGATAAACATTGTACCGATTGTAAAAACAGCAAAAACACCAATTGCCCAGTTGCCCAAACGCTTGTACCCTTCGATCATACTTTCGCCGGTAGCAATGGCATATCGCGGGCCATATTCGAGGAAGGGATATTTGAAAATATTAGCCAGAACCAATGCCCAAATAAGTGCAAAGCCGTATGAAGCACCGGCCCGGGTAGATTGTACCAAATGCGACACCCCAATAGCGGCAGCAGCCATCAACAGCCCCGGCCCTAAGCTTTGTTTTAATCCATCCCATGAACTGACCTCTTGGTTTGTTTCTTCAGTAGTATCCTTTTCTAACTCCTCCATAGTGAATGTTTATTTAGTATTGCCCGACGTTGAAAACAACGATAATAAAATTGGAGGCGAAATTAAATTTAGATCTATTAATGGTTGAACAATTTCTCCTATTTCCCATTAAATACATTGTAATATGTATAACTTAATTCGTTATAATACTAGTGGTTGTTGTAAATAATAGAGTTCAGTTTTCGTTGAGATTAATATGAATCTTTACTTCTGAAGAACTGTTTTTAACAAATCAGCAAGGTGTTAATATTTAATTATTGTTGGAGGTATCTATGATTACGCGTGAAGACATCCTCAATCTTGCAGAGAAAGAACAAGATATATGCATTTCAATTTATTTACCTACTCATGAGATGGGTGAAGAAGTGCAACAAGATCCTATACGACTTAAAAATTTATTAAGTGATGCAAAAGAACAACTCAAAGAGCATAAGGTAAAAGAACAGCGTATAGAAAACATACTCAAAGAACCACGAGATCTGCTGGACAAGCCTAGGTTTTGGCAACATAATGATAAGGGATTAGCTCTCTTTATCACTGAGGATGATTTTGAGTACTACCGTGTACCCCACAGCTTCAAAGAACGGGTACTGGTGAATGACCATTTTCTAATTACTCCCCTGGTCCCAATGATATCACTGGAAGGGACATTCTGCATACTGGCTCTCAGTCAAAAGAAAGTACGGCTGCTACGATGCACCCGGGCCGGGGTAACAGAGATTGAGCTTGAAGACTCTCCTGATAATATGGAAGAGTTCAAGAAGTATGAGGTATATGAAAAAACGATTACCTCAGCCGGCAGTGGCGGTTCCTCATCGATGTTCCATGGATGGGGCGACGGTTCGGTAGAGACAGACTATGTCGAAAATTACTTAAAGACTATCGAAAATGAAGTTACCTCTATATTGCGCCAGCGTAACGATCCGTTGGTGTTGGCAGGTATTGATGAAGCCGTAGCAATATATCGAAAGGTAAGTCATTACAGCCGTACGATGGACGAGGCTATTTCAGGCAATCCCGATCCAAAGAGTAATGAAGAGATCAAGGATGAAGGCTGGCAAGTTATAAAGTCATATTTCCTGAAGGATATGTATGATGATATCGAACGTTTTGGTGATTTATCCGGATCTGAAAAACAGTCGGATAACCTTACTAAAATTGTGGAAGCTGCCTACTATGGAAAGGTCGAATCACTTTTTGTACCTATTGGCGAGCATAGCTGGGGCTGGTTCGATACCGAACGCGATGTAGTACATCACAGCTCTGAGCCAAAGAACGGCGAACATGACCTTATCAATATGGCAGCTATTAAAACACTTACCCAAAGTGGTAATGTGTACGCGCTGGATAAAGAAGATATGCCTAATGGCTCTTCAATAGCAGCTATATTCAGGTATGCATAGCAGCGCTTAACACAAATTTGGATATCGGGAAAGGCATCGTCTTAATGGGCGATGCCTTTCTTATTTGTTGCATTCAAGTAACTAATGCCATACAGCGGTGTTTTAAGGTTTGTCGGGGTGGGGAAAGGTAATCAGATTTTTGTACCGGTCGAACGTTAGGTCTTGCTCTTTCAACCTCCTCTTAATCTCCTCCTTCATAAGGAGGAGAAACGGACGAGCCAAGACATGTTGACTTCGTATTTCAATTCGACCACAGGATATAGTATGCAGATGCTACGGATCATATGGATGGGCACAGAAAAAATACATACCACCGTAACAGTTTGAGTGCCTTAATGATTTTGCTAGTTATTTTGGGTAAAGAAATACTCACCGAACTATAAACGGTGAAACTCCGCTAGTCTCTTCTCATCCGCGTTCCCAATTCTATTTAATAATCAAAAAATGGATGCCGGTTTAGAGAGGTAAAAGACTATAAATATAGCAATGAGGTAATATTAAAGTTCCCCTCCTTATCAAGGTGGGTCAGGGGTGGTTGCCAAACCATTGCTCTTTCAACCTTCTATAAATGTTCGATGGTGATTTAAGAGTCATCACTAAAGCACTGGGGCACCAGCTACCTGCTCTTCGTTTTTAGGCCGTACGAAAATAATATAGCCGCTTGGCGGAAGTCCCCAGGGAGGGTTCGCTGGAAGGGCTTATTTCATGTTGCACTTACTGCTTGAACTCAATTTTTTTAAAACATTTTTCATTCATAACCTTTACACTAGAGGGTAATAGTAATTTTCGCTCAAAATTTTTAAATCAGCAGACCTATGAGATTATCTACGCTTTTATTTGGTTTTTTTACTTTACTGCTTTCAACAAGTGTGTATGGGCAAAATCCTGCCGAGGCTGAGGCCTCCATGGATTACTATCTGCCACAAGATGTAACCTACAACTCCGAAATACCTACTCCCGAAGAGGTGTTGGGAATGGTACCTGGCGAATGGCATGTTCGCCACGATCAGCTTGTAAAATATATGGAAGCTGTTGCAGAGGCTTCGGACCGAATTACCTTGCACAAATTTGCAGAGACCTATGAAGACCGCCCTCTGCTTTATTTGACTGTTACTTCTGCTTCAAACCAGCAGAATATTGAGCAGATTCGTAAAAACCATGTAGCGCTTACCAATCCCGAACGCTCAGAGCAATTGGATACTGAGAATATGCCTATCGTAATGTATTGGGGATACAGTATTCACGGGGATGAATCGAGCGGTTCTAATGCATCCTTGCTGGTGGCCTACTATTTGGCTGCAGCTCAGGGCAAAGAAATTGAACAGAAGTTGAATAACAGCGTAATCTTATTGGATCCCAGCCTAAACCCCGATGGCCTAAACCGGTTTGCAAGCTGGGCAAATACACATAAAAGCGAAAATTTAGTTAGCGACCCCAATAGTCTGGAACTGAATCAGCGGTGGCCGAGCGGGCGTACTAACCATTACTGGTTTGACTTGAACCGAGATTGGATGTTGGTTCAACATCCCGAAAGCCAGGGGCGTATTGATAACTTCCATAAGTGGAAGCCTAATATTTTGACCGACCACCATGAGATGGGCACCAATTCTACCTTTTTCTTCCAGCCGGGAATACAGTCGCGAACTCATCCCATCACTCCTGAGCAAAATCAGAGTCTGACTAAAGCAATTGCCGATTATCATGCTGAAAAGCTGGACAATCAGAAGCGGCTATACTACTCTCAAGAAAGTTTTGATGATTTCTATTACGGCAAAGGATCTACCTACCCTGATGTTAATGGTGGGATTGGGATACTGTTTGAGCAGGCCAGCTCGCGGGGACATGCCCAGGAAAGTGTGCATGGTGTGTTGAAGTATCCCTTCACGATCAAGAATCAATTTTTAACCTCGCTTTCTACATGGGAGGCTTCTCAAAATTTACGCCAAGAGATTCTGAACTATCAGCGAAGTTTCTTTCAGGAATCTAAGCGAAAGGGAGAACAAGCTGATATTGAGGGGTATGTATTCGGCACATCTCATGATAAGGCACGTACCCATCACTTTGTGGAGATGCTGAAGCGGCACAAGGTAAAGTTGTATGAACTGGCAAAGAATATTAATGCTGATGGAGAATCATTTCAGGCCAACTCCTCTTTTGTGATTCCTTCTGATCAGAAACAATATAAGTTTGTGAAGGCCCTGTTTGAGCGACGGACCTCGTTTACGGATAGCCTGTTTTACGATGTTTCTGCATGGACCATGCCTTACGCATTTAACCTGCCGTTTGCCGAACTTGAAGGGCGCGATTACAGTGATGACTTATTGGGCAGTAAGGTTGATGGAGTACCAGAGCTGCCACAGGGAGAAATTGTAGGCGGTAAAAGTGATTATGCCTATGTTTTTGAATGGGATGAATACTATGCGCCCAGAGCCCTGAATCGTTTGCAAGATGCGGATGTTCGCACAAAAGTAGCCTCTAAACCGTTTACCGGTGTAACTGCTAACGGAACGCATAGGTTTGATTACGGGACGGTGCTGGTTCCGGTGGGGCCCCAATCTGTTGATGAGTCGGATATTTATTCGCTCATGAAAAAAGCAGCAAATGAAGATGGATTGACGGTATATGCTGTAGGAACGGGGATGACTCCGCGCGGAATTGATCTCGGTAGTGGTTCGTTTGAAGACCTTGAGCAGCCCAATGTAGCTGTTCTTGCTGGTGAGGGGGCAAGTTCCTACGAAGTGGGTGAAGTCTGGCACCTGTTGGATCAGCGCTATGACATGACTCTCACACTCTTTCCCCCGGATCGTCTTAGCTTTGCAGATCTCAGTCGGTATAATGTCATCGTTATGGTTAATGGTGGTTATAATAGCTTGTCGAATGGAGCTGTAAGTAATATCAAAGATTGGGTACAATCTGGCGGGACTCTTATCACCACGAAATACGCTAACAGGTGGGCCGAGAGAAATGATTTGGCAAATATTGAATTTGTTAAAGAAGATAATTCAAAAGAGGATGAGAAAGAGGTTAATCCCAAACCATATGCTGAGAGAGACAAAGCACGCGGGGCACAGTATATTGGCGGGGCTATCTTTAATGCTAAGTTAGATTTAACCCATCCTCTGGGATATGGATATAATGATGATGAGATGACGGTTTTCCGTAATAGTACTCTGTTTCTGCAAAAAGCAGAGAATCCATATGCTACTCCCCTCTATTATACCGAAGAACCGCTGGCAAGTGGCTACATTTCGGAAGAGAATCTGGAAGAGCTAGCCGGAACAGCTTCGATCATTGTTAGTGATACCGGGCGCGGGCGTGTTATTTCGATGACCGATAACCCCAATTTCAGGGCTTTTTGGTATGGAACCAACAAGCTGTTTATGAATGCTATATTCTTTGGTCAAACGATCGATGGCGGATCAGGAAATTAGGCTATAGCTTTTTAGTCACATAAATAACACCAAAGGCATAGAATTATATTCTTAATTCTATGCCTTTTTTATTTCCAATACTTTGATCTAGCCGCCTTATATTTAGGAGACGAAAAACTAACACTTTTTTAATTTTTTCAATATACGTTCTTATGAAACCAGTTTTCCAAGTCCTTTTTGGCTTAATTATTGTTGTCACTATTGGGGCCGTTATTCTTTCTCTCAGTGTTGACAGCATAGTGAGGTCAAATATTGAAAGTACTACCTCCGAAATGTTAGAAACTACGGTAAAGGTAGATGATGTGGCTATTTCAATACTAAATGGAGAAGGATCGATTGAAGGTATTACGATATACAATCCTGAGGGATTTAGTGAAAACCCTGCTGTTAAATTACAGCAAATATCATTAACAGTGGATCCCTATTCCCTGCTTTCTGATACGGTAATTGTTAAGGAAGTTCGTATTAAGGAACCGGAACTTTACTTTGAGCAAAAAGTGAAAGGCAGTAATCTTAATACCCTCAGTAGCAAATTAAAAGAAGGTTCCTCTTCCGGAACAAGGGCGGTTATTGACTATCTCCTGGTAGAAGATGGCCGGGTCACATTAACTACGGAGATCGGGGGAGAAAAGTCAGTTGAGGGCACTTTTTCCAAAATTGAGATTGAGGGAATTGGCAGAGACGGAAACAATACCATGGAACAGGTGTTAAGTCAGATATTGAAGCCTATTCTTGAAGAAGCTGCTCAAGAAGCAATCAGGCAAGGTGTTAAGGACAAAGCCAGAGATGCTGTCGAGGATTTATTAGATAGCTGAGAACTTATTTATTTTCCCAAAAGAAAAAGAGTCATCTCAATTACGAGATGACTCTTTTTTATTGTCTTAGAAATAATTACAGGGCATTCTTGATTTTATCAGTATAATCCAGCTTTTCCCATGGGAATTCTTTGCGCCCGAAGTGACCATAAGCGGCTGTTTGGGAATAAATAGGGCGCAGCAGATTAAATCGACTAATAATGCCACTTGGCGTTAAGTCAAAGGTTTTCTGTATAGCCTCTGCCAATTCGATGTCACTTACGGTTCCGGTTCCATAAGTATCCACATTAACGGAAACCGGCTCTGGAATTCCGATAGCATAAGCAAGCTGTACCAGACACTCATCAGCGAGGTCGGCACCCACAATATTCTTAGCAATATGGCGAGAAGCATAAGCAGCGCTTCGATCTACCTTAGAAGGATCTTTACCGGAGAAAGCACCACCACCGTGAGCTCCGCGGCCTCCGTAGGTATCGACAATTATTTTACGTCCGGTAAGTCCGGTATCGCCGTGTGGACCACCAATTACAAATTTGCCCGTAGGGTTAACGTGCAGAATTGTTTCCGGATCCATTAGTTCTTCAGGAATAACTTCCGGGATCAGGTGCTTCTTTAAATCCTGTTTGATTTGAGGTTGATCCACATCCTCATCGTGCTGTGTAGAAATAACGATAGTATCAACACGCTTGGGTGCTCCATCTTCATCATACTCAACGGTAACTTGGCTTTTACTATCAGGTGCCAGGTATGGAAGCAGGGTAGTGTTTTTTCGGATATGAGCCAGTTTTCGAAGCAGGTCGTGCGAATACTGCAGGCTCATGGGCATGTAGGTGTCGGTTTCTTTGGTGGCATACCCGAACATCATTCCTTGATCGCCGGCACCCATTTTTTTGTCATCCCCTTCATCAACGCCTTGAGCAATATCGGGACTTTGCTGGTGGATAGTGGTTAAAACACCACAAGACTCCGAATCAAAACGATATGAGTTTTTAGTATATCCAATGTCACGTATAACTTTTCGAGCTATCTCCTGTACATCAACATAAGCATCAGTGGTAACTTCACCGGATATAACGGCCAACCCAGTGGTTACCATGGTTTCTACTGCTACTCTTGATTGGGGATCCTGCTTGAGCATAGCATCAAGGATAGAGTCAGAAATTTGATCAGCTACTTTATCAGGATGTCCCTCAGAGACAGATTCGGAGGTAAAGAGGTTCTTCATTATTAATACGAAATTCGTGAAAAAGTTGTCAGTTATAAAGCCCTTGAAGCTACAAAAAACTCTTTAATGTTGCAGATAAATTGCTATTAGAATTAATAGAGCTCTATTAGTAAATAGCTAAGCTCCGGATAATAGGGTTTGTAGCCTCTTCTTTAACAGCGAGGGATCAGCAAAAGAGCTATTAGTCCTCACTTTCAGGAGGAGAAACACCAAGGTATTTAAAAGCCTTACGTGTAGTAATACGTCCCTTTGAGGTTCGTTGCAAAAAGCCTTCTTTGATAAGATAGGGTTCATAAACTTCCTCTATTGTGCCCTTATCTTCGCCTACAGCCACACCAAGGGTGCCAAGCCCTACAGGTCCACCCTCATAATTTTCAATGATAGCTTTGAGGATTCGAATATCCATTTCATCGAGGCCGTTCTGATCTACATCCAGTGCATTCAGTGCTTTATCGGCAATAGCATCATTAATAGTGTCCATATTTTCAACCTGGGCAAAGTCACGCGTGCGCCGCAACAGTTTATTGACAATACGGGGGGTGCCCCGGCTGCGGCGTGCAATTTCGTGGGCTCCGGTATCGGTAATGCCCATATTTAGGATTGCTGCTGTGCGAAGAGCAATACGCTGTAGTAGTTCAACATCATAGTAATCCAGGCGCATATCGATACCAAAGCGAGCCCTAAGAGGAGCGGTAAGCAGTCCTTTACGGGTCGTAGCTCCTACCAGGGTAAAGCGGTTGAGTTCAATTTGTATGCTTCGAGCATTAGGTCCTGAATCGATAACAATATCGAGCTTGTAATCTTCCATTGCAGAGTAGAGGTACTCTTCAATAACGGGGTTAAGCCGGTGTATCTCATCTATAAAGAGTACATCTCCCTCTTCCAGATTGGTAAGCATGCCGGCCAGGTCCCCCGGTTTTTCAAGTACGGGGCCGGTAGTGGGTTTAATCTGGACCCCCATTTCATTCGCAATGATGTGGGCCAGGGTGGTTTTTCCGAGTCCCGGCGGTCCCGAAAGTATGACGTGGTCTAAAGCTTCTTCTCGTTTTTGAGCTGCTTTTATAAATACAGAAAGATTTTGAATTACCTTTTTTTGCCCTATGAACTCACTTATGCGAGATGGGCGTAGGGGTTGCTCAAAATCTCTGTCGCTATCGGAAGCATCTAATAGAGGGTTTTGCAAAATAGGAAACCTAATGAGTTAAGTACGTTTTCCAACAGGCAAAATTAACTCATTATTTGCAAAGTATCGAAGCGAGTTTATCCTTCTTTCATTTGCTGTTCAAAATCATCAAAATCAACATTACCAAGCTCGTGGTCCAGCTTTCGAAGGATGCGATAGGCCGGTTGTCGATAAATGCCATCCATAGAGTAGGCAGTATGAATCGCTTCTCGCGCTTTAGAAAGTTGTTCAATATTGATATAGGCGTTCCCCATATACCAGTATGCTTTTTCTTCGGTAACCGGATTCTTTTTTACGTTATTAATAACTTCTTTAAAAGCAGTAATCGAAGACTTGAACTCGCCGGCGTTATACTGAATAATACCCTTATTTAAATAGGCTTTTACAGCAGCTGACTTATTAGGATACTGGGTGATAATTTTATTGTAGAACTGCAGTGCCTTCTTTACATCTCCGGAAAGTGACGCCTGGAACCCTCGATTTAGAAGCGAGTCGGCCGGGGCAATGGTTGCTTTCTGTGACCGCATGACAGGAGCAGAGGAAAGATTGGTAGAAATATTAATATTATTAAGTGCCAGTTCCTGTATTGATTGATTAGTATCCTGTTGCAGAAAGTTAATGGCAACAACTAAAATAGCAACTGAAGCTGCAGCGGCAATCCACTTCCAGGATCGCTGCATAGAATAGATGATGGTTTCATCATTTACTTCGGAAGAGTTCTCACTCGTATCAGTAGAAGCGGACTCATCCAGAATTGATTGGACACCTAATTCAGTTTCCAGTAGTTCAATATACTGGGGGTGTAATAGAAGCTTCTCCCACAATGCTTCGGCCTGCTCTTCGGTAAGCTTGCCTTTGATGTAGGCATCTATTTGTTGTTCGAGCTCTAAGTCTCTTGATATCTTGTTCATAACAAAAAAGTTTATTTCACGCTTGAATTGCTTTATAAGCAATTTAACTTCGAGGGTCTGTTAAGTAAGACCCTCGAAAAGCCGAATCCTTACATTATAATTTACTTTTTTTTGTATAGCACTCATTTAGCTTCTTTATGATGCGATGCTTGCGAGTCCAGGTATTACTCAGGCTGATGTTAAAATGGTCTGCCACCTTTTTTGCCTGGGCATCGGGATGATCAAACCAATACTGCATAAATGACTGGTGTTTTTCTTTTAGTTGGTCCATACAAATATTGAGTAATCGCTTCTGCTCTTTGTCCAGTAGTGACTGAAGTTGACGTGGAGCTTGTTGATGTTTGTCAGAAATATCGTCTGTTGCTTCCGGTCGCTTCTTTTTCTGCATCTTCAAGTACGTATTTCGACAGGTAGAAAGGATATAAGAAACTACCTGCTCGGGATTTTGAATACGATCTTCATTGATAATTTCAATAGAAGTTAAAAGGGAGTCTTGGGCACAATCTTCGGCATCTTCTTGGGTCGCATTCATATGTATGCGCAAAAAAGCGATGAGACGAGGGCGAAGCGCTGAAATCAACTCATTCACTTTTTTTGTGTCGTTCTCTTGTAGAGCTGTTACTAAGTTAGAATAGTCCATAGGAAAAAAGTCTATACCAGTTTAATCAATGAGTATAAAGATTTAAGCAATAAGATTCATCAGTATTAAACTTTAATAGTAAAAGCGGGAAATATTTCCTTTTTTGGGGCAGATCAGCTTATATTTGGCACAACTCAATATAGTTAGACAATTACATGTATCGCGTTCAACTCAAAAATTTTGAAGGTCCGCTGGACCTGCTGCTGTTCTTTATTAAAAGAGACGAACTCGATATCTATGATATTCCCATCTCATATATTACCAACCAGTTTCTGGAATATATTGGATTAATGGAAGAGCTGGACCTGGATGTAGCCAGCGAGTTTATTTTAATGGCCAGCATGCTTATGTCGATAAAGGCAAAGATGATGCTGCCCCAAGAAGAAAGTGATGATAAGCTGGATGAGCACGACCCTCGTTATGAGCTCGTACAACAGCTGCTGGAATATAAGCGCTATAAAGAGATGGCCGCTAAAATGGAAGACATTGAAGAAGAGGCACAGAAAAAGCGCTTCCGAGGTTATCATCAGGCTGATCAGGTGGAGAAGCAAGCAAGCGGTGAGGCCCTGCAGGATGTAACTATGTTTGATTTAATGACCGCTTTTAAAAAGGTACTTACAGATATTAAAAGGCAGGAGGCGGTCCATCACGTCGAAAAAATTGAACACTCCATTGAAGACCAAACAGAATACGTGTTAGAGCGATTGCAACAAGAGGGGCGCACCTCTTTTTATGATTTTTGTATGGAACTGGAAACCAGAGCGAAAATTGTGGTCACTTTTTTGGCAGTCCTGGAGATGTTAAAAGAACGACAGATTAATCTCTATGTTGATGATGACGATCCTACCTCTTTTTATCTTGATTTAAAACCCGTTGACGAAATTATTGGAACCAATTAATCTAATTTATTATTGACCTATGAACACAAGAACCGTTGTTTTATCCCTGATCCTGGCAATTTTATTTATTGGTTGTGCCGGCTCAGAATCATCCGTGCAAGAAGAGCAATCATCCCCCACCCCCAGTACCAACAGTAGTGCTCTGCTGGAATACCAGAATGAAATCTCTTCTGCGTATTTGAAGAAACATTTAGCAGCCTTTTCTGCCGATTCTATGAAAGGGCGTGAGGCTGGCACAGCGTCAGAAAAAAAGGCAGCTGATTATCTTGCTGCCGAGTACCGGGAGATAGGGCTGAAGCCGGTAGGCGATAACAATACCTATTTTCAGAGCTTTAAATTAGCAGGAGCTAAAAGTGACAGTGTTGTTTTTAGTGTCTATAACACTGAAAGTGACCAAAAGAAACTCATTGACCATTCTACCGCCAGCAAAAACTCATCTGCTAATTTTATTCGCCGTTATGGGGGTACAGACAGCCTGCAGGCTGAGATCGTTTTTGCGGGATTTGGAGTTGCCGATAGTTCTCGCGGAGTTCAACATCTCAACGACGTTGAGCTGAAAGGCAAATGGGTAATGGTATTTGAAAAGATACCCCATACAGTAGATGAGGACACACTGATAAATCCTGCAATTAACACTCGGGCACGTTTTCAAACAATCATGAGCCGGGGTGCTAAAGGGATGCTTATTATCCCCGCTGCAACTACAGCAGAGTTTGAGGAGCGTGCGCAAAAAGCACAAACCAACTACGGAAAGGTTGGTCGGCTAGGGCTTGCCTATCGTGATAAGGAGTCTGCCGGTGGGTTTAGCAAAGGATATAACATTATAAACCCGTCACTTGCGGCACGTATACTGGGGCTCGAATCAGAAACGGCCTTGGCTGTACATAAACAAGGTCTGATTGAAGATGTTTCAGCGTTCAAGCCCAAGGAGCTGCCATATCAGCTAAGTCATATTCCTTACTCAACGCAGAAAGAAGTTGATTCAAGAAATGTATTGGCCTTTTACGAAGGAGCTGATCCCGAACTCAAAGATGAGGTAGTGGTGCTCACCTCTCATTACGACCATGTAGGAGTTGGGGCCCCTGACTCTACAGGCGATCGTATCTATAACGGGGCTGATGACGATGGGAGTGGCACCATAGGGTTACTTAATGTGGCACGGGCCTTTGCTAAAGCCGGTGAAAATAACGTAAAGCCCAAACGGAGTATCCTTTTTCTAAATGTATCAGCAGAAGAAAAAGGGCTGCTGGGGTCACGATATTATTCCGATCACCCGGTTTTTTCCATGGAGCAAACGGTAGCTAATATTAATATTGATATGATTGGCCGTATTGATAGAAAGCATGAAGAAGAGGGGATTGAGAACTATAGCTACATCATAGGCGGTGATATTATCTCTTCTCAGCTCGATAGCCTTGTAAAGGCCGGCAACGAACGCAGCGGACAGATAAAGCTAAGTGATCGATATAACGATCTGCAAGATCCCAACCAGTTTTATCGACGCAGCGACCATTGGCACTTTGGCCGTAAGGGCGTGCCCTTTGTGTTCTTCTTTACTGGCGTTCACGAAGATTACCACCGTCCTTCTGACGAGGTGCATAAAATACGTTTTGATAAATTAACTAAGATCGTTCGTACGATCTATGGATCAACGGTAGCAATAACAAATGCTGAGAGAGCACCTGAAGTAGATAACCAAAAATTTATTGAGATCACGAAGGATCAGAATTTTTGAATAAATAGAAAGCCCTATAAATACGACCAAGAGATCCCGGATCAAGTCCGGGATGACAAGAGGGATATATTGCGTTATGGGCCATGGCCTCCAATCGCTAAGCGGGGTGTTATAGACCCAGTTGTAAAGGGAAAAGTAAATTTATAAAAGGCCGTATTCAACTAACTAATGCAACAAAGGGAGCTTTTAAGGTTTGCCGGATAGGTGAACAGGAATCACCTTCAGGTATTGATCGACGGTTCCAATGTGCTTCTTGCAGATCTTATTCAAGTAAGTCCCCCTCAGCAATATTTTGATGGTGGGAAAGTGCTTGATCATTATCAAAGGCCAGGTTATGGTCCATGCACTGGATTAATAAACTGGCAGTATTTTTGACTCCAGGCTGGTTACTTTTTCCACAGCTCTAGAGGGGAAAAGTCGATATATCGCAAGTCCGTCTGGACAGCAGTAGAGTGGACAGGGGTGGTTGCCAAACCACTCCTCTTCCATAAGAAGGAGAAATTTCGATGACGATTTAAGAGTTATTCCTAAAGTACTAGGACCACCACCTATCTGGGCTTACTTCATGTTGTTGCACGTACTATTTGAACTTATGAAGGAATGAGAACTATGGTGAGAGGGATAATAGGATGACTGATATTTATTAAAATTGCTTAATAATAATCTGAGCAACCCAAAGACTGTTCATTTCTGAAATATTACCGGCCGACAACTATAAATGGAGCCCAATATACCGGATGATTAAACAGTGGGTGTTTAATCATCTTTAGTTTTGCTTTTCGCATAGCTTTGGCTTTGGGCCCAAAGGGGATAGACTCGTCCCACCCTACCCATCGGAGCATGCTGTCGGTCCACCCTTCTTCAGAGGGGGTGTTTTTGAGAGCTTTATAAAATTCCGTCATAAACGAAGCCGTCGAACGGTCATAAACATTCCACAGACTTACAACTACGGTAGAAGCCCCGGCATAGAAAAAGGAGCGCTGCATCCCCAGAATGCCCTCCCCTTTTACCACCTTGCCCAGGCCGGTGTTACAGGCGCTTAGCACCACCATGTCAGAATTTATATCGAGCCCAAAAATTTCGGAACTGCGCAGCATGCCGTCTTCTTTTGAGGATGCTGTGAGCTCCCCCTCAGAGGATAGGGCCAGCCCGCTTCTGCTGGGACGGTCTTCATCAATAATACCATGTGTAGCCATATGGACATATCGATATTGGTTCTGTTGAAGCATCTCTTTAAAGCGTTCTTCTGATACTTCATCCTCTTTAAGGATAGCAGACCGAGGGAACTGGGATGCAATAGAGTCAACCTCCATCAGGGTAGAAGGCAGGGCAGAAAGGTTACTCTGCCGGAACCTGGGATTATTGTTATTCTCTCCCGAAAAATTTGACCCTGCAACGGCCAGTAAATCCTGCTGGCTGGGACTTTCTGATTCTTTAAGCAGAGCCAAACTCGTAAGCGAAGGCTCATACTTAATATTGAAACGTTCAATCAGGTACTGATCGCCTCGAGACAGGGCTTCAAAGGGAAGGTAAGCCAAAGCACCGTCCGGGACTATAATTAAGTTAGAAAATGATTCAAGTTCGTCCTCAAAAGGTTTTAACAAAGTATTGTACAGCTCGGTGGATTGAGACCGCAGTTGAGCGCGTGGGGCATTGGATAAAATAGCTCCTTTGAAATTAGCCACTAAGTCAGTGAGCTGTTCGTCCAATGGCTGGCTGTCAGATAACGATATTTGCTCTACATGAACATTACTTGAGCTTATCAAAAAGATGATCAGCTGATTACCCGCAAGTGCATATTCAAGTACGGCTGTTTGTTCGTCAGTAAGTGCTTGGGCCCGTTCCAGAGATATTGGTTCGGGGGATTTCAGCGATTTTAGTTCTGGATATTCATTATGCAAATTATTTTCATAGGCGGCATAGTTAAGCTCGACTGATCGGATTTTTTGCTCAATATCAGCTCGCTCGTCTTTGTCTGTCGTTTGTTCCAGCCGGGTATATAGCTCTTCAATCTGGCTATGTTTTTTCCGGCGTTCAATACGCACCTCTTTGGGCAGTATCTGGTCGATGTTTTGGGAGGCCCGGGCCAGCTGATCACTCAACGAGCGTGCCTTGGCTTGCTCTACCAGTTTATACGCTTGTGCTGGGGCTTGCGAATATGTTAGAATCCAGGAAGCAACTTCGGTATAGAAATCGGAGTGTTGGCCAAAATATCCCGATTTAAGCTCTGAAACAGCACCTGCATTGGAGCGGTGTTTTTCAATGAGCCGAATGGCTTTTTTTCCATAGGTGACAGCACTGTCAGAATTTAGTTTGTGATAGAGACTCCCCATATTTTTAGCAGATTGTAGTTTATAGGTTGGGGGTAAAAACTCACTATAGGCATACGCTTTTTTATACTGGGTGAGAGCAGATTCCAGATTTCCTTTTTCTTGTTCTATTTCTCCAAAAAACTCAGCAGCAGTACGTAACATTTTGTAGCTGTCGGTCGAATCTCCTATCGTTTTAAGTTGGGTGGCATAGTTCTTTGCTTCCTGGAACTTCTCTTTTTCGAGGTTCACCCTGAACATCCTAATAAGAGAGCCATAAATTTCATGGGGGTTCCCCGCTTTTTTCCGAAGCTTATAGGCTTTAATAAAATAGCCACTTGCCTGTTCAATTTTGTCTTGTTCCCAGAGCAGCTGCCCAATATTATTCAACTTGGTTGCCATAAATAAGGGGCCGGCCGTTTTTTCGGCAATGGCAAGGCTCTGTTGGTAATAGCTGAGCGCTTTATCTAATTCTCCTAGCTGTTTGTAGAGTAACCCAATGCTATTTAAAGCACTGGCCGTTTCTTTAGGGGTTCCGGCCTTTCGGCTGAATTCAAGGCTTTTTTGGTACGAAACCAACGCTTGATCGTAGTTTCCGCGTTTCCGTTGGACGCTACCAATTTGCTGGTATGTTTCAGCTAGTTGTCGGACATCTCCATCTTTTTTCTTTATTTCCAGGCTTCGATTAAAATATACAAGGGCCTGGTCATAGAGGGCCAAGCCTGAATAGATACTTCCTATATTAGAAAAGGTGATGGCAATATTTTTTTTACGATTTATTCCTTTAAAATAAGGCAATGATTTCTCATAGAAATCCATAGCCTTGGTATAATTCCCTTTTGTTTCATATACGGTTCCGAAATTGCTGAACACCACCCCAATAAGCAGGCTGTTTTTTGACTGTTTAGCTAACTCAAGGGATTTCTCATAATACGTAAGGGCCTGATCTAATTTACCGGTTTTTCGCGAAGACAATCCCATACTATTGTAGAGGTCGCCCCGGTAATAGGCATCACTGGCAGGGTGGTCTATTTTGAGCAGCTTCTTATAAAGGGCCATGGCTTTCTCATTTTTTGAAAGCCACATCATTGCACTCGCATATTCCTTTCCGGCTTTTAATAAGGAAGCGGTGTCTTGGTAGTCGCTATAGATATTATAGGCTTCCCGGTAATAGAATTCAGACTTTTTTTTGTGGCCGCTGTTATCGTACTGTTTCCCTTTTTGATAGAGCGAGTCGGCCAGCTGCAGGCTTTGCCCACAAACTGCCCAGGGAACCCCCGCCAGCAGGGTGATCCCGATAATAAGTAGCCGTTTTATATTCATCCTGAATTTGTATGAGCGATATCTATGCTTTTTATCTAAATTCTTGTATAAGTTAACAAGTTTGCCTTTGGTGCCAAATTATGTCATATTTTTTAAGCATTCTATAAAAAGAGTGCGTTGTACGTTAATTATAAATAAAAAAATCAGGAGACCATCATGTTTTTATTTTCAGAAGAGCAATCGTTAGCACTAGCTATGCCAGATCAAGATACTTCCGATACAACAGAGGACGAAGATACTAGTACGACTACAACTGAATAGGTAGTATCAATTTAAAGTTATAAAGGGCCCCATGTTTGTGCATGGGGCTTTTTTTATTGGCCAATAAAAATAAAGGGGGCCCAATATTTCGGATGTGCATATCGTTTTTCTGCTATATTTTTTTCTTTTGCTTGTTGTAAAGCTAAAGAGATGGATTGTTCATCTTGGTGTTGTTCATAAAAAGCGACCATAAGATAGGAGGTGGCCCGGTCATTGACATTCCAGAGCGAGACCAGAAGGTTGCGTGCCCCGGCGTATTGGAAGGCCCTGCTCAAACTTATTATTCCTTCTCCGTTTACCATTTGTCCCACTCCTGTTTTACAGGCACTCAACGTAACAAGTTCAGCATTCAACGAGAGGTTATAAATTTCGGAAGCATGTAAAATACCATCCTTTGGGTGTTCTGGATTAACACTGAACAGTATACCCGACTGGTGGGGATTTTCTTCGGAGACATAAGCATGCGTTGCCAGGTGTATATAGCGATAATCTTCCAGAGGCAGGTTTTTAAAATTTCGTTCTGTGGCTTCATCTTCAATGAGGACTGTCGTTTCCTCTTCTTTTTGAAAAGGCCAAAAGCCTTGAGAAGAGTTCATAAGTTCTTCAATTCTTTGCACTTCCTGTTTGCTGAGAGGCAAAGAAGGTAATGGCCGCTTATAAGCTGGGTATAGTTCTCTTTTTTCATCTGTTGAAATTTCAGAGAAGACCGGGGCAAAAGCGACAAGCTTTTTAGAGGTTTCGTGGGGGCGTTCCTGGTGATATAGCTCTATATAGTTGGCTGAGGGAGCGTAACTGATGGTATAATCATTAACAAGATAAGGTAGATCATGGAAGCGTTTGGAAGGGTTGTTTTTTTTATTTTTGCTTACCAAGCTTTCAAAAGGTAGGTAGTGTAAATTCCCATCAGGAATAATAAGAAGCTTGGTTCCCTCAATAGCGTCTTCAATAGGTTCTATAAGCTGTTTATAAAGAGCGTGACTTTTGGAGCTGAAATCTGATGCTGAAGAGGTTTCAGTGATTACGTTACGATATGCTTTAACTTTTTGAGATAGAAGAGAGTCGGTACTAAGTTTACGAAGTTGAAAGTCGTTACTTGTTATTATAAATGCATATAAAGCCTCTTCGCTGAAAAAGTATTGAATAGCAGTCTTTTGTGGCGCCAGAAACTTTTCTTGTATTTCTGAAGCTCGAGTAATAAGGGGCTGATATTTATGCCGGTAATATTTGGGATAGGATGATTCCAGGGTTTTGGTGTGATTACTCAATGCTTTTTGGAGGTGGAAGAGAGAGTCTTCCAGGGCAAAACGTTTGGTAGAGTCCGTTTGTTGAGGATTTTGGGCTGAGCTGGAAAGTTGTTGCTGCAAAGTTGTTAGCTTGGTACGAAGGGCGGCCTCTCGGGCAATAAGTGAGTCGGGAATATTGGCAAATGATTGCGCAACATCTTTTTGCATCTCTTCCAGAAGAATTTGGCTTTGGCTCTGGCCCACAAAGTAGAAGGCGTACTCTTTGTAGTCGGTATTTCCCGTTCTTTGGTATAGGCGAAATGCTGTTTGAAAGCCTTGGTGGTATAGCTCAGAGGTTCGATTGCGCAATAAAAACTTGGACCCTTCTCTTTTATAAGATTTCTGCAGCTTGTTAATTAGCTGAACAGCCTGTAAGTAGGTTTGCAATGATTGATCCAGCAGCGATAGAGGTTCATCTGATTTATCAGCATGCTGTTTAATCGCTTGGCTTTTTAAACGCAGTGTTTCCAGAAGTTTAGCAGGATATAAAACCTCTTCCAGTGCAATTTCACCGAGGCTAATCTCTTGGCTGTAATTGGAAACAAAAATAGAGACAGCACGCTCGTAGTAGCTTAAGGCCTTGGTATAATTATTATTATGAGCGTATGTTTCTCCAATTTTAGCATAGGTGTCACCAATAAAAGGATGCTCAGCCCCTAAAAGATCTAGGTTTATATCCAGATCTTTATGATAGAAATCCAGAGCTTTTTTGTAATCTCCCTTTGCATTATATGCCTGCCCCAAGTTGGCGTATACGTTGCCTAATTCGGGGTGTCCTTCTGGGAAATGCTTAAGGTGTATGGCTTGGGCTTTTTTATAATGATTAATTGCTTGTTCATATTTTCCCCGATCATAATAGATCGCCCCCAGGTTTTGGTGACCTATGGCAATTTCAGGATGTTCTTTCCCTAAAATATTTTTTCGGACTCGGAGCGTTTTTTTAAGGTATTCGGTTGCTTTTTCAAGTTCTCCTATTTCAGAATAGACAATACCAATATTATTATATCCGCGGGCGACCAGTCGGTGGTTTTCACCATGGAAGTTGGTTAATACCTTAACCGCATTTTTCATATGGTCGAGTGCCCGCTGGTAATCACTCTGGTAGAAATAAATAATGGCAATATTGTTGTTCGACTTTGCCAATTCCGGGTGGTGGCGGGGCAGAGTTTGACGATCTATCTCCAGTGACTCTATATAGTACTCCAGGGACTTTTTATACTGTCCCAAGTTTTTAAAAGCCGTGCCGTGACTATTATAGATACGACTTAATATTCTCGGTTTGTATAGTTGGAATTGATGATATAGAGCTTCGGCTCTGTCCAGTTTTTGTGAAGCCAGATCATATTTTCCTTTTGCAATATATACTTCACCTGTACCAGCCAGTACCTTAATTTGCCATTCCAGGCTTTTATCGGAACTGGAGGAGTTTGCAAGATCAGAGGCTTTGTGATAGTAGGTTAGTGCCGAATCATACTTTGCCTTGGTTTCTGCAATACGCCCTTTTTGATATAAGTACTTTGTATGGAAGATATGGCTCTTGGTAAGGTAGTGCTGAGCAATAGTTCTGGCCTTGTCAAGATACTGTTCAGCTTCATCTATGTTACCTTGTGAAGTTTTGTTACTACTAATAGCATAGAGGGCCGTAACTTTTTTGTCCCAGTTCTTTTCTTGATTAAAAAGGCGGGTTGCTTGTTTGTAAAAGAAGTTTGCTGAATCGTATTGTGCAGCATAAGCCAGCGAATCTCCTTTCTGAAGTGCTAGAGTCCCACTTTTTTGTCCCCATCCTAAGATTGGAGTCAAAAGAAAGAGTAATACAATTGCTATTGCTGATTGCAATAGCTTGTTGAGAGCCCTGTAAGCCAAACCGATACCTTTTTTGGGAAATGTCCTTAAGCCATTATAAGGTTAATGGTCACTAAAAAAGTTGAAAAATAAAAATGGAAATTTCCGGTGGCTCTTTCTACGCTCTCGATATTTAGTCTTTAAACATAGAATTAACAAAGAGTTCGCGATCAAAGACTTGTAGATCTTCGATCTCTTCCCCAACTCCAATATATTTAACGGGCACGTCCAATTCATTTGAGACTCCTATAACAATGCCTCCTTTGGCGGTACCGTCAAGCTTTGTGAGCACCAAGCCGGTGATATCTACAAAATCGGTAAAAGCCTTTGCTTGTTGCATCGCATTTTGTCCGGTGGAAGCATCAAGCACTAGTAATACTTCGTGAGGGGCGCCATCCACCACTTTCCCCATAACACGTTTTATTTTCGCAAGCTCTTCCATTAACGACTTCTTGTTGTGAAGGCGTCCGGCCGTATCAACAAGGGCGATATCTGCCCCTTTGGCTTTGGTAGATTCCACGGTATCGTAAGCAACAGCTGCGGGATCGGCATTTTGTCCCTGTTGGATGATAGGTACATCCGCGCGTTCGCTCCAGATCTTAAGTTGATCTACTGCAGCAGCCCTAAAGGTATCAGCGGCGCCGAGCATAACGGTTTTACCTGCCTTTTTGTAGAGATGGGCCAGCTTGCCGATCGAGGTTGTTTTGCCCACTCCGTTGACCCCTACTACCATCACAATATGGGGTTTCTGAGGGAATTCAGCATCAAACTCGGCCGGTTTGTCAGCGGAATGATCTTTGAGCAGGCCAATAATCTCCTCGCGTAAAATTCGCTGCAGCTCATCACTGTTGAGGTATTTGTCTTTGGCAACACGGTTTTCGATACGGTCGATAATCTCGAGCGTTGTTTTGACGCCCACATCCGAAGTGATGAGGATTTCTTCCAGCTCATCGAGTACGGCAGCGTCAACGGTATCTTTACCGGCAATAGCCTTGCCAATTTTTTTCATGATACCGGAGCGGCTTTTTTCGACGCCCTTTTCTACTTTCTCTTTTTTCTTGAGACCAATTTTTTCTAAAAAACCCATATGTCGTGCTTCGTATTTAAAAAATAAAATGTCAGCCTGTTTCTCTGAGTAGTTCCCGTGAGATCCAGGATGCTCTCTGCAAGGGAGAGGCTATTATGTGCTAAAATTAAAAACGTACTTAAAAAAGGCTTAGTTAAATGCGACGCCCTTTCGTATTTGGTTGAATCGATGAAGATAATCAAAGAAGGAGAAAAACATAAGCGCCAGCGATGCGCCCATCAGCATCTGGTGAACTGCCGTGGCCCCGGGATAGAAAAAGGCAGCAAGCCAGTATAATCCCAATACATTAACACTTATTTTACCGGACATTACTGCCATAGCTACTTTGCCGCGCAAATTTCGAATATACAGCGACCCAGCCATAATAAAAGCATCCCGGGCAATTTCAATAATAAAAAACCAAAGGGGAATAATGCCGATATAGGTAGCATACAAAAATAAGATGAATGCGCAGAATTTATCTGCCAGCGGGTCCAGTATTTTGCCCCATTCGGTAACATTGTTTGTAAAGCGTGCAATATAGCCATCCAGGTAATCTGAAAAGATACCGTATAACACAAGTGCAGTAATTACCCACGTAATTTGCTGTCCATTGGTATAGTGCAAATATACAATGGGTAAGGCAATGAGAATGCGCGAAAAAGAGATCGCATTCGACCACGTAAAAAGGTCTTGCTTTACCTCAAAATCTTGTTGGTCAATGTTAAATGTTTCGGACAACGAAAACTTATATCTTTGTTATCATTTAATTGTGAAAATTGGATAAATCCAACTACGGCTAAAGATACATAAAAATCTTGCTATGAACGACTCCCATGAACTTGTAGAGCAAATACGTACATCCACCAAAATATTTAGCGGGCGACTGCTCCATGTTTATTTTGATGAAGTGCTTCTTCCTGATGATACCACAGCAACACGAGAGTGGATTAAGCATCCGGGGGCCTCAGCCGTAGTACCGGTTTTTGAAAATGGGGATATTATGCTGGTACGTCAATTTCGATACCCTGTGGGTCAAATATTTTATGAGGTGCCGGCCGGGAAGATTGATCCGGATGAAAGTGCCGGATCAACGGCCGAACGTGAGCTAAAAGAAGAAGCGGGACTACAATGTAAGAGGTTTGACTATGTCGGCCACTTCTATCCCGGTATTGGCTATTCAGATGAGATAATCCACTGCTATGTAGCTTGGGATATTAGCTCTTTTGAGCAGGCGGTGGATGAAGATGAGTTTTTGATAACAGAGCGTATCCCGTTTCGAAATGCCATAGATATGGTACATCGAGGTGAGATTACCGACGGTAAAACGGTTATTGCCCTATTGCGGACCTGGCATTGGTGGCAGAATCATAAACCCTTTGAAGTGTAAGAGGCTGTCTGTGCTGCCACCAGGGAGGTTAGGATATGATCTCTTCTTCTACTGCTAAGTCGTAGATCGATTTATGAAGGTCTGAGTCAGTGATATCGCCCCTGTTGATCAGCTCTTCGACCTCGTCGCCTCGCAGTAGCAAGATGCAGCCCATTTCATTGAGTACTTCATCGAACTTTCGGGGGTCGGCCATGGAGAGTTTATCAAGATCTATTCCATCCGGATTTTTAACAGTGTTTACAAGACAGTAGAACGTATCTTCTTTGTCATCGTCATCTCCAAAGCCAAATATTTCAAGTTTGGTGTCTTCTTTTTCGAGCATAGGATAAAATTAAATCTGTGTTAGTAAAATTCTCGTATTTATTAATGAAGCAGTAGTTAAGTCTGCTGTGATCCTTGATTGTAATGAGTGGCTAGACAGGCTCCCGGCTGTAAAATGCCGGGGGCTTTTTTATTTGTGGCGATCCAGGAAATCGCGCGCTTTTATCAGCTCTACCACTTCGTCGGAGTCGCGATCAATAATTGCTACCTGGAATAAACTAATAATAGCCTGATCTTCAATACAGCTGATTGTTTCCTGTATAGTGGCACATTCTTCTTGTTCACTTACCAGGTCATTTATGCCTTTGACAACATAGCGATAATTCTTTGGTTTTTTAGGAACAGTTGTTGATTTGGATTTAGAGGATTCTCCGAAGTATTCTCGCAGAGCTTCTTCAGTAACATACCATTGTACTCCTAATTTGCGAGCACGGATTTTTCCATCCCGCAGGTAGGCCCGGATCGTCATTTTGCTGAGTCCTAGCTGTTTATGTAAATCATCAACCGAATAAAGTACCAGGTCGCCAACTTGTTTAGGCATGCTGAACAAATACCAGTTATTTGTGTTCAAAAAAATTAATGTATTTCGATTTCTAAAATAACAATAACCTAATATTACATAAAGTTTAATAACTATTAATTATAGATTACTTATATATTAAATAGTGAGCTAAAGAAATAGTTGTTCTGTATAGGGATCTATGCTTATATTGTAAACAGTGTTTCGAAAAAAGCTCTGCATCAGCAGGGCTTTTGCTATTTTTCCCTTCCCCACTATTGCAATCCGCGTCGTTTTATTCCCTCCCATTCATGTATTCAATCAGAACCGCCAGGTTTGGTATATGATTTTTATTATCACTGCTTTTTTGTGTTAAATAATTTTGCTTGTCTTAAGGATAGCTCAGTATTAGCACAAATCAATGATTTCAGATGTATAATTAGATTATATCCATAAGCACGCTGCTAATTATTAATAGATGAATAGATATGTTTTAAAGTATATTACATACATATTATTTATAGATTAGTTGGGTAGTGACAGATATTATTGATCTGTACACTATAATCTTTGTATATTGTAAACAGTTGATCAAAAAAGCTTTGCGCTCGCAGGGCTTTTGCTATTTCTCCCTCCTCCTTTAGGATAACTTACTTTCCTTTACTGAGTTACAGTAGGCACTACTATTACGATTCTGAACTTTTAAAAAAGAAACCTGTCGTATGTAATAGGTGGAATTTCCATTCTTGCTTTAGCCCCCCTAAATGTTACTTAATATGTATAAGAGTGCACATATAGGCATCTAAAAGTTTAATATTTAACTTTATTTTAAATTAGAAATGCTGCTGTAAGTTATACTTTAATTACCTATTAATAGCCATTAGTTATAGATCACTTATATATTAAGTGGGGAATTAAAGAAATAGTTGTTCTGTATGGGGTTCTATGCGTATATTATAAACAGTTACTTGAAAAAAAGCTCTGCGCCTGCAGGGCTTTTGTCATTTACTACCTTTTTTAGCCCCTCTGATTGTAGTATTTTTCCTTTCTTAACTTTCTTTTCTTTTGGCATCTTTTATTATGCATCGCAGATATTGATATAAAAGGTAATTCAATTGTAAAACCATAGTTATGGCTATAAAGAAGTCGGTCAGGACACTTCTGCTTGAACAATTAGAAGGTGAAAATGCCCACGTTACCTTTAGTCAGGCAGTACTGGGTATTACGTATAAACAAGCCGGCATCAAGGTTGAAGGTGTTCCTCATACCATTTGGGAGCTCATTGAACATATCCGAATTGCCCAAAACGATATTCTTGAATTTTGTAAAAACCCAGAATATGAGGCTATCGACTGGCCAGAAGCATATTGGCCAGATTCCCACTCCCCAAACAGTAAAGACGAGTTGCAAAATGCTATCCGGGAAGTGCGTGAGGGAATAGAAGAGATGAAGTCTCTGGTCCGAGATTCTGATCATGAGCTGCAGGAACTAATTACTCATGGAGACGGTCAAACTTTATTTCGGGAAGCAATGCTAATTGTCGATCATAATGCTTATCATATTGGTCAAATTGTATTGGTGCGAAAGTTGCTTGGCAGTTGGTAGTATGCGTGTTAGGGAATTCAATAATTATTTAGCAATTCGGAGATGAAAGAAATTCTTCGCTTTTTACGAGAAGCTCGAGTGGGATACCTCTTTTTTACCTCACTCATTATCATTGGTATTGGTTTTGGTGCGTTCGAAATTATTCATCAGACGTTGTTGACTGAAACATCGTCGGAAACGATGCAGTGGTTATATTTTAGCAGAGGAGTTATCGTTGCTCTTGTACTCATGCTATGGGCTGCCTGGACGGTCTACAATTATAGAGAATATTATGAGGATCGCCTTGAAGCAACAAAGTTACGCTACAGCGATATTATTGAGCATTCGGCCGATGCCATTATTACTATTGATAATGAAAGGGTTATTACTTCCTGGAATCAGGGTGCGGAAGAGATGTTGGGATGGGAGCGGGATGAGATTATTGGTAAACCGATATCCTATATAGTACCTGATGAGCTTATTGCCATGCAAGAGCTGGAATGTATCGAGTTTGGCCTTAAATATAAGGGCCATGTTCGAAATTATGAGACTGAGCGATTGACCCAAAATGGTGAAAAAAAACTGGTTAACTTAACAGAATCATTCATCAGAAATAAAGATGGCGAAATTGTGGGGCGGTCTCAGATATTACGTGATCTTACGGATATTAAGATGCGAGAAGAGCAGATTCAGCAATCTGAGCGATTAGCTACTGTAGGTCATATGGCAGCCGGGGTAGCTCATGAGGTTGGCAACCCTCTGACTGCTATTTCTTCATTGGTCCAGGTATGCCAGCGTAAAACAGACGATGACTTTTTGCAGGATCAGCTTAAGAAGGTTCGTGAGCATATACAGCGAATTAATAAGATTGTCCGTGATTTGGTAGACTTTTCGCGGCCCTCGAGCATGCAGGCAGAAAATGTACAGATAAATGAAGAAATACAATCTGCTGTTGGGTTATTGAAGCATGATGCACGCTGTCGTAATGTGAATTTTGAAATGAATCTTGAGGATAACCTCCCGCCCATTACCTGTGTACCCGACCAAATACACCAGGTGTTGGTAAATTTATTTTTAAATGCTGTGGATGCGATGGAAGGGATCTCAGAACCCGTAGTTACCATTACTACTATCCGAGAAGAACAGCATATTAAATTAAAAGTAGCAGATGTTGGAAAAGGGATAACAGAAGAAGACCAATCCCGTATATTTGAACCGTTCTTTACGACCAAAGAAGTGGGGAGTGGAACAGGGCTGGGCCTCTCGGTGAGTCATGGAATTATTAGTAAAATGGATGGTTCTATTTGGGTGGAGTCAGAGCCGGGAGAAGGAGCAACTTTTATTATAGAATTACCGATAAAAAACTAATAATATGACTGGATCAATTTTAGTAGCAGACGATGAAACAAGCATTCGAGAATCCTTAACCATTGTACTTGAAGATGAAGGGTACAACTGTACGGCTGTTGAGAATGGTGAGGAGGCTATACAGGTTATAGATCAAAATAGTTTCGATATTATTGTCTCCGATTTAAAAATGCCCAAAAGGGATGGGCTTGGTGTATTGGAATATGCGCTGCAGCACTCTTCAGATACGTTAACAATTATTATTACGGCCCACGCTACCATTGAGACCGCCATTAGTGCACTGCGCAAAGGGGCTGCAGATTATATTTTAAAGCCACTTGATTTTGATGAGGTGCTCATCCGCATAGAAAATCTATTGGAGCATAAAAAAGTAGCACAGGAGAATAAATATCTGCGTGAGAAGATCGACCAGGAATATAATTTCAATCATATCATCGGCGAAAGCGATGCCATGAAAAAGGTATACAAAATGGTAGAGCGAGTAAGTAGCGCTAATAGTAATGTGTTGGTGACGGGCAAAAGTGGTACCGGAAAGGAGTTGGTAGCCCGTGCCATTCATTCAAATAGTGACCGTTCTAATAAGCCATTTTTAGCAATTAATTGTGGTGCCATTCCAGAAGATCTTGTTGAGTCAGAACTTTTTGGACACACAAAAGGAGCGTTTACCGGGGCTACGACGGATAAGGATGGGGTTTTTGTAGCGGCCCATGGCGGTACGGTCTTTTTAGATGAGATAGCTGAGATTCCACTGAACTTGCAAGTAAATTTATTACGTGTACTGCAAGAGCGGGAAGTAAAACCGGTGGGATCAAATAAAACAATTAATTTTGATACCCGAATAATATCAGCCACCAATCAAGATCTGGAAGCAGAAGTTGAAAAAGGAAACTTTCGAGATGATCTTTATTACAGACTTAACGTTGTTGAGCTTTCTCTGCCTCCTCTGCAGCAACGCCGAGACGATATCCCTCTGTTGGCCCATCATTTCCTAAAAAAATATAATAAGGAACTGAAAAGAAACTTAAAGGGTATCTCAAGCGAGGCAATGAGTGCCATGATGGCTTACCAGTGGAAAGGTCAGGTCCGGGAGCTGGAGAATGTGATTGAACGATCGGTATTGTTAAGTGACAGTGATTATTTGCAGCTGCAAGATCTGCCAAGTGCCATCCGGGATGCTTCGGGATCCGAAGAGTTTAATATGGATAGCGAATCCTTGGACCAGGCCGTGCGTGTGTTTGAAAAACATCACATAAAAAGTATGTTGAAACGTACCGAAGGGAATAAATCGGAAGCGGCCCGTCTGCTGGGCATCGATCCCTCGACACTTTATCGGAAGATGGAGCGATTGGGGCTTTCAGATTAGATAGCTATTTGTTTTGAGATTGAAGTGATACGGTGACGTTAAAGTGTAAATCTAATTTTTTATCAGCCCGAATAAGTCCAAACATTTTGCTGGGTGGCTTAATATCGTAAGTATCCATATTCAGTGCTTTGCTTCCTTTCACTTGAAAGTGATTATTGTCAATTACTTTCCCTTTCACTTCAACCTCTGTGGTATCAGAGACACCGGCGATATTCATAATTCCACGTGTTATAATAGGCATCCAGCTATTGGGTGTAGCTGCTTTCTTGTCAAGAGTGGCTTCCAACAGTTGATAGGTGATGGAAGGATGCTGTTCTGCCTTGAGCGCTTTATACATATCGTTGTTCATCGCTCTTTTACCACAATCAAGGGAATGAACAGGCAGCGAAACCGATATTTGTACTTCTCCATCTTCTTTTACTGCAGATTGGGGATTGGTAGTGCTGTTAATTTGGCCTTGGCCCGAAAGTTCTTGGGCGTGACAACTAAAATCTACGGGACCTGCTGTTCCTTCAATCCATATTCTACCGCCATTTGCAATAGTAAGTTCGCCAGGTAATGATTGTGCCCCACTCCATAAGGGTAATAGCATCGATAAGATAATTGTGAGTAAACCGGCTGTTTGAAGCATTGTGATTAGCTGTGTTTTAATTGGAGTGAGACGCAACTTGAGGGTTAGTTACATTGGGTTATCGGCTGAAAAGTAAAGCTCAAAAGATACAGTAACCTTTTCTCCGCTTTTTATCGTTCCAAAGACGGCCGAAGGGGGATCTATATCATAATCTTTCATATTGATCTCATAGTTCCCAGTAAACTTATAGATTCCTTCATCTTGAATAGCTCCTTTTACCGGTAGGGATATGGTACGATTTACCCCGGCTATAGCTAGTTCTCCGGTTACATTCAGGTCCATTGTTGATGAAGAGGAGTTATAATTTAACATCTCGGTGGAGTCTATTTTAAAAGTGATGTTGGGATGGTCATCTTCTTTTAGTGCTTTATAGGTCTTTTTGTTCATCCCTCCTTTGCCACTTTCTATAGATTTAACAGGAATACTCATTGTAAAAGTTTTCACAGGGGTATTTACTGTTTCTTCCTTAAGTGCTTCTTTCTCAATATTAATGGTAGTATTAATTTCTTCAACCTCAGATGTCCAGTCATGGATGGTCGATGTACCATCAATTTGCATGGTGCTTTTATCAAGCAGAACATAATCTGTTGTTTGGGCAGTAAGTGAGCTTGTGGCAACAAATAATATCAGAATTAAGTTGGTGAGTAGAGTTTTCATAATGGCCTCTTTTTTTATCATATGTGTTGGATTGTTTCCTACTATTAGTAATGCAAAGCCTGTTCCAAAGAGCTCATTTCTTCCAGGTATTTATTTCATAAAACCCTATTTATAAGTCTCAAAAGGGGGTTTTTGAAATAACTAATTATAAAATAAAATGGTAGTGTGTCTTGCTTGCACTATTGCAAATAGACAGCAATGCATCCATGCACTACTGCAATGACACCGGTAAGGGTATCACAAATAATAGGACTATTAGAATTGTTTAATTGCCTTTTAACGCAGATAAGTAGGTGTTAAAAAAGGGAATTCAAAAAGTTGTAAGGTTTATAAAAAGCTGGACTCAAAATTGCATTAGTAATACATAGAGTGCACTAACTGCTAATGCTAATAACAGAATAATGAATTCCCAACCCATACTTATTATAGATGAGGAAGAGGCTGTACGAGAGTCTCTGCATCTGGTTTTGAATGAGGAGGGTTTTCAGTGCTTAGCAGCAGAAAGTGATATTAATGCCAAAAAGATTTTATTGTCAGAACCCATTGCAGTAGTTGTCATCGACAGTCATTTGCTGGGGTCCAAATCTTTTTTGCAATTTCTAAAAGAGAATACCCCTCAAGTGCGAATTATTATCATGAGCACCTATGCAGAAGTTGATGTAACGCAAAAAGCACTTCTTGCCGGAGCGCATGATTTTGTTATTAAGCCTCTCAATTTTAAGGAACTTATTGATAAGATAAAGTTCCAGCTTTCTATCCTTTCTCAATAAAAAGTGCTATAAATTATTTCCTTTTCCTCTTGTCATTTCGGATGAGCTCCCATCTTTCGTCGGGCGGCTGGGGGGGTACTTTCCGGCAAATCATATAAAGCAAGGTTTTGTAAAACTCCTTTTTATGGCCCACCCACACCTGCACTATCTACTATGCTAAGGGGAAATTTGCCGAAGTACAGCCTACGCAGCCGAAAGCTACTTGGGCGCAGTAGCCCCGTTAGGCATAGGTATGGCTTCGTAGACCAAGAAAGTTTCGGTGTGCTCGCTTGGTCCCTCCCTGCGATTAGGGAGGGAAACTCCTTTCTCCCAGTAAAAGCAGTGTCATCCTTAGGGCTGCCAATGTGGTAATTTTCTCTGATAAAAATCCATAGATGTACGACGGGCATCCTTGCCCGTCTGTTTCTTAAAGTAGATTAATTTATCCAAAGTCGGACAAGATGTCCGACCTACCTTGTTGACTGCGGCAATGACCCTTTCAAATTGATTATCAGAGGGCTTTGCAAAACCTTTTATTTCGTCATTCTGAGCTTGTCGAAGAATCTCCAGTATCCATCTGCTGCCGTTGAAAGGGAGATCCTTCATTACATTCAGGATGACTGCCTGGTTTTGCAAAGGTCCCTATCATAAAATATTCTGCTCCACCTGTTGCCAATGTGGTAATTTTCTCTTGTAGTAACTCATCTCTCTCTTAGTTAGACGGATTGTTGATCCGTCCTTTAGCTAGTTGTTGGACGGGGATGCAACCCGTCCAACATTAAGTTTATTTCAAAAAACGGCTGCACTCGGCCTGGATTACCGCACGCCAGTTCAAATCGAACAACAACTAACACACAACCAAGCTGCATGATCTACCTTAACTCTCTGTCTACTTTTTTGTTGCAATTCCAAGATAACAAGGATCGCCTCTCATATTGATGCACGGCTGCGACTTGTGAAATTATATTGAGATATAGTTGATATAAATCTCCAGTAGTTGGAGGGGTATTTTTGTCAGCAAAAAAATAGACGAAAAAACTGTTGAGGGAATGGTATCCCGACAGCTGTTGGGACCAGCCCCCCCGACTGAAAAACCATGTTATTCCGAAGGGAGCGTAGAGAGTCGAGGAATCTCCCAGAAGAGATTCGTCTAGCGTAAAAAAAGAAGCTCTCATACATTACCCAATCGTTTCAGGGAGATTGCCACGTCGTACCGTCAAACCACAGTACTCCTCGCAATGATGCACGTTGTTTAAAAAAAATCAAAAAACTATGTCATCCTGAACCATGTACTGAGCTTGCCGAAGCATCTCTGTCAGGATCTCGGGTTTTTCCTATTTCAAATAATAAATTGATCACCTTTTTGAGCAACTAATCAGCTGGTGGGGCACTAGAATTGGACAATACCGTTATTTTGAATGAGCTCCCATCTCACGCCGGGCGATAGCTCCAGTCGCCCGAGGATAGGTATGAAGTTCGGAAGAAAATGCACTCCTAAGGTCGGTGATGGGCTTAGTAAGGCCTTGATGGAGGGCAAATAAAAAGCGGTATCGCCAGATCAATGACGATACCGCATTAGGGATAAAATAAACCAACCTAGAGGTTATGGCAGGTTATCTATGCTTAGAAACTGATTATGGCTTCCATCATGACGCCATTGAATTTACCATCTTTGTATTTGTTGGTTAAGTTTGATGGGGCTACGCCCGGAGCAAATCCTCTTGTACCCGTAAAGCCTTCGCCACTATAGGATTGTGTTACATATTCAAGCTTAGCCATCACGTTTTTAGTGAGGAACCATCCGCCGCCGATATTAATACGGTCGATTTCGATATCACCACCGGTTGTTTCACCGCTTACTAAGTTATAGCGGCCGCCCAGATAGAAGTCTTCATCTGCACCGAAGCGATAAAGAAGTTCAGCTCCATACTGGTTAAAGGTACGGCTGTCATTGCCTGAAATATTACCGCTGGTGTTTTCAAATACTCCGTAGAACTCAAGACCATTGTACTTAATGAATGGGTTAATCATGAAAGCTGTCATTTCACCGGGAGCAGGAGCTTGTCCATATCCGGGAGTGAAGCTAGGCGCGAATCGTCCGGCACGGAATCCGTCATCCATAACAGAGTAGTAGCGAGATCCTGCCCGGTCACCTGAGTATAGGTAGATAGATGCAGATTGAGCTACATTAAGGATAGAACCGGTCAGGCGGAACCGCATGTCATCATTAATTTGGCTGTCAAACCCAAGTTTACCGTAAAGAGTAGCATGTGTTTTAAAACCGTTTGCTGCTTTATCAGTAACATGTTGGTTCAGCTTACCATTGCTGACACCAATCATTCCAAACATGTTGCCAGAGTAGTAATAGATCTCACCGGCTACTTCTGTAGTAAAGGAGTCCATTATATAGTTACCTACAAAGGGATTATGGATTGCAGAACCGTTATCGCTTCTTCGGAAGTGGTTGTCACCATAGTTAAGCTCCATGTGACCTACTTTTATGCGTACGTTATCCATCAGGCCGGAAGCAAGTCCTTCACTAATGAAGTCAAGGCGATCTACCTGCATATATCCACTCTTCACATAAGCCTCAGTGTGGTGTTGTGAGGTTAAGTATGTACGTAAGTGCATTCGGAGGCCATTTGCCAAGCCTACATCAAGATCCAGATTTGAGGTGGCTAGGTTAAAATTGGATTCAAGATTGGGTAAAGTCTTAAAAATCGGATTACCCTGATCATCTTTTCCTGCATAATAGGGGTCGCCAGTGTTTTCTTGACTGATTCCCTGGAACTGTATTGCGTTTGACCCTCCAATTCGTACTTGTACACCGTCAAATTCAATATCTGTAGTGAACGGTGCTTCAAATTGGTTGAGTCCTCGTTGGTCCGGACTGGTAAAGTATTGTAAGTCCCGATCAGTAGTTTCTTGAGCAAAAACTGATCCTGCCATCAAAAAGAATGATAGGAGGAATAAAGTGATATGTTTGTTAGTGAATTTCATAATAGTAACCTATATGTGTTGGGATTTAACTTTTTTTAGTGTTAAAACAGGTGGTGGTTTTTGGTTAACAGATGTCTTGTGTGTCTTCATGTTTATACTATTACAACATCTGTTCCAAGATGCAGTTGGGGCATGATTATTTTTAAGTAATAGGGAAAAAGCCCTTTAGGAAGGTGTGGTCGGCATAATTTTTGGAAAGAAATGAGAGGGATAATGCCAGAGTAAAAAGGGGAGAGATCGTTTCTTTGCAGTACTGCAAAGAAACCTATTGCAACAGTGCAATGTTATTGTCTTTTGATTATAAGTCTTAGAATAAGGTTGGATGTGATAAGAAAAGACCGGAGCGGTATTGATAATGCTAAATAGTTTAACGTTGAACCAAATATGCCTATATTACTCTTCTTAACCATTAATTAAATCCATATAGGTATGTTTTCTAAAATAGGACGTTATTTATACGCACTACCATTTGGTATTTTTGGTCTATTTCACTTTATGAAGGCTGGACAGATGGCTGGGATGGTACCTATTCCAGGCGGGCAGTTCTGGGTATACTTGACGGGCGTTGCTATGTTGGCTGCTTGCGTAAGTATTATTATAGAGAAGAAAGCGCGCCTGGCTTGCATCCTGTTAGGTGTACTGTTACTTATATATGTCTTAAGTATTCACTTGCCGGCTGTTATTGGAGGACAAATGCAGCCCAGTATGACCAATTTACTTAAAGATTTAGCTCTTGCAGGCGGGGCTTGGTTTATTGCAGGTAGCTATGAAAGTGAAATAGAATTCGAAGCATGAAATCCAACAAAATGATTAGGCCCCATCAGCTAGATTGAATGGGGCCTTTTTATGTGCTTATTATTTCTGTGCTTTATACCACGGCCCTGTAATTACCATGGTTAATCCCGAATGTTGAATATTCATGAATAACGAAGAGCCGGCAGGTGAAAACACAGTGTTGCCAGTTCGGAGCTGGGTTTCGCATTATGCTCCAGTTTGCAGGCTTTGCCTTCAGGATAATACCATTTAAGGGACCTTTGCAAAACCAGGCAGTCATCCTGAATGTAATGAAGGATCTCCCTTTCAACGGCAGCAGATGGATACTGGAGATTCTTCGACAAGCTCAGAATGACGAAATCAAAGGTTTTGCAAAGCCCTCTTTAAGCCTATTTTTTCATCCGTATTTTCACAGATAATAAGATCGCTCCAGAGAGCTACCGTTAAATTATCGGTATTTCTTATGATATTGCTGCTTTTTGATTTAACAAATAGCTCCAATTTTCCTTCGGTAGTAGTATTGCCATACCACATACCTTTGTCACGGGCAAAAGTCTTTTTGGGGTTCCATTTGAACAGTCCAGATGGGCCCTGTAATTAAAATCGTCAACAGGGTTGCCAGAACTGCTACTATTGGATGTTTGAACTCCTGAAAAACCTAATGCTAAAGCGCCGGTTTGTTTAAGAAAATGTTTGCGAGATATTGACACAAGATAAATTAGTTATTGAATTTAAATTTATCTTATAAGTATACTCAAATATTAAGAGTCAAATTTTGCCAGACCATGATTATTAGATAAATATTAGCAGTATTTTACAACTTTAATGATGTTTTACCAGATTTCAAGAAAAAACATATAATCAGTTGATGTTAAAGCGTTATTTTTAACGCCACAGAGACAATAGAAAAACAATAATAGACGTTGCCGGTGAATACCATATTTAAGTTGTTATTAAATTCAGTACTAGTTTTATCGATTTTATTTTTTTCCCCTACAGTATCTAAATCACAAGAATCACAGTCTGAGAGTAGTATTGGGGATGTGCGTACCGCAAAAGCGCATGCCAAGGGTGAGGAGGATATTGTTTTAGATGGCAAGCTCGATGAAAAAGTATGGCAGGAAGCTTCTTACACTTCGGGCTTTACACAGCGCGAACCCAATGAGGGGGCCGAGGCCACCTTAACAACAAAGGTTGCTTTTGTCTATAGCGATGAGGCTTTATACATAGGTGCCCGAATGTACAGTGATAACCCCGAAAAGATAAAAGCCCAGTTGAGCCGACGCGACAATATGGGTAATTCAGAACGATTGATCATTTCTTTGGATACTTATCTGGACCGTCGTACGTCAAGAAGTTTTGCCGTTTCTGCATCCAGTGTAAGGGCCGATTATTTTCAGCCTGAAGATGAAATGGGCTACCGAAATCGAGATTACTCTTACAACCCTGTATGGGAAACAAAGAGTAATATTGATAGTAAGGGGTGGACTACAGAAATACGGATTCCATTTTCACAGCTTCGATATAGTGATAGCAAGAAACAACGATGGGGGCTAAATATTAATAGATATATCCCGCAGAGAAATGAAGATTCTTTTTGGGTGATGGTACCTCAAGATGAAAATGGTTGGGCCTCTCGTTTCGGGACACTTACCGGAATTAAAGATATATCTCAAAAGCGCCAAATAGAATTTGTCCCCTATGCAGCAGGTAGTGCGCTACTAAAAGGGGATCCTGATTCAGATAATCCGTTTAGTGAAAACGTAAATTGGAAAGGACGCTTTGGTGGCGATTTTAAAATTGGGCTGGGTCCAAACTTAAAAATTGATGGTACTGTTAATCCTGATTTCGGACAGGTCGAAGCCGATCCGGCCCAGGTTAATCTTTCGGCTTTTGAGACTTTCTTTGAAGAGAAAAGGCCATTCTTTACACAAAATCAGCAGCTGTTTCGGTCATTATCCGGTGGTGGGGGGCGATCAGATCGTTACTTCTACTCCCGACGCATCGGTGCCGCGCCCTCTTTACGGCCTACCGGAAATGACGATATTGACTATGCTGAGGAGATATCGAACACCTCCATTATCGGAGCTGCAAAAATAACAGGCCGCTTCCCCTCTGGGCTCTCTGTGGGAGGGCTGGGTACGGTAACGGCACGAGAAAAAGCAGAGGTCTATAATGCTGATACTGATACCTATGATGAGGTAGTTGTTGAGCCAACCACAACCTATGGGGTTTTGAGATCGGAACAGGAATTTGGGGAGTATACATCAACTATTGGGTTTATCATGACCGGGGTGTATCGCAATTTAGAAGATAACACCGAGTTGAATAGCCAGCTAAACGAGACGGCATTTACAGGCGGAACTGATTGGAACCTCAGGTTTGAAGATGGTAAATACCAGTTGTCGGGTGATGCCGGCTTTAGTTATGTCTCAGGATCGCCGGATGCAATTTTGAATGTTCAGCAATCGAGTGCCCGATATTATCAGCGTCCTGATGCTTCATATTTAAGTCTCGATTCTACAAAAACTAAGCTCGGTGGTTATCGAGGACGGTTACAAATATCTAAAAACGCGGGGGAGCATTGGCTATGGGAAGCAGGAGCGCGGGTTAAATCGCCGGGCTTCGACCTTAATGATACCGGGATCTTATTTAGAGCAGATGATATTTCTTCAAAAGCAGAACTGACGTTTCGGGAAAACGACCCCGGTTCGTGGTACCAGTCGTACCGTTTAGAGTTGAGTTGGGATGGCTCCTGGAACTATGGTGGTACGCAGAGAGAAAATAGATTTGGTTTCGACAGTAATATCGAATGGAATAACTTCTGGCGTACATTTTTTAATGTGAGATACAGTCCACGCACAATGAGTGATCGTTTAACAAGAGGAGGGCCATTAATGGGATCACCAGAGGAGTATGCTATATTCGGAGGATTATTTACCAACAGAAGTGACAATGTATTTGGTGAGATCTTTGGTCGCTATGAAGAAGATGAGTTTGGGGGCTGGCAGCTAGCAGTAAGGCCCTCGGTGCGAGTGAATACGGGAGATCGATGGGAATTTGAAATAGAGCCTCGTTTTTCGCGACAAAAGAATACCCGTCAATATATTACTACGAAGGAGGGAGGCCCTTCCGAAACATTCGGTAAGCGTTATATTTTCTCCAGTATCGACCGTTCTACCCTTTCTCTCCAAACAAGGGTAAACTATGCCTTTTCTCCAGACTTGACGCTTGAATTCTATGCCGAACCTTTTGTTGCCAGTGGTAATTATTATAAACCGGGAGAATTGCCCGCTGCAGAATCTTATAACATAGATCGCTATGAAGATTATAGCATAGAGGATGGAAAATATAAGGTTAATCATAAAGGGGATGAATTTGAAGTACCTGCGGATAACGATTTCTTGGTAAAATCATTTCGCAGTAGCTTAGTGCTTCGTTACCAATGGCGTCCGGGTAGTACTTTCTTTTTGGTATGGCAGCAAAACCGTTTTGTACAAGAAGAACGAAATCGGTTTGTGGAACCCGGAGATCTCGTAAATGCATTGGGTGAGACAGGAGATAATATTTTCAGTGTTAAATTCACGTATTGGTTCAACGTTAACTAAATTGTTGATACTGAAAATTTTTTAGAAAAATACAGATGGATACTGTTACCCAAATTACGCTTGGTGCTGCCGTTGGTGAGTTGGTATTAGGAAAAAAGATTGGCAATAAAGCCCCGTTATGGGGCGCCATTTTTGGGGTTGTCCCAGATTTGGATGTATTAGCTTCTCCTTTTGTGAGCGAGGTTCAGGCACTAGCCATTCATCGGGGTTTCAGTCATTCATTATTTTTTTGCGCTATTGCTGCTCCCCTCTTTGGATGGTTGCTGCATCGTTACTATAAGCAGTCTGAGACAAGTTTGAGAGATTGGTCGTTGTTGGTATTTATGACCATTATAACGCATATTTTTATTGATGTTTGTACGAGCTATGGCACACAAGTATTTCAGCCGTTTAGTAACTATTCGCTGAGCTTTAACTCTATTTTTATTATAGATCCCTTTTATACTCTCCCGCTGATGGCGGGCATTCTCACGGCCCTGTTTTTAAAACGAAATACTGCCAAGAGGAAATGGGCCAACACTATAGGGTTAGCAATAAGTTCGCTTTACTTGCTGCTCGGCTTTGGGGTTAAAGCCCATGTAAATGACGTTTTTGAGCAAAACTTTACACAGCAGGATATCCATCCTCAAAAGTATATGACTACTCCTGCTCCGTTCAGCATTTTCTTGTGGACCGGTTATGCTGAAGAAGGAGATAGGTTATATGCCGGTCTTTATTCCGTATTTGATGATGACCGAACTATTGATTTCAAGTCAATACAACAAAATGCGGAGCTCTTAAAACCCTACGAAGGTCAGCTTCCTGTTGAGCGGTTAAAGTGGTTTTCCCAGGGATATTATGCTGCAAGTAAAAATACGCCTACCCTATTAGTTCATGATCTCCGATTCGGCCGTTCTGATCTGTGGCTTACGGATGAGACTGCCCCTTTTGTTTGGAACTATAGACTTATCTTTAATGAGGATTCAACCCAAGTAGTGGGCTTTGAACAATATGAGCCATCCTTTGACATGCGATCAGAGGTTTGGAGTCAATTGTTTGACCGTGTATTTGGGAAAGAGTAATCTAAAGTTCTATTCCTCAAATCCTTTTCCGAAAAAAATGGTAATGTTGGTGTAATGATTTCTATGATCGCTCGTCTATCCAACAGAGATGACAAAACAAAAATTTAAAACATATGTACTGCCCTTTAAGGGCAAGCTTTTTCGGTTGGCCTTGAGGATGCTCAACAGTCGACAGGAAGCGGAAGATACCATTCAGGATGTGTATCTGAAGCTGTGGAATATGCGCGATGGATTATCGCAATATAATAGTTTGGAGGCACTTGCAGTTACGGTCACAAAAAACTTGTGTATTGACAAGCTTCGCTCGTATCGCAATCGTAATAAAAATGACGGAGCCCTGGAATTGATGAATCTCTCAACCGGAGGTCGTTATGATCCGGTTGCCAGTATTGAAATGGATGAAAGTATGCAGTGCATCCATAAATATATTCAGCAACTGCCCGACCGCCAGCGACTGGTTATTCAGTTACGTGATATAGAACAGCTGAGTTATGAGGAGATTGCTGAACAAACCGGATTGAAGGTTAATAATATACGGGTAGCACTTTCACGAGCCCGCAAGAATGTGCGAACCGCTTATTTAAAAGAACAGAATTATGAAGAAGGAACAAGCTAAACAACTGATTGAAAAGTATTATGAGGGGCAGACCTCTCTCGAAGAGGAGCAGCGACTACAGGCATTTTTCCAAAATGAGCAGATCCCTGAAGAGTTACAGTCGCATGCCGACTATTTCCGTTATACTACTGTTATGAGACGAGAAAATACTGATTCCGGTTTTGATCCTCTTGGAAAGGTAGAGGCTGAACCCGATGTACCCATTACACCGCTGGATAAGAGCACCGAAAGTGAGAGTGGCCTTGGAAGTCGAGCTGTGGTCTGGTCTCTGCGTATCGCAGCAGGATTTATATTGTTACTCATCGGTTTTTCGGCAGGACAATTTCTAAATAATAATGGCGGGGCTTCGACGGAACAAGTTGCGGCTCTGCAACAAGAGGTGCAGCAGATGAAAGAGGCCCTGATGTATGGAGGAAATTATCAGCAGGCCTCGGCGGGAGAGCGTTTATCTGCTGTCAAAAACTCAACGCGGTTTGTTTCCGATAATAACGAGCTGGACCGGCAGATCACAGATATTTTAATCTACACGATGAATAATGACAACAGCGTAAATGTACGCATGGCGGCTGCCGAAGCCCTCTTCCGTTTTCGGGATGAATCACCGATCCAAAAAGCATTGGTGAAGGCGTTGCCCCACCAAGAGGATCCGCAGATGCAGCTTACGCTTATCGATATGTTGGTACAGCTGAAGGCCAAAGGAGCACTTAATGAAATGAATAAGCTCCTTATGGATTCCGATACGCGCGAAATTGTCCGAAAACGATTGCAGGCAGGAATTGCAGAACTAAAAACTTGATCAACAAAAGGCCCGTCGGTGACAAAGCAGTTGCCGGCGGGTTGGTAATGTCCCTATACTTGTGTAAAAATTGAGAAG
>NZ_JAALLS010000019.1 GCF_011059105.1 Fodinibius halophilus | reverse complement strand
AAGAAACGGGAGTACAACTCCCTCAGAGCTGTAGTTGTTGGTGGCTGATTATATCACCAACAAAAAAGTAGCAAGGTTTTCGAAGCTGGTTGTCATATTAAAATATTACTAGCTCCAAGGGAGTTGTACTCCCGGCGGGTATTTAATGCCTTTGTGTTTTCGTCCAGCTATCTGTAGACAGCCTGTAATCAATATGATGAGAGGGGGGGGATTCGAAAATGCGTGAATCGTTAAGAATTAAAAATTCCAGCCCTGTTATTTTCAGCTTTTATTACTTAATTACCAAAAGCAATTACGTAGTTACCTAATAACCTTTAACAAATAACTGATCACTGAAGTCCCAAATTAAAAGTGAACAACGGTACAGCCTGCGCCTCCCTTTTGGATAGGGGCAATCTCATAGCTTGATACTTCTTTTCGTTTGTTCAGGTACTCATGCACAAGGTTCTTAAGAATTCCCTCGCCTTTACCATGCACAATATGCACCTCATTGCGTCCCGCTGCCAGGGCATTATCGATATAGTGTTCTACCTCCTTCATCGCTTCGCGACCGCGCATGCCGCGAATACTTAATTGGGGTTTCACCATTTTATAACGACTTCCCTCCTCAAAGTTGACCTTCACCTTCTGTTCTTTCTTCTGTTTTGAAGC
The DNA here is from genome assembly GCF_011059105.1 of Fodinibius halophilus. Taxonomy (GTDB): domain Bacteria; phylum Bacteroidota; class Rhodothermia; order Balneolales; family Balneolaceae; genus Fodinibius; species Fodinibius halophilus. The sequence goes on along the minus strand of NZ_JAALLS010000019.1, from coordinate 95,061 downwards.
ATCTTCAACCTTGATGAGCTTTTTGTATTTCGTTTTGACGCGCAGTCCGCCTGCCGATATTACCGCTTTGTTGCCGTTAATCTTCTTGAGTTCGCCGGTAGTATTGGCATCTTTGAGCCTCACAAGGTCCCCGACCTCCGGTTGCTCCTTTGCATCTTGGTAGCGCTCTTCCTGTTCCTCTTCCAGTTCCTGGAGCTCCGTTTGTACTTGCTGACGATGTTCTTCTACCTCTTCACGTGCTTTTTGTATAGTTTCATCGTCCTTTTCTCCTTTTGTAACAATGCGTTCAACAGCCTCTTCGATCTTCTTGTTGGCCGAGTCCATAATCTGCTTGGCCTCGTTAAGGGCTTTTTCACGGATTTTCTCCTTTTCCTTTTCAATGGCCGATCGCTTCTCTTTGTAGCGATTTCGTTCCTTCTCCGTATGAGCCTTTAGTTTATCATATTTCTTTTTGAGCTCTTCGGCTTCCTGGCTCTTGGTCTCCAATTCTGTGATCAGCGTTTCCATATCGCCCTTAGCTTCTCCGAGTAGTGTGCGTGCATTATTTAGAAGTTGTTCCTGCAATTGCATGCGTTCCGCAATCTCAAAAGCGTAACTGCTACCCGGTACGCCTTTCTTAAATCTATAAGTGGGCGATAAGGTATCTTGGTCAAACTTCATTGACCCATTGACAGCATACTCATGGTCATGGGCAAAAACTTTGAGTGATCCGTGGTGAGTGGTGACCAATATTTTGGCATTCCGTTCCATCAGTATCTCGATGAACGCCTGAAAGAGCGCTCCCCCTTCTTCGGGATCGGTACCGGCAGCCGCTTCATCAATAAGAACCAAGCTGTGTTTATCCGCATTTTCCAGGGTATGTTTCATCCACTCCAGTCGCGAGGAAAAGGTACTCAAGTCATTTTCTATAGACTGATCATCGCCCATATCCACAAAGATACTGCTAAAAATAGGAATCTCGGAGCTGTCGCGAGCGGGAATGGCAAAGCCAGCCTGTATCATCATGGAGCAAAGTCCCAGCGTTTTTAGTGCCACCGATTTACCCCCGGCATTGGGACCCGTAATAACCAGGCATCGCTCTTCCTCTTCAAGCTCCATATCCAAGGGTACGACTTTTTCTTGCTTGCTTTCCGGAAGGCCGCGATTCTTGAGCAATAACAGCGGATTATAAGCCTCTTTAATGTACAAGTGAGAGCTCTCGGAGATGACAGGGGTAAAGCCATCGAGATCTATACTGAGTTCCGCCTTCGCCCGAATAATATCAAAGGTGGTAAGGCAATTCATATTTTGCCGAATTTTATCGCTTCGGCTACGGATTTCTCCCGTTAGTTCGCGCAGGATGCGCTCAATCTCCTGTTTCTCTTCTGACTCAAGCTGACGTATTTCATTATTAATATTCAGTGCTTCTACCGGTTCCAGGTACACCGTTTGTCCCGATGATGATACATCATGTACAAAACCTTTGACTTTACGCTTATACTCCACCTGTACCGGCACTACCATACGTCCGTTGCGAATAGTAGGTCCCTCATCAGAAGCCATACCCTTTTTTGAAAGACGTCCCATGACCCGGTTGATGGTAGTGCGAAGATCATTCTTCCGTCTATTAATTCTTTTCCGAATAGATCGCAGTTTGGGACTGGCATCATCACGGAGTTCTCCGTTTTCCGTGAGTATCCCTTGCAAGGTTTCTTCCAGCTCTTTCAAGGGGATCAGTTGAATAGAAACTTCTTTCAGGGCCGGGTAGTGTTCTTCGCGCTGCTCAATATAGGTTTTGATGCGGCGGGCCGTGATGCTGAGTTCCAGTATCTTAACAAAAGCCTGAAGCGGGATGATGCTATTCTGCGGGCGCGCCTTATCCAGAAATTGTTGCACATCATGCAAGTTATTGAGCGGAAAGGCCGAATCATTTAGCAGCAGGTCCATCATTTCGGCGGTCTGTTCCAGCCGGCGTTCAATGACCTGCCGGTCAGAAAAGGGCTGCATCGTAGCAAGCTTCGTTTTAGCCATCTCTGATCGGGCTTTGTCTTGTGTAGCCGACCGGACTGAATTAAAGCCAATTTTCTCGCTCAGATGTTCTGGAAATAGGTGCATATACAAATAAACTTCAGGCTGTCCTGTATCAAAAAAGGAACAGGTTAGGTATTTTAGATTAGCTGTCCTTCTTAGACTCTTCCCTTTTGTTGTAGACAAATAAACCGACTAAAGAAACGAGGGAGGTGAAAAATGCTGCGAAACCGAACCACGTGGCACCGGTTAATGCTAGGTATAATCCGCCACCAATGCCTATTAGTCCCAAGATAAAACCGAATATCTGACCAGCTGAATAATAGCTTAATTCCTTTCTATCCATTTTGTGTCGATGTAATTGCTCAGCCTTTGTATACTCCATTAGCCATTTTGCTCCACCATCAACAACTTTTTCATAACCTTTTAGAACTTTAGGTGGGGGTACAGGACTTGATGTAATTTGACTAAATTTAGCAATTAACTGCTTTCTCTCTTCAGGATCTTCTATATCTAAAGCATCCGCCAATTCTCCAACCGAATCAGGATCTACAGTATCACTTTCTTCACGTTTTTCAACCGAATTGTCATTGTCTTTTTGTTTACTTTCTTCTTCGCTCATTCCCTAACTTTTTTACGGTCTTCAAATTCAAAAGTAATATTGCCCCAATCTTCATCCACCTCAAGTTCTAATATCTTATTTTTTAGCTCAAGCTTCTTCTCTGGCGGTAATTCTTTTATCAATTGAATAAATGCCTCAATAAAATCTTCACGTAAGTATCTTATGTCATGATTCAAAGCATCTAAATAATTATAAAATTTTCTAGTCTTAGGTTTTTTACCCAAAACTAAAACTTCAGACATACCCTTGAGAAAAGCATTACGTAACCTTTTCTCTTCTGATTTTTTTATGTCTTCCATTTTATTGTAATAATCCTTCATTTTATAACTTAGGTAGTATTAACGCAACAATTAGCTAAAACATTCTACCTTAATTGAGAAGATAATAAACTAAGTCTTAAACGCCTAACCCTTGAATTAGCTCTCCAGACGATGATATTATCAATAATATAAAACTAAAATAGCACTAAGGGGACCCAGCATATAAAGAAATTTCAAAATTTTGCAGACATTGTTACTCATTGCCCTAAATATAAGCTTCTTTCAACGGAAATGATGAATTTGAAAAGAGGAAAATAATTGTTAATTGAAGGGGAACCACTAAATCAAAAAAACAGAATACCCATGCGATTGGATATCTACCAGGTAGATGCTTTTGCAACAAAACTTTTCGAAGGTAATCCCGCAGCCGTTTGTCCACTGGAAGAGTGGCTGTCTGATGCACAAATGCAGCAAATTGCGATGGAGAATAACCTTTCCGAGACCGCCTTTTTCGTAGAGAATGAGAACGGTTTTCACCTGCGATGGTTCACCCCTACAACCGAAGTAGATCTCTGTGGACATGCCACACTGGCAACATCTCACGTTATTTTCGAGCATTTCAACTATCCCCAAAAGGAGATACATTTTGATTGCCGCAGTGGAGAGCTCGTAGTTCAGAAAGAGCAGGACAGGTTGGTTATGAACTTTCCGGCTGCTAAGCTTGAAGAAGCTGATGTGCCCGATTTTCTAGAAGAAGCAGTGGGCGTGCCGTGCCAAGAACTCTACCGCGACACCGATTACCTGTATGTGGTGGAAAATGAACAACAGGTCCATAACCTCAATCCCGATATTCGATTGCTTGCCAAAGCAGATGTGCGCGGTATTATTGTGACGGCCTCGGGTGAAGAAGTTGATTTCGTATCCCGTTTCTTTGCCCCAAACGCCGGGGTCGACGAAGATCCCGTAACCGGTTCTGCCCATACCATGCTCACCCCATATTGGAGCAAGCGGCTGGAGAAGAACGAATTGATAGCCCGGCAGGTATCACAACGAGGAGGCACGGTGTATTGCCAACAGATGGGGGATCGGGTGCAGCTGGCCGGAGAAGCGTGCACCTATATGCAGGGTGAGATACAGTTATGATAGAGATTGCCGTACTATTGGTTTTAGGTATTATCGCCGGAATTGTTGCCGGACTTTTTGGCCTGGGCGGAGGCGTACTGTTCACCCCCATCCTATTTGTAGTTTTTAGCGATGCCGGTATTCAAGATCCCGTCGTACTAACGATAGGCAGTTCCCTGTTTTGCACCTTTATTGCCGCAGCGGGCAGCTCCGTACGGCAGTACCAGCAGAAGAATATTTTCTGGAAAGATGGACTCAAAGTGGGACTTATGGGGGCGGCCGGGGTGTACCTGGGAAAGTTAATTATCACCTCTCCATACTACAGCAAACAAGAATTTGTGATTTTCTTTAGCCTGTTGCTGTTTTATGTAGCCTACATGTTTTACCGAAGAGGTACCAAGAAGTCCGATAGTATCGAGACCCATAATAATACGGTAACTATTTCCCAGTCTTTTATTACCGGGGGTTTTGGGGGATTTGTGGCAGCCTTAGCCGGTATCGGTGGTGGGGGCGTAATGGTGCCCCTCCTTAACCTGCTCTACAAAAAGCAGTTTGTTCGTGCGGTAAGTATCTCATCGCTCGCCATTGTAATGATCTCACTGTCGGGTTGGGTGCAGCTTGGTTTTGCAGGCAATGGTATCGATACCCTGACCGCCTTTCACTGGGGCTACGTAGATTTTGGAGCTGCTCTGCCGTTGGCAGCCGGTGGTATGTTCGGTGGTTTCGCCGGGGCGCTGTTCAACCTAAAAATAGATCGGCGTTACCTGCAATATGCATTCTCTGCATTGGCCGTGGGCATGGCCATAAAACTAATCGCTGAAGTTTTCTAGGGGGTGTCAGCCTAGAAAATTTTCTACCACGCTTTTTCCTCAATATCAAAATCGTATGATTCGCTTTGTTCTGTCAAGGTAGTCTTTAAATTTTTAAACTCGTCGGCAGTTAGATAGGGCAGACGAAATCGCTCCTTGGTTCCACTCTCATAGGTAATACGAAGACCAAACTTTGTAAGGGTGAGCTTGTCCAGCTTATGCCAATAGGCAGTGCGTGTCATAGCATCTTCGGTGGTACGCAACGTCTCATCCGTAATGTTGATTTCTATATCGGATTCAATAGAGGTTTTGGTAATAGCTGCAATGATGATTCCCAAACCTACAGCACTGTTGAGCACGCCCAGTGCTGTAACGTTCCAATGCGGCAGCATCTCCGTAATTCCATCATAAAACATGAGTATTCCCCAAATACCCAGCACAACACGGAATATATTGCTATAAAAATTAGCTTTATCAGATTTAAGCGTTAGCTCAGCCATAGCTTATGATGTATAGTTTAGTTCGAGGTATTAAAAAACTGAGTTATAGGCGATACCGTTCTTTTCAGCGCGTTGTTTAATCTCTTGTTTTGCGTTTTGGATATCCCCGTAGTTAAGATATTGAATATTTATTTCTTTTTGATCATCTGCAAGTACTACAATAATGGAAGTGCTGTCTATGGTGATCTCCTTAATTATGTCCCAAGGGAGTTTTTCCTTTTCCTTTCCTTCTTCTATGATGATCTCTTTATCTGAAAAGGTTAGTTCCGGATAGGGAAAGAAATATTGTTCAAATCGGAAAAGACCGATAAATATTTCTATCGCCCCCGTAAATAAATAGATGTATGAAGTCCAATCTATATCATATTGCCAGTAATGTATTCCAACAGTAGAAAGGTGGAGGACTCCCAAGCTGATTACAAGATAACGAAGCCAAGTTAAAGATTGGTTGTCCCTATAAGTGATTGTAAAGTCATCCATTGATACAGATGAGTTTTTACCACCAGCTCTTGATTTTAAAGCGTGCTCCCTTTTGGTCGCTGAGCTGACGTAATTTCTCTTTGATGGAATCAAACTGTTTTTTGGTATAAAAGGGGAGGCGGTAGGTTGTTGTAGCGGAATGTTCATTTAATACTTCCTCCACTACTTCTATACTAAAATTATTGAGTGTTACTTCGGTAATATATTTCCAAGAAGAAAACTTTTCTTTTGCATCGTCAAAAGCGGTTTCCGGTGCTGTGTAACGAATACCTTCTTGCCCGATGGTGATAGTATCTCCTTTCCAAAAGTGATCAAATATAAGGCCGTTAAACAGGCATGCAATACCTACACCAATTCCAGCAAGGCTTGGGCCTTCTCCAAGATACAGCTTATGGAGTTCAGTGGCTAGTAAAGCCATGCCACCAATTAGCAGCATTCCTCTGGCAAAGAGCATGCTCCTGGTATCGGTATCTGTTTTATAGGTGGCCATATCCATAAGAAATGGGTTTGAAAAATAGCTCACACCTGTTTAAAAGCATGAGCTATTATTAAAATAATAATTTATGGATAAAAATCTACTCGGCTGCGTTGTCTTTCATAGTTGGTCGTTCCAGGTAGGGCAAACCATCGGTAATCCATTCAGGAGCTTCTTTGCCCAAGAGATAATGCTCGTGCCATTGGAAGGCACGGTTAGCATAGTCGATCTGGTTTTCTTCGCGGGCCAACCCGTGATTCTCTCCTTCATAGACCAGCATCACAAAAGGATTTTGCATGCGGCGCATGGTATTGTATAGCTCTACCCCTTGGTTAAAGTCCACGGCACCATCTTTAGTACCAAATTCTACTAATAGCGGAGTGCTGACACCCTCCATCTGAAAGATGGGGGAGTTTTCAACAAAGTTATCCCAGTCTTTCCACCATGGTTCAGGAAAGCGTCCCTGGCTGGTTTCAAATATTTTAGCGTCGGGAGTACCCGAATTCCAGTACACCGAATTGTACATGCTGATCATATTGGTAAGCGGCGCTCCCGCTACTGCAGAGTTAAATAGGTTGGTCTGTGTGATAATAAAGGTCGTTTGGTAGGCCCCCCAGGAGTGGCCGGTAAGTCCAACTTGGTCCTTATTAATCATGCCGGTATCAATCATCTTCTCAACAGCCGGTACAACGCTTTCAACGGCAGACATTCCGGGATCACTCAGTTCGTAGGTGATATCGGGCTGGAAAACGAAATAGCCTTCCGAAGAAAAGCGTCGGAAGTTATAGGGACTTCTTTTGGTGGGTATGCTATACCGGTGCGTTGTTTGTGATCGCTCCTCATAAATATAAGTGATCATCGGGTATTTTTTATCCGGATCATAATTCGCAGGGTAGAGAAGACGTCCTTCTAGCTGTTCTCCGTCTTTATTGGTAAAAGTGACTACTTCATCATCAGCCCAGTAATAGTCTTCTTGCTGAAGATTAGTGTGAGTCAGGGCAACAGGATTATCAAAGTCGTGATCTACGTGGAAGAAATCCGGAGAGTCGGTAGCCGATTGTACCTGGTAGATATACTGTTTGGTAGAATCTGCTTTGGAAATGCGATTGTACATCTTATCCTCATAAAACAAAGCTTTGGCTTTATCTCCATCAGAAAGACGTGCATACCCGCGTTTTTTTGTTCCATCACCATACAGAGAAAAATAGAGGTCTTCATCTTTAGCCATACCATCGTTTTCATAATCAAAGCGTACTTGACGATGGCGGATTTTATCTTGGCTGCCCGAAGTCAGCTTTTGGGTCTTACTGCCATCAGCCCAAACTTTGTAGGCATCATATTGATCATAAACAATAAACCAGCTGTCGTCTTCGGCCCATTCTCCACGACCAAAGGGACGCCGGTTTTCGCGTCCGTTGACATTCGTAAAATCTTGAAATCGCGTATCAATATTTTTGGTCAGGTTGGTATGCTTTCCTTCTTCAATATTATAAACCCACCAGTTTTTATCTTTAAAGTACTGCAGGTAATTACCGTTCGGTGAGTTCCTAACATATTCATGTTTTGTCAGAATTTTTTTGGTATCACCGGATGTTACATCAACCAGGTAGATATCTTTCCACTCTTCCTCAAAGGTGGGTTCATAGGGTTTAGGGTTGTAGCCCACCGCATATTGCTGGTTTCCTGTCAGGAATGTTTCTTCAAGTTTTTCATTTCCTATTTGTACAAAAGTGTTTTCGTCGAGGTGCCAGGCCGAAAGGTGATTTTCTTGTTTTATTTGTCCGGCCAGAACTTCTTGTTTGGCTTGGATATCGTCATCTTGCCAGTGCCAAACTTCTACATTCGAGGGATCCAGTTCATCATTCTTTTTCTCATTTGTGGAGTCTGATTCTGCCTCTTTCTCCTTTTTCTCCCATTCCTTAATCCCAAAGAAAAGGGTATTGCCATCTTCAGACCAACGGAGATCACGATAGTCAACAACCCGAAAGTCGCCCGGGAAAGAGGTCTGTTTTTGCTGGTTGAATAAATACTTTTCGGGCTTCCCATCAATATTTTTAAAAGCCAGAACATGGTGGGTCGGCTCTTTATAGTCTTCATTCTTTTCTTCTTTAAAGAATGCCAGGGCTGTTCCATCTTCATTCCATTCTAGGCCTTTGTATGCTGTAGCGTCACTATCTAGTACGGTGACTTTTCCTGATGACAGGTCATACAGATGGGCCCCATTACCGAGTGTGGAGTGAGCATCAAGCAGTACGGCAAGTTTGGTACCCCCATCATTAAATGAATAATCAGAAACATTACCTATAAGCTGGTTCGTTTCTTTATTAAGGTCCCGTAAGATGAGATCTGAGCCCTTGGTTTTTATTTTCTCAGCCTGATACTTTTTCATTGCCAGGTAACGGCCGTTATCAGAGAAGGTATAGTTTGCAATATTCTTAAAAGTATCAACTTCAGCCGTTGCCAGGTTCATGAGGCCAAGCTTGAGGTGAACCTTTTTCTCCTGTTTTTCGAGCTTTTCTTTTTGGTTCTCAGAAACGCCGATCTGGAATGCCGCCCATTGGTTGTCCTGGGAGAAGTCGAGCTTTTTGCCGTGCATAAATTTATGATCCCCGGTAGAGTCTGTGCCTACTTTTTTGATGGTAAGCCAACCATCGCCATCTACCAGGTTGATGTTGTAGCCAAACCATTGTCCATTGGCCGATAGTTCGGTTGATCCAATAGATTGCCACTGATCATAATCATCAGGGGTAAGCTTTTGCTTTTGGGCAAAAAGGGAAGAGATGACGAATAATGACAGAATTATTGTAAGGGGAAAAAGCTTGATAAACCGCATTGTAACCACATTTGTTAAAAATTGAACACACTGCTTGTAACAGTACAAAATTTGAACCGGATTGGAAAGTCGGGCTTTTAATTTCCCTTGTCAATATTTGGGCTTTATTTGAGGTGTTTTTCAAGTGTGGGAATGAGCTTTTTACCTTGCAGTGTGTTTTCGGTCTCTACTATTTTTCCATCGGGATCTACTAAATAGTAGGTTGGGTATCCCTGGACCAAAAATTGAGAACCAAAATCTCCCTCTTCATCAAGGATATGAAACCAAGGCATCTTGTATTTTTCTAAGGTTTTGGTAAGCGATTTTTCATTTTCATACGCAAATCCAACAATCTCAAAATTCTCGGTTTTAAACTGGTTGTATGCCTTTTGAAGCTTGGGAATAGCATCAATACATGGGCCGCACCAACTTCCCCAGAAATCCAAAAGCACATATTGGCCTTGCAACTGTTTTGAGCTAATGGCGTTGTTGTTTATTGTAATCCCTTTCCAAGACGGGATTTTGTCGCCCTTTTTTAAAGCTCGTCTTTTTTGGGATCTATCACCGGGGCGTAATCTAATCCATCGGCCATGAGGGTCTATATCAGCAATAGTCCAGAACTTCTGTCCCAGTTGGAAGGAGGGGATTTGATAGAACTTTTTCTTTTTGTGCATTTTATTAAAGTCAGCAACATATACTTCATTTGAGCCGGAACCAATCTCGAGCGTGTCGTTATTGTTATAGTCAACAAAAAGCCGATTAAAGGTATTAAAAGGAGATGTAGTACTGCTTATTACATAGAAGGGATTATTGTTTAATGTCCCTATACGTTCTTTAAAAGGAAGACCGTAGATAAGGTCTGGAGCACCTTTAATAGCACTGGATCGATAATTAGCCGGGAGGTTCTTTGCCAGCTTTACTTTTAAGATAACAGAATCAATTACTGTTTCACCGTCTATAATATTTCGGACCGGTACAGGACCTGACCACTTGGTATTATTGCTGTCTGCTATAGTAAAGGCATGCTCTGATTTTTCAATGATTTTATTTCCATCGGTATCTACATAGACATGCCATAGAGTATCGGTATTGGTTTTTGCTGCAGTTATAAGTTGGAGATCATCAGTAGTAGCTGACACTTTTTGATAGTAGTGTACGGTTTTTGTGAATGACTCCGGCACTTTTTTAACCGATGTGCTTTCGTCGGTATATTCGACAAATTTGCTACCCATTTGTTTATCATAGAGAAGAGTAGAGCTACCGTTCATGACTGTTCCATTGTAAGTAATGGTGGGGTTAGCGGTGTCGAGTTGGATGATTGGCCAGGAATCAGACAGTGATTTTGGAGGCTTATCACGCCAGGCTTCTACTGTGTCGTGGACTGTTTTGTCATGATCAAACTCCACTTTTCTGGCAGGTCGGAAATTGAATCCGGATTTTTCTTCGGCGTTATAGATAGATCCCCGGGTATATTTATAAGAGTGCGTACTTCCTTTTGGGGCGGTGAGGGTAACTACCCAGTGCCCATTTGGGGATGTTAGGGGTTGGGCGAATTCTTTGGAACTAAATCCAAATCCCTGGTCCCCCGGATCCCAATTGTTTAGTGATCCTGCCCAATAGATAGTTGCATTTTCGGGGGTAGATTCGGGTACACTGACTTTAAAGGTAATCTTTACACTATCCGGGCTAATGTTTTGCCCCAAGAGGGAAATAGGGAGTAAAATGGTAAGCAAAGCGAAGAAAATTGATAGTCTCATGATGAAGATGTTTGTTATCAAATAATTACTATAAGGATAGTATATATTCAGAAACGTAAATACAAGTCCATAAAATAATCTAATAAAAAAAAGGAGTCCCCGGTCAGGAGACTCCTTCTGTATTATAGCAATCAAATCCGCATAAACGCGGGAGAGATATCACTGATAAAATATCAGCATATCAACATACATACAGCAATGAACATCGCGTTCACTGTACTGCGTTAATCCATAATTTTTCGCAGAAACGCCGGTTGGTCAGAATCGGACTTGTCGATTCGTTCCCTGCGATTGTTGAGCAGTTCATCGCCCTGTTTCTGCTCGTCCTGCATTTCCTGGTTCTGGTCGTTTTCATCATCGTTATCTAAAGAGCGTACATTCTTCAGGCCACGACGATGGAATGCAGGTTGATCCATATGCTTGAGGTTTTTCTCCCCCTTATAAAATGGATCATTGGTTGCAGAATGCTTGGTTTGACCGGTCATATCTTTGGCTGACGGCATTTCCATGTCATTTGATTTCTGCTTTTTATCAGGTTTCGAGTTCGGAGCAACCCGGGCTTCGTTATTGCTTTCGGCCAGATCAAATCCAGTGGCAATGACCGTTACACGCAATTCATCCTCAAAGCTTTCGTCGAGTACAGTACCAAGAATAATTTCGGCATCTTCTCCGGCCTCTTGCTGGATAATGCTGGTTGCAGTGGTGGTTTCTCGCATTCCCAGGTTGGCACCCGAGGAAATATTGACCAGCACATTGCGTGCTCCGCGGATACTTACACCGTCAAGCAGTGGCGAGTTGATAGCCTCGCGAGCTGCAATTTCGGCGCGGTCTTCGCCGGTAGAACTTGCTGATCCCATAATGGCAGCACCTCCATCAAGCATGGTAGTGCGCACATCAGCGAAGTCAAGGTTGATAAGTCCGGGCATTAAGATCAGGTCTGAAATACCACGTGTGGCATTATACAGTACTTGGTTAGCCTGGTCGAATGCCTCAAGAAGGGTGGTGTCTTCATTGGCAATCTCCATCAACTGTTCGTTGGGGATTACTATGACGGTGTCACTGTTTTTCTTGAGTTCAGTAATGCCTTCAAGGGCATATTTCATCCGCTTGGGCCCTTCACAATCGAAAGGGGTAGTGACGATACCGACCGTCAAAATACCTTTTCGTTTGGCAATACCCGAGACCACAGGAGCGCCCCCGGTTCCGGTGCCGCCCCCCATACCGGCGGTGACAAACACCATGTCGGCGCCCTCTATTGCTTCTTCAATTTCGTGTCGATTTTCTTCTACCGCTTCTCGACCAATTTCGGGTCGAGCACCGGCACCGAGTCCATTGGTGAGGTTTGCCCCCACTTGGATCGTGATATCTGCCATGCTATTCTTCAAGGCCTGGGCATCAGTATTGAGTGCGATATACTCTACACTGGTCAAGCCTTTGTGGATCATGTTGTTAACGGCATTACCGCCGCCGCCTCCAACACCCACGACTTTAATTTTCGCATTGTCTTGACCGTCGATGTCAAAACTAAAACGAGAGTTGAGGTTAGACATAATAGTTACTCCTTATTTTGATTGCTGTATGCTGTTTATGTTGCTATTTGATTGCTAGTGTTTGTTGCTATAATTCCTTGAACCAGCTTTTCATACGATCAGCGATGCGATTCATCACCTTCTCGACACTGGAACCTTGGGTTGATGAGGGCACGATAGCTTGGTTTGCAGGACCGCTGCCCGTCTCAATGGCGTGCATCACTAAGCCCACGCCGGTTGCATAAATTGGATTATTAACTTCTTCAATAAGTCCGCCGCTGAGTCCGAGCGGCTTGCCGATTTTGGCATCCATGCCGAGTACTTCGTTGGCAAGGGGACATACGTTCTTTATCAGTGAGCCACCGCCACTAAGCACCACACCGGCACTCAGGTTATCGGCATATCCACTGCGTTTAACTTCGATAGCCACAATCTCCAGGATCTCTTCCATACGTGCCTGGATGATTTTTGCTAAAATGCTCTTTGTAATTTCTTTGGGCGGACGTCCGGCAATACCGGGTACGGTAATTGCTTCATCCTCCTGGATCATATCCACATACGCTTCGCCGTGTTCACGCTTCAGCTTTTCGGCCTGGTCGTCAAGTACGCTTAGTCCTACACGGATATCATCAGTCACTTTTTTGCCGGCAATGGCGATAACTGCTGTATGACGAATGGTGTTATCCTGAAAGATCGCTACATCAGTGGTACCGCCACCGATATCCACAAGCACAACGCCTGCTTCTTTTTCTTCATCATCGAGTACGGAATAGGAAGAGGCCAGGGGCTCAAGAATGATGTCGGCAACCTGGTAACCGGCACGTTCTACACAGCGATAAATATTCTTTGCTGCTGATACGAGACCGGTGATAATATGTACTTCGGCTTCCATTCGCATTCCGCTCATTCCCACAGGATCGCTGATACCGTCTTGTCCGTCAACGACAAACTCTTGGGGAATCACGTGGATAATCTGCTGGTCGGTAGGCAGCATAATCTGCTGACAATCTTCGAGCAGACGCTCCACATCATCTACCGTAATTTCATTATCACGGTTATTGATGGTGATAACGCCTTTGCTGCGCATGCTGCGGATGTGATCCCCGGCAATGCCGACATTTACCGAATTTACCTCGATACCGGAGGCAAGCTGTGCCTGCTCTACGGCAGTCTGTATGGCATTAACGGTCTTGTCAATATTGACAACCACACCGCGATTTAGCCCATCACTCGGGGCTTTACCAACGCCCAGGATATGGATCCGGTCCTGGGGATCGATGGATGCAACAATAGCACATACTTTGGTTGTGCCAATATCCAATCCGACGACAATTCGATCTTCTTGTTCTTCCATAATACTATCCACGTACTGTTATATGATTGATTTTCATCATGTCATGCTGTCCGCCAGCTGGCGGATCAATATCTATTCAGCAAGATTCTTTGAGATCCTGATCCGCCGTCCGACGGACAGGATGCTATTTTTCTATTCCTGTTTATGTTTCTTTTTCGCGCGTTACGATCTGCCCCTGAAAGCGCAGATCAACCGAACGCATTGCCTTAATTCCTTTCTGTTTGATGACTTTACCATAAAATGCTTCCCAGTTTCGCAGGCGGTTCGCATAATCACCTTTGCCAAAAATCAGTTTTACGCCATTTTGATTGGTCAACGCTACAATGCCTTCCTTCTTGGTCCATGCAACTTCACTTATGGTGGCATTGCTGACGTTCTTATTGTGTACCGTTTTCAAAAAGTTTGATGCATATTCAAAAGCTTTGCTGTTGAGTGTATCTCCCAGGGGAGTAGCACTAAATCCGTAAAGAATGGGCACGTCAACGGTTTTGCCCAGCACCTTGGGAAGTCGTATTCCTTCATGGTCTACATATACTTTGGTAGTCCCCTCAGCCAGTAAGGCAATAGGTTTTCTCTCGGTAATATCTACCAGCAGTTCACCGTTTGGTTCAACACTAATGTCAGCCCTGCGAACATAGGGCAGTTGTTCAAATTGGCGGCGTATATCTGCATAGTCGAGGCTGTCGGGATTAATACCCGTGGGTACTTCAACCTTTTCGAGCTCATCAGAGGAAACAAAATAATTACCTTCAAAACGAACCTGCTCTACGGTCATGTTGGCACTCCAGTAGAGTCCTCCCACGATTGCCATACCCAGAATAAGCACAGCACCAGCGATCCACGGCAGTGGATTTTTGCTACTTTTTGTATCGTTATGTGTTTCGTCTTTTGTCATTAATTACTTCATTTTATGTCATCCCGTTTCGAAAGTATTCGAGTTCGGGACCGTCAGCTTAAAGTCGAGATGCTGAAACAAGTTCAGCATGACATTTTTAAGTGTTTATTAGTTCTATTGAGTCAGTGATTCCGTGATTCATGATTTCAAAGTTGAAATTCCCGCATCTAATGCTTCTACAAACTCTTCGCCGTATTTATAAATATCACCGGCGCCCATAGTGATGATAACATCACCGGGTTCAACAATTTCTTTGAGTCGTTTGGGTAGTTCGGTCTTATCTTCCACGTAATGTACTTTGCGATGGCCGTATTCTCTTGCTGAATCGGCAATAAGCTTCCCGTTTACTCCTTTGATGGGATCTTCACGCGAGGGATAGACATCCGTAATGACAGAAACCTCCGCATCAAAAAATGAAAGCCCGAATTCTTCATATAAATCTTGTGTACGCGAGTACAGGTGCGGCTGGAATACAGCCACAATACGGCGATCTTTCCATCCTTCACGAGCAGCGCTAAGGGTTGCCTGTACTTCTGTGGGATGGTGTGCATAGTCGTCAATAACGATTACATCATCCTTTTCAGCTTTAAGCTGGAAGCGTCGGAATACCCCCTGGAACCGTTCCAGGCCGGATTTTATCTTTTCGAAATCAATATCTAGTTCAAGTCCTACGGCTACTGCCGCCAGTGCATTTTTCACATTGTGTTCGCCGGGTGCTTGAAGGACGATTTCACCCAGTTTTTTACCTTCATCGATAACGGTGAAGGTGCTGGTGAAGTGATCGATCTCTATATCGATTGCTCGAATTTCGGCTTGTGGTGTTAACCCATACGTAATAGTCCGTCTTTCTAAATCCGGGATGATGCTCCGTACATTGGGATCATCCAGGCAGAGGGCCACGGCGCCGTAAAAGGGTACCTTGTTGGCAAACTCAATAAAAGCTTCCTTCACATCTTCAAGGTTATCATAGATATCCAGGTGCTCGGCCTCGATATTGGTAATGACACCCAGCGAAGGAGTAAGGCGTAAGAAGGTGCGATCAAATTCATCGGCTTCTACGACGATAATATCTCCTTTGCCCACAACAGCGTTGGTTTCGGAAAAACTGTGCACTTTGCCGCCAACCATAATTGTAGGATCAAAACTACCATCCTGAATAACATGGCCGATCATCGTAGTGGTTGTGGTTTTACCGTGCGTACCGGCAACTCCAACACCGTACTTCATGCGCATGAGTTCTGCCAGCATTTCGGCGCGTTTAATAACGGGAATACCTTGGTCTAAGGCGGCCTTGGTCTCAATATTTTCTTCCGCTTCTACAGCGCTGGTGTAGACGACGACATCGCAACCTTCAATATTTTCTTCGTCATGACCAATGGCGATATCTGCTCCAAGTTCTTGCAGCCGCTCAATGGTCTCGCCCATACTGGCATCCGAGCCGGATACGTTATATCCTTTTTGCAGCAGAATTTCGGCCATGCCACTCATGCCGATTCCGCCGATACCTACCATATGAATATGGCGGGTTCGCCCGAATATGGGTTGTGTTTGTATTTGTTTACTCATTTAACTACTTCAGTTTTACGTATTATGTCATCCTGAATTTATTTCAGGATCTTCAACATCTAATCTATAGATGCTGAAACAAGTTCAGCATGACATTGTCGTTTATATTTCTGATTTCTTCTGTTTTACCAGTGCTAATATCTTATTTGCAATGGTTTTTGCAGCTTCCGGTCGCGCTAATTCTTTAGCTGCCCTTTTCATTTGTTCCAGTTTATCGTCACTGCTGATAACTTTTTTAACGAGGGCCGGCAGTGTTTCTTTAAGCTCTTCGTCTGCAGCCATTTCAGCAGCACCTTCTTCAACCATCGATTGTGCATTTTTTGTTTGATGATTACCCGCCACGTTGGGCGAGGGCACAAGTATGCTTGCGTTGCCCGTAAGTGCTAATTCTGCACATGAAAGTGCACCGGCACGGCTAACAACGATATCTGCTACTTCGTAAGCTGATGGCATATCATGTATAAAATCTTTGAGTAGCAGATGCTCATATGTCTGGGGGTCAATATCTCGACGTAACTGGTCGTAATATCGCTTACCGCACTGCCAGATAATTTGTAATTCCATATTATCGTGAAGCTTCTCAATATTCTGTAGCATCGCTTCATTGATGCTTTTTGCTCCTCCACTGCCGCCCAACACCAGCAGGGTCTTTTTATCTTCACTAAAGCCAAAGCTTTTATAAGCCTGCCGGCTATCAACATCGGTAAGGGATTTCCGTGTGGGATTTCCGGCTACTTCCGTTTTTTCAATGGGGAAATAGTGGTCTGCATCTTTAAAGGCCGTAAAAATATGTTCAGCACTTTTGCCCAATATACGGTTAGTAACTCCCGGATAGCTGTTTTGCTCTTGCACAATCAGGGGAACTCCTTTTTTGGCAGCGACCCACCCAATGGGACCGGCTGCGTATCCCCCGCAAGAGATAACAACATCGGGTTTGAATTTGCCGAGTATACCAAGACTTTGCACCAAGCTTGTCGCCAGTTTAAACGGGAATAGCAAATTTTTAGGCGTCAATCGACGGTGGAAGCCGCTAATCCAGATACTGGTAATGTCGTAACCGGCCTTGGGGACGGTTTTCCACTCCATATGATCTTTGGTGCCTACAAAAAGGATATCGATATCATCATAGCTCTCCCGCAGCGCATCGGCAATAGCGATGGCCGGGTACACATGGCCGCCAGTACCTCCGGCTGCTATGAGCACTTTCACTTCGCTCATAGCAGCAGAGGCTGGTCCGCCTTGTGATGATATGTCCTTTGTTGCAGCGCTATGCATAAAAAACTGCTTTCTTATTGTTACTGTGTTTCGAAATATTCATAAGGATGCCAATCATTAATCCTGCAAAAAGAATGCTTGTCCCCCCGTAACTCACAAAGGGCATGGGAAGCCCGGTTACCGGCAATAATCCGCTGGCTACGCCTGCATTAACAAATCCATATAAGACGATTGTGAGCGTACAACCCACAGCCATGAGCATGCCGAGTGTATCGGGTGCATTTTTGGCAATTTTGGCAATACCCCGGAACAGAATTACGCTAAAGAGGGTGATCAGAGAAACAGAACCGACCAGCCCATATTCTTCGGCGATAATGGCAAAAATGAAATCATTATATGGAGCCGGGAGGAAGTTACGCTGGGTACTTTTTCCAATACCGACTCCAAAAATTTCACCCTGTGCAATGGCGATATGGGCCTGCTGGGCCTGGTATCCTTCTTCTATATTAAATTCGTCGCTGTTGATATCTGTAATTTGATTGACATACTGGTCAACTCGGCTCTGGCGTTCCGGTGATTGCCAAATGAGCAGCCCGGCACCCATTACGGCGATAAGCATTAAGGAGCCCAGCTGAAGCGTGCTTATTCGACCGATAAACATTACAAGCAGGGAAAGTCCCATAAGTAGTGCGGCGCTACTGAAATCTTCAATGCCGATAAGCCCGCAAGTAATAACTACCCAAAACATGATAGGTAGAAAGGCCCGCTTAAAATCTTTGATATAATCCTGTTTTTCTTCCAATAATACAGAGATATGAATCAGCAGGGCCAGCGAAGCAAAAGGAGCCGGCTGGAATGAAAACCCACCGATGTTCAATGAGCGTTTTGCTCCAAATACCTCGTTGCCGAAAACCACCACGGCAATAAGCAGTATCCAGCTGACCACCATGCCCAGTCGACTGAATTTGGCTAACAAGTGATAATCTACTTTGGATGCAATAAGCATGGCCAAAAAGGCAATACCCAGCTTTACGGCATGGCCTATGACCAGGCTGCCTGCAGTCGTGTGTTTAGTTTCAGCGAAGTAGGCAATAGAAGAATACACCGCCAGTACCCCGATAATCATCAGGAATATCACCGATATAAGAAGCACGCGATCGCTACCCTGCTTGGGGGTATCGATGTCATCCGGGCTGGTGCCCATGATGGATGATATATTTTTATTTGGCGTTGTATATAGCATTTTTTTGTGATCAGTTTACAATCACCAGTGAAAATTGATCACTGGTCACCGTTTACTGTTAATTATTTAAAGTCTGTTTACTGCTTTCTTAAATTCGTTACCTCTGTGTTTATAATTGTCGTACATATCGAATGATGAGCAGGCGGGGCTCAGTAGTACAGCTTCACCTCGTTTTGCTCCTTTTTTGGCCTGCCGCACGGCTTCGTTCATGTTCTTGGCGGTTTTAAAATGAGGAACCACTGTTTTTAGTTGCTCTTCGATAAGGGGTTTTGCCTCGCCGATAGCGATGATGGTATGCACTTTTTTCCGGATCTGGTCAACCAGTTCTGAATAATCGTTACCCTTGTCGCGCCCGCCGAGAATGAGCGTGAGCGGCACATTAAAGCTGTCGAGAGCATACCATACAGCGTTGATGTTTGTTGCTTTACTGTCGTTAATGTACTTGACCTCGTTTGCTTCACGTACCAGTTCCAGCCGGTGTTCAACACCTTCAAAAGTGCGTAAGCTTTCACGTATCACATCATTATTAATTTCAGAAGCACGAGCAGCCAGGGCTGTTGCCAGGCCGTTTTTTAAATTGTGCTTTCCGGAAAGTTGTACATCGCTGATTGGCATCAGTACCTCTTCTTCTTGGTTAATTTTGAGAATGATGTTTTGATCGCGAACAAAGGCCCCATCGCTTTCGTCCGGTTTTTGCCGGTTCGAAAAAGCCAATAACCTTGGGGCATCGGCTTTTTTTTGGAGTTCGTTTACATAATCAGTAATCGTTGGATCATCATAATTATAGATGAACCAATCGTTGGTTGTTTGGTTTTCAGTAATTCTAAATTTTGATGCTGCATAGTTAGAAAAATTCTCTTTATATCGATCCAGGTGATCGGCCGTTACGTTAAGCAACAAGCTCACATGGGGTTTAAAAGTATCAATATGATCAAGCTGGAAGCTGCTTACTTCCAAAAGAGCATCCGTATTCTCTGTAGTTTGTGCTACAGCATCAGAAAACGCATGTCCGATGTTTCCGGCGGTAATATGTTCTCGGTTTGCCTTTTCCCATGTATGGTCTAACCAATTGGTGACGGTCGTTTTACCGTTACTGCCGGTGACGGCCACAATAGGACCTTTGTTGAACCAACTGGCAATTTCAATCTCTGAAAACACCTTTTTGCCGGCGTTGATATACTCTTGTACTAATGGTGCCTCTGTAGGCACACCGGGACTTATTGCCAGGAGGTCGGCACCGCGTGCTTTTTCGGTATGTCCGTTTTCTTCAAAAGGAATTTGCTCCTGTTCTAAATTTTCTTTCACATTCTCAGCAATAGCACTATGGTCCGTTACAAATACACGAGCCCCTTTGCGCTTCAGCAACGAAGCGACAGCCAGCCCACTGCGGGCAGCTCCTACAACAACGATATGTTTGTTTTGTACTTCTATCATCGCAGTTTCAGGGTTAAGAGGCTTAGAATGCCGAGGAGTACCGCAATAATCCAGAAACGAACAACGATTTTGGATTCCGGCAGTCCTTTTTTCTCAAAATGATGGTGAATAGGGGTCATCAGGAATACACGTTTGCCTTCACCATACTTTTTCTTCGTGTATTTGAAATACGTTGTTTGAATAATGACTGATACCGTTTCCACGAAGAAAATTCCGCAGATAATCGGCAGTAATAATTCTTTGTGCAGCATAAGCGCAAGAGCACCAAAGGATCCGCCGAGCGCCAGGGATCCGGTATCTCCCATAAAAACAGAAGCGGGGTGCGTGTTGTACCATAAAAAGCCCATGCAGGCTCCTACCAATGAGGCGCAAAAGATGGTCAGCTCTCCCGACCCGGGCAGATAGATAATGTTCAAAAAATCCGAAAAGTCGGTACGCCCGGAAACGTATGCAAAAATACCTAGTATCAGACCTGCTATAGCTGATGTTCCTGCCGCCAGTCCGTCGAGACCATCCGTTAAATTGGTTGCATTGCTAACTGCTGTTATTACAAAAATCACCATTGGGATGTAGATAACCCACCCGAGTGCTTCTCCTAAAAAGGCATAGTCAATGTTCACGCTCTTTAAAAAGGGTACTGTTGACAGCGTATTGAAACTCTGGAAGTCGGGCCAAAAGTAGAGGGTTAATCCCAATAAAAGCCCTACGGTTACTTGGCCGGCTACCTTAAACTTTCCGCTAAGGCCGCTTTTATCCTTTTTAACAACTTTGATATAGTCATCTACAAAACCGACAACGCCCAGCACGAAAGTGACAAGGATAATCATCCATGTATATACGCTGTCCATCTTCATCCAAAACAGGGCAGGGATGAGCACAGCCAATAGTATGATAATTCCACCCATGGTAGGGGTATGTGCTTTGCCCAAGTGATTGTCGAGACCAATATCTTCGCGAATAACTTCGCGCAGCTGCATTTTTTCAAGCCACTGGATAATACGGCGACCTATCATCACGCTGATGAACAGGGCCATAGCGGCAGCAACGGCAGCTCGCGTTGTGATAAATTCAAATGCGCCAAAGCCGGGCGGTTGATAGTTGATTTCCAGCCAGTGTAAAAGTTCGTATAGCATCAAGAACCTCCAATATTTTGATTGGAGTTCCTGCTTGCCAGGGCTTTACTAGCAATAGCCCGGTCGTCAAAATCGTGGCGTTGGCCTTGCACTTCCTGGTATGTTTCGTGGCCTTTGCCGGCAATTAAAATCATGGTGTGATGGTCACCATCTTTAACAGCTTTCTCAATTGCTTCTCTGCGGTCGGTTATACGTTCGGCACTATCGGTTTCCTCAAAACCGACCATGATCTCGTCAATAATTTCATCGGGATCTTCGCTTCTGGGATTATCGGATGTCACCGTCACTTTATCGCTATAGCGTTCGGCGATTTTAGCCATTTTGGGGCGCTTCGTTTTATCTCTGTCACCGCCACATCCAAAGATGGTGTGCAATAGCTGGTTTTCTTGTTTGAGTTCTGCCAGTGTTTGTACTACATTTTCAAGTGCATCAGGGGTGTGAGCGTAGTCCACTAATACAACGGGGTTATTTCCATTCGCGGATTCTTGGACCCGTTCCAGGCGACCTGCAGCACCTGATGCTGTTTCCAGGGCGTTAGCTATAGCTTCTTTTTCATATCCCAGCGCTCTACAGATTAAAAATGCCTCTGCAATATTATAGGCGTTAAAGGCACCAATCAGTGGACTTTCAATAACTTGGTCGCCTATACGGGTGACGACCCCTTCAATGCTATTTGACAAGATCTGACATTCAACATCAAGGGCCTTATTAAAGCTGAAATCAATAACCTTTGCCGAACAATCCATTGTAATAAAGGCAGCCTGGTCGTCATCCCCGTTAATAATAGCATGCGCATCGTCATCGAGATTGTCGAATAATTTCTTCTTTGATGCCGCATAGGATTTAAGGTCGTCGTGATAGTCAAGATGATCGTGGCTTAAATTGGTAAATACAGCTATATCAAAGTTAACTCCTGCCACGCGTTCTTGGTCAAGTGCATGAGACGAGACCTCCATTACCAGGTGCGTAGAATTTGTTTCTACCATTTTGGCCATATCAGCGGCCAGCTCAATAGGATCTGAAGTAGTAAGCAAGCTCCTGAGTTCTTCGTTGCCAATGCGTTTTGCTACAGTGCCAAGCAGGGATGGCTGCTCTCCCAGCTGTTGCAGTACCTGAAATACCAGGGTCGCTACAGTCGTTTTACCGTTTGTTCCGGTAATGCCGATGATGGTAAGTCGATCCGCGGGATTCCCTTCAAATGCCTGGGCTAGTTTTCCGACAAGTAATCGGGTATCTTCTACCTCCAGTACACAAACCTCTTTATCGGTATAGTATGACTCTTCACAAATGATTACCGAGGCCCCATTTTCTACTGCATCTTCAATAAAGATATGGCCGTCAACATTGAACCCACGAACGGCAATAAAAACATCTCCTTCTTCCACTGCACGAGAATCCTGGGTAAGCGCACCAATGGCAGTCGGCTCCGGTCCGGAGACGTCAATTGGCTTACAAAGGGATATGAGTTTTTCGTAAGTCACTTTGTGGTTTTGCTAGTCAGGGTTTCCATTGCTTTTGCTTTACCGCGAACCGTAATAGTCCGGCCTTGTTTCATCATATCGCCGGGCCGTGGGAACTGGCTATAAACTGTTCCAGAACCAATCATCTTGGTTTCGAATCCTCGGGCGTGAATTACTACTGTTGCTTTACGCATGCTCATGCCACCCACATCGGGTATGATGGAGTAGCCGTCAGGAAGCTCGGAGGTATCGGCAACGGCGACGGTGTTTGAAAGTTCAAGCGTGATTTTATCTTTTGGAGATAGTTTTGCACCAGCTTCGGGTTGTTGTCCGCTGATCCAGTTGCCATCTCCGTCGGTCTTATATTCTAATTCCTGTTTTGCAAGCAGTGATTGGGCTTCCTTCTTTGTGAGGCCTGATAAGTCAGGAGCATGGGCCCAGGTTTTGCTTGTTGATTCGCTTTCGATAATCTGTTTTTCAATTTCGTTATCAAGTCCTGCAATACGTTTCGCCGATTCACGGAAGATCGGTCCCGCTGTAACACCACCGTAAGGGGGGTAAGTGTCGGGGTTATCGAGAACTACAAGGCATACATATTTTGGGTTTTGAGCCGGAAAAAATCCCACAAAAGAAGATCGATATTCACTGCGGTATTGCCCGTCAATAAGTTTTTGGGCGGTACCCGTTTTTCCGGCAATAGGAAGTCCTTGGATCTGGGCATATTTTGCTGTGCCCGAGTCTGTAACAACACTGCGGAATACCGGGTACAGCTGCTCCAATGTCTCACGCTCGGCGATTTGGCGCACTTCTACATCTTCATGTTCCCAGGTGATATTGCCTTGTTTGTCAGTGATTTTATCAACAAGGTATGGCCGCATCATTTGGCCTGTATTAGCAAATGCTGCATAAGCTTGGGCCAGTTGCAAGGGCGTTACCTGGAGCTCATACCCAATAGACATCCATGGAAGTGACACTTCGCTCCATTCGTACGGTTTGGGCAGCCGACCGGTTTCTTCGTTCGGCAGATCGATATTTGTAGGGGTGCCAAAACCCAGGTTGCGGGCATACTGGTAGAACGTATCCTTGGAAAGCCGCATGGCGATTTCTGCCGTAGCCACGTTAGATGACTTCTGGATGACCTCGGGGAAGGTAAGTGTTCCCAGGGGTTCGTGATCACGCATCCACTGACCGTGAATTTTTGTTTTCCCGTCTTCAGGAGTTTCAAAAGATTCGGAAAATTGCACTTTTTGCTGCTCAACAGCGGCTATAGCAGTAACCAATTTAAAAGTAGAGCCGGGTTCGATCATATCCGAGATCGCAAAGTTCCTGCGGTTCGTGCTGTTAAGGGAAGCAGGATTATTGGGGTTGAATGTGGGATAATTAGCCATCGCTTTAATAGCTCCTGTATTGGGATCCATAACAATAGCAGAACCGTAGGATGATCTCGTTCGGTCTATCCCGGCTTTAAGTTCTTCTTCAACAATTGCTTGAATATGGGCATTAATGGTGGAGTGGAGCGATTGCCCTTGTTGTGGTTTTTTGGTCGGTGCTCCTACATATGAAGAAATACGTCCATTTCGTTCTCGCCGAACTTGCTGTACACCATCTTCACCACTGAGTCGGTTGTCGTACTTTTTCTCAAGTCCCGTGATACCTTGGGTGTTATGGTTGACAAAGCCGAGAGTATGAGCGGCAAGAGATCCGAAATTATACCGTCTCTTATAATTTTCTTCCAGAATGACACCGCGAATATTCATCTGCTGTAACGCTTGGTGTGCCTCAGGCCCTACATTCTTGCCCAGTACTATATAGCGGGAACGGGGCGATGCGCTGCGAATCTTCTGTGAGTATTGGTAGGAAGATTGCGAGGTGTATTTTGCCAGGGTATCACAAACTTGTGAAATTTGAGATTGTTCAAGTCCGCCTATTTTAGGGTCGATCGCAATTTTATAGGCTACAGAATTTGTTGCCAGCAAGCTGCCATCCGTACTATAGATGTTTCCTCTTTGGGCCGGAATGGGGATGTAGTCAATGGCTTGTTCGCTCCAGAGTTGGCGAAGTTCGGGACCTTCTATAAAGTTTACGCGAAAAAGTTGTACACCAATGGCACAAGGTACCAAAAGTACCAGCCCAAAGACGATAAACATCCTGTTTAATATGGCAGAACGTTCTTTTCGCATTTACTTTTCCACCTCAATTACTTTTTCTGCAGGTCCGCCATTGATGAATCCTGCATCTTTTGCATTTTCATAAATATCGGCCGGCCCGATCATCCGATCGTAGGTAAGCCGATAGTCTTCATGCATCCGTTTAACCTGATTGTACTCGCGTTCCAGTTGCTGTACTTCTTGTAACAACTGTTGTGTAGCGAACACATGGTTCAGGTACAGGATGCCAAGTGCGCCAATTGCAAGAGCGCCGACGATAACTTTCCACGGCTTTAGCTTGGGGAACGAAAATCCACTGTCTTGGTTGCCAGGTTGTTTTCGTCTGCCATAGTGATTTCCCTTTGAACGGGCTGCCCCTTTGATGGTACTTCGTTTCTTATCTTTCGAAGAAGAACGACGTTTATTTTGTTTTACCTTTTCTTTTTTGAGTGGAGATTTTATAAGCATGCTACACCTCTGGCTCTTCTATCTTCTGTGCAACGCGCATTTTGGCGCTTCGTGCAGCAGAATTTCGTTCTATTTCTTCTTCGGTAGGACGAATAATCCCGCCAGAGATCTCTTCTATGGGATTCTGGGGGTTGCCATAAAAATCCTTCTCGATTTTTCCTTCATGGTTGCCTGCTTTAAAAAATCTCTTGACGATTCGATCTTCAAGTGAGTGATAGCTAATGGCAACAATGCGACCATCAATGGTCAAAAGTTCAAGGGCTTGTTCCAGCACTTGTCGCAGCATATCCAGTTCTCTGTTTACCTCTATACGGATTCCCTGGAATACACGAGCCACACTTTTTATTTGGTATTGGCCCTTGACAACGGCTTCTACAGCCTCACGAAGCTCGGTCGTCGTTTCGATAGGACGACGATCAATTATCTCGCGAGCAATTTGGCGACTCATTCGCTCTTCGCCGTAGTGGAAGATGACATCACGAAGATCTTCGTAGGAGTATTCGTTAACTACTTGATATGCCGTTACGCCACGGAGGTTACTCATGCGCATATCCAGCGGACCTTCTTTTTGGAAGGTGAAACCGCGTTCTTCTTCTTTTATCTGGTGCGTAGAAACGCCCAGATCCAGGAGAATTCCGCTAACGTTTCCATGCAGTTCTGGGGGGAGCAGCCTGGAAAGATAGCCGAAATTACCTTTAACGGATGAGAAGCGGGGATCATCGCCAATGCGGGAGTTTGCTGCAGCGAGGGCTTCGTCATCCTGATCGATACCAATAAGTTGGGCGTCGTTATTGAGTGCAGATAACAATGCCTGGCTGTGTCCTCCACCGCCTAGGGTAGCATCAATATAGATACCGCTGGGGTCCGTAATAAGGTATTCTACGGACTCATCAAGCAGTACCGGATGATGTTCATAATATGTGTCATTGTTGTTCATGGCTGTCATCGTCACCCATTACGCCCTCAAAAAGTTCTTGGTACGATTCAAAGTCCAGGTCGTCATCAACGGGCTTGAGTTCCTCTGGCGACCATATTTCAACACGTTCGCCTGTGCCAATAAATATGGCTTTACCGTCGATGCCGGCCCATTCTGTAAGTTGTGAAGGAAGTGGAATGCGATTCTGGTTATCCAGGTTTACATCAACTGCAAAGCGAAGAAAGTTACGCTTGAGTGTGCGACCTTTTTTTGTAAAGCTGTTTATCTGGGAAAGCTGGTCTTCAACTTGCTGCCATTCATCTTCTGGGTAGAGATAAAGGCATTTGTCAAGACCTCGTACTATAGTAAAGTGCTCTTTCGCTTGGGGATTCAGAGCTTTACGCAGTTTAGCCGGGAAGCTAACGCGTCCTTTATTATCAACACTATGTTCGTATTCGCCTTTAAAGCTAGGCATATATGGATCCCCAGAATTACAGCATTGTTATCGAATTCGATCGTGGATATGAACTCCCACATTCTACCACTTCACCCCACAATGTACCCCGAAAGGGTGTAATATGTCAAGGGTTGATTTCAGAAAGATTAAAATATTCTCAAAAACGGTAGGCGGGATGATTTTGTCTATTACCTAAAAGGGGGGCTATAGGACGTATAGGGGATTTGGTAATCTTGTTTAGAAGATAAACCGTTTTTTGTATCGATTTGGCATTGCCGTGGTAGAAAGTGGTAGAGTTTTTTATTTAGGGATAAAAAGCTGAGCTATATAGTTGCAACGCATGATTACGTTACAACTTTTTAAACATTGGACAAAACATTGCCTTCGCATTTTCAATAGATTATCCTTGGATAAATAATTTACAGAGCACTTGGAATGTAAGAAGGATGTGCGACATTACAATTCTGAGAATCATCTTAACAATTAACTACTAATATATTATGCAACGGTTACTCATACTTTTTCTGACAGCTTTTCTTATGTCCTTCTCGGTAACTTCGGGGTGGGCGTTACAACAGGCTTCGGTTTCTGTACAAGTAGGCTCCAGTACTTCAACAGTTACGGGAGAAGATTATAAACGTGCAGAGCAGTTTTTGAGACAGCATACTTCTGACAAAGTATATAATCGGGTGGTGGGGCAAAACTGGAGTTCGGGAAACGTTTTAATATATAATACGCGCACGCCCGATGGTAAAGTATATTATAAAGCTAACCCACAGACTGGAGAGAAAGAGAAAGCGTTTGATCACAAGCGTTTGGCCAAAAGCCTGGCAGAAGAAACGAATCAGGAAATGGAGCCCGGCAAACTTCCTTTGCGCTCGGTGTCTCTCACTGATGGGGGCAATAAGTTACGCTATCATTTTATGGGGAAGCGCTATGAAACCGATTTTTCAGATTATAAAACGACAAAGCTTGCCCAAAAGAAAAAGAGGAATGAGGTATTGTCGCCGGACGGCAAAAAAGCCGCATATATCAAGGATTATAACCTTTGGGTGCGCGATACCGAAACCGGGGAG
Source organism: Fodinibius halophilus (assembly GCF_011059105.1). GTDB lineage: Bacteria > Bacteroidota > Rhodothermia > Balneolales > Balneolaceae > Fodinibius > Fodinibius halophilus. Next base: position 67,324 of record NZ_JAALLS010000019.1, on the reverse strand, counting down.
CATACCCAGTTGACTACCGACGGTGAGCGGTACTATGGATATGCCACCAATAATGCCGGATGGGTGAAAAGTGATACGCCGGTGCTGCTTTGGGGACCGAATTCTGAAAAACTTGCTACCTTTCGTCATGATAGTCGCGACGTTAAAGAGATGTATCTCTATAATACAAAGGTAGGACATTCTGATCTGCAGCGATGGAAGTACCCGTTGCCCGGCGACAGCACTGTTTTTAAAATTGAGCGCGTAATTGTGCACCTGGGTGATAATCCCGAGGTGGTGGAGCTAGATATGGATCCCGACTATCACCGCTCTACCATCTCCGATCATATTGCAGACTGGGGTGGACGCTTTCTCGATAACGAGTGGATCAATGATGGAGAGCAGCTGGCTTTTGTATCTTCATCACGCAATCACCAGGTTGCCCAACTGCGTGTAGCTGATGCCCAGACAGGAGAAGTGCGGGATGTGTTGCGTGAGGAGGTCGACACCTATTTTGAATCCGGCTATAGTACGGAAAGCTGGATGGTACTGGATGATACCGATGAGGTAATCTGGTTTTCGGAGCGCGATAACTGGGGACATTTATATTTGTATGATCTGAATAGCGGGGAGCTAAAGCATCAAATAACCAAAGGGGATTGGCGTGTTCTGGACTTGCAGCATGTGGATGAAGATGAACGCATGGTCTATTTTACCGGAGCCAACCGAGAGAAAGGGAATCCCTATTATCACTATCAATATAAGATTAATCTGGATGGCTCTGGATTACAGAACTTAACGCCCGAGCAAAAGAATCACCGGATTACCTGGTCACAATCGAAAGACTATTTCACGGATTATTATTCTACACCCGATACGCCGTCGGTAACCGTGGTTAGAAACACGGATGGCGAAAAAGTGATGACCTTGGAAAAGGAAGATATCAGTGAGCTGAAGGAGAGCGGTTGGGTTGCGCCCGAGCCGTTTACAGTGAAAGCGCGGGATGGAGAAACAAACCTCTATGGACTGATGTACAAGCCGTCCGATTTTGATCCCGACAAGTCATACCCGGTGCTAAACTACCTGTACCCCGGACCACAATCGGGTAGTGTGGGCGGACGATCATTTATGCCGTCACGTTCTGATAAACAAGCGGTAGCTGAACTCGGATTTATTGTTGTAGAAGTTGATGCGATGGGGACGCCCGGTCGATCAAAGTCATTCCACGATGCATACTATGGTGATATGGGCGATAACGGGCTGCCCGATCAGATTACTACCATCAGGCAGCTGGCCGATCGTCACTCCTGGCTGGATACTACCCGCGTAGGTATTTGGGGGCACTCCGGTGGCGGTTTTGCTTCTACCCGGGCTATTCTCGAATATCCTGATTTTTATAAGGTAGCCGTTTCAGGTGCCGGTAATCACGATAACCGAAACTATGAAGCCGACTGGGGTGAAAAGTGGCATGGTTTACTAAGAGAGAACGAAGATGTTAATAAGAAAGAGCTGGCCCGTTTTGCTCAGGGCGATAACTACGACAAGCAGGCGAACCAGTTGTTGGCTGAAAACCTGGAAGGAAAACTCTTAATTGCCCATGGGATGATGGACGACAATGTGCCGCCCACAAATACGCTGTTGGTAGCCGAAGCACTCATCAGGGCCAATAAGGATTTCGATATGTTGATGATCCCCAATGTGGGGCACGGCTTTGGGTATGCCCGTAACTACTTTATGAATAAGCGCTGGGATTATTTTGTGAAGCACCTGAAAGGCGTAACGCCTCCTGAATATGTGATCGGCGAAAATGATTAGTGAATAGGATGGGTAACAGGAACCTTTGCAAAACCAGGCAGTCATCCTGAATGTAATGAAGGATCTCCCTTTCAACGGCAGCAGATGGATACTGGAGATTCTTCGACAAGCTCAGAATGACGAAATCAAAGGTTTTGCAAAGCCCTCTAGCAATAAAAGAGGATGGGTCGTCAGATCAGTCCTCTTTTTTATACCATCAATCTGCTGTCACTCGCGGACCAAAGATTGATAACCCAGACACACAAATATGGACACTACCATGTAGGCCGTACTTCAGTGCGGCCATGACACATCTTGTATCATTCCCAAAAGTAAAACAAACATATTTATTCGCCCTTTTTCTGACCCACCCTTAGTCCCTCCCTAAAAGATAGGGAGGGAAACTCCTTTCCCAATAGAAGCAATGTCATTTCAAGGGGCGCGTAGCGGAGTCGAGAAATTTCCCAGAATAAGTTCGCGTAGTAGTTAAAGGATGCCTTTAGAATATTATAAAGCTATGTCTGGGAGACGAACACCTCCCGACCAATTCGAAACCCACGAATTGCCCCCCCTCCTCAAGGAGGGATTCCTTTTCCGAGTTGTGTTAAAGGACAAGAAAAAGTCCCCTCTGCGGAAGGGCGCTGAGGAACGAAGCGGGGTGGGTTTATACCGGGTGATTACGATATTTGGCAGTTTAGCTCAGATCGTTATTAGATGAAGCAGTGAGTTTGAGATCGGCAATCTCTCCCTGGGCTAAGCTGTAAATCCATCCATGCACGTTTAGATCCTGCCCGTTATTCCAGGCATTTTGCACGATAGGTGTTTGGCAGAGATTGCGCACCTGTTCCGCTACGTTCAGCTCACAAAGTCGGTTGAGCTTGTCTTCTTCAGAAAGATTCTCGAGCTCTTCAGAATGCAGGCGTCCCACATCCTGGATATGGCGCAGCCAGTTGTCAATAAGGCCGTGACTTTGGTCATCAAATGCTGCCTTAACACCGCCGCAGCCGTAGTGTCCACAGATAATAACATGTTCTACTTTGAGTACAGCTACCGCATACTGGATGACCGATAAGCTGTTGAAATCCGTGTGTGCAATAACGTTTGCAATATTCCGGTGCACAAACATATCGCCGGGAGCCAGGTCTATCACTTGGCTTGCAGGAACGCGACTGTCGGCACAACCTATCCACAGGTAGTTCGGTGATTGTCCTTTGGAGAGTTGTTTAAAGAAGTTGGGGTCTTCCTTTTTAATACGATTGGCCCATTCTTTGTTCTGGTCGAGAAGGTCGGTTGGTGTATTCACAGTGTCTGTTTTGTTTTAAACCATGGTTTCCGTAAATGCCTTAGAGGCTACGGATTTAACAGTATTTTTGCAAGCTTTCACCAGTTGTAATTTCGCAATCGGGGAGAAAAGGATAAGGGTAAATATTAAGAGAGACATTAATAAAAAGGGAGCTTTGCAAAACCCGGCATGTCATCCTGAATTCAGTTCAGGATCTCGGTTTTAAGGTTAATAACTGTATATGAGATGCTGAACCGTGTACTGAGCTTGTCGAAGTATCTCTTTCAGCATCTCAATCGGTAAAACTTCTACTTTTCTCGAAAGTAATTGCCGAGCTCATTTTGTAAATCTTGTGTACTATATTGACCCACACCTGCACTATCAACTTCGCCAAGGTAATAGTTTTGCAGATTATAAAAGTTTCAATGTGCTTGTTTTCTTTCTAGAATTAGAAAGGAATCTTCTTTTGTTATTCATTGTCATTTAAACTAAATAGCACGAGTGGGACGCTCGCGCTATGTTGCTCATGATTTTCCGAAGGTCTTGCTTAATGGGCATACGGTCAGGGATGACCGTGATACAGTCGGCATCGTTTCTTTTGTGATATACGCCAAGGCATCACGCAATGAAAAACATGAAAAGAAGATCTCCTTAAAAGGTTCGTGAAATAGCACTCGTACTTGGACTACTCATTGTGTATTTGGGAGCGAGCAATAAATAAGCCATAAGTCATTTCGAACCGCCGAGAGGTGGTGAGAAATCTCATCCGCCTGCCTGGCCCCCTCTTAACCATAATGCTAAGATTAGCTTCAAAATATTGTTAAAAGCAATGTCATTACGAGGAGGCCTGCCGACGAAGTAATTTCCCGGAATAGGTGTGCAAAGTGTACCAAATTATTGGCCTAGGTGTGCCTGGTATCGAAAGGATTAGAAAAAAACCACATGGGAGAGGGCTGACGAATGGCTTAGTTTATGGCAATTCGGTAGATCCCATCAGAAAACGATCACACTCGCGGGCCGCACCACGTCCCTCATTGATGGCCCAGACGATCAGGCTCTGTCCGCGACGCATATCACCGGCGGCAAATATCCCCTCGATATTGGTGCGGTAATCTCCGTGATCAGCTTTGGCATTAGTTCGACCATCACGTTCAATATTGAACTGGTCGAGCAGGGGGCTTTCCGGTCCCAAAAAGCCAAGAGCAAGTAAAATTAAATCAGCCTCCCACACTTTTTCGGTGCCGGGGATCTCTTTGGGCACCTTTTGGCCTTTACCATCTGTTTTCCACTCTACTTCCACCGTATGTAGTGCCGTGACATTCCCTTTGTCATCCCCAACAAACTTTTTGGTCATTACCTGGTATTCCCTCGGATCATCACCAAATTTCGCTTTTGCTTCTTCCTGCCCATAATCCACCTTATATATATGGGGCCATTCGGGCCAGGGGTTGTCGGTGGATCTGTTGCCGGGGGGTTTAGGCAAGATTTCGAATTGGGTAATATCTTTGCAGCCGTGGCGCATCGAAGTGCTCACACAATCGGTGCCCGTATCGCCGCCGCCAATTACAATAACCTCCTTGTCTTTAGCAGAGATATAGTTGTCATCCTCATGGTTGGAGTCCAGCAGGCTTTCCACATTTTTATGTAGAAACTCCATTGCAAAATGGATGCCATCGAGCTCTCTGCCTTCAATATCGAGGTCGCGCGGTTTAGTTGCTCCGGTTGCCAGAATTATCGCATCATGGTTATCGGTAAGTTCCCGGGTAGATAGGTCCGTGCCAACTTCAGTGTTCGTGACAAACTTAATGCCTTCTTTTTCCAACAATTCTACCCGCCGTTGCACAACCGACTTATCCAGTTTTTGGTTGGGGATGCCGTAAGTTAGCAGACCTCCGATTTTATCGTGTCGTTCAAAGACAGTAACCCAGTGTCCGGCTCTATTAAGCTGATCTGCGGCGGCAAGACCGGCAGGCCCCGAACCCACAATTGCCACCATTTTGTCCGTTCTGTTTTTCGGCGGTTCCGGTGTGACCCAGCCTTCTTCAAAACCTTTGTCGATAATGGCCTGCTCAATACTTTTAATGGCTACCGGCGGATCAATAATACCGAGGACGCATGAGCCTTCACAAGGAGCAGGGCAGGCACGACCGGTAAACTCCGGGAAATTATTGGTCTTATGGAGGCGATGCAGGGCCTCTTTCCACTTGCCGTGATAAACTAAGTCATTCCATTCAGGAATTAGATTGTGGATAGGGCACCCCATCGTACTCCCGTTTCGTTCTTCTCCCGTTTGACAAAAGGGGATGCCGCAATCCATACAGCGTGCTCCCTGCTTTTGTAGTTCATCCTCTGATGGATACTCGTGAAATTCATCCCAATCGTTAATACGTTTTTGAGGATTGCGATGCGGCTTTTCTTGCCGCTCAAATTCCATAAATCCGGTAGGCTTACCCATAACGGTGTTGTGATTTTGTACTCTGCTTATCGATTGATTACTGCTTTTTTTGTAAAAAGGCTTTCATTTCGGCTTCATCATCATTGAGACCTTTTTCTTTGGCCTTTTGAATAGCCTTTTGCATCTGCTTATAGTCTTTGGGAAGTACTTTTACGAATTGACAGATCATTTCTTCCCATTTGGCCAGCACTTTCCAGCCGCGATGGCTGTCGGTATATTCGGCATGGCGGCGAATCATCTCATAGACCTGGTTGATCTCTTCATCGTCGCGAAGCTTTACCAGTTCAACCATCTCTGTGTTGCAATACTTGTGGAAATCCTGGTCTTGGTCCAGGACATAGGCAATACCACCAGACATCCCGGCCGCAAAATTTCGGCCCGTGTCTCCAAGTACAACCACCCGTCCGCCGGTCATATATTCACAGGCATGGTCGCCCACCGATTCCACTACGGCATGCAAACCGCTGTTGCGCACGCAAAATCGTTCCCCGGCTTTGCCGCGGATGTAGGCTTGCCCATCCGTAGCCCCATAAAATGAGACATTACCCACTATGATATTGTCAGCCGGATCAAAGCGAGAATCTTTCGGTGGATACAGGATCAGCTTTCCGCCCGAGAGCCCCTTTCCAAAATAGTCGTTGGCATCGCCCTCCAGCTCCAGGGTCATTCCCTTGGGGATAAAAGCCCCGTAGCTTTGTCCTGCTGAGCCGTTAAATGTAAGGTGGATGGTATCTTCCGGGAGGCCTTCTGCTCCGTGGCGCCGCGTTAGCTCACTGCCTACAATAGTGCCAACAACCCTGTTGGTGTTGGTGATGGGGAGCGTGGCCCGGACACTTTTTCCTTCGTTGAGGGCCGGATCGCAAATATCCATCAGCGTTTGAATGTCCATGGCATTATCAAGCCCGTGGTTTTGGCAGCTCATACAGCGATTACCGACTTCCTGGGCATTTTCAGGCTGGTTGAGGATCAGCGAAAGATCCAGGAATTGTCCCTTCCAGTGATCAGTCTCTTTTTGTTTCAGCTTGTCAACACGACCGATCATCTCGTCAACCGTACGGAAGCCCAGCTTAGCCATATATTCGCGCAGGTGTTGAGCTACAAATTTCATAAAGTTGATTACATACTCCGGATCACCGGTAAACTTTTCGCGCAGCTCCGGATCTTGGGTAGCAATACCTACGGGACAGGTATTCAGGTGACAGACCCGCATCATTACACACCCCAGCGTAATGAGGGCGCTGGTTCCGAACCCAAACTCCTCGGCACCCAGAAGGGCAGCAACGGCAATATCACGGCCGGTTTTTATTTGGCCGTCGGTCTCCAGGCTCACCCGGCTTCGGAGATCATTAAGAACCAGCGTTTGCTGTGTCTCGGAAAGGCCCAGCTCCCAGGGCAGTCCGGCATGTTTAATACTGGTCTGCGGTGAGGCCCCGGTGCCCCCGTCGTGGCCGCTAATTAAAATGACATCGGCATGACCTTTGGCAACACCGGCTGCAATAGTGCCCACCCCCACAGCCGAAACCAGCTTGACGTTGATACGGGCCTCGGTATTAGCATTTTTAAGATCATGAATAAGCTGCGCCAAATCTTCAATAGAATAGATATCGTGATGCGGCGGCGGAGATATTAGACCCACGCCTGGGGTGGAGAGTCTTACATCGGCAATCCAGGGATATACTTTTCGTCCCGGCAGTTCGCCGCCTTCGCCCGGCTTGGCTCCCTGGGCCATCTTAATCTGGATCTCCTCACTTTCAGTCAGGTATTCGCTGGTGACGCCAAAACGTCCGGAAGCCACCTGTTTAACAGCACTGCGTTTGGAATCCCCATTTGCTTCGGTAGTGTAGCGGCTAGGGTCTTCACCGCCTTCGCCGGTATTGCTTTTTCCACCAATACGATTCATGGCAATAGCCAGTGTCTCATGGGTTTCCTGGCTGATGGATCCGTAGGACATCGCCCCGGTTTTAAAGCGCTTACATATTTCCGAAACCGATTCCACTTCTTCGATGGAAATAGGCTCAGAGTTTTGGAAATCAAAGTCCAGCAGTGAACGCAAGTTTGGAGGCGGATCATCCTGCTCGTCAATTAGATCAGCATACTCCTTATAGAGCTGATAGTCACCGTTTTTGGTCGCCAGCTGTAGCGTGTGTACTGTTTTAGGATTGTAGGCATGATACTCACTGCCCTTTCGCCATTTGTATTCTCCGCCCTCATCCAGTACCTGTCCGTTAGTTTGGTATTTGGGGAAGGCGCGTCGGTGTCGCATTTTCGCTTCTTTGGCAATGGTATCAAGACCAATGCCCCCGATGCGTGAGTCGGTCCAGGTGAAGTATCGGTCGATAACCTCTTGGTCAATACCCAGGGCTTCAAAAATTTGTGCCCCGCGATACGATTTGATCGTAGAGATTCCCATTTTTGACATCACCTTAACAATGCCTTTTACTGCGGCTTTGATATACCGGTGTTGAGCCTGCTGGAAGGGCAGCTCCAGGTGTCCTTCCTCAATAAGATCATACAAACTTTCATAAGCCATATAGGGATTAATCGCCTCTACGCCATATCCCAGCAGGGTACAAAAATGGTGTGTTTCCCGGGGTTCGCCCGATTCCAGTACAAGGCCTACTTCGGTACGTGTACCGGAACGTACCAGGTGATGATGCAGTCCTGATACGGCAAGAAGGGCAGGAATGGGAGCGTGATCGCTGTCGAAATCGCGATCGGAGAGAATGAGTATATTCGCCCCATCTGCAATAGCTTGATCAGCTTTAGCAAAGAGATTATCCAACGCCTTTTCTAAGCCGTCACCGCCCTTCTTAACTTCAAAAAGGATAGGGAGGGTACAGCTTTTAAATCCATCCCGGTTAATGTTTTTAAGCCGGTCAAGTTCTGTATTTTTCAGGATGGGCGTTTCCAACTTAATCTGTCGGCATGATTCTGGGGTAGGATCTAATATATTTCCATCCGAGCCCAGCATCGTTTCCGTAGAAGTGATAAGCTCTTCCCTTATGGGATCGATAGGCGGGTTGGTCACTTGTGCAAAAAGCTGCTTAAAATAGTTGTATAACAGCTGTGGTTTCCGGGAGAGTACGGCGATGGGAGCGTCGTTGCCCATGGCACCCACCGGTTGCAGCATATTTTCAGCCATCGGACCAATATTGACATTCAGGTCCTCATAGGTATAGCCAAAAGCTTTTTGGCGATGTATAATGCCTTCGTGTTCAAGATTGAGTTCATCTTTAAAAGTGTTTGGTAACTTATGAAAATCAACCAGCTTGTCATCCAGCCATTCACGGTAGGGGTGTTCTTCGGCAATCTCCTGTTTGATCTCTTCATCGCTTTTGATACGTCCCTCTTCGGTGTCGATAAGGAGCATGCGGCCGGGCTGCAGTCGGTCTTTTTTAACAATATCTTCCGGGGGGATATCGAGCACGCCTACTTCTGAGGATAGAATTACCGTATCATCGTTAGTTACATAGTATCGCGAGGGGCGCAGCCCATTGCGGTCCAGGGTTGCACCTACGACTTTGCCATCGGTAAAAGCGATAGAGGCGGGACCATCCCACGGCTCCATGATACAGCTGTGGTACTCGTAAAAAGCTTTCAGATCTTCATCCATACTTTCATGTTTTTCCCAGGGTTCGGGAATCATCATCATAATAGCATGGGGCAGTGAGCGACCGCTCAGCATCAAAAATTCCAGGCAGTTGTCAAACTTCGCAGAATCACTCCCGTATTCTTGGATAATTGGTTTTACCTTGTCGAGGTCATCTCCAAAAAGGTCGGTCTCAAGCTGGGCTTCGCGCGCATGCATGGCGTTTTGATTTCCGCGCAGGGTATTGATTTCCCCATTGTGGATGAGGTAGCGATAGGGGTGAGCTAGTTCCCAGCTGGGAAAAGTATTAGTACTAAAACGGGAGTGCACCAGCGCCAGTGCCGATTTCATCTTAGGATCAGAAAGATCAGGATAAAACTCTTTAAGCTGAGTAGGCGTCAGCATTCCTTTATACACAATGGTACGGGCTGACAGGCTGGGGATGTAGAAATAATCTTTGTCCGTAAGGGTACTTTCAGCAATTGCCCGAGCGGTGCGACGGCGTATCACATATAATTTGCGCTCAAAGTCGAGTTCTGTTTTTAGATCTTCATTTCGGCCAATAAAAAGCTGACGTACCGAAGGTTCGGCATCAATGGCAGATTTGCCGAGGTAGAAATTGTCGGTAGGCACCTTGCGCCATCCCAATACTTCCTGGCCTTCTTCTTCAATGATCTGTTCAATAAGTTCCTCACAAGGCAGGCGGTTTTCACGATCGGGAGGCAAAAAGAGCATGCCTACTCCATAGTGTCCCGGTCGAGGCAGATCAATTCCTAATCCGCTGCAAGAATGAGCCAAAAATGTATGCGGAATCTGCATGAGAATACCCGCCCCGTCACCGGTGTTCGATTCGCTGCCCGTAGCCCCGCGATGATCGAGGTTATGCAGCACGGTTAACGCTTGTTCCACGATGGAATGTGATTGTTTCCCTTTCATATTAACGACAAATCCTATGCCGCATGCATCGTGTTCATGGTGGGAGTGGTATAAGCCTTGATCGGAATCCATGATGAACTTGGTAAGGTCCTTTTAGTATGTGGTTAAATAAAATTAGTTACATCGCATTTGTTAGTTAATAAAATTAGATATTAAATGTAGCGTCTCAGAAAGTTTGGAAGCGGTTGCAGTTAGGATAAAGACCGTGCCGTCTTCAAAATATCGGCTAAAACGCCGGCAGCCGTTACCTCTTTGCCAGCACCGGGTCCCTGAATTACTAAAGGTGTTTGGTTATATAGATCAGAGAAAATCTGGATCAGGTTATCCGTTCCTTTGAGTTGACCAATGGGAGAATCTTTGGGTAGTACCTCGATCCCGATATTTACTTTACCATCTTTAAAACGTCCGGTATAACGCAGTGTTTGGCCTTTGTTTTGGGCAGCCGAAATGCGTTGTTCCCAAGTCTGGTCATAGTTGCTGAGTTGATCCAGGAACGTATCCTTGTCGACATCGCGAAGAGCTTCGGGAATCAGGGATTCAACCGCTATCTGCTCGCGTTCAATTTTATAGCCCAGTGTGCGGGCCAGCGTTAAAAACTTTCGGGCCACGTCTTCGCCGGAGAGGTCATCGCGCGGATCGGGTTCGGCATAGCCCTTTTCGCGGGCATCAACAATAGCTTCACTAAAAGGCACGCCCTGTTCCAGCTGGTTAAAGAGGTAGGTCATGGTGCCGGATACCACCCCCGATATTTCTGTGATACTATCACCGGCAGATTGCAGTTCGTTGAGGGTAGAGATCACCGGCAGTCCGGCCCCGGCCGTAGTTTCATAGCGGAAGGAGGTGTTGTTTTCTTTGATCAGAGACTGCAAATCATCAAAAAATGCCTGCTCAAACGTATTGGCAAGCTTGCTGGGCGTAACAATATGGGTGCCGTTTTCAAACAGTTGGGGATACAGGCGGGCCACTTCTTCACTGCCTGTCGCATCAACAAAAATAAGATTATTACGATGCGGCGCGGTGAGTTTATCGATCAGCAGCTCCCAATTGGTAGGTTCGCTGTCCGACCAGTCGATATCATTTTTAAGCGCAATGCCTTCTTCCTGCCACAAGGCATTGCGGCTGTTACAGGCCCCGATAAGTCGAAAGGTAATGCCTTCCGGCTCCAGGCTTTTTAGTTGTTTCAGCAGGGTATGGCCAACGGCCCCGGTACCGGCCACAAAAAGATCGATAACCTTTTGGTCGCCCTGCAGATAATCGTTGAGCAGGCGCGCTGCCAGCTGGGCATCTTGTCTGTCAAAAAGAAAAGAGATAAACCGTTCATCAAGGTTGCGTTCGGCATTAATGGGCTGCAGGTTGTTCGACACTAACAGATCCCAAATGCGTTTGGATAGCGATTCATCATCAGAGAAGTGATTGCTGAACTTTTTGACTTTGAAGAGGTTGCTTTGCAGATCCAGCACCACATCTCTGCTGGATGCCCATTGGCCGAGAAGGTTCGAAACCTTTTCAAAGAACGATTGTCTTAAGATAAATCGTGCCGGCTCGAACTCTGAGCTTGTTTTAAACCCAACTGCTTCGGAGTCGGTTTCTTGCTCCGACCATTCTGTTAGTTTTGAAAATAGTTCAAAAGCGTGTGTTTCATCAACTTGAAGCTTCACAAAAGGACCGGTAACAGTAATTGTTTTAAGTGCCCCATTCGATTCAAAACCCGAGGTGATAGAGGTGCCGGGGTGGGAGGGGTTATAGCTGTTTTTGACCAGTACAGTAGTACCTTTATCCTGTATAGGGCGTATGGTTTGCGGATGAATAACTTTTGCCCCATGAGCGGAAAGCTCCGTAATATCCCCAAAACTAAGTTCCTTAATTGACTGTGCAGTAGGTACCCAACGTGGATCAGCAGAGAGTACACCGTTCACATCGGTCCAAATTTCTAGGTGGTCGGCATTGAGGGCATCGGCGACAAGGCCTGCGGTATAATCAGAGCCGGAACGCCCCAGGGTAGTGATTCGATTTTGAGAATCGGAACCGATAAAGCCGGTAACTACGGGCACAAACTTAGATTGTTGCAAGTACTCCCGAATTAGCTTGCGGGTAGTATCCTGCTTAACCTTCGCCTTGCCAAAGGTAGAGTCGGTTTTAATAAATTGATGGGCCTCAAATGATTCTGCCGGCAGCCCGTTACTGGATAGCACCGAGGCAAAAATAAGCGCAGAGGCACGTTCGCCAATAGAGAGAATGCGATCTTTGAGAGCTCGCTTATTTTCTATATCAAGGCTGAGTTTATGCAGGTCTTGAGTAAGCTCATCAAACAGTTTGTCAAGCCGGTTGCGTTTTTTGTGCTGCCCGTCGGTAAGTTTATCAAAAATGGTCAGATGCTTTTGTCGTAAATTGTCTACACCGGTTTCAATTAAATCAGTTTTTTTGCCGATATCTTTCGTGAGCTCAATAAGAGCATCTGTAACGCCTTCAAGGGCCGAGACTACCACAAAAGGATGGGCCTGCTGGGTTCGGTCCATAACAATTTGGGTAGACTGCTTAATGTAATTCGGGTTTTGCAGTGAAGTACCACCGAATTTGAGAACATGTGTTTCAGAAGTATTCATCGATTAGTAGTGTACTATTCTTGTTGGCGTTTCTATTAAAAAGGGTTTTATAATCTTGTTGAGCTGGTCAAATTCAATCAGGAAAGCATCATGGCCGTGGGTAGATCGTATACGGCGATAACGCCCTTTGGGTAAAAGCTGGGCAAGTTCATGCTGTTCTCGCACCGGGTATAGTAAGTCTGAATTTATGCCGATAACCAAAACGGGAATATCAATATCACCCAGTACTTCTACATACGAAGATCGATTGCGGGCCACATCGTGGCTGTCCATAGCCTGGGTAAGGCGTACATACGAAACAGCATCAAACCGCTCCACCAGCTTTTGCCCCTGGTAATCGAGATACGATTCTACCTGGAATTCATCAGAATCGGCCTCTTGCAGGCGTGCAAACTTATGCTCATAATCGGTATCGCTGCGATAACTAATCATGGCAATCATACGGGCGAGTGCCAGTCCCTTTTTGGGAGGATGCTCTTCGGAGTAGTATCCTTTGTTCCAGTTAGGGTCATTGTAGATCGCCTGCCGTTGCGTATGGCTTATACCGATGGCCCAGGGACGGTGGGCTTTGCCCATCCCAATAAGTACGGCGGCCTGTGGGCGGTCATCCATGATCGTCCATTCCAGTACTTGCATACCCCCCATGGAACCGCCAATGAGCAACTCAATGCCGGTAATCTCAAGAGCATCGACCAGTTGCTGCTGCAGACGCACCATATCACGAATTGTAATTTTTGGAAAATTGGCTCGGTAAGGCGTACCGGTTTCAGGATTAATACTGGTTGGGCCGGTGGTACCGTAGCAGCTGCCCAATACATTAGGACAGATAATAAATTGGTTCGTTGGGTCCAGGGTTTTTCCGGGCCCCAAAAGTCCATTGAACCATTCATCCGCATCGGCATTGCCGGTTAGGGCATGGCATACTACCACCACATTATCACGGGCCTCATTCAGATCTCCCCAGCTGCGATATGCGATCGTAGGCTGAGGTATAGAAGCGCCATTTTCTGTGATAAAAGGCTCTTCAAAAGTTATAGTATTTTTGTTGCTCATTATAAACTCAGTGACTCTTTTGCTGGTTCAAGCGCCCGCGCGAACCAGACGTACATAATGCGCGGGCGCTCTAGACAGCAAACTTATTTATACAGGTTGTTTGATCTGCTTAAAAGCGATCTCAAAATCTTCCTTGAGATCATCAATATGCTCAATACCAACAGATACGCGGATCAGGTCCGGTTCCACACCGCTGGAAGCTTGTTCCTCTTCGCTAAGCTGCTGGTGGGTAGTTGATGCCGGGTGAATAACCAGCGTTTTGGCATCCCCTACATTGGCCAGGTGGCTTGCTACTTCTACATTTTCAATAAAGGTGCGGGCCGATTCAAATCCACCGTTAACACCGAATGTGAGTACGGCACCAAACTTGTCGCCTTCTAAATATTTTTTAGCACGTTCGTGGTAGGGGTGGTCTTCGAGTCCGGTATAGTTAACCCAGTCCACGACGTCTTGTTTCTTCAGCCATTTTGCCAGCTCTAATGCATTTTCGCAATGGCGTTCGGTGCGCAGCGATAGTGTTTCGAGCCCCTGCAGGAACAAAAAGCTGTTAAAGGGCGACTGCGCTGACCCGAAATCACGGAGTGCTTCTACCCGTGCACGGATGGCAAAAGCGATATTGCCAAAAGGACTGTCAGGGCCAAAGGTTTCCCAGAAATTAAGTCCGTGATAGGCCGGCGAAGGTTCGGTAAAGACCGGGAAGTTGCCGTTGGCCCAGTTAAAGTTTCCGGCGTCAACGATGACTCCACCGATGCTCGTACCATGACCGCCAATCCACTTGGTGGCCGATTCGGTAACGATGTTAGCGCCGTGTTTAATGGGCTGAACAATAGCTCCGGCTGCACCAAAGGTATTATCTACAATCAGCGGAATTCCGTGCTTTTTGGCGATGGCAGACAGCCCATCAAAATCAGGCACATTGCCACGCGGGTTCCCGATAGATTCTACATAGATTGCCTTGGTATCTTCATCGATAGCCGCTTCATAGCTTTCGAGCTTGTCGTCTTCCACAAAATTGACGTCGATACCCAAACGGGGTAAAGTTACTTTAAATTGATTATAGGTGCCCCCGTATAAAAAGCTGGTTGAGACAATATTGTCGCCGGCCTGTGCAATAGTAGCAATGGTCAAAAATTGGGCCGATTGTCCCGATGCAGTAGCTACAGCTGCGGCACCGCCTTCGAGTGCTGCAATCCGATTTTCGAACACATCGCTGGTGGGATTCATAATCCGGGTATAGATATTGCCGAATTCTTCGAGTCCGAATAGGTCGGCGGCATGCTCGGTATCATCAAACTCATAAGAAGTAGTCTGATAGATGGGAACGGCGCGCGATCCTGTAGTAGGGTCTGGCTCTTGCCCAGCGTGTAGCTGGAGCGTTTCAAATTGTAAGTTTCGTTCTTCTGCGTTAGTACTCATAGTGTTTTGGTTATCAGTTATTTGTTAGTTGTTACTTAATTTTATTTTCTGGATCGTTTTAAAAATTGATAACCTAATTAGGTCGTCAATTTTGTACCATTCATTGAACATTGATCACATTTTTGTTTCAGTTTTTTATAATCCACTGCAAATAAAAAAGCCTCTCCTAAGATCTTCGCCGGTGGGGGAGAAGATCTCAGAAGAGGCTTGGTAAAAATTGTTCGCAGTTTATTACGAATGACCTCATTTCTCATCTTTCCCCGGAAACCGGAGCAGGAGGTGGCACCTTTCTCACACAAAAATTTTATGTGCAGGATGGTTGCCAAGACGTCTTCGGGCCTGATCCCTCAGTCTTTCTGGATAAGAGTATTCAGTAAATGAAAAGAACTACGATCAGATACTAAAAAAGCCCTTCGGGATCTGACCGAAGGGCTTTAAAAATCTGTTCAAAAAAGTTGAATCAAATCAGTCCTCCGGTTGCAAGTATGGCATAGGCATACACATGCAACAGAGGCAAATAATATGTTTGACGATTTGATTCATTGACTTGTGGTTAGAAATTTCAGTTTTAATTTAAGCGATTATTGGATAGCAAACAAGTATAGAATAACTATTTTTTGACTTGGTTTTTTTTTTTTTAGCTAGATTAGAAAAACTATTCAATTATAATGTAAAATACAGACTATATTATGAAAAAATTAAGTTGTTTTATTGTTACTTTAATGTTTATTCTTTTTTCTTTTGCAAATATCGGAAATGCACAAGCGGAATTTTTGCAGGATGTTGAAGTTTCTTCATGTGCTTCAGATGGAGGCTGTGAGGTAATAGTCCGACAATATACTGGCCTAGTTAATGCTTACAGCATTAATGTAAGATGTATGGATAGTTCTGGTAATTTTGGATCATGGAGCAATTGGTCATATAGTGGAATATATTCAGGCAGTGCATGTAACGGTGAAATATAATCTAGAATTAAAAGGAGCTCAGAGATCCAGGGCTCCTTTTAATATTTTCAGATAATGAGATATTATATTTTTTTCCTATTTTTTCTAGTCGTATTAGCATGTCAAAAAAGTAATGATATCAATAGCTTTGATGTAAGCAAAAGCAAAGCAACTACTGTCATTGCGAATAAAATGGATATTAATTATAGCTTTTTCATTTCCTTGTATTCATTTATTCAAGCTAATAATTCGGGATTATATATTACTCCTAGCAATGTAATTAATGACACAGTTTTATATAAATATCCTAAAGAAGCGTTGAACAAATGCTGTGGTGATTTAGAAGGGATAATAAGAGAAGGTAGAGGACCGAATGAACTTTCACAAATCTTTGCAAGTTCAAAATCAGTTACTGGTGATACTTTACTTTTTTATTCCCCTAATAGTGCAAAATATTTAGGAATAAATAATGATGGTGTTGTAATTGATAGTTTGGAATTTCAAAATTCTAAAACTTTAATGAATACAGGAAATAGTTTTTCTTATAGTAAGGGCTATTTTTTGATTCCATCATTTAATAGATTTTTCAGTTCGAAAAACTTATTCTCAATAATAAATACCAACAATAATACTAGTAAAGATATTTTTGAACCGAGGGTGCCACCTGGATACGAACCGGCAATACGTAATCAAGTTGTTGCAATGGGAGCTTTACCTAATGGTTTTGCAGTTTCCTTCGTTGGTGATAGAAAAATATATATTATTGGATTTAATGGTGAGGTAAAAAAACAACTAATATTTGGTGAAAGTGAACCTATACCAGAACCATTTAAAGTAAAAAATCCTAAACAAGCTCCTTCGTCTAAACCTTATATAACAAAAATTGAATTCTATAAAGGACATATATTGGTATTAATGGATAATTTAATATGGATTCTAGATTATCCTTCATATCAAACTAATAATTTATTAAAGATATTACGTGATCCTAAAGAAAATTCAGCACCTGTTATTGATTTTTCAATAACCGAAGATGTTATCTATGTTAGAATGGGTCGCGGTGGTCTACATAGCGTTAAAACAAATCCTAATTGGTTTAAATAGTGGTGTGGCATGATTGGAAGTCTTGGTGGAATCGATATACTTATTGCAATTACAGCTTTTGTAATTATTGGATTGATAATTTACTTATTGATCAAATTATCAAATAAGTAATAAAGTTATTATTTTCTTCGCTCTGGATTATACATTTTAAATCAAAGAATTCCTCGACGCTTTGCGTCGGGGTCCGAAAAATATGTCATTCCGAACCCCGAATAGTTCGGGACAGGCTTTGATTCGGAATCTAAATAACAGAATTTCGGATTTTGACCTTTAGGTCAAAATGGAACTAGTGAAATACTCGGTAGACTTGCTTCGGAGGTCGTTTGTTCTAAGAAATTCTTTAATATTCTTTTTCAAAAGTCATGGTGAATTGGGTACCATTATCAGATGAAAATGAATACTCAGCTTTTAGTTGTTTAGCAAGTGAGTCAACGAGTTTAAGTCCAAGCGATTGGGACGATGTTACATCCAACCCCTCTGGGAGGCCTTTTCCATCATCTTTAACTTCAAGAGATACAGTGTTGTTCTCTTCAGTACATTTTATTGAGATTGTCCCACCTTCTTCATCGAAAGCATGTTTATGGGAGTTTGTTACTAGTTCATTGATGATTAAACCCAATGGCACAGCCTGCCTTGTTCGAATGGAGATCGGTTTTATATCTATCTCAAAATCGATTTCAGAAAGTCCGTCAATATTTTCAATCGAACTGTCAACTTGCCGAATCAGGTCTTCCAGGTAATCGTCAAGCGTGATGCTGGCCAGTCCTTCTGTTTCGTATAGTTTTTCGTGAATAGAAGCAATCGACTGAACTCGGTTCATACTTTCTGAGAGTACCTCTTGAACTTCTTGGGAGCTACTCTTCATAACCTGTAGCTCTAGCATCCCTGTAATAGTAGCCAGGTTATTTTTTATACGGTGATGGGTCTCTTTGATGAGCATTTCACGTTCTTCAATAATATCCTTCATCTGTTGGCGCTGTTCCCACTCTTTAGTAACATTTCGCTGAACAGATACATAATGAGTAATTTCTCCATCTTCATCCCGAATAGGATCAATACTCCAGCGGACCCTGTATGTAGAACCATCTTTTTTGTAATTGAAAGTTTCTCCTTCAAAATGCTCTCCCTTACTCACTTTTTCTACAAGCTCTTTGATAGTCTCTTTGTCAGTTTTGGGCCCTTGCAAGATGCTGAGTGACTTACCTATAACTTCTTCCCTGGAATATTGGGTAATCTCCTCAAAGGCCTTATTAACAAAAACAATTTTCTCATCACCGATTTTATCGGGCGCATCTGTCACAACAACCATCTCCTTGGTTGTTTGGATCGCTTGAATAAGTGTCTTAGCTATCCTTTGATCTACAGACTGGAATAAGTCTTCAGTTAGTTGGTTATTCCGGATGTTTTTGAAAATATCTTCAGCCATGGTAATAAGAGTAAATTCCTATGGACCTACCTTCCTGAAATAGTATAAACCCTATTCAGAAGGCCTTGGGGTAACAGTTACAGAGTCTTTTTTAACATAATAATTATAATTTATGGAAAAGTTTGCAGGTTTTTTTAAATCCAGCTTTGTATTTTTCCATTGGCTAGAGGTAGGGTATATAAAAGTATATGAGTTGCTGTCGTTCAAAGTTACTTCCAGAGGCATATCAAAATGGGCAACATCAGCATCCCAGCGATAATAGAGCAGATCATTTTTAATGTAGTATTTGAACGTAGGAATATCCGGATAATGCAGGTATTGATCGAAAATATCGTCTAAGTCTTTTCCTGATTTTTTAATGATATATCGTTCAACTTGACCAGCAGTAACCGTTTCATGGCGGAACTTTTGTTGGATCCCTCGCAGGATACGCTTCCAGGTAGAGTCATTATCTACAATTTGGCGAATGGTATGCAGCATGTTGTGTCCCTTATAGTACATATCACCGGAACCTTCATTATTAAGCCCATATTTGCCCGTAATGGGCTCTTTGTTTTGAATTCGCGTTCGTAATCCCCTGGTATATTCCGAAGCAGCTTCCTTCCCATAACGACATTCGGTGTAGATAGATTCAGAATAGCTGGTAAAACTTTCGTGTACCCACATATCGGCAATATCTTTGGTCGTTACATTATTGCCCCACCACTCATGTCCCGATTCGTGGATGATGATAAAATCCCATTTGAGGCCCCAGCCCGAACCGGATAGATCTGCTCCGTTGTACCCATTTTGGAAATCGTTACCGTAGGCAACAGCACTTTGGTGTTCCATCCCCAAGTGGGGCGTGTGGACAAGTTTAAAACTGTCTTCATAAAAAGGGTAGGGGCCAAACCATTTTTCAAAACACTGCATCATTGGCTTTACCTGCTTAAACTGCTCTTTGGCCTTTTCGAGATCCTGTTCCAGTACCCAATAGCTGAGGTCAAGCGTACCTTTTTTGCCTTGGTAGGTATCCTTAAAATTAACATAATTGCCGGCATTTACAGATACGTTATAATTATTTATGGGATTGGAGACGAACCAGCTCCAGGTTGTCATCCCGTTGTTGTGGCGTGTGGTATCCCGTAATCGCCCGTTGGATACATTTTTTATGTCATTTGGTACCGTGATGTTAATGCTCATACTGTCGGGTTCGGCAGTTTGGTGATCTTTGTTGGGCCACCAAACGCTGGCTCCCAGTCCCTGGTTTGCCGTTGCAAGCCAAGGGTTGCCCAGTGAGTCCTGTGCCCATACGAAACCACCATCCCAGGGAGCGTTTTGTGCAACTTTGGGATGCCCTTGGTAATAAACAGAGATGGTATAGGTAGAATCTATTGCCAATCCTTTGGGCATTTTTATCATATAAGCGTAACTGCCGGGTATTCGCCGGTAATCCAGCGTTTGGCCATCCTGCTTTATCTGATCAATCTTCAATGGATCCTGCAGGTCGATCTGCATGCGCTTGGGCGTATCGGTAACCCGGTAGGTAATATTGTTATAGCCGGTTATAGAAGAATCGGATGGCTGAACTGTTACATTCAGATCGTAAAACTCCACATCCCACCAGGCGCGCTGTGGAGTAATAGAGCCACGCAGTGTATCGGCTTTGGTAGCAAGTACCCCGGAATGTTGTGCTGTGGCAGACAGGTTGAGGGCAATGAGGAAACAAGTAAGGAATCCAGCCAGGATCAGGTTGTAGAGCTTTTTCATAAAGATCATTATTTGCGAAATGATGAAATCAGGTTATCGAAAGATCGTAATATCGAGAAAAGATAAGCATTCCATTTTCTTTGTAAAGAAGAAATTATAGAAACTTATTAAGTGCTGTGGCGAGTTTCTGAATTCTGCGACTTCAGTGAACAGCTTACAGTTATCAGAGACCCGCAAAAAGAACAGTAAGATTGCTGAGTGTCCTAAGTGGTTGTTTGTAGTGATCAGTTATTTGTTAAAGGGTNCTTATGGTATTACTTAGCTCTTGTGTATCCTCCTTGTCTGTAGAAACTATCAGATGGATATGATTTAACATAATTACATAGGCATAAATTTTGAGCCCTTTTTTCTCTCTGCAATATTTCAAACTCTCTATTACAATATCAAAGTAGCCATCACTTGTAAAAACAGGATATCAAGCAGTTACTGTTGAAGTAATAAAGTATAGCGATACTTCTTCAAATATCTTCATTGATATAACAGTCTTTTTATAAGTAAGACTGTTATTTGGTTAAAACCTTACAGTTTGTCAGAATATCGGGAGTACAACTCCCTTGGAGCTAGTTTTAGTAATTAAGTATTAAGTACTAAAAGCTGAAAAGTAACAGGGCTGGAATTTATAATTCTTAATTTTTAATTCTCAATTCCTAATTATTCAACCACCAACTTCTAACCTCTAACTTCCAAGCTCCAACATCCTAAATCCTGTCTTCACGCATCACTCACCCATTTTTCAAAATCCTAAAACCTATTCCCCTAGTAGCCATAATGACGAACATGACTAGGATTCTCACGCCATTTCTCTCGTACTTTCACATGCAGGTCCAGGTACACTTTTTTATCCACAAAGGCCTGTATAACTTCACGGGCACTTTTGCCCAGCTTTTTGATCGCTTTGCCGCCTTTGCCAATGAGAATTCCTTTTTGCGATTCCCGGTTTACAATGATATCAGCACTGATATAATCGAGATCGTCACGCTCATCATATTGTACAATATCAATAGTTGAAGAGTAGGGGATCTCCTGATGATAGAGTAAGAAAAGTTGCTCGCGAATCATTTCGGCAACAAAAAATCGAACCGGCTGCTCACTGAGCATATCCTTGGGATAGAAGGGAGGGCCCGAAGTGATATTTTCTTTTATGGTATCCATGAGCTGTTGCAGCCCCTCGCCGTTGAGTGCCGAAACAAAGAGCGTATCATCAAAATCGAACTTCCCTTGGATCTCTTTGGCTACCGCCTGGCACTGCTGGTCCGAAGTTTTGTCAATTTTATTAATAATCAGGAAAATCTCCTTGTTCTTCATCGAAGAAAACATCTTGAAGATTCTGCCCGGCACGTTATAATCGGTCACATCAACGATCAATAAAATAATATCTGCGTCTCGTCGTGCCCGGTCCACCGTTTTCATCATCGCTTTCTGCAGCTCATAGCTGGGGTCGATAACGCCCGGCGTATCCAAAAAGATAATCTGCAGATCCTCTTCGGAGTGGATGCCCAAGATCTGGTGTCGGGTGGTCTGGGGCTTGTGGGTAGTGATCGACACCTTGTTGCCGAGCATACGGTTCATCAGGGTAGACTTACCTGCATTGGGCTTACCGATGATAGCGACATATCCGGATCTGTGTTCAGGAGTATTTTCCATAGCTTGTATATATTGATCGCAATAGCTGCGATATCTATTAGTTCGTAGTTTGTTTTGTGGTAAGCATGACGTCGAGGAATTTCTGGACCGTATTGTCCAGACCCAAATACAGTGCCGATGATACCAGGGCATGACCAATACTAATATCGTTGAGGTGGGGCACGGTTTCTACCAGTGGAGGCAGATTGACAAGGTTGAGACCGTGGCCGGCATTTACTTTCATGCCCAATTCATGAGCTTGTATAGCCCCTTTCTTTAGACGTTCCAGTTCAGCTGCTTTTTCCTCTTCGGTGTCAGCGTTGGCATAGGTACCGGTATGCAGTTCAATGGCATCACTCCCCAAATCGGCAGCCAGTTTGATGTCCTCTTCATTAGGATCAATAAAAAGACTGATTGCGATATCTGTTTCCCGGTATGCCGGAAAAACGCGCTTTTCAAAATCGTCATAAACTACCTCCATATCCAGCCCGCCTTCGGTGGTCAGCTCTTCACGACTTTCGGGCACCAGCGTAATAAGATGCGGGTCTACAGCTTTACTGATTTTAATCATCTCATTAGTGGCAGCCATCTCAAAGTCGAGCGTGCCCTTCACATTTTCTTTTAACCTGTGAACATCATCCGTTTTAATATGACGGCGATCTTTACGAAGGTGAAAAACGATACCCGATGCTCCGGCCTGCTCACATACTTTTGCAGCTTCTACAGGATCGGGATATCCTTCACCTCGGGCATTACGTAGGGTGGCAACATGATCAACATTTACCAAAAGTTGCATAGATAAAAAATAGCGCTTATTTACAGTTGTCTTTAAACCTCTAAATATAGATCATTTAATGGAGAGTTTAAGTCAAAATTGACAGAAAATGATGATACGATTACAATTAGGGGTAATAATTTTATTAATAGGTATGTTAGCAGGCGGTTGCGGCGTTGTTCCTCGCTCCACAAATCCACCTGTGACGACGGTAAGTAAAGATACAGCCTCTTCACCGGAACCGGTTTCTACCACACCCTCATCCTCAACGAAAACGGCAGAAAAAGGAAAAAAGGAATCTGAGGCACCCCCCTCTGATTCAACTCCACCACCCTCAATGGCCGTAACTTCGCTTAGCGAAGCAAAATCATCGTTAATGAAAGCTTATCGTGAGTGGAAGGGCACCCCCTATCAAATTGGAGGGGAATCCAGCAAAGGTGTCGATTGTTCAAGGTTTATGGAAATTGTTTTTGAAGATTACCTGGGAATAGATCTCCCCAATAACACGCGAACCCAGCTTAATGTGGGCAAAGGGATCAGAAGGCCGGGGATTCGAACAGGGGATCTGGTGTTTTTTAAAACGGGACGCAAAACATTACATGTGGGAGTGGCCGTTAACAGGGGAGAGTTTTTGCATGCTTCTACCTCTAACGGCGTTATGATCAGCAAGTTGGGAAATAGCTATTGGCGGGATCGTTTTTTAGCAGCACGACGAGTTTTGTAACCTTGAATACAGCATTCAAATAATTCATAGTATGCGTAAATATATATTAGCAGCAGTTGCTCTGTTCTGTTTGTTTTCACTTTCATCTTTGGTATATGCGCAGTCCGGACCAACCTTTATTAAGGGCGGGCAGTATTTTGATGTCGAGACCCAGCAGATGGTTGACAATGATGGGATCTTGGTGCGTGGTGGCCGTTTCTATGAGATAGGCGATGTACCATCCCAAAACAATGAGGCCGAATATGAAGTTATTAGGCTAGAGGAGGATGAGTATATCCTACCCGGTATTGTGGATGTGCACGCTCACTTTCGAATGGATGCTTTTGGCTCGGAAGAAGGAAAGGAAATTGATGAGTTTAAATATAACTCACTTGTCTACCTGGTGAATGGCGTAACGTCTGCCTTTGCCAATGGCGTCTATTATCCTCATATGGAACTGGCCGCCAAACGATTGATAAATAGCGGTAAGTGGACCGGCCCTCGTATTTGGGCCTCAGGTCCGTACTTTGGCAGGGCTCGCCCCGATTGGGAAGATTACTCCAAAGAAGAGATTTACGAGCAGGTAGATCATTGGGTGAGCCTGGGTGTTGATGGATTCAAGACCAAGGGCGGAGATCCGCAAACAGTTAAACACTTGGTAAATAGGGCACACCATCACGGATTGACTGTGGCCGGGCATCTTGGTTCAGGCTATAAAGGAACAACCAATGCAATTACTGCTATTGATGCCGGTATTGATCGTGTGGAGCATATTCTTGGCGGATTTGTGCTGGAGCCCGACCGATATGCCTATCCTGTGTGGAATAAGGTAGATACGACTTCGAAAGATTTTAAGAAAACGGTGCAGTACTATCTTGATCACAACGTTTATTTTGATGCTACTATTAATGCGCCGGTTTACTTTACAACGTTGAAAGAAGGCTTTGACTACTGGAAAGATGAGAAAGGGATGTTCACTTCTTACGTACGTAGTATATTGACCCTGCGCAAAGATCAGGAGGGCAATGAGCTTATGGATGGGCTCTATAAAGCGATGCGCCGTTCTACAAAAGCATTTTATGATGCCGGGGGCGGTGACTTAATTACGCTTGGCACTGATGCGCCTACGCACGGTTACTTTTTGGCCGGTTTCGGAGCTCATCGCGAAATGCATACTATGGTAATGGCGGGTATCCCCGAAAAAGCGGTGCTGAAAATTGCATCCCAGAACGGGGCCAATGCTCTTGGTAAAGGAAGCCTGCTTGGATCGATAGAAACAGGGAAGATGGCTGATCTGTATGTGGTGCAGGGAAATCCCCTAAAGGATATTACTAATACCCGAGATGTCCAGCTGGTCATGAAATCGGGACAAGTATATGATCCCCAAAAACTACTGGAGCAGGTGAAAGGAAAAATAGGTCCCGAAAGTAAATCCGAGATCGATGACTGGTTCAAATATCCCGCATTGATGGAAGAAGTTACGCAAACGAATGGTCAATAGCATTGCCTGTGGAGATACTATAGTTGTGTCTCCACAGCAATGTAGTGAAAGCTGTTATCCTAAAACTCGAAATCGTTAATGCCCTTGGGGTTGGCACCGTATTGATTTTTGCCGGGATGGCTTTCTTCAACTAAGAAGATAAATAGGGCAATAGGACCAACTAGCGGGACAAAGTTAATGAACATCCACCAGCCACTTCGATTGGTGTCGTGTAGTCGCCGTATGGTTACCGCAAGGCCGGGTATTACAATAGCTAGCGAATACAGTGTTAAAAGGATAGCAGGTACTATAAAAGCTGTCGGTTCTGAAGTTATCAGGGCTAAAAGTCCAGAAAGAATTAAAATACCAAAGGTTATACCCATGTTAATTAGGGCAAACATCCAGTACTCTTTTCGCCGGGCTCGGCCTTCAAAATCTGCATACTGGTTTAATACTTTAAGATACCACTCCATGAATTCTGTTTTTTATTAAAAAATTATTTGATAAGTAATTTTAAACGAGCCCTAAAATATCGGTTTGTAACTGAACTGCAAGTTATTTATTTAGGCAGATCAAATTTAAAAAACACAGATGAAATTAGTGTGGTTATATTGTTACTGGCAATAATATTGGGAGCTGCTTTTTTGGTATGGCTCTGGAAAGTACCGATCAAAAAAATGGCTAATGCGATGAAAGAAAGTGGAAGCAGTACCTTTGAGGCTTATGCTATCATCTTTTTGCTTCTTGCGGGACTTACCGGGGCCGTTTATATGATCAGCCGTGTTATTTAGGTTGGGGGCTGGTTTAAAAAGGGACGTCGTGATCCATATCTGACATGTCGATAGTAGGCTCTTGGTCATTAAATGGAGCTTCTTGACTGGGAGCGCCTTCTTCACCTCGCTCTACTTTCCATGCTTTTACATCGGTATACCAGTTTCCTTTGTATTCCCGGCTTTGGATATCGATAAAGACGGTAAGTTCTTCGCCTTCCTGCACATTGAACTGGTCAATTTTGTCGCCCCAATGGGTGATGCATATTTTTTTACCATACTTGCCCTGCGTTTCCAGGATAAAGTCTTGCTTTTTCCAGGGACCGTTTTTGCCTTCGCCCGATTGTGCTTCGAGAATTTGTGTAACCTTGCCTTTAACCTGTAAATCCATAGTTCTGTGTGCTCATATTTAAATTGGTATAACCTGCACAGGATAGGCATGAACCGGCTCTATATCAATTAAAAAACATACAAATTTTGTGTTGTCAGCAATAGCAGGAGTAAGGGCGATGTTTGGTTTAGAAGTATTGATAAATTACGAGTTGTCGATTGATTACCCAGCTATTATTTCGGAACGGATATGTTTTTTGAGAGTAATGTTTTCCCGAATAACATACAGTGTAGGCCGTACTTCCAGTGCGGCCATCCCACACTTGTAGTTAGACTGGCCTCTTAAACCTTTTGGGGTTGTTATTTTAAGTCCACCGAATGCCCGTTCTTCGAACTCATTTTATGGCCCAGCCTTGGCCCCTTCCTACGGCGCAGGGTGGGGAAATGTTGTACCCAGTAAAATCAATGTCATTCCGAGGGGAGCGTAGCGGAGTCGAGGAATCTCCCAAAATAAGTTCGCGTTGCATCAAAAAAGCAGCTGTCACGCATTAACCAATCGATTCAGGGAGATAGTTCGACTACGCTCACCATGACGGGCGTTGTTGTTAGAAGCTATGGCAGCTGTTGAAGAGCAAGAAAATTAGGAGTGCCGAGGAACAAAGCGGGCGGGGTAAATAGCAATGCCATCACCGGGAGTGATGGCATCGCATAAAGGGTTACTGGTAATTTTGTTGGGCCGTTCTAGATCTCCGGCTCTTCGTTCATGTTGTAAAGGGTAAACGAAAAGATATCAGTAAGCTGCTTTATCGTTTTACTGGTCGGTGTCCCGGCTCCGTGTCCGGCGCGTGTTTCTATACGAATTAATACGGGTGTATCTCCGCTGTGGTACTCTTGCAGTCGAGCCGCAAACTTAAAAGAGTGAGCAGGTACTACGCGGTCATCATGATCGGCCGTAGTAATAAGAGTAGCAGGGTAACCGGTACCTTTTTCCAGGTTGTGGTAGGGAGAATATCCGTAGAGGTATTCAAACATCTCTTCGGAAGCATCCGCGCGCCCATAATCTGATGCCCATGCTGCTCCAATAGTAAACTTATGATAGCGCAGCATATCCAGCACGCCTACCTGTGGAATGGCAACCTGTGCAAGGTCGGGACGTTGCGTCATGGTAGCGCCTACCAGCAGTCCACCGTTGGAACCACCCATAATAGCTAACTTGTCAGAGCTGGTATAGTTTTCTGATTTCAGGTATTCACCCGCTGCAATAAAATCGTCAAAGACATTCTGTTTCTGCATCTTGATCCCGGCTTTATGCCAGCTTTTACCATATTCACCGCCGCCGCGCAGGTTCGCCATGGCAAAAACCCCACCCATCTCCAGCCACGATATCCATCGCGTACTGTAAGAAGGGGTGAGGCTGATGTTAAATCCACCATAGCCATAGAGTAGAGCCGGGTTATTTCCATCGAGCTCAACGCCTTTTTTGTGGACAATAAACATGGGGATTTCGGTACCGTCTTTGCTCTCGTAAAATACCTGTTTGGTTTCGTATTGTTCGGGATCAAATGCAACCTCGGGTTGTTCATATAGCTCAGAACTGCCCGATTCAATATCATAGCGAAAGACCGTACTGGGATAGGTAAAGGAGGTAAAAGTGTAATAGAGTTCAGTATCCTCCGATTCTCCTCCAAAGCCACCGGCAGAACCTATTGCCGGAAGGTCTACATCCCGCACATGTTCACCATCTAAAGTGAGTTGTTTTACTTTTGACTTAGCATCTTCGAGGTAGTTTAAAAATAAGTACCCACCGGCCGAAGAAGCACTATTGAGAACATGTTCTGATTCGGGAACTAATGTTTTCCAGTTTTCGGGATTGGGTTTATCAATGGTTGTCTCGACGATACGATAATTTTGGGCGTCCAGGTTAGTGTAAATGAGCAGACGGTCGCCGTCGCTGTGGAGTATGCTGTGGTTGTTCTCAAAATTATCTACAAACTGAACAAAATCGCCATTGGGATCTTCAAGATCTTTAATATAAAGTTCATTACCGCTGGTTCCTTTCCAGGGAGAGAGCACCAGGAAGCGCTCATCTTCGGTAAGTCCTGCTGAAATACCGCGACGCTGAATATCGTCGCCAAATACTACCCGGTCTTCGGATTGTGGAGTGCCCATTTCATGGAAGTATACCTTCTGATTCTTATTGGCCGCTGTAAGTGCTTCGCCCTCTTTGGGACGTTCATAGCTGCTGTAATAAAACCCTTCGGTGCCTTTCCAGGATATGCCCGTAAATTTTAGATCGGTCAAGGTATCACCGACCACTTCTTTGGTTTCAGTATTCAGGGTAATTGCTTTACGCCAGTCCGACCCACCGTCAGAGATAAGGTAGGTCATCAAAGAGCCGTCGCTAGAGAAAGAGGTGCCGGCCATAGAGATGGTACCATCCTCCGAAAAATTATTGGGATTTAGAAATACTTCTTCCTCATCACTTTTCAGATCCTTGGTGCGGTAATAGACGCTTTGGTCTTGCAGTCCGTCATTTTTGTAATAATAGTAGTAGTTGCCGTGTTTGTCGGGGGCACTTACTTTTTCATAGTCAATGAGGTTCTTAACAGTTCCCTTAACTTGGTCTCGGAAGGGAATGTCGTTGAGATAAGAAAAGGTGACCTTGTTTTGTTTCTTTACCCAGGCTTTGGTCTCTTTGGCATTGTCATCTTCAAGCCAGCGATAAGGGTCGGGTACCTCATTGCCAAAATAGGTGTCAACAGTATCAACTTTTTTGGTATCCGGGTATTGGATGTCAGAAGCGGAAGGTCCTTGCTGCTGGTTACAACTAAATACAAAAGCAGCAATAAGAATGAGGGACGGAAACAGAAGTTTGCTCTGCATAACAGCGTTTTTTTATTTGATGTCTTGGGTTAAAAGCTAATACAAAATAGATAATCAGCAGAAAAGTGCAATCTCAGAACGTAAAAGCTTGTTTCAACGGTCGTACATTAATAATCTTTAATTCGTAGTTGGTAAGACTTTTGTAATCAGGGTTGTTATCTTATTAACAGGGAGCTTTGCAAAACCCGGCATGTCATCCGGAATTCAGTTCAGGATCTCGGTTTTAAGGTTAATAACTGTATATGAGATGCTGAAACAAGTTCAGCATGACAAGATGTGACTAGTTTTGTAAAGCCCCCTAACAGAATAACTGCCAAAAGCTATACCCTTGATATTATGAGTGAACAAGCGCTGGAATCAAGTCTTTTGGATAAGCTTATAGACTACCTTGAGAAGCCGGACTTTTATCCTCACAAACCGGAGCACGTAGAGCATATTCAGACTCATATATCCCACGTATTTATCGCCGCCCCCTATGTATATAAGTTCAAAAAGCCGGTCGACTTTGGCTTCCTGGATTATAGTACCCTCAAAAAACGGAAAAAGTATTGCCACCGCGAAATAACACTAAATAGGCGGCTGAGTGATGATATCTATCTGGGAGTGGTATCGGTGGTGGAGCAGGATGGCACTTTTAAGATTATAGAAGAGGAGCCGACCCCCAATCAAGTAGTAGAATATGCCGTTAAGATGAATTTGCTGCCGGAAGAATATTTCTTGCATACCTACCTGGAAGATGATTCTTTAACTTACGATCAGCTGGAACGGGTTGCTGATAAGCTGGCAGAATTTTATAACAGTCAGGAGCCTGATGAAGAGATCTTGCAGTGGGGAGAGGTAGAAAATATCAAAGTCAATACCGATGAGAATTTTGAGCAGACCGAAGATTTTATTGGGGATACCATAGCGCAAAACAGCTTTGATGCAATACAGTATTTCACCAACGAATATTTTGATCGTCAGCAGCCCCTTTTTGAGCAGCGGATAGAAGACAAACGCATTGTCGACGGGCACGGAGATCTGCACCTGGAGCATATCCATATTACCCCCGATAAGGTGCAAATTTATGACTGTATCGAATTCAACGAGCGGTTTCGGTACGGTGATTTGGCTGTAGATCTGGCATTCTTGGCGATGGATCTGGACTTCAATAACCGTTGGCAGGAAGAGCGCTACTTTATTAATCAAATGGCTAAAAAGCTGGAAGATCCCGACCTGCCTGAGATTATCAATTTCTATAAATGTTATCGGGCCTATGTAAAGGGCAAGGTTAAGAGCCTGCAGAGTGGTGAAGAAGAGGTGCCCCAAGAAGAGCGAAAAGAAGCTGCTCAAACAGCACGCCGCTATTTTAATCTGGCATTGCGTTATGCACTGTTGGGATCCCATCCCCGGGTGCTGGTGGTAATGGGCAGGGTAGGATCGGGCAAAAGTACCATTGCACGGCACCTTGCCCAAAAACTCAATATCAAACGCTATTCCAGCGACCGCATTCGAAAGAAGATGGCCGGTTTGCCGCTCCGTGAACGGTCACCGGAGTCGAAAAGAGATGAGTTATACTCAAGGGAGATGTCAGAACAAACGTACCAAAAGCTAACAGATAATGCTTTGCAAGCGATAAAGAATGGAGAGAGCGTAATTTTGGATGCCACTTACAGTGAGAAACCTGCCCGTAATAGGTTGCTCGAAACGGTAGATGCTCCGGTACTTTTCGTGGAGACCCAAGCTCCGAATTCTACCATTAAAGAGCGCCTCGCCGATCGAGAAAGTCAAAATGAAGTGGTTTCAGATGCTCGACTCGAAGACTTTGACACGCTGAGTAATACCTTTGAAGAAGTAACCGATATTCCAGAGAGTAAGCTTGTAAAAGTATCAACCGATTGTACGGTAGAACAGACAAAGCGGCAGCTCTATCAAGCATTTATTGATATTAATATTAAGAATGGGCTCGACCGTTAATGATGGTGCATTTCCATTTTTCGCTTCTTACCTTCGATCTATGAGTGAAGATCATCCGCAGAAAGATAAGTTAGAGCGGACGCTGGGCCGATGCCAGTCAGCCTACCCATTACCATTCTAATTGTAGATACCGAGGAGCAAGATATCGATGTGGAGGGCATACAGCTGTTATCCAAAGAACAGCTTGAGATGGCCGGCTTAAAGACACGTCAGATTCACACTAAAAAGGTAGAGATCCCAAAAATAGTGAAAGTGGTTACCCAGATAGCGGGCGAGAAAGATCTGTTGGTGCTGGTAGAATCTGTTTCTCAAAAAAAACAGGCATTTATTAAAAGTTCAACGGCTAAGATAAAGGGTACGGTAACATGTCCCACGCTGGTAGTATTGCCTGAGGAAAAAGAGAGCTCAGATTAAAAGAGGATATTTCGGCCAATTGGTGATTAATACACACGCAACTTTTTAGAGTTGTACGTTAAGACCTACGCGAGTTATTCCCAGACCTATGCCAATAGTTTTTATCTGGATGTTGAGGGGCTCTATTGTGAGCATTATTGCTGATCCGGATGTGGGTCTTAATCCCAATTTTATATTTGGCCCAAACTCCATGCCCCCACTGTGGTCCTGTACAGATACTATTGCACCATCGGGGTGATCCTCATTTTCAACATATTTTTCTCCTTTAAAGTAGTAATAGCCGATAGAGGCTCTTCCGCTAAGCCGTAACTGTATGAGGCTTTTTGTTTTGGTACCGAGAATTCTGGTATTACCAACTAAGCTAATATTGTAGAAATGGTCATAGAACTTTTTATCTTTTATGAATTCTTTTGTTTCCCGTCCCCATTTGCTAATTGAAGAGCCATATTTTATTTGGGCGCCATAAGATTGAGCTCCCCGGTAGTACCCAATTTCCATACCAAATGTATGGAAATTATTTATAGAAACCCCAAACAGATAACTATAGCGAGCAACTTCTTCAATGTTATAAGTGTCTCCTGAATAAAAAACATCAACGGAATAGATGGGCTGGAAGTACAATCCATCGGGATCAACATAGGTTTTGTTCTGCCCCTTTACAGCAAAAAATGGAATTGTGAGGAATAACAATAGAAAGTAATACTTCTGGCTCATTGGTAGTTTATTAGGTGATGAATTTATACCTATATAACAACTTCTTAAGAAATATACTATCTGTTTAGTTTTCTTAATAAAAAAATGGAGTATCCCTTTCGGAATACTCCATTGCAATACGTTTGATTTTTTTATTTATGCTTCATCGCGGCACGCTTCGGCAGCCGTGGCTCCGCATTTCGAGCATTTTACGACTTCTCGAGCACATTCATTTTTAGGTTCATGTTGACAAGCTTCTAATGCGGTAGCACCGCATTCCGGACATTCATCTCTTTTGCACATAACCTCTCCTTCTTTTGTTTAAGATTATGTAATAAAGGTATCTAAAGGGGATACTAATTTCTAGCAGGAAAGAAAATATGAAACAAGTCTAAATAAAGGATGCTTTTAGTTATGTGGGTAGCGAACCTCTGGTACTACCCTAGCCAATTTTTTAATATGGATTTTACATTCTTGCAAGATTGTATCGATCTGACGAATTTCGTTACCAATGTTTTGGGGGATGGTGCTATCCGGTAAAACCCCAATACTTTCATCACCTTCGGAATCGGGGCCCAGCTGAAACTTCATGGAAGATACCCGTAGAGATAGCTTTGTGTTGGGCAGTTGAAAAGAGAGGGGGTGGGCATAGAAAGTGCCACCTTCTCCTCCGGTTTCGCGACCAATTAATGTGCCCAGTTTTTTGCGTTTAACAGCAGAGGCAAAAGTTGTAGCTGTCGAAAAGGTCCCTTCATTAATCAATACATATAACTTGCCCTTAAACCGCTTAGAGGGGGCTTTAGGTTGGATAGGCGTGTCCTCAACTTCAACCAGGGAGCCTTCTTCGGCGCGCCATATTGTTCGTCCTCTTTTATCAAAATATTGGAGAGGTAACCATCGTACGAGTCCGGGAATACGTTGCTTCATCTTTTTCTTAAACTGACTGCTTGCTCGCGGTGCAACACTAGTTTCAAGTAGAAAGGGGGCGTCTGCCAGGTAGCTGAGTAGTTCTTCGGCCTGATCGCTATTGCCGCCTGCATTATCTCTGATATCAATAATGAGGTTGTCAATATCCGATCTATTGATCTGTTCAAATGAAGAAGTCAGGAAACGATCATACTTTTTTTTGTCTTCACCAAAATAATTAATGGTTAACAGCCCGGTTTTTTCATCAACAGGTGTAAAGTTGAATGGGGGATGCGCTGTTGAGTCGCGTTGACTTCTTAAGGCGCTCCTACTAATCCCCATTACTGTTTCCTGGTAGGATTGTCCATCATGAGAGAAAACGATATCAAACGTATCGACCCACTGGTAGTTGATCCAAAGCAGGGCTTTAAAAAAATCACTCTGCTTTTCCATACGCCGTAGACGCCAAGCTTTATTTTTGCCGGCAAACATAGCCGTAAATTTGGTTTTGATCTCTTTTACAGGTGTTTCATTAATTGAGCGTATTTTTAAGCCTGCTTTAATTTGATCCTTTTTTGAATAATTGCGGTATACATAGGTCCCATCCTCCCCAAAAATGATATCAAAAGGGAAAATGCGCCCGTTATTTTTTAAGTAATAATTCACTTCCTTCCAGGGAAGACCAACTGTTGTATGTCCATCTTGGATAGCTGTAATCTCGGGGGCTAATTTCAGAAAAAACTCTTGCCTGTTGAGGCGGTGGTCCATGGTGTTTTTCAGGGAGTCAATTTGTTGTTGAAAGGACGTGACAATCTCAGGCTGATTGTAAAATGCCGGATGGACTTCCTGTATGGTTCGGGAGGTAAAATTGAGATCTTGTCGCAGGGCATCCGCAGAAAATGTTTGGGATGGTACAATTTCTGGAGCGGGGTTGGTGGTTTTACATCCCCAAAGAAAAGATGTAAGTACTAATAAATAGACAAAAGTTGATCTATTAAAAGGCATAAATTTTTCTCTTTGTGGATGTATATAGGCTCTCCTCAAAAGTTGACGTGTCAATAGATTTCAATATAGAAGAAAATAGCATTTATGCGAATTTTGTGAACAGGTTTATAAAGAGAGATAGGAGGAGGGTTTTAGCTAACTTTGAATTGGTATGGTAACAGTTTGCGTGTCGAAATATTTCAGAAAACGATGTGCTCGCTTAAAGGGATGGTGTGTTAAAGCTCTTGTTTAGGTTTTGGGAAAATCCGGACAGCCATCATTTTAGTATGCTGGCAACGGTACTTTTATTTCGGATACAGAAGCTTGTCAAACTATAAGTAGAATTTTAAACCGATGCCTCCACCATAGCTGTACGTCAGAACATTTTTACAATAGATCATATCAGCGGCAGGGGTTAGGGTGATGGCCATGTTGTTTATTTTAAAACCAACAGTGCCTGTTAGCCCCAGAAATATGCTGGCATAATGATTCGTCTCAATACTTGATGAATTCGTTTTTTTCCTTGAGTATCGCAGGATTCCGGGGCCAATTTTGGCATCAGCCTCCAATATGACTTTTCCGATTTCGGTATAGCTATTGAGGCCAAGTATCACCGACAGGTTCCAATAATTTGTTAGCATTTTTTGATAGACTGCTTGGGAGGAATCACCAGAACCCCAAACACCTGCAAGCCCAATTTTAAGTCTGTCCATTTTATATCCCAGTTCCAACGCCTTACTGTTTACGGAAATAAAATCTGGAAATATTGAATTGTGGTCAGACTTATTACTTGCACTGGCTTGTCCGGTAAGCCAGGCTGTGGATACATAAATATGGTTATCGTTAAATTGCGCCTGTTGAGGATAGAGCTGCTTTTTTGAAAAAAACAGGCTAAGTAAACAGGTGAAGAAGAGGATTCTCTTTAGAGTATTCATAACTGGGTTTGTCGTAAGAAATGAAGAGCAAAATTATGGGATGAAATTTACAGGCCAGTGAAGTTCATTTTAGTGTTTAGATTATGATTGTTTTGTAAGTAAGACGCCTGTCATCAGCCATAAATATGAGCCCTTTAAATTGAACCGGTATGTCGATAAAAGTGGGTATCTTTGCTAGTGGACTGGTTTTAACCCCAATTCAGTGAAAATGCCGTCAAGGTCACGGAAGTTAGGTATGTTAAATGTGCTTTTAACACTATTGCCGATTCCAATAAAATGGTATCCTAGCTGTTTGCTCGCCATCTTATCCCACGAGCCGTCACCAAAATATGTTTTCTTATGGGCGGTGCTCCCCTGCAAAGCACGCTGTTCGGCAATTTGCATAATCTCTATGCGACTGGGTGAGTCAGAGGCTGTTGCGAGGGGGAAATTATCAGGGTCGATTCCGATAGCCTGAAGTTTCATTCGGGCAGTTTCTTTCCATCCACCGGTGGCAATAGCAGGAATTACCTTTTTTCGCATATTGAGGGTATCAATAAGTTTTTTTGCACCTGAGATTTCAGTGACTGAACCGGTAGACCTTGATATATAGTTCTTTGTTTTCTTTACAAAACATCGACGGACTTTCCTGTGAATATCAATATCGAGGTGTTCGAAGTTATGTTCTTTAATAATTTGATCCAGAATTCCACTATCCGTAACGTGCTTGTATTCACCCCAATTGGCATCGATCTCAATATCTAGCACCTCTTGTATTGTCTCGATATATAAATCACTGTCAAACCCTTGTGAATCTACCAGAGTTCCATCTATATCAAAAGTAATAAGGTACATAAAATGTATTTAGGTGCCGCAAAAAACTTATGCATAGTCTACAATTGCCGGCATGATGATTAACTTTAAAAAATAAAGAGTATCTATAAATAGGGAAGCAAGCAACAGCCCATGCTCAACAGACTGATGATTCCTTTTTTTGCAATTCCTTAGTTAACAGTGATTTCTAGGTTGATCCACTTCATGCTTTTGTTAGGGCTTGATCCCCTTTTGTCAATACCTTTAAAACCCTGTTGGGCTTTATACTTATATACAGCTTCCCAATAGGTAGTTGGGTTACGTACTATCGAACTGACTTCGCTGTTTTCGGGGGTGTTGGGTTATGGTAGCCATCTCTTCATCCCCGGAAATGCCTGTATGGTATTTAAATACTTCAGAACTGCTGATTGATACCTTAGCCATGGTCGAATGCACCAGCAACTAGGTAGTTTCATAAGTGATGACGAAAACGGGTTTTAAACGTTTTGTAGGCTCTTGCAGCAGGCATTGGATCTGACAGCGTTTAACAGATGTAGCACACTAACTATTTTTATAACTGTTGCAACTCTTTTTGAGTTTTCTTTGGCAGTTTGTCTACCACCAGGCGGTATGAGTCCGAGATCCATTCTTTAAGAAGGTGATCCGGAACAGCTTCATCCATTTTGATGCTGTTCCAATGCTTCTTATTCATATGATAGCCGGGAATAACGAACGAGTATCGCTCCCTGAGATCAATGGCTTTTACCGGATCACATTTTACGTTAACCAACTCAAAGGTATCTACATCGGTTGCGCTAAACATTTTTCCTTTGACTTTAAAGACCAGCGTTTGCTCATCAAAGGGAAATCCCTCTGTAACACCCGGAAACGAAAGGCAGTATGTTCGGTATTCTATAATATCCATTATGTTAACGTATCTGAGAATGTGAGAATAAACCCATTGGGGTCCTGTATTGCAAACTCATGTGCTCCATAAAAAGTCTCGTGCATCTCTTTGACGATTTGAACCTCATCTTTAATATTTTGAAATAGATGGTCAAGATCTTCTGTCTTGATATAAAGCGTTAGTGCTCCGCCTTGCTGTTGAGCTTTAAGTTCAGGGTATTCACTTTTGATGGAGCTATCCTTTTGGAACATGATGAGCACGTCATCTTTTCGTACGAAGCCCCAATCTAGCTCTCCTTCTTCAGGGACCGTCTGAAGCACCTCAAAATTGAGAATACTGGTGTAAAACTCTATTGTTTCGTTTACATCCTTAACCATTAGGTTGGGGGTAAGTGATTTTAATTTCATATCATATATATGTTAGTTACGATTATTTGCTGCCAAGTTAATCGATCCTAAACAGTGAAGCTTTGTAAAAAAACGACATTATCGCATTTTCGATGGGGGCACGCCCGCCATCTTCTTAAACTCCCTTGTAAGGTGTGCGTGATCATAGTAACCGTTATCAAGGGCAATATTGAGCAGACTTTGGTTTGGGTATTTTCATATTAAAGATTTGGTATGCAGATATCGAACGATACAGGTATAGCTTTTCATGCTGACCCCAATGCCGGATCGGAAGCGCCGTTCAAGCTGCCGACGACTGATATTCAAGCTCTTTACCAACTCCTTGATAGGGATATTCCCTGCATACTCTCTGATACATGCCGCGGCAGCAGCGGCAATAGCATCAATGTTGTTATCTGAATTGTTATTCATTTTTAAAAGCAGTTGATCTAAGTGTGATACTAACTGCTGCCGGGAATTAAGATCCGCTATCTTTGCCCAGGTAGCCTTATTTAAAGTGGGCGACAGCTCCCCGGCATCAATATTTATATCCTGAATTTTGTGAAGGGGTAGGGTGGTGAGGGCACCTATGGCTCCCGTTTTAAAACGAATGCCCACAAGCCTGCTTTGAGGTGAGACCTCAACCTTTTTGCATTCGGTCATCATACCAACCGCCGAGATACTCTCGGGTGACAGCCCCGCTTGTTGAATATCCGCTGATACCGTATCCCCAAAATTGAATATCAGGTCGGTGCATCCGTCCGGTCGTATATATTGTACCTGTCGGTCAGTGGGGGCGGAGACCCAATAGCAGTCCACTATGTTTTGTAGTGCGTTTCCCGGTTCAAATTCTTGATAGATATTCATGCAAGAGTAAATAATTGGGTGTAGTAAATAAATCCTGTTTTAAAGAAACTCTTGTAGATGGATAAAGTTAATTTGCCGAGATAAGAAATGAAATAATTATGGAGAGAGAATAATTACTTGGAATTAGCACTCAAATATTTATCTAACCCGAACCTTGTTGCCAAGGCACAACCTCCAATGAATACTGAATAAAAAATTTGGTGAAGAAAACTTCTCTCACTTCCAATTAAGTAGTAATCAATTAAAAAGAATATAATTGTAAATAATACAAACCAGAGAATCAGTTTATTAGGCTTCATAAATTATAAAATGATTTTATTCCAGTTTACAGTTAACAACAGTTTGGGAATAAGCTGTGGGGGCATATGAATCTTAATCTATTAAGTAGTGAACAGAAAGTTAAAAAGCCAGGCGCTGGTAATACAAATCGTTTAAATCACTCTTCTATACAAATATCAGTTATTTTTAGCGTGTTATCATAATGGTTGTTTACCAATTCCTGTAAGTTCTGATATTCTGTTAGTAACTTTTTTTGAATACGAAAAAGTTCGTTAATTACTCCTCGCTCTCCTTCCTGATGCATTTCTTCCCCTTGTTCAAATTGAAGACCATTTGTAAATAGGGCTTCTATATAAGCTTGTACGATGGATCGATGATCACTTTGATGGGCATTGATTTCGCCAATTTTAGAAGCAAGTCCATATTCAATATATGAAGCTGCTCCAGTAGTTTTAGCAACATCCCAAGCATCGTTGCGTAGAAATCCGATTTGTATTCCCTTAGTAGTTTGCTCGCCTTTTACTACCGCTTGGTGATATGATTGAACGTTTTCAATTCGAGAACAATTTGCTTGGACTTCATCAACGACTTCTTGTAAAGAACGTTCTGCTAAATCCTGATGAGATTGGGCTTCACGCCAACTATTTAGTGCAAGTGCCAATAATACACTTAAAACTACAAGAAGGCCTTCAATGATGAGACGTTTCCAAGGGAAATTAGAAAAAGGTTTCTTAGTAAATAACATGACATGGAAACTTAATTCATTTAACTTTTTGTATAAGGATCTGGTTCATAAGGTGCCTCTGTATTGCTGTTGAATTGGTAACTAACGAAAGAAGAGTATCAAAACCAAAGTTGGCTGGCAGAGTAGTTGGGGCAAGATTATGTTTATATGCTGTATAGGTGCACGGTACTTTTCCTATTTTTTAAAATTCACAGGTATAACATATGGAACCATAACAGGCTGTCCGTCTTTTTGGGCAGGTTTAAAATCCATTTCCCGAATAGCTTCTATAGCAGCTTTTTCAAACTTCTTCGGGACCCTTAATACAGATTCAAAACATTTTGTCATTCCTTGTTTATCTACAAGAAATTTCACAATTACACGACCGGAAAAATCACCTTCAGGGTATTCAAGTTCGTTGTACAATGATTCTATGCTTCCAATTAATTCCGGATTCTTATCGACAAGTGAATCATTGCTTTCTTCTTCAAGCTTTTGCCATTCTTGATATTTCGACTGACAGTCAAGCGAGTCTGCTTGTGCAAAAGCTGATTGTGTTGAAATTAACAAACCAACAATTATTGCAAAT
Source organism: Fodinibius halophilus (assembly GCF_011059105.1). GTDB lineage: Bacteria > Bacteroidota > Rhodothermia > Balneolales > Balneolaceae > Fodinibius > Fodinibius halophilus. Next base: position 27,998 of record NZ_JAALLS010000019.1, on the reverse strand, counting down.
AGTGTTCGCATAATATTTTTTCGTTTAAAAGTGTACTCAACGACTTTGTATATAAGTTACAGGCACAAGCATGTTGAAGTTATTTACAAACGAAATGTTAACCAATAGATTCGAAGCGGGCAAAAACTAGCCGCTTGTCCACCAAAGCCATTCCTGCGCTGAAGCTGTGTAGCGTAAGAGATTGAAATTTCGGCTGTACTTAATCAGCATACGAATTCTTGTGAATGCAATTGCAGTTTAATATTTGGAAGCTATAAAAATAAAACTGGAAGGGGTAGCTTAAAACTCATCCTGATCACCAATGTCGGTAGCCAGAGCTGCCCTAGTCCATGGGGATTTGCTTGATGTTTCCTTTTTGAAGGGGATAAACATATTTACGCCCCCAATAATCAAATCGGAAAATAACACTATCAGGAATTGTAAATTCTATCTTAGTTCCACATTCAATTGTATGAGTACCAGGAGAGATCGGCCCAGCTTCATTTAGTTCATATTGCCAAACTTTACCATCAACTAAGATAGGTCCACATTTGCCTCCATTATCATCAACAATAGATAGATAAGTTTTTCCATCCTCTGAGGGTTTTGTTGAACCGCGCAAATGTCTATCCCTACAACCAGAACTGAGGACAGATAGACCAACCAAGATAAAAGACAAAACGGTTATCTGAAATTGCCTCATCTAAAAAACTGGAACAAGCATTCCTTCATAATACATATCGACCGGGGGATTAAATACCTTTTCAACGCTTTGTGATTTTCGGTCAATCCAGACCTCTAAAACCGAGGTCTTGTTTATCGCCTGAAGCAATATCTTTTGTCCGTCTGCTTGACCATTGGGGCCAAAATGAGCCAGGGAGAAAATAATTTTGTAGTGGCTTTGGTTTTTATCACTTGGCCATTCATGAGTAGGTACTGTTCCTTCGGGCATTGCCATTGGTACCTCCGACACAAACAGAGATGCAGGCATCACATAGTTAATAAATCGGTGATTTGTATCCTCGTATTCATTTAAGGATGCTACAACTGACGAATCTGATTTTATGATAGTGACCATTTCGGCTATTTCATCAGGGTTAAGTTTACCAAGCGAAAGATAAACCTCTTGTTCTGTAGTGTAGGTATAAAGGTTACTTACGGTATAACCATGAATGCCCCTTGCGGCAGTAAAGGCCAAGAGTATGATAAGTACATAAAATCCAACAGTCCCAATGATCTTACCAATCCTTTTTTGAGGTCGTGGTATATAATGAAATAGCTTTTCAATACCCTGCGGAAGAAACATGCCGGTCTGCGAACGATAGTTCTCATAGTCAGCAAAAGTTTGCTTGCACTTACGTTCTTCTATTTTAGCCAGAAAAAAGTACGCAAAACATACCGTAACAAATCCAAATAGCACGAGATACCGGGGCCAGACTAGCACCATCCCAAAGCTGGAAATCATGAGGGCAAGGTATTGAGGATGGCGAATATAGTGATAGATGCCTCCGAAAACGGCTCCACTCTTTGTCAACTTATTCCAATAAATTTGTGCTGCACCTATCAGAAAGGCAGTGAGCCCTCCTAAAAACAGCGTCATTCCAATCACTTCGTGCCAGGTGATAAACAGTGATTGGCTTTCGCGGGCAATATGCGGCATAAAAAAGCCGATAAGCCAGCTGGTCGATTCCGAAAGGTTTAGCGCCTGGAGTCCAGGTCCATAAATACTATAAATATAAGCAGCAAAGGGACTGAACATATAAAAGAATTCGAAGGCTATGAGGCCGTAGTATAGTATGCTGGCCCAAAAAGCACTGCGTGTGGCATTGGTGGTTCGGTGGTTGTTATCTTCTTGTTCCATTGGTTATAAGCTATTTAGTTTGCGAAAGGCAAATTGAGGTGCAATGCGGGAGAGAAAGTAGAGCAGTTTGACCTTACCCACCTTCACCTCTTCGGCTCCTGTAGCAATTCCCGTCATCATTTTTTTGACTGCCTCTTCTGGCGAAATAGCGATATCAGGAGGGGTCCCCTTGTGCCAAGGGGTGTCAACAGCCGGAAATTGGACTTCAATAATATTAATCGGCAAATGTTCTGATTGGGATCTCAGAACCTGAGTAAATGAATGCAATGCCGACTTGGTAGCATTATAAAATGGGTAGATCGTACGCGGCACATATACGAGTCCGGTTGTGATATTTATAATAGCGGGATTTTCGTTGGTGCTCAGGATGGGGGCAAACAGCTTTGATAGTCTGATGGGAGCCATCAAGTTGGTCTGTATTTCTGTATCTGCCTTCTCAAGTATATCATCATCTTGGTGAAAATTTTCGACGTGAACAGTGGCAGCATTATTGATCAAGATATTACAATCAGCATGTTCTTCTCGGACCCAGGTGCGTAATCGCTCACAATCCGACGGATTTGATATGTCACATTGCAGGTAATGAAGGTCCGGCAATTGTTGCTTGGCTCGTTGCAGCCTTTCGAGGGTTCTGCCGCATATCAGGACTTTATTGTTCCTTTTCAAAAGCCTTTTGGCCAGTTCTAAACCAATGCCAGAACTACCCCCGGTTATAAGGATGGTGTTGTTTTCAAGTACCATAATTGTTGTATTAGTTTTTGATTATGGTACAACCTAGGGACTTACCGGTGGGCGATCATTGATCTATGTTAATAGACCTTATTTTTTTCGGATTCTGCTGAGCGATTCAGGAGTGATCCCTATGTAGGAGGCAATAATATGCTGTTTGACTCTCTTTTCCAGATCAGGATATCGTTCCAAAAAAGAATGATATCGCTGTTCGGCATTCATCAATAAAAATTCGCGTTCTCGCCGTACCTTGGCCAGATATCCTTTCTGAAGAAGAGCGACCAAAAAATTATTCCAGCAGGGATCTTCTGAAAATAATTGGCGAAACTTGTAGTAATCTACGGCCTCAATGATAGCGTCTTCCAGTGCCTCGATGGAGTAGTGGGCCGGACTGTTTTCAAGAATTGCATCATAGGCACTTAACACCGAATTAACATCAAAGAAACCCTTAGTGAACTCTACTCCATCCTCACTAGTATAGTAATACCGGAATAACCCCTTTTTTACAAAGGCAATAGTTTTAGAATTCCTTCCCGCCCGAACAAAGTGCTCTCCCTTGTTAATATTTTTGACAGAAATAAGAGCCCGAAACTTATCTTCCTGTTCAGCAGGTAAGTCCGTAATAGTTTTGATAAACTCTATAAATTCACTTTCACTATTCATATTGCCTACATTGTTTCAAGCTCTTGTATAAGCTTTTTAAAATCTGATGTTTCTAGAATATAGCAGCTATCTAGCGATATATCCCATTACATAATGTTAAGAAATAATGAGGAATAATGAACAGAGAACAAAGCAGAAACCGGCAGTGGTCTGCTACCGAAGCCATACCTGTTGCTAAAAGGAATCCCTCGGTGCAGGGAAGCGGGGCCTGTCTGTTTGAAGCGCTGGCCAGCCTGCTAAATCTACTAGTACGGTCTTCTTTTATTATCAAAAACTGATTTTACAATTACTTTCGCATCTGAAGACGGCTCCACATCAGGAAACCTTTTATTAATATGTGCAATGGCTTTTTCAATAAAACTTTGAACATAAGGGGTTTCTAAGTCCTTGTCCTTTTTTATTTTTAAATGCCGAGTTCGTTTACCGGAACCATTTAGAAGATTATCAGGATCTTCCAATGCTGTACCATGGTTAAATCCCAAATTTAGGTGCTTACTGTATAACGCGATATGGCAAAATGCATTACCTAAATCACTTGTAAAGCTGAATGCGGTAGAAAGTGCATTATATGAATCGTAGATCAGCTCGAATGAATTTGGGGCTTGCCTGAGTACCAATGCTCTTAGCCCAAGTGCTTTATTTTGCACATGATTGGGATAGGGAGTCATAAATTCTAATAACTTTTCACTTGGCCTCTTATTGAAGACATAATGAAAATGTTTTATCAGCACGTTAACGACCTTGCGAATAATTGGCATATAGAATTGTTATTAGTATACCAACTAAAGGGGTAAGGGCATGCTCACCGAAGCTTTGGGGTTAAAGCGTAGGAGAGCGAGGCACGTCCCGTTGAAGCGCGGGTTAACGCAAGCTCAGACAAACTACTTCTAAAAAGGATAGGCCCGAATTTCGCCTTTTTCAGATGCAGCAAGTATTCGACTATTGGCAAAATCAATATCAAGAACAGGAGTAATATTTTTGGAAGAAAATTTATATTTATGCAGGAGTTTACCAGCATTATTATACTGATGAATCATCACTGGACTTGTATTAACCACTAGGTAAAGATCGCCTTCATTATTACTGAATCCTGAAGAATAATATTCTAAACCAACTCTATCTCTTATATCAGGAGAATTACTCATTCGGTCCATCGCGTCAAAAAAACGGGTTCTAATACTATTCGTTTCTGTAGTATTTATATTTTTTTCCCACAGCTTCCCTCCGTTTGCAGCATACTTAGCTATTTGGGAAAGAGAACTGTAGATAACAAAGTATTCATTAGGATTGTCACGATCTTGAACCGGAAAACTGTTGGGTTTATAAAATGAGGGGACTTTTCCATCGGTCGCTTCATTTCTCAATTTTTGATTATCCAGTACAAAGGAGCTTCCCTCGGGAACTTCACCCAACTCTGAAAGCTGTTTTTTCTTCTCCCAGTCTATTATTTGAAAAATATGTTCACTTTTATCCCCTACATTCACATTAGATAATATAATATCTCCCTGCAGGTTTACATAAGGCTGGTTATCAATTTCATTTGCCGTTACTAGACCGATTCCTGGTGGCGGTATCGTTGGTTGACCCGCTATTTCACCAAAATTAAATGAGGATACGAAGTTACCCTCCATATCGTATTTATGAATCATGAATTGAACAATATCAATTATATATAGATGTTGCTCCCTCACGAACATGTTATTAACGAATAAATATTCTCCGGGACCTCGACCTGTTCTGCCTATTTTATTTATAATTGTACCTTTTTTATCCATTTTCAATACTTGTTGTTGCCTGACATCATAGACAAAAAAGGTAGAATCACTCCCATGCCTAATTATAACAGGTGTTGCTAACTTATTTTCCTCCAGATCCACAAGGGTTTCGTAGTTTTTAAGCTCCGTTGATTCTACAAAATCTGTTTTTCCCGCAGAATTAGATGAGTCTTCATGATTGCAACTTTGCACAAAACACAAAAGACATCCACATAGAAAAAGCTTAGCTTCTGGTCTTTTAAGCAATAGGTTTGTCCAAAAGAAAAAGTATTCCGAGAAAAAGTTCCTTAAAATATTCATGATAAGAACTTATTTGTAAGTAGCGCTAACGGGATGGCGGATAACCTGCGTGGCACCAAGTACCGTATTAGATTAATATTTGTACAAGTCTGCAATCAAACCGGGCCAAAAGAAAGGCCACGTCCGATTGATGCGCTTGCTAGGTACATTTTACCGTGATTTGAGGATGTTAAGATGAAGCAACTGCTCGGCTCTCATAACATGGATGATATAAATCGTACCATTGTCAATTCGGTAGAAAATGCGACAAGGAGAAAGATCCAACTGCCGATAAACTGACTCTCCCAACTCAGGAACAGCTTTTCCCAGTTTGGGATGTTGATTTAAATTCTCGACTCGGTTAAAACAACGATGAACTAATTTTTTGGCCGCAGCTGGATTATCGAGAGAAATATAATCGGCGATTTGATCCAAATCTTGAAGAGCAGGCTCGGTCCAAATTACTTGAGCCATCGTTCCATTCGCTTTTTAGCCTCCTCATGTGAGACAACACGATCTTGTAAAATAGCTTTTTCACCACGTGCTAATCCTTCGAGCAGCTTAAGTTTTTTCTGGATTTGTTCAAATTGCTCAACATCAACTAGGTAAGCGGATGGTTTTCCATGCTCGGTAATAAGCACCGGTTCTTTCTCTTCCCGAAGTTCGGCAAGAAGCTTGGTAGCCTGGCGTTTCAATGTGGTCACGAGTTCTGTTTTCATAGTGATACTAAAGTAGTACTTTTTTAGAAAGGAAACAATTTTCGGAAATGTGCCTAACGGCCTGACGGATAAGCTGCGTGGTGATTACAAGTGAATTTAGAAGATAATACGGGAACTGCAAGGGAAGGGGTTGTTGAAAAGCCCGTACCACATCAGGTTAATCTGCTTGTTAGCGAATCCTATTCGGGTTTATCTGGTAATTCCTGGCTCGTATGCCAAATAGTAAGCATATCGACTTGGTTGGTCTTGACTTCGTAAATCAACCGGTAATTTCCATGAATCAGTTCCCGGATTTCAGGTTGTCCAAATTCCGGAACAATACGCCCACTTTCCGGATGAGATCGCAGTTGTTCACATTGGTCAAAGATCTCATTTGCCCAATTTACAGCCGTTGGAATATCATTAAGCGCTATATAATCTGAAAACTCTTCAATACGCCCCAGAAACCGATCTGTTAAAATTATTTCCATTTAGACAGGTGCTTTTCAATACGTTTCCTGGCTTCATCCATCGTGTAGGTTTCTCCTTTTTCTACCTGTTGTTTGGCTTCGAGTAAGTCTTCCAGCAATTCCAACTTCTTGGAAAAGCGCTCGTATTCGGTCACATCCATCAATACTGCCGCACTTTTACCGTGTTGTGTCAGAATGATGGGTTGTTTTTCTTTTTTAAGGCGCTTAATAAAATCAGCTGATTTCTTGCGAAACTCCGAGAGGGGTTCTATATCTTTGGATATCGAAATGGAATTCATAATGGTATATATTTTGTCTTTTTATATACTATAAATATACTGAAAGAAAGCACAGGTGACAAAGAGAGAATAGGTTAGCTAGCGGGATGGCGGATAAGCTGCGTGGATGCAAATCCGCTATTGAATTAATATTTCTACAAATCTGCAATCAAGCTGGGCCAAAAGCAAGGTCACGTCAGGTTGATGCGCCTGGTAATGTGTACACGGCTATGGGGCAAACATTTCGTGAAGAGTACTTAGCGTTTTTTCTTGTGCTGTTGAACTAATCGTTCCCAGCTTTTTGATGAGTCGTTTTTTGTCGACCGTCCGGATTTGATCTAACACGATTTGTCCGCGTTTTTTCTGCAAAGTTATGGTCACGCGTGTTGGATAGTTTTTAATAGCTGAGGTCATCGGGGCTATAATGACCGTTCGGATATGCCGGTTCATTTCATCAGGGGAGATGATCAGGCAAGCAGGTGTTTTTTTGATTTCAGAGCCTTCGGTCGGATTTAAGGAAATAAGGTAAACATCAAATCGTCCGATCTTTTATTTTTCTACCATTTCCACTCAGCAAGCAAAACTTCAAGCCCAGATCGCTCGCGTGGAGCCGCGATTAGATGAGTTGGCTGAGGAACATTACAAACGTAGGTTGGCTGCGTTGCTAACAATTCTGGGGATTGGTCGGGAAACAGCAATTCTGCTGTTATGCATCACGGATGGGTTTCTGCGATTCCCAAGCGCCCGCCAGTTAGCCAGCTATGTTTGCTATTTGGCAGTAAGAAAACAAAACGAGCAGGGTCGGGCGAGGTGCGTCTTATGCCTTCTTTTTAAAACTTTTATTTGACTCTTAGCTAAGGGTAAGCGCCGGTTAGGTGTTTGCATTATATTTCCAGGGATTGATCAATTCTACCCCTGAAGCTTTCATATCGTTTGTATTTCCGGTTACGACAGCAAAGTCATGGACCAAAGCAGTTGCTGCAATTAATGCATCGATAGCTGGAATCGCCGTTCCCATTTTTTCTGCTTTGGCTAAAACTTTTCCCCATTGGTTTACTTCGGTCAAGCTAACATCTAAAACTCGATTTTTAAATCGATGCAACAAATCTTCGTTTATCCAGTGATTAAGCCTACGTTTTCTTTTGGAAGAAGGCAGCTTTTCGATTCCTTTTCGTAGTTCTCCAAAAGTAATAACACTCAGATACAGGTCAAACTCATTATGATCGGAAAACCACTGGATAACATTTTCGTCAGGATTTGATTTTGCTAGTTCAGAAATACAACACGTATCAATCAAATAGCTCATAAAGAAATATCTCGGGCAGGGGATTTATCTCGTTCAAGGTCCAAATCAACGGAAGCAAGGGGAGATTGTTGGAAAAAATCAACAAGACTCGTCTTGGGCTGTTCCATTTTTTGGTAGTCTTCCACTGAAAGCACGACCACACTGTCTTTCCCGTGCTTGGTGACGGTTTGGGGACCTTCTTCAGTGGCTTTTCGGACGACTTCACTGAATTTGTTTTTGGCTTCTTGGAGTTGCCACTTTGCAAGCTTCATAGTTACCTCCTGTTTTTATGTCTAGTCTGTCTAGAAAATAGATATTAATAACTAAAATAAGAAGGAATTATTTTCCAAAAGATGGGAGACTGGACAAACACCTAACGACCTGGCGCATAAGGGGCGTGCAAAATAGCGTTGTATTTGTTAAAAATGTACTACGGAAACTGACTTTATTAAATGCCTGGGAGTAATCCCGGCCGGAATGCTATTTAGGTTTTGGTAATACCATCGGCGGGAGGACTGACTGGGGCGTTAGGCTCGAGGCCTTATGCGCGGGCTAGCCTGTCTCCCGCCGTGCTGGTATTGTTAAATATGAGAGATGGTTTTGCACATCTCAACTCGGTAGGGTAGTCTAATAAATGCGCTGGTTAGGTTTAACTTATTGCCCGTAATGGACTTCTCGATGACAATTTGGGCACAATGCCATCGCATTTTCTACTGTGTCATTTCCACCTTCTGCTAATGGTTTTTTGTGATGAATTTCTAAATATGGTGTCCCATCACTGGCTCTCAAAAATGGAGCATCGTCTTCACATCTTTCACATTCACCATCGGCTCTTTTTAAAACTTCCACAATTACATCTGGATTTCGACGATAACCTTTCGATAAAACCTGGATCTGTTCTGGTTTTTTCGATGCTTGAGACAGTCTCTCTTGTCTAGCCTCATCACTTAGTTTTGAGGATTCTTCAATTCCCTTTTCTAATTCTTCTTCAAGATTTTCTTCTGTTGAAGTTTCTTCTAAGCCAAACCAGTTTGGTAACTCTTTGACATATACCCAATTACCAGATTGTTTTCTAGGCTTAACTGGTTCACCATTTCTGGTTTTGATGAGATTTTTAACAGAAAATTGGTTAGGTAGTTTTTTAAGATTGACTATTGATATTAGGTTAACGGATTCTGTCCCATTTGCAGTGAGATAAATCTCTTCCTCTTTAGGTTGGTACTTACTAATGTGATTATTTAAGACTTCTCGCCGTTTAGGAGGGATTTCTTGCTTATTTTCCCAATCAATAATTTCAGCTGAATAACAAATCTTATCTAAATTTTTTGTTGTAGAAATGTAGAGAGAGGTTGGATTATCTTTTGTTGGAGGATTCTCTTTTAACTTTACAATTCGTTGACTTGAGTGAGGCTGAAGGTAGAAAGTCTTGCCAGGGTGATCCTTTTGAGCTTCTAAAATTTCTTCTAGGACACTTTTAAAAACACCATTTAGAAAGAGAGAATCTTTCATTAGCAGAAGTTTTAGTTAAACCTAACCTATAATTATATCAACTAGGTATTTGTATAATAATATTATCATGCAGAGCTATAATGTGCCTAAATCTGTTTAAAAGCCAAAAAATAATATTATACGGGCATGTTATCTCAACTGAATGCAGCATAACATGTTGACATAATATGACGGCTCGTAGGTCTAAGAAATAGGGCGGGGGAGAGCATAATCACAAAATAAAAAAGCCGTACCCGGTGGGGTACAGCTTTTAGCGGTGTGCCCAAGAGGAGACTCGAACTCCTACGAGCGTTAGCTCACATGCACCTGAAGCATGCGCGTCTACCAATTCCGCCACTTGGGCAATTATCACTATGTCAACTTTTTCAAGATCGTCCTCCGAAGCTTCTGCGCAGGTGGACGCCACTTGGGCTCAACGAAGCTTTAGCATAGTTGAGCTTTGCATCTGAGTAAATAATAAAGTTCAAAGGACAAATATTAAGTCTTCAAGTTATTTCTGGAGAAGATATCGTATTGTCTTTTTGAGCGGTTCCAAATATAGGACTTTTAATAATGAATTTGAAACCCTTTGATCTACTTTTTTAGGATGGGCATTGAAACCGGCCCCGGCAAGGGGTAAACTGTTAGGGCAGCGGTAGAAATGGAAGTGAAAAACCCCAAACATCCCCAAACAAAAAAAGCCCGCTTAAAAAAGCGGGCTTTTTAGTATCAAAAAGAATAGTAAAAACTATTTGTAGTCCAAGCTTCGGACGTTAACAGCGCTTAATCCTTTAGGTGTCTCTTCAACGTCGAACTCAACAGCTTCGTTGTCTTCAAGTCCTTGGTTGTAATCTAAATTTTCGACATTGTTTCTGTGAACGAATACGTCTTTACCACCGTCGTCGGGTGCAATAAATCCAAATCCTTTCTGAGTGTCGAAAAATTTTATTTTGCCTTGTGCCATAATATATAACTGTGTCTTTGTGTACACCTATCGAGTGGTATCAGATGAAAGGAGTTGAATTAACGCGTCGTTCCAAAAAATATACTAGTAGGTGGGTAATTAAATGTAACGCTCCATGATACGGCTAATCTGGCACAATACCTAGTGTTATTTTCTTTTTTAATTCGCTGGTTGTTTAAAGCGCAATACAATGCGGGTTGCACCTTTTTCGTGGGACTCCTATATATGGTTTGCCGGTTTATCAGGCGGTACCTTCGTGGTGTTAACGGTGGTTGGGGGTATGGCGAGTAGGTTACTAAAATATTTAATCAAGCATTTTTTATATGGCAAGGCAATCATTTCAGTGGGGCAACGGCATCGGTTTTATGGCAGGTATTGTGGTATTCGTGTCCCTTTTATTGTTCCCGGTTCCGCAAGGTCTGTCGGTTGAGGCCTGGCGCACAGCGGCACTGGCTCTGTTGATGGGGGTATGGTGGCTCTCCGAGGCCTTGCCCATCCCCGTAACGGCCCTGCTGCCCATTGTGCTGCTTCCGGTACTAAATATTACCTCTATTTCCGGGGCTACTTCTCCTTATGCCAATCCGCTAATTTTCTTGTTCCTGGGAGGATTCATTATCGCCGTGGCCATGGAGCGCTGGGACCTGCATCGCCGAATTGCGCTGAATATCGTTCGGTTTGTGGGAACGCGTCCTGCTTCTATTATTATGGGATTTATCTTGGCCTCTGCCTTTTTGAGCATGTGGGTCAGTAATACGGCTACGGCCCTGATGATGCTGCCTATCGGGCTTTCTATTTTAAAGCTGGTTGAGAATCAGAAAGAAGGTGCGGGAAAAATGAATTTTGAGATCGTGCTGGTTCTGAGTATCGCCTATGGTTGTAATATCGGTGGGATGGCTACCATTATCGGTACGCCGCCCAACGCTTTACTGGCGGGATTTATGAATGAAACCTACGGGCTTGATATCGGTTTTGCCCAGTGGATGATGGTAGGGGTTCCGCTAATGGTCGTGGCGCTTCCCATACTCTATTTTATGTTAACGAAAGTTATCTATCCCATCGAAATCGACGTACTTCCCGGCGGTAAGGCCCTTATTGATGAGCAGCTGTCAAAGTTGGGGGCCATAAGCAGTGCCGAGAAGAAGGTAGCCGCAGTATTTATAGGTACGGCACTGTTATGGATTACGCGTCCGTTATTAGCAGAGGTTCTTCCGGGTTTGTCGGATGCGGGCATCGCCATTGCAGCGGCTTTGACGCTTTTTATGATTCCGGAGAACGTTGCAGAAGGGCGGTTCTTGCTTTCCTGGACCGATGCTGAAGAGTTGCCGTGGGGTGTACTTATTCTATTCGGCGGGGGATTGAGCCTGGCTTCGGCCATCAGCGAGACGGGCCTGGCAGACTGGATAGGAGGTGGCGTCGGGAGCTTGGGCAGCTGGTCGATCTTGGCATTGGTCGGCTTGGTTGTGGTGATGATCGTCTTTTTGACGGAGATAACGAGCAATACTGCTACAACGGCGGCTTTTTTGCCTATTGTGGCTTCGGTGACTATAGGATTGGGAGAGAATCCATTATTATTAGCAGTACCGGCCGCCTTGGCAGCAAGCTGTGCCTTTATGTTGCCGGTGGCAACGCCGCCCAATGCCATTGTGTATGGCAGTAAAAAGATTACGATTCCCGAAATGTCGCGGGCAGGCTTATGGTTGAATATGATTTTTATTGTACTGTTGACGGGCGCTGCTTTCTCGCTGATAACCTGGGTTTTTGGAATTGAAACAGGGGTTCTGCCTTCCTGGGCCGGCTAACTCAGGAGATTCGGTTTTCGAAAATATGCGTCATCATTTGTCGGTATTCGTCGGTCAGCGGAACGTCTCGGCGAACCATCATTGCTTCCATCGCCTCAAAGGCTTTGTCCAGTTTATAGGTCTGGATCACATTGGAGCCTACCCAGCTGAAAGAAGGAATTAGTTTGGGCGGGAAATTTGCGGAAAAGATGTTGCAGCTTAGCCCGCAAACGGTACCGGTATTGAGCTGGGTGTTGATAGCTGTTTTGCAGTGGTCGGCCATAATAGTACCAATAAACTGTTGGCCGGTCTCAACCTGTTCGCGACTGTTCCAGTTGGTCATGCGAATGGTGCTGTAGTTGTTTTTGAGGTTCGAGGTATTGGTGTCGGCCCCGATATTGCACCACTGCCCGATCAGCGAATTCCCCATAAAGCCTTCGTGGCCTTTATTAGAGTAAGAGTGGAAAATGGAATTTTTGATCTCGCCCCCCACCTTGCAGACGGGACCAACGGTGGTGTCTTCATAAATGCGGCTGCCCATTTTAACAGTGGCTTCTTCACAAATGGCTACGGGACCACGAATATGTGATCCGGCCATGACTGTGGCATTCCGGCCAATATAAATGGGACCTTTTTCGGCAATGAGAATGCAGCCCGGTTCTATAGTCGCTCCTTCTTCAATAAATATTTTATCAGGGTTGTGGAGCACGGCATCTTCAGAGATAGTGATTTCAATATCTTCTTCCAATGGTACCAGGGAGGTATCGAAGCGTATCTGTTGTCCGTTAAGCTGAAACAAATCCCAAAGATAGTTTATAGAAAGGAAGTCGGATGTCTCCAGAATAAAGAGATTACTAAAGTCAGTGGTATTTTTTTTGTGCCATTCGGCTGATGTGGCCCCGTCGACACAAGCGGCAATTACAGTTTGCCCGTGTTGCAGGCATTGCCCCACGCTCAATTCATTAACTTTTTGAATCAGGCTGTTGCTGGGCAGGTAACGGCTGTTAAGCCACAGGCATTGCTCCGAAGCATTGATAGTACCCCTGGAAAAAACGGTTTGCAGATGGGAACGAAGCAGTCGGGCCGGGGCAGCAGCATCTAATGCCAGGGCCCATTTTTTGGAAATCGTATGTATCCCTATCCGTAAATCGTCAACCGGACGTGTAAGGGTAAGAGGTTGGAGGTTCTCAGAAATAGTATCTTCAAAAAAGCATAATTGCATGTTTATGCAAGTGACTAAAAGTTATAAGGAGTTTGTTTTAAAATATAATATAGAATGATAACTTTACCCATGGTTAAAAACTGACTCGGAGAGGCAGTATAACAAAAATCTTTACGCAAATTATAGGATATACCATATGTGCGGAATTGTAGGATATGTTGGAGAAAATAAGGCAAGTGATGTTATTGTTAAAGGGCTTGAGCGATTGGAGTATCGTGGTTATGATTCTGCCGGCATCGCTTTATACAATGGGCAGCTAGATATCAAGAAAGGGAAAGGCAAGGTCCAGATCCTGAGAAATAAGTTGGAAGCCGACCCTTCTGACGCCTGTATAGGTATAGGCCATACACGCTGGGCTACGCATGGGGCACCCAACGATGTGAATTCTCATCCCCATGTAAGTGGATCCGGGAAGATCGCACTGGTCCATAATGGTATTATCGAGAACTATAATTCACTTAAAAAAGAGCTTAAAAATAAAGGTCGCAGTTTCTATACCGATACCGACACGGAAGTCATCGCCCAGCTTATTGAAGAGATTTATGAAAGTGAGGAGGATATCGATTTTGAAAAAGCAGTACAGCTGGCGCTGAAACAGGTTGTTGGAACCTACGGGCTGGCAATTATGAATGTAGAAAAGCCCGACCGCATTATCGTGGCCCGCAAGGGTTCGCCCTTGTTGCTGGGTGTTGGAGATGGCGAGATGTTTATTGCTTCGGATGCTTCGCCTATTGTAGAGCATACGAAAAAGGTGGTATATCTCGACGACGGTGAGATGGCTATTGTAACTAAAGATGAGTACCAGGTGAAGACCATTGAAGATGTGTCACTCACCAAGAAGGTGCATGAACTGGCCATGAGTGTAGAAGAGATTGAGAAGGGCGGTTATCCGCACTTTATGCTCAAAGAGATTTTCGAACAACCCCGGGCTATTTCCGATTGTTTGCGCGGACGCCTCGATGTGGAAAGCCACTCTGTTCAGCTGGGAGGTATTGCGGATGTGCTTGACAGGCTTGTTAATGCCAAAAGGGTAATTATTGCAGCATGTGGAACCAGCTGGCATGCCGGCCTTGTTGGCGAATACTTGTTTGAACATCTAGCAAAGTTATCTGTGGAGGTAGAGTATGCGTCAGAATTCCGATATCGTGAAGCCCTTATCGATGAAGATGATGTGATGCTCGTTGTTTCTCAAAGTGGGGAGACTGCCGATACCCTGGCAGCTCTACGTACCGCCAAACGACACGGGGCATTAACGCTGGGCGTTTGTAATGTGGTGGGATCAACCATTGCCCGTGATACCGATGCAGGAGTGTATACCCATGCCGGCCCGGAAATTGGCGTTGCTTCTACCAAGGCTTTTACCACCCAGGTGTCGGTGCTGGCGATGATGGCGATTATGCTGGGACAGCGAAGAGGGACACTAGATTCAGAATATGCGGCTCGCCTGATTGAAGAGCTTGATCGTATTCCTGATAAAGTAGAGAAGATTCTTGAGCAGAAAGATTCTATAAAAGAGATTGCAAGGTTATTCACTTATGCACCTAACTTCTTGTACCTGGGCAGAACCTATAATTTTCCGGTGGCCCTCGAAGGTGCATTAAAGTTGAAAGAGATTTCCTACAGCCATGCCGAAGGGTATCCCGCTGCCGAAATGAAACATGGGCCGATTGCCCTTATTGATGATATGATGCCGGTGGTGGTAGTGGCAGCTACGGATCATACCAATGAAAAGATGATCAGTAATATCGAAGAGGTTAAGGCGCGCGACGGACGTATTATTTCTATAACCGGTGAAGATAATAGCGAGGTTATTGATCTTTCGGAGTTCTATTGCTCTATTCCGGAGACCGAAGATTGCTTGTCTCCGTTATTAACATCTATTCCGTTGCAGCTGCTTTCTTACTATATCGCAGTGAATCGCGGTTGCGACGTGGATCAGCCTCGCAACCTGGCCAAAAGTGTGACGGTAGAGTAAGTCGGTAAAGTGTATGGATCTTTCGAACGGGGAGAAAGATCAAGGCAGCTAAACGAAATTGTAAAGCTCCTCGTTGAATAATCCTATGGCTACTGTAAATATCAAAAATATGGTGTGCGATCGCTGTATCGCATCGGTGCAAGATCTGCTCGTGGATATGGGCTATACCATTGAATCGGTAGAGCTGGGCAAGGCTGATATCACCGAGGAGCTTAACGCCAAAGAGCGAGAAAAGATCGCCCGAGAGTTGCAGGAGCGCGGTTTTGAGCTGATCCGGGAGTCCAAGGATCTACTCGTTGAAGAGGTTAAAGCCCAATTAATTACCTACCTGGCTCTTACAGAACAGCAAGATGATGCTCCTAAACTATCCAAATATTTGTCGAGGAAGCTTCATCGAAATTACAGCTATTTGAGCAGCCGTTTTTCTGAGGTCGTGGGCATTACCATTGAACGCTACGTGATCCAGCTTAAAATTGAACGGGTCAAAGAGTTACTGAGCTATCAGGAATATACCCTGAGCGAGATCGCCTGGAAATTGAACTATAGCAGCGTGCAGTATTTATCGAATCAGTTTAAGGATGTGACCGGTGAAACTGTAAGTAGTTTTCGTACCCACCTTGATACCGCTGATCGCCGGTCACTCGATGACGTAAGCTAAGTCACCCAAAAATTTTACACATCTATTTTATTTAATTGTAATGGGCTGTGCCTGGCAAATCTCTATGTTTAGAGCGATCACAAAAAACCAATAAAAAAATATAGTATGAAAAAGTCGTTGCAGATTGAAGGGATGCACTGTGCAGGCTGTGCTAACAGTGTGGAAGATGCACTTTCGGAAGTTGAAGGCGTAAAACAGGTATCGGTGAACCTGGCTACCGAAAAAGCCCTGGTTGAATTTGAAAATGGTGCTGTAGAAGAGAGTCTGCTGCAGCAGGCCGTGCAAAGTGTCGGTTACGATGTGAAAGAAGAAGACGAGCAAGGCTCTATTGAAGATTCCGACAATGAAAAGCTGGAAGCGGCTCGCACTAAGATGAAGTGGGCGTGGGGGCTAACGATCCCTATTATGCTTTGGATGCTGCCCGAAATGATTTGGGGTACAACTATTGGTGGAGAGTCGTTATACCATGCTATAATGATCGCCCTTTCTACAGCTGTAATCTTTTATCCGGGCATGGAAACCCTGCGAGGTGCATGGAAGTCGACCTTGAATGCCGCACCCAATATGGATGTCCTTATCGTTATGGGAAGTTTGGCTTCGCTGGCTACAGGCATTGTTGCGTTGCTTCATTCTTTTGGGATGGCTCCACCTTTTCACAGTTTTGCCGCTATTGCCGGTATGATTATGGCTTTTCACCTGACGGGACGATATGTAGAGACGAAAGCAAAGGGACGAGCATCGGAAGCAATTAAAAAGTTAATGACGCTGGAAGCGAAAGAAGCCCGTATTATCCGTAACGGTAAAGAGATGACCGTATCGGTAAGAGATCTTAATGTGGATGATGTAATGATTGTACGTCCCGGCGAAAAAATACCGACCGACGGGAATGTTATTGAAGGAGAAAGTAGGGTGGATGAATCTATTGCTACGGGCGAATCGATGCCGGTGAAAAAGTCAAAAGGGGATGAAGTGATTGGGGGTACCATCAACCAGAATGGTACCATGAAGGTGCAGGCGACCAAAGTGGGCGAGCAAACCTTTTTGAGCCAGGTTATTCGGATGGTAGAAGAGGCACAGGGCTCAAAAGTGCCTATACAGGAGTTTGCTGATAGAATTACAGCTATCTTTGTACCGGTAATTCTGGTTCTGGCAGCCGCAACCTGGGCGGCCTGGATGATATTCCCTGAATTCTTCCACCAAATTGTGGTCTGGGGTTCCAACTTTATCCCGTGGATCAATCCTGCTATGGGTGATGTAGCCCTGGCTTTTTATGCGGCCATTGCTGTTCTGGTAATCGCGTGTCCGTGTGCTTTGGGATTGGCAACGCCTACCGCCCTTATGGTTGGTACCGGACTTGGGGCAGAAAATGGTATCCTCATACGCCAGGGCAAGGCGGTGGAAATTCTCCGTGAGATCGATACGGTCATTCTTGATAAAACCGGTACGATAACGAAAGGTACTCCATCAGTGACAGATGTTGTTGCTCATCTTGAAAAAGAGAAACTCCTCAAATACGCGGCTTCGGCAGAAAAAGGTTCTGAGCATCCTATTGGTGAAGCAATTGTCAATTATGCAGAGTCCGAAGGAATTGAACTGTACGATGCTACTGAGTTTGAGGCCGTGACGGGAAAAGGAGTTCGAGCCCGAATAAATGGCGAAGAAGTATTGATTGGCAATCAAGCATTTATGAAAGAGGCTGATGTAGATGTTTCCGCTGACTTTTCGGAGCAGGTTATTGCCTTGGAGAATGAGGCAAAGACAACAGTATTGGTTAGTATAGAAGGAGCATTTGCAGGTATTTTATCGGTGGCAGATCCCATAAAAGATGATAGTGCGCAGGCGATAGCTCAATTTAACGAAATGGGATTAGAGCCGATAATTATTACAGGTGACAATGAACGTACGGCAAAAGCCGTGGCCCAGCAGGTAGGAATAGATAAGGTTATAGCTGGCGTGTTACCGGATCAAAAATCGGAGGAGATTAAAAGACTCCAGCAGCAGGGCCGAAAGGTGGCCATGATAGGAGATGGAATTAATGATGCCCCCGCTTTGACGCAGGCCGATATTGGTATCGCTATAGGTACCGGTACAGATGTGGCCATTGAATCCGGGGATATCGTCTTGGTAAAAGGGGAGCTGTCTTCGGTAGTGCAGGCAATGAAATTGAGCCAGGCTACTTTCCGAAAAATAAAGCAAAACTTGTTCTGGGCCTTCTTCTATAATGTGGTTATGATTCCGCTTGCCCTTTTAGGAATGATGCACCCGTTGTTGGCAGAAGCGGCGATGGCTTTTAGTTCTGTTAATGTAGTCTTCAATTCACGTCGTTTGCAGAAAATTGATCTGTCCGGTTAGTCGTAGCCTCGCCTGTGGATAACTATGTGGATAATTAGAAGATTTTAATAAAAAAAGATTAATTTGTAACAAAAGTGCTTCTAAATACTCTTGACAATAGATGATAAACATGTATGGAGTATGCGCGTCTGTGGATAACTTGATATTACGTTTTGGATTGATTATACACAGATGTGTTCTTTAAACGGCTAAAAATAATTTAAACTTATGGGGATGGTTTAATGAAAGATTGGAAGGCACTAATTTTTAAAATAACGGTATTAGTACTTATAAGCATTGTTATGCTAACCGGCTGATAGTAATAGTTCTTGGGATGGGACATTACAGGCCATTATTGTTTCAATAACAAAATTAACTAAATAGGAAAAAGTCTTGAGCGATTATCAAGTAACGGATTTGTCATATCTTCGTGAGATGACAATGGACGATGACAGTATTATCAAGGATACAACAGAAGCTTTCCTGGAGAATATGCCCGGTTTAGTGCAACAGATGAAGCAGTACTATGCTGATGAAGAGTGGCAAAAACTTGGAAAGGTAGCCCATCAGATCAAGCCCAACATGACCTATATGGGTATGGATAAGGGACGATCAATTGTGTTGAATATCGAGAAGCAGGTCAAGGAGAATAATATTTCTGAGGATTTGGATACTCAGCTAACAGAGTTTGAAAAGCTTTGTAATCAGGCATGTACTGAATTGGCTTCGAAGTTGGAAGAGCTCAACTGAATATAAGGCAGAAACAATTCTATAGGGCGTTCGTACACCTGTAAAATTTCAATAAATACAGGTGTGTGTTATGATCATGTCATTACTGTTCAATGGACTCGGTATCTTTGTAATTGGCTACTTTTTGAAGGGAGTAAAAATTGAGAGCTTTTTAACGGCTCTCGGCGTAGCTATTGTACTGGGGCTTGTTAATACTTTTGTTAAACCGATATTAGTTTTTCTGACATTTCCAATTACGATGCTAACCCTTGGGCTGTTTATTTTAGTAATAAATGCCCTTATGCTAATGTTGGTTGATGAACTTATAGATGGAATAAAAATAGAAGGTTTTGGCTGGGCTTTCCTGTTTAGCTTCCTGCTTTCAATTCTAAATTTAGGCTTTTTCTAATTAAGCCACATTAACACTGTCAGAGGCAACGGTATTACCGTTATTTACTTCCAGAGTATATACTTTGGCGGGCGGCAGGTTTAAGAAAACGATCTTTTCATTTTGACCGTATTTCTCTACAACTTTTTCTTCAAAGTCGCTCTTGAAATCCCGGAATTTTACATATTTGAAGTAGCTGATATATGCCTCCGGGGAGCATAGGTTAAGTTTTTTCTCCCAAATCTCACGCGATACTTCTTCCGGCATATTCTCATAAGGAAGGCTGGAAAAAATAAAGTCATATTGGTAGTTGGGATCAAAGTGTAGTATATCGGAGTGGTATGCCTGAACGTTTTTTTGCCGATATTTTGTTTTTACGATTTGGAAAAACTTTTTATGAATCTCAACAATATCCAGCTGGTCTTTTGGTCGCAGATGTTTGATTATTTGTTTCGTAAGCGGCCCTGTTCCTGCGCCAATTTCTAATATTTTTAGTGGTGCACATTCATCGTTGGTAAGTCTTTTTTTAAGCTGAGAAACCAGATCTTTAGCAAGAAATTTCGAGCTGGGAGCAATAGCTCCTACTTGTTTGAGATCCTTAAAAAAGTAAAGCAGATGTTCCAATCGACCTCTATTTTTATCATTATTAATTGCTTAATGTAACAAAGCTAGAGGATTATGGCTAGCCCTGTTATTAAAATTTTGATTTCATTATGTTCAGCCGGCATGCTGCGAACGAATGACCGATAGTATTCGTACAGCGTTTTTTACCGGTATTAAAAATGTTTTTACATATTGCGACAGCAAATGATTTTGAATCATTTATATGTAAGTGTATGCTTGAAGGTGTTAACAAAAAATAAAAATTAACCTAAATAATCCATTATGAGTTCTAAGATAGTACAGAACTTTAAGGGGTTTGGTGTATTGGTGCTCGGAGTGATTTTTTTGGCATCTTGCGCTACCTCGGAAAAAGTGAAAAGTTCTTCAAAGAGTAACGGGAAGAACGGCCCTAAATCTAAAAATGGGCTTAAGCCGTATAGCGAAGTAATCACGGATAAAGCCAAAACAGACAAAGGGCTTTTTGATGTCCATAAAATTGAGTCCGATTATTTCTACGAAATTCCTGATTCGTTGCTTAGCCGCGAAATGTTGTTGGTTTCGCGTATAGCAGAAACACAAAATGAGATTGGGTATGGCGGCGAAAAACTGAATACCCAGGTTGTTCGCTGGCAAAAGAAGGATGACAAAATATTGCTGCGCCATGTTACCTACGAAAATGTAGCTAGTGATTCTTTACCGGTTTATGAGGCGGTTCAAAATTCAAATTTTGAACCTATTATTGCCTCTTTTGATGTTAGATCACTGGGTGAAGATTCGACAGGAGTTGTAATAGATGTTACGGATCTGTACGCCAAAGATGTGCCTTCGTTGGGACTGCAAAGTAGCCGGCGCGAGCAATACCGGGTACGCCGCCTGGATACCGATCGTTCTTTTATTGAACATATTCACAGTTATCCCCAAAATATTGAAGCCCGTAACTGGATGACTTATGAGGCATCTGAGCCGCCTTCAAGTGCCTCTACGGGGACGATTTCTCTGGAGATCAATCACAGTATGGTGTTGTTGCCTAAAGAAAAAATGGATGCCCGTTCGTATGACAATAGAGTAGGCTATTTTAGTGTGCAACAAACTGACTACGGGACCAATGCTCATAAGGCGAAAAAGAAACAGTTTGTTACCCGCTATAAATTGGTACCCAAAGATAAAGAAGCATATCTGAACGGGGAACTGGTAGAGCCGGTAGAACCCATTGTATATTATATAGATCCGGCTACACCCAAAAAATGGCGCTCACATCTTAAAGAAGGAGTGGAGATGTGGCAAGAGGCTTTTGAAGCAGCAGGCTTTAAAAATGCTATTATTGCTAAAGATCCCCCATCTGAAGAGGAGAACCCTGAATGGAGTCCGGAAGATGTGCGATATTCTGTAATCCGGTATTTCGCATCTGATATCAGAAATGCATACGGGCCGCATGTGCATGATCCGCGAACGGGACAGATTTTAGAAAGTGATATCGGTTGGTACCATAACGTGATGAGCTTGCTCAGAAATTGGTACTTTGTACAGACAGCAGCAGCTAATCCCGATGCCCGGTCGGTACATTTTAAAGATGAAGTAATGGGTGATCTCATCCGTTTCGTTTCGGCGCATGAAGTGGGGCATACTTTAGGGCTGCCACACAACTGGGGCTCCAGTTATGCATTCGCTGTTGACTCGCTGCGTTCTCCGTCCTTTACCTCCACGCATGGAACGGCACCATCTATCATGGACTATGCACGCTTTAATTACATAGCTCAGCCAGGCGATGGGGTTGAAAGTTTTGGACCCGATATAGGAGCGTATGACAAATGGTCTGTTAAATGGGGCTATTCGTGGTTCCCTGAGGATATGAGCAAAGAGGAGAAAGAGGCCAAACTTAATGAGTGGACGCGCAAGCGAGCTGACGATCCGGTCTACTTCTATGGTCGTCAATCAGGCAGTAAAATTGATCCCCGATCGCAAAATGAAGATCTTGGTAACGATGCCATGAAAGCCAGTGAGCTCGGTATTGCCAACCTCAAGCGTATTACCGCTAACCTGGTAGAATGGACAAAGCAGGATGGTGAAGATTTTGCGGAGCTTGATGAGCTTTACGGTAGCGTGTTTAATCAATGGGGACGGTATATGGGACACGTAACCAAGAATATTGGAGGGGTCTACGAGAACCATAAGACCTATAACCAAGACGGGCCGGTTTACGAGTTTGTTTCTGAAGAGAAACAGCAGCGTGCCATGGATTTCCTAATCGATTATGGATTCCATACCCCGGAATGGGCTCTCAACAGTGATGTGCTGGATCGGATCAATCAGTCAACAGTTGTAGATAATATGCGTGATGCACAGGTGGATGTACTTAATGAGGTCACCGATCCGCAGCGCATCGCCCGACTCATTGAATTTGATGCACGTTCTTCTGAAGATACCTATGATGCCTTTGAGATGATGGATGACCTTCGTCATGGTATCTGGAGTGAGCTCGATGACAACGATGCCATTGATGTATATCGACGAAATCTGCAGAGAGCGTATATTGAACGCATGGAATACCTGATGACGGAGGAGTTGCCAAGTATTCCCGATGCATTTAAGGAGTTTATTGGCTGGACCGATGTTGATGTGAGTCAGTCGGATATTCGTCCTATTGTACGTAACCAGCTTGATCTGTTGCTTGCCGATATCCAGAATACAAAAAGAAGAGTTAGGGATCGGGCTACCAGGGTGCACCTGAATGATGTTGAGGTACGTATTGAAAATATTCTTAATCCCAATGATTAAGTTTTATTTACCTTAACGGGAACACACAACTTGTTTCAAATAGAAAGCCCCGGCAGTCTTCGGGGCTTTTTTTATTAACAACATTTTTTTACATCACAGTCTTGCAACTCGCTTTTGCATTCAATAGCATAAGTAATCTTAAAACAGCAAATAATTCAGAAACGAAATTGAGGGTATATGAAAACTTCTTTACTTAAAAAGGGTATGAGCAGGATCATGCTAACAGCGTTAATGGCGCTGTTTTTAGCTGCCGGGATGAATGCTCAGAATCTCGATATGGATAAACTGAAAGATATGGAACCGCGAAATATCGGTCCGGCAGGTATGAGTGGTCGAATTACCGCCATCGATGTGGTTACAGATAACCCGGATGTTATTTACAGCGGTGCTGCTTCAGGCGGATTATGGAAGTCTGAAAGTGGGGGTGTTGATTGGAAGCCTATTTTTGATGACCAAGAGGTACACTCTATTGGTGCTATCGATATCTATCAAAAGAACCCAAGTATTGTTTGGGTAGGAACCGGTGAAGGAAACCCCCGAAACAGTGCAACTATGGGAGGCGGTGTTTACCGAAGTATCGACGGTGGCCGAAGCTGGGAATATATGGGCTTAAAAGAAACTCGAACCATTCACCGTATCATTGTACATCCCGAGAACCCGGATGTTGTTTATGTAGGTGCACAGGGTAACCCCTGGGGAGATACGGAAGCTCGTGGAGTATACAAGACTACTGATGGCGGAAAAACCTGGGAAAAGATTCTTTACAATAACGACAGAACAGGAGTTGCTGACTTAGTGATGGATCCGTCGAATCCCAACAAATTGTTTGCAGCGATGTGGGAATACCGCCGATGGCCGTGGTTTTTTGAATCGGGGGGAGAAGGATCCGGATTATATCGCTCGATGGATGGCGGTGAAAGTTGGACAGAGATTACTGCTGATGATGGCTTAGCCAAAGGTCCATTGGGACGTATTGGCCTGGCTATAGCACCTAGCAATCCCGATCGTGTATATGCTTGGGTTGAGTCTAAAAATAATGCGTTGTATCGCAGCGATGACGGAGGCTACAGTTGGGAGAAGACTGTTGAGATGTCGGAGGACAGTGATATGGGGAACCGCCCATTTTATTATGCTGATATCTATGTAGATCCCCAGAATGAAAACCGGGTGTATAGTTTGTATTCGTTTCTATCGGTAAGTCAAGATGGAGGAAAGTCATTCGAAAGTATCTATCCTTATTACAACTATATTCATCCCGATCATCACGCCTTTTATATTCATCCGGAGGACCCTTCGTTCCTGATTGATGGTAATGATGGGGGAATGAATATATCTCATGACCGTGGGGAATCATGGCGGTTTATCGAGAATATTCCTGTTGCCCAGTACTATCATATCAATGTGGATATGCAATACCCCTACAATGTGTATGGCGGAATGCAAGATAATGGTTCTTGGCAGGGGCCGGCCTATATCTGGCGCCAAGGCGGAATTCGGAATTCGTATTTTCAAGAACTCTATTTTGGGGATGGGTTTGATGTTGTCATCGATTCCAGTGATGCCCGATATGCTTATGCAATGTCGCAGCAGGGAAATGTCGGCCGTGTAGATCTGGAAACCGGTCACTCACGATTTTCTCAGCCTGTAAATCCGGAGGGAGAAGAGTTGCGTTTTAACTGGAATGCTCCTATTGCACTGGACCCCTTTGATGATAAAACCGTTTATTTTGGGAGCCAGTTTGTTCATAAGAGTACCAATCAAGGGGATAGCTGGTCGATTATTTCACCGGACCTGACAACAAACGATACGACCAAGCAGAAGCAGCACAAGAGCGGTGGGCTAACTTATGATGCTACCGGGGCTGAAAATTATACCACCCTTACTGCTATTGCGCCCAGCCGTTTACAAGATCAAATTATTTGGGCCGGTAGTGATGATGGGAATGTTCACGTCAGCAGAAACGATGGCGAGAGCTGGACAAAGGTTTCAGATAATTTCGATGATGTGGCAGAAGGTAGTTGGGTTACACAGATTAAAACCTCCCGTTATAATGAAGGAGAAGCGATAGTGGTACTCAATGATTATCGGCGTAATAATTGGGCGCCATACGTTATGCGTACGACAGACTATGGTGATAGCTGGGAAAATATTGTAGAAGGAAAAGGGCTTGAGGGGTATGCGCTTTCTTTTGTGCAAGATCCTGTAGAGCCTAATCTGATGTTTACCGGTACCGAGCTTGGTCTATATGTAAGTATTGACGGCGGCGAACACTGGACTAAATGGACTAACGGATATCCTACTGCTTCGACCTATGATATGGTGATTCATCCCCGCGAGCATGATCTGGTAATAGGTACATTCGGCCGTGCAGCATGGGTGCTGGATGATATACGTCCGTTACGTGAACTTGCTCGCAAGGGTACAGAAGAGCTGGATAAGAAAGTGAATGTGTATCCTGCTCCCGATGCCTATTTAGCATCTACTTTCCAAGCTTCGGGAACGCGTTTTGCCGGAGATGCCATCTTCAAAGGTGAAAATCGTCCGATGGGAGCTCGTCTTACGTATTCTGTTGTGAAAGATGAAAGCAGTGATGATGGCGAAACAGATAAAAAGAAGAAAGAGCAGAAAGTAACCATAGAAATTTATGACAACGCAGGTGGAAAAATAAGGACATTTGAAGATACTCCTGAGCACAATGGAATAAACAGAACAACTTGGGGCTTAAGAGAAAAGGGCGTGCGTGGACCCAGCCGTCGAATGCCAAAAGAAAATGCCCCGGAGCCTGCCGGTCCTGAGGTATTGCCGGGCAAATATAAAGTGAAAATGACCTATGGCGAACAGTCTGATTCTACAACGGTACAGGTTCACTTTGATCCTCGTATCGAGTATGATATAAACGATCTAAAAGCTGTGAAGGAGATGCAGTATGAATTAATGTCGCTAAGAGGTACTGCCGCCGAAGCAACAAACCATCTTCTCGAGGCAAAAGAAATGATCCAGACAGCCGAGAATCTTATCGCTGATGCCAAGAAAGCAGAGAGCATCAGTGAAGATCGTATAGATTCACTTGAAGCCGAAACAAAAGCAGTACAGGATTCTGTAAAATCATTGTTGAACTTTGTATTAGGAGAAGAAGATGACGACAAGCAGGGAATTGTTCGAAATCCTGAGCCAACAGTAGTACGCGATCTCTGGGCGCCAAGTAGTTATCTGAGAGGGGCTATTGGCGGACCGACCCAGAAAGAGAAGCGCTTGATGGAAAAAGCCCGGGGATCTGTCGAAGAAGCAGTTACTAAAATTAATAGCTTCTTTGAAACAGAATGGCCTGTGTATATTGAAACAATGGACAAGGCCGAATTGAGCCCATTCAAGCAGTTCAAATCGGTAGAGTTCTAGTGATTCTGTCTATCCTTATTTAAAAACAAAAAGCGCAACACCTGTACTGGCTGTTGCGCTTTTTTTATGCTTAGAAAGTAGGTGGTAATACTAGAATGTCCATCGCATAGCGAGGGTGGGATTTATCATTACCCCTTTATGTGCCCCAAAATTGGAACTGATTTCAATTTCAGTACCCGCAGATAAATGGTCATTAAAGTTGTACCAGAGTTGTGGTTCTGTTAGGAATACAAAGTCAGCTTTAGAAGCTGTTCCTGAATCATCAAAAACGAGATGGTCTTCTTTCCAGAAGTCTGAGAAGCCGGTAAAAGAAACCTTGCCGTCGAAGAAATCTAGTCCCCAAACTGCTGTTAATTGGAAATTGTTATTCTGTTTCTTGTTATCAATGTACTTATACATAGCAAGCAGTGTCAGAGTTTTAGAAAAATCACTGTTACTAAATGTATAACCACCCCCTAACAAGTAGGCGCTGTGTATTGGAGCTGCAAAATTGCTGGTGCGCAACATGCCACTGTTGTATTCGGCATGGATGGTAAACGGATTATCCCAGAATTTTAAATCCCGGGCAATTTCCAGGTACGACAGGGATACCCCATCGACGTTTGCAGCTTTTCCTCCGTAATTGAAATCAACAAAGAAGAAGGTGCTTCCATAATCATCGGCCTTAAACATTTCTATAGTGGTAGTAAGCATCTGACGGTCATCGCCCAAATCATAATGCGTTTGGATGTTTTGAGCATTGACCGAAGAGTATGTTACAGCTAAGAGAACGAGTAAAAAGAGCTTTTTCATGAGAGTAATATCTATTTAGGTAATAAATTAGTTAGTCAATTTTTAGAAGTCACTAAAGTCGCCATCATCAAATGGGATTAGTTCCTCGGCATCAGAATCATCGTTGGATGAACTTGTGCTGGAGTGTCCATTAGTTGGTGAGTTATTACGCCCATTTTCGCTTGTACTATTAGTGCCATTAGAAAGGTTGCTGAATTTGTTAGCAGTCCGCACATTGCTATGATCATCACCGGCGAGGCTTTTGAGTTCTCGAACGATATCATTGAGCTCATTGGCTTGCGATGATAACTCTTCGGCAGAACTGGCAGATTCTTCAGAAGCCGAAGCATTCTTTTGGACTACATTGTCCATTTCGGTCATGGTAGAATTCATTTGTTGGATACCAACAGCCTGTTCTTTGGAAGCTGCTGAAATTTCAACAACCAGCGTACTAACATTAGAGACACTGTCTTCAATTTTTTCAAGATTTTCCGATACCTCTTCTGCAACATCGGTGCCGCGTTCGGTACTGTCTTGTGATTTTTGAATAAGCTCTGAAGTATTTTTAGCCGCTTCTGCACTTCGTTGTGCCAGGTTTCGAACCTCTTCGGCCACTACGGCAAAACCTTTGCCTGCTTCTCCTGCTCTTGCTGCCTCAACAGCTGCGTTAAGGGCCAGGAGGTTTGTTTGGAATGCGATATCGTCAATGGTTTTAATAATCTTGGACGTCTCCAGTGCCGACTCTTTAATCTCTTCCATGGCTCCAGACATGCGATCCATCGCTTCAACTCCTTCTTTAACCAGGGGCTTAGCTCGTTTCATGGCTGTTTCTGCCTCACTGGAGTTTTCATCGGTCTGGTTAATTTGTGCAGACATCTCTTCGAGTGAAGAAGTAGTTTCTTG
>NZ_JAALLS010000018.1 GCF_011059105.1 Fodinibius halophilus | reverse complement strand
TTCGTAGATCAAGAAAGTTTCGGTGTGCTCGCTTGTTCCCTCCTAAAAGTTTAGGGAGGGAAATTCTTTCTCAAAGTGAAAGCAATGTTATCCGCCGTATGACGGATCTCTCTATTGAGGTTCGCGTAGGGTTCAAAGGGGAATTACGAATTATATCTTTTCAAGCTATTTTCTATTTCGTCTCTTACCTCCAAACTGATATATTTAACTAAACAAGAAATCAACTCATCTAAATGAACTGGCTAAAATCACAGGTTGGGCAATTTGTTCTCAAAGTTATTGGGATCTACTTCTGTTGGTATCTTATTTATGAACTGTGGCTATTGCCAGAAGGTAGCTTGGATGCATGGCTGACTACTAATATTGTATCCGTATCGGCAGGTATACTTGACTATCTGAATTATGATTTCTTTGCCTATGAGCGCCTTATTGGTATCGACGAAACAGCGGGGATTTATCTTGCTGATGGGTGTAGCGGTATTGCTGCTATCGGCCTTTTCATCGGTTTTGTAGTGGCCTACCCCGGAGAGTGGAGTTCGCGAATAGCTTTCATCTTCTTTGGGGTTGGTATTATCTACTTGGTCAATGTTGCACGAATTGTTACGCTCGCTATTACCCAGGCGTATTGGCCGAAGATGTTTGGTATTACCCACGATTATTCAACAACAGCCATCTTTTATATGGTCATATTCGTCTTGTGGATGATATGGGCAAACTATGGCTCTGTTGATTCTTCGCAACAACAGGTCGCGGTAAATAACTGATTGGTTAATGGCTACTTTTGATAGAAATACATTAAGAGCGTGGGGGCAGTACTTGGCGATCCGTTTTGGAGTGGGGATTGTTATTTTACTGATCTACTTTTCGGTTTGGCGTCCGGCCCGCCTGGCGATTACCCAAAATATCATTTATCCCCAGATTGAGTATCTCCAGGATAATGAGTCCTCTTTTAGTATCGTAAGTTCAAATCAATCTGTGATTATTAGGTATTCGTTTCGGGGAAAGGATAAGCAGTTATCCTATAGGCCGGAGTTCGGCTTTTTCTTTTTGATAGCGGTACTTGTGTTGCTTTTTGTAACTACAGAGTTGAGGTACTACTGGATGTTGATGGGGTTACATCTTATAGCTTCAATGTTAACCTACCTGTTTTTGTTGATTGGAGTAGCAGGTGCATCATTTGGATTTATTTTAGTGGATGCTATTGGCGGCTATTTAACACCGGCTCTGACATTGGCGTTGGTCCCCTTGGTTGTAAAAGGGGCGTTTGATTGATTTTCTATTGGTGTCAGTTTGATTTTATTTGTGACAGGTTTGTGTTGCCCATTTTTTATCATCCTGAACCATTGTGTTGAGACTTATTGAAGTCTCTCTTCGAATAAGATTGCGTAGTATTAAAAAAGTAAAAGAATATTCCCCTACCGGGGAGGGGGGCCGAGGAACGAGGCGGGGTGGGTCTGTAAAACAATCGACGAGTTTGCCAGAGAATGCATGTCCATTTTTCAGTCAAGAAAAAACGAACCAAAAAATTGACCGGCTGAGAATTCTGAACCCGCTCCAAACCTTCGGCGGGAGCATTTCGATGGTCCTTTTCATCAGTTGCTTGGGGGGATAATATCACCGGTACGAAATGCTCCTGACCGCCTGCTGTTCTCCACACAGAATTCGTTATGCCGGGTTGTAGTAAACCGTGAAGTGTGACGTTCACTCCTGCCTCATTCTGTAGCTCTGGGGCAGAATGAAGAGTTGCAGCCAACCTTCCTTTTATAGAAGGTCTTCCAATCTCCGTTCTATTCCAAGCATAAGATGACATGCCCGGTTTTGCAAAGTTCCCTTAAGATAAGAGTTTAAAACAGCCCAATGGGGTTATTTATCAGAACCCAAAGATTCTCAATTCTGCCCTTAATATTGTGACGCAGGAATCGTATTATTGTCACAAGATCAGATCCAAATCAAACCGCCTGAATGAACTTTTCACATCTCCACAATCACACACAATTTAGCATGCTTGACGGTGCCGCGAGCATCAGCCAGCTTATTAAAAAATCCAAGAAACATGGGATGCCCGGGATTGCCATTACCGATCACGGGAATATGTTTGGGGTGCCGGAGTTTGTTAATGAGGCACACAAGCATGATGTAAAGCCGATTATCGGTTGTGAATTCTATATCACCCCATCGGGGATGGAAGATAAGAAGGATCGGACGCGCTATCATCAGGTGCTGTTGGCAAAGAATATGACAGGATATCGTAACCTCTCGAAGCTTTGCTCGCTGGGATATACCGAAGGCATGTATTATAAACCGCGTATCGATAAAGAAACGCTTGCCCAGCATGCCGAGGGGTTAATTGCGACTACCTGTTGTATAGCAAGTGAAATAAATCAAACCATTATTAATGGGGAGGAAAAGGATGCGCGCGCACTTTTTGAGTGGTATCTGAATGTTTTTGGGGATGACTACTACATCGAGCTGCAGCGTCACGGATTGGCTGATCAGGATCGGTGTAACGAAGTGCTGGTGAAGTGGGCGAAAGAATATAACGTAAAGATGGTGGCAACGAATGATTGTCACTATGTAGAGGAGGAGGATTCTGAGGCACACGATATCTTGCTGGCCCTGCAGACCAATGCAGATATTAATGATCCCAATCGGTTTCGGTTCACAGATGATAATAACAATCTGAATACGGATTTCTATCTGAAGACGCCGGGGGAGATGGAGGAGCTGTTCAGCGATCTGCCCTCGGCGATCGATAATACCAACGAGATCATCGAAAAAGTTGATGATCTTGATCTCAGTTCTGAGCTGCTGCTGCCGCATTACAGTATCCCGGATGAATATGACTCGATGTATGAGTATCTGCGGAAGCTCACTTATGATGGGGCGAAAGAGCGGTATGGCGAGGTTACCCAGCAGGTAAGCCAGCGTATTGAGCAGGAGCTCAAGATTATCAGTGAAATGGATTTTGTCGGGTATTTCTTGATTACCCAGGATTTTACCACAGAAGCACGCAATCGTGGCGTATTCGTGGGGCCGGGACGTGGTTCGGCAGCCGGTTCTATCATTGCCTATTGCCTGGGGATTATCAATATCGATCCGCTGCGGCATGATCTTCTTTTTGAGCGTTTCCTGAATCCCGAGCGTGTAAGTCCGCCGGATATCGATATCGATTTTGATGATACCGGCCGCCAGGAAGTTATCGACTATGTAGTAGAAAAATATGGCCGGGAAAAGGTAGCCCAGATTGTTACCTATGGTACGATGAAGGCCAAAACGGCCATTCGTGATGTGGGGCGTGTATTGGGCGTGCCGCTGGAAGAAGTGGATCGTATCACCAAGATGTTTCCCGATCAGCCGGGTGTTAATACCTTTGATAAGGTGTTGGATCCGTCAAAAAATCCGGAGTCGGCCAAGGACATAAAGCAGCTGTTTGATCATCCGGATCCGCAGGTTCAGAAGATGATGCGGTTTGCTCGCACTCTGGAAGGATCGGCGCGGCAGACGGGTATCCATGCCGCAGGGGTTATTATTGCACCGGGAGAAATTAGCGAGTATGTGCCGGTGGCCCTTTCTAAGGATAAAGAACTTATTACCCAGTACGACGGTCCCCATGCCGAGGAGTGCGGGCTGCTGAAAATGGATTTCCTGGGGTTGAAGACCCTGTCGATCCTGAAAACAGCGATACAGTATGTAGAAGAGAACCACGACGTCCATTATGAGCTGGATGAGATCCCGGAAGATGATGAGAAGACGTTTGAGCTGTACCAAAAGGGGAATACCATCGGGACTTTTCAGTTTGAGTCGGATGGGATGCGTAAGTATCTCAAACAGTTAAAACCTACCGAGCTGGATGACCTTATTGCCATGAACGCCCTGTATCGTCCGGGCCCTATGCAGTTTATTCCGGAATATATCGATCGTAAGCATGGCCGTACCGAAGTGGAGTATCCACATCCCGACCTGGAAGAGCTGCTGAAGCCCACCTATGGGATTATGATTTACCAGGAGCAGATTATGAAGGCTGCTCAGAAGATTGCCAATTACTCACTCGGTGAGGCGGATTTGCTGCGCCGGGCGATGGGTAAGAAGAAGAAAAAGGTGATGGACAAGCAGCGCGAGATCTTTACTACTCGCGCTATCGAAAATGGGGTTGATGAAGAAAAAGCCGAAGAGCTTTTCGACATCATGGCCGAGTTTGCCAATTATGGATTTAATAAATCGCACTCGGCAGCCTATTCTGTAGTAGCTTATCAAACGGCTTTCTTTAAGGCCAACTATCCCGCCGAATATATGGCAGCGGTGTTGAGCCATAATATGGGAGACATCGATAAGGTCTCGAAGTTTATTGAGGAGTGTAACCGAAATAATATTACGGTAGATCCTCCCAATATTAATACAGGAGCCGGTAAGTTTGTGGCGGTAGACGGGCATATCCAGTATGGTATGGAAGCCATAAAAGGGGTAGGGTCCAATGCAATCCTGGAAATTGTAGAAGAACGGAAAGAGAACGGGAAATTTGAGTCCATTTTTGACTTTGCACGTCGTGTCGATTCCCGCTTATGTAATAAACGAACCCTGGAAAGTTTATTTCAGGCCGGGGCCTTTGATTGTCTGAATCCCAATCGGCATCAGCTGCTGCAGCACATGGAGATTATTATCAGCTATGGGTCGCGGGTGCAGGAGCTGGAAGATTCTAACCAGTCGGACCTTTTTGGGGATGGCGGGGATAGTGCATCTGCTATTGATGAGCCGACGTTGGAACCCGTACAACGGTGGTCCAACATCGAACGGCTGAACAAGGAGCGTGAGTTAATTGGTTTCTATCTGAGTGGACATCCCCTGGATAAATTTAAGGAGGATGTTCGTATTTTCTGTTCCCATACCCTCAACTCTGATGAGCTTGAACAGCTCAATGACCGGACTAATGTTCGGGTTGCCGGTATCATCACGAAAGTAAATCGTGTGACGGATAAGAAAGGTCGCCCTTTTGCTTTCCTGGAGATGGAAGATCGCCAGGGAGTGGTAGAAGTAGTGGTGTTTAATGATGTGTATGATAGTAACCTGGGGATGATTCAGGAAGATACCCGCGTTGTGGTGGATGGAAACTTTGATTCATCCCGTGGAAAGCTGCAGATTATTGCCAATAGTTTTGAACGGATTGAGAGTATGAGAGAAAAATATCAGGATCAAATAGAACTTAAGCTTAATATTGATACAAACTATATATCTGAAAGTGATCTGCAAGAAATGGCTGAACTCTTTAAGCAGAACCAGGGAGAAACCAATGTAAGTTTTAATGTGTTGAGTAAAGAGGCTAAGCGGCCGTTTAAGATGCATGTGCGTAAATTCGTTGTAGATCCCAACGAAGAGCTTTTAAGTGGCTTAAAATCTATTGTGGGCGAGGATGCAGTGGCTCTTGATCGTTCTAAGAACGGCGGAAGGTAAGATAAGTAATGGTAATCCGTTCAATAGTAAAAAACGATGTGATAATCTATTCGCTTTATGCGATATTGTCGCAGAATGATTTTTAGATAACTAGTTAATTTAATGTAGAAGAAGGTGTTGATATGAGTAAAGCTCTTGAACTTACGGATGATTCTTTTGAAGATGAGGTTTTGAATGCCGATTCGGGCAAACCTGTGCTTGTTGACTTTTGGGCAGAATGGTGTGGTCCGTGTAAAATGGTTGGACCTGTTGTAGAAGAACTCGCCGGAGAATTTGAAGGACAAGCGAAGGTGGGTAAGGTGGATGTTGATTCCAACCCGGAAACCTCAACTAAGTATGGAATCCGCAGTATCCCTTCTTTGCTTATCTTTAAAGATGGTGAAGTAGTAGATCAGATTGTAGGTGCTGTACCGAAGGCTCAGCTTAAAAAGCAGCTGGAAGCACAAGTGTAAGCTGCAATACATATATTTTTATTTTGAGAGGCGGTGAATTGCTCACCGTCTTTTTTATTTGATATATGAGAGCTTTCGAAGGAGATCCTGAAAAGAGATACTTCGCTGAGCCAACCTGTGCTAAAGCTTCGGCCGATAAACTCAGCACATGGTACAGGATGACAAGGGTTTGGGTGGTTTTAACGGGAGTTCGGGACAACGCTTTGGGATAGTACAAGACGGATGATCAAGGTGGTATGTCGATCTGCTACTAATACAATTATCTGAGTGGATCCTTAGATACTACGCGAACCTCTTAAGGGAGATCCCTCGATTCCGCTACGCTTCACTCGGGATGACATTGCTTTTACTTTTTTAACCAACGGCTGTAATGCTGTTACTAACGCAATCCTCAAAATAACGTCTCCCTCCATGCTTGCAGGGAGGGAACAAGGGTGGGTCAGCTTAGCACGATTGGCACGACGTGGCAATCTCCGAGGAGCAAGGGGTTGATCTATGAGGGGTAGCCATTCGATAATACGAATGCCCAATCCTCCTGTCCTTCCGCCGTTCGGCAGACACGTCCTGTGCCAGTGGGCGGACAGGTTTCTTTCCAATGAGGAAGTCTTGAAAAGTTCACGTGCCATTCCCACACCTTGAAACGTTGTTACTTAATTGTCTAAAAATGTGCCATGGAACCGGATGAGATTTCTCACCGATGGCCCGCGGTTCGAAATGACCTGTGGGGCTATTTATTGCTTCCTGACAAACTAGTAGCAGTATCAGGGTATTAGTTTGCGAACTTCTTCCTGATATCCT
This sequence comes from Fodinibius halophilus, assembly GCF_011059105.1. Lineage (GTDB taxonomy): Bacteria > Bacteroidota > Rhodothermia > Balneolales > Balneolaceae > Fodinibius > Fodinibius halophilus. Next base: position 89,976 of record NZ_JAALLS010000018.1, on the reverse strand, counting down.
ACGGCTATGCTGAGCCGTAAAATAGGGCACCGCGGGATGACATTGCTTTTACTTTTGTAACCAACGGCTGTAATGCTGTTACTAACGCAATCCTCAAAATAACGTCTCCCTCCATGCTTGCAGGGAGGGAACAAGGGTGGGTCAGCTTAGCACGATTGGCACGACGTGGCAATCTCCGGGGAGCAAGGGGCTGATCTATGAGGGGGAGCCATTCGATAATACGAATGCCCAATCCTCCTGTCATTCTCCTCCAAGGTGGGTTTCTCCTGATGGTGCTTCTTTCATTCCTCGGACGGCGGCCCCAGCCGCCCGACGAGGGATGGGAGTTATTGAACCTATTCAAGGAGATCCCTCGACAAGGCTCGGGTTGACATTGCTTTTGATGTAATTTTTTCAATTTAGTGAGTTGGTTTTTAAATCGGGGGTCTGGGGCGAAAGCTTGGGAAAAATGTTTTAGGACAATGACTAATGAGGAAGAGCAGTCCCTGCTTTAGAGCTGCAAAAAGATCACAATCTAGCTTTCCCCCAGCAGTTTTTTCGTCTATTTTTTGCTGACAAAAAATGGACATCCCTTTAATTGGAAGGGACTTATTCTTGCCTTTTAGATCCTACGCACACCTACGCTAGGGGAAATCTACCGAAGCCTTTGGCGTAGGTATGACTTTGGTGCACTTCGCGAGCTAAGAATGGGAGACTGCCACGGTCTTCCGAAAAACCACCGGAATCCCTCACCGTAAAACGGAGCACGGCGCAGTGACACTGCTTTTTTGTTTCTTAAAACCAACGGCTGTCATTGCGAGGAGTGCCGTGGGGTGGCGGGACGACGCGGCAATCTCCTTGCATAGACTGGCTGACCTATGAAGGGTAGTCATTCGATACTACGGATAGTCAATCCTCCTGTCCTTCCGCCAGAGGACAAGTACATACTATACTCCATGTCAATTAAAGCAATCGGGGAACGGGCTAAAGTGGTGTCTGTATCAGCACCGGGAGCAAATATCAGTTATCTAAGTGGAAGGTAACAGTAACTTGGCGTCCGTGGTCTGCAAATTGGATGTCATCGGCGTATTGTTCCATAAGGTAAATGCCGCGCCCCCCTTCATTGAGCAGGTTTTCTTCTTTTAGGGGATCGGGGATTTCATCTGGATTAAAACCATTGCCTTCATCTCTCACGGAGATTGAAAGCGTCCTATTATCGAGACTAACAGTGATATAGGCATTTTTGGAAGGGTCTTGATCATTACCGTGAACAATGGCGTTATTTACGGCTTCACTGAGCGTCAGCATAATTCGGTTAAAATCATCGTCACTCAGGTTAGCCCAGCTTCTAAGCTCTTCTACAAAAGGAGGTACTCGTTCCATCTGGTCAAAGGAAGAGCTAAGAACAAGTTTTTTTTCGCTGGATCCGGACATAAGTAATGAGCTTAAAAAAGAAAAGCATCCCCGGAATTGGTGGGGATGCTTGATATTAAATTAAGCGTATAGGCCGCGCATTTTCAGGGTCATGGCCACCTTGTTAATACCAAATACATAGGCTGCCTGGCGCAGGGTGATATCATGCTTTTCGCGTGTTTCAAAGAGATTGTCGAAAGCATTACGCATCATGCGATTGAGGCGACGGTTTACTCGTTCTTCAGTCCAGAAGTATCCCTGGCGATCTTGCACCCATTCGAAATAGGAAACGGTTACACCGCCTGCGTTTGCCAGGATATCGGGTACTACCATAATACCTTTATCCTCAAGGATAGAGTCGGCATTCGCTGTTACGGGACCATTTGCCCCTTCGGCGATAATACGGGCATTAATGCCCGAAGCATTATCACGGTTAATTTGATCTTCTTTAGCAGCAGGAATAAGCACATCACACTCCAGCTGAAGCAGTTCTTCATTAGTAATTTTTTCTGCTTCCGAATATCCTTCAAGTGAGTTATCGTTATTCTTTGCATACTCCATCGCTTCGGGAATATTGATCCCATTTTCATTGTAGTATCCGCCTGAAATATCACTGATAGCAATAACCTTAGCTCCTTGCTCGTACATGAGCTTGGCGCTGACAGATCCTACATTTCCAAAGCCTTGCACGGCAACAGAGCATTTATTAGGCAGAAGCCCCACTTTGTTGAGAGCAGCTAAGGTAACGGTTACAACACCGCGCCCCGTTGCTTCTTTACGTCCGTGAGAGCCACCCAGCAGAATAGGTTTGCCGGTAACAACGGCCGTTTCAGTTTTGTGAGCGTTCATGCTATAGGTATCCATTACCCATGCCATTACTTGTTCATCAGTATTCATGTCGGGGGCGGGGATATCACGGTCGGGCCCGAACACTTCAAGCATGTTTGCCGTGTATCGACGGGTTAAGCGTTCAAGTTCGCCTTTTGAAAGATCTTTAGGGTCGCATCGAACACCACCTTTGGCACCGCCAAAAGGGACATCCACAATAGCACATTTCCAGGTCATCCATGCTGCTAAGGCATTTACTTCTTCTAAGGTAACATCCGGTGCATAACGAATACCTCCTTTAGAAGGCCCCAGCAGGTTGTTATGAATTACACGATATCCCTCAAAAACTCTTATTTCGCCAGAGTCCATCATAATTGGGACCGATACCGTAACCTGCTTGGCAGGACTGGCCAGATATTGAAACATTCCTTCGTTTAGTTCGAGGACTTCAGCTGCAAACCGAAACCGTTCCATCATTGATTCAAAAGGGGATTCCTCATCGAGCTTTGGACCGGGCTCTTTATAATAGCCAGTTGTGTACATATTTTTATTATAGGGCATAAAGGGTTAAAAAATCTGTTATTTAGCGTATCTTATAGCAGGATTGATATTACGATTATTCTGGAACAATCCCATCAATAAGAAGCCGAAAGTTATGAAAAATTAGGAGATGATATAAGCAAAATTTTTCACTGTTTTGTGGGAAAATGGGAAATGTGAAAAATCGTCCGTAGAAGTGCATAAAAGTGGATTATAAATGAATGGAGAAACAATTAGAGCTGTTTTTTTTATCAGCGTTGGAAAAAGATTGTTAAGAAAGTGTTAGTATCCCCCCCTATACTACCTATGGGTGTTGCATTTCAATAAAATTTAATGTTGATTCAACACTCTAAAGTCTTTTTTTGTAATACAATGTTTTGACCGTTACTTAAAAAATGCATTGTTATGGATGCACGCGTGCTGGTCTTAAATAAAGATTATCAACCGTTAAGCGTATGCTCAGTTCATCGCTCTATCAAGCTGCTTTTTCTTGATAAAGCAGAAATGCTGCATGATTATCCTGAGCGTAAACTTCGAACGGTTTCTGAGGATTACGATTATCCTTCCGTAATTCGTCTGCGTCGTTATATCAATATCCCATATAATAAAATTGTTCTGTCGCGCCATAATATTATGAAGCGTGATGCCAAGACCTGTCAATATTGTGGTTCCTCACACAACCTTACTATTGATCATGTATTGCCCAAGAGCAGGGGCGGTAAAGATACATGGGAAAACCTTGTAACAGCTTGTGACAGATGCAACGTGGAGAAAGGGAATCGAACTCCTGATGAAGCAGATATGCCGCTTGGCAGGAAACCATTTCGTCCTATTCATATCACTTTTCTGCAGTCACTTATTGGCAGTGTGGCAGAAGATTGGAAACCTTATCTGTATATGTAATGGTTCTTTTATAGCCCTTCGTACCTACTGTAAATCTTTTTCCCCTTCCTTCATACGATTTACATAAAAAAACCTTATTTTTAGAAGGTTAGTTATATTTTTCAAATCCAATCTGTTATGAGTAGTAAAGGTCGAGTATTAGTTGCTATGAGTGGAGGAGTAGATTCTTCCGTGGCAGCAGTTATGCTCAAAGAACAAGGTTATGATGTCATCGGAATTACGATGAAGACGTGGGATTACTCCCGCGTAGGCGGAAAGTCTGATAAAGAGACAGGCTGTTGTACGCTGGAGTCTATGAATGATGCCCGCCAAATTGCAGTAGAACACGGATTCAAGCACTTTATCGTGGATATCCGTGATGAATTCGGCGACTGGGTCATCGATCGTTTTGTAGATGACTATATGAGTGGCCGCACGCCCAACCCCTGTGTATTGTGTAATACCCATATTAAATGGGCCGCACTGTTACGACGTGCCGATAATCTGGGGTGCGACTATATCGCTACTGGACATTATGCGAATGTGCGAGAAGAAAATGGGCGATATGTTATTTCCAAGGGATTGGATCCCAAAAAAGACCAGTCTTACGCTCTTTGGGGCGTAGAACAGAAGCATTTGGCGCGCACAATTTTTCCCCTTGGTAGCTACGAAAAAACAGAGATCCGTGATATGGCTGAAGAGTTTGGCCTTACGAAAGTAGCCGACAAGCCCGATTCCTACGAGATCTGTTTTGTGCCTGATGATAACTATCGCCGTTTCTTGAAAGATCGTGTTGATGGTTTAGAAGAACGTGTGAAAGGCGGCAAATTTATAGATCAGGAAGGAAATGTTGTTGGGGAGCACGAAGGCTACCCCTTCTATACTATTGGACAGCGCCGAGGTCTAGACTTGGCACTCGGTAAGCGTGTGTATGTTACAGATATAGATCCTGAAACAAATGTTATTACGATAGGAGAAAAGAAAGATCTGGTAAGTACTACCTGCCGAGCAAAGAACATCAACCTGAGCAAGTATGGCGAAGTACCCGATGGAGAGATGGAAGTTACGGGTAAAATTCGCTACAACGATGACGGAGTTATAGGAACGCTCAAGCAACTTGGAGAAGATGAGATCCAGGTTGAGTTTCCTACCGGCCGTGAAGCTATTACTCCGGGTCAGGCCGTGGTATGCTATGAAGGAGATGATGTTGTAGGCGGCGGCTGGATTCACAAAGTTAATGTGGATACAGATGTCTTGCTGGAAGAAGCATAATTTTATTTATTATCCCTCGTTATTCAAGCCTGTTCATTAATTTGAGCAGGCTTTTTTATTAGCGTGAAACATTGCATTTACTTACCATGTAAAAGAAATATCCAAAAACTCAATTTGAACATCTATTTTCTACTATGAAAAAAGCAAGTTATCTATTGTCGGCCATGCTAATGGTTGCCTGTTTATCCCAGCCTGTTTCAGCACAGTTCGAAGGACAGATCACCTATACTTCATACGAATATGAAGGAGAAGATCGAGATGAAAAGGATGAATTTAACATGTTTATAACTCCTGAACGAATTTTGCTACAGGGAGAAAATGAATATGAGTTCATGGGCTCATTAAAGACCGAAGGCGTATTGGTACGTCTGGACTTTAAAGATTTTGTCTTCTTAACAGGGGATGACAAGGTGTTGAAGATTTCAAAGTCGGACATCACATCGATGATGAATATGTTCGACAATGGTGATAATACTCAGGAAAAAGCCGAAGATAAATCAGAGGATATTAGCTATGAACGTACCGGCGAGACCAAGACGATAAAAGGGTATAAGTCTGAAAAATTTATTTTCCGGGATGACTCAAAGGAAGATGACTATATGGTGGTATGGATGACAAAAGATATAGACGTTAATTGGGGCATGTTGGCTGAACCCTGGAGTGGAAGCACTCAGACTATCATTGATAACTTCCCAATGAGTCTAATGTTTAAGGAAAAGTACTTCCCCCTTCGAATGGAAAGTTATGACGGTAACAAAAGGGAATCACTCCTTGAAGCTTCTAATATCAATGAATCTTCAATAGCACGGGCCATGGTAAAGGTACCTTCTGGTGTACAGGTATTGAGTTTCCAGGATTACTTATTCCAAAAGATGAGTGAGCAGTAGGAGATGTGAGACTGTGAGATGGTGAGATGTGAGACTGTGAGTATTGAGATATGAGATTGTGAGTCTTCCTTTATTTTGATAGAGGATCTCACAATCTCAATATCTCACCATCTCAATACTATTTATTCACATTCCCCATCAGGTACATATCGCCGGTAGGTTGGGGTACTCCTCCTTTAGGTTCCATGGTTACGGCAAAAGCATTTGCTGACTGCTCAGTAGCCTTGGCCATCTCTTCAATTTTAAAGAATTTGTCTTTCTTATCGTTCACAGCAAATACGCCGGCACTAATGGGTTTATTATCTTTAATTAACCAAAGCTGATAATCTTTGTCTTGGGGAACGGCAGGTAGGTTGGAAACTTGAAGTAACGCCTGTTGCTTTTCTGCATTCCAGATAATCTTGCCATATCCATTGGGATTGACTTCGAGTCCGGCCATCATTACTAAATCGACATCCCGGGCTTCCAGAATCGAAAGCATCTCATCTTTACGTCGGAGTTCATTTTTGAGCTCTGTGATGGTGGTCTCTTTACTGGCAATAATTTTTTCTTTTTCTGAGATGGTAGAACTCAAATTAAAAGAGTAGAAAATCAGGCTCAGGCTCACAACGATGAGCGCAAAAGAAGCAGCTACTGCAAATGCCGACCAGTTGAAACCCTCATCATCGGTATCAGGTGTGTCATCAATTGAACTAATATTACTGTCTGTATCTTTAGCTTTAGATTGGTCATCTTGAGCGCGTATTTCAGCCATCAGCCGATCCTTAAGGTCAGCCGAAGGTTCGCTGGGTTCAAAAGTAAATGCCAGCTGGTTTGCTGCCGACCACATTTCCTGGTAAAGCGTTCGTTCTTCATCAGAAGCTTCACTCAGCATCTGCTCAAACTCTTTGCGTTCCTCCTCATCAAGTGCATGGAGGACATAGCCGGCACAAAGCTCTTCAAATTTATCGCTATGTGTTTGTTGGTTAGCCATCAGTTGATATAAATTCTCCTAAAATACGTTTCAGTTTTATCATTCCCTGTCGGGTTCGGGTTTTTACCGTTCCCAGCGGGATGTCTAGCTGGTCGGAAATTTCCGACTGGGTCAAGCCCCGGTAGTATGCAATTTTTATGACCTCACTTTGTTTTTCCGGGATCTTCTCCAAAGCTTTTTTTACGAGTTCGGCACGATCTGAAAAGATCGTTGTCTCCATAGGGTCATGCTTATCACCTTCAAGCGAAAATAGTGGTTCGTGAATACTGACAGACTGTTTCTTCTGTGTTTTATATCCTTTAGAACGAATGCGATCAATTGCTTGATTACGAGCCAGGGTAACAATCCAGCTATACACATTACCACGGTCCGGGTCAAAGGATTCAGCCTTATTCCAAATTTTAACAAATATTTCCTGAAGCAGATCCTCCGCTTCTTCTTTTTTCTTAACAATGGAAATAACCATACTGAACAACAGTCGTTTATAAAGGTCATAGAGCTCTTCGAGAGCCTCGTCATCACGCGACTGTATGCGTTTCATTAGTTGTACTTCATCATCGGAGCCGCCATGAGACAGTTTTCCGATGGTAGCAAGTAAGTTGAATATGAACACGTTGTTATCTCATTATTAAACTACGCAAATAGTTACGAAGCAGATTTATAACAATATTAATTTGGTTGAATCCCTAAATTCCATTAGGCTAATCCATCGAGAATATAATAAGAACTTTTGAACAATTTGAATTGTGCCCTGGTTACTTAAAATGACGGTATTGGTGTCAGCTCTGATGGCGCCTGCAGCTCTTTATTTATGTTTCCGATTGTTTAATATACTTAAAAAAGGAGGCAAGCACCTTGCTTTTCTAAAATGGTTGATGCCTTTAGTATTGTGCTCTTTTTATCTATTTCCCTTGGTTGGTGCGATCGACTTTTACACTACAGGAAGTATTGACCTGCTGGGCTACCCAAAAATATTAGCCTATTGGTTTTGGTTTGGACTGATATTCGTGTTTCAACTGGTTACATGGGTGTTGGTAGCAGATCTCTTGAAGTTTGGCAGTCGGTTGTTGTCATCTTCATACAAGGCGGTAGAGCAATGGTATCCCCGGTTTATAGCAGGGGTTATTATAATAGTCTTCATTTTTGTTGGATGGAAGATGTACCAAGACACCACTCGTGTTAGAACTGATTCCCGATCACTGGCAATTAAAGGCTTGCCTCCATCGCTGGAAGATTTCAAAATAGTACACATCTCCGATATTCAGGGTGATGAGTATACCGGCAGAGATGAGATAGCCAACTATATTGATGTTGTGAATCGCCAAAATCCCGATCTTATTATTTTTACGGGCGATCTTATTTCATACGGCACTGATTTTATTTCGATGGCTGCTCGTGAACTGGGTAAGGCGAAAGCAACCTATGGTACCGTAGCTGTGGTTGGGGATCACGATTACTGGGCGGGCACCAATACTGTTGAGAACGCATTAGAGGAAGAGGGAGTTACTTTGTTAAGGGATGAGAATTATACCATCAAATTAGATACCGGTGATTCACTTGCAATAACAGGCGTTACCGAAGTATATAGCAAAGCTTCTAATCCTAAAACTGTGGATTCTCTCACTCATAACCTGCCGGAAGCATCCGTAAAGATTTTGGGCTCCCATCAGGTAGAAGATCATTTAATAACCAATGCCCGGCAAAATAACTATGATATGATGTTAGCAGGCCATACGCACGGCGGACAGATCCACGTTCCTTTTCTCGGAATGAGTTTTTCAGCGGCTGAACGGGAAACGCAATATGTGAGTGGCTTATACCGGGAAGGAGCGCTTCCCATCCATATTAATAATGGACTTGGTTTTACGCTGGGTCCCATTCGATATGGCGCGCCACCAACGGTAACGTCAATAAGATTAAAGAAAGAATAGGAGGATAGTTGGTTACCGGTTGAGAAGATCCAGCATCTTTTCAGGGGAGTTTGTGGGTAGCTCACAGCTATAATTCTGGCATACATAGGCTGTGGGTTTGCCATTTTTCATCTCAAATTCTGTGGTAAAGGAAGCAATATCTGTTATCTCTTGATCTCCCGGTTCTTTAAGCAATACTACGGACTGAGGTAGAAATCGGCTGTTCAGTTCTTTGAGCATCTGCTGCGTAACCGCATGATCTTTTTCCCCAACGATAACGATCTCTTTCGAGCTTGCTGAACTGTAAGAGACACTTTGTAAGGCATGGCCAAATCCGGTAGGTGCTTTCTTAATGTCAGAGGAAAAGAGCTTATTACATTGATCTGCCATCTCTTCCCAGCGGGTATTTCCGGTTAGACGCCCTAATCGAAGTAAGTTTAGCATTGCAACAGAATTGCTGGAGGGCATTGCTCCATCGTATATCTCTTTTTTACGGCCCAATAACTCTTCACCCTCTTCTGAGGTAAAGTAAAATCCGCCGTTACCTGTATCCCAGAATTTGTCAATAAATTGCTTGTTGAGCGATACTGCTTTTTGAAGGTAGCTTGTTTTAAAGGTGGCTTCATAGAGTTCTATAAGTCCCCAGATAAGGAAAGCAAAATCATCGGCATGGGCATCAATAGCGACCTCACCATTTCGGTATCGATGCTTAAGTTTATCCCCGGCAATCATATTCGATACAATAAAATTCCAGCAATCCTCAGACTGTTTGATGCATTGATCATTTTTAAAAGCACGACCAGCTTTGGCCAGGGCGGCCATTATCAGACCATTCCAGTCCGTCAGAATTTTGTCATCCAGCAGGGGATGCGTTCTGTCTTGGCGGACCTCAAGAAGTTGTTGTCGTATCGATTCCAGTGAAGTTTCCAGTTGTTCTACCGGCATATCACGTTCGTGGGCAAGTTCAGCTATTGATGAATTGAGGTGTAGGATGTTTTTACCCGTACGTTGGCCTGTGGCTTCATCGTTATAATTACCCTCTTCGGTTAGGTTAAAAACTTCTATGGCAAGTTCTGCTTCTGGGGTAGGCAGCACCTCCCGAACTTGGTCTATCGTCCACACATAAAATTTGCCTTCTTCGCCCTCACTGTCAGCATCTTCAGCAGAATAGAATCCGCCCTTAGCATTCCGCATTTTACGATCTGCATAGCGGGCAATTTCATGTGTCGTTTGCCTGAAAAGCTCTTTGCCGGTGGCTTGCCACGCTTCAGTATAGGCAACCATCAACATCGCCTGGTCATAAAGCATTTTCTCAAAATGCGGTACCAACCACTCTTGATCTGTAGCATAGCGGTGAAAGCCCAGCCCTATATGGTCAAAAATGCCACCGCGACGCATCTGAGTGAGCGTTTTTTCAACCATCTGTAGGGAGGTGTTATCACTAAACTGTTTAGAATACCGTAATAACAGCATGAGGTTATGCGGACTCGGAAATTTGGGGGAAGTGCCAAATCCTCCATGGATCTTATCAAACTGTTGTTGGTATTGCTGAACGACTTTACTGAGAGTTTCTTCTGTTAAGCGCTCACCAGATTCAAAAGTAGTGGATTTTTTAAAGGCGTTGATTATCTGTTCAGAAGAGGAAGTGATCTTCTCGCGCTCATTGTTCCAAAGTTCCGAAATCCAGGGGATAAGTTCACGCATACCCGGGCGGCCATGACGACCCTGCCGGGGAATGTAAGTGGCGGCATAGAAGGGTTCTTTATTGGGAGTGAGGAATACATTTAGCGGCCAGCCCCCGCTTCCTGTCATCATCTGGCAAACCAACATATACGTATTGTCAATATCAGGTCGTTCCTCGCGGTCCACTTTAATATTCACGAATACCTCGTTCATCAGAGAGGCTATCTCTTCATCCTCAAATGATTCATGGGCCATCACATGACACCAGTGGCAGGTGGCGTATCCTATTGATACGAGCACCGGTTTATCTTCGCGGCGCGCTTTTTCAAAAGCTTCTTCGCCCCAGGGATACCAGTCTACGGGGTTATCAGCGTGTTGCAGCAGATAGGGGCTGGATTCTTGAGCTAAGCGGTTTGTGGGAGTATCAGGGGAATCTGCCATTTAACTGTTATCGACATCTTTGGTGAACCTTTCACTGTAATCTACAATAAAGCGGTCATATTCCTCATCTATCAAGTCGGTAGAGATAAGAAAATCAGCGGACGACCGATTGCAAGCCATAGGGATGTTATACAATACGCCAATACGCAGCAGTGCTTTTACATCCACATCATGTGGTTGTGCACGCAGGGGATCCCAAAAGAAGATCATCATATCTATTTCATTTTCTGAAATAGAGGCACCAATCTGGAGATCGCCTCCGAGGGGACCGCTATTGAAACGAGTCACCTCTAGTCCTATTTGTTCAGAAATTAGTTTGCCTGTTGTGCCGGTGCCGAACAGGTTATGCTTTGAAAGTGAGCCTTTATTAAAATCGCACCAGTCAATAAGATCATTTTTTCGATGGTCGTGTGCAATTAGAGCAATATTCTTTTGTTTTTTCATCTTTTTGGAACCGGGAGCAACGGGCTGCTTAGTTGTGTCTTTATTACTCATTCATCTGTGAGTTTAATAGTGGTAATAGGAATTAATGTATTAGCTGATTGTCAGCAAATAGAAGGGGGTAAGCTACTGTAAGTAAGAGTGGCTCTCAAGCGATAATTTAACTTGCTGCTTTTGATACGGCAAGACGGAGGGGAGTGTCTTCAATTGTGATACTCTTAATAGCAAAGGGTTTGCTTTGAAAACCTTTTAGCTGGGTGCTCAAGTTTTTAACAGAACTTATGTGACCGGACTTTTTGAGCATCGACTGTAGTTCCGCTTTTGAAAAGGTATCTTCGGAGAGTATAACCTCATTTCCGGATGCCAGGTCAACAAAGCGCGAGGCAATATTAACGGTGGAGCCGAAGTAGTCGATACGGCTGTTAAGATTGACAGCTACGCAACTACCGTGATGTATACCGGCTTTGAGTTGCAGGTGATCGTCAAAACGCTCATCATATGAGAGCATCTTTTGAGCACCTAGGTAGGCCCGAAAAGCATCTTCTGGTTTGCAAAAGACCGCCATTACTGAATCGCCGATTGTTTTAACGATCGCTCCGTTATGATCTGCAATGGCTTCTTGTAGAATTTCAAAGTGATCAATCATTTGAGATACAGCCTGACTGTCTCCCTCTTCAGTATAAATACCGGTTGAATCAAACAGATCGGTAAACATCAGGCTAAGATTATCCACAGAAATTTTCTCGCCTTTTCGCAATACTTCATCGGCAAAAAGGTTGCGGAATAGTTGTGAAGAGGTAGCTTCGGCAGCACTCACACCATTTTTCTTCCACTGTTTGCGTTCGAGCATGAATAACTGAGGTTCTGAAGTATTGTTTTTCAAGCTCAAGTTTGGTTCGCAGCTTATGTTAACTTGTTCGCCGTTAAACCCTTCTTCTTGTAGAGATATCAGGACCGTATTGCTTGAATTCTTTTTGACGGTAATAAGTGCATGTCCGTCACTTTTATTTGATCGAAGAATATATTGTCCAGTGGGCAGTTTAGTTTTTAAAAATCGTTTTTCTTTGGGAGCCAGATACTGTTGCACAAAGATGTGAGGTCGAGATTGCGGTCCCCGGTTACAATACTGTTCGTCTTTTACTTTTCGAATAAGGGGATGGGGACGAAAGCTCAGCTGAATGGTCTTATTGAAGTTTACGCTGAAATTGGTATCGCAATCGTTACAGTGGATAGGTTCATGAATTTGACTCAGCGTTTTTACCGAATGCTGGATAGTACGACAGTGAGGGCAGTATAGATCCCAGTTAAATGTTAGTAAACCGGTTTTTGTAGCATGTATAAACACTTTAAGAACATCTTGCCTGGGTAGATCCCAAAAATCCGCCAACTCATAGGGTCTAATGCGCTTAAGCTGCAGGTCGTCTGCTTTTCTAATATACTTAACAATTCGATTGAGTATAGATGCATCGACTTCGCTATTGTGGAGTTCTTTTAAGAGTTGTTTAAGTCGCTTTCTGCCACTGCGAGGGAGCTTGTCTTTGGTAGCCCTTTGATATGGTCGTATTTCCTGGAGGGCCAGCTCATCATATCGTAAAAGAGTGTTTTTTATATTACGCTTAATCAATGTTTTAAATTTAAGCGTATTGAATGCCGACATCAGTGGCATTCGGGGAGTAATTTGAAACTGTAAGTTCAGAAGGGTGCCGTAGTCGTTGGGCTGGAGTGTTAGCTGAATTTCTATATCTTTATATGCCCCCGCCTGGTAGTGCCGCACAACCCCAAAATGGAATGGGTATTCCCACTCATAGGGTTCTTCTTCCCATACTTCGTAGCGATTTATTCGATTATAAGAAAGTTGGGCAAAGCCGGGTTCAACGGTTTGGCTGATATCCGTTTCTTGTATACTGGGACGCCCGATATCTTTGAACAATCTGTTCGTATCAGATATAAATGGCCATATCTCCTCTGGGAGAGCACTTATGTGCCATTGCCACGATATATCCATGGGTTGCGAGAACATAGATCCCTGATTTTATTAAACAGCATTATTAGCTTCCAAATTACTTCGTTAATTAGCGCTGGAAGCCTTATATTTAGCGTCCTTTACTTACAAGAGAAACGAAATCGTTAATTGTTACAAATTTTTTAATTAATTATGGCTGTAGAACGAACATTAACTATCCTAAAACCGGATTGTGTACGAAAAGAACTGATTGGAGAAGTAACGCAACGTATCCAGGAAGCCGGTTTTGATATTGTTGCTATGAAAATGACGCGCTTGACTAAAGATACAGCGGGTGGTTTTTATGCGGTACATAAAGAGCGTCCTTTTTATGATGAGCTTTGCGAATTTATGAGCAGCGGCCCTTGTGTACCTATGATACTTGAAAAGGAAAATGCTATTGAAGATTTTCGAGAATTTATTGGTGCTACCGACCCCAGTGAAGCTGAAGAAGGAACAATCCGTGCTGATTTTGCTGATAGTGTAGGTGAAAATATTATTCACGGTTCTGATTCTGTAGAAAATGGTATAAAAGAAGCCAACTATTTCTTTACCGAGGCAGAAGTTGTGGCTAATAAAGCATAAAGCTATTTAAAAAAGGTCATCCATTTTTTGGATGACCTTTTTCTTTTTTATGGGGTATCCTATAGGAAAATAGCAATTTTTCGGGCTGTTGTTTAAATGGGCCTGCCAAGGATACAAAAGGTGATAGGCTGGAGTGAGTGAATATTACGTTGACCAAATGCTGTTACTATAATCACAATAATTTAGTGAGATATCATTTATGCATAAATCTACCCTTTTAGCTTGTGTGATTCTTAGTCTGTTTACTGTAACATGCAGCTTTTCACAATTTGAATCTTCGGTAAAAGTAGGTGCTGAAGTATTGCTTGAGGAGCACCTTTATGAGCTTGAGGGAAAGCGAGTGGGATTAGTGATGAATCCCACAGCCCGCGTGAAAGGGTCTCATATGCTTGATACGCTGTTAGCCAGCGATGTGAATGTCACGGCTCTTTTTGCTCCCGAACACGGTTTTCGGGGCGATGTGGGAGCAGGGGAGAAGATAGAGGATGGAGTAGATCAAGCTACCGGCTTACCTGTCTTTTCACTGTATGGAGAGACAAAGAAACCCACCCCTGAAATGTTGGAAAAAGTAGATCTCTTACTTTTTGATATGCAGGATGTGGGAGGTCGTTTTTACACCTATAATGTGACTTTGGGTAATATTATATCGGCAGCAGCACCGCAAGATGTGCCCGTATGGGTGCTCGATCGTCCGAACCCGGCAGGGGGAGAACTTATCTCAGGGTGGATGATGCAGAAAGAGCATCAGTCTTTTGTGGGGCGCTATCCCATCCCTATGGTGCATGGAATGACGTTGGGAGAGCTGGCTAAAATGATGGTGGCAGAGCAATGGATAAAAAATGCTAATGAAGCTGAAGTAAAGGTGATTCCGATGAAAGGGTGGGAGCGTTCGATGCGCTGGCGCCAAACAGGCTTGCAATGGATTCCGCCATCGCCTAACCTGCCTACTTTTGAGCACGGTTTCGTTTACTTGGGGACTGTGCTTTTTGAAGGAGTAAATATTTCGGAAGGCCGGGGCACTTCAGATCCATTTCTTAAAATTGGGGCGCCCGGCACCAAATTGAACTCCGGGCATATTGCCAGGCTCCGCCGCTCCTTTTCAGGAATAAATGTCGAACGTATCTCTTTTACACCTCAAGCTATACCCGGTAAAGCCAGACACCCTGATTTTGAAGACGAAAGATGTCATGGAGTAGAAATTCAGATAACTGACCCTACAAGATTTGATCCCGTTTTGTTTGGGACGACCCTGCTTGCTGTTATGCTGGATGCTACACCGGAAGCAGAGCTGAATGATTTTGTGCAGAAGTTAAGTGGTATCGATAAAAAAATGCTGTTAGACCAGCTACAAGAGAAAACGTATCTCGAGAATTGGGAAAAGACCAGAAAGGAATTTGGCAAACAACGGTCCCCATACCTGCTATATTAAGGAAGCGTTCTTGAGCAGGGTTTTGTTTCCAAGGGGCATTGAGTTACGATCCCATCCGATTGCTGATTTCGCGATCTGGTAAGTCAACAAAAATTTAAAAAGTGAAACATTTTGCCCCCATAATTGGTATGCGGTATCTATACAATATTAACTCACATACCAAGGCAATGACTTTATTAATAGTAACTGTTGTAATGACGTTTGTAGTTGGGATAGGAAGTATCAGTTTTTATCGGGATGAAGTACTGTAAAAGTGGAATGCCACTTTTACTTCTTACGATGCCATTCATAACAAAGAAGTGCTGTGCTAACAGAAGCATTGAGCGATTCTACTTGGTTTTCCATGGGGATAGAAAACTTATAATCGCAGTGCTCTAAGGTTTTTTGACTGATACCGTCTCCTTCATTACCTATAACAAAAGCAAGGGGGCGATCTACTTCCAAATCCCATAGTGATTGATCACCACTCATGTCGAGCCCACCAATCCAAAAGCCTTCATCTTTTAGTGTCAGTATAGCTTGGTTGAGGTTGCCGGCGCGAACAATGGGAATGCGGCCTGCTGTACCTGCAGATGTCTTATAAACGGTAGCATTGACCGGAGCTTGCCGGTGTTTGGGAACCAAAACGGCAGAAATACCGGCAGCAGCAGCTGTTCGGAGAATAGCTCCAAAATTCCCGGGATCTTCAATCTCATCGAGCAGTAAAATGGCCGGATATGCGGAGGTATCGATAGAATCCAGCCATTCTCCGAAATCGTGATAACCAACCTCACTGCGTAGTGCTACAACCCCTTGATCATTAACGCCCCCGACGAGATCATACAATTTGGAACCGGGCACATGGGATATGGGGATATTATGTTGAGAAGCTACTTCAAAGATGGTAGAGATGTTGGAGTCATGAATAGAGTCCCTGACAAAAATTTTCTCTACTTTTTCTGCTTCATTTTGTAGGGCTTCGCGAACGGTATTTCGCCCATAGATGTAAATATTAGTATCAGAGTTCGCCATAAATAGTATCTGGAATTGAAAAAGTGAAAATTAATCTTAAATTAGTAGTAATAACACGGTAAAAATAAGGGGACACACTATGGATAAAAAGAACCACGACAGCGAATGGTATACACATTCTAAGCTATCAAATATACAAGATTCAACGGGCAATTCCCGGGTATCAAATTTCGTCGCACAGGTACATACGTTAAACACCCTGCATTTTATTGTAGGTATTTGCCAAATTTTTATGGGGCTTGCCATTATAATGGCTTCGATTCTGGGATTTATTAATCCATTATGGGTATCAATATCGTTTACGATGGTAGCCAGTATTACTACGATGATTGGATTATATTTTCTGTATATTACGGTTTCAAAATCGTATGATTCACGCTCGTTATTGCGAAATGCGATGAAGCGTGTGATGAAAGCAAAAAATTAAAATGACCGATTTTAGTAATCCCGAAGAACAAGAACGCCTTACATCATATTTAAATATTCATCTTAAGAAAGATAAACTCTCTCTGCCGCCCGGTGACCAGATTGAGGAGCTGCATAAGAAGTATCGCAACAAGTGGATATTGCTGGCTGTTAATATTGCTGCTATTCTTTTCTTTGGCTATTCTTTCTATTACGATATTACCCAACTCAGCGATACTTTTTTAACTATTATATTGGTCGTGTTTGGATTGAATGTAGGGCTCATTTTCTATCAGCGTAATCAGATCCAAGAACTTATCGATTATTTGGAGTGGAAAAAACAAAATGAAGATTAGCAGGTTTGTCCTAATTTTTACGATCTTTTGGTTGGTTAATATAAATACTGAGGCGCAATCAATTATGGCAAAAGGTCCCAACTTACCTTCGTTGTATTTTGATGATGGTGATGATTTTATTGTGATTGCTCATCGCGGGGCCAGTGCCTATTATCCCGAAAATACGATGGCTGCTTTTGAGGGGGCTGTTGCTATGGATGCGGAAATGATTGAGTTGGATGTACTAATGAGCAAAGATGGGGTGCCTGTTGTATTTCACGACCTGGCATTGGATGATCATACCAATGGAAACGGCTATATCCCGCAATACACTGTAGAAAAGTTAAAAAAATTAGATGCCGGCTCAT
Source organism: Fodinibius halophilus (assembly GCF_011059105.1). Taxonomy (GTDB): domain Bacteria; phylum Bacteroidota; class Rhodothermia; order Balneolales; family Balneolaceae; genus Fodinibius; species Fodinibius halophilus. Next base: position 72,592 of record NZ_JAALLS010000018.1, on the reverse strand, counting down.
GGTTCGATAAAAAATTTGCCGACCAGCGAATTCCTACGCTTGAAGAAGTGCTACAGTTTGCTTCCGGAAAAATTGCACTCAATATTGAGATTAAGACCGAAGCTGTTAGTGATCAGGTTGAAGGGGGTGTAGAACAGAAATCCCTGGAGCTGGTCAAGCAGTATGGGATGGAAAAGCATGTGCTGTTTTCCAGTTTTGACTATCGCGCAGTAGAGCATTTAAAACAGTTGGATCCTGAAGTTTCAGTAGCGCTATTGTATAATAAGCACCAGTCCCAAAGGCAGTTGCCCCATCAGCAGGTGGGTAAATTCTCTGCCGATGCCTTTAATTGTAGTTTTCGCCAGTTCAGCAAGAAGTGGAGTCGCAATTTGAAAAAGCACGGGATTCCACACTTTATATACACCGTAAATAGTAAACGGAAGATGAAAAAACTGATTAAGGCCGGTGTTTCAGGTATATTTACAAATAAGCCCGACCTGCTACACCGGGTAAAAGATAATTTATAGGGTAGGTTCAATATTTTTTTAAAAAACTTCTGCTCTCATTTGAATGCTGAGCACAAACCTTCTATTTTCTTTTCAAATAAGTGGGAAATTAAAACATTATCTTCTTTCTGAATTTATTTCAGGGCCTGTGTGTCTTTATAGGGTTTTGGCTATGGTTTTGAGCTAAATTCAGGATGATATTTTGTATTTTTAACGCCTCAATTAATTAACAACTGCTCTCATGGCCACCAAATATATCTTCGTTACAGGCGGAGTTACATCTTCACTGGGAAAAGGAATTATTTGTGCTTCTCTAGGACGACTGCTCGTTGCACGAGGACTACGGGTAACGGTCCAAAAGCTGGACCCCTATATTAATGTAGATCCGGGGACCATGAACCCCTATGAGCACGGCGAAGTATATGTTACGGAAGATGGGGCAGAAACAGATCTGGATCTCGGCCATTACGAACGATTTCTCGATATCCGTACCTCCCAGGAAAATAATGTAACTACCGGCCGTGTATATAATGACGTAATATCCAAAGAACGGCAGGGAGCTTACCTCGGTAAAACGGTACAGGTGATTCCGCATATCACCGATGAAATTAAATCACATACCCTGGCGCTGGGCGAATCCGGTGACTATGATGTGGTGATTGTTGAGATCGGGGGAACGGTTGGTGATATCGAAAGTTTACCATATATCGAGGCGGTACGTCAGCTGCGATATGATGTAGGCCGAGAAAATACGCTCTCTATTCACTTAACGCTGGTACCCTATTTGTCAGCGGCACGAGAGTTAAAGACAAAGCCTACTCAGCACTCTGTAAAGACACTTTCCGAAAGTGGATTGCAGCCCGATATTATCGTAGCTCGTTCAGAACACGAGCTTGATGATACCATCCGTAATAAAATTGCCCAGTTTTGTAATGTGGAATATGATGATGTTATCGCCTCTCTGGATGCCGAGAGCATTTATGAGGTACCGCTGTTAATGCAGGGTGAAGGGTTAGATGAGCGCGTTATTAATAAGCTGAATCTTAAGTCTACAGAACCTGATCTTGAACGATGGATCGGTTTTGTCGAGGCCGTTCGAAATCCATCTACCGAAATTAATATTGCTCTGGTGGGTAAATATGTGGAACACCATGATGCCTATAAGTCGATTGTTGAAGCCTTTATCCATGCTGGGGCCGTCAATGATTGTTCTGTAAATATAAAATGGATACAGTCCGATGATCTGACAAAAGAGAATGTTGGAGAAAAGCTTAAAGAGGTATCCGGCGTATTAGTGGCTCCCGGTTTTGGGGGACGCGGTATAGAAGGTAAGCTGGCTGCTGCTCAGCATTCGCGAGAAAATGATATTCCGTATTTCGGTATTTGCCTGGGTATGCAGTGTGCGGTCATCGAATATGCACGTAATGTATGTGGATGGGAAGACGCCAACAGTACTGAGTTTGATGAAGATTCTGAATATCCTATTATTGACCTCATGCCCGATCAAAAGAATATTGAGGATAAAGGTGGAACAATGCGCCTTGGCCTGTACGATTGTAAGGTAAAAACTGATTCAAGAGCTCACCAGGCGTATGGCAAGGAGCTGTTTCAGGAGCGTCACCGCCACCGCTATGAGGTGAACAATAACTTGCGATATAAGCTTGTTGAAGAGGGCATGAATTTGACCGGATTTAACCCAGAACGCGATTTAGTTGAGATTGTAGAATTACCCGATCATCCTTGGTTTGTAGGTGTTCAATTCCACCCTGAATTGTGTTCTACCGTAAATAATCCCCAGCCGCTTTTTGTGGATTTTGTGAAAGCCAGCTTGAAATATGGTAAGCAGCACGAACTTAATTTCCCGGTAAATGGGGATAAAGTGACTGTTAAGTAATCCATCTTGTATGAATGCTGACGTATCAGCTTTTTCGCATCAACTGCGTACTCGTGTGTGTGGGCTGCTGGTACAGCCAGATGCTATTTTGCTCATCCAGCTTCATTCTCCGGTTACCGATAAATTGCTTTGGATGCCCCCGGGAGGAGGAATTGAATTTGGGGAGACGATGGAGGAGTGCCTAAAGCGTGAATTCCACGAAGAAACAAATCTTGAGATTGAAGTTGGTGAGCTTGTGCATATCAATGAGTTGGTCTCTCCCCCTTTCCATGCCCTGGAGTTTTATTTTGAAGTCAGTAAGAAAAGGGGCCAAAAAGAGCTTGGCAGTGACCCAGAGTTGGGCAGCGATAAACAACTGCTAAAAGATTTAAGGTGGATCCCTTTTTCAGAATTAGATCGTATACCCTGGGCGCCTCAAAGTTTAGAAGATAAGCTAAAGAATTGGGGACAACGAGATACCTATCCTATTTTCACCGGTAGCTAGTTCTATCAATATGAATACATTTTTTATCCTAGATTGATTGTCATAAATTTAGAGGCTTAAATTCTAACAAACCTTTGCTCATGTCTATTATACGATTCCCAGCGATTCTACTCGTACTGTTTGCATTTATTAGCTTTTCTTGTCAGAAGAGTGATAAAACAGAGACTACTGTTATAGAAAATGTAAAAGGGTATACCTTTTATGATGGTGATCTAAAAGAGTTTTCTGCCATAGCATTTGAAAATGGTAAAGTCATTGATGTTTATAGTGATACGACCTTCAAAAGTAACGGATCTACGAAGATAATAGATGGCGATGGCAAGGTTATGCTGCCGGGGCTCATCGATGCACACGGCCATGTTATGGGGTTAGGATTTCAGCAGATGAATGCTGATTTAACAGGCACTCAATCTTTAGATGAAGCACTTTCTAAGGTTGAAGAGTATGCAGCAAAATATTCCGATATCAATTGGGTGCAGGGCCGCGGATGGAATCATACCCATTGGGATATTGGGCGATTCCCCACTGCAGAAGAGCTGGATAAAGCTGAAAATGAGCGCCCCGTATGGCTGGCACGGGTTGATGGCCACGCCGGATGGGCAAATTCAAAAGCGATGGAACTGGCCGGAATTACGGCTGAGACAAAAGCTCCCAAAGGAGGAAAGATTATTCGCGATGAAGATGGGGAGCCTACGGGCGTATTTGTGGATGCTGCAATGAGCCTTGTCGAGGCTGAGATTCCTGAGCCAACAGATAAGGAGCGAAAGCTGGCATTTGAGAAGGCTCTGCAACAGATGAGAAGCCATGGCTTAACCGGGGCGCATGATGCCGGGGTTTCTGTTGAGGCATGGGAATTGTATAAAGATTTTGCCGATAACGGAAAGTTAACGACACGTATTTACGGAATGATAAGCGGGGCAGGAGAAACCTTTGATAAGCTGTCGGAAGGTGGACCGGTCAATTCCTATGCAGATGATAAGTTGGCCCTGAGGAGTGTAAAGCTCTATTCTGACGGAGCGCTGGGGAGTCGTGGAGCTGCTATGATAGAGCCCTACTCTGATGATCAGGATAACAAAGGGTTGCTGTTTTTATCAGAAGAAGAGCTAACTGGAAAGATTTTAAAAACAGCTTCCGCAGGTTACCAGGCCAATGTGCACGCTATCGGTGATCGTGCTAACCGCGTAGCGCTTAACAGTTTTGAGAATGTGAAAGATAGTCTTGGAGAACAGGGATTGCGGCATCGCGTTGAGCACGCACAGATAGTATCTCCTAAAGATATTCCCCGCTTTAAAGAGTTAAATATCATTGCTTCTATGCAGCCGACCCATGCAACAAGTGATATGAATATGGCCGAAGATCGTGTTGGTGCTGAGCGTATAAAAGGCGGATATGCATGGCAGACCTTTTGGGATCAGGGCACAGTAGTGGCCTCGGGTTCTGATTTTCCTGTAGAAAATGTAAATCCCTTTTATGGATTGTATTCGGCAATAACTCGGCAAGATCATCAGGGTAATCCCGAGGGAGGATGGTATCCTTCTGAGCGCTTAAGCAGAGCCCAAGCCCTAAAATCATTCACCCTGAATGCGGCTTATGCCGGTCATCAGGAAGAGGTGCTGGGAAGTCTTGAACCCGGGAAATGGGCCGACTTTATTCTGGTTGACCGAGATATTTTTGAAGTTCCCGCCATAGAAATATGGGAAACTAAAGTTCTGGAAAGCTGGGTTGCCGGGGAACAAGTCTACTCAGCGGAACAATAATATTTGCGATCTGATTTTTTATGAAAATACGTTTAGGCCAGCTTAATACAACAATTGGTGATCTCGAAGGAAATTTTGAGCTCATCAAAAAGGCCATGAATGATGCTGAAAACTCAAGTGTAGATCTGTTAATACTTCCGGAGCTGGTCGTTTGTGGTTATCCTCCCATGGATCTCCTTGAGCGCCCCCAGTTTTTGGACGCCGTGTATGATATTAATGAGCGTATCATTGGACACACAAAAAACGCGTCACCGGTACTGTTTGGTACCGTAACACCCAATACGGCTAAAAGTGGCCGAAAGTGTTATAACAGTGCTATCCTGGCTGATGGTGGAGAGGTATCAGCAGTGGTGAATAAAGCGTTGCTTCCTACTTACGATGTGTATGATGAATTGCGTTATTTTGAACCTGCTAACACTTTTGAGTGTATAAACTTTAAGGGAAGAAAGCTGGGTATAACCGTTTGTGAGGATATTTGGCACAATTTTGAACTTTCGTACCTCAGTTATGATGTAAACCCGGTTAAAGAACTAGCAGAAGCAGGAGCTGAGGCTATCTGTAATGTGTCAGCTTCTCCCTATGCGCAAAATAAACCGGCTAAGCGTCAAAAGATGCTCCAGCAACACGCCAGAAAATGGAATATCCCTGTCTTTTATGCCAACCAGGTGGGCGGAAATACCGAACTTGTTTCGGATGGTGATTCAATGGCTATTGATGCAGATGGAGATCTGGTTAGCCGTTGTGCATTATTTGAGGAGGATTTTACAGATCTTTATTGGGAGGAAAAAGAACCTACATTACGATCTGAATCTAATGATACTGTGGAAGTGCCAATCCCCATTGCCCAGATGTTCAAAGGCATTAAAGTAGGACTTCGGGATTATTTGAAGAAAACAGCTATTTCTGATAAGGTCATATTGGGGCTAAGTGGAGGTATTGACTCTGCACTGGTAGCAACAATCGCTGTTGAGGCACTGGGCAAAGCTAATGTGGTAGGTATTACAATGCCTTCTGAGTTTTCATCTGAGGGGAGTATAAGTGATTCAGAAAAACTGGCCGAAAACTTGGGCATTCCATGTCATGAACTTCCTATTGGGGAGGTTTATAACCAGTTTAATGAGTTGTTAAATCCCTTTTTTAAGGATACAGATTTTGGAGTGGCCGAAGAAAATCTACAACCCCGCATTCGCGGTACATTGTTGATGGCCTACTCCAATAAGTTTGGACACATGCTGTTAAATACGGGTAATAAATCGGAGCTGGCAACTGGCTATTGTACGTTATATGGGGATATGTCGGGTGGTTTGGGCATTATTGCTGATCTGTATAAAACAGAGGTATATGAGATGGCTCATTGGTTAAATAATGAGTACTTTAATGAAACGGTTATCCCAAAGAACATTTTAGAAAAACCACCGAGCGCAGAACTGCGTCCGGATCAAAAAGATGCTGATAGTTTGCCCGAATATGAGGTCTTGGATGCTATTTTGAAAGCTTATATTGAAGATCAGGCTTCGGTTGAAGATATTACCGATCGTGGTTATGATAGTACGGTAGTTAAACAAATTGTTGTATTGGTCGATAATATGGAATATAAACGGTTCCAGGCGGCCCCGGCTTTGAAGATGAGTAGCAAGGCATTTGGTACCGGAAGAAGGGTGCCGATAGTACAAGGCTGGACCGATAACCGAAGATAAAATTTTTTTATGCTAAAATTACGTTGTGTTCGTTAGTATGTTTCGGTGTGGTTTGGGGAGCTTTCACTGAATCCTTTACATAACAAAGTATTATACATCTTTTAATCTACTAAGACGGAAAATATCTATGCAGAAGAAGTTACATTCGCTTTTCATCCTTATTTTAATTGTTGGAGTTTATCCGGGTATAGCACAGCAAGACACCACAAAAATTCAACTGGAAGAAATAGATTTTTCGCCCAAACTGCTTCCTTATGATAATCCTATGGTAGCAGAGGATGATGAGTTTTCGACATCTGCTGAACCCACCAAACAAAAGCTGGATAATTTTGAAAAAGATGTGATGCGTCGTATCTCCGATATCTATCGCACCCATGTAAATGCCGTGGAGGCTCAGGTACAGGATGATCCGCTAAGTGCAGAAAAGCATATTAAGGATGCACTGAACTCTCTGCAGGCTCTGTTAGATACGTACCCAGAGGTGCAGTCAAATCCCCGGTTTAGTGAGTTGTATCGTTCAGTAATGACGGAGTACCGTGAATTTTATGGGATTCAGGATTCAGCTAATAAAGTAGAGGGGGAGATTTTTGCTATCCAGAAAGAGTTGTATTCGGGTGATGATGACTGGATGAATGAGGAGTATGTGCTTCCGAATAATATTACGACACCCAAAACAGAGGTTCCATTAGTACAAAACCGTCAGGTTAACCGTCACCTGATGTATTTTACCCTCAAACGACCGGAGGTAATGGAGTCGTGGTTAGAGCGTAAGGAAAAGTATTTTCCAATGATGCGCGAAATTTTTGAAGCCGAAGGAGTGCCCACCGAACTTACCCATCTTGCGATGGTGGAAAGCGGACTTAATCCCCAGGCAAGAAGCTGGGCATCCGCGGTTGGGATGTGGCAATTTATCCGGGCAACCGGCTCTATGTATGGATTAGAAGTTAACTGGTGGATAGATGAACGAAGGGACCCTGAAAAAGCGACCCGTGCAGCAGCCCGGCACCTGAAAGATTTATATAACATTTGGGGCGATTGGCACTTGGCAATGGCTAATTATAATATTAGTCCCCGGGGTTTAAAACGAGCAATACGGGCAGCTGGCAAAGAAGATTATTGGGCTGCTTTTCCATACCTTCCCCGCGAAACCCAAGGTTATGTACCGGGTTTTATTGCGGCTACAATGATTAATATGAACCCTACAGAATTTGGTTTCAAAGAAGAGTATAAAAATGACGAATATGTCTACAAGGTACATAAAGTAGCACCTTTAATGCCATTAGATGCCTTAGCTGATGCTGCCGGAATTAGTACTGATAAGCTTAAAGAATATAACCCGGAATTGTTGCGATGGGCAACGCCTCCCGGCAATAAATATCCCTTAAAGTTACCGGTAGGTACAAAAGAGCGATTTGCTTCTAACTACGAAGATATTCCTAAAAATAAACGCAGCCAAAATGTGGCTATGCATACGGTAAATTCGGGAGAAACCTTAGGTTATATTGCCCAAAAGTATGGAACATCAGTCAGAGCGCTTTATGAGACTAATGAGAGCCTGTCTAAAACTATTTATCCCGGGCAAAAAATTGTAGTTCCACTGGCACCCGGAAGCAACGAGCAGATTGCTGTTAATCGACCGACGAATCAACCGCGGGGCAAAACCTCTACTTCTCGCAAACGATCAAAATCAAAAGCCCCTGCAAATTCTGTTAAATTTACTTACGAAGTTAAAAGTGGTGATACTATAGGACATATTGCAGAATGGTATGATGTTAGAGCATGGCAGATTCGTTCCTGGAATGGGACATCGAATGTTATTAGGGCCGGAGAGGATTTGGTTATATATGTACCAAAGTCGAAAAAAGCATATTACAGCCAGATAAACACGATGTCTTATAGCAAGAAACAGCAGATTGAACGGGAACAACAGTCCGGTAAAGATGTAACAGAAGCATATCTGGCTTCTGCAGATGATTCAGGAGAATCGATACAGTATACCGTACGAAGTAATGACACACTTACTGAAATTGCGAACTCATTTGGAGTATCGGTAAGTCAAATAAAGCGTCTTAATGGGTTGAGTAATTCCAGAATTTATGTGGGGCAAAAGTTGAATATTAAGCCTGAGTAGGGTTGTCTTTTATGGGGAAATGGAAAAAAATTGTAGCCGGTAGTGTGCTGGCGATAACATCGCTGGCCGTAATGGGATTGGTACGCAACCCGGATATCTATTTCCTCATCAAAAAGAATTTTACCATTTTTAGTGAAGTATATCGGGAGGTGTCGCTGCATTATGTGGATGAGGTAAACCCGGAGCAGCTTATGCGAAAGGGGATTGATGCCATGCTCGAATCCCTGGATCCATATACAGTGTTGATTGATGAGGCTGATAATCAGAGTATGGAGATAATGACCCGCGGAAGCTACGGCGGGGTTGGTATGGATGTGGGATATCGGGGGGATGATATTGTAGTTATTGCCCCCCTGGAGGGATATTCGGCCCATAGCAAAGGAATACGAACGGGAGATGTTATAACGGCTGTTGATGGGGTTCCAGTAAATAGCTTAAGTCCCGAAGAGGTTCGTAGCTTAACAACCGGTGAGCCGGGCACTACTGTTACTATGACGGTTCAGCGATATGGCATCGATGATCCGCTGAAATTTGAATTGACGCGACAGCGCGTTGAAGTGAAAAATGTGCCATATGTGGGTTTTGTGGGAGAACAGAAAAAAGTTGGATACATACTATTAAGCCGTTTTTCTCAAAATGCAGCCGGAGAAGTACAAGAGGCTATTGAGCACTTACAGGCTCAAAAAGAGTTGCAGGGATTAGTGTTGGATCTAAGAAATAATCCGGGGGGATTATTAGATCAGGCAGTAGGCTTGGTAGATAAGTTTGTGCCACAGGGTAGAACGGTGGTAGAAACGAGGGGGCGGTTACGTCAGCATAATAATAGTTTTAAGACTAAGGAAACTCCTCTTCTTCCGGATCTCTCTGTGGTGATATTGCAAAATGGAGGAAGTGCCAGTGCTTCTGAGATTGTGGCAGGGGCTATGCAAGATCTCGATCGCGCTGTTATTATGGGTGAGCAGAGCTTTGGGAAAGGCTTGGTTCAGGTTGTACGCCCGTTATCTTATAATACCTCCCTAAAGTTGACAACATCTCGCTACTATATACCCAGTGGAAGAAGTATACAGTCGGTTACCTATACGCATGATCAAAATAACAGTGTTGTCAATAAACCTGATTCTACCCGCAGAAAATTTAGAACAAAAAGTGGACGTCCAGTTTTTGACGGGGATGGCATTAGCCCGGATATTCAAATATCGGATAAAAAACCCAGCCTGCTCCAAACTTCTTTAATGCAGCAGAATATGATTTTTAAATTTGCCAATAAGTATGCAGCAAATCATGATTCGTTAGAGCACAAAATGGGGGCTGATACATTATTTGAAAAATTCCAACGTTATATAGAAGATCAGGAATTTGAATATGAAACTCCTTCCGAAAAATATCTGGCAAAGATCGATTCGGCATTGCAGATAGCTGAAGATGAAAAGAAACATCTTACTGCACTCGGCAATAAGATTGAATCAAATAAAACGCAGGCTTTTTATAATCAGCGTGATGTGATTGACCAACTTCTTTACCAAGAGTTAATTGCCCGTTACAAGGGGAAGAAGGGGCAGTATTCTGCCTCATTACCTTATGACAGAGTGGTGAATGAAGCGGTAAAGGTATTAATGGATTCGAGTCGTTATAATAACATTTTATCGGTTTCTAACTAGTGGCAAAAGCAGATTTACATATACATACAGTGGCATCAGACGGGCATATGGAACCTGAAGATGTGGTCCGGAATGCCAAGCGTCATAAATTGGATATCATTTCGATAACGGATCACGATACTATTCGTGGGTATCAGCGAGCTCGGGAAAAGGCTCGTGAGTTAGGTATAGAGTTAATACCCGGTGTAGAGATTACCTCCGATTTTAACGGTCGTGAGTGTCATTTGCTAGCCTATTGTTTTGACCCCGACCATGCTGCTATTAAAAAATTGGTTGCCCGTCATTACCATTCACGTTTAGAAAGAGGGAAATGGATTATCAATGAGCTATCCAAAGAGGGTATTCTTATTGATATCAACGAAGTAAAGGCAGAAGCAAATGGCGGAAACATCGGCCGCCCGCATATAGCAGCAGTATTGATCGATAAAGGTTATGTGGCATCATTTAAAGAGGCTTTTATACGGTATTTGAGTGATGAGTCGCTGGGTACTATTAAGAACGACTATTACACCCACCACGAAGTTATCGATACGGTAAAAGAGGCAGGGGGAGCAGTTATTGTAGCACATCCGGGGAACCTGTATAACAAGGATGATCTTACTGAGCTAGTAGAAGCCGGGGTAGATGGTATCGAGTTTATTCATCCCAGCCACAACTATAAGACTCAAAAATGGGTTGAGGCATTTGCTAATGAACATAAGTTGTTGAAAACCGGGGGCAGTGACTTTCACGGTGGAGATAAAGAGTATCAAAAGTTTTTTGGAGTAGTCACAATAAATGCTAAGTATGTGCACCGTCTCCAGCGCATGACAAAGCAGCGAAAGAAAATATCAGTTTAAGTTTCATGAGTTATCAAGAATTAGAAGGCAATACAGATGGTACTAATGTGAAAGTTGGTATCGTCGTAGCTAAGTGGAATTCGTTTATAACTGATGAGTTACTGGAAGGAGCTCTTCATACTTTGAAAGGGAAAGGCATTGCTGAAGGTGATATATTGATAGCACGCTGCCCCGGTGCCTATGAAATTCCATTTACAGCGCGTAAACTCTTGGAAAAGGTAGATGGCGTGGTTACCTTAGGGGCTGTTATACAAGGCGATACTCCCCATTTTGATTACGTTTGTGATGCTGTAAATCGTGGTGTAACTGATTTGAATATGAAGGGTAATAAGCCGGTGGTCTTTGGCGTTCTAACTACAGACACGGTAAAACAAGCCCAAGAACGTTGTGGGCTTCACGGAGATAAAGGAAACAAAGGTAGTGAAGCAGCGTTAGCATTATTGGAAATGATAACATTGGGTAAAGCGCTCAAGGAATTATAATAGTTATAGCTTGATATAACGGGGATAATACTCTAATATTGATAGCTTAATAAACCAGTCATATTTCATATTGAAACCAATTTCACTAACAAATAACGAACAGAATAGCCGCGACAAAGAGTTGCAGGCTGCCCTTACCAAGCAGGGAGAGATCCCCGAGCATATTGCTATTATCATGGATGGTAATGGTCGCTGGGCTAAAAGTCGGGGTAATATTCGTTCATATGGGCATAAGGCTGGGGTCGATTCGGTCCGCGATATTACAGAAGCGTGTGCACAAATTGGCGTTAAGTATTTAACGTTATATGCGTTCTCAACTGAAAATTGGGGGCGCCCAAAGATAGAGGTCAATGCTCTTATGCGCTTGTTGGCCAGCTCACTTCGCAAAGAGGCCGAGAACCTGAAAGAAAATAATATTAAGCTGGAAACAATTGGTCAGATCGATCGGTTTCCTAAAAAATGTCAGCGAGAATTACAGGAAGCTATCGATTTAACGAAGGATAATGATCGGCTTCATTTGTGCTTGGCACTTAGTTATTCGGGGCGGTGGGATATTACTGAAGCGGTTAAAAAGATGGCTCACCGAATTAAGGATGGTGACATCGATCCCGATGATATTGATGATGAAATGATAGGAGCCCATTTATCAACGGCGGATATTCCCGACCCGGAGCTGATTATTCGAACCAGCGGTGAATATCGCATCAGTAATTTTTTACTTTGGCAACTGGCTTATTCTGAATTGTACATTACGGAAACGTATTGGCCCGATTTTCGCCGCGATGAATTATATAAAGCAATCCAATCTTTTCAAGAACGTGATCGCAGATTTGGTAAACTTTCTGAAGATGCACAAAAGAAATCAACAAATCGATACGTTCAAGAGCTGACATCATAACCTACTCATACAAATAACGTAAGCTCAATTTTGTTTCAAGAATTAACCCACGTGAAGAAATTACTTTTTGTTGTACTCATTATAGGTTCTTTAGTTGATCCTGCCGTAGCACAGGAAACCCCTTCTGATTCCACAAAATCTATTAATATCGAAAACCCGATGAACGCCACGCCTCAACAGCTTGAGGTCTTGGGTGTTGAAGTCGAAGGGTTAACAACCTCTCGCAAGGAGTTTGTGATTGGTACCAGTGGCCTGCAGAAGGGAACACAAATTACCGTTCCCGGAAAAGATATAAGTAGTGCTATTAAAAGTTTATACCGTACCGGGCTCTTCTCAAATATTGAGATTGTAGAAATGGGCAGAGAAGTCGGGGGAATCTACTTAAAGATTATAGTTCAAGAGCAACCTCGTCTTGAAAAGTATGAGATTCATGGGGTGAAGAAGTCTGAAAAGAAAGATCTTCGTGAAAAAATAACTTTGCTAAAAGGCTACGCAGTAACAGAATCGTCTATTGCACAGGCCAAAAATACCATTCGCAGGTATTATAAAGGAGAAGGGCACTGGGATACCAGTATAGAAGTAGAAAAAACTAAAACGGACACTGTCAGAAACCGAGTTACAGTTCGGTTCAATATTGATGCCGGTGAGCGTCTGGAAATAAAAGATATTTCTTTTGAGGGCAACAAGAAATTCAGTGATAAAAAACTGCGCAAAGCTCTGGATTCTATTAAAGAAGATAAATGGTGGAAATTCTTTTCTAAAAAGCTGTATAAAGAAGATGAGTTTAAGACAGCAAAAGATAATTTGAGAGCGTTTTATGGGGAGCATGGGTTCCTCGATTTCCGAATTATATCTGACACGGTTTATACTTTCCCTTATACCCAGAAACGTTTGTTTGTCTTGAAAACACCCGCAAAAGGCATTAAGGTGAATCTTAAGATCGAAGAAGGCCCCCAGTATAAGATTCGTAATATTGATTGGGAAGGAAATACCGTTTATACTGATGATCAACTAACGCAAACTCTGGGTTTTGAAAAAGGAGAGATCTTTAACCAGAAAAAATTCAGAAAACGATTAGAGATCAATCAAAAAGGGCCGGATGTTACCAGCCTTTACCAAGATATTGGATATTTATTTTTCCGGGTTCAAGAAAATATTGAAGTGGTCGCCGAAGATTCGGTTGATCTGCATATGAATATCTATGAAGATGAAATTGCGTATGTAGAAAAGGTTTCTTTTACGGGTAATACAAAAACCCACGACGATATTATAAGAAGAACACTTCGTACTGTTCCGGGTGATAAATATAGTAGGCAAAAAATTATCCGTTCTATCCGCGAGTTGGGGCAGCTCGGGTATTTCCGTCAGCAGTCTATTGATCCCAGCGTGACGCCAGATCAAGAAAATAATACGGTAGATATCACCTATAGCTTAGATGAATCGCAAAGCACCGATAACTTTGAGTTTTCCGGCGGATTGGGCGGAAGAGGTATCGGGTTGATTCTTTCGGCTAAGCTGAATTTTAATAACTTTTCAATGCAACGGGCTTTAAAAGGAGAGGGGTGGAATCCGATTCCTTCTGGCGATGGCCAAAAACTATCGTTGGGTGTGCAGGTAACAGGCCAAGGGTATCAAAGCTACAGTGTAGGTTTTCAGGAACCATGGCTTGCTGGTCGACCGTTGTCGTTGGGAGTAAATATGAGCTATGACCTGATTCAATATCGAGGGAATAGCCAAAGAAATGAAATGTTTTCGAGCAGTCTTTCTCTGGGCAGACGTCTAAAATGGCCGGATGATTACTTTACGCATCAATCGGTGTTATCTTATCAGTTATATGATGTGGCTAATACCTCTTTCTTAGCCGAAGGTACATCCAGTATAATGAGTATTAAACAAGTATTGGAACGTAACTCTACGGACAATAAAATTTCACCTACCCGCGGGTCAAAACTGCGAATTTCCGGAGAATTTGCGCCACCGCTGCCTAATTTTTCTCAATATTATAAATTCAAAACCAGTTACCAGACTCATACCACGCTTGTTGATAAATTGGTGTTAACTAATACTGTAGAATATGGGTATTTAGGTTATTTGGGCCAAGGACAACAAAGTGATTTCCAGCGGTTCAAACTAGGGGGTACGCAATTACAGCAACGGCAAAGTTTCCTTGATGATAATATTGATCTGCGTGGATTCCCAGGGGGACGTTCCGGTTCTATTACACCATATGTAGATGGCGAAGCAGTAGGAGGTCGTCTATATACAAAGTATTCTTTAGAGCTTCGTTATCCGGCTCTTACCGAGCAACAAGCACAGGTTTATCCCTATGCTTTCTTTGATGCCGGTAATGCCTACTTGAACTTTGATGAATTTCAACCTTTTGAACTCAAGCGGGCTGCAGGTTTTGGAACTCGCATTTTTCTTCCAATATTGGGTTTGGTTGACCTTAGTTATGGTTACAGGTTAGATGGTATTAAGGTACCGGGTAGCCCTGTAGAGGCTGGTCAATGGCAGTTTCTCTTTAATATTGGTGCTCCATTCTAATGATAAGAAAGGGTACATATCTATGTATATTGCTCTGCTCTGCTTTTTTGTTGATGGTGCAAGTAGCAACAGCCCAGGAGCAGAAGATTGCCTATATAGACACCGATTATATTTTGTCGCAAATGTCGGAGTATGAGGGGGTACAGCAACAGCTCGAGACGATAAGTTCGGAGTGGAATGCCGAACTAGAAAAAATGAAGGAAGAAATTGAACAGTTGAAAGAAGATTTTGAAACCAAAAAAATACTCTACACTGAAAAACTCCGGAAAAAGAAAAAAGAAGAAATTCAAAATAAGGTACAACAACGACAACAGTTTTTAGATCAAAAGTTCGGAGCAAAAGGTGAGTATTTCAGGAAACAGAAAGAACTTTTAGCCCCCATACAGCGAAAAGTATTTAATGCTGTGAATACAGTTGCAAAACGCAAGGATTTCGATTTTGTTTTTGACCGTGCGCAAAATTCAAATATGCTTTATAGTGATAAAGAATGGAATTTAAATAATGAGGTACTAGAAGAGCTTGGCATTACGTTAAATGATTCAAGCAATTGATAAAAATTGTTGTTATAATCAAAACGCTTTAATTAGAAGAACCAAAACAAGGATTTACTCAATGTTTAAAAAGTTATTCAGTTCTACACTCGTATTTCTTTTTGTTATCAGTGCTACTGCTTTTGCTCAGCCCAAAATTGGGTATATGAATACCCAAGAAGTAATTAGCAATGTTCCCGAACGCTCTGATATTCAAGAAGAATTAAACTCTTTTATTCAACAAAAGCGCCAAGAGCTTGAGCAGCAAACAGCAGCTTTTCAGGACTCTGTAGCTGAGTATCAGCAGAATAAGTCAGCTTTGTCAGAACAAGAAGCTGCTGATGCAGAGAATCGGCTTTCTCAAATGCAGTCTTCAATGCAGCAGTTCCGGCAAGCAATACAGCAACAGATTCAACGAAGAAGAACAGAGCTGTTACAACCGCTTTATAACCGGATGAATGAAGCTATTGCTTCTGTAGCTGAAGAAAAAAACCTCGATTTTGTACTTAATGAGGCAACAAATAGTGGTGAAAAGTTGGTTTATTATTCTGCTAAACAGAAATTAGATATTACCGACGAAGTGCTAGAACAAATGAAAGCAACATCTGCTAAGAACTAACTGAAAAACGATTATACTTATGTTAAAACGACTACTGTCCATATCTCTACTATGTCTATTTGCCGTTACTATTACCGGCATTTCTACAGCTAATGCTCAACAAGATGATCTAACGATTGGATATGTTGATCCTCAGCTTATCTTGAATAAAATGCCACAAATGAAGGCGGTTCAACAACGACTGCAAAACTTTGTTGAGAAAAAGCGTAAAGAGCTTGCTAACAAACAGCAGGATTTTCAACAACAGGTTTCAGAGTATGAACAAAAAGAATCTGTTATTTCTGAGTCCGCCAAACGAAAAGAGGAAGAGCGTTTGGGTAAGTTAAATGCTGAACTGCAGCAGTTCCAGCAAAGTATCCAACAACAGGTTCAACAGAAGCAGCAAGAACTGGTGAGTCCTTTACTCGACCAAATTGATACTGCTATCACTACTGTTGCAGCTAATAAAGGCTTAACTTATGTGATTAATAAAACGACGAGCCAAGGCGATCGTATTGTACTTTATACCTCTTCAGAAGCTAAAGAAAAGTATGATATTACGGAAGAAGTAATGGAAGAGCTAGATATGTAAAAGATACTCCAATTTTCTCAATAGTGTATAAGGCAGTCGGTTTTCGGCTGCCTTTTTTTATTGTACACGACGTTTACGGTTTTGAATATAATCCTCAAAAATATACTCTCCCAGCTTATCAAGTGATGCGAAATATGCGCGTCCTTTATTGGTTTTTGTTAACTCCCGAACAAAGTTTTGAAGGTAGGGTTCGCGAGCTATCATAAATATAGTTATGTCGATATCTTCGCGCCGACATTTTACGGCTTCATCCAAAACTTTATTAATAATTTTACGGTCCAGTTCATAACTGTTTTTATAAATCTCACCGTTCTCAATAATACAAGATGGTTTGCCATCGGTAATCATGAATATCTGTTTGTTGGCATTCGAGCGGAGATGTAACATATGACGAGCTAATTGCAGTGCTTGTTCGGTATTGGTATGATAGGGCCCGGCTTTAAGGTAAGGCAAGTCTTCAATAGCTACCTTCCAGGCTTCATTACCAAAAGCAATAATATCAAGAGAATCTTTTGTATATCTATTAAGGATAAGCTCTGAAAACGCCATCGCTACCTTTTTAGCAGGGGTGATACGATCTTCGCCATAAAGCACCATCGAGTGACTTAGATCTATGAGTAATACTGTTCCACTGATGTGTAGTGGTCAGAATCATGAACTCGAATATCATCTTCTCTGAGATTCATGTTCTCGATGCTGCTATGCTTCAGCATATTCATCATGGTACCGGAACTGTCTATATTCGCTATATCATCTCCCTGTTGCCACTGTCGTGTTTGAGGCTGTTGTTCAAGACCACGCCCGGTATGGTCGGTTTGGTGGTTGTCTACTCCCCCTTTCTTTAAATTCTTGAATATCTGCTCAAGCGAACGCTTGCGGAGACTTTGTTCAGTTTTACGGGTCATGACTATGATTCCGTCATTAGGTTCTCTTTGTAAATAACCGCGTTCTTCCAGTTCGTTAATAAAGTCTGGAATTCCATAGTTGTCAAAATCATCGGTTATTTTATGCTCACTATCCAGGTCATTGAGCCACAAAATGGCATGCGAAACCTCGCCGCTGGCTATCGTCAAAAGCTCCTGAAAGGTATCCCACAGCGTATTAAAAGGGTTACTTTGAGAGTTACGTGAAAAATGGTTATTCCACTGTTGGTACTTGAAATGCATAGTAAAAAGATTGACTTTAGCAGAGGTAACCCAAACGCACTTGATTATATTTTAATTCATTTTCATGAGCAGTTCTGCAAATAAAAATAACAGTGACATAGATCGCATACAGTTTGAACAACGATTGTGGAATGAGGGTTTTGAGCGGGTAATGGGGCTTGATGAGGTAGGCCGGGGATGCTTGTCAGGCCCAGTTGTTGCGGCAGGTGTAATTTTTAAACCCGGTACCTTTATAGATGAAATTAGAGACAGTAAAACGCTATCACTTAAAGACCGAAAAGAATTAACGGTTGAAATTAAGGATAAAGCCGAATATTGGACGATCCAGTGGTGCTCGCCCGAAGAGATTGATAAATGGAATATATTACATGCTTCTATAAAGGCAATGAATAGATGTGCCGAAACAGAAGATGCTGCCCCTGACTATCTGCTTGTCGATGGAAACCGGTACAGCTCTGGTCTGTGTCCCTATAAATGTTTGGTTAAAGGAGATCACCGTTCAATGAGTATTGCTGCTGCTTCCATTATAGCGAAGGTTTATCGAGATGAGTGGATGATAGAACTGCATGAGAAATATCCCCATTATGGGTGGGATACCAATGTAGGATATCCCACTGCTCAGCACTACAAGGGACTAAAAGAGCATGGTTTTACTCCCTACCATCGGCAGAGTTTTAACTTGCGCACAGAAAAAGCCCTGGAAGAGGAATAGGATTGGCCTGTTAAATTACCGGTAAATACTAAACTGTCTTTTATAAAAGTCCAGGTTCAGGCAGATACCCAGCATGATCGTATTGGTAATAAGGGCGGACCCCCCATAGCTGATAAATGGCAGGGGAACCCCAATGACGGGAAGCAGGGCTGTAGCAGAACCCACATTTATAAAAAAGTGCATAAAATAGATTGTAGTGACACCAATAATAACTAGTTGGGCAAAGGGGTGTTTGTGAGCTGAGGCCGCCTTAAGAAGACGTATTGAGAGTGCTAGCAGTAAGAGAATGACAAAGCTTGCCCCGATAAAGCCAAATTCTTCCCCAATCACGCAAAAAATAAAGTCGGTCCACTGTTCTGGTAAAAAACGCAGTTGGGTTTGGGTGCCTTCCATAAAACCTTTGCCGTAAAGTCCGCCGGAGCCAATGGCCGTTTTGGCTTGAATTACATTCCAGCCCGCCCCCTGAGGATCAAAAGAGGGATTGGTAAATGCTTCAATTCGTGCTCGCTGGTGTGGTTGTAGAACTTGTGAAAGTGACACCTGTATGCCTATCACTATGATGATGCCGGTAACGAAAGAGGCAAAGGTAAGCCAGGTGCGACGCTGCAGCATAAAAATAAGCAAGGTCAGTATTACAGCAGCTATCAATCCCCAATACCATGATATAATGGTGAGATAGCTAATAACAGCCGGAGAGATAATAAACAGAGAGATACCGTAAGGCAGGCCTGACCAGAATAAGATAACGGGGATGAGAGACGCAAAAATGATAGCCGTACCGGTATCATTTTGTAGAATAACCAAAACAGTTGGTACCAGAATAAGCAGGACCGTTGTTAAGGCTGACTTTATATTTTCTGCAGAAATATTGCGCCGACTGGTTAGATAGTTAGCGACTGCAAGGACCGTCGCGATCTTCATAAGTTCACTGGTTTGAAGATTGAATGGGCCAATTGCCAGCCAGCTTTTAGCTCCGTTTACTTCTTTACCAAACAGCAGGGTTAAGATCATGAGTACTATTCCGATGCCATAAAAAAAGTAAGAGCCTTCTTGGAAAGTTCTGGGATTGAGAAACTGTAGCCCTATTAAAAGCAGGATTGCAATACCGAAGGCAATAAGCTGTTTATAGAAATTGATTTGTATATACTCAGGCAAAAACTCAGCAACAGGACCCTGTGTAGCGCTGTAGATAGCTACCAGTCCAACTGCAATTAAACTTACCCATATAACAATGAGCGACCAGCTCAGTTCACGTAAATTAGTCATCTGTTTCTATCTCTTCAGGTTCTTCATCAGTAGTCTGCTTACGGGGCTCAAATGTTTTAACATAATTATAAACATACGGGCGATTGAGTTCACCAGTCAAATATTGTTCAATCATCAATGAAGCAATAGGAGCCGCAGAAACCGAACCGTAGCCTCCATTTTCAACTAACACGGCCACCGCAATTTTGGGATCATCCATAGGAGCAAAACTAATAAACCAGCCATGGTCTTGGCCATGAGGGTTTTGGGCCGTTCCCGTTTTTCCTGCTACTTTAATACTGTCGAGATTGGCGAACGTACTGGCACCACCATTGGTAACAACTCGTCGCATACCCTTTTTAACAGTGTTAAGGCTCTGCTTGCTGAGCCACTTAATCTCTTTCTTTTGGGGGGCTGTTCGGAGCTCTTTACCGTTACTTTTGCTAATGGCACTTACAAGGTGGGGTTGCACACGGTATCCGCCATTTCCTATTTGGGAGGCAACCAAAGCCATTTGTAGAGGTGAGGCTCCTAAAAAGCCTTGTCCCACTCCTAAACTCAGTTGGTCACCAATGCCCCATTTACCCTCACCCAAAACCCGGTCCAGATAACTACTGTCTGGAAGAGTGCCTCTGGTTTCATTCGGAAGATCGATGCCATTGCGCTGCCCAAGGCCGAGGGAAGAGGCGAGGTCGTGCCAGCGATTGATGCCTTTGGTAGTGGCAATTTTATCCATCAACCAAAAGAAGAAGGTATTGCTGGACTCCTGTAATGCCTTGCCAACATCGTATGTCCCGGGATCAGCTAAGTCGTTATATCGTCGGCCTCGCTGATAATAACCGGGATTTTCAATTTTCGTATCCGGATTTATAATCCCCATATTAAGCCCCATAAGTGCCATAAGAGGTTTGAAGGTAGAGCCCGGAGGCTGACTGCTGGATATGGCTCGATTATATAGTGGGTTTGTGGTATCGGCATTGATATTAACCCAATAAGTAGAATCGATACGCCCGGAAAGCTTTCTGATATCGTAGCTGGGGGCGCTTGCCAGTGCAAGTACTTCCCCACTATTGGGATCTAATGCCACTGCGGCCCCAACTTTGTCCTGGAGTAGATCCTCGGCTAAAAGTTGTAGTTGGGTGTCTATGGTAGTGAGCAGGTCAGCCCCTTTATTAGGAGCTTCATCGATCGCTCCATTTCGGTAAGGGCCCAAGTTTTGACCCATTGCATTAATCTTTATGTATTTTGTACCCAGCTCGCCTCGTAGCTGATCTTCATAAACCATCTCCAAACCACTTTTCCCGGTTTTATCCCCGAGATGGTAGTTTTTTGTTCCCAGGTATTCTTCTTTGGAGACCTCACGGAGGTATCCCAAAATATGTGACGCATTTAAGCTGTCAACCGGATACTCCCTTTTGCTTTCCACTTGGTGGCCTATACCCGGCAGTCGCCAAATATTTTCCTGGATAATAGAAAAGGTCCTAAAATCTACTTCTGTAAATAAACGGGATGAGCGATACCAGGAATATGCTTGGGTTTCTTTAACACGTTTTTTAACATCTTCGACCGACATATTCAGTAAGTCGGCAAGGAGCGGGGTGTTCTTTTCTTTATAACTGGCCGGTGTAATTGTTATGGTATAGATAGGTTCATTATCGACAAGCAAATTTCCATGTCGGTCGTATATAAGGCCCCGAGCAGGATTTACAATTTCTTGTCTTAGAGAGTTTTCTCGGCTTAATGGACCATATCGGTCGTGTTGAATAATTTGCAGTTGTACCAGCCGACCCAGCATGATAAGGCCTAGTATAATAATGCCCACCTGTAAGACACGGATAGATATTTGGGAGCGATTTTTCTTACGGTATTGCATTACACTTTTTGTTTATCGTGTTCGGAACAGGTAAATAATAGCGGCAACAAGTGCAGTATAACAGCTATTACCAATAAGGTGACGCCAGAAAAATATTTCAGCTGTATAATTAACAATTACTGAATTAAGACCCAGAAAGATAATATTGTGTACCAAAGCACCAATAAGTACGGTTAAAAAAACCTGCCCAATTAGTAGTTGTTTTTTGGTGTTCCGGGGGATAAAGTTAAAACTTACAAAGATTAATAATGTTTTGGTAAACATGTTTAGTCCCCATAAATCGAGCAGTGCATCCTGTAGAAAACTAAACCCGGCAGCCATCACAATAGCGGATGTACGGTCGTACCGCGCAGCATACCACAATAGAAAGATAAGTACCAAGTCAGGTTGTATCTTTAAAATCTTTAAATGTCGGAACAGTGCAACCTGAACAAGCAGGAAAAGGATACCCAAGCCAATATTTTTAAGTCGGTCCGGGTTCATTCTAGGATCTCCTCATATTGTTTATTCAATTTTTTTATAGAAGTGTCCGGTTCAAATTTCACAATAAATCCTTCAGCAAGTTCATAGAGGTTTACAAAAGGTTTTAAAAAAACTTTTTGTGTTTCTTTACCTTGGCGAGGTTCTGTTCTTATTACTTTTCCTATAGGAATATCCGGTGGATACTGGTTGCTCAAACCTGAGGTGACAACTACTTCGCCGGTGTCAACCTCTGTTGTTTGTGGTACATAATTGAGCTGGAGCTCCTCAATGATTTCTCCACTCTCGCCACTCCATGAAATAATACCATAGGCATTAGACTGCTGCAGTTTGGCACTAACCCGGAATAGAGTATGGTAAATAGGCATGATTTTGGAGTATCCCGCGGCCGTAACAATGACTTTTCCCACCAATCCGTCAGCTGAAACCATGGGCATACCTTTCTTGATACCTTGATTGGTACCGGCATCTACGGTTAATGAGTGTGTGACTTGGTTCAGTTCTTTTCCCACTATTTGTACGGGATACAAGCTTAATTCACTTTCACTACTGAACTGCAGCATTCTGCGCAACTCCTTATTGCGTTGTCCGGCTGCACGAAGGCGACTTAGTTCATCTAACAAGAGAATATTTTGCTTTCTAAGCTGCGTGTTGGTCTTTAATGCTTGCCGATAAACGCGGACATTAGAAAGGGGCTCCTCAAGATAACTAAATATTGTTATAGAGACTTTGCGTAGATTATTTAGCCCACCCTGATGGCGTCCTACCATCAAGGATACGGCTATAATCAGTAAAAGGGCCGTTATAATATGGTCTTTAACATCAGTTATTCGTGGGAGTCGAAACCGCATTCACTATGTAATTCTTTAGGTGATGACCGTTCGATAATGTTCGAGATCTTCGAGTATGGCTCCAGTACCTCGAACAACGGCTGTCAACGGATCTTCAGCAATATGAACAGGCAGGTCGGTCGTTTCCATGATAAGTTTGTCGAGGTTTTTAAGCTTGGCACCGCCTCCGGTGAGCATAATGCCCCTGTCCAGAATATCTGCTGATAACTCGGGCGGGGTTTGCTCAAGAGATTTTGTAATAGACTCTACAATAGTATTTACTGATTCTGATATCGCTTCTCGAACATCTTTGGAAGTTACGTGCCGTGTGCGCGGTACGCCATTGACCAGATCACGTCCTTTTGTTACCATGTCCAGTTCTTCGTCGAGAGGAGCAGCAGATCCTATTTCGCACTTGATCTTTTCGGCTGTTCGTTCCCCAATTAGCAGATTATGATTGCGCCGAAAGTAATTAATAATATCATCATTTAGCTCATCTCCACCCAGTCGCACAGATTGTGCGTATACAATACCTGAAAGAGCAATGACTGCAATCTCAGTAGTACCACCTCCGATATCAACAATCATATTGCCGATTGGTTCGTGGACATTGAGGCCAATCCCGATAGCCGCAGCCATGGGCTCATCTACCAAGAATACCGATTTCGCACCGGCATGTTCGGCACTGTCGCGTACGGCCCGTCGTTCTACTTCGGTAATACCGCTGGGTACACAAACCACCATTTGGCGGGTTCCCGAATACCATTTCATTTTAACTTTATCAATCATCCCCCGAATCATCTGTTCAGCTACTTCAAAATCGGCAATTACGCCATCGCGAAGCGGTCGCACGGTGCGGATGTTTTTATGCGTTTTTTCATGCATAAGCCGGGCTTCGTGCCCACTCGCCACCGGTTCGTTTTGCATATTAAGCGCCACAATAGATGGTTCATTTAAGACAATGCCTTCGCCGCGGGAATAAATAAGGGTGTTTGCTGTACCTAAATCGATGGCAATATCGGTATATAGCCAGTCGAACCACCCTTTGTTTTGTTGGTTTTTCTTTTTTTTGGGTGTATGTCTATCCATGGTTAATAAATGTAGATGAGCTGAAAGTAGTCAATTTTTATAGCTGAAATAATTGCAGAAAAAGAAAATACAATTTTGTAACTCTATTTGCGAATTAATGGGTAATAAACGAAAAAATAAAATAGATGCAAGTTTAATGTCTAAAATGGCGATTGCCGGTAAATACCATTGATAGCCCTAATTCATCTGCTGCATCAATAACCTGTTCATCTCGAATACTGCCGCCGGGTTGTATTACTGTTTGTGCACCGGCTTCTGCAGCAGCTTCTACGCCATCAGGAAAAGGGAAAAATGCATCAGAAGCAATAGCGGTACCTTCCAGTGAGAGTCCTTCTTGCCGAGCTTTGGCAATAGCAATTTCAGAAGCTTCTACCCGACTTGTTTGTCCGGTACCAATGCCTATGGTTTGATTGTTTTTGGCATAGACAATAGCATTCGATTTAATATGCTTAACAACTTTCCAGGCAAAGAGCAGGTTTTCAATCTCTTCTTCTGAGGGTGTGCGTTTGGTTACGGTCTCCAGTTCATCTTTGGTTACGGTCTTCAGGTCGGCATCCTGACTGAGTGCCCCGCCAAAGATAGAACGGTACTGTCGGCTTTCGTTGCTGTTTGGTAATTTCTTGATTCGAATGAGGCGACGATTCTTTTTTTCTTGTAACAGTTCTAAGGATTCGGCACTGTATTCGGGTGCTATAATGATCTCCGTAAAGATCTCATTAATAGCGTTGGCGGTCTCGATATCCAGTTTCTCGTTAACGACAACAATACCTCCAAAGGGAGACATGGTATCGGTGGCAAAAGCCTTCTTCCAGGCATTTGAGAGTTCTTCATCAGAGGCTACGCCACAGGGAACAGTGTGCTTGAATATGGCACAGGTGGGTTTTGAATCCCAAAAGTCACTGATAAGATTGAGAGCAGCATCAACATCCGTAAAGTTGTTATAGCTGAGTTGCTTGCCGTGGAAGCAGTCTATGAATTCAGATTGATTGCCATATACCGCAGCGCCCTGGTGTGGATTTTCACCATAGCGGAGGGTCTGTGATTTAGTTAGCGAAATATTGAGCTGCTCGGGAAGTTGATCCGATTTATCATCAAGCGTATTAAAATAGTTGGCAATAGCCGAATCGTAACTCGCCGTATGGTTAAAAGCATGTTTGGCCCACTCTTGTCGCTTAGCAAAAGAAAGATTACCCTTTTGTTGTATTTCTGAGATACATTCTTCGTACTGGGCGGGAGCAGTTAAGATACCCACGTGGGCAAAGTTCTTAGCAGCGGCTCGAATCATGGTGGGCCCGCCGATGTCGATATTTTCAGTTGCAATAGCAGGGGTGCAATCGCCCTTGGCAACAGTTTCTTTAAATGGATAGAGGTTTACTACGACCAGTTCGATAGGATCGATGTCCAATCGTTTCATTTCATCAACATCAGCTTGATGGCTGGTACGTCCCAGTATGCCACCATGGATAATCGGATGTAATGTTTTAACACGCCCATCCAGGCATTCTTCAAAACCGGTAATTTCACTCACGTCAGTAACAGGGATGTCTTGCTCGCGAATTTTACGTGCTGTGCCGCCGGTAGAAATAATTTCAACACCTGCCTTATTCAGGGCTTGGGCTAATTTTGTAATTTCGGTTTTATCTGAGACAGATAAAAGGGCACGGTTAATTGTTAACGGTTCTTGGGGGAGCTCGGAAAGAGGTTGTAAAGCCACTGTTAGTTATTAGTTTTTGAGTTTAATTCGTTAATAAGTTGTGCTATTACTTCAGGAAAAAGTTTATGTTCTTCTCTTAAAACACGACTGGCCAGCTTATCAGCATCATCGGAGTCTTTGACCGGAACCTTTCGCTGCCCGAGGATAGGGCCGTCATCATACTCTTCGGTAACAAGGTGTACCGTACAGCCCGACTCATCTTCATCATTATCAATAACAGCTTGGTGAACGTGCCTGCCGTAGAATCCCTTACCGCCATACTTAGGGAGCAGGGATGGATGAATGTTGACAATTCGATTAGGGTATTGTTCAATAACTTCTGTAGGGACTTTTATCATATATCCGGCTAACGCAATTAAATCTGTTTGCCAGTGATTTAGTTGCTCCAAAAGTGCATCCACATAATCAAGTTGGCTAGAGAATTGAGAGGGGGCCAGAACAGTATGTTCAATTCCATGTTTTTGTGCTCGGTCAATAGCCCCGGCCTCGGATTTATTGGTAACAAGTCCGGCAATTTGTCCATCAATTTCGCCAGCTTCTACTGCCTCAATAAGGGCTTGAAAATTGGTTCCCGATCCGGAAGCAAAAACAACAATATTGAACAAGGTCAAAAGGGTAAGTGTGATTGAAAAAGGTTCGGCGAAAAGATAAGCAAAAAAGAATACAGATTAAGTTCCAATTTCAGAACTTTTTAGCCGGAATCACTTACCGAACCACCTCTAAAAACGTAGTAATTATTGAGACTCCATCGCACCTGATTAATTGTAATTTTAACCATCGTTGCTATCGGGATTGCAACAAGCATGCCCAGTATTCCGGCCATTTCAGCACCGATCATAATAATGAATAAAATAGCAACGGGGTGCATGTCAGCCGACCGCGAGAAGATAAATGGTTGTAATACTACGTTGTCGAGCATCTGTACCATCAGAATGGCGATAATACATGGCAATACTAGTGAAAAGTTGCCAACTTCAATTATAGAGACAATAATTGACAGAATATAACCGATAATGGGCCCAAAATAGGGGATCGTGTTAGCCAAACCTACGGCAATACCTACCGACAGAGCATTATCAAGGCCTACAATTGTGAGCCCTACCCAAGAGGTAAATGCAACAATAATACTTTGTAATATTACACTTCTGAAATAGATACCCAGTCGCGTTTCGATTTTATCAACAAGGCTCAGCGTGGTTTCAAAGTATTTGTTTGGAACTAGCTGCAGAATGTCACGCCGAAGTTTAGTTCCGTCTTTAAGAAAAAAGAAAGTTGCAAAAGGGATGATGAGTGCTGCGGAAAATATATTAGTGAAAATGCCAATAATATTACTAAGGGCTGCCGGTAATTCCCCCACATCAAGAAGGTCTTGGAGAGCTTGAGCCAAGTTATCGCTTAAAAAGCCGTTAGGTAAAAAGGTGAATTCTTGGGTTAGGCGTTCTTCAATTTGCTGGGTTATACTTTGGATGTTTTGAATGTTGAGTTGGCCGGCCAGTTCTACCATCTGGTTTGCAACAATGGGAATAATATTGGTTGAGATCCAGACTAGAATAAGTATGAGTGCACTGAGTACCAAGGTGATAGAAAAGGTTCTATTCATACCTGCAGCCTGCATGCGGTTAACCACAGGATCGAGCATATAGCTGAATATCATTGCTACAATAGCATATCCTACCAACGTGCCAAAATAATACAGCAAAAACCATAAGACCGTGATACCGGTCAGTACCAATACCGATTTTACAACACGTTCAAGGGTAATGTTTGTCATTGCTCAATCGCCTTCATTAGTGCATCTATATGTGTAAAAATATTTGTAGATCGATATCCTTTTCTTGCCAGGTGGTCTACCATTTTTTTCTTTCTTTTATAGGGATCTTCTTCTCTCAAAAAGCGTTTTTTGCGTTTTAAAACCAAATCCAAAAATGTTTGTTTGAGGTCTGTCCCCTCAAAAGCTTGTTGGATACTCCGTTCGGCAACAGTATTAGAAATCCCCTTTTTATATAAGTGAGATTTTATTTTTGCCGGTCCCCATTTGCTGAGATTGCTTTTATCGGCTGCAAACTTTTGGGCAAAGCGCTCATCATCCAGAAACCCTTTTTCCTGTAGCTCGTCAAGTACATCATTAATAACTTGCTGAGGATATTCTTTTCGGTATGCCTTGTTGTACAGCTCTTTTCGGGCATGTTCTCGACGGCCGAGAAGTTTTAACATATAAGCTTTTACAGCAAAGCGTCCCTCTTCACGCTGAAGCTTGCGAAATAACGCTGGGGTTACTTCTATTCCCTTCTTCAGGTTAAATTTGAGGAGTGTCTGCTCGGCAACCCCCAGCAGAAACTCCCCATCAACAAAAATGGAATAGCGATCTTTCTTTTTCTTTTGAACGCTGATAGAACTTATGACACCCGGTAGGGGGTGTTCTGTTTCTTTACTCATAGTTAATCGTCGCTGTCAGCATCATCGTCAGATTTGTCTTCTTCTGTCTGGTCTTCCTCCTCATTTTGTGAAGGGTTCATTTCAGCACGAATTTGCTCTTCAATATTTTCTGTGAGCTCAGGGTCAGACTCAAGGAATTCAATAGCGTTATCGGTTCCCTGCCCAATAGGTTCGCCACCATAGCGATACCAACTGCCACGTTTTTCGATAATGTCAAACTCTACGGCCATATCAAGAATTTCGGCCATTCTTGAGATTCCCTTACCATACATAATATTAAATTCGACCTGCTTAAAGGGAGGAGCTACCTTGTTTTTAACCACTTTCACTTTGGTTCGGTTTCCAACTACATCATCGCCTTGCTTGAGAGAACCGATGCGGCGGATATCCATCCGTACCGAAGAGTAGAACTTCAGTGCCCGACCGCCAGAGGTTGTTTCCGGATTACCGAACATAACCCCGATTTTTTCACGAATCTGGTTAATAAAGATAACAGCTGTTCTGGTTTTATTGATGATACCCGTAATTTTACGCATGGCCTGCGACATCAATCGTGCCTGGAGGCCCATATGGGAATCACCCATTTCACCTTCAATTTCGGCCCGAGGTACCAGGGCAGCAACAGAGTCAACGACAATAACATCCAGGGCTGCAGATCTTATGAGGGTTTCTGTAATTTCAAGAGCCTGTTCACCACTGTCGGGTTGAGAGACAAGAAGCTCATCAGTATTAATACCCAGATTTTTGGCATAGCGGGGATCAAAGGCGTGTTCAGCATCAACAAAAGCGGCATATCCTCCGGCTTTTTGTGCTTCGGCGATGACATGGAGTGCCAATGTCGTTTTACCACTGGCTTCGGGACCATATATTTCGGTTACACGTCCCCGGGGAATACCGCCTACGCCGAGTGCATAATCTACCATAATAGAGCCGGTAGAAATGCTGGGAACATCGGAGGTCGCCTCATCACCGAGACGCATAATTGTTCCTTTGCCATGCTGTTTTTCAATTTGGCCAATGGCCATCTCTAGTGCCTTTTCACGATCTTTGTTATCAGACATAAATTAGTAAGTAATTAGATTGTTGAGTTTTCACCCGTCAATATATTAAATAAAACTGACAACATAGTGTCAGTGGTTTTCATAAAAATAACTAATTGATAAGATGCTTAATCCCATCTTCCAATAGTTTTATTGGAAATATTGTCAATATTCGTGCAAATATTCTTTAAGTAACTTTGAGCTTCTTTGGGATTTTTCTTGATATAATTAATGCACAAAGCTATACGAAGAATACATCGAGATACACAAAATTCTATATAGTAAGATCGATTACAGAACCAATCCTTACAAAATCAGGGATTGAGGTTATTTACAACACTGCTCAATTCTGTAATGGCCTGCTCAATTTGTGTTGAGGTTGTGTAGGGAGCGGGGCCAAAGCGAATTATGTCGCCGCGGGCATCTGTAAAGACATCTCGCTCCATAAGTTTAGCTCGTATGGTCCGGGCAAATGGAGAACGTAAAGCCAAAAAACCACCATTTTCTTCAAGGGGGCGATTGTGGCGAAGTTTAATGATATCGGGATCAAAATCTTGTTCGAGGAAGAGGCTTCGTAGTAAGCCAACCTGTCGTTGGTATTGCTGGCGAAGCAGGTTTGATGTTAAGCCTTGTTCTTCAAAGAATGCTACTACTTTTGCTGCCCGGAACTGAGATGCCGGATCATAAGTGCCGGATGCAAATCGCTGGTTACCGTCATCATAGGAGACCAGTTCGTCCGTTCGAGGTTTATCCAGGGTGCTGAAAGAGGCAAACCAACCGGTAATAGCGGGGCGGAGCTTACAGTCTTTCGGGAATCGCAGAAAACAGTTACCCTCACCCCATTGTAGATATTTATATCCCCCAACAAGCAGGTAGCAATCTTCTAAGTTCTCTTCTGATATTGACAGGGGCACTACATTGGTACCGTGATAGTCATCAATGAGAAGAGGGATGCCTTGAGAGCGAGCAAGAGCTGCAATTTCAGGAATATGCTGGTTCACAAGTCCACTCCCAAAATAGACTCGCGACAACATTATAGCAGAGACGTTATCATCAATCTGTTTCGTGATATTAGAAACGATCCCATCATAGGGATCTACCGAAACCACCTCTAAGCCTTCTTCCTTTAGGCGGTGTAGCTGCCGAAACATAGAGTGAAATTCTCCTGTGGTGGTGATGACTTTGGGTTTATTTCTAAGGTCAAAGCTAGAGAGCCATGCAACCAGCAGCAGGTGCGTGTTTTCTGCCAGGCTGTACAACCCATTGGGGTCATCATAATAATTGCGAAGGTAATTGCGGAGAATCTCTGTTTTTTCAAAAGCGGGTTCCCATTTATTATCTACCCGGGATGCCGCTGTTGTAAATGATTCTTTGAGCCCCTCAAGTGCCACATCGGGCCATGCCTGGTGTGAGTGCCCGGTAAAAAGGAGTCTGTTTTCAACATCGAAATGTGAGTAGTGTGGAGCAATTTTGTTTGCCAGTTGATCGATAGTATCCATAATAGTTTTAAATTTCTGCTCGGATTTCCCATAAATCGGGGAAAATACGTTTATGCAAGGTCTTGCGGAGATAGTTGACACCGCTGGATCCCCCGGTGCCCATTTTGTTACCAATAGTCCGTTCTACCATTTTTACATGTCGATACCTCCACTCCTGCATGCCTTCATCAAAATCAACAAACAGCTCACAAAGCATTGCCGTTTCTTGATCGGAGTTCATAATATCGAGTAATATTTCTTGGTTATGTTCTGACGGATCATATAAGAGACCTTGGTCATTAACTCGTTCAGGCATTTCTGCATCATAGCCCTGTTGTTTAAGGTAGGTGCAGAAGCATTCCCACAGGGTAGGTTCCTCCATTCGTTCTTCCAGACGGTTCATATATTGCGGCTGGTGCTCATGAACCTTAAGCACGTGGGGGGACCGATGGCCGCACAATATTTCAACTTCTCGAAACTGGACCGATTGGAAACCACTTGCCTCATCTAAAAATCCTCTAAAACTTTCGAACTCCAGCGGGGTCATGGTTTCGAGAATGTCAATCTGGGCAACCATGGTTTTTAAAATCGTTAGAATACGCTTCATGGTTTTAGTAGCTCCCCAAGTAGTGCCCGCTTTCAGGTCACTGCGCAATTTATCCATTTCGTGTAGAATCTGCTTAAACCAAAGCTCATAGGTCTGATGGATAATGATAAACAGCATCTCATCATGTTCCTCCGGCTCTGACTGGAGTTCTTGAAGTTCTAATAGTTCATCAATTTTTAAATAGTTACTGTAGGTCAGTTTCATTCCAGAAAGGTATTTTTTACGTTATTTAGCGGTTTAATGATAGCTAGAATTTAGGGGAGTCTCTATTTTAATTGTTTAATTACAGGATGTGGTTAAAATTGCTTAGATTTGGCGCGGAATTACTAAGTGAAAAATGATTTATGGCTTTTTTAATAGCAGACAGTGGTGCAACCAAAACAGAATGGAGTTTCACTAACGGAGATCAGCAGAAAACCGTATTTACTGAGGGATTAAATCCTTATTATCATACAACAGAGAGTATAACTGATGTGATAAGACACGATTTATTGCCCCAGCTTGATGATAATGTTGAAGAGGTACACTTTTATGGAGCCGGTTGTGATAGTGATGCGAAGGAACAAATAGTGCGTCAGGCCTTAGATAGTACTTTTGATAATGCATCTATCAATATATATCACGATTTGATAGGTGCAGCAAGGGCTTGTTTCCTTCGGGAGCAGGGTATTGCGTGTATTTTGGGGACAGGTTCAAACTCCTGCCTTTACGATGGGGAAGAGATTGTTGAGCATATCCATTCGCTGGCATTTATTCTGGGGGATGAAGGGAGTGCCGGATACTTCGGGAAGAAGCTGATTAATAAATATTTTCGATTTGAAATTCCGAAAGATCTGAAAGAAGATCTGGAGGCGAATTATAATATGTCGCTTGATCATATCACAAAAGGCCTTTATGACGGTTCACAAAAGAGTAGATTTATTGCTTCCTATGGAGCTTTTCTGGGAGAGCATGACGATCATCCTTTTATAAAAGATATGTTGTATGAAGGGTTTGATAACTTTATAAGTCGTATTGTACTAAAATACTCCAATGCCACAGACCACGAAGTGCGTTTTATTGGTTCTGTTGCCTATGCCCACCAGGATTTGATTAAAGAGATTTTGGCAAAGTACGATTTAGAAGCAGGCCTTTTTGTCAAGAACCCCATGGAACGCCTTGTTAAATTTCATGCAGAGGGAGCCTAAGTACTGTGATTGATACCCATTGCCACATTTATGCGGATCAATTTGAGGATGATATAGCCGCAGTTCTGGATCGAGCCGGTGAAGCCGGGATTGATCATATCTTTATGCCGGCCATCAATTTTGAGTCGGTTCCTAAAATGGATGCTTTTGAGTATACGGATATCGCCTTTCATAAGATGGCGGGTATTCACCCGACGGATATAAATAAAGGAACCTTTGCTACGGAAGAAGAACTTTATGAGTATTGCAGTCGAGATAATATTGTAGGGGTAGGAGAAACCGGACTCGATTATTATTGGAGTGACGAGTATAAATCCGGGCAGAAAAAAAGTTTACGTATTCATTGTGAGGTGGCTAAGCAGCTGAATAAACCCATTGTGTTGCATAACCGCGACAGTACTGAAGATCTGCTCGACATCATTGAGGAGCAACAGGATGGGGAGCTGACAGGAGTTTGGCACTCCTTTACCGGATCTGTCGATGAAGGGAAAAGAGCCATTGATTTAGGACTTATGTTGGGTATAGGGGGTATATTTACGTTTAAAAATGCCGGTGTTGATAAGGCGGTAGCCGAACTCCCTTTACAGAAGATGATATTAGAGACGGATGCCCCCTACCTGGCACCCGATCCTAAAAGGGGGAAACGCAATGAACCCGCTTTTGTAAAATATACGGCCCAACGTTTGGCAGAGGTTATGGATTGTTCGCTAGGTGAGGTAGTGTCAGTTACGGATGAAACCGCATTGGACCTATTTAATATCTCTTAATAGAGAAAATCCTAAAGGCTCTAGAACAGGAAAGCGTTCAAAGTAAGGAGTCGGTAGATAAGTGTTTGCAAACTCCTGACGCAATGGAAATGTTGCTCGCAACTGATTAAACTTTATTCCTCGTTTTTGGGGATGTTGTTTAATGATCTCTTCTAAGCTGTTTTCATATTTTTTTATCGGATGCAGTTCTTTTAGTAATTCTCCGAGAGTCTCGAAACGAGTGAGCTTCTGTTCAAACTTCCGGCTACTTTGCTGAATGTCCCGTTTGGGTTCTTCAAGATTGAAATGGTTTAGTAGGTCATCAACTACAAACTTAGATGCATTGCTTTTTGCTTGAGCTGAATAACCTGCGATATGGGGCGTTTTAATAAAAGCCTTTTCTGCAGTTTTAAATCTGATATTAGGTTCATCTTCCCACACGTCAATGATAACATCCCCCACTCGTCCCTTGTTTATAGCATCTAATAGTACTCTTTCATCGATTACTCCACCACGAGCACTATTTATAATAAGCTCATAAGTGTGATCAGTAAGCTTCTCCGAATCCAACCAGTGATAGGTCGGATGAGTCCCCCTTTTGGTTAATGGCGTGTGAAAAGTGAGAATGTCAGATGATAATATCTCATTCAATGTAACTGAAGTGAAGTTTTCTTCCCTCTTTGCTTTGGGAGGATCATACCCAACAGTGGTAATGCTCAGTTTTTGTAACAGCTGTATTACTTGTGTTCCTACATTACCCACGCCAATTACCCCCACTGTTAAAGAGGTTACGTCTTTTTGGTGGTTTTCGGACCATAAAAGTAGACTTGTGGCAACGTATTCAGCTACTGAGCGGGCATTACAGCCTGCGGCATTAGAAAAGGTAACGTTATGCTTTTCCAGGTAGGGGATATCAACATGGTCGGTGCCGGCCGAGCCGCTGCCGATAAATGAGAGTTGTTTTGGAATATTGGGCAGTGTTTCTTCGTTAACAGGAAGTACGGTCCGAATGAGTAACCCATGAGCTGATGAAATTTCAGGGGGAAACCCATTGGCTGGGTCAAAAAGTTGTAGGTTGATGTTTTCGGGCAAATAAGACTGTATATTATACAGGTGCTGATCGGCTAAAATGTTGAGCATCAGGGACATTTGGTTATCAAATTTTCATGAAATATACGTTATTACAACTCGAAAATTAATTCAATCACCGTAGTTTATGGCTTCTGAATCGTATAATGCAGTATCATTAATCCGAAAAAAGAGAGACGGCGAGGTATTAACAACTGATGAAATTTCTTTTTTAGTAGAACAATATACCGCTGACGTCCTACCGGACTACCAGATGAGTGCCTTTTTGATGGCTGCTTATTTTAATACGCTGAACAGTGAGGAAGCCTCAGCACTGACCCACGCCATGTTGCATTCGGGCAGAGTACTTGATCTTAGTGATATCCCCGGTAAAAAAGTGGATAAGCATTCAACGGGCGGTGTAGGGGATAAATTATCACTGATACTGGCCCCTATCGTGGCCAGTTATGATGTTCCGGTACCGATGATTTCCGGCCGGGGGTTAGGTCATACCGGGGGTACATTAGATAAAATGGAGTCGATTCCGGGTTTTACCGTAGATATTTCACTAGAGCGTTATCGAAAGATTTTATCTCGATGTAAAATGGTCATGGCAGGACAGACCGAAGATATTGCTCCTGCAGATAAGCGGTTATATGCTCTGCGTGATGTAACGGCGACTGTGGAATCCATTCCTCTTATTGCCGGCAGTATTATGAGTAAAAAGCTTGCTGAGGGTATTGATGCGTTGGTCTTGGATGTAAAGTTCGGTTCCGGGGCTTTCATGAAAACTCATGATGACGCACAAAAGCTGGCAGAGACCCTGGTAGCTATTGGTGAAGACTTTGGCAAAGAAACCGTTGCTTATCTAACCAACATGAATCAACCTTTAGGCTACAAAGTAGGAAACTGGCTGGAGGTAGAAGAGTCTATGGAAGCGCTGCAAGGCGATGGGCCGGAGGATGTAATGGAGGTTACTCATACGCTCGCGGGTACGATGATAACTCTTGGAGGCAAAGCTGAAACGGTAGAAGAGGGGATCGAAAAGAGTAAAGAGGCGGTACAAAACGGACAGGCTTTTGAAAAGTGGTTGCAGTTGACCAAGGAACAAGGTGGCGATATCGAGGTGCTTAAGGATTTTGATAAATATTCAACCGCTGAGCATCGGTTTGAGTTTAAGGCAGCCGAGTCCGGGACTATTTCAGATATTGATGCCTACAGTGTTGGGATGTCTTCTTTAGAGCTTGGAGCGGGACGGAAAACGAAAGATGATGTTATCGATCCGGCTGCTGGCATAACATTGAAGCACAAAGTAGGTGATAAGATCAAAAAAGGTGAAACATTAGCTGTCGGTTTTACGAACAAGAAGAAAACAATAGAAACTGCAAAAGATATTTTGGATGCTGCTTTTGTAATCGATGATACGGATGTTGGTCAACAACAGATGGTTACGCATCGTGTTGACAAAGACGGAATCCATAAAATATCGAATAACAGTGATATTAATTGCAATATCACTAAAATAACATAACTTTACAGTCTTAGAGCTTAATTGCAGTATAAGCAATTAGTATTATAGGGCAGGGCAAAAAACAATAAAAAGAGATAATATTATGTTTAAACGATTTATTCGCGCTATTAAATCGCTTTTCGGTGGAGTTATAAGCTCAATGGAAGATCCGAAGCTGATACTGGAGCAAAATATACGGGATCTTAACGATCAGATTCCACAAATGAATGAAAATATCGCCACAGTAAAGGCGAATATGATTATGCTCCAGAAGGAGGTTAAAAAGTATGAAAAACGTATCCAGGATCTTACAACAAAAATAAAATCGGCTATTAACGCTGACAGAGATGATATTGCTGAAGGCTATGCAATGCAGCTCGAAAAAGCCAAAGAAAACCTGTCTAGTTCCAAAGAACAGCTAGAGTTTGCTGAGCAGGCGTATGA
This sequence comes from Fodinibius halophilus, assembly GCF_011059105.1. Taxonomy (GTDB): domain Bacteria; phylum Bacteroidota; class Rhodothermia; order Balneolales; family Balneolaceae; genus Fodinibius; species Fodinibius halophilus. Next base: position 36,378 of record NZ_JAALLS010000018.1, on the reverse strand, counting down.
AAAAGCGTTAAAGGTTAAGAAAGCTTTCATACGTGAAAAGGATCGCAAGATACAGGAAGCTAAAGAAGCATTGCGTGCCAGTGAACGTGCTGAATGGCAGGGAAAAGTGGCCGATGCACTGGAACAGTTTGAAACGGGCGGTCTGGATCAAACTCATGATGAAATGGTTAATCGCCTGAACGAGCGGACAGCTAAAAATGAAGCTCGTATGGAGATTGCTTTGGACAGTATTGATACTGAAACGATGGAAATTGAAGCCAATGCCGAAAAATTACGTGCCCATGAGTTAGTGGAACAGTTCAAGGCTGATATGGGTAAGACGGAAGCGCCGGCAGAAGAAGAAAAGAGCGTGGGCTCTTCTGATGAAGGCGAGATCGAAATTGAAGGAGAAGCTCCTGAAAAAGAGCAGGGTAAAACAATTGGCAATAAAGAAAAGTCGAAGTCTTAATACCATAGTGCTATGGCCAGCGACAGTCGAAGCGAGCGTGAACGTTTAAAGGAAGAGTACAAGGCGCATTACCGTAAAATGCGCGAGATGAAGGAACGTGCATCTCGTGCCAAAAAAACGAAGAAGATTTCTGATGCACTTAAGAACATGGATAAAAGCCAGATGCTCGATACTTTTGACGATTTCCTTTATTCGGTGAAACATAAGTTGGCATCGGTTGAAGCCAGGTTGGATGTTGCTATGGAAAGTCTGACAGATGAGAATGAACAGGCCATACAGGAACAGGAGCTTGATGAGGAGATGGCAAAGGAAAAAGCAAAAGACACCCTAAAGCAAGTAAAGCTGGAGATGGGGCTTTTGTATAAAGAAATTGAACAGCAGGCTGATACCCTTCAGGTTGATAAGACAATAGGGTCAGGTGAAAAAGCAGCCGATCAGTCTTCTGATTCAAGATTAAGCGAATAATAATTCCTACTTATATGAGTGAAGAAGATCAGTCCATAAATTTTACGCGAGAAGCATTTTTACACCCCATAAATATGGGAGTGCTATTGGTGACTACCATATCGGCATTAGTTATGAACGATATGGGATTGATGTCGAACCTCGTACTCGCCATGACATTTGGGGTTGAACTCATGTATTTGGGTATTGTACCCCGGTTACCCCGGTTTAGAAAAAGTGTGAAGCTTCGCAAATTGCGCGAGCGTAATCCTGCGGCGGAAGAGAAGTCTACATTCCAGGAGTTGGACCAAAAGAGTCGAAAGCGATTTTTGGTACTCAAACACCTGGCAAAACTTATTAAAGAAAATTTTGATAAGCTGCCCTACAGTTCACAAGGGCTATTAGAAAATATCCGTAATAAAATTAAAGAGCTTATTTCAAATTACCTGACGCTTCTTGATCTTCATAAGCGGTACCAGCTCTATATGAATACTTCGGTAGAAGAAAGTTTAAAGCGCGAAGTGCAGGAAGAAGAGCGTAAGATTAAAGATATGGAATCGGATCGCCTGAAACGCACAAAAGCACGGCGCGTAGGTATCCTTAAAAAGCGTCTCAAGAAGTTTGAGATTGCCAAAGAGAAATATCTGATTTGTGAAACTCACCTTGAGACTATAGAAGATGCTATTCGATATATTTATGAGCAGTCGATGACCATGAGCAATCCTGAAGAAATCGGTTTCCAATTAGATAATCTTCTTGAAGAGGTGGAAGAAACTTCACAACTTATTGACGATCTTGATAAAGATATTTTACCTTTACATTCTGACCTTGATGATCTTGATTTAGACTCAGAATTTCTTGAGATGGAAAAAGAAAAGGAACAAGAATCTGAGTCGGGATCGCAAGTTAACACTTCGAACCGGGTTAAAGAATAATATACTTATGAGTCAATCTTATGATACGGTCCTTTTTGAGACTGATGACAAAGGAATTGCTACAGTCACCGTTAATCGTCCTAAAAAATTAAATGCACTCAACGACAAGGTGCTGAATGAACTGGCCGATGTTTTCAAAGCCATACAGGTTGATGAGGATATCGAAGCTGTTATTATAACGGGGGGCGGTGATAAAGCATTTGTAGCCGGGGCCGATATTAAGGAGCTGCGGGAGCTTGATAACCGATCAGGGCGTATGGCCTCACAAAAAGGCCAGCAGATATTTCAGCTTATTGAAGATACCCGTCGCCCGGTTATTGGGGCTATAAATGGGTTTGCACTGGGGGGTGGGGCCGAACTGGCTATGGCCTGTCATTTGCGTATTGCAAGTGAAAATGCCGCTTTTGGATTGCCGGAAGTAGGCTTAGGCCTTATTCCCGGTTATGGAGGTACGCAACGACTTAGTCGTTTGTTGGGACGTGCCCGAGCACTGGAGATGATTTTGACCGGTAAGCAGGTAAGTGCCGATGAGGCTCAAAAGTTGGGACTTGTTAATTCTGTGACGGATGGTGATCCTGAAGAGGCTGCACGAGAACTTCTTGGAAAGATATTATCTAATGGTCCTGTTGCTGTTCGAAGTGCAATTAAAGCCATCTATCATTCCGATCATCAAAATGGATACCAAGTAGAGGCCGATCTTTTCGGAGAGCTATGTGAGACGGAAGATTTTATCGAAGGGACCTCTGCATTTCTTGAAAAACGCAAGCCGGAATTTAAGGGTAAATAAGTATATAGGATATAAGGTATAGGGAAGTTTGTATGGATACTGATCCAATTGAAAAGGGGCACACCAATTTTGTAAACGAGTATCCTGAGGATTATAACAAGAATAGAGATTTTACCTCATTGAAAGCTTGGGAAAAGTCTCGCAAAGTTAAGCTTTTCTTTTATAAAAAAATTCTGCCTATACTTCCCGATCAAGAACGTTACCAACTTTCTAGTCAAAATAAGCAATGCTGCTGTGAGTATTACCGCTAATATTGCTGAAGGATATGGTCGCTTCCATTACCAAGAGGGAGTGCAATTTTATCGAATTGCGAGGGGATCATTGTATGAACTCAAAGATCATCTTATTACATGTATGGATTTAGGTTATATCGATGATGACTTGTATAATCAAGGAAGTATATTAATTGAGGAAGCCAAAAAGATACTGAATGGGTATATCAACTTTGTGTTGAAGCAGAAAAACTCTTGAACTCCTTATTCCCTTTTTCCTTATACCTAAACTATGACTGAATTCCTTCTAATAGTTCTAACTATCTTTCTTAGTGGGTTTTTCTCCGGCTCAGAAATTGCCTTTGTGAGTGCCAATCGGCTGAAGCTGGAGATTGAATCTCGAAAAACATCTAAAACGGGACGGGTCGTAAACTACTTTGTACGCAATCCGGAAACTTTTCTCACCACCACGTTGGTAGGTAATAATATTGTTAATGTAGTCTATGCTACGTTGATGACGATTTTCTTGGTAGCCCCAATAACACAGGTGTATCAAAGCTGGTTTGGGACATTGCCTTCAAGTGTGATGATGCTCGTACTGCAAACGATTATTGCATCCGTGGTTATTATGCTTTTTGGGGAGATTTTGCCCAAGGCTATTTTCCGAATTCATGCCGATTGGTGGGTTAAGGTTATTGCAATTCCACAACAGATCTGTAACTGGATTTTCAGGCCCCTGATCTATTTAGCTGATAAATGTTCTGACTTTATTATCAAGATTGTAGATCCTGATATTGATCGCTCGGGACGCGTATTCCGCAGGCAGGATGTAGAGCTTATTTTTCAGGAGTTACGTGACTCAGGGGGGCACGATCTTGATAAAGAAGATTCCGAGATTCTCCATAATGTTTTGGAGCTGTCAAATAAACGGGTGAAAGAATCGATGATTCCCCGGACCGATATTGTTGCCGTTGAAAAAAATACGAGCATTGAAGAGACGCTCAAGCTTTTTATTTCATCCGGTTTTTCGAAGCTTCCGGTATACCAGGAAAGCATTGATGATATTGTGGGAGTTATCTTTGCCTATGATCTCTTTAGTAATCCCGATAGTCTTATTGAGATTATGCGACCGATTAAGCTGGTTCCCTCATCTCAAAAATCAAAGGATCTGCTTTCGGAGTTTAGGAAATCGAACATTTCGGTGGCTATTGTCATCGATGAGTATGGGGGTACTGCCGGTATGGTGACCATTGAAGACCTGCTCGAAGAAGTTGTGGGAGACATCCAGGATGAATATGATACCGAAGACCATTTTGTTAAAAAGCTCTCAGAGCGGACGTATATACTCAGTGGCGGTATCGAAATTGATGATCTGCTGCAGGAGTATCCCGAAATTACCCTGCCGGAGGAGTCCGAAGAGTTTGAAACGGTAGCAGGGTATATTATTAATGCCTTGGGACGTATCCCCAAAGTGAATGAAGAGCTGCTTATTGATGGGAATAAAATCATTATTAGCAAGGCAACACCCAGCCGTATTGAAACGGTGAAACTGGTAGTGATTGAATAATTATTTGCCAATCAGCGTGAAACATATTGACCTGTTTCGTACGTAAGCAATACAAAGATTAGCTCTCACTGGGGCATATAAGGTGAGCCTTCTGATAATTATCAATAAATAATTACGAATCTATGTTTGACCATTATCCCAAATGGGCCCAAGAGTTTGCCCAAAAGTACCTGAGCCGTACAATCAACCAGTTTATCTTGCATGGGAATGTACATGACCTGGTTCCCCTACAGAAAAAAGAGGGAACCGACTTTGTTCGGCTTAAATCATTTTTGTCGGAAGAGTTTTTTGGGGCCCGTGACTATGTAGTGTTTTATGATCGTTCTTCGGGAATCTATTTTCGAGATAAAGAAACGCAAAAAGATTTTAACCGGGCACTTGCCGGACGCGATTCGCTGGTAGGAACAGATTATGCTAATAAGTTGCCCAAAGATCCGGTGCGGGTGTTTTCTCTATTGGAACAGTATTTCCGCGTTCGTATTGATAATAAAAAGAGTATCGCCCTTATTGTTGATTATGCAGAGACGATTGTACCGATGAATGAAGCCGGTTCTACCGCTACCGAGGATCGGAACGCCTTGGTGTATCTGTCTCGATGGGCTCATGACCCCATGTTTTTGGCAGCGGACTTTACGACCGCACTGATTACTGAAAACCTTGCAGACCTCAATAAAACGCTGGTCCAAAATCCCTATACCAATGAGATAAAGATAAACATCCCTGAACAGGAACAGCGTGAGCAGTTTATCTCGCACGAGCTGCCGGCGGAGGAATTCAAAGAAGTTTCAGAGGTTAGCGAGAAAGTGGTAGCCCAACAGACGGCCGGTCTCAATTTTATTAATATCCGAAGTATCCTTTCCAATGCGCAACAAAACAAGGAAAAGATAACCCACGATCGCCTCTCAGAAGCCAAGAAAGAGCTTATTGAAGCAGAAGCCTACGGGCTGTTAGAGTTTGTGGAAACCGATTACTCTCTGGATGATGTTGCCGGGCACACCAAGGTGAAAGAACATTTACGCCATGCCGTATCCGCGCTCAAAGCCGGCCGGCAAGATGTGCTGCCAATGGGGTATCTGGTTTGCGGTGCAGTTGGAACCGGAAAGACCTTCTTGGTTACCTGTTTTGCCAATGAAGTAGGTATACCCATGGTTAAGCTAAAGAACTTTCGAAGCCAGTGGCAGGGGGTGACAGAAGGAAACCTGGAAAAAATATTGGGTCTGCTTAAAGCCATGGCCCCGGTAGCTGTTATGATTGATGAGGCCGATGCTTACCTGGGCGATCGTGATGCCAGCGGTGACAGTGGGGTTTCAAGCCGCGTATTTTCACAGATTGCTACCTTTATGAGTGATACCCGAAACAGGGGACAGATCCTGTGGTTTTTAATGACGGCGCGCCCCGATCTTATGCCTGTGGATCTTAAGCGACAGGGACGAGCAGAAGAGCACTTGGCACTTTTCCCGCCCCACACGGACGAGGAGCGTGTAGAACTTTATGAGGCGATGAAAAAGAAAACCGGGTTGAAACTCACCGAAGACTACGTGCCTCAAGTTATTGAACAAGGATTAAAGTCGTTCTCCGGTGCTGATATGGAAGCAGCTCTAACACGAGCTAAATTCCGTGCGGCGGCTGAAGGGAAAGAAAAAGTTACGCCTGAAGTTTTAGACCTGGCGCTTAATGATTTTTTACCGCCTACTTATCCCGAGGAAGTAGAATTGCAGACACTCAGTGCTGTCATTGAATGTACGTCAAAAGAGCTGCTTCCCGAACGCTACCAAGAGATGGATCGTAGTGAAATTCTCTCTAAAATTGAAGAATTAAAATATCGGATCGGTTAATTAATAACGTATTCGTATGGAAAAAGCCCGCCTGAGAATATTCAGGCGGGCTTTTTTTATAGAGTAGAAATAGAATAAATGGTTTTACTAAAAAATCAAACCAAATGGTTGAAATTGTTGGTTAAGGGTTATATCTTGAATTGGAGACAAAAAGTGACGGGCAGTAAACGCGTTTTTTTGCCCTGTAGTCAACCAAATGGTTGAATTATGAGGTTGATTTAATTTCAATTGGATTTACAGATCATGACTAAAGAAGAGAAAGATACAGAAGAATTGATTTTCGACGCCGCTTGTCGCGTATTTCAGCGTAAGGGATACGACGGAGCCCGAATGCAGGAGATTGCTGATGAGGCGGATATAAATAAATCGATGCTACACTACTATTACCGTAGCAAGGATAAGCTATTTCAGAAAGTATACCAGCGGGAGATGAGTCGTTTCTTTCCCGTCATTTTTGGAGTGCTTGACTCTGACATGCCTATTGATGAGAAGGTGGAACAGCTTATTGAAACCTACTACACTTTCTTAGATAAAAATCCGAAGATCGTACAGTTTTTATTTCACGAAATGAATAAAAACCCAGAGCGCTTAAAAGAATTTATAGACAAGCAGGGAATCCATCCTCCTAAAAAATTAATGCGCCAGTTAAATGAAGAGGCGCAAGAGGGAAAGATGGACAAGGTTAAGCCGAAACAGTTTTTAACCAGTATCGTTGGTTTAATCCTGTTTCCATTTTATTCGCAGGCGATGATACGAGGGATATTTGATCTGAATGAAGACGAATTCGCGGAATATTTGAAAGAGCGCAAGGACTTTTTACTCAATTTTATATTAAATGGAATAAACTATAAGAGACAATGAAGATACTAACTGCCATTGTATTAGCTGTTACTTTTTCAGTAGATTCCACGCCGCCCGACTCAATCAGCTTGCAATATTGCTATGATCGGGTTGCGGAAACATATCCAACTGCAAAAAAGGTAGAACTGCAGCGAAAGATTACAGCGTTGAATGCCCGGATTGCGAATACCGGTTATTATCCGCAAGTAGATGTGGGGGCTAAGGCCACCTACCAATCGGAAGTTACAGAGTTTGGATTACCGGGTTCGGCCAATGTGCCTTCGGTAAGCAAAGATCAGTATGAGGCCTCAATTAATGTTATGCAGAATATTTTTAGCGGGGGTGCCGTCGGTATCAGGAAGGAGCTGGAGCATACGAAAGGCATGCAGAATATACATGAAACAGAGATTGAAATGCATCAAATACGATCTCAGCTAAACCAGGTCTATTTTGGGATTCTATTGTCGAAGCAGCAGCAAGAGGTAAACAGTTTACTGATAGAAAATCTGAGAGAACAGCTTTCATCGGTAGAGGCAAAGGTGAAAAGCGGTGTTTTGTTGCCCAGTCAACAAAATATTTTAAAAGCTGAACTGATCAAAGCGCAACAAGACTCTGCTACTGTGCAGTCTACTATTCGGGCTAGTTACAGGGTATTGGGTGAGCTAATTAATGAAGAGGTTACGCCCTCCACGCCGCTGACTCTGCCAGAACCGACCGTTAGTTACCAATCGTTACAGCCTAAACGAGCAGAATATGAGCTGTTTGAAACGACGAGAAAAGCTTTAGAGCAAAGGAAAGAGCTTGCCGAAACAGAGAAGTTACCTAAAGTGTCAGCATTTGGTACTGTAGCTTATGGCAGGCCGGGCTATAATTTTTTGAATGATGATTTTCACGAATACTACATGGTGGGTATCCAGCTGCAATGGAGTTTACTGGATTTCCTGAACTCTGATCGAGAAATGCAGGCGCTTAAAATAGAACAGAAAAAGGTAAGGCAGAACGAGAAGGCATTTAATCGTCAGCTTAATGCAAGGCTGGACAGAATTGAAGAGCGTCTTTCAACAATACGAGAAAATATTAAAGGAGATAAACGAATTATCGCTCTGCGGAAGGAGGTCGTCCGGGAGAGTGCCAGTAAGCTTAAGAACGGTACCATTACTGCCACTGAGTATGTGACGGAATTAAATCAAGCTAATAAGGCACAACTGTCACTGTTTCTCAACCGTGTGAAGTTAAGTGAAGCTCACATTGAATATGCAACGGTTCTTGGTGTACCATTGAATTAAACGGAGGAATTGGAGTCTGGCATGAATTATTTAAATAAAATATCGTTCAAGCGATTCGTTGTTCCGGTACTTGGAATCTGGCTGGCAGTAGATGCTTTAAATAAACTCTTTGTTTCGCAGGCCTCTGACGTTACTTACCGCTTTTATGAATATGGAATGTTAGATTTGATGATTCCATTAGCTTGGGCTCAGTTATTTGTTGCAATACTCTATATAGCTAAAAGAACCCGCCCAATAGGATATGGATTACTGCTGGTTGGGTTGGTTCTGATAAGCATTGTTCGACTAAAGAACGGAGATGGAATAGTTGTTCAGTTAGTACTGATACTCGCAGCCACTGGGGAGCGAGCAATAAACACTTTTTCAGATTTAAAAGAAATTACAGCAGTAATAGAGAAAACATTATGTAATAATTTTACTACGATGAGAAGATTTTTTGACTGTTAATAAAATAAGGGCACTACAAATGCTGGTTTGCAGTGCCCTGGAAACATAATCAGAGCATCTTCCGATGCTCATCAACTACTTAAAATGTACGGAGGTACATTATGCAAGTCAATACACAAAAAGTTCTAGGACTCACTTTTATACATCTCTTAGTATTCCTGGTTTGGGCTGGCATTACAGCCAATGCTCAAACAACTACTCCTCTACATTGGGGCGTTAAAGCAGGGATAAACGCATCAACAATGCATGGAGATGCTGTTGATGATGCCGAATACCAGGCCGGTTTTAACGGAGGGATATATCTCAACTACAAGTTTGCTCAAAACTGGTCTATACAACCCGAGGTGTTGTTTAGTATGAAGGGTGCAGAAACAGAAAGTAGCTTGTCGGGTCAAGCTATTACAACCGATTATGAGTTGGGATATTTATCAATTCCTGTTCTGGCCAAGTATCATTTTAATACGAATTCAAATGTTATTCCTTCTTTATATCTGGGTCCGCAGTTAGGATTTGGATTGTATGGAGATGCGAATGACAATGAAATCGATGATAGTCTAGCCGATGCTGAGTTTGGATTAGCATTCGGTGGTGGCATCGACCTTCTTACTGCTAGTCAAGCATCGGATTTAATACAGCTCGTTGGATTAGATCTGAGGTACACCCTTGGGTTAACTGATACCTTTGATGTAGCGGGCGACCCCGAAGCCCAAAATGGGGCTTTTAGTGCTGTATTTACACTCGGGTTTTAATCCCTCAAGACGTACCCTAACCCACAAATCTGGCAGGATGGAATATTTCCTGTCAGGTTCTATTAAAAAGAGGTATATATTATGTTTTTAATCAGCTCGAGAAGGGAATTTACGAATAACAGGGAGTTCAGTGATACTGATATGCTTCGCTTTGTAGGAGGTATGCAGAACCAGGTTTTAACAACAGAAGAGTTCTTCCTATCAGATATTTCTTCTAAAAAGATATTACTTATTGTACATGGATTTAATACCCCTTTCTCGTACATCGTACCTGAATATTTACGGATGAAAGAGCAGTATAATGAGCAGTTGAGTAACCATTACGATTATATCGTGGGCTATACCTGGCCTTCGGGCGGCTCGGAGATAGACTATTTCCAGGCTAAGAAAAATACCGACACAGCGGCTAACCGATTACATAGCTGGATCTGTAAATTGGATCGCGTGGAATGTACTATTGATATAGCCGGTCACAGTATGGCGGCTATGGTAGGCTATAAATCGTTGACGAAAGATGCCCCTATTCAGGTCCGAAATGTCTTTTCATTTGGTGCAGCTATTCCTAAAGATTTGTTGTCGGAAGAAGAGCTGTTAGCCCAGGCTTTGGGTAAAGTAGATCATGTTTATGCTTTTTATAATCGCAAAGACCATGTATTGAAATACTTATTCCGATTTATGGAGTGGGAGCAAGCGTTGGGATATACCGGACTTCAAAATTATGAGCGTTTAATGGGTAAAGGAGAAAAGATAACAGCCATTGATTGTACAGGCATGGAGATTAACCACACCGGATATATGCGATCAGAAGAGATTACACGATTTATGGAAGCTGTGTTGGAGGGCCACAAAAGGGGACCGTTTATCAAACTCGAGAAAGAAAAAGATATGTATGCTGATTCTTCTCATTTGAATCGCTATATGAGTATATGCTGAACTGAAGGTGAATAACGAATATTACTATAACTAAATCTATTTCAATCATGGAATTTTGGACACACAAAAAAATATCAGTACCAGATAACGTTAAACGGTTAATCAGGCCATCAGTGTATGTATTAATTATACTGGTTCAATTTTCATTCTTCGGCTGTTCCAACAACGGAAAATCCGACGCATATGGACAGTTTGAGGCTACCGAGATAGCGATATCGGCGGAGGCATCGGGGAAGTTATTACAATTTAATGCTGATGAGGGAGCCCTGCTTCGGCAGAATCAGAAGGTTGGAATAGTAGATACTAGTCAGTTGGTGCTACAGCGTGATGAGCTAAAGTCGCAGCTAAAATCTATAAAAGCTCGTATTGCAAATATTAATGCCGAGGTAGAGGTACAAAAAGAGGAGTTGGATTTGGCAGAGTCTAACTTAAAACGAACCCGAGCATTGAAAAAAGATGGGGCCGCAACCGAGCAGCAACTGGATGATGTCCAGGCACGCGTGCAAACTGCCAGGAAACGAATCCGTGCTTTGCAGACGCAGAAGCAGTCGATACGGGCAGATATTGAGGCCACACAAAGCCGAATTGCCCAAGTGGAGGATAAGCTATCGGATGCGAAAATTATTAATCCCGTCAATGGACGAGTGTTGACATCTTTTGTTGAGCCGCATGAGATGGTACAAAAAGGGCAGCCCCTTTACCAGATTGCTAATCTGGATACCCTGGATTTAAGAGTTTATATCAGTGGAGCACAATTGCCTTCAGTAAAGTTGGGACAGCAGGTAGAAGTGTTGGTGGATAAGAATGCGGATGAAAATCGGTCAATGTCCGGACATATAAGCTGGATCGCATCGGATGCCGAGTTTACGCCGAAAATGATACAGACGAAAGAAGAGCGCGTAACCCAGGTGTATGCGGTTAAGGTGAAGGTGCCCAATCCCAATGGGATGATAAAGATTGGCATGCCCGGAGAAGTAAATTTACAAGCAGAAAAGTAGTTAATGGTTATTGGTTATTTGTGGGACTCAAATACCTAATAACAGATAACGAATAACAAAACAATGAAACCAATAAGTGTACATAATACGCACAAAAGTTATGGGGCTAAAGAAGCCGTTAAGGGAATATCCTTTGAAGTGCATGAAGGAGAACTCTTTGGCTTGATAGGGCCCGATGGTGCAGGAAAAACAACTATTTTTCGAATACTAACAACCCTGCTTAAACCCGATGGAGGGGAAGCCTCGGTTTTGGGCCTGGATGTGGTGGACGGCTATCGCGAGATTCGTAAAGTTGTAGGATATATGCCCGGTCGTTTTTCGCTCTACCAGGATCTTTCGGTGGAAGAGAATGTGAAGTTCTTCGCATCGGTTTTTGGCACTACTGTTGATGCTAACTACGATTTGATTAAGCCTATTTATAGTCAGCTGGAACCCTTCAAGGATCGACTGGCCGGGGCCTTGTCCGGGGGAATGAAACAGAAGCTGGCCTTAAGCTGTGCTCTCATCCATAAGCCGGAAGTATTGTTTCTGGATGAGCCTACCACAGGGGTAGATGCGGTATCACGCAAAGAGTTTTGGCAGATGCTGCATCGCCTAAAAGAAGAAAATATTACCATTTTGGTATCAACTCCTTATATGGATGAGGCCGAGCAATGCGACCGTGTTGCCCTCATGCAAGATGGGCAAATTCTTTCTATAGATACTCCGGAGCGTATCACAAAAACATTTAATAACAAGCTTTGGGCCATAAAGACAGAGAATAAATATCAGCTGATTCAACTACTTCGTTCCTATAAGTATGCAGAATCAGTGCAGCCTTTTGGTGAATATGTGCATTACACCGATAAGCGTGAAGAGGTACAGGCCGAGCAAATAATGGAATATTTGAAATCAAAGGGTGTGATCAATCCAACGGTTGTGGCCATTGCCCCCGATATTGAGGATACCTTTATGCGCCTGATGGAACAGGAGGAGAATTATGAATGATCCAATGATAAAGGCAGAAGAGTTAACACGAAAATTCGGTGACTTTACCGCGGTAGACCATATTTCATTTGAAGTGGGAGCGGGAGAGATTTTTGGATTCCTGGGCGCTAATGGAGCCGGTAAGACGACAGCCATGCGTATGCTTACCGGGTTGCTGGTCCCCACTGAGGGTGAGGCAACGGTTGCGGGTTATGATGTGTATAAGCAGCCTGAGCAGATTAAGAAACGTATCGGTTATATGAGTCAGAAGTTTTCGCTGTACGAGGATCTAACAGTACGCGAAAATATCCGGTTGTATGGCGGTATCTATGATTTGGGAGACCAACAGATTAAGCAGAAATCAGATGAACTTGTGAATATGCTTGGAATGAATGAGCTTCAAAATAAAATGATTGGTTCATTACCCTTGGGGTGGAAGCAGAAGCTGGCTTTTTCGGTGGCTCTGCTCCATGAGCCGGATATCGTATTTCTTGATGAGCCCACCGGAGGTGTCGATCCTATAACACGACGGCAGTTTTGGGAGCAGATCTACAAAGTAGCTGAGGAAGGTACCACCGTTTTTGTGACCACTCATTATATGGATGAGGCAGAATATTGTGATCGCGTTTCAATTATGGTAGATGGAAATATTGATGCATTGGATACACCGGCCGGACTTAAAGAGGAGTTTGAGGCTGATGATATTGAAGAAGTTTTCATAAGGTTGGCCCGAGGTGCTGAACGAGGTGAATAGTCGAATAAAGAATAAAATAGATGCATTCACAGGATTTGTGGTCAAGGAGTTTAAGCAGATCTATCGTGATAAGCGTACGCTGCTTGTTCTCTTTGGGATGCCGGTAATTCAGATGTTACTTTTTGGTTTTGCTATCCGTAACGAGGTAGAAAATGCAAATGTAATGGTGCTGGATGCCTCACAGGATCAGGTTACCCATGAGTTGATAAATAAAATTGATGCCTCTAACTACTTTACGGTAAAAGGAGAGATTCAAGATTATGATAAAGTTGAAGGGCTTTTTCAGCAGGGTGAAATTGATGAAGTATTGGTCTTTGAAGCTGATTTTGCCCGGAAGCTACAGCGCGGTGAACGGCCTTCGGTTAATGTGATTACGGATGCTTCAAATCCTAATTTAGCGCAACTTATCCAACAGTATTCCAGCGCTATTATTGTGGATTTCCAGCAGGAGTTGGCCGACGAGGGGCAGCCCCAGAAAAGTGGTATTATCACCAATACCAATATGCTGTTTAATCCCCAGTTAGAAAGTGTGAACTTGTTTGTGCCCGGCCTTATTGCCGTTATTCTAATGCTTATTTCTACCTTAATGACCTCCATTTCTATCACCCGTGAAAAGGAGATGGGGAATATGGAAATTTTACTCGTATCTCCCTTACGTCCACTACAGATTATCATTGGAAAGGTGTTGCCATATTTGGTGCTGGCGTTCGTAAATGTACTAACTATTTTGGCCCTGGCACATTGGGTTTTTGAAGTACCATTTCGAGGATCATATAGCTTATTTCTGGCTGAATCATTGCTGTTTATCTTTACTGCTCTTGCTCTGGGAGTGTTTATTTCAGCACGAGCAGACGATCAACAAACGGCTATGATGGTTTCTCTGGCAGGGTTACTATTGCCGACCGTATTACTTTCCGGATTTATATTTCCCATTTCGAGCATGCCGGTATTCCTGCAGGTGATAAGTAATATTATTCCTGCACGCTGGTTCCTGGTGATTGTGCGAAGCATCATGCTGAAAGATGTAGGGTTGCTTATGATCTGGAAAGAAACAGCAATTCTGGGAGGGATGACCCTTCTTTTTATAGTGTTAAGTATCAAAAGTTTTAAGGAGAGACTGGAATAATGCAACAGTGAGCAGTGTATCAGTTATAAGTATTAAGTTGAAAGTTTTAAGTATAAAGCGTGAAGTAAGAAGTTGGAAATTGGAAGTTTGAAATACTCTTTGACGATGCCATGATAACTTTACAGCCTCTGACTACTGACTACTGACTACTGACTACTGACTACGTGATTTCAATATCGGTTTCTTGATGAACAATCAACGTTTAAACGATTAAACAAATGCAAACCATAAGATTTCTACTGCAAAAAGAGTTTCTCCAGGTTTTTCGTAATAAGGCGATGTTGCCCATCATCTTTTTAATGCCCATTGTGCAGCTGGTGCTACTATCCTTTGCGGCTACATATGAACTGCGAGAAGTGAATTTTCACCTGGTTGATTTCGATCAGTCGGCTACATCACAACGGTTGGTAAATAAGCTTGAAGTTTCCGGTTATTTTAACCTGCAAAGTCGATCTTTTGATATAGATCAAGGCATTGAAGAGATGCGTAAGAACGAGATCAGGATGGTACTGGTAATTCCTGAGGACTTTGATCGCAACCTTTCTTCCGCACAGCCCAGCACGGTTCAGATGAATATTGATGCGGTGGATGGAGCGACCGCCGGTTTAATACAGGCCTACGGTCAATCGATTATCCAAGATTTCAGCAGTGAAATTACGACCGAGGTATCAACGAATGAGTTTGCCCAAAGGGCTGGCATAGAGATTATTCCGGCTAGCTGGTATAACCCGAACCTGGATTATATTCAATATATGGTACCGGGGATATTGGTGGTATTGGTGTCGATGATCGGGATGTTTTTGTCCGGGATGAATATTGTGCGGGAACGGGAGATCGGTACCATTGAACAGTTGAATGTGACACCTATCAAGCGCTACCAGTTTATTACCGGTAAGTTACTGCCGTTTTGGGTGATCGGATTGTTTGAGCTTGGCCTGGGGCTTGCCATTGCGCACTTTGGATTTGGGATCCCTTTTGTAGGCAGTGTATGGCTGCTTTTTGCTATCGGGGGCATATACCTCTTGGTGGTAGAGGGGATAGGACTCTTTATTTCAACAATCACTCATACCCAACAACAGGCGATGTTTATTGCCTGGTTTATTATGGTTGTTTTCATCCTGATGGGCGGGCTCTTTACGCCTATTGAAAGTATGCCGGGATGGGCGCAGGAATTGGCGGTGATTAATCCCGTTGCCCATTTCATTAAGATTATGCGGATGGTTCTGCTTAAGGGAGCCGGCTGGGCAGATATTCAACACCTCGTTGGCATGTTAACCCTTATGGCAGCAGTCATATTACCTGCCGCGATTTTCCGGTATCGCAAGGCTACCTCTTAATCAGAAATATCAAAAGCCGAGAGATGATCCCCGGTTAATTATAAAATAGCAATATTTATATTTTCTCTTTCATAAGAGACTGCAATCTAATATTCTTAACGGTTCACTTTATTCAACAATTATTATGGCATAGCCGATGGCTGACAAACTGGAATCGATACGAAAACTGCTCGACGAAACAGACAAAAAGATTATAGATGCACTGGCAAAGCGCCAGGAGCTGGTACGTGAAGTGTCATCTTTTAAGTTAGATGAAGAACGTAATATCCGCGATACGAAACGCGAAGAACAGCTGCTGAGTAAAATTACTAAACTGGCTCGTGAAGCCGGTCTTGATCGCTATTTTGCCGAGGAGCTTTTTAAAGATATCATCCATCACTCCGTCCGGTTTCAAACCCATACGCTGGTCGATCATCAAAATGCCAAAAAGGATGATGAGATTGTGCAGGTGGCATACCAGGGGACCGATGGCGCCTTCAGTCACCAAGCGGCCTATCGTCATTTTGAAGAGCGATATACCGAGGTGCACTCCTATGGCTACAATACCTTTCAGCAGGCGGCAGAGGCGGTTAAAAATGAAGAGGTTGACTATGCCATTCTGCCCATAGAAAATACCACGGCCGGCTCCATTAATGATACCTATAACATCTTGGGAGAGGACGATCTGCATATTGTTGGGGAAGAAGCCTTGCGAATAGTCCACTGTTTGCTTGCCTTGGAAGATGTAGCGATTGAACGTATTCGTCGCATCATGTCGCACCCACAAGCCATTTCTCAGTGCAGTAATTACCTGGCAAAACTGCACGATTGTAAGATTGAGTCGTATATTGATACGGCGATGTCGGCCAAAAAAGTGTTGGAAGACGGTGATCTTTCACAAGCGGCCATAGCCGGAAGTTATGCCGCAGAAATTTATGGACTTGAGATTTTGAAGCGGGATATCGCTAATCAACCTGAAAATTTTACGCGCTTTGTGGTTGTGGGACGCAATCCCGTGGAGGTAGACCAACAGATACCCTGCAAAACGTCGCTGCTGATGGTTACTTCTCACGATAAAGGAGCGCTCATCAAATGCCTTAATGTAATTGATGATCACGATATTCGAATGACCAAGTTGGAATCTCGGCCCAAACCCAATGAGCCCTGGAAATACCAGTTTTATCTCGATATCGAGGGTAATATCGCTAATTCTGATACAAGAGTGGCAATGGAAGAGCTGGAACAGGAAGCCAGTTCACTGAAAGTGCTTGGATGTTATCCTGCGCAGGTTGGGAATGGAGATGAATGAGAAGGTTTTGAATGAGTGTTTGAAAATTCGTTAATTGAGTTTTGTTAATAAAAACTCCATGCTACTTTCTAGTTTTCACTCGATAATGTTAATTATCGGATAGGTTGGTGTAAGCTGACCTCGGATGCATTTTCTGAGTTTCCAAGCGAGGGGAATCCCTCTCGCTATCTCATTCGAAATACCGAGAGGGATTCCCCTCGCGGTATTCATGGTAGAAAGTAGCATGGATTACTTTTATAGATATGGTTTTTCAAGATTTAAGAATTACAAGAGGGGGAAGAGAGGCTTTACATGCATTTAAAAGTAGTCTTAAAAATTATACTAGTCATCTAACAAAAAACTCCGTTTTTATTTTTACTTGTGGTAAAAGACCTGATAATGGTAATACCAATCGTGAACGTTTAATGAAGTATGCTTCAGAACATTTAAAGGAGTTTAGGTTTTTTAAGGCTGAAAAAATATTCAAAGTGATAGGAGAAGAAGAGGGTAGAGATTGGTTGACAATAGAAAAACAGTTAGCGGATTATTCTGATTGTATAATTATAGTGTTAGGTAGTGAAAGTACTTTTTCAGAATTAGGTGCTTTTATGCTTGAAGATGGAATTGCGAAAAATGTTTTAGTAATTAATGATATAGAACATAAAAACTCAGATTCGTTTATTAATCTTGGACCTTTAAAAAAGTTGGATAAAAAATCTAATTTTAAACCTGTTATTTATACAAAGTACAAAAATTTTTCTAAGTGCTTTGGTGTGGTAGAAGAACGCATTCAGAGTTTGAAAAGAGAAAGAAATAAAAGAGTAGATCTAAAAAAATATAGTGCTTTTGAAGCGCTTCAGGCAAAGGATAGGTTACTATTTGTTTTAGATTTAATTGCAATACTTTCTCCTGTGAAGCAAAGGGAAGTATTAGAAATGTTAAAATTTATTTATGGAGAGGAGGAATCATATGATGATATATACACATCGATTCCATTACTGTTGGCTTTAGATTTGGTAAAGAAAGAAGAAGGTTATTTAATTAGAACCTTAAACGAGTCTAGGTTCTATTATTCTTTTATTGGTATAGATATAAATGTTATAAGGTCAGCAATTTTGAATAACTATTTTAAAAACTCGAGAGAAAGATTCGAGTTACTTAAAAGCCGGTTAAAATGAGTATTTTAAAGGGCTTACTATCAAAGTATACAAGTCTATCTATTGATAATATTTCAAATATTATAAAAAAAGCACCTGCATCTTATAAAACTTATCGTATAGAGAAAGCGAATGGAGGTTATCGAGAAATAAATCACCCTGCTAAAGAAACTAAAACGTTACAATATGCTTTGATGGAGATAATTTTTAAAAAAAATGATGTTCATCCCATCGCAATGGCTTATAAAAGAGGAGTTGAATCTCCTACTTTTGAAAATGCTAGATTGCATAAAGATTATGAGTATAGCCTTCGATTAGATTTCAAAAATTTTTTCCCATCTATAAAGCCTGATGATATCATTTCTATTGTCAAAGACTCTTCTAAATATGAGTTTGATGATACAGATTATTCAGATCTTAAAAGAATTTGTTTTCGAAAAAACCATATTAAAGGATATCAATATGGGTTGGCTGTAGGGGCGCCAACTTCTCCAATTATAAGTAATATTGTAATGTATGATTTTGATGAAGCAATGGAGAAAATATCTAAAGAGCTAGACAAATCTAGCACTGTAACTAGGTATGCTGATGATATTGTTTTTTCAACAAATGAAAAGGGAATATGTGCAAAGTTTTATTCTTCAGTTCGAGATCATTTGAATGACCAAGATTTGAGTCTTGAATTTAATGAAGAAAAGACTGCTTTTATGTCTCGTGGCACTAAAAAAGTTATAACGGGTCTAGTAATTTCAAATAAGGGCAATGTTTCAATTGGCTATGACAAAAAGGAAAAGGTTAAGAGGAAAGTTTACAAATACTCTAAAGGGGATTTGGAAGATAGCGATATTTTAAGCCTTAAAGGCTATTTAGCTTACATACAGGATGTTGACCCAGATTTTTTTGATAAGCTAAATATAAAATACGGTGCTGATATACTTGATGATATTATGAGTTTTGAGAATGAATAAAAGTTTAAATCCTGCCCAGGTTGGGAATGGAGATGAATGAATGAGCAGTTTGCAGTTTACAGTGAACAGTTTGCAGTGGTCAGTTTACAGTAAACAGTGATCAGTGACTATGTAGTTGTGTGTCCTTAGTGCCTTAGTGGTTTGAAGTGTTAAGATGTTGAATGTTGAGGTGTTGAAGGTCAGGAGTGATTAGGTGATTGAGTGACTAAGTTACAAAGTAAAAAAGCAGGATTTTTCAATTCTTAATTTTAAATTTTTAATTCTTCATTCCCTTGCATCCTGTTAAAAAATAATCGTATCATCGCTTTTCCAATTTTGGTAGTACCGGATGAGGTTTGAGATAGAATAGAATAGCAAAAAGATAGCTACGAGATAAGCCACCGAATCGGGATTGGCAATGATAAGTGCCGCAATAATGAGAGTAAGTACGCCCATCAGGGCAAACTGAAATCCAAATAAAAGTATAAAGCCAAAGAAGGCTAAAAAGGTAGCTAAGGTGGCGGGAATAAGTTCCGGGAAAAAGAAAATGATAACCCCGCTTACAATAGGAATAGCTGCAACTGTAGGTGATACCTTGAACATCACAAAGAGTAAGCCCAGTCCCACGAGATAGGCTCCGGCGATCAGGTATAAAAAGTTGGGGTAGCCAAGGGTAAGAACTCCTGTTGCCAGTGCCAGCAGTGCATTTAACAGTTGGTGCTGTCTGCCTTTGTGTTCAATGTGAATACGGTATTGCTCAAGCATATCATCAGGATTAGATTATCGCTTAGCTTCATCAATAGTATGTATAAAAATATACTTTCGTCAAATACTATTTTTATTCTATTTCAGTTTTCCCATCCTTCCATTCGATCGTAGCGGGTTGCCCGGAGTCAAAGTTTTCCAGTGTTTGAATCCAGTTGCCATCTTGCCAGATGCGTGAGTATCCTTCTTCAAGGGCCGTATTTGGGTTTTTGAGTTCCAGGCGATGGCGCAGCTCCGATAGCTTTTCGTGTTTCTGCATAAAAAGAAGCTTTTTGCGATGTTGGATTCGTTCTCTCAGGCTGTTAACCCGCTCGTGTTTATTAGAAACCTTCTGTTTGACTACGCGCAGAGCATGCGACTGCATCAGTTGTTGTACCCGTTCTTTTTGGTCAGTGACACGGGTATCCATAATATCATGCAGCCGGGTGGAGAGATCATCGGCATACATGCGTACCTCATTGATGTCAGGGGTAGCAACAATGGCAGCCTGGGTTGGTGTGGCGGCGCGGGCGTCGGCAACAAAGTCGGAGATACTGAAATCAACCTCGTGCCCCACTGCACTAATAGTGGGTACCTTACAATCAAAAAGGGCACGGGCTACCGCTTCCTCATTAAATGGCCAGAGGTCTTCCAGTGAGCCGCCGCCTCTGCCAATAATAAGAAGATCCACATTTTGAGCATGAGAAAAGTGATTAATGGCTTTCACAAGTTCGGGGGCCGCGTTTACCCCCTGCACACTTGCATGGTGCAACAAGACCTCTGCTATAGGCCAGCGCCGGTCCAATGTGTCTCGAATATCATGAAAAGCAGCGCCGGTGGCCGAGGTAATTACTCCAATTTTAAAGGGAAATTTGGGCAGTGGCTTCTTGTGGGCGTTATCGAAAAGGCCTTCGTCTTTGAGCTTTTTCTTTAGCTTTTCAAAGGCCTCCTGAAGGGCGCCCTTACCGGCTTGTTCCAGAGAGCGAACGATCAGCTGGTATTTACCGTGGGGAGGATATACCTGGATGTCGCCCCCGGCAATAACATGTTGTCCATCTACCACTTCGGCATCAATTGAACGAGAAACTCCGCGCCAGATCACGCAAGAGAGTTGGGCATCTTCATCTTTTAGGGTAAAATAAGTGTGTCCGCTTCGGCTGGTAGAGGCATTGCTGACTTCCCCCTCGACCTTAACGTCCATAAAGTTTCCTTCGAGTACCGCTTTAATATCCTGGGTTAGTTCGGTGACAGAAAGCGTGGCAGATTCGAAAAGATCAGATTGTGGCATGTAAAGGCAGTGGACAGTTATAAGTTAACAGTTGTCAGTGGTAGCTAGTAACTATTTGGTAATTTGTTTAATCATTATCTGAAAAGATAATTAAAGCATTTTAGAGAATCGGAAAATCAGCTTCATCAGCGCTTTGGTTTTTGTATATTTAGCTTCATCAAAAATAACGGAAAGTTTTTATGAGTTACACACCCAATTTACTGCTAAAAAATGTAAAGCCGGTTGGCGGCGAATTTGACGGTTCGGATATTGTTGATATCCGTATAACAGGTGGAGAGATTGCTGAAATCGGCAATGATTTGAATCCACAAGAAAATGAACAAGAACATGATGCTGAAGGAGCATATCTCTCCGGCGGCTGGATGGATATGCACGTTCATCTTCGGGAGCCCGGTTATGAGCATAAAGAAACGATTGAAACCGGTTGTGCTGCCGCGGCTTTTGGTGGATTTACTGAAGTAGCTTGTATGCCCAACACCAATCCGGCTATTGATACACGGGATGTGGTGGAGTTTATTAAGAAAAAGGCAGAGGACCTGCCGGTTGAAGTTCATCCTATTGGGTGTGTTTCCAAAGAGCGGAAAGGGAAATCTATTGCCGAAATGGGCGATATGAAAGGGGGCGGTGCCGTTGCTTTTAGCGATGACGGAGATCCCGTTTATAATGCGCAGCTCATGCGTGTAGCGCTGGAATACTCATCTATGCTGGAGATGCCAATTATTAACCACGAAGAGAATCTAAAGCTTTCTCGTCCCGGCCATATGCACGAAGGAAAAGCATCGGCCCGGCTCGGTATCGATGGCACTCCCGGTATTGCCGAAGAGGTGATGATCGCCCGTGATATTTTATTGGCAGAATTTACCGGCGGTCATATTCATGTGGCACATATCAGCACGGCCAAAGCAGTTGATTTAGTGCGGCAGGCAAAGGCTGACGGTATCAATGTAACTACAGAAGTGTGTCCGCACCATTTTGACCTTACGGATGAAGAGATTGAGCGTCGCGATTTTGATACCAATGTGAAGATGCATCCCCCGTTGCGCAGCCAGGAAGATGTGGATGCTATGATTGAAGGATTGGCAGACGGTACTATTGATGCAATTTGTACCGACCATGCTCCCCATGCCATCCAAGAGAAAGAGGTAGAGTTTATTTATGCTCCCAATGGAATAATTGGCTTAGAAACGGCCTGGAGCGTGAGTGTACGCCAACTGTTGGATTCCGGCGTCCTTGAACTGGGCGAACTGCTTACCAAGGTAGTTGAGAAGCCCCGGGAGATTCTAAATCTCGAAATCCCTAAAATAGAAGAAGGAGCGAAAGCAAACCTGACGCTCTTTAACGTTGATGAGCAATGGACTTTTGATAAAGAGAAGGTGCACTCCAAATCTGCAAACTCCCCATACCTGGGGGATCAGATGAAGGGACGAGCGGAAGCAATTTATAATAAAGAACGGTTCGTCGTTAATGAGATATAAATGCGGCGAGCGGCTTGGGCTGTCATTAACTCACAAAAATAGCTGCATAATCTGACGCTCTTGTTTGCGTTCTATGTTCTAAGTATTGAAAAGGAAGTTTTGCAAAACCCGGCATGTCATCCCGACGGCTGTCGGGATCAGGATCTCGGTTTTAATGCTAATAACTGTATATGAGATGCTGAAACAAGTCCAGCATGACAAGGTGTGACTAGTTTTGCAAAGCTTCCTAAAAAAGAGTAGTTAGCTGCTCACTTCTTGAAGATCGATATTATTAGATTGAATGATGGAATCCCCATTTAGAGATTACTGAATTATAATCCCGGTTCATGTTAAAAGTATTGTATCGTTACACACTTATTATTGGTGTTAGTCTTTTCATGCTAACATCCGGTTTGTATGGACAATCATTTCAGGATGCAGATTTTGGGGTTATTCCCGATTCATTATATCAGCTAAGCCCCTCCGATGCTCCCTATGTGATTACAAATAAGGAGATGGATGTTTCTTTTAATGAAGAGGATGGGTCTATTGTTGCTATTCTCGATCATCATGTTCGACTCAAGGTATTTGATAAAACGGCGCGGGAGGCTTCGATCGTTTCTATCCCATATTATTATGATGATAATATGGAACAGATTTCGGATATCAGTGGTTGGACCCACTTGCCTTCAGGAAACCAGATTGCACTCCGCCAGTCCGATATTCGAACTGTAAATATCAACTCGCGATATAATATCAAAGAATTTACAATGCCGGCGGTTTCCAATGGCGCTATATTGGAATACCGCTACAAGATCAAAAGGCGATACATTGAAGAGCTGCCCGATTTTTTCCTTTCTCACCGCGTACCCACTGAGGCCGCTAAGCTGACCATAACCTATCCTAATTATCTGCGATATCAACAGCTGACTGAGAACTATAGTGGTTCCCTCCGTAATAATTTTGTGTATACCGATACCAGTTCGGTACCCAAAATATTCACCATACCGCAACCCAAACCTATCGTCACAGAACGTTGGATGGCCTATGATATTCCGGCTACTGAAAAAGAGCCCTATATAACTTCGTTGGATGATCACCGGGCAAAGCTCAAGTTTATGATGAGTGAGTTTGGAATACCACGACAGACGCTTGATATCGGCTGGGATGTGGTGGTGGCGAAGCTGCGCAAGAATACCAATCCATTGGCCGAGATTCGGAAAAATAGCTTTGCACATGCAAAAGGGGATTCTATTGCCAGTGCTCACCCAAATGCTGATTTGAAAGAGATACAGAATCATATATTTCGATATCTCAATAAGCGAATGAGCTTTTCAGGCGCGCATGCTCCCTACAGCAGCAAAAGGGGACGGGCAGTAATCGAGGGAGAGGTTGCCAACCAGGCTGCGATTAATCAAGCACTGGCAGCAATGTTGCGTGGGGCCGGTATCGACGCCAATCCGGTGCTGGTATCAACAAGAAAGTCGGGGACTATCAATAAGGGTTTCCCCTCTTTTTACCAGTTTAATGGGTTGATGGTACGTTCTCATATTGAAGGCAAGACGTATGTGATGGATGCCAGCTTTGCTCACAGTCAACCCGGGCTTATTCCTGTGGATATGTTTAACGATGAAGGGTTGGAGTTAAAGCCCCGTTCTTTTGAGTGGTTTAAGATTGAGCCCGCCCACAGTCACTTTGATCTCCAGGTAGATGTTGAAGCGAAACTTACTGCCGAGGGTACCCTGAAGGGGACCATTGTATCGCATCAGCAGGGATATCCAGCGCAACAGATACGTCAGCAGCGGACCGACGGCATGACCGATTCCGATATTGTAAGCCGCGCACTTTTTGACGGTTATGCAGATATTAGGTTGGATAGTGTAGAGATACAAAATTTGAATCGATATAAGAGTCCAGTAAAAATAACGGCCCATTTTGAGATCGAAGATTATGCAACAAGCTTTTCAAATGGCTTAGAGTATCGCCCTATGGTAGTGGGATATCGAATGAATAATCCCTTTGGCGATGCCAGTCGTGATCTGCCGGTAACATTAGATGCACCCGAACAGCTGGATGTTTCCTACTCCATTGCACTGCCATCCGGGTTTTCTGTGGATGATCGAAGTCAGGATCAATCCTTGAAAATGGATGGGGGGCAATTTAGAGAACGTTATAACCTGGAGCCCGGCACGCTAAATTATAACTACCAGATTAAGATAGGTCGAAAGAATTTTTCACCGCAGCTGTTTCCTCAATTGTATAACTTATACGAGAGATGGGTACAGCTTAGTAATAGTAAATGGCTTATTAAACGATAACTTTTATACCTTTTAATTTTTAATCAGCTCAGGTGGTAACCCATGTTATTGGCTATTGAAACAGCAACGAATGTATGTTCTGTTGCTTTTTGCGATGACGACAGATCTATCTACGAACAACGAATAGAAGAGCGTGGAACGCACTCTGAAACACTTTTCCAGTTTATTGATAAGCTGAAGCAAGAGCATGACTTTACCATCACTGATCTTGAAGCAGTATTGATAAGCCAGGGACCGGGCTCGTATACAGGACTTCGAATAGGGGCTAGTGCTGTAAAAGGCCTGCTATTTCAAACCGAAGTGCCTTTGTATGGCGTTAATACATTGGCTTCATTTGCAATGCGGGCCGTCCAACAAAATCCCAATGCAAAGAAAATACACAGCGTTATTGATGCCCGGCGCGTGCATCTGTATCATCAACAGTTTGATTATAAAGATGAGCTGCTGACTACGAATGATGAAGTCGAGGTTATTCCCATTGAAGCGGTTGAAAATATGGTTCGCAAAGATGATATAATTATTGGAACCGGTTTGGAACGTATTGATAAGCAGGTAAAAGAGAAGGCTTCTAACTACGGGCCGGAGGAACTCACCGCAGAATCGTTAATTTTGCTCTACCAGTCTAAATTTGAGGATTTCTTCGAAGAGGTGAATCCGGCATCCTTTGATCCCAAGTACTATACATCCAATCAAGTGGGATAAAAAAAAGCTTTGCAAAACGAACTCCTATAATGTCATTCTGAACTTGTTTCAGAATCTCATATTCAGCTATTAACACTAAAATTGAGATCCTAAACTCAGTTCAGGATGATATGCCGGGTTTTGCAAAGCCCTATAAAAGGTAAGATCAAGATAAAATTGAACCTCCCCGAATTTATACGTCTGTCTGTATTGCTAGCTGCTGTTCTTCACGCCTACAGATCACCCCATTCATAATTACAGTAATAACAGTTATTAGTCCTGTTAAGAGAATAGGCCAGGGGCTGAAGCTTACCAGCAAAATGATGATTGCATTGCCTGTGAAAAGGGCGCCGTGGTACCATCCTATTTGATGAGGACGGAGATGGAATATCCACAAGGTTAATAAAAATAGGGCAGCGGGTACAGTTATGGTAGCTGCGGCCGCGGGATCACTGAGTGCAGTATGGGCGGTAACATGGTCTATATTAACCCCAATGCCGGCCCCCACTATGGCAGCTGCTGCAAAGATGAAATAGTGCCCGTATCCCCATCCAAAAGAAACAAGAGGTTTGGTACTAAGAAAGCGGTCTGCTGACCTTGAAAAATAGAGCCACCACATTGAGAAGATCGTTAATAATCCTCCTGCTATTATCAGTACCAATGCTTCAAAGCCGGCTCCTTGTTCATCGATAGCAATTTGAACCGCATTGGTTGCGGCTAGTACAGACTCGCCCAGAACAATAATGATTAATAAGCCGTATCGTTCTGCAATATGATCGGGGTGCCAGGTAGTTTTATTTGCAGATTCAGCCCACACGGGGATCACTAGTTCTATCAGTGCCATAGCGGCGAATCCCCATACCGGCCAATAGTTGAGTGCAAACATTGTCCCCCAGCCGATCATTGCTGCACTAATCCCAAAGGCATAGCGGTAGTTTGTTGTTTTTCGCTCCGGGTCATGGAGGGCGGCGCGAACCCACAGGCTAGCCAGTCCCATCCTCATGATGAGGTAGCCAATAAATATAATATTGAAGTTTTGGTCCGCAAATCCGCGTTGGACCCCCGCCGCTAGTACTAAGGCACCAATAATTTGAACGAAGGTAGCTAAGCGAAAGGGGATATCATCATTATCGTAGGCCGAGGCAAACCAGGTAAAGTTCATCCAGGCCCACCAGATGGCAAAGAAAACCATAGAGAAGCTGATAATTCCCGATATAATATGGGCTTCGGCCAGAGCGTGATGCAGCTGGACTGCGGCTTGTGCAATAGCTACAACGAAACAAAGATCAAAGAACAGCTCCAGGAAGGAGGCCTGTCGGTGTGACTCGTTGGGATCTCGGGGTGTCATTCTGTTGAAAAAGGAAGTAAAAAAAGACTTTTCCTGGTTACTCATATAAATAGTTTATGTAGTTGGTTGTGTTATGTGAGATAACTATGGAATTCACAGCAAAAGCTCAATTTCACTCTTCAAGCCTTTATAAGAGAGTGGCCCTTCATACCGGTTGCCGTTGATGAAAAATGTGGGGGTATCATCGACGCCATGATTCAGTCCCTCCTTGATTTCAGAAAATACGGCTTCTCGAAATGTCCGTTTTACCAGTTTCTGTTTGAGTTGCTCGGTGTTGATGCCTATCTGGTTGGCGAATTTAAGTATGGCTTCTCTGTTAAGGTTCCGATTATTTTCGAACATTAAATCATGCATCGGCCAGAACTGATCTTGGTTGGCAGCTGCAAGGGCAGCCTCGGCACATAGCTGTGCATGAGGGTGTTTCTCTCGCAGTGGAAAGTTGCGGAAGGCAAAGTAGAGCTGTCCTTCTTTTTTGCGAAGTAATAGCTGGGCAAAACGGTACCCCTTTCGGCTGTAGGGACATTCGTAATCCCCGTATTCAATGAGTTGTACGGGTGCGAAGGGATGCCCCTTGGCTCGGTCGTGTTGCCCAATTTTTAATGGCCTAGGATTCATCAAACTGAATATAGTTTCAATTTAAAGGAGTGTTTTCAGTTAAAGGTTCTTATCCATTCTTGTAGGGCGTTGAGATATTTTTTCAAGTACTTCCGGGTTGTTTCGTCGGTTAAGTTCCCGTAATCATCAAACTTTTGGTGTGCTCGGTAGACCAGTATCTCCGGTTGGGGCATGGTATAAGCATTAATTGCTTTAAGAGACTGGCTTAGCTGACTTTGTCCCCGAGCTGTTCCTGTTGTGCCGGGGGAAGCACCGAGGATACCAACCGGTTTTTTAGCCAAGGGGGCATCTCTGGAAGGGCGGGAAGCCCAATCAATGGCATTTTTTGTTACAGCCGGTACACCGTGATTATATTCGGGTGTTGCAATAAGTACCCCATCTGCTTTTTGAATGGCGGTTTGGAACTTTTCAACCTCTTCGGGATTTCCTTCAGCCTCAACATCAGCGTTGTATAATGGAATTCCACTAAGGCTAAAAATTTGGATTTCCATAGAGGTCGGAGCTAAATCTTTTGCCGATTGAATTAAAGATTTGTTGTAGGAGCCCTGCCTGAGGCTGCCTGCAAATGCCAATATTTGTACTGTTGCATTGGTATTAGAAGTAGCCATATAAAATCTGGTTAATTATGTATGATTTTGGATAGAAGGCCACGCACGATTTTAATTTCATCTTCAACCACTTTGTGACCGGTATCAGGATATAATTTTTTAGTTACATTTGCACCTTGCTGACGCAGGATTTTTGCCGACTGATGGATCCGGGCCATGGGCAAATGGTGGTCATTAGTGCCCACACCGATGAAAACAGGGGTGTCTTGTAGATCACCGGTATAATGAGTTGGATCAATCTTTTCACCAATGAGTCCGCCACTTAGGCCAATAATTCCGCCCATCCTTTGGGGATATCGTGCTGTGTATTCCAATGCCAGGCATGCCCCTTGCGAAAATCCCAATAAAACGATCTTTTCGTTGGGAATTCCTTCGTTATTCATCTGTTTTATGAGTTTACTAACTGCCTGTAATGCACTGGACAGCTGTGGCTGATTCTTTGTCAACGGATCAGTAAAAGGATGCGGATACCAAGTATGCGTATCGGCCTGTGGAGCCAGGTACCGTACATCCGGCTGGGCAAATTCATCACTTAGCGACAGAATGCTTTTAGCCGTAGCACCCCGACCGTGCAGCATAATCATTCCTGCTTTAGCACGTCCTGCAGGAGCACCGGCCTCTGCGATCGGCTGCCCCTGGTGAGGACCTGTAAAAGAGTTGTCAGTACTGGGTTTATTTCTGAGCATAGTACGGAGTTAAACAGTTATTGGAGGTAGTCGCTTTTCAATCATATCACGACGCGATTCCAGCCAGTCGGGTAAATACAAAGCCTGCCCCAAATCTTCTTCATCCTGTACCGCTTTGTAACCTGGGCCGTCGGTAGCAATCTCAAACAGTACTCCGCCTGGGGATTTAAAATATACAGAACGGAAAAAATGCCGATTAACAATTTCTGTTGGAGAGAGCCCTAGGTCGAGCACTTGCTGCCGCATTTGTTGTAACTTTTTCCGGTCGGTGGCACGAAATGCTACATGGTGAACGGTGCCTCGTCCACTTCTCCCGTCTTTGGGTTCTACCTGTTCAAGAATGACAGAATTGCCTATTTCGCTTCCGGTTTGGTAGAGTGTTGCATTTTCTTCGGTAGCTTTTTCTTCAAATCCAAAGACTGATTCCAGGATGTTGGCTGTCTCTTCGGTTTCTGTCAGACGCATCGTGGTGCCCCAAAATCCTCTGATTCCGTGTTCTTCGGGCACAGTACTGCCCGTCCACTTTTTTAGGTTATTAATCTCGGGATCAAAAACTAATTCCAGCTGCAATCGATCCGGATCTTGAAAACCCATTAGCTGTTTGCCAAACCGTTCAAAGGGACCATCAAAGTTGATGCCTTTTGCTCCAAACCGTTCAGCCCAATAGCCCATTGATTCAGAGGGAACGACGAAAGAAACAGTGGTAGCTTCGCCGCTGCCATGTTTGCCCAGTTTGGCCATCGGCCAGGGAAAAAATGTGATACTGGAGCCTGGTTTACCTGAACCGTTGGTATAGAACAGGTGGTAGTTAGAGGGATCGTCTTGATTTACGGTCTTTATCATCATGCGAAGCCCTAAAGCTTTTATATAAAAGTTAGCGTTACGCTGACCGTCACCGGAGATTATTGAGATGTGGTGAATTCCTCTGTCTGTATTTCTCATAACTGTTCAAAGTATAATTGAGTTCTTGCAGCTGTTGTATCCATTTGAGTTTTTGCCCCGGCTTTATCTGGGCCGGGGCAATGGGATTATTTTTCATTCCATTTCTCCGAATTTTCCACTGTTGAAGTCCCTTACCGCTTGGATGAGTTCTTCTCGCGTATTCATCACAAAAGGACCCTGGGCGGCAATGGGTTCCCCGATTGGTTCGCCGCTCATTACCAGTGCCACAGCGTCTTCAGTAGCATCCACAGTAAATTCTTCACCGCTGTTTTCAAAAAGGGCAAAGTGGTCAGTGGCTACGTTTCTCCCATTAACTTGAACCTCCCCCTCGAGTACCAGCAGGGCTGTATTATAGTTTTCCGGGAAGTCGAAGGCAGTTTTACCCTTTTTATTTAGATGCGCGTTATACAAATGAATGGGCGTGAACGTCGAAGCAGCCCCTTCTACATCCTTATAAGAACCGGCAATGACCTCAATTTCGCCTCCATTATCAGGTAAAGTGTACTTGTCAATATCTTCATTGTTGATACCTTGATATTTGGGATCGGTCGATTTGTACTTTGCAGGCAGGTTAACCCAAAGCTGAGCCATCTGGAAATCGCCGCCTTTTTTGCTGAACTCTTCCTCATGGTATTCCTTGTGTAGGATACCTGATCCTGCAGTCATCCATTGTACATCCCCTTCGCCTATCACGCCGCTGTTACCACTGCTATCATGATGGGCTACTTTGCCGTTGTAGGCAATAGTAACGGTTTCAAAACCTTTATGGGGATGAACGTCAACTCCCCTTGGTTTATCTGAGGGAGGGAAATGAAATTTTGGATTATAATCCAGCATAATAAAAGGATCCATGCGGTGCATGGGAATACTGCCGGATATAAAAGTATGTACTCGAAATCCGTCTCCTACATAATGTGGTGTACGGGGTGCTACAATTTGTTCAATCTGTTTGGTAGACATAATAACTAGTGTTTAATTATTCTTCACCAGTAAATTAACATTAAATAGTTTAATATCAAAGTAAATATGACAGCAGCTTGTTTTATAGGGCTACTTGTACCAATTTTATCGAAGAATCTATTTTATAGGAGGTAAATAATTGGATAAATAAAAGATTTTAGCTTCACCTTAGAATCGTTATTTTTGGGGTCCATTTACCAAAAATGAAATTGCTCTATTATGGCTTGGTTTAAGAGAAAAGACAAAAATATACAAACCGATCAGCGTAAGGATATGCCGGAAGGCGTTTGGGTGAAAGTACCCAAAACCGGGGAAACTATTCACCGTCGAGAACTGGAGGATAACCTTTGGGTAGACCCGTTGAGCGGTTACCACTTTCGTATTGGAAGTGAAGAATATTTTTCTTTCCTGTTTGATGATGGGGAATTTGAAGAGATTGGGCAGGAGATTCAGCCTACTGATCCCCTGGATTTTGAAGATCGCAAGAAATACAGTGATCGCCTGGAGCAATACCAGGAAAAGACGGGACAGTCTGATGCTGTTCGCGTTGGTATTGGCAAAATGAACGACCTGGATGTGGTTATCACCTGTATGGACTTCAGTTTTATTGGCGGTAGCATGGGCTCTGTGGTTGGTGAACGCATTGGTATGGCCATTGATCACGCCCGTGAAAATGAGATGCCGCTGATTATTATTTCTCAGTCGGGCGGGGCGCGCATGATGGAAAGTGTATTGAGCCTGATGCAGATGGCGAAGACCTCGGCTAAATTAGCTCAACTTGAGGAAGAAGGTGTTCCTTATATTTCATTGATGACCAATCCAACAACCGGTGGAGTTACAGCCAGCTTTGCAATGCTCGGCGATTTCAATATTGCCGAACCCGAAGCCCTTATCGGCTTTGCTGGTCCCCGGGTGATTCGTCAGACTATAGGTCGTGATCTGCCGGAAGGCTTTCAGCGATCAGAATATTTGCTTGATCATGGATTCCTGGACTTTATTACCCCACGTAACAAAATTAAGGGCAAGCTTACCCAACTATTAAAGATACTACTCCACAAGTACGAGCAATAGTTAACTTCAGCTTTTTTAAAAAAAATTGAGAGTGGCCGGTCTTATACCGGTGCCCCGTACCGGATGGACAGTACTTGCTATAGTTAGTTAAACAATAAAATTATTGCAGAGATGAAAAAGCTATTAATTCTATTAGTTGTATTTGGATGGTTTCTACATCCGGTACAGGCGCAAGAAAAGAAAGAGATCACGTTCAAAGATGTAGCCAGTGGTACGTTCTCGCCATCAGGTATTCAGCAGGTAAACTGGATGAAAGACGGACAGTATTATACTACTGTTGAGCGTACGGAAAATGATATCGAGCTTCGTAAATACAATATCCTTACAGGAGATTACGAAGTGCTCGTTGCTACTTCTAGTCTGCGTGTGGAAGGTCGTGAGAAGCCTGTTCTTATTCAGGGCTACCAGTTTTCTGCTGATGAGAGCAAGATCCTTATAAAAACAGACGTAGAGCGTATTTGGCGACGTAGCACCCGTGAACACTATTTTATTTATGATTTAAAAACAGGAAAAATACAGAAGCTCACGAAGTCAGATAAAAAGCAGCAATATGCCAAGCTTTCGCCTTCGGGCGAAAAGGCGGCTTTTGTCCGGGATAATAATTTATACCTGGTAAACCTTGAAACCGGCGAAGAGAAAGCGATCACTACTGATGGCAAGTTCAATCATATTATCAATGGTGCTACCGATTGGGTATACGAAGAAGAGTTTGGTATTGCACGGGCATGGTATTGGTCGCCTGATGGAGAAAAAATTGCGTTCTATCGTTTTGACGAAAGCCGGGTAAAAGAATTTTTTATGACTGACTGGGGGGAGTTGTATCCCGGACTGACGCGGTTCAAGTATCCCAAAGCAGGTGAAAAGAACTCCATCGTTAAAAT
Source organism: Fodinibius halophilus (assembly GCF_011059105.1). Classification (GTDB taxonomy): domain Bacteria; phylum Bacteroidota; class Rhodothermia; order Balneolales; family Balneolaceae; genus Fodinibius; species Fodinibius halophilus. The sequence goes on along the minus strand of NZ_JAALLS010000018.1, from coordinate 3,747 downwards.
TGGGGTTTATGATCTGCAACAAGATCAAACCACATGGATGGATATCGGGTCTGAAAATGATCAGTACATTCCGCGGATTAATTGGACCAAAAATTCCAATGTGTTAGCGATTCGTCGTATGAACAGGTTACAAAACAAGCAGGACCTGATGCTGGCTGATGTGAATACCGGTGAAACGGAAATCATTAAAACCGAAACCAGAGATGCCTGGATTGATGTTAATGATAACCTGAAGTTCTTGCAAAATGGTGATCAGTTCATCTATACCAGTGAAGAGTCTGGGTATAATCACATTTATCTGTACGATATGTCCGGTGAGCTTATTCGTCAGATCACCAAAGGAGATTGGGAAGTAACGAACTACCTTGGCTATAATGAGGATTCCGGCAAGGTCTATTATGTGAGTACCGAAGCCTCACCACTGCAGCGTCATCTTTATAGCATCAATATTGATGGCAGTGGCAAAGTAAAGCTAAGTGATGGCGAGGGTTGGAATGGGATCAATATGAGTCGTGATTATAAATATTATATCGAGACCTATTCGGCCCCGCAATCACCTCCACAGTATACCTTGCACAAGGGGAATGGCGAAAAGGTTCGGGTATTGGAGGGCAATACAGCGTTGAAGGATACGCTTTCTAAATATGCGATGCCATCTAAAGAATATATTGAAATTCCTCTTGAGCAGGCTACGTTAAATGGGTATATCATGAAGCCCCATGACTTTGATCCTGAACAGAAGTATCCGGTACTGTTTTATGTATATGGCGGACCGGGCAGCCAGACGGTCTCTAAACGGTATGGGGGGCGCCAACGTCCAACTTGGCATCGATACTTGACAGAGCAAGGATATATCGTTGTAAGCGTTGATAACCGTGGTACGGGAGGTCGCGGACGTGATTTTGAGAAACAGCTGTATAAAAAGCTTGGGCAGTACGAAGTGCAGGACCAGATTAATGCGGCCAAGTATCTGATTGAGCAGTATGATTTTATTGATACCAGTCGTATTGGTATCTGGGGATGGAGTTATGGCGGATATATGTCGAGCTTGGTTCTCGCCCAAGGTAACGATATCTTTAGTACAGCCATTGCTGTAGCACCGGTGACAAACTGGAAGTATTATGATACCATTTATACCGAGCGATTTATGCAGACTCCTCAAATGAATCCCGAAGGATATAAAAATGGTTCGCCCTTAACCTATGCCGGACAGATAGAAGGTAATTACCTGTTGGTACATGGAACGGGCGATGATAATGTACATTTCCAGAATGCTGTTGAAATGGTTGATAAACTGGTGGCTGAGGATGTACAATTTGAAACGATGTATTATCCGAATAGAAGTCACGGCATATATGGTGGAAATACACGCAACCATCTATTTAAATTACTTAACAACTTTATTTTAGAGAATCTCTAGTATGGGACGAGTTCAGTTTGCCGATTACGCAAAAATTTATGTTACCGGCGGAAACGGCGGACCAGGATCAGTACATTTTCGCAGAGAAAAGTATGTACCCCGCGGTGGTCCCGATGGAGGTGACGGCGGCGATGGTGGTGATGTAATCCTGAGGGGAAATGAACAACTTAATACGCTGTTAGATCTGCGTTATCGTAAGTATGTGAATGCCAAAGATGGAGCTCGCGGCGGTCCCAGTAAAAAGAAGGGGAAGTCCGGTGATGACGAAATATTGGAAGCTCCATTGGGTTGTGTGATCTATGATGCCGATACCAAAGAGCGCCTCGGAGAGATTACCGAGCATGACCAAGAAATTGTTGTAGCCGAAGGCGGAAAAGGGGGACTTGGAAACTGGCACTTTAGAACGTCTACCAACCAGACCCCGCGCCACGCACAGGATGGTAAAGAAGGAGAAGAACGGGCGATAGAGATTGAGCTTAAGCTTATTGCTGATGTGGGATTAGTAGGATTCCCCAATGCCGGCAAAAGTACGTTACTATCAGCGATGTCGGGGGCGAAGCCGAAGATAGATTCCTATCCTTTTACAACGCTTTCTCCGAACCTTGGTGTTGTAACTATGCCCGATTACCGTACTTTTGTAATGGCAGATATACCTGGCATTATTGAGGAGGCACACGATGGACGTGGGCTGGGAATTCAGTTTTTGCGCCATATTGAACGTAATAATGTGCTCCTGTTTATGGTAAGTTCGCAGCAGGATATTGAGTACGAATACGAGGCATTGCTTGATGAAGTGCGTCAATATCGTGCAGACTTGCTTGATAAGCCAAGGGTGTTGGCGATTACGAAAATGGATCTTCAAGAGAATTATGAGCTCGATGAAGAAAAAAAAGTTGACTTAGACATCCCAGTAGTTGAAATTTCGTCTGCAACCAACTACCATATAGATGAGCTTAAAGAAGTCATCTGGGAGAAATTACAAGACATTGAATCCACGAGAGAAGACGTATGAACCACCCGTTAGAGAGTTTGTAGCCCTACATCTAATGGATAATCTGGGTGCCCAACGCATCCGGTTGTTGTTGCAGTCTGTCGAACATCCACAGCTTATTTTTCGGCTGGAACGCCATGAATTAGAGTCCATTCGAGGGATTGGTCCCGTAACCGCTGACGAGGTGGTTACCTTTAACCGCTGGGATGAGGTGGATGATATCCTTCAAAAAACTGAAAATACTGGCGCGGAAATCATGACCTATTGGGATGATGATTACCCGCCACTTCTCCGGGAGATTTACGATCCCCCGCTCCTGCTTTGGATTAAAGGAGACAGAAAAGTATTACAAACCGACAGCCTCGCTGTGGTGGGAACCCGAAAGGCCGGAGAATATGCCGTTAATATGGCTGAAAAGTTTACCAAGAAGCTGGTAGAGCATAATTTAACCATTGTCAGTGGATTGGCGTACGGCATTGACGGAGCAGCTCATCGGGCAACGATTTCTGCAGGAGGAAAGACGATAGCAGTGTTGGGCTCGGGTATTGATTGGATCTATCCAAGCGATCACAAGGGATTGGCTTCTGAAATTGTAAAAACCGGCGGAGCTATTATTTCAGAGTTTCCCCTGGGAACGGCCCCGGAGATGGGTAATTTTCCGGTTCGCAATCGTATTGTCAGCGGAATGACACACGGAACGCTGGTTGTGGCTTCGGGCATAGAAGGGGGTAGTATGATAACTGCCAAGTCGGCGATTGACCAAAACAGAGAAGTATTTGTGATTCCTCACCCCGTAGGGCACCCTAATGCTATTGGTTGTAATAGCCTAATCAAAAGAGGAATGGGCAAGCTGGTTCAGAATGTAGAGGATATATTAACAGAGATTAAGGTGCATATTACGATCGATACTAGGCCGGACGATCAGGAACAACCTGAGCCGGAAATGAAGTGGACTTCACAGGAATTGGATGAGTTTTCTATTGAAATATGTAAAACACTGGAAGAGGATTCGCTGCATATCGATAAGTTGGCAGAACAGTTGGGAAAACCCACTCACCAATTGATGCCTAAATTGTTAGAACTTGAAATGCTTGGCTGTATCCGCCAAACGGCCGGTAAAAATTTTGAGTTACTTTAAGGATAGATTTTTTGTGGAGGGAGTCGAAGAATCATTTCTATTACGGGAGTTGAACTCCCTTGGAGTTCAACTGGCAGTGGAGTGGTGTTGTTTTTGTAACTTTATAGGACAAAGCCAATCGTAATCTTCTCCTGGGTAACAGGCAGATTTGCAAAACCCGGTGTGTCATGCTGAATACTATGACTTTTTCAAGCTTTT